>CAVZTH010000047.1:0-274917 GCA_963778125.1 uncultured Alphaproteobacteria bacterium | reverse complement strand
GTCAAAGCCCGCGCCAATGGCCATGGCCGCCGAGTAGCCGCGAGCGGGGCAGGGGGGCGTGACGGTGTTGATCGAACGCGGTCGCCCCATTCTCGCTGTGAATGGTATCAAGCTGTCACCGTAGCAAAGCACCGCGGTGCCCTGATGCTGAGATGGCTAGGAGGGATCATGAGCGACTACGAGACCGACATATCGATCTGGTCCGAGCGCCAGGGCGAACTACTGCGCCGGCGCGCCATCGGCGAGCTGGTGAATGAAGCCGAACTGGACTGGCGCAACATCGCGGAGGAGATCGAGGCTTTGGGGAAAAGCGACCGGCGCGAGTTGCGTAACCGGATCGCGACGCTCCTTGACCATCTGATCAGGCTGCAGGCCAGTCCAGCGACCAGCCCGCGGGCCGGTTGGCGCAAGACCGTCCGCGAACAGCGGCGCGGTATTCAGACACTGCTGAAGAAAGCCCGAGCCTGGGTCCGGCCGTGCCGGTGATCATCAGCGAAGAGCTGAGCGGAGCGCGGGAGGAAGCCCTGGCCTCCTTGGCCGATAACAACGAGCAGCCGCGTGTCGATGTTGCGAGTCTGGATTTCACCGCGGACCAGGTGCTCGGGCCGTGGCTGCCCGAATGAGCAACACGTTGCCAACTGATCCGTCGATGCGGTGCAGGTTCGGTTTGACAGGCGGCGCGGGTGAGGCGCCTACCCGAACGCCCCGACCTCGTGCGTCACCGCGGTCGCGATCTCCCGCACCATGCCGAACAGCCGGCGCATCGGGGCAAATATCTCCTCGTGTTCCCGCACATAGGCCGCGGTGCGGCGGTTCGGCGCGGGCTCGCCGTAGTCGCAATCCGCGGCCGGGTCGGGGGCCGACGGGAAAATCTCCGCCAAAACGTTCAGCGACGCGTCGATATCCAGCCGCAGGATCGCCGCCTCCAGCGCCAGCCGCGTCACGCCATGGCGCGGCGAGAAATCGGGAATCTCCGTCGCCAGCAGCCAGATCCGGTGGATCAGCGCCAAGCGCAGCGCGTGCAGCAGGATCTCGCGGTTCGCCATATGCGGCACATCCGGCCAGGCTACCCGCAGCGCCAGATGATCGGCCGGAAATGCGGCGGAACATCGACTGCGCCGCCGGCCCAGATATCCAGCCGTTCCAGCGCCTTCGCGACCGCCACCAAGCGCCTCCCGCCGGCCGGGCCGCCTGGTATGCGCGGCGCGGTCCAGCCAGGTGCCGGGGTCGAGCGTGGCGATCACCGCGCGCAGCACCTCGATATCCGAATGCGCCAGCGCGTGGCTCGCCAGATCCATCGCCCGCTTGAAACGGCGGCTGCTCTGGCGCAGTTCGGAAAACGTTTCGGGATGGCGCGCCGCAGCGGCGCCGATGCCTTGCAGCGTATTCGCGCACCAGCCGATCTGCTGCAGGATCGCGTTGTTCGGGATCGCGCGCAATTCGCTCGGATGGCGGATGCGCGCGGCGCCGCCCATGCCGTCCGACTGCCGCGCCGACGGGCGCGATCCGGTGCGATCCAGCAGCGCCGGACCGAACGCGCCGAGCAAGGCGCGCGTAGCCGGCGTCCTCGACCAGTCCTTCCATGCCGGCGCGGATGGTGGCGAAGAAATCGGCGGCGAAGTCGGGATCGGCGTAGACCGGATCCTCGATCGGGCCCGCCGCCGGATGGTAGGTCTGTTCGGCGATGCGGGTGATCGTCGCCAGCGCCAGTTCCGGCGTGCCGAACAGCAGATAGCCGTCGCCGCCCTGGAACGCCGCTTCCTCGCGCACCTTCAGGCCGGCCGACCGAGCGCCTGACGGGACGCGGTGGGCGACAGGTATTTCAGCCGATCCGCCAGCGAGCCGGGATGCGCGCCGCGGCCGATGCTCTCGCCGTGGGTGTCGAACAGGATCACCTCGACGCCGGTCACGCCGTGATGCTCCAGCGTGTGGGCGATCTTCAGGCGCAGCCGCTCGATCAAATAACTGGCGGCGAGCTGCCCGACATAGCGGCCGGAATCCGAGTAGCCGAACTGCAGCGCCAGCTTGCCGGTCTTCTTCAGATAGTCGCGGTAATGCGGGCTGCGCAGGGCTTCCTCCAGCACCGTGGCGCCCTGCTCCAGCGCTTCGGCGGTTTCGAACAGCGGCGAGATCTCGATGTGCTGCTCGATGCCGAACAGCCGCGCCAGCCAGAGCGCGGCGAGCAGGGTGTAGCCGGTTTCGGTTTCGGCGATCAGGAAACGGACCGGGATGGAACCGTCCACGTGCTTGACGATCTGCGCGACCGTCATCATCAGCTTCGCGGCCGAGGCCTGCTCGCCGATGCAGCGCGCCGAAATCCACCGGCTCGGGCTTGACCGTGTCCAGCGCGGCATTGATCGCGGCGAACAGCGCGCGGCGGTGGGCCGGATCCTCCGGCGGGTCGGCGATGCCCAGCCGCTGGCGGACCACGTTATGGATCTGCGCGGCGTTCAGCCGCGTGTGGGTGTGCGCCAGCGCCATGCCGTGCGACACCAGCCCGGCGCGCGCCACGGTCAACGCGAGTTTGTGGCGATCCTCGGCCTTGGCGATGGCGGACCGGAACAGCGGCAGCAGGGGCGCGGGCGACGTCAGCGCGATTTCCCGCTGCCGACCAGGGCGTGCGCGAAAGCGGCGACCTTGGCCGGCTCCGGCTGATCGGGGCAGAGCTCGATCTGCTGGTCCACGGCGTCCCGCGCCTCGGCGACGCGTTCGGCGAGGGCGGTGGCGCTGGGGAGGACGGCAACCTGGGCGTGCAGACGGGCGAGCTGGAGGCGCTTCATTTCCAGGCGCAGGCGCATGGTGTCCCACCAGCCGATATCGGTGCGGCCGTCGGTGTCGTAGCCGACCCAGGTGGACAGCACCACGGGGCTTGGATTCAGCTCGGTCCAGCGGTCCGCCCAGGCGCCGCGGGCGACGGAAATCAGCGCGGCGTTGAACCGGTCGATCGCGTCGCGGCCGTTGGCGATCGCGGCGACGGACTGGTCGAACTCGCTGCGCAGGGTGATCGGCGGCGGGCGGTGGGATTCGAAGGCGGGTGCTGGATGGCCGCAGGCCGCCTCGGCCAGGGCCTGGTTGACCGGCAGCGGCAGGGAGAAGGTGGGATGGGCGGTGAAGACGGCGGCGAAGCGGGTGCGTTCGGTCAGCGCCTGGTATTCGGCCCAGCGAACCGGGCTGTCGTTCGGATCGGGACGCAGTAGATGATGTGCCAGTCCGGCCAAGATGGCGTCGTTGGTCTCGGTGTCGATGCCGCCGAGATAGACCGGGATGCGGGCGGCGCGGTCGTTGAAAGCGGCGTCGCGCAGATAGCGGATCAGGCCGGCGATATCGTCTTCGGTCAGACTCGCCGGCGTCGAGTTGGCGCGTGATGGCCAGAGAGACCGATAGAACCGGGTTGCCGAATGGGTCCTCGTCCGCACGAGCACCGAGGCGAGCGGTGAGGTCCAGGAGTTCCTGGGCCAGGGCGGAGGTCTGCGAGGCAGCTGGCACGTCCGGCATGAGGTCAGTCTGACCCGGTTTGTGCGACGCAGCAAGGGGGTGTCGAATGGGCTAGGGCGAGAATTTTCGGCGGGTAGTCAGGGTCCTCAGTGCCGGCTTGCGGCACACTTAGCTCTAACGAGTTGATCCAATCGCTCTGGTACGAAGGGCTTAATGACTAGTTTGTTGCGCTGCGTTCGCCCGAGCCTGGGCGATGACGTCGTAGTCGGCAGGCACCTCGATGACGCCGTTCCGCGCGGCATAGGCCGCGAAGTCGGCCAGCATCGCGCGTGCCCGCTCCGGCTCTGCCGATAACATGTCGCGCGCTTCGTTCGGGTCGTCGCGGAGGTTGTAGAGGCGCCACTTGCGGTCGCCATACGGCGGCACACTCCTCACGAGTTTCCAGTCCCCCCGGTAGACCGCGGCCCCGCCCGCCGCTTCGTAGCCAATCGCTTCATCCGGCGCATGAACATGGTCGGCGCGGGCGGTCAGCAAGGGGACCATGCTGCGCCCCGACAGCACGGCGGCTTCTTTCCCGGTGGCGTCGGCTCCGGCAAATTCAAGCAGCGTCGGGACGACGTCCGAGACGTAGGCGAAGGCGTCGGTGCGGACACCCGCGGGAACCGCCGCCGGGTAGCGAATGATGAGTGGTGCGCGGACGCCGCCCTCCGCGGCCGAGCCCTTGAAGTTGGTGAACGGCGCCATCGATGCCGACGCCCAGCCCGGTCCGTATTCGGAGTATGAACCCTTCTCGCCGAGGTGTCCGTAACTGAGGTCGAAGTTCTTGGCGTAGTAGTCGCTGTACATGGCCATCAACTTTGCCGCCTCGCCGCCATTGTCGCTGGCGAAGACGACGACGGTGTTGTCGAGCATGCCGCGTTGCCTGAGATGGTCGAGCACACGTCCGATGCTCAGGTCCATGTATTCCAGCATTCCGGCATAGACGGCCATCCGCTTCGCATCCATGCGCTGCTCGTCCTGGGGTAAGGTGTCCCAGTCCGCGATGACGGGAAGGCGCTGCTGCTGAAGGCCGGACGGCATCAATCCACGCTCGACCTGACGCATGTACCGGAAGCGGGAGATGGCCGACCAGCCCGCTTGGTAGGTCGAGATGTAGCGGGCGGTGAAATCGGCTGGCGCTTGGTGCGGCTGGTGGACAGCTTGGAAGGCGAGATAGCCGAAGAATGGCTTGCCGTCGCCCGCATGTGCGTCGATGGAGCGGATCATGCGGTCCGCGTAGAAGCGGCTGGAATAGAAATCCGGCGGCAATTCGAGCGGCTGCGTGCCCTCAAAGAAGTGGACCGCTTTGTAGCCGGGCGAGTACGACTTGGCCTCCCAGTTGTCCGCGCCGCCTTCTAGCACGCCGACTGACTCCTCAAAGCCCTGTCCGGCGGGCATCTTGTCCGGGGTTTTTCCCAGGTGCCACTTGCCCGCCATGTAGGTGTGGTATCCGGCCTGCCGCAGCAGAGTGGCGATCGTGCCCGCCCGGCCGTTCAGGTAGCCTTCGTAGCCGGGCTGGCCGCGTTGATTGTCGGAGCGGAGTTCGATCATATTGCCCAAACCGACGACATGATTATCGGCGCCTGTCAGCAGCATGCTTCGGGTCGGCGCGCAGTAGGCGGCCACGTGGAAGTTCGTGAACATCATCCCCTGGTCAGCCAGGCGGGCGATGCTGGGCGTGAAGATCTCGCTGCCGTAGGGGCTGGTGTCGGACCAGCCCATGTCGTCTGCCAAGATGAGCAGGATGTTGGGGCGACCGGCCGCTGACGCGGCGAACGCCCAGGTCGTTGCCACCGCCGCGATGGCCGCGGCCGCGATGACGCGCCACGGGACAAACCGAACCAGAATACCCATCTTTTTTCGCCCCCGTCGCGAGAGAAATGACATATTCGTCAGTTTGACGTCGGTGACAGCGTCGCGTCAAGATGTCCGGCGTTATCGCCGTACTCGAGGTGAGGAGAGAGCAGTATCGAGATATGAATGCTGATAGGGCAGCCATCGGACGGAGCAAGCAGGCTCGCACCAGGGAGATGCTGGTGGAAGCAGCGATGCGCGTAATCGCCAAATTAGGGCCTGACGCGCCGCAGGTTGACGATTTTACATCGGAAGCCGGCGTCGCCCGCGGGACCTTTTACAACTACTTCGAGACCACGGAGGACGTTCTCGTCGCAGTCGCAATCGCTGCCGCTGAGGCGATGGAAGCCGAATTGTCCGAGATTCAGCAGCTGCCTGACCCGGCAGACGTGGTAGCCTGCGCTGTCCGAAGTTACATACGTAGAGCCGCGAACGATCCCGTATGGGGATGGACCGTTGTCCGGATTGCCTTGCTGGCCGCTCCACTCGGCTCTGCGATGCGCGCGAACCTTTCGAATGCCGTTGCCGATGGGATCAATAACGGGCGATTTCGCGTGCCATCGGCGCAGGTTGCCTATGATCTCGTTCTTGGCGCCGGCCTGATGGGGATGCGGTCTGTGCTGCGCGGAGACGCAGCGCCGGAGCACGCCGAGGATGTCGCGGGGGCACTGCTTGCGGGACTGGGGGTGCGGGATGCGGTCCGCGTTGCCCGACGGGATTTGTCACCGGACGGGATTTGCCGCCGCATCAGCCGCTCGGCATCTCGTTCGGCCGCGACCAGGCATGTCACAACGTCGCCCTCCGTGCCGGAATGACGGTGGTATCTAACGACCTTCTTGCTTAGACGCCCTCGTAAACCAGTCTCGTGAAGAAGGCGGGATCAATCACGAAGTTGCCGAACCTGGCATCGAAGGTCGCCGTCGGTTTGGCCGCAACTGTGTCATCACGCGAACGCCCCTGCTTTTTGAGTGCGGCCACATTTTCGCGGACGGCGACGAGCATGTCCCGAAACTCCTGGAGCTCGGCTTTGGTGCCGACGGCTTTGCCATGGCCGGCGATGATGATGGTGTCGCCGGACGCCGCGGCGAGATTGGCATCGGATGCTGCGATCATCCCGTCGATGCTGCCGCCGGTCGAATAATCAATAAACGGATAGATGCCATTCCAGAATGTGTCAGCCACGTGGACGACGTTTGCTTCGGCAAACGTCACGGAGATGTCGCTGTCGGTATGCGCCGGAGCGTAATGTTTAAGCGCGATCGTCAGTCCATTGAGCTTGAGACTATGCTCCTCGGCGAAGACCTCGCTGGGAATGCCGCCTGTCGGCAGTGCGAGGAAATTGTAGTCCCAATCGTCCACGCGCTGGACCTGGGAAAGATACTTGCGCGTGTTCTCCTGCGCGATGATCTTCGCGCCCGCCGCATTGAGCCAGGTGTTGCCGCTGGTATGGTCGAAATGCCAATGCGTATTAACTAGGTGGGTGATTGGATCGGCGCCGAGGTCTGTCAGCGACCTCATCATTTGTGGGCGCGAGACAGCAATGCCCGCATCGATCAGCACCTTGCCGTCAGGGCCTGACAGCACGGCGACTGTGCCACCAGATCCTTCCAGCACGGTGATATTGTTGCGGAGCTTGTGCGTGACGATCGGCGATACAGCGGCGCTGTCCTTGATCAGGCTGACGATGCCGCGAGCCTCCGCAAACACCTCGCGTGGCGTGAGCCATCCTCCCGCGGCGGCGCTGGAGCCAGCGCCGATGCAGCAAAGGCAGAGGCGGCGTCGGGACAGCAATCCTTCCCTTAAATTCCCCATGGCACGATCGCTCCAATCTGTGTCTTTCAGTCGTTCAGTTCTCGATGAACGCCAGAAGATCGGCGTTGATGATTTCGGCCTCGGTTGTCGGCATGCCGTGCGGGAAACCCTTGTAGGTCTTCAGCGTGCCCTTCTTCAGCAGCTTGGCTGACAGTGGTCCGGCGTCTGCGTAGGGAACGATCTGATCGTCTTCGCTGTGCATCACCAACACCGGCACATTGATCTTCTTGAGATCGGCGGTGAAATCGGTCTGCGAGAAGGCGACGATGCCGTCGTAATGGGCCTTGGCGCCGCCCATCATGCCCTGGCGCCACCAGTTCTGGATGATGGGCTCCGAGGGTTTCGCGCCTGGCCGATCGTAGTTGTAGAACGGGCCGGCGGCGATCGCGCGGTAGAACTCCGAGCGATTGGCGGCAAGCTGTGCCTGAAGACTGTCGAAGACGTCCTTGGGCAGTCCCCCGCGGATTGGTTGCGGTCTTCACCATCAACGGCGGCACCGCGCTGATGATGGCGGCCTTCGCCACGCGGCTTTCGCCGTGCCGTGCGAGGTAGTGCACCACTTCGCCGCCGCCGGTCGAATGGCCGACATGGATCGCGTCCTTGAGATCGAGATGCGTCGTCACCGCGGCAAGGTCGTCTGCATAGTGATCCATGTCGTGACCATCGCCGACCTGCGTCGAGCGGCCATGCCCGCGCCGGTCATGGGCGATGACGCGATAGCCCTTGCTAAGGAAGAACAGCATCTGTGCGTCCCAGTCATCGGCCGATAGAGGCCACCCATGGCTGAAAACGATGGGCTGACCCTTACCCCAATCCTTATAGTAAATCTCGACACCGTCGCCTGTCGTGACTGTATTCATTGTGTTCTCCGTAGTTTGATGCGAGCAATCGGGCTGCTCTCCAATGTCATCGCAAGCCTTTCAATGTTGGACTTGGCCTTCTGCATCACCGTCAGCCCGTGCGGCGCGTGGGGCGGCGATGGCCCGGCAATGTAGAGCCTCCAATTGAAGCCGGCGCAGCGCGACGCGGCGGTCGCTCACTTTGAAGCGATAGAGCGGTCGAGGAACTGGTGGATCATCGGCGCCATAACATCGAGCTTGTCTTCGAGAGCGAAGTGTCCGGTATCCAGCAGATGCAAGTTCGGCCTTAGGAAGGTCGTGAAGATAGGGACCGGCCCCGGCTGCCGGAAAGATTTTGTCGTTCTTGCCCCACACGATAAGCGTGGGCGGCTGATATTTGCGAAAATACGCCTGGAATTCCGGATACAGCGGCACGTTCGAACCGTAGTCGTGGAAGAGATCGAGCTGTATGTCCCTGTTTCCAGGCCGATCAAGCAGGGCTTGGTCGTGAACCCAGTTGTCGGGACTGATGCGCGACACATCACTCACGCCGTCCGTGTATTGGAACTTTGTGGTCTCTGGGGCCACCAAAAAGTCGAGTGCCCGCCGATGCGTCTCGGACCCGTCTGCCCAGTAAGCCTTGATAGGATCCCAGAACGCTTCAAGCCCCTCGGCATAAGCGTTCCCATTCTGCACGATCAATGCGGTGACCCGCTCGGGGTGCATTAGTGCCAGCCGGTAGCCGACAGGTGCACCGTAATCCATAACGTACATGGCGTAGCGCGTGGCCCCGAGATGCTGCAGCAGCGCGTCCACCAGGCTGGCGTAGTGCGCAAAAGTGTAGGCAAACTGTGTATGGTCAGGCGCAGCGCTCTGGCCGAAACCCGGATAGTCCGGAGCGATGACGTGATAGCGGTCGGCCAGCGCTGGGATCAAGTTTCGGAACATGTGCGACGACGTTGGAAAGCCGTGCAGCAGAACCACGACCGGGCCGTTCGACGGGCCGGCTTCGCGATAGAACAAGCTGATTCCGTCAACGGTGGCGGTTCTGTAATGCGTCACGATCTCTGTCGCCTGCAAAGTCGTCTCCGCACGCGCCGGTCGCAAATCCCGCACCGGCGGCGCAGGTCAGGAGAACGATGGCGGCCGCGATTGCATACCCTGTTGCGGGTCATCTCCGTGTCCTCTCCTGAGGTTGAGCGTAATTCAATGCGGTGCGCTTCGTCACGGGTGCATCGCGTTCGTTGTTCTGACCGGGCCTGGCATCGAGTTCTCGGGTTATGAGCGATCCTAAAGCAGACGCGCCGATGGCTTCAGCGCCTTCGAACCTAGCCGATTGCCGTATCGGGAGGCCTTCTCTATTAATGAGAAGCATCTTCTCACTGTTCGGAAGGCCGGGATTTATGGACCGCCTGGAGGCGATGTCCGTGATCGTCGCCGTCACTGATACGGGCAACTTTTCTGCCGCATCCCGCCGACTGGGAATGCCAGTCGCGACCGTCAGTCGCAAGGTTGCGGAGTTAGAAACGAGTCTGAAAGCCGAGTTGTTTCAAAGATCTTCGCGGAGGATGACGCTGACCGAAGCTGGCCGAGACTATGTCGAAGCCTGCAAGCGGATCATGGAACAAATAGACGACGCCGAACGTCAAGTGTCTGGCGAGTATAGAAGCCCTAAAGGCGATCTTGCTGTTACTACACCCTGGGGCCTTGGGCATACGCATCTGCTTCCCCTAGCCGTCGAGTTCTTGGATGCTTTTCCCGAAATAGGCTCTGCGACTTCTACTCACCGACCGCGTCGTCGATACGGTCGAGGAGAGTATCGACGTATCAATCCGGATCGGCAGCCTCCCCGAAAGCAGTATGATAGCGACCCGGATCGGTTCGATCCGTCTCGTGGTGTGCGCAAGTCCCGCCTATCTGGCAGCGAGGGGGCGTCCGCAAACACCCGATCAGATTAGCGACCACGACTGCATAGCGATCAATCCTGTCTCGTCACCGAACGCCTGGAAATTCCGCAAAGGTAACCGGGAATGCCTTGTGCCTATTCGGTCGAGACTGTGTGTGAATACGTCGGAAGCTGCTGTAATCGCCGCTATCTCCGGCGCTGGGTTGACCCGGGTCATGTCGTACAAGATGGACGCGGCGAAGCGTGCTGGAACGTTACAATTGGTGCTGGAGGACTTCGAGCAGCAGCCCTTGCCAATCCACATTGTCTACTCGCCACGCAAGCCTGTCCCACTGAAACTCCGTGTCTTCCTCGACTGGATGACGCCGCGCCTCAAAGCCCGACTTGCATTTGGCGACGATGACCAGAGTGCTTTGGCGGGTGCTGTCGGCACCAATTAACCTCCGGATCCGCGGCAGCATCGGTGCGTCACTGTCATTCTTGGGTCCGTTTAAGCCAGGGTGTTGACCTTCATGCCGAGCCTTGCCCTCGGGTGGAAAGTTCTTCTCCGCGCCATCCTTCTGCCCGAGGTCATGAAGCACACCAAACCTGCAGAGGACCGCGACGAGCTGGTATCGCGAGAGTGCGCGAATGGTCGGAACAAGCCCGGCCATGACGGAAGGGAAGATGCTGTCCAGCGCCCGGCAATCAATACTCGAATTGATAAGTCAGCCCGACACTGGCGGCGTCCGTGCTGCTGGTGCTGCCGGTAGCGGACGTGTTGCCTGACCCCGCCGTGGTCTCCAGCTTCAGGCCCTTGGTCAGATCGATCTGAACCGTAGCCTGCGTCCCGCTGCCGGTCGCGCTCTGTTTGGCGCCCAGATAGACGCCCTTGGCGAGATATGTTCCCGCTTCCAAGGTTGGCGTGCCGGTGGGGCCGCTACCGACTGACAGCCGATCCAGACCGAACTTGCTGCGCAGGCTTTCCAGGGGATCAAAGTTGGAAGTGGCGCCGGACATCGACGCCAGTGCGGCGGCGATTTCGGCAAGCTGAAATGGGCTGAGCTTCGAGGTGCTGGTGTTGAACAGAAGCTGGGCAAGGATTTCGTCCTGCGGCATGTCGGGCACGCTCGACAGGGCGATTTTCGGGTTCTTGGCGCTGCCGCTGATCGTCAGGGTGGCGACCATGGTGGCCGTGGATGACGTCGCAATGAAATGGATCGACGGATCGGCGATGCCGGCGCCGGAGAAATCGATGGTGCCCTCGGTGAAATTCAACGTGCTGCCGACCAAGCTGAAGGTTCCTCGGCGCAGGTGCAGACCGCCGCTGGGGATGGGTTTGGCCGCGGTGCCACGGATGTGGATGGTGCCGCCGAGTTCCGCGTCGAGACCGCGGCCGCGGATGAAGACCTCTTCCGGCGCGTTCAGCGTCAGGTTCAACGAGATCGCGGATTGCGGCTCCGGTCCCGGTGGGGGCGGGGGCGGTGCGTTGGCGTCGCGAACCGGCAGGACAGCGATGCTGGTCGGCATCTTGTCCGGGATGCGGATGTCGGCGCGCCGGACGTGCAGCGTGCCGCCGGCTTCCAGGTCGCCCTTCACCTCGCCCTGCACCGTCAGGTTGGCGTCGATCGAAGCGGTTATCAGGTCACTCGACAGCGGGCGGGCGTTGTCGGCGGTGAAATGCAGATCGACCGGCATGGCGCCGGCCAGGCTGATCGTGCCGGAGCCGCCCAACGTCCCGGGGCCGGCCTTTCCGGTGAAACTGGCCAGGCGGATGGTGTCCCCCGTGGCCTGAATGGCGGCCGTCAAATTGGTGATGTGGGCACCCACGACATAATCCGTGAAGTCGCCCTTGCTCAGGTTGGCGGAGCCGCGGACCAGTGGGGCGGTGGTGGTGCCGGTCACGGCGGCGTCCAAGGTCACCTCGCCCCGAACGCGACGGCCCTGCGCCGTCAGGAGCGGGTCCAGCATTGTCAAATCGATGCGGCCGTTGGTCTTCAGGTCGAGGGCGCCGCCCGGCGCCAGCGGCACCGACCCGGTTACGACTACGTGCGACGGACCGGCGGTCAGTTTGGTGTCGATGCGTGCGGCGGTGCCGAGAAGGGTGGCGTTGGCGAGAAGGTCCGCGGCGGGAAGCGCCTGACCGGGACCTTGCCGTTGCCGCACGCCGGTCGCCGTGAGTTTAATGGTGCCTTCCGGACGAGCGGGGGTGCCTGTCAGGCGCACATCGGCCGCGATGACGCCGTCGGCGGCAAAGGTGGGGTTGGCGATGGCGCCGATATCCGCCGGCAGATTACGCAACGTGGCGGTCAGATCCAGGGTGCTGCCGGCTTTCCCCGACACGGTCAACTCCGCCTGACGGAAGCCGAGGCGCAGCCGGTCCATGGCCACGCCATCGATGAAGTCGAGCCTGGCGGGGGCGAGAAGCTTCAGCGTCTGCTGCTTCCAGCTTGCCTCCATGTGGTTCAGGGCAAGCGTTTTGTCCTTGGCGTTCAGAGTGCCGGCGGCGGTCAGCTTGGCGGGCCCGTCGGCGATCGACGGCGCATCGGCGGTGACGCTGAGACCAAGTGCGTCGATCGGACCTTTGGCGGTCACGCGGGCCGAAACCGATTTGGCGTCGCCGGCGGAGATACTGTCGGCGGCAAACGTGCCTTCGATGCTGGGATTGCCGGCCGGATCGGTGATGGTGGCGTTCAACTCGGCTTTGCTGATCGCGGCCGTCCCGGGTATCGCGGCGTCGCGGATCGTCACCGATCAATTTCGCGGCCTTGTCGTCGGAATCGAGGATCGCCTTTGCCTTGCCAGCCAATGGACGTCCCAGCAGAGGTTCGAAGTCCGCGAGCCGGCCGACATCGACGTGCAGGTTGCCGGCGGGAATCACCGCGGGCGGGGTCAGACTGATGACGCCGCCGGCTTGGAGCGACTTCCAGGAGGCCTGGCCGATGTCTACGTTGACCACGCCGTTGGCCTGCTCCGCGGTGAGGGCCAGGGTGAGTGGAGCGTCCAGCAGCGTCCCGCTGGCGTTGATCGTCGCGTGCGGTTTGGCGGGCAGCCCGGTCGCGTCCACCTTGGCGGTGATGTGTCCCGATGCGTAGCCTTTTGCCGCCAGATCGGCGCCCAGATCGGCCTGGATGGCGAGATCGTTCAGCTTGCCTCCGGCGTGGCCCTTGGCGTCCAAGGTGCCGGACACGCTAGGCTGGATGGCGGCCAGATCGGCCAGGGCGACAGTCCAGTCGAGGTCGAGGGTCTGGTCTTCCAGGCCACCGTGGGCGGAGACGTTCAGTCGCTTGCCCTGCACCACGAGGCGGGAGAGTTTGATGTCCTCGCCATGCAGCGACGCCGCAACATCGATACTGCCGTCCTCGCCGATCAGGGCCGGCACCGGGGCGATGCCGCCGGTGATGGCGATGCGGCCGTTCGCGGTGGCGGTGGTCGTGCCGTCCTTCATCTCGGCGGTGATATCGAGGCTGGTGCTGCCGTCGAGATCAGTGCCGACCGCCGCCGCCAAGGGCGAAAGGTTCGGCAGTGTCAGGTGGGCATCAACTCGTCGCGTCCCTTCCGTGCGGGCGGTGCCTTCGGCGGAGACCAGGGGATGGTGCAACGCGAAGGTCACCGGGCGGTCCGGCGCATCCAGCCGTGCGGAGGCGGTCACAGCGATCGGATCGGCGGCGAACAGGTCGGGTTTCGGGCCGGGTATGTGAAGGTCTCGAACCGTGGCGTGCAGATCGATCTGACCTTCGTTGCCGGCGATGTCGGCGTCCAGCGCACCGATCCGGGCACCGGCCGCGGCAAGGGTGCCAATCTTGATCGTGCCGTTGGCGTCGGGTTTGAGAAACGGACCGTGCACCTTGGCGTCCACCAGGACCGATTGCCAGGACACGCCTGGGGCGGGCGTCATGGCGGGGGCCTCGGCTTTGACCGCCAGGTTGGCAGTCTCGTGTTGCAGGTCGACGGTGCCGGTGGCGGAAGCCGTCAACTGGCCCGCGGTGATGCCAACTTGTGCCGCCGAGACTGTCTCGGGGGCCATTGACCGAGGCCTGAATTGCGATCGCACCCAGATCGGGCAGATGCGCGATGCCGGAAATCAGGCCCTTGGCGGGCTCATCGGCCTTGACCGTGGCCTCGATCGTATCCGAGGTGACGCGACCGCTGACGACGTAGTGGCCCGGGCTGTCCAGGCGGGTTGCGTCGAGGTGGATGGTGCCCTCGGTGAGCGTTGGCAGAGTGGCCGAACCATCGAGCGCCAGTGTCGCCGCCACCCCTGCGACCGGCGCACCAAGCACCGCCTGGGCGATGTGAAGGTGGCGCAGATCGACCTGCACCGGCAGAGTGAACGACCCACTGCCAGAGGATTTGTTCCCCGATTCCGGCAGCCGGCTGAAATCCAAATGGTCTGCTTCAAGCCGATCGATCTGGGCGGTTCGCTGGACCAATTTCAGCGGCGACCAGTCGAGGATCAGGCCGTTGATCGTGACATACGGCCCCTTGGCGTCCGACACCTGAACCTGTTCGGCGCGCAGCGCATCGGGAAAGCGCCCGCTGAGGCCCTGGATCCGGACCATGCCGCCGCTCAGAGTGGCGGTCTCCTGCTCGATGAAGCGGCGCCCGGCATCGACGTTGGCGGCGAGCGCGACCAGCAGGACCGCCAGCACGGGAACCGCCAGCAGCACCAGGACAACCACCGCGCCCCATTTCAGCAGTCGACGGGTCAAAACGCCTTCCTATCAAAACGCCTGTCCAATACCGATATACAATTCGAACGAATCGCCCCCGGGCAGTTTGTTCAACGGAACCGCGACATCCAGCCGGATCGGACCGATGGGGGTGTAATAGCGGGCGCCCACTCCGGCGCCCGCATGCCAGTCGCTGGTGAACGGCTCGCCGTTGGTGCTGACCTGCCCTACGTCCACGAACCCTACGACGCCGTAGTTACCAAGAATACGCTGGCGCATCTCCACGGTTCCGGCGGAGATGGCGGTGCCCCCTGTCGGCTTCTCATCAGGGAACTGCGGACCCAGCGTCTGGTAGCGGTAGCCTCGCACCGTGCCGCTGCCGCCGGCATAGAAGCGCTGGTCGGGCGGGATGCCGAACACGCCGACGCCGGAGGCCTGCCCGATCAGCCCGCGCAGCGCCAAGACGCTGCGTCCGTTGCCAGAGAAGTCCAAATAGGTTGAACCGGAAACCTGCGCGAGCAGGAAGGTGGCGCCGGGCGTGCCGAGGGACTCGGTCGGGGTCAGCATGATCGCGGCCCTGATGCCCTGCGTCGGGTCAAGCATGCTGGTTGTGCTGTCGTATTTCAGGCTGGCCGGGATGCCGATCAGGTTGTAGTGGCGGGTGACAGCCTCCTGCAGGATCGACTCCTGTTCGCCGGACAGGCCAAGGCTGACGGTCCAATGCGGTGACAGTTTGCGGTTGAGCGCGATCTTCTCCAGCAACGCGGTCTGATCGTAAGCTTGCAGGTCCTGTTTGACGGCATTCAGATCAAGTTCGAGTTGCTGGTCGCGAGTCAGGAAATCGGGCTTCAGGAATTGCGCGCCGGCCTGATAGCCAGGATGGACGAGGGCGTCACCGCCGGCCTGGTAGGACGCTGTGAGGTTCAACTGTTCCGCGTTGCCGAACAGGTTCCGATCGTGCCACCCGAGGTTGAAGTTGGCGCCGAGATCGGTTGAATAGCCGACCCCGACGTCCACGGCATGGAGCGGGCGCTCGGTCAGGTCGAAGGCGATCGGCAATTGGCCTTGAGGGTCTAGTGCCGAGGCAGGGTTCGCTCGGACCACGGAGAACACGCCGATCGAGGACAGATCGGCGCGCGCTGTTTCGACGGCTTGCGGACTGAAAGCCTCGCCTTGGTGGATGAGCAGGCGCTTGCGAACAAACGCTTCGTTCATGTTCTTGAGGCCGTTGAAGCTGATCGGGCCGATCTCGGCCTTCGGGCCAGGATCGGGTTGGAAAGTCACATCCAGCAGGTTTTGGTCGGGATGTAGGATGGCGACGGGCGTAGGCACCTTTGCCAATGGGTAGCTGTCCGCTTGGAGCGCAGCGAGCAATCGGCCTTGGGCGGCGAGGATTTCGGCGGCCATGGCCGGCTGACCCGGTTTCAGGTCCAGATGGGCTGCGACGGCGGGTGGCACGGGGGGGAGATCGATACTGAACCGAGTTCGAAACGTGGCCCGAGATCGAATGAGACACCGACCTCCAGCGGCGGGTTGGCTGGGGCCTGATCGATCGTCGCGGGTAGTGTGGGGTCGGCCAGGACATGGCCGGCGATCGTCGTGGCGACGGTCGCCTTGTAATAGCCGAAACTTCGCAGGGCGGTTTCGAACCGGGCGGTGTCCTGGCGCGCCCGCTCGGTGAGCGCGAAGCCGCCGACTGGCGCCGATTTCTCTAGCGAGATCAAGGTGGAGCTGCCATTCAGGGCAGCATCGAGGGCGCTATCGCCGGTCGGCTTCAGGGTCACCGTATAGGGCTGAGGGTCGGCGCCTCGCGATGGTTCGATCGCCGCGGTGGCGGCGGTCACGATCAGGATGACCGCAAACCGCCGTGCGGCGGCGGGAAGTGATGTCCGGAGGCGGCGCATAGGGGAAGCTTACCTTAAACGAGTCGCAACGGGTTTCGCTGAACGGTCACGGTTGCGCCATTGTTCCGTTGTAAATCCCGCGGTATCCCAATCGTCATGGAAGATGATCCGATGCTGGACCGGAGAAAGCGAGCAAGGCGGCGGCCAGGACCGTTATCGGACTCGGACCGGGACCCTGGGTTTTTGCTGCGACTGCCGACCGGCCGTGAGGGCTGGCTGGTTGCACGGAGGGTGCGGGCGGCTCGGCGAGGTCTGGCGGTACTGGCGTGGACGCTTCCCGCGATGCTGATCCAGGCGGTGTGCCTGATTTTGCCGGGGCACGCGAAGGTCAGGTTCGCGCAGGTGTACTGGGCGACGCTCGCGCGTTTGATCGGTGTCAGGGTGCGGGTCATTGGGACGCCGGTGAAACGCTCGGCCGGGCGGCGGGTGATCTATGTTTCGAACCATTCCTCCTGGGTTGATGTCCCGGTGATCGGGGGTGTGTTGGATGGCCGCTTCGTCGCCAAGGGGGAAGTCGCGGGCTGGCCCATCATCAGCACGATTGCCCGGCTTGGGCGGACGGTATTCGTGTCACGCAGCCGAGCGTCGACCGGTAAGGAGCGCGATGCAATGCGCGAGGTGCTGAAGGCGGGGGATAACCTGATCCTGTTTCCGGAGGGGACGAGCTCGGACGGGTCCCGGGTGTTGCCGTTCCGGACGTCGTTTTTCGCTGTGGCTGAGGTTCGGGCGGGCGAGGATCGGTCGGAATTGCCGCTCATTCAGCCGGTGTCCGTGGTGTATGACCGGTTGGGTGGGTTGCCCACGGGACGGGCCAGCCGGCCGGTTTTCGCTTGGTATGGCGATATGGATATAGCGTCGCATTTTTGGCGGCTGGCGCAGCATATTGGGCTGCGGGCGACGGTGCTGGTGCATACGCCGCTGGACCCCAGTTTGTTCGCGGACCGCAAGGCGCTGTCGAACGCGGTGTGGCGGATTGTCGCCGATGGCGCGTCCACCTTGCGACAGAACCGTCCGGCGGCGCCGCTGGATTGGCCGAAGCAAGGTGCGTCAGGCATGCCCGAGGAGGAGCCGGCTTACGCTTGAGGGCGTGATTGGGGAGTCCTGAGGGACGTCGATGTCGATCAACTTTGGGCCGGGCTTTCACGCAGCCGGGCAACATGCGTTTAATGCTGATGCCTATGAGCAATATCTTGGCCGATGGTCGAGGTTGTTTGTCCCGGCGGTTTTGAACGCTGCTGAAGTCGCTGCCGGAGATCGCGTGCTCGACGTCGCCACCGGGCCGGGGGAGGCCGCTCTGATGGCGCTTTCGTTGGTTGGACTCGAAGGGCTTGTAATCGGTGCCGACCTTTCGCCGTCAATGCTGTTGGCGGCGAAAAAGCGGGCGGTCCCTGAGCTATTTGTCGCTGTCGCGGCGGACGGTCAGGCGCTGCCATTTAGTGATAGCAGCTTCGATGCCGTTATCTGCCAACTCGGGTTGCAGTTTTTTCCTGACCCGGCGCAGGGTGTCCGCGAATTTCGGCGTGTCGTTCGTTCCGGCCGGCGGGCGGCGGTATGCGTCATTGCCACGCCGGACCGGACGCCGATGTGGGGTGTGCTGGCCGATGTCCTTGGTCGTTGTTTTCCAGATCAACGGGACGTGCTCGGCCTATCATTTTCGTTGTCCGATCCCGACCGGCTGAGGCGTATGTTTGGCGCGGCTGGCTTCCAGGATGTGCAAGTGGAGCGAACGACCCGCAGCGGGATTGTCGCCTCGTTCGGCGATTATTGGACTTCGATTGAAGCAGGCAGCGGCATGATGCCGCAGGCGTACCGAGCGCTGTCTCTTGAAGACCGCCGGTTGGTGCGGGAGGAAGTCCAAGCACACTTGGCGAATTTGCTGTCGGAACGCGGGATTGAGATGACGTTCGAAATGCTGATCGGTACCGGGCGAGCGTAGGTTTATGGCAGGGGATCATACAGAGTTCGTGGCGGCGGCCGCGATTTTCGTCCAGCGCACCGTGGATCGAAGGCGACTTTAAGGAACCACCTCGATCGTTCCGTGCATCCCAAATAAGCTGTGAAGAAAATGGGTGCATTCCAGTCGGTAGGTCCCCGGCGTACGCGGCACGACGGTGATATCGACGGTCGTGTGTGAGCGAACCGCCACCTCACCGTGCGGGGGCGCCGCGGTACCAGGTGGGAAGCTGCTCGCCGCGAAGAAAGCGGGCGCGCTGAAGTCATGACCTCCATTGCTTTCATTTGCGAGGTGCAGGCGAACGGGCACGCCTGCCTTCAGCCGGAGATACCCAGGGTCGAAGGCGAAGTTCGACAACTGGACCGTGATGGTCTCAGCATCATTGACCAGCACTGTCGTTCGTTCGTGTTTTGACGGCGCCGACGAAAAAGCCGCAAGCGCTATCATTGACGCGTATGCGATGTTGCCCATGATCCCTCCTGTGTCCCTCGACCGCGAGAATGGCAACCCGGTCCGTCCGTAGCGCCAACCCCGGGGCCACCCGACGGAGGGATGGATGTTTGCCTTCCACAGCCACTGACGGGGGCAACTTAAGCCGCGGGGGCCACCTGTATCAGGGGATAAGCCCTTGCTTCTGCAAGGCCTGAAACGCGCCTCCGACCACTACTGGACCCAATTTATCCTCGTTGTCTTGCGGCTGGCTGTTCGTTGCGGCGGTGATCACCAGGTCGGTACTGCGGCCAATACGCAAAGATGGCCCGAAAGCCGAATGTCGTCCCTTGATAAAACCAGTAGGTGCCTCCGAGTTCAGCTCGATACACCCTTCCGAGATCGAGTCCGAAGCCAGACGGATCGTCCGGCGACACGTCGGAAATGGGTTCGCCGGTCTTGGTCGAAATGATCGAGGTCATTTCGTCTAGCTGCTGCTGCGGGATCACGTGGCCTCCGAACAACGCCCGTATCCACTTGGTGAGGTCGCGAGTGTCGCTGATCATACCACCGGCTGGGCCGGCCCACGAAAGATTCTGGTGGCTCACGTCTTTGCCGACCAAACGTGCCCATGCAGTCAGCGTACATGGCTTGGGTTGGTAAATGGTGCAATCGGTATTGTCGTAGATACCCACCGGAAGCCGGCGTAGAACGGGCTGCGGATATGGCGCATCTCTATAAAACGTATTGTTCAGGTGCAGCGGCTTGAGCAACAACGTGTCGAGCGCATCTTTGTACGACATTTGCGCAGCCTGCTCGATGATGAGCCCGGCGATCACGTCGTTGGTGTTCGAGTAGAAATAACCGCTCGGAATCGGCAAGCCCTTGTCATACACCGCGGCAACAAGCTCTTCCTGACTGAATTGACGATGGATGTCCGCGGACATCGCTTCCGCGATCGTCAGTGTCTCGCTATAGTTGGGAATATCAGCGGTCATGTTCAGAAGTTTGCGGATCGTTACCTTGGCCCATGCCGGATATTGCGGCAGCCAGTCGCCGACGGTTTGATCAATACTTAATTTGCCCTCAGCTTCCAGCTTCAAGATCAGCGCAGACGTGAAATGCTTGGTATTGCTGCCAATCTGGAAAAGCGTTCTGTCGTCGATGGGGGCCGGGTCATTGCCTCGGCCATTCGTCCCGCTGTAGACGTCGATCGGGTGGTGATTTATCAGATCAACGCGCAGGGCGACGCCTGAGATTTTCTCGAGATCGTGACGGGTATTGAGGTAATCGTCGACTATTGTTTGAAGCTGCTGCCGCAACATCGTCCCGTCGCTGAGTGCTGGCTTCGTGAAAAAGACCGCCAGCCCCAGTACGGCCGCGACCATGGTTAGGCGCATATCGTCCCCTTGTTTCATCCCTCGAACCATCCGACCGCATAACGGCGACGCCAACAAGTTTCGCGGACATCAAACATCTGTGACGGGAGGCGGCCACGGGCTTGTCCGCTGAGGTCGCGAGGGTTGGCGACTGCGCGTCAGATTTCCTGGATCTTCACCAGCCGGTGCTGTTTGCGGCCAGCGGACAGCTTGATCGCGCCGTCGCGCAGCAGTTCCGCCGCGAGCAACTGGCCTTCCTCGGTAACGGCCTCGTCGTTGACCTTCGCGCCGCCGCCACGAATGAGGCGGCGGGCCTCGGCGTTGCTGGCGGCGAGGCCGGCGAGTGGCGAACAGGCGGAAGGCAGGGATGCCGGTTCGCAGGTCCGCAGCCGGGCACGGTGACGGTGGGCAGGGTGGCGGCGGCCTCACCTTCCTCGAAGGCGCGGCGGGCGGTTTCGGCGGCTTGCGCGGCTTGGTCGGGACCGTGGGCGAGGGCGGTTGCTTCGGTGGCGAGGATCTTTTTGGCCTCGTTGATCTCGGCGCCGCCCAGCGATTCCAGGCGGGCGATTTCGGGCAGCGGCAGGTCGGTGAACAGGCGCAGGAAGCGGCCGACATCGGCGTCCTCGGTGTTGCGCCAGAACTGCCAGTAGTCGTAGGCGGACAAGCGGTCGGCGGTGAGCCAGATGGCGCCCTGGGCGGTCTTGCCCATCTTGCCGCCGGATGCGGTGGTGATCAGCGGGGTGGTCAGGCCGTAGACTGATTTGGCGTCGGTGCGGCGGGTCAGTTCCATGCCCGCGACGATGTTGCCCCATTGATCGGATCCGCCGATCTGCAGGGTGACGCCATGGCGGCGGCTGAGTTCCCGGAAGTCGTAGCTTTGCAGGATCATGTAGTTGAATTCGAGGAACGTCAGCGGCTGCTCCCGCTCAAGCCGTAACTTCACAGAATCAAAACCGAGCATCCGGTTGATGGTGAAGTGGATGCCGACGTCGCGGAGGAGGGGGATGTAGCCCAAAGCGTCGAGCCAGTCGGCATTGTTGGCGAGCATGGCGTCGGACGGCCCCTCGCCGAACCGCAGGAACGGGGTGAAGCAGCGGCGGATGCCGGCCATGTTGGCGGCGATGGTTTCGTCTGTCAGCAACTGGCGGGATTCGTCCTTGCCGGAGGGGTCGCCGATGCGGGTCGTGCCGCCGCCCAGCAGCACCAGCGGCTTGTGGCCGTGTTTCTGCAGCAGGCGCAGGATCATGATCTGCACGAGGCTGCCGACATGCAGGCTGTCGGCGGTGCAATCAAAGCCGATATAGGCGGTAATCGGCGCGGCCTGCATGGACGCGGCCAGCGCGTCGGTGTCAGTGCATTGGAAGACGAAGCCGCGTGCGGTGGCTTCCTCGAGGAAAGAGTTGGTCGTCATGGCGGCTGACCCGTAGTTTGCGCGGGCGGGTTATCACACGGCGGGGCGGGGGCAAATGCCGCGAACGATTGGTTTGATGAGTGGCACGTCGCTGGACGGGGTCGATGCGGCATGGCTCGACACCGATGGTGTCAGCGTTAGCGCATTCGGACCAGCGGTGACAGTGACCTATGATGACGCATTGCGCCGAGACTTGCGGGCGATTCTCGATCTGGCCCCAGTGCTCGCGCCGTATGACCCGCGGCTTTCCAGGGGTGACCGAGCGCCTGACGGACTATCACGTTCGGGCGGTCGAGAGGCTGGGGTGTTCGGCGGAACTGGTTGGGTTTCACGGGCAGACGATCCTGCATCGGCCGGATCGGCGGCGTACGTGGCAGATCGGAGACGCGGCAGGGCTGGCAGCGCGTCTGGGTGTTCCGGTGGTTTACGATTTCAGGTCGGCGGATGTGGCGGCGGGCGGGCAGGGGGCTCCGCTGGCCCCGGTTTACCATGCGGCGCTGGCGGCGGAGTTGCCTAAGCCGCTGGCGGTTCTGAATATCGGCGGCGTGGCGAATGTGACGTGGCTCGGCGCAAGACGGGTCGTTACTGGCGTTCGATACGGGACCCGGGAACGGGCCGTTGGATGACTGGGTGTTCCAGCATACCGGCCAGGCCTTCGATGCGGGCGGAGCGTTGGCCAAGGCTGGCCGGGTGGACCGGGTCGTGCTGGGGCGGTTGATGGCGCATCCATATTTCGGGATGCCGGCGCCGAAATCGCTGGATCGTTTGGATTTTGGGCGGGCTTTGGCGGCGAGTGGGCTGGATGCGCTGTCTGCCGCGGATGGGGCGGCGACGTTGGTGGCGTTCACGGTCGCCTCGGTGGCGGCCGCGGTGTTTCCGGAGCGGCCCGAGCGTTGGCTGGTGTGCGGGGGCGGCCGGATGAATTCTACGCTGATGGACGGGCTGCGCGTGGCGCTCGGCGTTCCGGTCGAGCCGGCGGAGGTGGTGGGTTGGAATGGCGACGCGCTGGAGGCTCAGTGTTTCGGATTTCTGGCTGCCAGGGTGGTGGCAGGTTTGCCTCTGAGTTTTCCGTCGACGACCGGGGTGCCGGTGCCGATGCTGGGGGGGCGGGTGGCAATGCCGGTTTGATGGCGTTGGGAATATAGTTCGAACGGCCAAGCCGGTAGCCGCTCTCGCGCAGCGATCACTCCGGCGCGGCGGTCAGCATGGCCTCACCGCCTTGATCGTCCTTTACGGTGGCTTCGAGGATACGCCAGCTACTTTTGTCTTTCGCCGCGAGATATTCCCGGTCGTGAATCGCGGTGATCTGCTTGTCGTCGCGCTCGATCACCAGACGGAAAGTCAGCCCGGCTTCGCGCAGGCTGGTTTCCAGGGCCTCGGTGACCTGCGGCTGCATCGCGTGGTCGGTGACCGCTGAACAAATGCCGTCATCGGAGGACAGCAGGGCCAACTTCACCTCAGCGGCAGAAGCGTCAAATGCCTGGCCGGGCGCGCCGTGCAGGAACGCGGCGCGGGCTTGTTCCGGCACCGCCGGGAGCCCGAGCCGCTGGGCCCAGTCGCGTAGAGCCGCTGGATGGCCGGCGAACGGCAGGCAACCCTGCATGAACAGGCCGACGAGTTCATCGGCCGCGCCTGCGTGGGCGGTCAAGGGCATCAGCAGGAACGCGGCCAGCAGGCAAAGCGGGCGCTTCAGCGGAGCAACTCCATCTGGATCGGACCCTCGCGCCGTCCGTGAGTGAACTGGTCGACCTCGGCATTGCCGCTATCCATCAAACGAGCGGCGGGCCCCGCCCAGATGATGCGGCCGTTCAGCAGCATGGCCGCCTGATCGCCGATGCGGCGGGCGCTGGCCATGTCGTGGGTGATGGCGATGGCCGTGCTGCCCAACCGCTTGACGCAGTCGACCACCAGACCGTCAATCACCGCCCCCATGATCGGATCTAGACCGGTCGTCGGCTCATCGAAAAACATGATATCCGGCTGAGAAGCTATTGCTCGGGCCAGAGCGACGCGCTTCTGCATCCCCCCCGAGAGCTCGGCCGGCGACAGGTCCCCGACGCTCGCCGCCAGTCCGACCTGCTGCAGAAAATGGTCTGCCTGCGCGCGAGCTGTGGCGCGGGTGGCCTTATGGCTCGCCATCAGGCCGAAAGCCACGTTTTCCCAAACGGGCAGGCTGTCGAACAGCGCCCCGGCCTGGAACAGCATGCCGATGCGCGTTCGGGCTAGTTCGCGCTCCTCGCGGGAGAGTTTCATGAGGTCTCGGCCGTCGATTTCGACGATGCCGTCGTCCGGTTCGAGCAGGCCGAGGATGCATTTCAGCAACACCGACTTGCCGGAGCCGGAACCGCCGATCACCACGAGGGACGTGCCTTGAGGCACGTCCAGGTCCACGCCGGCCAGCACCTGCTTGGTGCCAAACCGCTTGTAGAGTCCGCGGATACGGATTTTCGGCGTCTCGTTGCTTAGCGTTTTTTCGCTCATGCGGTCGTTGATGCTAGGGGAGCAAGCTTTGCGCAAGGTCAGCTGTTGCGGCCGAGCCGGGATCGGCCTTAGGTGTATGGTCTCGCGCGCCGCGGCAGCAAGGCGCGACACGCCAAGGAGGAGAAGAATCATGAACGACGTCGTAGGAACAGCCGCCAAGTTGGCGCATGCGACCGTGGATAACGCCACTTATGTGGCGGGGCGGCGGTCCTTTTTCAAATACCGCGATTTAGGGGTGACTGACGCCACGGACGGGAAGATGCGGGCGCAGGTGACTTCGGCCACACAGGGGCTGGGGGAGCCGACCGGCTGGCACTATCACGTCTGCGAGCATCAACTTGTGTATATGCTGAAGGGCTGGGTCGATCTGGAATTCGAGGATGGGCGCAAGATCCGGCTGATGCCGGGGGATTCGCTGATGATCCCTGGCGGGATGCGGCATAATGAGATCGGGACGGCGGATGAGCTGGAACTGCTGGAGGTGTCGGTGCCAGCGGAGATGAAGACTGTTGTATGCGAGCCGCCTGCTGGGATGAGCTAGGGCCGACGGTTTCGGGATAGCGGGGCCAGGCGCGAGGCTTGGTTGACCTGAGTTCTCGCGTTCACGCTGGCCCGCCGGGAGCTGCGCGGCGGCGTCCGAGGCTTGTGGATTGTGCTCCTGTGTCTCGCCCTAGGGGTCGGCGTGATTGCCGCCGTCGGCACGTTGCGGGCGGCGGTCGATGCGGGATTGTCGGCCGATGGCCGCGCTTTGCTGGGTGGCGACCTGGAAATCGATGGAGGCTCCCAGGAGCTGCCAGACAGGTTGATCGGCTGGCTCCATGCTCACGGCGCCACGACCTCACGGGTGGTGCAAATGCGATCCATGCTTGTCGCCCAGTCCGGCGAGCGGCAGTTGGTCGAGTTGAAGGGCGTAGATGGGCGGTGGCCACTGGTTGGCGAGGCTTCCGCGGCCCCCAAGCAGTCCATCGCGGACGCGTTGGGGCAGCGCGATGGACATTTCGGCGTGTTGGCCGAACAAGTCGTCCTCGACCGGCTCATGCTGCATCCGGGGGATATCGTTCGACTTGGCACAGAGAATTTTCGGGTCGCGGGCGCGCTGACAAAAGAGCCCGATCGGGTTGGCACTGCCGCCATTCTCGGCCCCCGCGTGCTGGTTTCGATCGACGCGCTTGCCTCGACCGGGCTGATCTCGCCGGGGGCGATGGTGCGCTACCAGGTCCGGCTAACGGCGCCCGACCCGGTGGCAATCGCTCGGGACGTTCGGATCGCCTTCCCTGGCCAAGGCTGGCGCATCCGCGACCCCGCCGACGCCGCGCCTGGGGTCGGCCGCTTTATTGACCAGACGGCGTTGTTTCTGACGCTTGTCGGCCTAACGTCGTTGCTGGTCGGTGGCATCGGTGTGGCCAATGGAGTGCGCGCCTGGCTCGACGCCCGCGCACTCACGATCGCCACATTGCGCTGCCTGGGAGCTTCCGCCGGTCTGGTGTTTGCTGTCTGCCTGATCCAGGTGTTGACGCTGGCGGCGGGCGGGATCCTGGTGGGGGTGATTGCCGGCGCGGTGGTTCCGTTAATCGGCGCGCATTTCCTTGCGCCGATTCTACCGGTGCCGCCGGTGCTTGGAGTTTATCCCGGGCCGCTGGGGCTGGCCGCGGTGTATGGGCTGCTCGTTGCGCTGTGTTTCGCGCTCTGGCCATTGGGCCGAGCGGCGCGGATACCGGGTGGGGCGCTGTTCCGGGATGGACTAGTGCCGGAGGCGGCGCGGCCTTCCGCGATGTTGATCGCGGTGAACGCCGCGGTCGGGCTCGCACTCGTTGGGCTGACTGTGGCCACGGCCGACGGACCGTTTTTTCGCGCTATATTTTTGTGCCGGCGCGGGGTTGACGCTGGTGCTATTTCGAGCAGGCGGGGCGGTGGTGATGTGGGCGGCGAAAGTGGCACCCGCGGTGCGGTGGCCGTCGATCCGCCTGGGTATCGGCAATCTGCATCGACCTGGGGCACCAGCGCCCTTGCTGTTGCTGTCGGCTGGCCTTGGTCTCTCGACGCTTGCGGCCGTTGCGCTGATCCAGGGCAATATGCAGCATCAGATCCAGGAGCAGCTTCCCTCCAACGCGCCCAGCTTCTTTTTCATCGACATTCAGAACGACCAGCTTCAGCGCTTCGAGGCGGTGGTCCGCGAGCAGCCGGGTGTCGAGGCCATTCACCAGGTGCCCTCGCTTCGCGCGCGGATCGTGGCGGTGAAAGGGGTGCCGGTGGACCAGGTCGTGACGACGCCTGAAACCGCATGGGCGTTGCGGGGGGACCGCGGCCTGACTTACGCCGCTTCGCCGCCCGAGGGCACGCACCTGGTTGCCGGCGCATGGTGGCCGTCGGATTATAGCGGTCCACCTTTGGTGTCTTTTGACGCCGCCTTGGCGAAGGGCTGGCACGTCGCGATCGGGGATGTAATCCGGGTCAATGTACTGGGGCGGGACATCGACCTGAAGATCGCCAATTTTCGCGACATCGCCTGGAAAACGCTGGCGATAAATTTTTTTATGGTTGCCAGTCCTGGCCTGCTTTCGCATGCACCGCATACCCACATTGCGACAGTCCGGATCGCCGATGCGGGGCAGGGTGGGTTGCTGCGGGCGGTGACTGACGCTTTGCCCAACGTGACCGGGATCCGTATCGAGGACGTATTATCGGCGATCGCCAGCCTGCTGAACCAGGTCGCCGCCGCTCTGACCGTGACCGGGGCGCTGACGCTGATTTCCGGAGCATTTGTGCTGGTTGGGGCAGTTGCCGCCGGTCAGCGCCGCCGGGTGCGGGAGGCGGTGATCCTGAAGACCCTTGGCGCCACGCGGTGGCAAATCCGAGCCTCATGGCTGACCGAATTCGGGGTGATCGGGGCGGTGGCAGGGCTGATCGCCGCCGTTGTGGGGTCAGCCGCAAGCTTCGGCGTTGCGCATTACATTATGTATACGGACTGGATTTTTTTACCGGTTACGCTAATTTACACTCTTGCGGGAGCACTCGCACTCATGTTGCTGTTCGGCTATGCTGGAACGGCAGCGGCTCTGCGGGCTAGGCCAGCGCTACTTCTGAGGAACGAGTAGCGCATTAAGCGGTCTCCGTCCGGCCCCGCTGACGGACCATTCGTGAAGCGACCCGGTTGATTGCACCTGGGGCTGTTACAGGGGCGGCAAATCGGGTATAACCATTGCGGGCTTACGCCCGAAAGGAACAGGGAAACCATGGCTTACAGTCCGCAATTCGGGGCCTACCCACAGGCATCCGCCGCCACCACGGCTGTCTTTGACGCCGGGCTACGGGCTTATATGCTTCGGGTATACAACTGGATGGCGTCCGGCCTGTTGCTGACCGGGGTGGTGGCTTTCGCGATCGCCCACACCAGTCTGATCGACGCCTTCTATCCGCTGGTGCAGACGCCATTCGGCTTCGCGCATCACCCCACGGTGCTGGCGATGATCGCGATCTTCGCGCCGTTGGCTTTCGTACTGGTGCTGTCGCTGGGTGTGAACAAGCTGTCCACATCCGCCGCGCAAGCTCTGTTCTGGGTCTTTTGTGCCGCGATGGGCGCCAGCCTAGTGAACATCTTCCTGGTTTACACCAGCGAGTTGATCGTGCGGGTGTTCTTCATCACCGCCGCCACCTTCGCCGCGACCAGTCTTTATGGCTACACGACAAAGTCGGATCTGACGCGGATGGGCAGCTTCCTCATGATGGGGTTGTTTGGGATCATCATCGCCAGCTTGGCGAATATGTTCTTCCAAAGCAGTGCGCTGCAGTTCGCCGTCAGCATTATTGGCGTAGTCGTTTTTACCGGCCTGACCGCCTATGACACGCAACGGATCAAGGCCAGCTACCTGCAGTTTGCCTATGCCGAAGGCGTGGATGGAGCCGCTAAGCGCAGCGTGTATGATGCACTTAGCCTGTATCTGAACTTCATCAATCTGTTCATGCTGCTCCTGCAGCTTCTGGGTAATCGGAACAACAACTAGCCTGGGCTCGGGTCAGGTTGATGTGAAAGGGCGGGATTTCCCGCCCTTTTTTGTGTTGATATCAGCGTCAACCATCGGTCAGGCCGCGGGGTCCGTTACTATCGCACTGCAGGTCGGGCCGGCTGTGCGCGCGCGGCCGGCGTCCCCGGTAGTGCGGGGCCCGCTGGCCGGGCGACATCGAAGATTGGCCGGATCAAGGTCGTCCCCCCTGGTCCCACGACTGTCACGCCGTCGTCAGCGATGGTCTGCACCTCATAGGCCCCGACACGCGTCCCGGAGCGCGCCACGATCGGATGTTCGTTGGCCGGCGCGGCGAATATCGCAACCCGTTCGGATCCGGCCACCACAATTCCCGTCAGGCGCGGCAGTCCGCTGACCGTGGTCTCGACCGGGCGCCGGCTTGGACTAAAGAGTGGACGAGCCATGATCTCGTGCAGCCATTCCGCTCGACGATCCGATGCTCCCACTACCTCCGCGGGATGCTCGCGAGTGCCGAGTGCTATTCGCGCCGCCGCCGGATACGACGCGGTACTGCGAGGGCCTGGGGATATCTCTGTGTATATGGCAACGCACAGCATGATTGACGCCACCGATAGTCCGATCGCGGCGCCTCGCCTCGCCCAGGTCATATGCCGGCGCCCGCCTCGGCCGGCCTAAATCCATACAGCACCATGGACGCCTGTATCGGCATTGCGGTCGGGTGAGCAACGACCGTGGCACTGTGGAAATGGACATCGTCGATCAGGATGCGCGTCGGTGACTGCTCGACCGAGCGCAGCAGCTCCATGAGGACCGGCCAGGGCGCGTTCAGGCTGATCCGTAAGGATATCTTATGCCATTTCCCCGACGGCGTGGCGGGGAGGGTCTCAACCGCGGTAAGGCTGGCGCCCGCCGAAGAGGCCATTTGCTGAATGCGTTCTTGCAGATCGGCAGCAGCAACCGCATCGGTCGCGCCCGGTAACATGATTGTTTCCGAGCCTTCACCGCGGCCGGGCTTCGCGGTCGATGCGGCGCGTAGGCTGGGCAGGCTCGCCGCGAGATCTTGCATGTGATGCAGCAAACCCTGGCGCTGATCCAGCAACAGGTCACGGTCCTCGTACCAGGACCACACGGGATCGACGACACCGAACCACACCAAGGCCACAAGCAGAACACCAATCGCAACCGCGAGACCTTGACCGCGCCGGCCAGTTAGCCATGCGTCGGGGTTCATTTTGCGACCTCCGCCTTGATCGAAAAGACGTCGGCTGTCGCACCTTCGATCCGGGTGACCGGGGCGGCGAATGCGGTGTTGCGGATTGCCGGGTCAGCCGACAGGCCGGTGATCAGGCGTGGCGCCGAGGCCGACCGGCCGCTAAGCGTCATCTGCCGCTCTCGCAACGAAAAATCAGTCAGGTAAGTGTCGTCCGGCAGGATGCGGGTCACAGCCGCCAGCGTCTGCAGGACATCGCCGGTCCGTTGCGTTTCCTGGATTAAGATGTCTCGCCCGGCGTCGCCGGCGGCAATATTCCGACGAAATGTTTCGACCTGGTTAATCGCAGGTTGCAGTTCGGCGATGGCGGCGTTGGTGGTGTAAAGAGCGACCGCCTGTAGCCCGAGCGGCAGCACCACGGCGATAACCGCGAGCGCGGCGCATCCGTAGGCCAGAACCTGAGTCAAACGCGTCCCGGAGGTCCGATGCGCTGCATCTCCGACCGGCAGGAGGGATGGTCGCTCGGCGGGCCCGATCTCGACAAAATCGGCCTTGAGTCCGACGTCAGCGAGAGCTGCCAGAGCGGGGGCCAAGGCTTTCCGCGGAACCATGGTCAGCGTCACGTCGGTGCGCGTTCGATTGCTCGGTCTGGTATGACCATCCCAACGCCAGAACAGGTCCTCCGCCGCGAAAGGCGTAATTCGCCCGAGTTCATATCGCAGGAGCTGGTTCATCTGACGCGCTGGTATGGTTGGGACCATATGGTTCTTGACAAGAACTGAACCGCTGGGAGGGCGCACCAACACTGGCCTTCGGCCGGCCTGCCGCGCGGCTGCTCCTAGGCCTATCGGGCTTAGCCTCCCACCTCGCCGCAGCGAAACCGTCACGCTGCCGTCACCGGTCGCATCGACCACAATGCCGTCCCGCGAGCGCGTGGCGGCGTCGGTCAAAGCGGTGGGCAGAAGCTCGGTTATGCGAGCAAGCCACCAAGAAAATAAGCTGGCCAGCATGGGTCAGATCTCCCAGCCGAGTCTATCAACCTAGCAGACTCGGAATACCAATCGCGAGTGCGAGAGGCACGCGTAGTGCCACCGGCTTCTTTTCGGCGGCTTGACTAGACCGGTGGGAGACATATTCACCCGGGTCTTAACAATCGCTTACGCAAGGTATCCCGGGTCGGATCATGTTCCTAGTAGTTCAGACAATCGTGCCGTCTAATTTGGGGCGCGATCCTTGATTTTGTTACATGGGATGGTTCTGTCCGGATTGGACCATTAGGCGACCTGATTGAGCAGCGGAGCACCGGACGCGATCCTCCTGCAGTTCTCCGCCGCCAGGACGAAGCTGCGATCGAATGTCCCGGTTGTCAGCCACGCGATGTGCGGCGTGATGACAACGTTCTGCAGGCTGAGCAAAGGGTCACCGGCAGGCAGCGGTTCGGTCTCGAACACATCCAGCCCAGCGCCGGCGATGTGGCCTGACGCCAGCGCGTCCACCAAGGCCGCCTGATCAACCAGACCGCCGCGGCCGGTGTTGATCAGGATCGCTCCGGGTTTCATCCGTGCGAGTGCGGCCGCGTCGATGATACCAGTTGTTTCCGGAACCAACGGGAGATGCAAGCTGACGACATCTGCTTCCGCCAGTAAACTATCGAGGGTTCGATACGACACCGCTGGATCAGCCACCGCATTGCGGGCGGTATAGATCACCGAACAGCCCATTGCCTTCAGGATGGGCGCCAGAATACGTGGAATCGCGCCGAATCCGATCAGTCCAACGGTCCGGCCCCCGAGTTCGCCAATGCCGTCCTGTAAGCCCGTGTCGGTCCAGATCCCCGACCGCAGGTGCCGATCGAACGCCGGAATACGCCGAAGCACAGAAAGCATCAGCCCCAACGTCAGCTCCGCAACTGCGCGGGCGTTCGTGCCAGGCAGATTGCACACCGGAATCCCCCGCTGCTTCGCTGCCGCGAGGTCGATGGTGTTCACCCCGACGCCGATTTTCTGGATCAACTTAAGCCGGGGTGCCGCGCCGATCGATCTCAGCTGTGCAGCGTTGCAGCACATGCCAGAGCACCTCGCATTCCGGCAGCGCGTCGAACAGGGTTTCTGGATCGTCCTCTCGGCACACAACAACGTCCAGACCTGGCAGCCGCTGCAGCCGGCCGGCAAGATCTGGGCCGGCGGCAGCATGAAAAACCACCTTCACGGGCGCGACCGGCCGAGCACCGATCCGCCGGCAAATCTAGCCTTGGCGCCGAGAGCTTCCTCGATCCGCAGCACCTCGTTCCATTTCGCCATGCGCTCGCCGCGGGCAAAGCTGCCCACCTTCAACTGCCCGGCGCCCCAGCCCACCGCGAGGTGCGCGATTGTCACGTCCTCGGTCTCTCCGGATCGCCCCGAGACGATCGTCGCGTACCCGCAATCCGCCGCGGCGCGCCTTGCATCGAGGGTTTCTGTCAGAGTGCCGCGCTGGTTGGGTTTTAACAGGATGGCATTAGCGGCCTTCCCTTCGGCGGCATCGCGCAAACGGTCCGCGTCGCTCACCAGGAAATCGTCGCCGACGATCTGCACTTTGTTGCCGACTGCTTGTGAGAAGGCGACGAAACCCTCCGGATCGTCTTCCGCCAGCGGGTCTTCGATCGACAGGATCGGATAGCGGGCAAGCCAGCCAGAAAGCAGGTCGATCATGCCCTCGGTGGTCAGTTTCTTGTCATCCAGCGCCAACTTGTAGTGCCCATTCGCGCGAAACTCCGACGCGGCGATGTCCAGTGCGATGCCGACCTGCTCACCCGGCCGAAAGCCAGCTTTCTCAATCGCGTTGACCAAAGTGTCCAGCGCCTGTTCGTTGGAGGAAAAGGCGGGCCACCAGCCGCCTTCGTCGGCGATCCCAGCCAATGGCCCCGCCGATTCCATCAACTGGCCAGCGGCGCGATAGACCTCGGCCGTCCAGTTCAGCGCCTGGGCGAAGGTTTCGGCTGCCGGACACATCACCATGAAATCCTGAATGTCCACCCGCCGTCCGGCATGGGCACCGCCGCCGAAAATCTGGATCTGCGGCAGCGGGATCAACGCGGCGTCGGCACCTCCGAGGTAGCGATAGAGTGGCTGCCCGGCAGCGGCTGCGGCGGCATGGGCGGCGGCCATCGACACCGACACCATGGCGTTGGCACCGAGCCGGGTTTTGTGGCGTGTGCCGTCCAGTTCGATCAGGCGCTCATCCAGCGCTTCCTGATCTGAGGCATCCATTCCGGCCACCGCGTGCGCGATCATGGTATTCACATTCGTAACGGCTTTGGTGACGTCGTAACCGCCGAACGCCGTTCCGCCATCGCGCAGATCGAGCGCTTCACCCGATCCAGTGGACGCACCGGCCGGCGCGATGGCCCGTCCGACCGCGCCACCCTCTAGCAGGACATCGGCCTCCACCGTAGGGCGTCCCCTGCTGTCCCAGACCCGGCGGGCGTGGATAAACGCGATGCTGGTGTCGGTCATGCGGCGATTTCCTTTTTCCAGGCCCTTGCCACATCGGCGAGGCGATCGGGTGGGTCGGCCAGCAGGCGGCGAGCGACGCGCCGGACGGTTTCGCGCTGCTCCCCTTGGGTGATGTATTCTACCGGCGATTTGCCATCCACCCGAGCCAGGAACAAGGCGGGCAACAGATGTGCCGCCCGTGCCTCCAGCGCAGCGACCGGTTCCCAGGCAACCAACGGCAGGTAAGCGTCCACCATGGCTTGAAAGCTCTCAAGCAGGACACCGCGAGCGGCGGGAACCCAAAGGCATTTCAGCATCAGGTGATTTAGGCAGAATGCCAGATCGAAGGCCGGATCACCCCACCATGCGCATTCCGCATCCAGGAACACCGGGCCATCCGGGCCGCACAGAATGTTTTTCGGGCTGACGTCGCCATGAACCAGTGCATGCTTGTTGCTGTTGCGTCGTCTCGATCAGCAGTTGCATTCGGTCGGCCAAAGTCCGGGTGTGCTCGCCCTGTCTGAGCCAGATAGGGCTCCAACCTTATTTCGAAGAAAATTTCGTCGGTCGGGAAATCTCGAGCCAGCGACGGATTGGCGGCCGTTGCGGCGTGGATCCGTCCAAGCGTTATCGCGACGGAGACGGCGAAGCCGATATCGACGACTTCGTCGCGCAGCAGCGCTTTCCAAAGCGGGTATCGCTCCGCCGGCAGGTATTCCATCGCAAGGGCACCGGTAACCGCATCCTGGCCCAGCAGCAGCGGAACGGCGTGCGGCACCACCTGGCTGGCGACGCGCATCCAGCGGGCTTCGTAGACGTTGCGCTCCACCGGTGCCCGCCAGTCAGCGGTAACCAGTAGTTTCGGCAGCGCCCGCTTGATGCAGATCGGCCCGCCGGGCAGGTCGATCCGCCAGATTTCGGAGGAAACTCCGCCGGTTAGCGGTTCCCCGGTCGGCGCGGCGCCGTCCAGCAAGTGCATGCGGACCAGGGCATCACTGATTTCCTTGGGTGGCGTTTCCATCGCGGCGAACAAGCTAGCCCGCTTGCCAACGCCGCGAAACACCTAGCTTCGAGTATCAAATCTCGGGCTACGTACATTAAATGGAGCGGCACAGCACGTTCGCAGGGATGGGACGCAGAACGATCTCAGCGCCGGAGTTTGGAGGAAGACGATCGCGGGGCAGGCCGATAGCGTCGCGCGGCCGGCGATTTTTGCTGACCGCGGCTGTGCTGTCGGTCGCCATCCATGTCGCGGTTGCCCTCATGATCGTGTTGTTGCCGCGTGTTGTCTCCCCGGATGCGCGTCCGCGGGAGGAGGGTACCGTGGAATTGCTGATGGTGGAGAAAAAGGGCGCTCAGCCGAGTGCGTCTGGTCAGCCGCAAGAAAAAGCGCCCCCGCCATTACGACAGGAGGATAAATCTGCTGCACCGGAACAGCAGGCACAAGAGTTCTGACGCTCAGGCCGCAGTCCCACGATCCGTTGCCGCGCCCCCGGCCACCAAAGCCGACGACGAGCCGTCGCTCAAGCCGAATGAAGAAACGCCGCAAAAGGCCGCACAAGGCAGCCGACGAACCAGAAAGTCGACCGCCGGCGCAAGCCCCGAAAGCGCAGGAGGCGCCGGTATTCGATCTCGCCGGCACCGAAAGCGAATCGAATGCGGAGGTGTTAGGGGGCCGGGTGGTGCCGGCAAGCCCGGACGACCGATTCAGGAACCGGCCTCCGATTTATCCCAGGGAAGCGGCGATGCGCGGCGAGCACGGCGCGGTTGTGATCCTGATTCATGTGTCGGAAACCGGGGTCGCAACCGGCGTGGACGTGATGGAAACCTCTGGCGTGGCATCCTTGGACAAGGCTGCCGTAGACGCGGTTCGGAAGTGGCACTTCCGCCCGGCGCTGCAGGAAGGCCGTGCCGTACCATTCGATATGCGATTTCGATTTATTTTCGATGCGTCTTAGCACCGGTGGATCGTTGCTCGCCTAGCAACTCGGGGGCGGCTAGAGAGCTCTGGTGCGGGCAAACGCGACGTGCCCGGACCAGGTGCTATGCCAAGGCCTCGGTCACCGCCTGCCTCAACCTGGGAACCAACTCTTCGCCGAACCAGGGGTTGCGGCGCTCCCATCCCGTGGTGCGCCAGGACGGATGCGGCAGCGGCATGATCGCTGGTCCCAGTTCCCGGAAGCTCCGCACCCGCTCGGTCATCGCGCCCTTCCCCAACCGGTGCCGCAGGGCATACGACCCGACCAGCAAGGTCAGCCGCACCTGCGGCATCAGACGGGTAAATCGATCCGAGCCACAACGGCGCGCATTCCGGCCGGGGCGGCGCATCGCCGCCGTTGGGCAGGCGGCCGGGATAGCACAGGCCCATCGGCACGATGGCAATGCGTGACTCGTCGTAAAACAGGTCCCGGTCCATCTGCAGCCAGTCCGCGCAGCCGGTCGCCCGAGGCGTCGTTAAACGGCAGCCCGGTCATGTGCACTTTCGTCCCGGGCGCCTGGCTGATGATCAATACCCTGGCGGTGGCGGAAACGCGGAACACGGGCCGCGCACCCAGCGGCAGAAAGGCCTCGCAGCGGCGGCACGCCAGGGCTTCGGCGACAGCGACGGAAAGCTCGTCAGCGGGGCTCTCAGGCAACGATTCCCCCTCGTGCGCAGCGCGGCGACGACCTCGTCCGCCAACATATCGGGCGTGCCTTCCAAGGTGCGAAGTCGGATTTCCGGGTCCAGCGGTTCCTCGTACGGCGCATCAACACCGGTGAAATTCCGGATCTGGCCGCTGTCGGCCTTTTCGTACAGGCCTTTTGGGTCGCGCCGGCGGCATTCCTCGATCGGTGTATCGACGAAAATCTCCAAAAACTCGCCATTGCCGACCCGGTCCCGCGCCAGCATGCGTTCAGCGCGGTACGGCGAGATGAACGACACGATAACGATCAGCCCCGCCTCCACGAACAGCGGGAAACCTCTGCGATCCGGCGGATATTTTCCACGCGATCGGCTTCCGAGAACCCAGGTCGCGGTTCAGCCCGTGACGAACATTGTCGCCGTCCAGGATCATGGTGTGGTGACCCAGCGCATGCAGCCGCTTTTCCACCTGGTTGGCGATGGTGGATTTGCCCGCGCCAGAAAGCCCGGTGAACCACAGCACCGCCGGCTTCTGACCCTTCAGCCGAGACCGCGCCGCCTTGTCGACGTCCAGCCGGTGCCAGACGATATCGGCGTTGCGGGTGCGGATCGCGGTCACCATCCCGGCACCGACGGTGCCGCGGGTCAGCCGGTCGATCAGGATGAAGCCGCCGAGTTCGCGGCTGGTCTCGTAGGGCTCGCATACCACCGGATGGGTCAGGGAAATCGACACCCGGCCGATCTCGTTCAGAGCCAGTTCGCGGACGCTGATTTCTTCCAGCGTCTCCATATCCAGGCGGGTGGTGATGTCCGGTCACCGTCGCCACCACGCTTCGGCGTTCCGAGCATCAGCAGGTAGGCGCGGCCGCGGAACAACGGGGTCTCGTCCATCCAGACGACCCAGCTGTCCAGCCCGTCCGCAGCGACCGGCGCGGGATCCGCCGCCAGGACGTCGCCGCGGGAAATGTCGATTTCCCGGTCCAGCACCAGGGTGACGGGATCGCCCGCGCCGGCTTCGGCCCGATCGCCGTCCATTGTAACGATGCGCGATCACCGATGCTTCGGTGTGGGCGGCGGCGTTGAACACCCTGTCGCCTGGCCGCACCTGCCCGGCCGCAATGGTTCCGGCATAGCCGCGGAATGTGTGGTCCGGGCGATTGACGTATTGCACCGGCATGCGGAACGGAGCCGCTCTGGGCCGGACGCCAGATCGGCCGCTTCCAGCGCCTCGATCAACGAAACCGCCGTTATACCAGGGCGTGCGAGCGCTCGGCAGTAGTGACGTTGTCGCCGTCGCGGGCGCAGATCGGGATCGGCGTGATACGATCGAACGCCAGATTTCCAAGCAGCACCCGGAAATCTTGTCGGATCGAGGCGAAGACCGACTCGTCGAAGTCGACGAGGTCCATCTTGTTGACCGCCAGAACCACCTGCCGGATGCCCAGCAGCGAGGCGATAGCGGCGTGTCGGCGGGTCTGCGGCAGGATGCCCTTGCGGGCGTCGATCAGCAGGATGGCCAGGTCCGCGGTCGAGGCACCGGTGACCATGTTGCGGGTGTATTGCTGGTGGCCCGGAGTGTCCGCCAGGATGAAGCGGCGTGTCGCGGTCTCGAAGAACCGGTAGGCGACGTCGATGGTGACGCCCTGCTCGCGCTCCGCCTCCAGGCCGTCGACCAGCAGGGCGTAGTCGATCGCCCCTTCGACCGTGCCGAAACGTTTCGAAGTCACGCTCCAGCGCGGCCATGACGTCGTCGGGGATGGTGCCGCATTCGAACAGCAATCGCCCGATCAGGGTCGATTTACCGTCATCGACACTACCGCAGGTCAGCACGCGGAGGACAGCCGCGGGCATCAGAAATATCCCTCGCGCTTCTTGCGCTCCATCGATGCGTCCTGTGTCCTGATCGATCAGCCGGCCGGCGCGTTCGGAATTCGCGGCTGGTGCGCATCTCGGCCAGTAGCGCGTCCATGTCGGCGGCATCGGACGAAACCGCTGCGGAGAGCGGGTAGCAGCCGAGCGAGCGGAAACGCACCATGCGGTCCTCTGGTTTTTCACCCGGCTCGCAAGCGCATCCGGTCGTCGTCCACGACGATGATCTGGCCGCCCCGCATCACGGTCGGGCGCATGGCGGCGAAATACAGCGGAACCACGTCGATCGCTTCCGCCGCGATGTAGGTCCACACATCCAGTTCGGTCCAGTTCGACAGCGGGAACACGCGCATCGTCTCGCCGGGCGCGAGCTGGCCGTTGTAGAGGTGCCAGAGCTCAGGCCGCTGGCGCTTCGGATCCCAGGCGTGCCCCGGCGCGCGGACGGAGAAAATGCGCTCCTTGGCTCGCGAGCGTTCCTCGTCGCGCCGGGCGCCGCCGATGGCGAAGTCGTAGCCGCCGGCGGTTAGCGCCTGTTTCAGCGCGTCGGTCTTCATGATTTGTGTGTAGGCGCCGCCGTGGTCGAACGGGTTGATGTTGTCGCGCAATTCCCTCGGGATTGGTATGGGTCCGCAGTTCGAAACCCGAATCGGCGGACCGTAGCGTCGCGGAACGCGATCATCGCCCGGAACTTCCAGGTCGTGTCGATATGCAGCAGCGGAAACGGCGGCCTGGCGGGATAGAACGCCTTGCGAGCCAGATGCAGCAGCACCGAGGAGTCCTTGCCGATCGAATACAGCAGGACCGGGCGGGCGGCCTGCGCGGCGACTTCGCGGAAAATCTGGATGCTTTCGGCTTCCAGGGTTGCCAGGTGGGAGGGGCGCGGGTCAGTCATTGGCTTAAGGTTCCGTCTGTTCCAGCCGGCCGGGCACGCGCAATAACCGGGCCACGGCTTCGACGCTGGGGGATGGCGTTGCCGCTCACCGCTGGTTACACCTGCCGGACGATGTATGTCTGCTCCAGCGCCTCGACGATCGCGTCGGCATGGAGCTTGTCGCGGGCCTCGACCATGACTTCCAGTTCGGCGGCCTGGACCGACGAGGAGGCGAACAGCCGCTGGTGGGAGACTTCGATAATGTTGCCGCCGGAGTTGCCGATTTTGCCGGCGATGTCGGCGAGGACGCCGGGGCGATCGGGAATCTGCAGGTGCAGCCGCAGAATCCTGCCGTCGCGCAGCAGGTCGCGCAAGCAGGACATTCGAAAGGATGCGAGCATCGATGTTGCCGCCGGTGATGGCGACGCCGACCTTCTTGCCTCGGAACCGTTCGGGATGGGCCAGCAGAGCGGCAAGGCCGGCGGCGCCGGCGCCCTCGGCCACCGTCTTCGCATCCTCGACCAGTAGGCCGATGGCTTCCTCGATGGCGCGTTCGGGGGTGACGAGGATGCCGGCGACCCGGCGGCGCACGATTTCGAACGGAATTTCGCCGATGTCGCGAACGGCGATGCCCTCGGCGATCGTGGCACCGCCGACGGAAACTGTCCGGCCAGCGACGCGCTGGGCCATGGCGGCATAGGTTTCGACCTCAGCGCCATAGACGGCGATGCCGGGATGCAGCGCGGTCGCAGCCACCAGGCAGCCTGCGAGGAGGCCGCCGCCGCCCACCGGGATTATCAGGGCGTCGAGGTCCGGGGTATCCTGGAGCATTTCCAGCGCCATGGTGCCCTGGCCGGCAATGATCCCGAGGTCGTCGTAGGGGTGGATGAACACCAGCGATTCGATGGCGGCCAGTTCGCGGGCGTGGGCGGCGGCCTCGGCCAGGGTTTCGCCGACCAAGACTACATTCGCGCCCCACGACGCGGTGCGGGTCACTTTGGTCGAGGGGGTGAATTTCGGCATCACGATGGTGGCGGCGATGCCAAGCAGGCTGGCGTGGCGGGCGACCGCCTGAGCGTGGTTGCCCGCGGACATAGCGATGACGCCGCGTTCGCGCTCCTCGGACGACAGCAACGACAGACGGTTGGCGGCGCCGCGCTCCTTGAATGCCCCGGTGACTTGAAGATTGTCGAGTTTCAGCACGACATCGGCCCCGGTGAGACGGGAGATGGCCGGATTGGGAACCATCGGGGTTCGTATCACCCGCCCGGCGATCCGCCCGGCCGCCTGCTCGACGTCGTGAAGCGTGATCATTCGTTGCCTTACTGAGGGGTCATCGATTAAGCGGCAGCCTTTGGACCCTCCAGAGCCTGTTTGGCAAATATGCGCCGGCCAGCTCGGCATTGGTCCGGAACCGGGACCTTCGGGATGAGGAAACCGGTGACGATGCCCGCAACCAACACATCCGCTGCAGAGTTCGGACAGCCGGCGCTGAGCCGATGGTGACGGTGTTTAGGAACGGCCTGACCATGAAGGTCAGGTCATAACGTCAGATGAACTTCACTTCCAGAATTTCGTATGACCGGTCGCCGCCGGGGGCGGGGACCGAAATGGTATCCCCGATCTTCTTGCCGATCAGAGCCTTGGCAAGCGGCGAGGAGATCGACAGCCGAGCGGCTTTGATATCGGCCTCATAGACGCCGACGATCTGGTAGGTGGCTTCCTTGTCGGTCTCCTCATCGATCAGCTTGACGTGGGCGCCGAATTTCACGTGGATGCCGGAGAGGCTTGACGGGTCGATCACCTCCACGCGCGCCGACGATCTCCTCGAGTTCCTGGATGCGGCCCTCGATGAAAGACTGGCGCTCGCGTGCGGCATGGTATTCGGCATTTTCGGACAAATCGCCATGCGACCGCGCCTCCGCGATGGCGCGAATGATCGCTGGCCGCTCCTGCGACTTCAGGGTCCGCAGCTCCTCTTCCAACCGCCGCAGCCCTAGGGCCGTCATCGGAAACTTCTGCACGGGCGTGGTCCTTCAATCCTCAAACTACGCGGGTAGGTCATGTGGCACCAGCCGCGGCCGGGATCCTCCCCTACCGCGGCGCTGGCTCAAAACGAACCGCGAAAGTAAGACTGTAGCGGCGCAACTTCAAGCGTTCCCGCTTTTAATGCTGCGATTGCGTGAACCGCGGCCCGGGCACCCGCCAGGGTTGTGTAATGGGGCACGAAGTGCGTCAAAGCGCTGCGGCGGATGGCAAAGCTGTCGGCCACCGATTGCGGGGTGGAGGCGGTGTTGATGACCAACTGGACCTCTCCGGATCGGATCGCATCGACACAGTGGGGCCGGCCCTCCAGCACCTTGTTGACCACTGTGACCGGAAAACCGGCCTCGCGAATGCGCGCGGCGGTGCCTTTTGTTGCGAGGATGAGGAAGCCCATTTCGTTCAGGCGGCGAGCGAGGGTGGGCAGGCCCTTCTTGTCGGCATCCTTGATGGAAAGAAGGACCGTTCCCGCCATCGGCAGGATGACCCCGGCACCGAGCTGTGCTTTCGCAAAGGCGCGCTCGAAGCTGGCGTCCAGGCCCATAACCTCGCCGGTGGATTTCATCTCCGGGCCCAGGATCGTGTCCACGTTGGGGAAGCGGGCGAAGGGGAACACCGCCTCCTTGACCGCGACGTGCGGCGCGATCGAATCATCGTCCAGCTCGAAGTCGGAGGCGAGTTTGGCGCCGGCCATCACGCGGGCGCCGATCTTGGCGACCGGGACGCCGGTGGCCTTGGCGACGAACGGCACGGTGCGGGAGGCGCGCGGGTTAACTTCCAGGACGTAGATCGTGTCGTCCTTGATGGCATACTGCACGTTCATCAGCCCGACGACCTTGAGCGCCTTGGCTATCGCCTCGGTTTCGGACTTCAGTTCGGTGATCATGGCGGGGGACAGGGAATAGGGCGGCAACGAGCAGGCGGAATCGCCGGAATGGATTCCGGCTTCCTCGATGTGCTCCATGACGCCGGCGACATAGACGGTCTCGCCGTCGCAGATGCAATCGACGTCGACCTCGATCGCGTCGTTGAGATAGCGGTCGATCAGCACCGGATTATCGCCCGACACCCGGACAGCTTCGCGCATGTACCGATGCAAGCCGGCCCGGTCGTAAACGATCTCCATAGCTCGGCCGCCCAGGACGTAGCTGGGCCGGATAACGACCGGATAGCCAACCCGCTCGGCGATGGCGTCGGCCTCCTCGGCCGACCGGGCGATGCCGTTATCCGGCTGGAGCAAGGCAAGTCGCTGCAAAAGCTGCTGGAAGCGCTCGCGGTCCTCGGCCAGATCGATGGCGTCGGCGGAGGTGCCGAGGATCGGGATGCCTTCGCGTGACAGCGCCTGCGACAGCTTCAGGGGCGTTTGGCCTCCATACTGGACGATGCAGCCGAGGACGGTGCCGTTATCCTGTTCGCGGCGGACAAGGGCAATGACGTCTTCCTCGGTCAGCGGTTCGAAATAGAGCCGGTCCGAGGTGTCGTAGTCGGTGCTGACGGTTTCCGGATTGCAGTTGACCATGATGGTCTCGAACCCGGCATCTTTCAGAGCGTAGGCGGCGTGCACGCAGCAATAGTCGAACTCGATCCCCTGGCCGATGCGGTTGGGACCGCCGCCGAGGATGATGATTTTCGTCCGGCCGGTCGGGTCGGATTCGCAAACCGGGGTGCCGTAGCCGCCCTCGAACGTCGAGTACATGTAGGGCGTGTTGGAGGCGAACTCGGCCGCGCAGGTATCGATCCGCTTGTAGACCGGGGCGACTCCAAGAGCCGCCCGAGCGCGATGAATTTTGGCCGGTGTGGTGTTCGTGAGTTCGGCGAGGCGCTTGTCGGAAAAGCCAAGTGCCTTGAGGCGGCGCAACGCTCCCGCTTCCCGCGGCAGACCGTTGGCGGCAACGTCCCGTTCGGCGGCGACGATGCGTTCCAGTTCGCGCAGGAACCAGGGGTCGAATTTTGTCGTGGCGTGGATGTCTTCGACGCTCAGGCCAGCGCGCAGGGCCTGGGCGGCCATCAGCAGACGGTCCGGCGTCGGGGAGGAGAGAGCTGCGCGGAACGCGTCGGGGCCGCCATCGCCGGGGGGTTCGACCGGGTCCAGGCCGGACAGACCGGTTTCCAGTACTGCGAAATCCTTTTTGCAGGGCTTCGGCGAAGGAACGCCCGATGGCCATGGCCTCGCCCACCGATTTCATCGACGTGGTCAGCAGCGCCGGGGTGCCAGGGAATTTCTCGAAAGTGAATCGGGGAATTTTTACCACGACGTAGTCGATTGTCGGCTCGAAGCTCGCGGGGGTAACCATGGTGATGTCGTTGGTCAACTCGTCGAGCGTGTAACCGACGGCCAGCTTGGCCGCGATCTTTGCAATCGGGAAACCGGTGGCCTTGGAGGCCAACGCAGAGGATCGCGAAACGCGGGGGTTCATCTCGATGACGACCATGCGGCCGTCGACCGGATTGAGGCCGAACTGCACGTTGGAGCCCCCGGTATCGACACCAATTTTGCGAAGGCACGCGATCGAGGCGTCGCGCATGATCTGGTATTCTTTGTCGGTCAACGTCAGGGCAGGGGCCACGGTGACGCTGTCGCCGGTGTGGATACCCATCGGATCGACGTTCTCGATCGAACAGACGATGATGCAGTTGTCCGCGCTGTCGCGGACGACTTCCATCTCGTATTCTTTCCAGCCGAGCACCGATTCTTCGATCAGCACTTCCGTGCTAGGGGAGGCTTCGAGCCCGCCCGCGACAATTTGTTCAAACTCTTCCTTGTTGTAGGCGATGCCGCCGCCGGTGCCGCCCAACGTGAAGCTCGGCCGAATGACGGCGGGGAGGCCGGTCATGGCGAGGGCGGCGCGGGCTTCCTCGAGCGAGTGGGCGATTGCAGAGCGCGGGGATTCGATGCCGATTTCGGCCATCGCGTCGCGAAATTTCAGGCGGTCCTCGGCGCGGTCGATGACGTCGGCCTTGGCGCCGATCAACTCGACTCCATGCCGTGCCAGGGCACCATTGTCGAAAAGTTTCATCGCGGTGTTGAGCGCGGTTTGCCCGCCCATGGTCGGCAGCAGGGCGTCGGGTCGCTCGCGGGCGATGATTTTTTCGACGATCTCGGGGGTGATCGGCTCGATGTAGGTTGCGTCGGCGAGGCCAGGGTCAGTCATAATGGTGGCGGGGTTGGAGTTTACCAGGATGACGCGGTAACCCTCGGCTTTCAGGGCTTTGCAGGCCTGAGCGCCCGAGTAGTCAAACTCGCATGCCTGGCCGATGATGATCGGTCCGGCGCCGATGATCATGATGGAGTGGATGTCGGTGCGCTTGGGCATTCAATGACACTCTTGTTCGATGGGCATTCAGGGCAGTCGTGGATAATCGGGGAATGCCCATGAATTGAAGGGCCACGGTTTCGGACCGATTGACCGTGCCCGGATCGATGTGTTGGCGAACCATGTGACGACAATCGCCCGCGAAGCCTCCAAACCGCATACGAGGTCACGCCGCGCGACGGCCCATCATCTCCACGAACCGCTCGAACAGATAATGGCTATCGGATGGCCCAGGGCTCGCCTCCGGGTGGTACTGCACCGAGAACGCTGGCCGGTCGGTACTGGCGATCCCCTCGTTGGAGCCGTCGAACAGCGACACATGGGTTACCTTCGCATTCGCTGGCAGCGAGTCCGCGTCCACGGCAAACCCATGATTCTGGCTGGTGATCGCCACCCTCCCGGTGGCCAGATCCTTCACCGGCTGGTTCGCGCCGCGGTGACCGCGCTCCAGCTTGTAGGTCCTGGCCCCCAGCGCGAGGGCCAGCAGTTGATGGCCGAGGCAAATGCCGAAGATCGGCACGCCGCTATCGAGCACCTCCCGCAGCACGGGTACCGCATAGAGGCCGGTCGCGGCCGGATCGCCAGGGCCGTTGGACAGGAACACGCCGTCCGGCTTGTGCCGCAGTATGTCATCGGCCGTCGCCGTCGCCGGCACCACTGTGACCCGGCAGCCGGCCGAGGCAAGGCAGCGCAGGATGTTTTGCTTCGCGCCGTAATCCACCGCCACGACGTGGTATTTCGGCTCCGATTGCCTGCCGAAGCCGGTGGGCCAAGACCACGCTGTCTCATCCCAGCTATAGGTTTGGCGGCAGGTGACTTCCTTGGCGAGATCCATCCCCTCGAGCCCTGGCCAGTCGGCAGCCTGAGCACGTAGAGCGTTCAGATCGAAACTGCCGTCCGGCGGAAAAGCCAGCACGCCGCTGGGCGCGCCGCCGTCTCGGATCCGAACGGTCAGGGTCCTGGTGTCCACTCCGGCGATCCCTGTGATGCCATGGGCGCGGAGCCACACCTCCAATTTCTGGGTGGAGCGCCAATTGGATGGCTCGGTGATATCTTGTTTTACGACGAGGCCGCGGGCGGCGATGGTCGTTGCCTCGATATCCTCAGCGTTGGTGCCAACGTTGCCGATGTGCGGGAAGGTGAAGGTGATGATCTGGCCGGCGAAGGATGGGTCCGTCAACGTTTCTTGATAACCGGTCAAGCCGGTGCTGAAGCAGACTTCCCCCACAGAGCGAGCCATGTTCGTATCGGAGGCATTGGTATTGGCGCCGAACCCGCGGCCCCAGAACAGGGTGCCATCCGCCAGCACCAGGACGGCGGTGGCGCCCGCGGGGACGGTGTCGGTCGCGTGTTGCATTGTGGCACTCGTCTGGTCTGGTAAAGCGGTCTGCAGATCGGCCATGGTCAGGCCCGTGGCCGCCATCACCGCGGGCCAATGGCGGGATGGGATCGCCCGGCTTTGGCGCCATTTGCGTACAGCCTCGGTTCCCACGCCGGTCAATCGAGCGGCGGCGTCCGCGCCACCGAGGCGCTCTATGATATGAGCAATCGAAGTCGGCATGCCGGGTAATGTATGGGAAGAAATTTCCCACTACAACCACCAGCGGGCCGATTGGGAGTTTTTTTCCGGGGAGAAAGGCCCATGTACAAAACCAAACCCACGATGACAGGCGGGTGCCAGTGTGGCGCCGTGCGGTATGCTTTGTTCGAAATGCCCGAGTCGACCATTTGCCACTGCCGGATGTGCCAGAAGGCCGTCGGGGGCCCGTTTGCGGCGCTGTGCAAGGTGCAAGCGTCCCGGTTTGCCTGGACACGCGGCGAAGCGGCCAGCTTCAAGAGTTCATCGGTTGCCGAACGCTATTTCTGCTCGGCTTGCGGCACGCCGCTGACGTTCGGCTATTTTGACGGAGATGCGATCGAGGTCACCACCGGAAGCCTGGATGAAGCCGCCAAAGCGCCGCCTACAAAGAATTTTGGCGTCGAGGCACGTCTGCCTTGGATCGAGTTGCTCATGCCTGGCCGACTTCGGGATACCTCAACGGCCGAGAGCAGCAGCGCGACACGCGAGGTGATCAGCCGCCAACATCCGGATCACGACACGTAGGTCGGCTGACGTTGCCGCACTGGCTTATAGTATAGGGGCAATTCCGCCCAGGAGCGCCGTGATGACACTGAGGACGCAGTTCGTCGATCAGATGAAGGCTTCGATGAAGGCTGGCGATTCGGCTCGGACTTCGTCGTTGCGTATGATCATGGCCAAGCTGAAGGACGCTGACATCGCATCCCGGCCCAAGGGCGTCGACCAAATATCGGACGAGGAGATCGCCTCGATGCTGCGCGGCATGGTGAAGTCCCGGCGCGAATCGGTGGACCTCTATACAAAGGGCAACCGTCCGGAACTGGCCGCGAAGGAAGCGGCGGAGATCGCGGTGATCGAGAGCTTCCTGCCGTCGCAAATGGATGCGGCGGCGATGGAGCGGGCGGTGGCCGACGCGGTTGCGGAGACCGGGGCCTCCGGTATCAAGGACATGGGGAAAGTGATGGCGGCGCTGAAGGCGAGGCACGCGGCCGCCCTGGACATGGCCAAGGCCGGATCGATCGTCAAAGCGCGGCTTGGCGGCTGATCACGGAATAATTCCACCATGGCGCTGCCATCCGGCTTCCTTGAGGAACTCCGAGCCCGTACGCCGCTTGCCGGGTTGGTTGGTCGGCGGGTGCGGCTGGCGCGGTCCGGGAAGCAGTGGAAAGGCTGCTGCCCGTTCCATGGCGAGAAGTCGCCAAGCTTCTATGTGTATGACGACGGCTACCACTGCTTCGGCTGCGGCGCCCATGGCGATGCGATCAACTTCGTCATGCAGAGCCAGGGCTTGCCCTTTATGGACGCGGTGACTCAATTGGCGGCGGAAGCAGGGCTGGAGGTGCCGAAATCCTCCCCGGAGGCCGCCGAGGCCGAGCGCCGGCGGTTAGATGTGGTTGGAGTGCTGGAAGCGGCTCAGGCGCACTATCAACGGCGCCTAGGACTGCCTGAAGGCAGGCCGGCGCGTGATTACCTGCTGGGCCGCGGACTGACCGAGCAGACCGTCACACGCTTCGGTCTGGGTTGGGCCGGCGAGCGCGGCGCGCTGACGGCGGACCTGTCTCGGCAAGGGATCGATAGAGAACAGCTTGCCGAGGCGGGGCTGATTCGACATGACGAGGAAACCGGTCGCAGCTTTGAACTGTTCACGCAGCGGGTCATGTTTCCGATCCGAGACCGCCGCGGCAAAATCATCAGTTTCGGCGGCCGCCTCCTGGGGTCAGGCCAGCCGAAATATGTGAATGGACCCGAAACGTCGGTGTTTTCCAAACGACGCAATTTATACGGCCTCGATTTGGCCCGCGATGGTGTGCGCAACGGCGGCACGCTGGTCGTGGTTGAAGGATATATGGACGTCATCGCCACCGCCCAAGCTGGATTCACCGCCGCCGTCGCGCCTCTGGGCACGGCGCTGACGAACGAGCAGCTCGAGGAACTTTGGCGCATCTCCCCCTGCCCGGTGCTGTGCTTCGACGGCGACGCCGCAGGCGCCCGGGCGGCCGCTCGGGCGATGGATCTGGCGCTGCCGATGCTGACGCCGGAGCGGTCGCTAAAGTTCGCTGCGCTGCCCAGCGGTGATGATCCGGACAGTCTGGTGCGTAAGGGTGGCGGGTCTTCGTTTCAGGCGGTACTCGATGCGGCGCAGTCACCTTCGGACGCGCTTTATGACATGGTGCGCGGGGAAATCGGGGACCGCACCCCCGAAAAACGCGCCGCCTTCCGCACCCGGCTGATCGAGGCGTCCGGCAGGATCGGCGACAAATCGTTGGGGGCAGAATACCGCCGCGTACTGATAGACCGGTTCTTTGCTAGCCGCTCCCGCCCGACGCGGGAACGCGACGGCAAATGGCATAAACGGGACGGCGGTTTGCGAGTGATCCGGCCGTTGCTTCGTCCGGACAACACGACTGTTGAGCGTGCACGGATTTTGACCGCGATCCTGCTGCGGCACCCATTTTTGCTGCATGACGTGGGCCACGCCTACAATGCGCTGCCGATCGATCCCGCCCTGGCGCGCCTTCGAGAGGCCATTGAAATTTGGGCGGAAAGCGCTGAAACCCTTGACTCGACTGGCTTGATGAACCACCTCACGAGATCGGGATTTGAGCGTGACGTTGAACATATCCTCGCCCCGGTGCCGATGCCTCTGCCGGCATGCGCATCGGCGGAGGCGATGCCGGCGGAGGCTGAGTTGGGGTGGTGGCATATCTTTGGCTTTCTCAACGTGGAACATCTGCGCGAGGAAGTTGCTTTGGCTGAAGCCGACGCCACCCGGAACTTGACACCGGACACGCAACGTCGCCTCGCGGCATTAAGTGAGGCGTTCAACAAGGTTCGCAGCGGTGAACCCGACGGGGTCGGATTTGTCGATGCTCAATAGGTATGGGTCTGCGGCGCGCGCGCGTCACGGCCCGTCGGATGAAGGAGTTCCCTAATCGATGGCCACGAAGCCCATGGTCGCCGGCGACACCGCCACGGCGGAACAGGATGCCGAAACAACACTGCTGGATGTGACTGCGGCCGGCGTCAAGCGGCTGATCGCGAAAGGCAAGGAACGCGGCTACATCACCTTCGATGAGTTGAACGCGATTCTGCCGCCGGACCAGAACAGCTCCGAACAGATCGAAGACGTGATGGCCAATTTCTCGGAAATGGGCATCCAGGTCGTCGAGGGCGAAGAGAATGAGGAAGGCGAGCTGCCCGTCGCCAAAGTCGAAAAGGCCGAGGAAGAGGAAGCCGAGGAGCAGACCGGTAACGTCGATGAGGCCAGCCTGGGCCGGACCGACGATCCCGTGCGTATGTACCTGCGCGAGATGGGCAGTGTTGAACTGCTGTCGCGTGAGGGCGAAATCGCCATCGCCAAGCGGATCGAAGCCGGCCGCGACATGATGATCAACGGGCTGTGTGAGAGCCCGCTGACCTTCGCGGCGATCATCACCTGGCACGAACAGCTCAAGGCCGGGCGGATGCTGTTGCGCGACATCGTTGATCTGGAAGCGACCGAAGGGGCCGGAGCGCCGGCCGTCGACGTGAGCGGGTCTCACGAAGTTCCAGCCGAGGGTTTTGCGGCCAACGACGATATGGACGCCGACGATGAGGATGGCGGCCCCAGCATGTCGCTGTCGGCGCTGGAGGAGAAGCTGAAGCCGGAGGTTCTGGCGAACTTCGAGGAAATCGAAAACCTGAACAAGAAACTGCACAAGATGCAGCACCGCCGGCTGGAGACGATCACCAGCGGCGAAGAAATGAGCACTCGGTCGGAAAAGGGTTACGAGAAGATCCGCGAGGAACTGGTCGAGAAGGTCGGCCAGGTGCAGCTGCACAACAACCGGATCGAAGAACTGGTCAGCCAGCTGAAGCTGCTGAACCAGCGCCTGACCACGCTGGAAGGCCAGCTTATGCGGATGGCCGAGAGCTGCAAGGTCAATCGCGAGGACTTTCTGAAGCATTACCGCGGGGCGGAACTAGATCCGAACTGGTTGGACCGTGTGGGGCGCCTACCCGGCAAGGGCTGGAAGGTGTTCGTTATCAAGCACCCGGACGATATCGCGAAGATCCGCGGTCAGATTGCGGCGGTGGCGACCGATGCCAGCCTGCCGATTGCCGAGTTTCGCCGGGTTTACATGACCGTTTCCCGCGGCGAACGGGATAGCGCGCGGGCCAAGAAGGAGATGATCGAGGCGAACCTGCGCCTGGTAATCTCCATCGCGAAGAAATACACCAATCGTGGACTGCAGTTTCTGGATCTAATCCAGGAAGGCAATATCGGCCTGATGAAGGCCGTGGACAAATTCGAGTACCGGCGCGGGTACAAGTTCAGCACTTATGCCACGTGGTGGATCAGACAGGCGATCACCCGCTCGATCGCGGATCAGGCTCGCACCATCCGTATCCCCGTGCACATGATCGAAACGATCAACAAGCTGGTGCGGACCTCGCGGCAAATGCTGCACGAGATCGGGCGCGAACCGGCGCCGGAGGAACTGGCCGACAAGCTGGGGATGCCGCTGGAGAAGGTTCGCAAGGTACTGAAGATCGCCAAGGAGCCGATCAGCCTGGAGACGCCGATCGGCGACGAGGAAGACTCTCATCTGGGCGACTTCATCGAGGATAAGGCGGCGGTGATCCCGCTGGATGCTGCGATCCAGGCAAATCTGCGGGAGGCGACAACGCGGGTGCTGTCGTCGCTAACGCCGCGTGAGGAGCGCGTCCTGCGCATGCGGTTCGGGATCGGAATGAACACCGATCACACGCTGGAGGAGGTCGGCCAGCAGTTCAACGTCACCCGCGAACGAATCCGGCAGATCGAGGCTAAGGCACTTCGGAAACTGAAGCACCCGAGTCGGAGCCGGAAGCTTCGGAGTTTCCTGGACGACTGACATGCTCGCGCAGTGACTTGCTGGGGGCAGCGTAAGCGTAATTGGGGGACGGACTGGCTCGAGTTCCGGTCGCGACATTGTTTGGCGGCCGGCAAACAATAAATGTTTGGATCTGTTGCATCCCGAGAGGCTAAATTCGGGTGAACCGTTATGGCGGGTGCGAGCAGACAACCGATGCCGAATGATGATGCGACCCAGATACCAACCCGCGATCATCAACTGTTCTACGAAATCGTTGAATGCGCGTCTGACCCTAATAGGCAATGGATGCTTATCGGAAAAGATGCATCGGGCACTGAATATTGCCGAGTTGGGTTCAAAAGATATGGCGACGCCTGGCAGGCTGCCGAGCGGCGAAAGTCTGACGCGGATGAGTGCCAGGCAGACCTCCAAGCTTGGGTAGCGCAGCGGCAGGAATTTCGACCCAGCGAATATAAAGGCGACATGCTGACATGGTCCGAACGACAATCAGCGCTGCTGCGGCGCCTCGCAGCGGGGGAGGAGGTTGTTGACCAAATCGACTGGGAAAACGTCGTCGAAGAGGTGGGGTCCGCGGGACGCCGCCAATTGGCAGAGCTGAAATCCCTACTCGTTCAAGAACTGGCTGCTGTCCTTAAGGTATGGGCATGGCCTCAGTCGCCCGAGGTTTCGCGCTGGAAAGCCGAAGCTTTGGGCTTTCAGAGCGAGGCTGGCGAGATCATCACGCCGAACATGCGGCGACGGATCGATATCAACGAGTTTTATTTTAAGGCGATCCGATCCCTGCCCAAGTGGATCGATGGAGTGGAGCCGCCGATCTTTCCGACGGAATGCCCGATGACTACCGAGGATCTGCTGGGGGATTAGCTGGAAACTACGCGAAGTGGCCGTGGTCTAATCATTGCGAAGCGGCTGCAGAGTGATCTGGTTCACAGCGAACCTGTCGCCGGGCGTTTAGAGAGCGTTGTGAGTTTACAGGAGAGCCCTATGTCATATGTCACGGAAGCTGAACTCGTAGAGATTGTTCCGGATCTTCGGGCGATGGCCAGCGTCGAGGTGTCTACCGAAGTGCGAGACGCGCTCAACCGGTTGGCGGATCGATACGCCGCGATGGCGGATGATGCCACCGCCTCGTTCGGGGCATAGGCGTTGACACTGAGGTCTCGTTCATCTCGGCCGGGACGCGCGGGTGGCAGCGTGGCTGGGGATCAGGCGAGATTGCTGATCTACGCCGGGATTGATGCTGTTGCGCGTCGCCGAGAACGTCGAGCAAATCTCTAACGTGTTTCATGCGGTCAAATTGACCTTCGCCAATGAGGCCGGTGCGCCACGGGGCGGCGCGCGCTTGCCGAACTATCTGAATGCATAGACCTCGAGAGCATTATCGCGGAACAGCATCCGCTTTTCATCCTCGGTCATCTGAAACTTGAAGGCCAAATGGGGGTCGTCGAAATCCCAGTGCGGGTAGTCGCTGGAATAGATCATTCGGTCCCAGCCGATCCACTCGAACACGCGGCGTAGGTCGTCCGGGCGTTCCGGTTCCTCCACCGGTTGGGTGGCGAACCAAAGATTGGTCCTCATGTATTCTGACGGTTTTCGTTTCAGATCCGGCACCTCATCGCGCATCTTCGCCCAGTGCGCGTCGAGGCGCCAGGCGAGTTGCGGGGCCCAGGCGAAGCCTCCCTCGATCAGTACGACCTTCAATTTGGGGAACGCTTCGAAGACACCTTCGAGGATCATACTGGCCGCCTGGTTCTGCATGGAGTGCACCAGGACGTGGTGGTCCTCGATATAGAATTGCGGCCAGCCGCCGGCGGAGGGCGCGCTGCTTTGGGTGCCCCCGACATGCAGGCCGATTGACAGGTTGTTTGCCTGGGCAGCGGCGAAGATCGGCCAGTACCGGCGACGCCCTGCTGGCTCCGATGTTTTGGAACCCAGCTGGATCTGGGCAAATCGCCAGTCGCCGGCTCGCTTTTCGATTTCCTTGACGGAGGCTTCGGGATCATCCGAGGGGATCAGGATCGAGGCGCGCAGCCGGGGTTCGGGATCGACGAAGTCGTTGGCCTGCCAGTCGTTCATCGCGCCACAAAGCGCCGCCGCCTCATCGAGATTTCGCGACGTGTTGCCGCCGAGCAGTGGCTCCAGCACACCATAGGCGATATTGTAGGGGTCCAGAAGTTGGTCGCGAATGAAATCGACGTCCGAGCCGGGCGGACCACCGTTAGGCGGCCAGGCATCGCGGCGGCACGTGTTCGGTGAGAATCTCGGGTAGGTGCCACGATCCGCGTATGGGCCGCAGTTGAATTTGCCGTATTCGGCTAGATGCTTGCGCCAGCGTGTGGACAGATACGCTTCCAGCGCGCCGGCCTTTGGATACGGGTGGATGTCGCAGTCGATAATACCCAGGCTGCTGTCGGCAGGTCGCGGCCGGATATCGAAGGGCGCGTTCATTGCACTGTCTCCTTCAGGCGGGGATAGGTTTCCAGCGGGTTGTCCACGCGCATTTTATGCTGCAGATCGGCTGACAGGCCAGGCGGGACGATGGCATTGCCCTCGAATTGCCAGTGCGGGTAGTCGGAGGCGAACAGCAGCATGTGGTCGGCGTCTATCTGCTCAATGATGCGTTCGACAGCTTCACGGTCGGGCGCGTCGAAGGGTTGTATCGTCAGACGAATGTTTTCCCGAATGATCTCGGCGGGGGAGCGGTTGACCCAGGGTACCTCGGCGCGCACGCCGCGCCAGGTTTTTACCGCCCGCCAGATGAAGCCGGGGAGCCAGGTGACACCGGATTCCAGCAGGACGAATTTAAGGCCGGGGAACTTGCTGAACACGCCGTTGGAGATAAGGCTGAGGAGTTGATCCTCGAACGTCTGGGACTGCGCTACGTAATCGTGCAGGTAGTGCGACGGCCATCCGGTCGAGGTCGGGGCGTGCCGGTACATGCTGCCCGCATGAATGCCGATCGGCAGGCCGTGTCTCGCAGCCGCCTCCCAGATCGGCCAGTAATAGGAGCGGCCGAGCATCAATTCACAGGCAACCGGGATCAGAACTTGGACAAAACGGCGGTCGCCGGCGCAACGGTCGATTTCTTGCGCTGCCAGCAGGGGCGCCTGGGCTGGCACAACGATGGACGCGCGCAGGCGGGGTTCCTTGTCGAGCCAATGTTCGCTGATCCAGTCGTTGACCGCGGAGCAGATGGCGGCGCCCATGCTCTCGCTGACGGCAACCTGGCCGCCGGTAAGCGGATTGCAGATGGCGGTGGCGATGCCGAACTCCTCCAAGGCCTGACTGCGCATCGCGTCCAGACTGGCGCCGGGCCGCTGGCCTGCGACACGCCAGTCCGGGCGGCAAGTGATGGGGGCATTCAGGGGATAGGACATCATGTCGAAGCCATCGATGCCGCGGGCGACGAATGACTCCTGCCAGAATTCATTCATGTAGGGCAGCAACGTCTTGATGTCCGGGACGCCTGGATGGATGTCGCAATCGATCGTATCGGCAGCCATGGTTTTCTCCCGTCCAACTATGAGAGGCTGCGGTTAGCTCCGCCGCTCGCGCGCCGCCTTGAATCCAGCAACGAAACGAGCGAGCGTGTCGGAGGTTCGACCGCGCGGCAACATTACTTCGACGAGTTGAAACCGTCCGCGCGTGGCGTAAGCGGCTTCGAGGGCGGTGGCCAGTTCGCGACGGCTGCCGACCCGCACGCCGTCGCCGCCTAGCGGCCCGGCAAGCTCGGCGAAGCGCCAGTCGTCCAGGTCGTTGAACCGGCTCTCCGGCTGGAACACGCGCAGCATCTCCCAGCTCATGTTGTTGAACACCACCACGATCGGGTCCCAGCCATAGCGGCGGCAATTGCCGAGCTCGAACCCGGTCATCTGGAAGGCGCCGTCGCCGACCATGATCAGCGGCCGCGTCCCGGTCGCGACGCACACGCCGAGGCCGGCGGGCACGCCGTAGCCCATGCCGGCGTAATAGCCGGGCGCGACCAGATTCGTGTTGGCGATTTCCATAGCGGTGAACAGGCAATCGCCGATATCCGCAGCGATCGGCATGGCGCCGTGCGCGGCGAAGAGGTCGTTGATCGCGGCTGCGATGTCCGACGGCTCGATCGGCCCGTCCTCCGCGCGCAGGCGGCTCGGCGGGAGCGGAGCGGCAGGCGGCGGGAGCGACGCGTCGGTCCCCTCGCCCGCCCGGACGAGCAGCGCATCGACCAATGCGTCGAGAGGGATTTCGGCATAGGTGTGATGGCCGACGCGCACCTTGCGGTCGAGCGCCAGGATCGCGTGGCGCATGTCGATCTTGCGGTGGGATACAGCGAAATTCGTGTCGGACAGGATGACGCCGAGCAGGAGCAGGCCGTCGCTGTCCTCGACCAGGGCGGTGATCTCTGGGTCGCCGGCAGCACCGAGATAGCTGCCGCGGACCAGATCGGGATGGGCGGACAGCAGGCCGCGCCCCATGAAGCTCGTCACCACCGGCAAGTCGAGCCTCCGCGCGAGCCGCGCGACCTTGTCCTCCACGCCGTAGCGGCGGGTCTCCACATCCACCATCAGCACGGGGCGGGAGGCGGCGCGCAGGCGGGCGATGACCTCGTCGGCGCATTCGCCGAGCGCGTCCGGATCGGCCGGCCGCAGCGGCAGGGTCGCCACCGGCTCGACCTCGGTGCCGACGAGGTCGCGCGGCAGCTCGATATAGACCGGAAGCGAGAATTCGCGGGCGCTGCGCAGCACGCGTGCGATCTCGGCCGGCGCGCGCGCGGGATCATCGAGGATCGCCTGATCGCAGGTGATCTCGCGAAAGATGCGTGACTGCGTATCAATGGCCCGCGACATGTGGTGGAGCTGCCATCCCGCGGCGCGCTCCGCGACCCCCGGCGCGCCGGAGACGACCACGACCGGCGAACGTTCGGCATAGGCGCCGGCGATCGAATTCACGAGATTGAACGCCCCGGCGCCCCAGGTCGCGACGGCGACGGAGATGGACGCGTGGAACCGCGCCGCCGCATCGGCGGCGAAACCGACTGCCGGTTCGTGGCTGAGCGTGTAGAACGGGAGGGTGCGGCTCTCCTCGATCACCTTGAAGAACGGCAGGACGAAGTCGCCGGGAATGCCAAAAATTTCTTGCGCGCCGTGATTACGCAGAGCGTCAAGTAGGGCAAGGCCGAGTGCGGGCATGGGAAACCCCTTAAAACCATCTCGCTACAAAACTGATCAATTAGCCTGCGAGAATGCCGCCGTCGACCGCCCGACCGACGCGACAGAAGTCGCTCGGGTGCGCGAAGGACGGCTTGGCGGGCTGCGCCGCCCGACGTGCCGCGTCGATGGCCGCCTGCGTCTGGCCCAGCGCCAGCCTTGCGTGTTCTAGGAACGCCCGCCCCGCCGCGGTCAACTCGATGCCGCGAACGCTGCGGACCATGAGCGGGACGCCGACTTCGTATTCCAGGTCCCGGATCTGCCGGCTGAGCGAGGGCTGCGCAGTGTGCAGCCGTCGTTCGGCCGCGACCGTCAGGCTGCCTTCCTCGGCGACTGCGACGAAGTAGCGAAGGTGGCGAAGCTCCATCCGGCATCCCATGCCCGTCAGGTATAGCGCTCATCCTACAAAGTCTTTTTCCAAGGCGCGAGCGAAGTTTAGGTGGTGGCCACCGATAGCGGCGGGATCGCTGGAGAGCCCAGACCCCGCTTCAGCCACCAACGTCGCAGACGTTACCCAGGAGGTATGGAGACATGAACAATCCCGTGGTCTTGATAACCGGAGCGCTGACCGGCATTGGCCGCGCCACCGCCCTGGCCTTCGCCAAGGAGGGCGCGCGGCTGGTCGTCTCCGGCCGCCATGACGAAGCCGGGAATGCGCTGGCCACTGAGTTGCGCGACATGGGCGCTGAAGCCGAGTTCGTCCGCGCCGATGTCCGCCACGAGGACGAGGTGCAGAGCCTGGTCGACCGCGCGATCGCGCGCTTCGGGCGCCTGGATGTGGCAGTGAACAACGCCGGGACCGAAGGCAAGCCGGGCCCGGTAACGGAACAGACCGCCGAGGGCTTCACCGCGATGTTCGAGACCAACGTGCTCGGCACATTGCTGAGCATGAAGCACGAGCTGCGCGTCATGCAGGCGCAGGGCAGCGGCAGCATCGTCAACATCTCCTCGACGATGGGGGAGCGGGGTGCCGCGAACCTGTCGCTCTACACCGGCAGCAAGCACGCGGTGGAAGGCATCACCAAGTCCGCGGCCCTTGAAGCCGCCGCGTTCGGCGTGCGCGTGAATGCCGTGGCCCCTGGCCCGACCGAGACCGCCATGCTCGACCGGCTGACCGGCTCGGCGGAGAAGAAGGCGGCCTTCTTCGCGGCGGTCCCTCTGAAGCGCGGCGGCAAGCCCGAAGAGATCGCGGACGCGATCGTCTTTGTCGCCTCCGACAAGGCGGCATTCATCAGCGGCCAGATCATTCGCGTCAACGGCGGCAAGACTGCCAGCTGAACACAACGACAAGCCAGCTGAACGTAGCGAGAAGAAGAAACATCGATTATGACCACGCTCTCAGGCAAGACGGCTCTTGTCACCGGCGCCTCGTGCGGCATCGCGCGCGCCACTGCGCTGGCACTCGCCAAGGCGGGCACCCAGGTGCTGGTGTATTACGGCCGTGGCGCGGTGGAGGCCGAAGCGTGGTGAGGGAAATCCGCGATGCCGGGCGGCCCCGCCGATACGGTGTCGGCCGCCATGGCGCGCCCCACGGGCCGCACAAGCTGGCGGACGAGGCTCGCCGCATCAGTCCTAACCCGAACTTTGCCCCATTTGTATCCTATCTACTTGACTAGGAAAGAAACCTGACGAACATGTAGTCAAGCGGAGCGCGCGATTTCCCTTGACACTGGCCGAATCGGTTTGATTCGATGGCTCATGCACATCGCCAAGGTCCCCAATCGCAACGCCCGCCCCTCGTTCCTGCTGCGCGAGACCTATCGCGAGGACGGCAAGGTCAAGAACCGCACGCTGGCCAACCTCTCGAAGCTGCCGCTCGAACGCATCGAGACCCTGCGCGCCGCGCTGCGTGGCGATCCGCTGGCCCCGATCGGCGAGACCGGCTTCGAGATCCGCCGGTCGCTGCCGCATGGCCACGTCCTCGCTGCTTTGGCCACCGTCCGGCGCATCGGCCTCGACGACCTGCTGCCCCGCCGCGCGCCCCAGCGCCGCCGCGACCTGGCGCTGGGGCTCATCGTCGCCCGGTTGCTCGACCCGGCTGCCAAACTGGCCACCGCGCGCATGCTCGACAGCGAAACCGCTGCCCACTCGCTGGGGGAAGCACTGGGCCTCGGCAGTGTCACCGCACGCGAAATCTACACCACCCTCGACTGGCTCGGCAGCGAGCAGGCGTTCATCGAGAACCAGCTCGCACGCCGTCACCTCAAGAACGGCGCACTGGTGCTCTACGACGTGACCTCCACCTATCTCGAGGGCCGCTGTTGTCCACTGGCCCGCTACGGTTACAGCCGAGACAGTCGCGGCGACCGGCGGCAACTGGTGATCGGCCTGCTGTGTGCCGCCGATGGTTGTCCGGTTGCGGTCGAGGTGTTTGAAGGCAACACCGCCGACCCAGCCACCGTGGCCGCCCAGATCACCAAGCTGAAGCAGCGCTTCCGGCTGCGCCACGTGGTGCTGGTCGGCGACCGCGGCATGCTGACCAGCGCGCGGATCGAGCAGGCGCTGCGCCCCGCCGGGTTGGACTGGATCACCGCCTTGCGGGGTCCCGCGATCCAGCAACTGGCGCAGACCGGGGCGTTGCAATTCTCGCTGTTCGACACACGTGACATGGCTGAGATCACCAGTCCGGATTACCCGGGCGAGCGGCTGGTGGTGTGCAAGAACCCGCTGCTGGCGGCGGAACGCCAGCGCAAGCGCGACGAGCTGCTGGCGCTGACCGAGGCCGACCTGCGCAAGATCCAGGTTCGGGTGACCCGGGAGAAAAATCCGCTGCGTGGCGCAGGTGAAATCGGCAAGGCGGTCGGTGCCGTCCTGGGCAAACGGAAGATGGGCAAGCACTTCGAGCAGACTATCACCGATCATTCATTCGAATTTGCGCGCAAGGCTGAGGCGATCGCCGAAGAAGCCCGCTTCGATGGCTTCTACGTGCTGCGCACCAGCCTCGCGGCGGAACAGATCGACACCGCGGGGACCGTGCGGGCCTACAAAAGTTTGGCCCAAGTGGAGCGCGCATTCCGCTGCATGAAGACCGTCGATCTGGAGCTGCGGCCGGTGTTCCACTGGACCGCGCCGCGGGTGCGCGCGCATGTACTGTTGTGTATGCTGGCGTATTACCTCGAGTGGAACATGCGCCAGACTTTGGCGCCGATGCTGTTCGACGATCATGACCGTGCCGCGGCCGATGCCGGGCGGACCTCGCCCGTCGCCAAGGCCAAGGTCTCCAAGGCAGCATACCGCAAGGCCTCTACCCAGCGGGTCGATGGGGACGACGGCGCGAGCCATCCGGTGCACAGCTTCCGTACCCTGCTGGTCGATCTGGCGACACTGACCCGCAACACGGTCTGCTTCGGCGGACAGAAGACGCTGACCGTTCCGTCAACCCCGACACCCGTCCAGCGTCGCGCGCTCAGTCTGCTGGGGGTTGAATTGGCAGCAGCGTAGACAGCGCCCCGAACCGAGCTCGAATCATATCAATGGCTTGCGTCAAAAAGGCGGCAAAGTTCGGCCTAACGGACGATCCCCGTTGATCCTGCCTGCTCGGGAAGGCGCGTGACAGACGACTTATCAGGCAGCCGCTGCTTGCGGGCGCCTAATCCAGCACCCATTGTTGCTGCATGTTTGATCAACCCCTTCCGATACCCGGCCGGACGTTGGAAGAGCGGCATCGCTGATGCTCGCACCACCTAGAGGCTCAGCAGAGCCCTCGGTTCCGCTTCGATCAGGACAAGCCGGTCGGGACTGCAAGGATCTGCAGAGGTAACGATTGTCGGGTCCGCGTCTAAACGAGAAAGCAGCGCACAGCTGCGCTCAATATTGGCGATGCTTTGTGCGATCGTTCGATCGATGGCATCCATGTCCACTGTTGCAGGCACGTAGTGTCGTTTCGTCATGCCATCCGAAATGCCATGACCGGCTGTGGAAGTTCAACGAAATAGAGACGCACATCACTCAAATTTGAGTGATCAAGATATTTGCCATCCGGCAAAATCGACCGCCTTCTCATATTCCGCCGGAAGATCCACAAGCCCGCTGCTACTCATCCTTTGGGGGTGCGAATAACGTGGCCCGGAGCGTCTCCAGGCGGCGGGCGTTGGGTTTGGTAGCCGCATCGTATCTTTGCCATGAATAATCTTTTAGCTCTTCCATCTGGCTCACGTCTCTTCGCCAAAGGCCTTGCGCTTCAGCAGCCGTAGGCGCTCCTCCCCGCCCGGCGTCTTGGGATCAAGTTCCATCACCTTTTGCCAGGCGGCAAAGGCGCCCTTCCAGTCCTCTCGGGCGGCGGCGATATCGGCCAGGGTGCGGAACGCCGAAAAATCCCTGGGCTCCAGGCGCACTGTTTCCTCAAGGTCGTGTATCGCGCCGTTGACGTCGCCGGAGTGGTAGCGCGCCAGAGCACGTTGATGCCATGCCTCTCCCGCATCCGGCTGCAAGGTGATGGCATCGGAGAATGAGTCCACAGCCTCGTCAGTCTCGCCCGCCTGGAGCGACCGAATCCCGCGGCTCATGAGCAAGGTGACGGCGGGGGAGCCGGCGTGCAGCCAGGTTTGTTCGAGTTGCGCCTCCAAGGCGGCGGCGGTCTGCTCATCCGGAGCGGCTTTCAGGGCATCGAGCAAATGGTCGATCGAGGCGCGCTTGTCCGCCGGGGCCTGCGCCTGAGCGGCGGCGCACAGACCGAGGAAGCTCAACACCAGCCAAGGGCGGGCAGAGGGCCATGTCAGCCGGGGATCCCGGGTGGGCGGGGACCGCCGGCCATCCAGTCCAGCAGTTCGACGGTGTGCACGACCGGCACGGTATCGCCCGACAACTGCGTGATGCAACCGATGTTGCCGGCAGCGATCAGATCCGGCTTGATGGCGTTCAGATTGCCCAGTTTGCGGGCGCGGAGGCGGCCGGCGATTTCGGGCTGCAACAGATTATACGTTCCGGCGGAGCCGCAGCAGATATGCGGCTCCCTTGGTTCGACGACGCGGAAGCCGGCGCGCGTCAGCAGGGTTTTGGGTTCGGCGGTGACTTGCTGGCCGTGCTGCAGGCTGCACGCCGAGTGATAAGCCACCGTCAGACCTGGCGCCTCTCGGGTTGGGGCGTAGCCGAAGCGTGACAGGAACTCGGTAATATCCACCGCCAGCCCGGTGATCGTCTCGGCGCGTTCGCGCCATGGTTCGGGCTCGGTGCGGAACATGAAGCCGTAGTTCTTCACCGTGGTGCCGCAGCCGGAGGCGTTAATGATAACCGCGTCAAGATCCGGTTCGCGCGTCCAAGCCTCGATATTCGCTCGGGCGAGGGCCATGGCGCGGTCGTGCTGGCCGATGTGGTGGTTCAGCGCACCGCAGCATCCGGCCCCTTTGGCGACCACCACCTCGACGCCGAGGCGGGTCAGCAACCGTATGGTGGCTTCGTTGATGCGCGGCATCAGCACTTGCTGGGCGCAACCGGTCAGCAACGCGACCCGGGCCTTGCGTGGACCGTCGGCCGGATAAACGCGGGGTTTTTCTATGGGGCTGCGGGATGGCACTGAGGCGGGCGCCAAGGACAGCATCGCGCGCATCCGTTGTGCCAGCATTGAGGGGCCGGGGATAAGGCGCGCCAACGGCCGGGCGAGCCGGGCGCCGGAAAGGGCCAGGCGGAACAGGCCGGGGCGCGGCAGCAGCAAACCGAGCGCGCGGCGAAGCAGGCGCTCCGGCAGAGGCCGGCGATAGGTCTGCTCGATGTAGGTGCGGGCGTGATCGACCAGGTGCATGTAGTTCACGCCCGACGGGCATGTGGTCATGCACGACAGGCAGGACAGGCAGCGGTCGACGTGACGGACGACCTCCTCGGTGGCGGGACGGCCAGCCTCCAGCATGTCCTTGATCAGGTAGATGCGGCCGCGGGGGCTATCGAGTTCGTCGCCGAGCAGCAGGAAGGTGGGGCAGGTCGCGGTGCACATGCCGCAGTGGACGCAAGTGCGGAGCACGCCGTTGGATGACGCGGTGTCGGGGTCGCGAAGCTGTTCGGCGGTGAAGTTGGTTTGCATGCCTATTCAGACGCTTTGTTGGGCGGGACAGATCGCCAGGAAATGGGGAACAGTCAGTAGGCGGCCGGTTGGAAAGGGTTGCGACCGAGATCGTAACAAATAGCTGAAACGCACGAGCGCTCAACACTGGGCAACCGGTGGTCGCGGTTCAACCATGAGTAGCCGAAGTTGCTGATCCAGGCGGCGAAGATGGTGATTGTCATAGCCCCGGGTAGATCCGGCCGGGATTGAGGATGCCGGCGGGGTCCATCGCTGCCTTCACCTGTTGGGTGATGCGCGCCAACGGGGTGGCCTCGTCGGGCACGACTCGCACCGCGCCGCGCAACGTGTCGGGTGCCCGCAGCAGGGTCCAATTACCGCCGGCGGCGTTCGCGGCGGTCTCCACCGCCGCATGGGTGGCGGCATCGGGAGGACCGGCGAGCCAGACCAGTCCGCCCCCCCAGTCGAGATACCCGGTGACGCCAGCCGGCCGAAGGGCCGTCAGCACCGAAGGGCCGGAAGACGGCCGGACGGAGACGCGCCACACCGCGTCCGTCTCACCCGCGATCAAGGGGCGGGCATCGCGGACATCTTTCCAGGCGACGCGTGAGGCCGTGGTGTCGAGTGTCACCGCCCCGGTCACCGCGAACTGATCCTTCAGCCGGCCGATGCGGTACGTGACTGACGGTGAGAAATCCTCGATCCGGATCAGCGTGGCCGATCCACGGACAAATTCGAGGCCGGACACGCGGGCGACCGCGTCCGCCGGAAGCCACGTGGCACCAGAGACGCCGAACGGAGAGCCTAGGGCGGCGGACAGGATCGCAACCCCGGCGGTGGCGTCGAGGCCAGGCAGCACCAGCGTGCCGGTCGCCTCCGGCGCGGGCAGCACTTTCAGTGTAATCTCGGTGATCACGCCGAGGGTGCCATGGCTGCCGGTAAGAAGCTTGCATAAGTCGAGGCCGGTGACATTTTTCAGCACCCGTCCGCCGGACCGGATAACTTCCGCGCGGCCCGTCACCGCTCGGACGCCCATCACGTGGTCACGCATAGCACCCCAGGCGACGCGGCGCGGGCCGGACAAGTTGGTGGCGACGACGCCGCCCAGCGTCTGGGGCTTGCCGTTGGCCCTTAGCAGGACGGACAGATCGGGCGGTTCGGCGATCAGATGTTGCCCGGCCTCGGTCAGAGTGGCCTCGATCTCCGGCAGGGGCGTTCCGGACCAGGCGGAGATGATCAGCTCCTTTGGGGCATAGAGATTGATGCCCGACAGGCCGGCGGCCGACAAAGTCCGCGCGGCCTGCACCGGGCGCAGCATCCCGGCTTTGGTGCCGTTGCCTTGGATCAGCAACGGTTCGCGCGTGCGGGCGGCCTCGGCAACGGCCGAGACGATCTCGTCCTCGGTCGTCATGGCCTCGCGGTGATCATGCGGCTTGCGGCAGCGCGGCGGCTTCGGGTTCAAGCAGCGGAAACACCTTGCTGGGGTTCAGCAGCCAGTCGGGGTCGAACGCGGATTTGAGGTCTCGTTGCTGCTGGAGTTCGTGAGGCTGGAACTGCACGGGCATCAGGTCGCGCTTTTCAACGCCGACGCCGTGCTCGCCGGTCAGGCAGCCGCCGACCTCGACGCATAGTTTCAGGATGTCGGCGCCGAAGATTTCCGCCTTGTGGAAGCTGGCGGGGTCGTTGGCGTCGAACATGATCAGCGGATGCAGGTTGCCGTCGCCGGCGTGGAAGATGTTGGCGACCTTCAGGCCGCAACTGTCGGACATCTCCTGGATGCGGCGCAGCACCAGGGGCAACTGGCTGGTCGGGATCGTGCCGTCCATGCACAAGTAATCCGGGCTGATCCGGCCGACAGCGCCGAACGCGCCCTTGCGGCCTTTCCAGATCGCCAGCGATTCCTCCGCGGATTGCGAGACCCGCAGGCTGATCGGCTCGAACCTCTCGCAGATCGCGGCGAGTTGGCCGAGCAGCCGGTCCTGTTCCTCGGGGCTGCCCTCGACCTCGATGATGAGCATGGCTTCGGCATCAAGCGGGATAGCCGGCGTGGGCGAACGCCTCGCAGGCGTGGATCGCGGGCCGGTCCATGAACTCCAGCGCCACCGGAATAATGCCGGAGGAGATGATCGCGTCGACAGCGGCGCCGGCGATTTCGTTGGAATTGAAGGCGGCGAGCATGGCACGGGCGCCTTCGGGGCCGCGGAGGATGCGGACGGTGACCTCGGTGACGACGGCGAGCATGCCCTCGCTGCCGGTGAGCAGGCCGAGCCAATCGTAGCCGGCGGCGTCGAGGTGGGCGCCGCCGATGTCGAGGATTTCGCCGTCGATGGTGACGATCTTCAAACCCAGCAGATTGTTGGCGGTGACGCCGTATTTGAGGCAGTGGGCGCCGCCGGAGTTCATGTTGACGTTGCCGCCGATCATGCAGGCAAGTTGGCTGGATGGGTCAGGGGCATAGAAGAAGCCGTCGGCTGATACCGCGTTGGTGATGCCGATATTGGTGACGCCGGCCTGCACGACGGCGCAGCGGTCGGGGTAATTGATGTCGAGGATCTGGTTCATCCGCATCATGCCGACGACGACCGCGTCCTCCATTGGCAGCGCGCCGCCGGAGAGCGACGTGCCGGCCCCTCGCGGGATGACGCGGACGCCATTGCGGTGGCAATAGCGCAGGACGGCGGCGACCTGCTCGGTGGTTTCCGGCAGTGCGACGGCGAGGGGCACCTGGCGGTAGGCGGACAACCCGTCGGTCTCGTAGGGTTTGAGGCGGAGAGGCTCGGCGATAAGGCCGCTTTCGGGCAGCAGGGCGCGCAGGCCGGCGACGATGCTGTCGCGGCGGGCCATCACGTCGGGCTTGGCGAGCGGCTGACGAATCATGGCGGAGTTCCTCGGTTTGGAATTCTTTCTGTCATATAGCGGCGTCCGGGTCCGCCGCACAGGTGCTCGTTCGCGGCGGAGCGGTAACCGGTAGGGGATGTGGCAGTACGTGTTCTGGAGGCACCGATCAGCCATGGGTCAGCGGCAGCCAAAATGAGGGACTGAGCGAAGCATTCCCGCGCGCGGGAATGTTGTGGTTCAACGAATGACGCGCCGCCCTATACGGTTCATTCCATCATGAGACCGGCCGTTGTGTGGTACGGCGTCTGCTCGGCCGGTCACTGGCTGGCAGGGCGGAGAAATGGCATCATGGAGGGCACGGATGACGGAGGATTTTGATGCCCACCTATGACTACGAATGTGAGGATTGCGGGCCGTTCACGGAGGTCCGGCCGATGGCGGAGTATGATCGGCCGCACCCGTGCCCTGATTGTGGCCGGAAGGCACCGCGGCTACTGACGGCGCCCTCGCTCGGCGGCGGCGCACAGGAGGCGATCGCAGCACCGGCTCGGGCTCATGCGGGTGGCTGCGCCTGTTGCATGCCGCGCCGCTTGTCGGCGGAGGCGGTATAGCGGCCGATCGTCGATACGGGGAAGTAGTTGCTTGCTTCAGTTGCATGGTCAAAGTTGGAGACGGGGTTGACCGGCTTTGGCAGTGTCGGCGGCGCATTGCTTCGGCGCCGCCGACATGATTCCGCCGATCGTCTTCTGTCTGTCGATCCGGGAATTAATCCGGCAGATGACGACCTATACTTTGCGTTGCGGCCGAAGCCTCCGGGACCCGATGTTGCACGTCGCGGCCGGCGCGCCGGCCTGCTTCGCTTTGGGTGCCGAGACCATGGCCGCCCGGACACCAGCTACAATCTGATGTTCGGATTTTCCCCCGGCAATATCAGCAAGGATCGAGGCAAAAACCTTGCCGGCCAGTTCGGCCGTCCAGGGGGCGATGTGGGCTAGCTGCGCGGGTCGGGAACCACCGCCAAACGGATCGTCATTGTTGATGTTTGGCAGCGCGTGGACTGCGGCGAGAAAGGAAGTCCACGCGTTCGCGGCGGAGTCAGAGGTGAGCGCAGCATAGAGCTCAGCCAATGTTCCCCCGTCGCCCAGTGCCACCATCTCCTGCGCGATCTGGCCCAGGCTGTGACCCTTGCTCATCAGCCAGGACAGAAACGCCATGCCGCATCCGGTGCTGTCCGCATTGCCGTCTGTCGGATCGGTCTGGTTGACATAATCCGGCATCCCGTCCTGAGCCCATTGCGGGGCGGTTGCGAAGTCGGACAACGCATTGTTGCCAATGGTCGCAGCGCACCAGCGCGATAGCGCTTCGCCGGTGCTCTCGCCGCACAGGTTGCCGCCCATCGAGCACTCGCTGAGTTCGGCCTCGAACAGGGCCGACACGCGGGCAGAGTTGCCGAACGAGGCGCAAACTTCGATTGCTGCCCCGGTGCTGTAGTCGCAGCCTCCGTGGTCCGCTCCACCCTGTCCGTTGGTTTGCCCGTCAAGGGCATAGACGATGACGCTGACCGGCCCGCCCGTGGAATCGAAAATCGCGTCGTTGGCTGCGACCACCCGATCGGCGTCGTTAACAAGATCCTGGGCGTTCTTCAGTCCTTGCGTTCCCAGCGTGGGATCAACGTAGACGGTTACGCGTCCGCTGGGACTGCTTCCGACCAACTTGGAGGTGCCGGTGTAAGTCGGCCATTGGGGCAGGGCAGCACTGTCCTCGCTTACAGCGGCAGACTTCTTCGCGACGGGCCGGAGAGGATAATTCATGGGGACGGTTCTCCTGAGGTTAAAAGCCAAAATCACAGAACAGGCAGGATGCCCAATCCGTGTCGTGGCCGCCCCGGAACCGGTAAACAATGCAAGTGGCTGTCCGCATGGACGCCGCAAGCCTTGCTATTACTATAAATTTTCTACGGCAAAACTACCATGTGCTGGAACCTACTGCAAATTGCGCGATCCTAACCTCAAGCACTCGTGAAGATGTCGTTTGCGCCTAGATCGGATACGAGGCGCTCAGCGCGCACTTGGATGAATTAGACCCACATTGGCAACTTCGCCCGCCGAACGGAGGTCGGATACCGTAACGATCACTGGCGGTGGCGAAGCACAGCGTCCTTGATCAGCGGCATCCGGTCATTGCCAAAATACATGTCGTCGCCGCCAACGAAGATGGTCGGTGACCCAAAGCTGCCGCGGTCGATGGCTTCCTGGGTGTTGGCGCGCAGGGCGTCTTTGACCGGCTGCCGATCAATGGCGGCGAGCAGGTTCCCGGCGTCGATGCCAAGTGCAAGGAAGATCTCGGTCAGGACTGGAACTTGCGAGATATCCTTGTCATCGGTCCAGTAGGCCTTGAATGCGGCGCGAGCGAACGGGACGAGCTTGCCCTCGGGCTCCAGCACAATGCAGGCACGCATGGCTTTGACGCTGTTCACCGGGAATACCGTGGGTCGGTACAGCACCGGCAGCCCGAGGTAGCGCGCCCAGTCCTGCTGGTCCTTTTTACTGTAGGCGGCTTTGGCCGGCACGGGTGCGTCGCGAGAATTATAAACACTTGGATTGACGGCATTGAAAACACCGCCGACGAGGAAGGGGCGCCACTGGATGGTCACGCCGATCTCGTCCTGCATCCGCAACAGCGATTCGAAGGCGAAATAGGTCCAGGGGCTGGAGCAGTCGAAGAAGCATTCCAGTTCGGCCATTCGTGGGCTCCTTGGGCAGGACGGTGTGCGCTTGGCCGGGACGGGGCCCGGCCATGTCAGCGTGTATTACGATGCCGGCACAGGACGGGCGCGCTGATTGTACATGATCTTGGCGCGGCGTTCCTGTTCCTCGGGCGGGAGTTTTGAGACGTCCTCCGAGAGATCGGCCCCGACCGCCATGCCGCGCTGGACGGCCGGGCGCGCGGCGAGTTGCTCCTGCCACCGCTTGACGTATTTGAATTCCTCGATGTCCTGGCCTTGACCTTGCCAGTTTACCGTCCATGGGTAGCTGATCATGTCGGCGATGGTGTATTCGTTGCCGGCGAGGTATCTACTCTCGTATAGGCGGTTGTTCAGCACGCCATACAGGCGGTTTGCCTCGTCGGTGAAGCGGCGTACGGCGTAGGACTGGTCGCCCTGCTTGTCGCCGAGGCGGCGAAAGTGGCCGCACTCGCCGAGCTTGGGGCCCTGGTTGGCCATCTGCCAGATCAGCCATTCCGTGACGGCGTATTTGCCGCGGAGATCCTGCGGGATAGAAGCGGCCGACCTTTTCGGCAAGATACAGCATGATGGCGCCGGATTCGAAGATGACGATCGGCTCGCCGCCGCCCGTTGGAGCGGTGTCCACCATCACCGGCATCCGGTGATTGGGGTTCATCTTCAGGAACGCAGGGGTGAACTGGTCCCCTCGGCCGATGTGGACGGGGACGATGTTGTAGGGGATGGCGGCCTCTTCCAACAGGATCGTGACCTTTTTGCCGTTCGGCGTGGGCCAATAGTGCAGATCGATCATGGCGTCTGGTTCCCTCGCTGTTGCGTTGCGCGGGATCGTAGCCCACGGCGGCGATTTGGGCCAACGGCGGTTGACGGGCGCGCGACGGCCCGGTCTGATGTGCGACGGGAAATGATTGGATTGGCGATCTTGGCTGCAGACATCGTGCTCGTGCACAGTTCCGACCTTCATGTCGATGACGATCCGCACCAGGGTCCGTATGGAGAGGACGGCACAACCGGGTTGCGGGTAGTGCTGGATGCGGCGAAAGCGCACAACGCGGACTACGTGCTGCTGGTCGGTGATATCTTCGACAATAACCGGCAGTCAGCGGATATTGTCTCGCGGTGCGTGTCGTTACTGCACGGCGCGGGACGGCCGGTGATCGTATTGCCGGGGAATCATGATCCGGTGACGCCGGATTTGGTCTGGCGGCGTGGTGGCCTGGACGCATTGCCGAATGTCCATATCATTGGCCTGACACATGACGTGACAGTGCATTTTCCAGAGCACGATCTGGAGGTTTGGGGGCATGCGCATATCGACTACGGCAACATGGTGCCGTTGCGCGAGCCTCGACCCCGGATGGCTCGGTGGCATGTAGCTCTGGCGCATGGTCATTACGAGGATGACGGTGCCGTGCCGCTGCGTCCATCATGGCTGATCAGCAACGCCGAGATCGAGGCGACGCAGGCGGATTATCTGGCGCTGGGACACTGGAACCGGGCGGCCGCCGTGGGCACGGGGACGACGGTGCCGGCGCATTACTCGGGATCGCCTGATCTGGCGAAGACGGTCAACGTGGTGCGGCTGCTGGGGAATGGGACGGTCGAGGTCGGGCGGCAAGCGGTGGTGTGGGATTAATCGGACGATTGGGCGCTGGAGGCGGCGATCGTCCTCGCACCAGTGGTGTCGCGTCTTGTCGCGCCGCTATCGACAGGCGGCGGGACGCCGCGTAACGAGGCGGCCCAGCAACCACATGAGGCCGGCCATGCTGTTCGATTTCGTCGATACCAAGAGCGAGAATATTTACAAGCTGCTGACATCGACCGTCGGGCCTCGGCCGATCGCGTGGGTGACGACACAGGATACCGATGGGACGGTGAATGCGGCGCCATTCTCGTTCTTCAATGCGATGTCCGGCAATCCGCCGGTGCTGGCGTTCGGGATCGGCGGCCGGGGGCCGGGCGACGTGAAGGACACTGGCGGCAATATCCGCCGCACCGGGCAGTTCGTGGTCAATCTCGTCAGCTACGCGTTGCGCGAGCAGATGAACATCACGGCGATCGATTTTCCCAAACAGGTCGATGAGTTGAAGGAGGCGGGCCTGACGACCTTACCGTCCCTGCATGTGAAACCGCCGCGGATCGCCGACGCTCCGGTATCGTTCGAGTGCGAGCGGTTGGTGATCGTCGACGTGGGCATCGATCGGGCGGTCGGTACTGGGCAAGGTGCTTGCGATCTATGTTCGTGATGATTGCGTGCTGGACGCTGATCGGTGTCATATCGATACGCCCAAGCTGGACCTGATCGGACGCCTGCATGGCGGGGGCTGGTATTCGCGTGTGACGGACCGATTTGAGTTGCCTCGGATTCCGGTGGACGAGTGGCCGGCGCGGAAGGCGAAGGCGGCCGAGTAGGTTTGCGGGCTCGCTCAATCTTAAGTCCTTTGGCTCGACTGGGGTTTGATGTCCGTCGGAACTGGCGGAGTGGCTGCGATGGGCCGCTGCGACAAGCCCGGAGGATAAGGGACACATTCTCGGGCCAATCCTCAAATCCGATTCGTTTAATATTCCATCATTTCGGCACGGAAAAAGAATAATGCCTCCGGAGGGCCTTGGATGGCGGTTGACCCGGTTTGCGGGCGATAATTAAGCGGCAGCGCGATTACTTAATATTATAGATTAAATCGAATTAACGATCCGTATTATCCAGCGCCGCGACGGGGCTGACAGTTGTCCGTATGTTGCAGAGATTTTACCCATTGGTGGTGAAGACCTGACCGCTCCGGCCAGGAACATCGCGGCGAGCGGCGCATTATGATGCCAATTTGCCACGGCGCGGCAGAAAGTACGGGAATGGCACAGAAATCCGACCACTTCGGAGCAACGTTAAGACACAATTCATTTCCACACTGTTCAACGGCAGCGGCTACACTGCTTAGTGTTCAACGGGAATGGTAACAGCGATGTGCACAACGACAATCAGCACGTTGACCTTGACGACCTTGCTCCAGGATCCTCTGGTTCAGATGGTGATGCGGAGCGACAATGTGTCGGATCAGGACCATTCCGAGCTGCTGTACCGCGTCAAGCACGTGCTGAACGCACGGTCATCTGGGCCGGAGCTTGGGTTGCAGGTGGCGCGCTGAGGTAGCGCGGTTCCGTACCCCAACACCCGCACTGGGCCGGCGGTGCCTCCGGAATTGCGGTATTGGCGGCTCATCGGGACAGGGTTCTAGGAGCTTCAAGTTGTCCGACCACCGGTCGGGACCAGCGAAGGCGCTTGGTGCTTTGCCGGCGTCCCCCAAGCGCAATCGTCGAGCACAAAAAAACGGCGCCCGAGGGCGCCGCTTAAGTTTGGGGGGGAAACGTCACGCGAATGAGGCCAAGCCGTCATTCGCATTTCGCACATGGGTGCCATTTAGCGCTAATCAAGGCTCACGGTTGCGCGTGTCTTCGCGAGGCAACAGTAAAAGCCAACGGTTTTCGATGCCGAGGTTGGCGGGCCGGGGCTGGCACGGCCGCTTAATTCCGTCCTATATCCGGCCTTCTCCCGTTTCAGGAGCCAGTCCGTATGGATTATGTCGAGCAAGCCGGCATTCGCATTGCCAAGCCTCTTTACGAATTTGTCAACACTGAGTGCTTGCCTGGGACCTCGATTGGTGCCGATGCGTTCTGGAGTGGGTTCGCCGGGCTGCTGGCCGACCTGGCACCGCGGTGCAAGGCGTTGCTCGACAAGCGCGACAGCATGCAGCAGCAGATCGACGCCTGGCACCTGTCCAATAAGGGCAAGCCGAGCGGATACCGAGGGATATCTCAGTTTTCTGCGCGGGCATCGGTTACCTTGTCGGGGAACCGGCGTCGGTCACTGTCGCCACCTCCAAGGTGGACGCGGAGATCGCGACCCTCGCGGGGCCACAGCTTGTGGTTCCCGTCACCAATGCCCGCTATGCATTGAATGCCGCGAATGCGCGCTGGGGCAGCCTGTATGATGCCCTGTACGGGACCGACGTGATCCCCGAGGATGGCGGCGCGACCCGTGGTGGCGGCTACAACAAGGTGCGCGGCGACAAAGTGGTGGCCAGGGCTCGCGAGATTCTCGATGGGGCCGCGCCGCTGAGCAGCGGCAGCCATGCGGATGCGGTCGGCTATTCAGTCAAGGGCGGCGCACTTTCGGTCGCCCTGAAGGGTGGGGCCATCACCTCTTTGAAGGACCCCGCCCAGTTCGCCGGCTATCGTGGGGAGCCGTCAGCGCCGTCCATCGTGCTGCTGAAGCATAACGGCCTTCATCTCGAAATTGTGATCGATCGCGGCAACCCGATCGGCAAAGACGATCCGGCGGGCGTTGCCGACGTGGTGATCGAAGCGGCACTGACCACCATTCAGGACTGCGAGGATTCAATCGCCGCGGTCGACGCCGACGACAAGGTTCTCGCATACCGCAACTGGCTCGGTTTGATGAACGGCTCGCTACAGGACACCTTTGAGAAAGGTGGCCGGATGATGACCCGCAAGCTGAACTCGGACCGGCAATACACCAAGCCCGCGGGTGGCACGTTGTGGCTGTCGGGCCGAAGTCTGATGCTGATCCGCAACGTCGGTCACCACATGTACACCGATGCCGTGCTGGACGCGTCCGGTGCTGAAACGCCCGAGGGGTTCCTCGACGCGGCTGTCACGTCCTTGATCGCGCTGCATGATTTGAACAGCAAGGGGCCGATCAAGAATAGCCGGGCGGGATCGGTCTACATCGTGAAGCCGAAGATGCACGGGCCGGAGGAAGTGGCACTGACGAACGACCTGTTCGCGCGCGTGGAAAGCATCCTCGGGTTGCCGGCCAATACGCTGAAGATGGGCATCATGGATGAGGAACGGCGGACCTCGGCCAACCTCAAGGCGTGCATCGGCGCGGCTGACGCAGCGTGTGGTGTTCATCAACACCGGGTTCCTGGACCGCACCGGAGACGAGATCCATACCTCGATCGAGGCAGGACCGATGATCCGCAAGAACGAGATGCGCGGGACGGTCTGGATCAAGGCCTATGAGGACCAGAACGTCGATATCGGGCTGGAATGCGGATTGCGCGGCAAAGCGCAGATCGGCAAGGGCATGTGGGCGGCGCCCGACCGTATGGCGGATATGCTGGCGCAGAAGGTCGGACATCCGATGGCGGGGGCCAACACCGCGTGGGTCCCTTCGCCAACCGCCGCAACCTTGCACGCGCTGCACTATCATCAGGTCGATGTCGCGGCGCGGCAGACCGAGCTTGCGTCGCGGAAACGGGCGCCGCTGGCAGATCTGCTGACCATTCCAGTGGCCGACGGGCAGAACTGGTCGCCGGATGATCTACGGCAGGAGCTGGACAACAATTGCCAGGGGATCCTGGGGTACGTGGTGCGCTGGATCGACCAGGGGATCGGGTGCTCGAAGGTGCCGGATATCCACGATGTCGGGCTGATGGAGGACCGAGCGACGCTGCGGATCTCGTCTCAACACATCGCCAACTGGCTGCTGCAGGGCGTTGTGACGCGCGATCAGGTGACCGAGGCACTTAAGCGCATGGCACTGGTGGTCGACCGTCAAAATGCAGGCGACCCGCTGTATAAGCCAATGGCGCCGGGATTCGACGGCGTGGCCTTCAAGGCGGCGTGCGACCTTATCTTCGAGGGGCGGACGCAGCCCAATGGCTACACCGAGTTCATCCTGCACCGCCGCCGGCGCGAGGCCAAAGCCGCAGGCTGACGGCATCAAGCCAGTCCAGCAGCGCCTGTTTGAACGGCGGCAGGCTCTTGTAGTGCCGGATCTCCGCCGGCAATGCGCGCACCGCGTTGGCCAGGGCCGCCGCGCGATCCGGCCGGTCGATTACCCGATCGAGCGGATAAACATGCACGCGCACGCCGAACAGCACCGCCTGCGTCACGGGCAGGCGCCGGACGGTCTGGCGCTCTACCCGCAGAAAAATCCGGCCTCCGGCATTTTCCGCGGTGATATCCGCGCATGCCTCCACCCGCCATTTGCCGCCCGGCTGGAATAGAGCCGGATCGTCCAGCAGAGACCAGTTCAGGCGCGAGACGATATGGTTCGGCTTCAAATTCCGCATGAACCGGTCCACCGGACCGGCGAGCCGTTCGGCATACAGCGGCACCGGCCCGTGCACCGCGGCCAGAGGCTTGCCGATCTTGTCGAGCAACCGCCAGCGACTGGGAAAGCACAGAGAGGCGGCTGTGAACACCGGACCGGCCTCGCCGGTCTGGATCAAGCACAGATCTTCCTGCACCAGCAGCCCGGCCAGTTGCAACGGATCGGAGGATCCGATTTTCCAGCTCTCTCCGGTCAGGTGGTTGCGCAGCGCGGTCGTGCCGTCCCGGCTGAACCAATCGGGATGATGCGTCGTCAGTGCGGCCACGATTAACGCCAACGCCTCTTCTCGGGCGTCGTCCGACTGCGACGTGGCTGCGAAAACATCGGCGGGGACGGTTGCCAGTAAGCGGCGTTTTTCCGCCATCTCGACGGGGTATTGATCGTCGAACTCGAACCACGCATATTCCGGCTCGGTGACCAGGTCCATCGCCATCCGGAAGGGGCCGGCTGTGAACGGTAGATGCACGGCCTGTTCGGGAAGCGGGCGCACTGTATCAGCTGCTCGGGTAGAACCGGAGCGTCATCAGACGACCTTCTTCTCGCGCAGGACCGCCAGCGCCGCCGTGTCGAGACCGAGCCGCTCGGACAGCACCGCGTCGGTGTGCTCCCCCAACAGCGGCGGGGGGAGGCGGTAGTCGGCCGGCGTTTCCGACAGCTTCACCGGATTGGCGATCACCTTCACCACTTGGCCAGACCCGTGTTCCATCTCCAGCACCATGTCGCGGGCGACGACTTGCGGGTCCTCGAACACCTGGGACAGTTTATTGATGGGACCGCAGCCGATCTTCAGGGCTTCCAGCCGTTCGATCCACCATTTCGTCGGATGCTGCATCATCACGGGGGTCAACGTGTCGGTCACGAGCTGGCGGTTTCCGACGCGCGCGGCGTTGGTGACGAAGCGCGGGTCTTCCAGCATATGGGTCAGATTGAACGCCTCACAGAAGCGCTTGAAGGTGGGGTCGTTGGCAACCGACAGCACGATATGGCCGTCTTCGGTTGGAAACACCTGATACGGGGCGATGTTGGGATGCTGGTTGCCGAGGCGGACCGGGTTCTCGCCGGTCGCCAGATAGTTCATGCCCTGGTTGGCCAGCCAGGCGACGTGAGTGTCCAGCATGCTGATGTCGATCTGCTGTCCCTGCCCGGTCAGGTCGCGATGGCGAAGCGCCGCCAAAATGCCGATACAGCCATACAGGCCAGCAAACAGGTCGGCCACCGGAACGCCGACTTTCTGCGGCAGTCCGTCCGGCTCGCCGGTCAGGCTCATCACGCCGCCCATCGCCTGGATCAGGCTGTCGTATCCTGGCCTAGGCGCATACGGCCCGGTTTGGCCGAACCCGGTGATCGAGCAATAGATCAGCCGCGGAAACCGCGCATGCAGTTGGTCGTACCCCAGGCCGTACTTGGCTAGTGCCCCGACCTTGAAGTTTTCCACCAGAATGTCGCAGTCGGCGATCAATTTCAGCGCTATGTCCTGACCTTCGGCCTGACCAATATCCAGCGTCACCGACTGTTTGTTGCGGTTGACGCCGACGAAATAGGCGCTTTCCTGGGTGCCCGGCATCACCGGCGGCGCAAAGCCCCTTGTATCGTCGCCGACGCCCGGGCGCTCGATCTTGACGACGTCGGCGCCGAGGTCCGCCAGCATCTGCGCGCAGGTCGGCCCGGCGAGGACGCGGGTCAGGTCGAATACGCGAAGGCCTTTCAGCGGCCCGGTCGGTTCGGTCATATCCGTCTCCCATGCGCCGGCCGATCTTGCCGGGCGTGCCTCGATCATGCGTTATAGATCGCGCCCTGGCACAAGCAAAAGACCAGTGGAGCAGAGCCGGGAGGGCGCAATTATGCAGGGAGATGCCGGCGGCAGTATCGAAACCGCGCGCTCCTGGCAGGCTGCCTTTCTGGCGCTGGCGATCCTGTCGATAGCGTTCGGGTCACCGCTGCTGGCCGTTGTTGGTCTGCGCGACATGCAGGCCGCGCTGCATACCGACCGATCCGTGCTGGCGCTGGCCAGCGCATTGGTGTGGATCGGAAGCGGTGTCGGCGGAATTCCGATGGGTTGGCTGGCGGACCGGATCGGCATTCGCAGCACCGTCGCCACAGGCACACTAGCGATGGCCGCGGGACTGGCACTTTCAAGCACGGGCACGATTTGGGCGCTGTATATCGGTCATGGGTTGCTGATCGGCCTGCTCGGCAACGGGGCGCTTTACGCGCCACTGATCGTCTATGTCAGCCGCTGGTTCGACCGCCGCCGCGGCACTGCGTTGGCGTTGATTTCCTCGGGGCAATATATCGCCGGCATGATTTGGCCTACGGTGCTGGAAGCCGCGATGAAACATTTCGGCTGGCAACCGGTCATGCTGTGCTACGGCGCCGTGGTGCTGGCGATCCTCCCGTTGTTGACGCTGCTTCGGCCGCCTCCTGACGCGCTGGCGCCCGCACCTGGTCAGGCGGGTCCGCAGTCTGGTGGCAGGGTGCTGGGATTGCATCGCAATGTAGCGATGGTGCTGATCTGCATCGCCAGCTTCTGCTGCTGCATCCCGATGGCCATTCCAGCCTCGCATCTGGTCGCGTTTTGTGGCGATGTCGGCATCAGGCCAAGCCATGGCGCCGCGATGCTATCGGTGATGCTGGCCTGCGCGTTCATCTCCCGGCAGTTCTGGGGTGCCTTCGCTGACAGATTCGGTGGATTGCGCACGGTGATGGCCGGTTCGACGCTGCAAATGCTGGCGACGGGGGCCTTTCTGTTGACGCGTGACGAGGTTGGATTATTCGCTGTCGCGAGTGCCTTCGGCCTGGGTTTTTCAGGGATCATCCCGGCTTACGCGGTGACCATCCGCGACCTGTATCCGTCCCGCGAAGCGTCGTGGCGTATCCCGACGGTGCTGATGACGGCGATGTCCGGCATGGCCTTCGGGAGCTGGTTTGCAGGCAAGCTGTTCGACCTGTTCCTGTCCTATCGGCTGGCTTTCGCCTCGGGTGTCGGGTTCAATTTGGCCAATCTTGCCGTGATCCTGTTCCTGGTCAGCCGCACCGAGCGCTGGCGGCTGGTGCTCGCGCGGGCGTAGGTAAGGCGACGGCCCTCGGCCTGCAGCAAGGTTTCGAGGCTTGCGCGCTGACACCGCGGCTCTGACTTGATCTGAATCAAGGACTAAACGAACGGTCGTGTTCTTTATCCAAACCTAACACTTGAGGTCCGAACGCGGGCGTCAACGTTCGGGGGATGCGATGAAGGCGACCATGGAGACATTCACGAAGTCGGCCGCTATTGCGTCGACCGAAGCGTGGTCGCGCCGGGAGTTTTTAGTTAGCGCAGCGGCTGTTGGTGCCATCGCGGCTTTCCATGGAGAGCCGGCGGCGGCAGCGGACGGCAAGAAGACCTTCACCATCCTGCATACCAACGATCTCCACTCGAATCTGATTGGTATGGCACCGGCCAGCGACTACACGCCGTTAACACTCAACAACGACAGCACCCGAGGTGGCTTCGAGCGTCTTGCCACCATGATCGCGACGCGGAAATCCGCGGGCCAGCACCGAGGACCCGTTCTGGTCCTTGACGCGGGCGACTACAGCATGGGGACTGCGTTTGCCGCTGCCACCCGCGAAACAGGCTGCGAATTGCAGCTCTTGTCGGTAATCGGCTGCGAGGTTACCACCTTTGGCAATCACGATTTCGACCTCGGGCCTGACGGCACAGCCGCGTCTATCGCGGTTGCTGTTAAGGCCGGCCGGGTGCCCGCAGTGGTTGGCTCGAACACCGACTTCACGGCGGCAGACCCGACCTTGGTCGGTCTTCAGCGACTGGGCAGCGAGGGCGTGATCCGCCGCTACGTTGTCATCGAGCGCGGTGGCATCCGTTTCGGCATCTTCGGGCTGCTTGGCAAAGAGGCGCAGCTTTATACCGATGGCGCCGGGGCGGTTAAGTTCTCCGACCCCATCGAGGCAGCCAGGGAGATGGTGAAAGTCCTCCGCGAGACGGAGAAGGTGGACGTGGTCATTGCGCTCAGCCACGGCGGCATGGAGAAAGGAAAGGACGGACGTTTCACGGATGGGGAGGACGTGCGCCTGCCCAAGGCCGTGCTGGGAATCGACGTTGTTATCGGTGCACACAGCCACACCGAGTTGCACGAGGCGATCATTGTCAACGGTCGCACACCCGTGGTCCAGACCGGAAAGTACGGCCAGAACCTTGGCGAGTTGGTGATGGCGCTGGACGGCGACAAGCTGACGGTCGACTCCTACCGGCTCTACCCGATCGACGACACGATAACAGGCAATCGGGCCATTGCCGAGGAGATCGACAAGCTCAAAAGGAAGGTCACCGAGCTTGTATTCGCATCGCGCGGGTACAGCATCGATCAGCCTCTGGCCGTGGCGCCGCAGGACATCCCCAACACGTTCACCGACATCGCGGCCAGCACCATTCTCGCCAATTTCTGCACCGATGCATTCAGACGCGCGACGGGGGCGGATGTTGGTTTCACCGTCAACGGCATGATGCGTTCCGGCTTTACCCGGGGAAAGTCAGGCGTGCAGACCGTTTACGACGTGTTCGCCATAGCGCCCCTCGGTGCCGGTGTTTTGGATCCGACGGCTGGAAGTGCGCTGGTGACGGGCTATTTCACCGGCCAGGAATTGAAGCATCTGCTTGAGTTTCTTCTTGTGGACAACCCCGCTCATCCCGGCGAGTTTTTCCCCCGTTCCTCCGGCATGAGGTTCCGGTATGACCCGTCGCTGCCAAAGTTCGCCGTCGTAACGGCGATCGAGATGGGAGATCTCGACCGCGGCTACCGCGCGATCGACATCAGCGAGAAGGGTACGGACTTGTACAGCGTTACGTGCCCCCTGATGGTCGCCATGTTTCTCGTGGCAATACCGAAATACACCAAGGGAGCACTGTCTCTTGTGCCCAAGAACAAGGAGGGGCAGCCCCTTAAATCGAAGGTTGAAGCACTCGAGGACCCCCGCGGCGACACGCCTGACCTGCTGCCCCCAAGGGGTACGACGCTGGACAGGGGCAGTGTCGACACTGCGGACCAGAAAGGCACTGTCCAGGAGATCAAGGAATGGCAGGCGATCATGGATCACCTTCGTAATCTTCCGGCGAAGAACCAAGGCGAATTGCCGGTGATTCCGGTCGATAAGCGTGCCGCTGAAGTCCGAGCGATCAAGGTTGGCTAACGGGGTCTGGATGGAAGGCGGCTGTCTCCGAAGTGCAAACCAGACAACATCTGTTCGGGCCTGACCTCACGAGCGGGTGCAGCGATAAAACAGCAGTTAAAAAAAGGAACGTTACGACATGGCGGATCAACGATCGCGCAGAACAACTCACCCCCTAGTCCTCAGCCTTATCCTAGCGGTGGTGCTGCTATGCGGGCGGACGACCACGCTGCGGGCGCAGCCGGCGGCCACCGGCAAGCCCAACATCGTCATCATCTGGGGTGACGACATCGGCATCACCGACATCAGCGCCTATTCGCACGGCCTTATGGGCTTCCAAACGCCGAACATCGACCGGGTCGCCCATGATGGCGTGATGTTCACCGACTACTACGGCGAGCAGAGTTGCACCGCCGGGCGGGCCGCGTTCCTCACCGGGCAGAGCGTGTTTCGGACCGGCAACTCCAAGGTCGGGCTGCCTGGCGCCGATGTCGGGCTGCAAAAGGAAGACCCAACAATCGCCGAACTGCTCAAGCCGCTCGGCTACGCCACCGGCCAGTTCGGCAAGAACCATCTCGGGGACCTGAACAAATATCTGCCGACCGTCCACGGCTTCGATGAATTCTATGGCAACCTGTATCATCTCAACGCTGAGGAGGAGCCGGAGCAGCGCGACTATCCCAAGGATCCAGCGTTCCGGGCAAAGTATGGGCCGCGCGGCGTGATGCACAGCTTCGCCACCGATGTCGACGACCCAACCGTGGACCCGCGGTTCGGCCGCGTCGGCAAGCAGCGGATCGAGGATACAGGACCGCTGACGAAGAAGCGGATGGAGACGATCGACGACGACATCGCCGCGCGAGGTGCCGCGTTCATCGAGCAGCAGGTCAAGGCCGGCAAGCCAGTGTTCGCATGGATCAACTTCACCCACATGCACTTCCGCACGCATGCCAAGCCCGAGAGCGTCGGCCAATCGGGGCGTTGGCAGAGCGAGTACCATGACGTGATGATCGATCACGACAAGAACGTGGGCACGATCCTCGCGAAGCTGGATGAACTCGGCATCACCGACAACACCATCGTCATGTACAGCACGGACAACGGGCCGCACATGAATTCATGGCCGGACGGGGCGATGACACCGTTCCGTAACGAGAAGAACTCCAACTGGGAAGGCGCCTTCCGTGTTCCCGCGATGATTCGCTGGCCTGGCAAGATCAAGCCCGGCACCGTGTCCAACGAGATCATGTCGCATCTGGACTGGATGCCGACGCTGCTGGCAGCGGCCGGCGCGCCCGATGTCCCGCAACAGCTGCTGACGGGCTATAAAGTTGGCGACATGACCTACAAGGTTCATCTCGACGGCTACAATTTTGTTCCTTATCTGACCGGGCAGGCACCAAAGAGTCCGCGCGAGAGCTTCTTCTACTTCTCCGACGAGGGCGACCTGATGGGGTTGCGCTATGACAACTGGAAGATCGCCTTCGCGGTGCAAGCAGCAGAGGGAACCATGAGGGTGTGGCAGCAGGAGTTCGAGCACCCGCGGATTCCGTTCATCTTCAACCTGCGGACCGATCCGTTCGAGCGGGCCCCGATCACGTCCAATACCTATTACGACTGGCTGCTCGACCACGCCTACCTGCTGGTGCCGGCACAGGCCTACGTCGGACAGTTCCTGGCGACGTTCAAGGACTATCCACCGCGTCAGAAGGCAGCGAGCTTCTCGATCGGCCAAGTGCTCCAGCAATTGGGCCAACCGGCTCAAGAGTAACGACCTGTGGCGCCGCGTTGATGCAGACGCGGCGCTTCTTTAGCGGCGGCAGCGCGGTCATTCCGGAGCTCTCGCCCTGCTTACACCCGCGCCAGGATCGCCGCCGCGGCGTCGCAGAATACCTGGCAACCCAGGACGATATCTTCGTCGCGGGTGTTTTCGGTGTAGTGGTGGCTGACGCCGCCAATGCTTGGCACGAACAGCATCGCCGAGGGCAGCATTTGCGAGATGATTTGTGCGTCGTGGCCGGCGCCCGAGGGCATTGGCTGGTGCAGGCCGGGGGCGTGACGTTGGGCGGCCTCCTGCAGCGCAAACTGAAAGCCAGGATCCATCGCGCTGGGCGCGGTGCTACTGTGGTAGGTGACCGAGACAGCGCAGGGACCCTTCCCGGCCTGTTCGATCAGCTCGGTCATGGCGGCGTCGAGCGCGTCTAGAATGGCGAGATCGGTGTCGCGGAACTGGAACACCAATTCAGCGCCCCCGGGTACAATGTTGGCCGCACCTGGGTCCAGCTTGATGTCGCCCGTGGTCCAGACGGTTCTGGGGCCGGCGATGGCCGGAAAGCGGTTCTCAATCGCGGCGACGAACTTCACCAGGGCGACGCCGGCGTCCTTGCGGACGGCCATTCGAGTCGTCCCCGCGTGGTTTTGCTGGCCGGTAAAGTGGATCCTGTAGCGGCGGCTACCGACAATGGCAGTGACGATGCCGAGGCGCAGATGATGATCCTCCAGATCAGCGCCTTGCTCGATATGGGCCTCCAGATAGCCTCGATAGCGTGCGGTATCCATTTTCTGCCGTGGCCGGCCCGAGAACCCTGCCTGGCGGAGCGCATCCCGCAATGAAACCCCTGTCTCCCGGTTCGAGCACACATCGATCTCATGCTCGGTCAGCAGGCCGCAGAACGACCGGCTGCCGAGGAAAGGACCGAAATGGCCTTCCTCGTCTGCCCAGCTTCCGACATCGATGCCGCGTCCGAGCGTGCGGGCGACTTCCAGTCCGAAGATCACGCCCATGACGCCGTCCAGCCATCCCGCGTGGTTCTGGGTCTCCAGGTGGCTGCCCATCAACAGCTTGCGTCCCGGCGTCGGATCCCGTCCATAGACGTTGCCGATGCCGTCGATGGAGGTGTCCAGCTTGGCCTCGGTCAGGCGCGTGGCGAGCCAATGCCGAGCTTCGACATCCTGGGGAGAGAAGGTGGGGCGGTGCACGCCGGTTTTGAATTTACCGATTTCGCGGACCGCGTAGAGGTCGCGCAACAGGCGGGTGCCGTCGATCGAGGGCATGCACGTGCTCCAGGTTTGAGAAGCAGTGCAACATACTTCGCCGGGGATCGTCTATACGGCTTGAGGGCTGGACCCGGCCCACCCGCCCGCCTCCGAGCACGCAATGGGTCTGGAGGGTGCGGAGGAAGTTGGCCGGCAACACATCCTGAGCCGCGGCGGGAACGCTTGCATTTTTGCGCAAGTCCCTGTTGAGGCCAATTTGGTGCCAAGGTCGTCGGCGAAGGCAGTTCCGAGTTCGGTTTGGCCAGTAGATTCGTCTAACGGATCGCTTGCGGCAACAGGAGGCGCGTCTTGTGGGCCAGTCTTCTTCTTACATGTCAGGTAGCCCATCCGCGGGTTTCGGATCGTTATTTCGAATGCGCGGACGGGTCCCGTGTTCACGTTGACGGCGGCGCTACTTGACCGAAGAATATGGGGTTGGGCCGAGAATATAGTTTGTGACCTTTGCGACGATCGGGCCGTTTTCCTCGGTCTTTGCCCGCGCCGAGTGCCACTCGGGGTCGGCCATGAATGCGGCCCACTTAGTCTCGCGCTCCGCCAGCGATTCCCATGCCAGCATGTAGTAGAGGGTCATGTTCGACTCGCCGATCAGCGTGGTCCAAAAGCCGGCCTGCTTGATCCCGTGCCGCTCCCAGATCTTCAGCGTGATGGTGCTGAAGCGCTTGTTCAGATCCGGCAAACGGCCGGGTACGCATTCATAGATTCTCAACTCGTAGATCATAACATCCTCCCGATGGATTGACGGGATTAGTCTGGAACGGGGATGGGTTGTGGGCAAGACGGGGATTGGGGGATGGGCCAGCAAAGGACCACGATCGACGTTGCCACTCTTTTCGGCGAAACGTTCGACAGCCAAGAGAGAGTTGCCCTTCGCCCAACGGGCTAAACTGACCGTTCGCGATGTTGGGTGATCAGGTGGCGGTCCCCTCGAGGATCTCGCCGAAGCGTTTCCAGCTCTTGCCGTCCCAACGGGCGAGTTGCAGTGCCCGCACGGTGTGGTAATCGGTTGGAGATGTATTCACTTTGATGCCCGGTAGGAGAACCGGCAGTTCGAGGTCCCTTATATTGGTTGCTTGCTTCATGACGTTTTCGCGGGAGAAGTCCCCGCCACACTGGTCCAGCACTTTCCATAGCAGATAGCTTACGGCGTAACCCCAGACGTAAAGTCCGTCGCTGATATCGGCCGTCGGCAAGTACTTGGCCATGAATGTCTTGAACTGCTTTATTCCCGCGTCATCGTCCCAGGCGGGGTCTACCGGATCTTTGCAGAACAGCCCCGATATCATGCCGACGGCTTTCTCCGGACCCGCGGGCTGCAGCACCGAGCCGACGGATATGGAGACATTGGTCATGAAGAAGGTTGGCGACCAGCCGATGTCATACACTTTGCGGATGGCCTGTGCCGCGAATTTCGGTACTGCCGCTACGACGAGAGTGTCAGCCCCTGACGCATGCAGATCGGAAATCTGAGAGTCGACGGTGGGGTCGGTCACCTCATACGTGGCTGTCTTAACCACATATTTGTCCCAGTCCTTGCCCAACACGTCTCGCAGACCTGTTACGTAATCCTTGCCGAAGTCGTCGTTTTGATAGAGCACCGCGAGCTTCGCGCCGGGATTCGCCTTCAGCATGTATTTCGCGTAGATCTGAGCTTCGATGCGGTAGCTTGGCAGAAAACCGATCGTCCAGGGAAAGTGCTGAGGATCGGCCCATTTGTCAGCGCCAGTGTTGACAAAGAGCTGCGGGACTTTCTTTTGGTTCAGGTAGTGGTGAACCGCGGAGTTTGTTGGCGTGCCGAGCGCATCGAACAAGAACGCGACCTGGTCGTCCTCGACGAGGCGGCGGGTCTGCTCGACCGTGCGGGGCGGACTATAGCCGTCATCAAGCGAGATGAAATTGATCTTGCGCCCGGCGACTCCGCCTTGATCGTTCAGCCATTGAAAGAACGCTGCGTCGGCCTTACCGACCGAACTGTATGCAGAGGCCGGTCCGCTGTACGGCATGGTGTTGCCGATCTTGATCTCGGTCGCGGTCACCCCCGGAGTATCGCCAGCGAACGCTCGGACACTGATAGCCGCCGGCAGGCTGACTGCCGTGGCAAGCGCGGAACGTCGCGTGATCATTTCCTGATTCTCCGTTTACTTGATATCTCGCTTAGCCTAACGGTCAAGTTGACTTATGTCAACTGCGGTATTCCAGTTATTGGAGTGCCGCTCGGCCGGCCTGCCGGCGGATAAATTGATGGTGGGTCCCCGGCGGACACCCAGCCGATCAGTCCGGATCGCGGCCCCGAACAGCGGCATATCCGCTTCCGAACACGGCGTCCCGCTTCTGGAAGGCGTGCTTCACCCCATGCTCCCGCATCGTCGCCTTGAACGCCATCGCCATCGGGGCGAGGTGACCGCGGGCGTCGATTTCTGCACCTATGCGCTGAAGCGTGCGCGCGCCCATCATCTCCAGACCGAGATTGACCAAACGTTTGTTGGCCGAAAGTAAATGCGGATCCACCAGGCCCATACGATCCGCCAGCCGCATGACCTCTGTTTCGAGCTCAGTCGCTGGGTAGGATTTCAACGCCAGGCCAATCTCCACCGCGTCCTTGCCGGTCAGCGAATCACCGGTCAGCAGCAGGCGTTTCGCCCATTGGGGGCCGCAGTGATACAGCCACATACTGCCGGGCGGCGTGCCAAGGTCGCGCACCGGCGGGAAGCCGATGCGAGCGTCGTCGGCTACAATGACCATGTCGCAAAACCATGCCAGTTCGGTTCCAATGCCAATGCACGATCCGTGCACCTGGGCGATCACCGGCTTATGCATATCGAATAATTCCACGCGCAGCCGTTGGCCTTGCTCCAGCCGCCAGATGTCGTCGTCGATTTCCACTCGACCGCGGTAGTCCGGTCCGCGGCCTGAGGAAAACTCGTTCAGGTCCGCACCGGCACAGAAATGGGGTCCCGCCCCGCGCAGCACGACACAATGCACCGGATTGTATTCGTCCGCCTCCCTCAGCGCCGCATTCAATTCGCGCAGCAATCTGCTGCTGAGCGCGTTTCGCCGCTCCGGCCGGTTCAGGGTGACGATGGCGGTCGTGTCTTTGACCTCATAGATGATCTGCTCGAATTCCACTGTTTCCTCCATTGCGTGGGAATTTGATCAGACGCCAGAGCGACCCGGGTGACAAGATTCGGGCAGCGTTCCCTGCGAGCCGCGGACGACACGCCTTTGGTTCGGTGATCGTGGCCGCAACAATCTGGACGACAAGGCGACCGCTGAAATTACGTAACCGAACGAACATCGGCTGGTTGCTTGCTGCTGCTGGTGTTTCAGGTTGCACAAGCAATCGTGTTCGTGGGTCTCGCTTCAGCGGTTTATTCTATCCGGCGCTGCCACCGATTTGCCTTGGCCTCCAAGACGATGCGCAATGGTTCGAGAACTAACCGGTCGCTTTTGTGCCGGGTGAGGTCGGCACCAAGTCTGCCGCCCGAGGCACCGGCCGTCACCGTATGAGAGGGAGATCGTGATGTCTCTGCACTCGATTGCTGTGTTCAAGGGCCTCAGCGGAGAGGCGCTCCGACAGCTCGAGCAAAGTTGCATCCCAGTGGAGCCTCGCGACGGTGACGCGATCTTCTCGCAGGGGGATCCGGCCGACGCGGTCTATGCGATCACCGGCGGTGACGGCCATGTCCGCATTGGCGCCATCGACCGGCACAGCAAGGCGTTAATGGTCGAGGTTTTGCGCGCCGGCGAGATATTCGGCGAGATCGGCGTGATCGATGGCCGCGTCCGGACCGCAACGGCCACCGCGGCGGGAAGGCTTCGGCTGATGAAAATCCGCCAGGCGGTGTTTCTTGCCGCCCTCGCGAACTACCCCTCGGTCGGAGACGCGCTCTGCCGCATGATAGCGCGGCGGTGGCGGCGAACGTACGAACTGTTCCAGGACGCTACGTTCGAGACCCTGGAAGCCCGTCTCGCGCGGCAGATCGTGTATCTCGCGGCGACCGAGGGCCGGCCAACGCCGGAGGGCGTGCGGCTGACGCACCGGCTCCGTCAGGCCGACCTTGCCGACCTCCTTGGCGCGACCACCCGCAGTATCATTACGATACTGAATTCTTGGCGCGCCGCGGGTATGGTTGTCTACGACACGGAGCGGGCCCTTTTGACCGTCACGAACATCGCCGCGATGCGGGCGATCGTCGAGACCAACGTCTGACTGGAGCCGCGCTAGCCCCCGACGGCCACCTGGACAGCTAGGCGACCTGGCACGGTGTGAAACACTTCAGAGATATTGCCTTGGATTTCAGATCATCTCCGTTTGTCGGCACCGCCCGGTTGGAAGCCGGTCGGTGGGCGGCAGGTCGAAAACGATAAATCCAGGCCGGGTCCGACGACGTATCGTGTCGGGGGAGGTCTGCGAAGGAGATGTGTCTTGCAAAAGCTTCTGTTCGCCGCGGCATCCGCTTCCCCATCGATTGCCACGACCGTCGACTTCGACAAGACCGGCGACGATTTCGAAACGCACATACACGGAACAAGACCATCCAATGCGGACCGGCAGCAATCGCCGTGTGAGATCTCCGTCCACCACGCCGAAATCGACCGCGCCGACAAGGAGGTCAGGTTAGGCGGACTTGCGCCGTGGCGGATCCGTCGGCTGAAAGCGTTCGTCGAAGCGCACTTGTCGCAACCTATCCGTGTGGCGGATCTCAGCGGCGTCGTTGGCCTCAGCGCAACGCATTTCTCGCGCGCCTTCGGACGAAGCTTCGGCGAGCCGCCCCATGTCTATTTGATCCAACGGCGCCTCGATCGGGCACGCCACCTTATGCTCACCAGCGACATCTCGCTCAGCGACTTGGCCGCCGCGTGCGGGTTCAGCGATCAGGCTCATTTCTGCAGGCTGTTCCGCAGATACACCGGCAGAACGCCCGCAGCGTGGCGGCGCGATGCGAACCGGGCAAATGGGTCTTCCTTAGCGCGGCGTCAGATCGCATCCGTTGAGGATCAGAGTTCCGCCAGACCATTTTGAGCCTGACCGTGGTTTTGCCCGGCCCAACTTGGCAAGTTGGGCTGGGGCGGTCGTAGCGTGTGTCTCTTCGCGCCTCAGGGACGTTCCGCGGCCCCTTGGTTTGGTTGTCCGAAGCTTTGCCGGTCCGCCATCGGCGGCAGCAGTGCCGCCGCGTAGGCCGCTGGGTTTGCGATCAGCAGCCGCGCCGCCTCCAAATCCGACGGGCGCCCTTCAGACGCCGGGCACGGCGCGCGGATCTCCAGCACCTCCGAGGCCGGCACGGGAATGCGAGCGGCGCGGGAGCGGCGGATGGCCGCGGCCATCGGCTGAAAGCCGGTCGAAAGTGAGGCCAGTTGGCGATTCAAAGCTTCCTGGCCAAGGCTGGTGCAGACCTGAGGCAATACGCCAAGACCCTGGATCGGCCACCCCAACGGCGCGAGCGTCTGGCTCCAGGTGACGAAAAGTTCGCCGCCATCGGGCAGCGGATCGATCGTCTGCACCATGCCCTTTCCGACGGTATCACTGCCGACCACGACGGCGCGACCCCGGTCGGCGAGGGCGGCGGCGAGGATTTCCGCAGCGCTAGCGGTGCGGCCATCGACCAGGACGATGACCGGCACGTTTTCGGCCAGTTCGCCCTCGGCGGAACGCCAGACATTCTTGGAGTCGGGGTCGCGGCCGACCGTTGTCGCCACCAGACCAGCCGGCAGGAAGGTGTCCGCCGCGGTAACCGCCTGTCGCAGCAGCCCGCCGCGGTTGTCGCGCAGGTCCAGCACGATTCCGTCGACCGGGTGCGGCTCTGACAGCGCGTCCTGCACCGACAGCGCAATATGCGACGCCGTGCTGTTGCTGAAACTGCTAACCCGCAGCACGAGAACATCGTCGGAGCGTTGCGCGAAGACGGTCTCCGGCGGCACCATCACCCGGACCAATTGCGCCTCTCGGGTACGTCCGTCGCGTCCGCGCCAGGACACGGTGACGACCGAGCCCTCCGCACCGGCAAGCAGCGCCGCTATGGTGGCCGGGTCCTGGTCCAGCGTCTGCTGACCATCGACCGCGATCAGGATATCGTTCGGCCTTATCCCGGCGATGGCGGCCGGGCTGTCGCGTACGACCGAAAGCACCTCTATGAGAGTCCCGCGTTCGCTCGCCCGGACATGGCCCCGGGTTTTCTGGCCCCCGCTTGGCTGGCCTGCGTTTTTCTGGCCAAGCGTTAGCCCCAGTCCCGCCCGGCCGGCGCGTCGAGCACGGTCCTCGCCTGCTTCAACCGGCGGAACGTAGCGCGAATAGGGATCAAGGCGGCTGAACAACTGGTTGAAGAAGCCCTCGATGATGCCCTGAGTGCCGGCCCGCCGGACCGGAGCCGATACCGGCAGGCTTGCGGCCGTCAGCGCCACGGCGGCTTTGGCCCAGGAGTCCGAGGCGTCATCTTTCGGTGCCTGGATGTCGAGCAGGATCTCTCCTTGGCGGACCAGTTGCAGCCTGGCGTCCGTCGCAACGACCCGAAGGCTGGGATCGAGCGCGGTCAGGCCCTGCAGGCCCCATACGGTGAGCAGCGGCACCGGAACAGGGTCCAGAATCCGCGGCGCGATGAAGGTCAATGCCTCGCTATAGACCGCGATCAGGCGATCCTGATCGAACCCGCCGCCTGTCAGGGTGTCGGCCTGCCCGCGTCCAATGACGAACAGCACCAGGAGGACGCCGATCCGCATCACCGGCGGCGGGGCCGTTTCCCCGCCGGAGCGTTCCGCTCGCGCTGATCGCTGTCCAGGACATGGAACACCATGCCCCCGGTTACCGGGTTGGCTTCGGACAACAGCACGTCCACTTCCTGCGCCAGGCGATAGACCTTTCTGTGTGTGCCGCCCGGTCACGGTCTGCTCGCGTTCATCGTACTGCCAGTAGTCGTCCGGCAAAGTCGCGAACGGTACGATGCCGCTGGCCCCGGTCTCGGTAACGGCGACGAACAGGCCGAAGCGGGTCACCCCTGAGATGCGCGCGGCGAACCGCCCGCCGATCCGAGCGGCCATGAAGGCGGTGAGGTAACGGTCGATGGCTTCGCGTTCGGCCTGCTGCGCGCGCCGTTCGGTCTCGGTGATGCGCTCACCGATCTCCGGGAAATTCGCAATCTGCTCGTCGGAAATGCCGTCGTGCCCGAGCCGGAGAGCCTTGATCAAGGCACGATGCACCAGAAGATCGGCGTAGCGGCGGATCGGGCTGGTGAAATGCGCATAGCGCGGCAGCGCGAGACCAAAATGACCAATATTGTCGGGGCTATAGGCGGCCTGCGACTGGCTGCGCAACATCACCTCGCTGATCAGTTGTAACTCGGGCGTGCCGGCGTAGCGGCGCAGGACGCGGTCAAAATCGCGCGGATGCAGCTGATCGCCTGGCGCCAGCGAGATGCCCAGGGACGAGAGGAAACCGCGCAGAGCCTCAAGTTTTTCCTCTGACGGCGGAGCATGGACGCGATACATGCACGGCGTGTGCAGCCGCTCGAGTTCCTCCGCCGCGGCGACGTTGGCCAGGACCATGAACTCCTCGATCAGCCGGTGGCTGTCGAGTCGCGGGCCGGGGCGTTACGCTGGTGACGCGGCCCTGCTCGTCGAGTTCGACCTTCCGTTCGGGCAGATCGAGATCCAGAGCCCCACGCTCCAACCGCGCGGCCAACAGCAATCTGTAGGCGGCATAGAGATGCACCAACGGCAGACCGAGATCATCATGGGCGTCCTCGGCGGCCTGCACCTCCTCATAGGTCATCCGGGCGGCGCTGCGCATCAGTCCGCGGCCGAACCGATGGCTGGTCTTGCGGCCGGTGCGGTCGATCCGCATCTCGGCGAACAGGCAGCCGCGATCCTCGTTCGGACGCAGGCTGCACCAGCCATTCGAGAGCGCTTCCGGCAACATCGGGACGACGCGATCGGGGAAATAGACGCTGTTGCCGCGGACTTCCGCCGAACGATCCAGCGCGGAGCCGGGGCGGACGTAGTGCGCCACATCGGCGATGGCCACGAGCAGGCGGAATCCGCCAGGTTGCCCGGGGTCCGGTTCGGCGAACACCGCATCATCGAAATCGCGTGCGTCGGCGCCGTCGATGGTAATCAACGGCACGGCGCGCAGATCGACGCGGGAGCCAGGTTCGACGCCGCCCGCCCGTGCTGCCTCCTGCAGCGCGGCCTCGGGGAAAACCTGAGGAATATCGTGGGTGTGGATGGCGATCAGGCTGATCGAGCGGGCGTCACCCAGCTTTCCCAGACGTTCCAGCACGCGTGCCGGCTTCAGGCCCAGATGCAGATGCTGCGCGACAGGTTCGGCCAGCACGATCTCGTCGGGTTCGGCACCGGCTTCCTGCCCAGGTGGGACGATCCATTCCCCTTTCGAGCGGCGGTCGGTCGGAATGATCCGGTTCTCGCGACGCCCGGGCTTGAAGACCCCGAGGATGCGGCCTGGAGTTTCGTCGACCCGGCGCAGCGTCCGCGCTTCGTAGCGTCCGGGCCCCATCGGTTTTAGCCGGGCAAGAACCCGCTCCCCCGGCGCAAGCGCCGGCGAGCCCTTCCGTTCGGGGTGCATCAGGATCCTTGGCGGCTGGCCGGCGGCGCGCTCCCACTCCACTGGGCGGGCGAGTGCGTCGCCATCCTGGTCGGTGCCGGTAATCTGAACGATCGCGGTTTCCGGTAGACTGATGGTCGAGTCGCGCGACCAAGATGATGGCCTCGCGCCAGAGGGTTTCGGCTTGCCTCGATGCTTTACTCGTTTCGCCACTGATTTCGTGACCGCGATTGTGTCCGCGACACAGTGCCATAGGCTTCAGGCGCAGTGCCACGGCGGCGTGACTTCTTCGAGATGCCGACTGTCTGATTTGAAAGATCCGTCGTGCGCGTTGCGCAACTATCGCAGTCGCTGCACGGTGTAATCGGCGACGTCGGCGAGCGCACGCCGGATTGGGCTATCGGGGAAAACCGTCAGGGCGGCTTTCGCCTCCTGCACGAAGCGTTGCGCGCGATCCAGCGTGATGCCGACCGCGCCGTGGCCGGCGATCAGCGTCATGGCTCGATCCAGGTCGGATTCGCTCTGTTGCAGTTGCTCGATCGTCCGGCGCCAGAAAGCTTTTTCCGGATCGTTGCCTGCAAGAAATGCGGCCAGGACCGGGAGGGTGATCTTGCCCTCGCGGAAATCGTCGCCGATCGTTTTGCCGAGGGTTGCCTGATCGGCGACATAGTCCAGTGCATCGTCCACCAGTTGGAAGGCGATACCGAGCTTCATGCCGTATTCGGCGAGGGCGGCTTCCTCGCGGTCCGGACGGCTGGCAACCACCGCGCCGATCTGACAAGCGGCCGCGAACAATGCCGCCGTCTTGCCCTGGATGACCTCCAAGTAGCGGGCTTCGGTGGTGGACAGATCGTTCTGCGTGACGAGTTGCAAGACCTCCCCTTCGGCAATCGTGGCCGCGGCTTTCGACAGGATCGCCAGGACCCGCAGCGATCCGTCATCGACCATCAACTGGAAGGCACGGGCAAACAGGAAGTCGCCGACAAGAACTGATGCCTTGTTCCCAAACACGGCGTTGGCCGAGGCCAAGCCGCGGCGTAGCTGGCTCTCGTCGACCACGTCGTCATGCAACAGGGTCGCGGTGTGGATGAACTCCACGCAGGCAGCCAGATCGATGTGGCGGGCCCCATGCTGGGTGTTCGGGTGCAGGGTGTTTGAGTGCTGGGGACCCGGATAGCCGCACAGGCGCGCGGAGGCGAGCGTCAGCAACGGTCGCAGTCGTTTCCCTCCGGCGGCCACGATATGGGCGGCAAGTTGCGGGATCAGGGCGACCGGGCTGTCCATCCGTTCGACGATGACGCGATTACAAGCTTCGAGGTCCTCGTCGACAAGATTTATTAATGCCGACAATGCGTCTTCCCCGCCCTGCACCGAATCGGGCGCCACGGCTGGATCGAGCGGACTGGCCACGTCGCCCAAATGCTTCTCCCGACTGCCATGAGGGACCTTCTTCATATCGGCGGGGTTCGAGAGGGGTCAAGGCGGCATCCGCCAGGCATATTTTCGCCGGGTTCGGCTTCGGCTGGCCAAATCGTCCGCCAACATCGGCGCCAACGGCTATTTGCTCATCTGTCACGCCAAACGGGCCCGGTTGCGCGGCAACGCCGTCCGGCTCACGATCCCTTCATGCGCGTTGTCGTCACGTCCAACGATCCCGTTCGGCTATCATTCCTGACTGCCCTGCTGGCGGACGCGGGGATCGAGGCCACGCTGCTCGATGGGCATACCAGTGTGTTGGAGGGCAGCGCTGGGGCGATCCCGCGCCGGCTGGTCGTCAACAACGACGATTTTGCGCGAGCGCGCCGGCTGCTGCGCGACGCCGGCGAATGGTGACGCCCGATGGCGACAACACAGGGGCACCTGCTTGGCGGCCGGGTGGTTTATCGCCAGCCGGTAAGCGGGTTTCGCAGCGGGATTGAACCGATCCTGCTGGCGGCGTCGATCCCCGCTCGAGCGGGCGAGCATGTGCTGGAAGCCGGCACGGGTGCCGGAGCCGCGCTACTGTGCCTGACCGCTCGGGTTCCCGGGGTCTACGCCACCGGAGTGGAAATGGACGCGGCGATGGCCGAGTTGGCGGCGGCTAACGCCGAGACGAACGGCTTTTCCGGCATCGGTATTATGCGAGATCGTATCGAATTGGCTATGTTGCCGCGATTGTTCGATCACGCGATCGCAAATCCGCCCTATCATCGGCCTGGCGATCCGGCGTCGCCTGATGCCGGGCGAGCAACCGCCAAGCGTGGGTCCGACGTGTTGGTCCAGAGTTGGATAGAGCGCCTGAGCACGTCGTTGCGCAGGCGCGGTAGCCTGACGCTGATCGTTAGCGCTGGCATGGTGCCGGCCTGCCTGACGGCGATGGCAGGGTCGCGATGCCCCTGCACGGCGATTTTTCCCCTTTGGCCGAAGGTCGAGCGATCCGCCAAGCTGGTTCTGCTGCGTGGAGTGAGGGATTCCCACACGCCGATGCGGCTGCTAGCGGGGATGGTGCTGCATCAGCCGGATGGTTCGTTCTCCGACGCCGCACAGGGGGTTCTTGGGGATGCGGCAGCGTTGGCTATCGATGGCTAGCGCATGATCCCGCCAAGCGGAACGTCCCGGCGCCTGGGTCACGCGATCAAACTAAGGAGGAGTTAACCAGCTGGCTTCGCCCGCATCGCAACGGGTGAAAATGCCGCTGCGTGGCTGCGTCCCGGGCTGGCGGCACGGACCAAACCCCGACGCTCTGAAGGTGCAACCAAGGAGAATCTCGCGGAGATCAATCAGGCTGTAGATCGACTTCTTGACCGGCGCCAGGATCTTAGCGAATGCGACAAATATCAGCGCACTGATGTGATAGCATTACGATTTTGCGCCCAGGCCTCGGGCGTCGACGCAGCGTCAATCGGCCGGGATTTGCCGTAACTGATGGTTTCAATGCGGCTACGATTGATACCGTGAGCGACCAGATAGTCGCGATCGGCATCGGCGCGCCGCTGCCCGAGAGCAAGATTATACTCTTCGGTGCCGCGTTCATCGCAATTGCCGGCGACCCAAACATTGACCTGGGGATATTGCTGCAGCCAGGAGAATTGTCGATCCAGGGTCGCGATCGCCTGCGGGGTTAGCGTGTTGCGATCAGTGTCGAAGAAAATTCTGTCGCCCGCCGACTGCACCAGATCCTCCTCGCTGCCGGGCGCCGCGCGTCCGGCAGTGCCACCCCCAGCACCGACGGCGGCCCCTGGAATCGTTCCGCCCGATCCGGTTGCGTTCTTCGAATCATCGGAAGATGAGCAGGCGGTCAGCATGGCCGCGCTCAAAAGGCAGGCAAGGGTCCAACATTTCATGGAGCGTCTCCGGTCATGGTTCGGGCCGGGCGTCGGAACGGCCCACCTCGATTCGGCGGAGCCTTCTACCGCGCCATCAGGATAAGCGATACGCCAAAAAGGGGCGCGGCGTCTCGTGGATCGGCGTATCGCAGGCAACGATCCACCCGCAATCGCGAGCCGCTGGAGGCGGTTCTCTGTCGTGCCAACCCTGGGTATCCCGGAACTTTCGATAGATCGGAGGAGATGGCGGGCAGCGGCGTTCGAAGGTGCGTGTTTGGCGGCGACCCTACTAGCTGACCAATAGGGTAGTTGATTTCAGTCCGCCAACGCCGCGTAGACCATGTCGCGGAACAGCACGCGGTAATGTTCGCGTTGCTGTGGCGCCTGAATCATCAGCACCGCAAAAAGTCGTTCCGCTGGATCGACCCAGAACGTTGTTCCGGCCGCTCCACCCCAATAGTAGTTGCCGACCGACCCGGGGAATGGCGCCATTCCCACGTGGGTGCGGACTGCGAAACCGAGGCCGAAACCATGACCTGGCGGCAGTAGGTCGGGGGCACCCTTAATTATGCCCAGATGGTCGGATGTCATGAGTTCGATGGTCTTACGCCCAAGCAGGCGCGTGGATCCTAGGCGACCGTTACCAAGAAGCATCGCGAGGAAACGGGCATAGTCCATCGCCGTGGCGACCATGCCGCCGCCGCCGGACTCGAATATTGTAGGCCGCCTCACGTCGAGCAGGGCGACATCGACCGCGAACTCGGGATCTTTCGGGAAAGGTTCGGCGATGCGGCCTTGATCCGCCTCCGGGACCCAGAAACCGCTATCGGACATACCAAGCGGAATAAACACACGTTCGGAGAGGAAACGACCGAGGGTTTGGCCGGAGAGCACCTCAACCAGACGACCGAGAACATCGGTGGAGCGGCTGTATTCCCAGACGGTGCCGGGCGGGTGCAGCAAAGGGAGTCCCGCCAGTTCGTCCACCTGGTCGGCATTGGTCTGCTTGAGGCGAGCGATACGGGCCTCGGTGTACGCCTTGTGGATCGGGCCGGTGCCGCGGAACTCATAGGTCAAGCCGGAAGTGTGGCGCAGAAGGTCCTGGACGGTGATAGGCGTTGTCGGCGGAGTCAGCGTGTAGCCGGCGCCGGAGACGACACCGACCTGGGTGTGGGCGAAGGCGGGGAGGAATTTGCTGATCGGGTCGCTCAGCAGCAAGCGACCTTCCTCCCATAGCATCATGACGGCAACAGAGACGATCGGCTTGGTCATGGAATAGATGCGGAAGATCGCGTCGGTGCCCATGGGTTGCTCTGACGCGGGGCTCAGGCGGCCGAAGTTATGGTGGTACGCGACCTTGCCGTGACGCGAGACCAAGGCGACGGCGCCTGGGATATTGCCGGCGGCTATGCGCTCACTGAGCACCCGAGACAGGCGATCCAGCGCGGACCGGCTGAGGCCGACTTCCTCGGGCGTCGCGGTCGGCAGCGGTTCGATCATGTGGACGGTCCTTGTTGCGGGCTGAGTGGGCAGTATCGCTTGAAGGGGCGTCGGATCAAGGCCTTGAGGGCAAACTCGGTGCCAACCGGATGACTGGACAATGGATAGCCGCTGCCGCTGCTTTCAACCCGAGGGGAGCTTCCCATCCGCGACCGGCAAGCCGTCCTGGCGCATCTCCGATACCGGGTCCTGCCCGAACTCGTTGATCAACTGCCCCGGTGATGCGTGTCTCCAAGCCCCTAAGCGGACATATCCCCGCACACAAGATTCTGGATCGGCTCACTGGACCGCGATCGTCAGGACGCTCAGCACCCCGCGCGCTATCCCTCCCGTTCTGCGTCGTAAGAATACTTCTCTGGAACCGCAGGTCAGGGGCAGTTTCTCATGTTTATCGACGAGAAAAGACCCGAAGGCTAATTGACAACCGCCCCGTCAGTCCCTACCCCGCCGCCTCCGACTGGGTAAAGCACCTCCAAATATATGTCCCGCCGCAAGCCTCACGGCCGCCTACTCGACGGGTGGCTGATCATCGATAAGCCGTCCGGGATGACCAGCACAGACGTGGTCAGTCGCGTCAAGCGTCTGTTCGACGCCCAGAAGGCGGGCCATGGTGGCACCTTGGACCCGCTCGCCACGGGGCTTCTCCCGATTGCCTTTGGGACCGCGACGAAGACGGTTCCCTACGTCATGGACGGCACGAAACTCTACCGCTTCACTCTGAAATTTGGCGAGGCCCGCGACACCGACGACGGCGACGGCCAGATCATCGAGACCAGCGACATCCGCCCCGACGACACCACCATCCAGGCCGCTCTGTCCCAATTCCGCGGCGCAATCCTGCAGGTCCCGCCGATCTTTTCGGCAATCAAGGTGGCCGGTGAGCGGGCCTATGACATGGCGCGCGAGGGACGGCCCCCTCTGCTGGAACCGCGTCCGGCCAGGGTGGACCACTTCGAGCTGATCACGCGCGCCGATCAGAACGCCGCGATCTTCGAGGTCGCCTCTGGCAAGGGCGTTTATATGCGCAGTCTGGCCCGCGACCTCGCCGTTGCTTGCGGCACGGTCGGGCATATCTCCGCCCTGCGACGCCTGCGGGTCGGCCCGTTCCTGGAACAACACGCGATTCCGCTGGACAAACTGCGCGAACCGGACGATACCGCGCCCGCTTCCCCGGACCTGCTGCTTCCGGTCGTGACCGCGCTGGCCGACATCCCGGCGCTGGCCTTGACCGAACAGGAGGCCGCCGACTTTCGACATGGCCAGGCGATCAGTCTGGTCGCGCTGATGGGTCGGATTCCGGCAACGGCCGATCCCGATGGTGGATTGGCTCGAGCCATGGCGGGGGGCCGCGTGATTGGGTTGTGCCGTCTGGAAGACGGCATGCTGAAGCCTGAACGGGTGCTCTGAACTCCCGTTCCTGGCACCTGGTACGCGTCGTCGCCAACCCTTACACAGGAGTTGCCTGATGTCGCTAACGGCGGAGCGTCGTACGACGCTCATTGGTGAATATAGGACGGGTGCGGCCGATACCGGCAGCCCGGAAGTCCAGGTTGCGCTGCTTTCCGAACGGATCGGCACGCTGACCGAACATCTCAAGATCCATGCGAAGGATTTCCACTCACGCCGCGGTCTGCTGATGCTGGTGGGCCGGCGGCGCCGTCTGCTGGATTACCTGAAGAAGAAAGATCAGGGGCGTTACCAGACGCTGATCGGGCGTTTGGGCCTGCGGCGGTAGATAATGCTGGTCAGCGGCTGGAATGATCCCTATTTCCAGTCCGTTGACTGAATGAGAAGACCTGAACCGGGGCAGGCAGTCCCCCGGCACACTGCGTCACGCGGTGGACATAAAGATCGCCGATCCGGCACGCCCCAAAGGCGCGGGACAAGCGACGGCGTTTCCGGCCACATGGCCGCGGCTGCGACCCGTCCAACGGCACGCAGCACGCGCTCCGTGTTACCCGAGACGCCGCCACCCCGCTCATAGCAAGGAGTGACAGAAAAAGCGGTCTCGTTGTCCGCCGATGCCGCGCATCTGAAGGACGACTAATGTTTAATTATTTTCGCAAGGAACTCGACTGGGGCGGCCGAAAGCTGGTCCTGGAGACCGGCAAGATCGCACGCCAGGCCGATGGCGCAGTCATGATCTCCTACGGCGAGACGATCGTGCTTTGCACCGCCGTTGGCGTCAGATCGGCCAAGCCGGGACAGGATTTTTTCCCGCTGACGGTGAACTACCAGGAGAAGGCGTTTGCCGCCGGCAAAATCCCGGGGGGCTTCTTCAAGCGCGAGGGCCGGCCGAGCGAGGCCGAAGTGCTGAAAAGCCGCCTGATCGACCGCCCGATCCGCCCCCTGTTCCCGGAGGGTTTTCGCAATGAAGTCCAGATCGTTGCGACGGTCCTAAGCTACGATAATGAGAACGACCCGGATATCGTATCGATGGTCGGGTGCTCCGCCGCCCTGACCCTTTCCGGCATCCCATTCTTCGGTCCGATCGCGGCCGCTCGGGTAGGTTACCACGATGGGCAGTATATCCTGAACCCCACCGCGGACCAATTGAAGACCACCGAACTGGAACTGGTTCTCGCCGGCACCACCGAGGGTGTGCTGATGGTCGAATCAGAAGCGCAGGAGCTTTCGGAAGAGATCATGCTGGGCGCGGTGAAATTCGGGCACGCGTCGTTCCAGCCGGTGATCGCCGCGATCATCGAACTCGCCGAGCATGCCGCCAAGGAGCCATGGCCGCTGCCGGAGAAGTCCGAGGACGAGGTGGCTCTGGCCGCTCGGGTGGACGCGCTGGGTCGGGCCGGCATAGCCGAGGCCTACCAGGAGAAGGTCAAGCAGGCGCGTTACGAGAAGGTCGCGGCGGCGAAGAAGGCGGCCGCTGCCGCCCTGGCCGCCGAGGGGCTGGATCCGGAGCAGGCCAAGGGCTTGTTCAGGGATCTGGAAGCGGATGTTGTCCGCAATGCCATCCTCGATACCGGGCTGCGGATCGACGGACGGGATACAAGGACGGTTCGGCCGATTATCGCCGAGGTCGGCATTCTGCCGCGGGCTCACGGGTCGGCGCTCTTCACCCGCGGGGAAACCCAGGCGTTCTGCGTGGCAACTCTTGGCACCGGGCAGGATGAGCAGGTCGTGGATGCCCTGCTGGGCGAATACCGCGAGAATTTCATGCTGCACTACAACTTCCCACCATACTCGGTGGGCGAAGCCGGGCGCATGGGTTCGCCGGGACGCCGCGAGGTCGGTCATGGCAAGCTGGCGTGGCGGGCGGTGCATCCGCTGCTGCCCTCGAAGGAAAAATTCCCGTACACCATGCGGGTAGTGTCCGAAATCACCGAGTTCGAACGGGTCGTCCTCGATGGCGACGGTTTGCGGCACGTCGTTGGCGCTGATGGATGCGGGCGTGCCGTTGAAGCGGCCGGTGGCAGGTATTGCCATGGGCTTGATCAAGGAAGACCGCGGATTCGCGGTACTGTCGGACATCCTGGGTGATGAAGACCATCTGGGCGACATGGATTTCAAGGTGGCGGGCACCGAGGCGGGCGTGACCAGCCTGCAGATGGACATCAAGATCACCTCGATCACGTTCGACATCATGAAGACAGCGCTGGATCAGGCCAGGGATGGGCGCATGCACATCCTCGGCGAGATGGCCAAGGCGCTGACCGACGCGCGTGGTGATGTCGCGCAAACGGCGCCTCGGATCACCATCATCAGCGTCCCGAAGGAGAAAATTCGGGAGATCATCGGCACCGGCGGCAAGGTCATCCGGGAAATCGTCGAGCAGACCAAGTGCAAGATCGACATCGACGACGACGGGACGATCAAGATCGCGGCCGTTGACTCGGACCAGGCGCAGAAGGCGATCGACTGGATCCGCGGCATCGTGGCGGAGCCGGAGATCGGCGTGATCTACAACGGCAAGGTCGTCAAGACGGCCGATTTTGGGGCTTTCGTCAACTTCCTCGGGTCCAAGGACGGTTTAGTTCATATTTCCGAGCTGACGCAGGGCCGGGTAGGAAAGACCACCGATGTGGTCAACCAGGGCGATGCGGTGAAGGTCAAAGTCATCGGGTTCGACGATCGCGGCAAGGTAAAGCTGTCGATGCGGGTTGTCGATCAGGCGACCGGCGCCGATATAACCGAGCAGGTTGGTGCCAAGCCGGCCAGGGGTGGTGATCGTCCGGAACGCGGCGAACGCAGCGACCGGCCTGAACGTGGTGAGCGTCGGGAACGGTATGAGCGCTCCAGCGCCGGTGAGGGCGAACAGCCTTCTGGCTTCATCGACTAAAATCTTGCCATCGTCAGCGGGGCTTTATCGGTGCGCCGATAAGGCGCCCCTGAAGGAAATCAATAACGGGGTCTAAAGGACCCGTCGGGCTTTCCAGGGGTTGGCCTTATCGAGGGACATACGGCCATGCGAGCGATCAATGCGATACGGATGGGCGGGGTTGATGTCCTCCCGCTTATTGAAGGCGGCAAGGGTGTTTCCATTTCCAATGGGCTGTCCGCGGGGAACTGGGCGCTGGCCGGCGGCGTGGGGACGTTCAGCGCGGTCAATGCCGATAGTTTCGATGTGGATGGGCGGCCGATCCCGCAGGTGTATCACGGCCGCACACGGCGGGAACGGCATGAGGAACTGGTTCAATACGCCATAAAGGGCGCGCTTACGCAGGCGCGGCGGGCGTGGGAGATTACTGGCGGCAAAGGGCGGATCCACGCCAACATCCTGTGGGAGATGGGCGCCGCCGAACGCATCATCACCGACGTGCTTGAGCAGGCGAAGGGCATCATCAACGGGATTACCTGCGGCGCAGGCATGCCTTATCGGCTGTCCGACATCGCCGCCCGGTTCGGCGTGTATTACTATCCAATCATATCCTCGGCTCGGGCGTTCAATGCGTTGTGGAAGCGAGCCTATTCAAAGACTGCGGAGTTACTCGGCGGGGTGGTTTACGAGGACCCCTGGCTGGCCGGAGGCCATAACGGGCTGTCGAACGGTGAGGATCCCACGCGTCCGGAAGACCCGTATCCCCGGGTCATGGCGCTGCGGAAGGTTATGCGCGACTTCGGGCTACACGAGACACCGATCATCATGGCGGGCGGAGTGTGGTGCCTGGGGGACTGGGAAAGCTGGATCGATAATCCCGATCTTGGACCGATGGCGTTCCAGTTTGGTACGCGGCCGTTGCTAACCAGGGAAAGCCCCATCGGCGATGCGTGGAAGGCGCGGCTGCTGACGCTTGAAGGAGGGCGATGTTTTTCTGAACAGATTCAGCCCGACCGGATTTTACTCCAGCGCCGTGAACAATGGCTTCATCCATGAGTTACGGGAACGGAGCGAACGCCAGGTTGCGTTCACCACCGAGGCGATCGGCGAGCATGTCGCGGAATTCGGGGTTGGGCCCAGGAAGCGGATCGTTTACCTGACCTGCGGGGACCGCGAACGCGCGGTCGGATGGGAACGCGAGGGATTTACCGAGGCGCTGCGGACGCCGGATTCGACCCTGGTCTTCGTAACCCCCGAAAAGGCGCGGGAGATCCTGGAGGATCAGCAAGCCTGCATGGGATGTCTGAGCAGCTGCCGGTTTTCCAACTGGGCGCAGCTCGAGCCGGATCATAACAACGGCAAGCGCGCTGATCCGCGAAGTTTCTGCATCCAGAAGACACTGCAGGATATCGCGCATACCAGCGATGAGCCGGCGGCGGTGGAGCGGAACCTGATGTTCAGCGGCCACAACGCATACCGGTTCGCAAAGGATCCGTTCTACTCCAACGGCTTTGTCCCGACGGTGAAGCAGTTGATGGAGCGGTTGCTGACGGGGCGGTAGGATTGGGCGCGGGGTGATTTGGTGCCTCTCGGCTCCTGGACTGCTGCGCTCCGCGTGGGACCGGATTGCCCAGGCAGCCAGACTGCTGAGTGCTTGCCGTCGCGTCGTGACCTTTGGTTGGGAGACGGGCCACTACTTTCGGGACCCGGCATTGGGTCTGCTTAGCGCGCGCCCTTCCACCGTCCCCGCTCGCACCTTAAGACGAAGCCGACGATAGGGGACAGTGCATGGCTCGGTCGCTCAAGGTCGCGGTCCAGATGGACCCGATTGACAGTATCAACATCGACGCGGATTCGACTTTCGCCCTGATGCTGGAGGCCCAGTCGCGAGGCCACGCCCTATGGCACTACGAAGTGCGGCACATGGCGCTGAAGGAGGGCGTTTCGCGCTCCGAAGGCGGCAAGCGCGAGGAAAGGCTGTTCGCCCGCGGGCATAGGGTGAAGGTGGCCCGCCGACACGGGGCGCATTACGAGTTCGAGCCGTTGCAGACGATCGACCTAGGGGACATGGATGTCGTCTTGATGCGGCAGGATCCGCCGTTCGACATGGGCTATATCACCGCCACGCATATGCTGGAGCATATTCAGCCCGGCACGCTGATCGTGAACGATCCCGCCGCGGTACGGAATGCACCCGAGAAGATTTTGGTCACCCACTTCCCCGACCTGATGCCGCCGACTCTGGTCACCTGGGACCTCGAGGCGATCCGGTCTTTCCGCCTGGAATACAAGGACATCATCGTCAAGCCGCTGTATGGAAACGGCGGCGCCGGCGTGTTCCGGATCAAACCCGATGATGAAAACCTGGGGTCGCTGCTGGAGATGCATTTCGCGCGGTCTCGGGAACCACTGATGCTGCAGCGTTATGAGCCGGCTGTCCGCGTGGGCGACAAGCGGATCATCCTGGTCGATGGCGAACCCATGGGCGCATTGAATCGCGTGCCGCCGACAGGCGAGGCTCGGTCCAACATGCATGTCGGCGGGCGGCCGGAGAAATCTCCCCTGACTGCGCGCGATCTGGAGATTTGCGCGGCGATCGGGCCAACATTGCGGGATCAAGGGATGATCTTCGTGGGAATCGATGTGATAGGGGATTATCTCACAGAGATCAACGTGACCTCGCCGACAGGTTTGCAGGAGATCGCGCGGTTTGACGGTGTTCACATCGAAAAGTCGATTTGGGATCGGATCGAGGAGAAAGTCGGAACCTGATTTGCAATGGGGAACGATGCGACCCTCGCGAGCCGGCCGCGCCCACCAGGGTTCCTGGAGATATGCCATCCCGGTGAATACTCCTTTAGGACGGCGCAGAAATGAGAGACGTGAGAAGTTTCACTTTGAGTACGGCTGTGATTATAGCGACAATGATTACCTCCCTACTGCCATCGAGACTTGCTTCTGCACCGACTAATATTGACTCGACCGCAACCGATGAGCCAGTTGCGCTCTACGTCACACTTTGCTTATGGTCGAAGGAACGGCCGGCGGCGATGTGTCGTGAAGTGCCGCTTACACCTGGAGCAGCGGGGCCGGGATTCGTCAACATGAAAGACTGTCTGGACGGTCAGGAGGAAGCCATGCGCAAGTGGTTTCTGGAAGCAGGACCAGTATTCGGCTTCACTGATGTCGCCGGCGACGGCTATCGGATCGATGGGAAAGCATTGCCGCCCTATCGCGGGCACTTCGCTCGGCCGCGAGTAAAGCCCGGGTCGCTTATCCGCCTGCAGCTTCTCGCATTGTGATTCTCCGGCGGCCGATCGCCGCCCGCCAATCGTCGCTTGTCGATTCTAGCCCGACGACTTATCATCGAGATCTGCTCGTTTGGGAGAACGCCGATGAAAATCCTTCGCTCCTCAGCCAGAAAAACCAACCGCGCGCCTGCGTCCAACTTCACCGGCGTCGTATTCTCCGATGAGGTTGTGGTCGGCCAGCCACCATCGCGCATGCGCGGGTCAGTGGTGTCTTTCACGCCCGGCGCCCGCACGGCTTGGCACAGCCATCCGGTCGGTCAGACTTTGTTCTGCCTGTCCGGCGCCGGCCGGGTGCAGCGGGAAGGCGAGCAGTTACAGGAAATCCGCCCCGGCGATACGGTGATTATCCCGCCGGATGTGCGGCACTGGCACGGTGCGGCGCCTGACAAGCTATTTTCGCACCTCGCGATGTCGGAGTTGAACGACAAGGGAGAGGGCACGGCCTGGTTCGAGCATGTGTCAGACGAGGACTACAACGCGCCGCCGGCGGCGGTGAACTGAGGCCGTTCGAACGTCATGGCGGGGCGCTCCCTTGGCTCCGCTATCGCGATAAAGGTGTAAGTTAACCTCCGGCGACCAGCTTAATCCGACGCCTCGCACCCCTGGGCTTCAGCTTCCGCGTCGTCGATGCTGGGTGCCTGACCAGCATATCGGGTGGCCGGACCGGGCGGCGCACGAGTTCGCCGCCGCAGTTCGGGCAGCTGCCGTGCAGCCGGGTTTCCGAACAGTCGGCGCAGAACGTGCACTCATAAGAGCAGATCCGCGCCTCCAGGCTGGCGGCCGGAAGATCGCGGTCACAGCATTCGCAATTGGGGCGAAGCTCCAGCACCTACTCTGCCGCCACCGCGACTGTGACGGGCGCCGCCAGTTCAAACCCCTCGTATCCGTTCGCGGCAACCTCATCGCATTTCTGCCGGTAGGCGCCGACGCCACCGATATACGGCATGAAAACCCGCGGCTTGCCGGGGATGTTGGCGCCCATGTACCAGGATGCCGCCGAGGGATAGAGGGTCGTGTGGGCTACCTCATTCACGTGCTCGACCCAGTCATTTTCGGCCGCCAGGGTCGGTTCGATGATGTCGATCCGGCGGCCGGTCGAGGTAGCTCAGGCAGTCGCTGATCCAGTCAACGTGCTGCTCGATCGAGACGATCATGTTGCTCAGCACCGACGGGCTGCCGGGGCCGGTGATCATGAACATGTTCGGAAAGCCGGCGGTCATCAGGCCCAGATAGGTTCGAGGACCCGCCTCCCACTTGTCCGCCAGCGTCTCGCCGTGCCGGCCGACGATGCCCATCCGGGTCAGCGCGCCGGTCATCGCGTCGAAGCCGGTGGCGAACACGATCGCGTCGAACCGGTATTCCTTGCCGCCGGCGCGTAGGCCGTCCGGGACGATTGCCTCGATCGGCGCATGGCGCACATCGACAAGATCGACATTTGGCCGATTGTAGGTCAGAGTAGTAATCCGTATCTACACAGATACGTTTAGTCCCGATGGGATGGTTGGTCGGCGCCAACAGTTCGGCCTTCGCCGGATCCTTCACCATCTCCCGTATTTTGCCGCGAACGAACTCGGCCGCCGTGTCGTTCGATGCCTTATTGAAGATCAGGTCGTTGAACGCGGCCATGAATGTTGTGCCGCCGCTCTCCCACCGCTGTTCATAGATCGCAGGCGCTCCTGCTCGGGCGTCTCGATGGCCGACTGATCGTTCGGATTGGCCAGGATGCCGTTGCGGGACATCCGAGCTTCGGCCCGTTTGCGCGGGATAGCTGTCCTTCCAAGACGCGCGTAGGCCTCCGGCATTGGCCCGTTGCGCGACGGGATGCTGAAGTTCGGTGTTCGCTGGAATACCGTGACATGGGCCGCCTGGGCCGCGATCACTGGGATGGACTGGATCGCCGAGGATCCCGTTCCGACAACGCCCACGCGCAGGCCGGTGAAATCCACGCCCTCATGCGGCCAGTGGCCGGTGTGGTAGGTCTTGCCCGTGAAACTTTCCAGACCGGGGAAGTCCGGCATCCGCGCCGCCGACAGGCAGCCTGTCGCCATCACGCAATAGCGGGCGGAGACCGTGTCGCCGCGATCGGTGCGCACTGTCCAGCGACGAGTCGCCTCGTCGAAAACGGCTCCTGTTACCCGGGTTTCGAACCGCATGTCGCGACGCAGGTCCAGTCGGTCAGCGACGAAATTGGCGTATCGTAAAATTTCCGGCTGGCCGGCGAATACTCTCGCTCCACTGCCATTCCTGCTGCAATCCCCTCGGAGAACGAGTATGAATACTGCATGCTCTCCACGTCGCAGCGGGCGCCCGGGTAGCGGTTCCAATACCACGTGCCGCCGACACCGCTGGCGACATCGAAGACGATCGCAGACAACCCGAGGCCGCGCACGCGATGCAGCATGTACATGCCGCCGAAGCCGGCGCCGATGATGACGACATCCGTCTCGTTTGGGACAGGCGCGCGGTGCGGTTTCGGTCGTCCGGGACATGAGAGCTCCTTCGATAGTGAACGGTATCCGATATCAGGCGAGCGCATTGTCAACTACTCAGTAGCTTTCTGAACTCATAGTCCCACACGACGGGCGTTGATCGAGAGATGGCGAAGCGCCGCAGGCGGGGACCAGTAGGGCTATGTGCGGCGCGGGACCGTCAAGTGGACGCTTGCGCGCGCCAGCCAACATGTGGTATCATAATACCACAGCCGAAAACCCCTTGACCCACTAGGATCCCGCCGCCATAACCCGCGGCTTCTGAACCACGGACACTGCAAGAACATGCTCAAGAGCACGCCCTCCATCAAACCGTCGGAGGTGACGAAAGGCTGGGTGCTGATCGATGCCGAAGGCGTCGTCCTCGGCCGCCTCGCCGTCGTCATCGCCAACCGGCTGCGCGGCAAGCACAAGCCGCAATTCACCCCGCATGTCGATTGCGGCGACAATGTCGTTGTCGTCAACGCCGCCAAGGTACGCGTCACCGGCAACAAGCGGACCAGTCGGTGTTCTACTACCACACCGGCTATGCCGGCGGCATCAAGGGTCGCTCGATACGCCAGCGGCTTGAATTCCAGGCATCCCGAGCGGGTGCTGGAAAAGGCGGTGGAGCGGATGATCACGCGCGGCCCGCTGCAGCGGAAGCAGATGAAGCACCTGCATATCTACGGCGGCCCTGAACACCCGCATGATGGCCAGCAGCCGCAGACACTCGACGTCGCGGCGATGAACCCGAAGAACAAGAGGGGCTGAAGCGATGTCAGGAATTCAAACCGGCACCCTTGCCGACCTGAAAGAGGCGCTTGCCGCCCGCCAGGCCGCCGCTGAAGCCGAAGCCGAAGCAACCGGCGTTCCAGCCCCCGTTGTCGTGTCCACGCAGCCGAAGCGCGAGCCGAAGCGGGACGCGCTCGGCCGATCCTATGCCACCGGGCGACGCAAGGAATCGACCGCGCGCGTGTGGATCAAGCCAGGCAAGGGCGAGATCATCGTCAACGGCAAAAAGGTCGTGCAGTATTTCGCGCGACCGGTGCTGCGGATGCTTCTGACCCAGCCGTTCCTGGTCGCCGATCGCTACAACCAGTTCGACGTGTTCTGCACTGTCAGCGGTGGCGGGCTGTCCGGCCAGGCCGGCGCGGTGCGTCACGGCATCAGCCGGGCGCTGACCTACTATGAGCCGGATCTGCGCAGCATCCTGAAGGTCGCCGGCTTCCTGACGCGTGACTCCCGCGCGGTGGAACGCAAGAAGTACGGCAAGGCGAAGGCCCGCCGCAGCTTCCAGTTCAGCAAGCGTTAGGCCCGCCGGCGAGCGGACGTCGCGATCCTTCGCGCTGATCTGTGGGGCAGAGGGCACTAGCTGCCCAAGGAGCCACGCAAAATCGCTTGGACCCATAGCACGACAGCGGTATTAGGGAGAAGACCGTCAAGGTATTTGCTCGGTTTCAAAGACACGTCGCCGTCGGTAGTGTGGCCCTTCCGCCGGTTGCTGCAGCTCGGCTTGAGACCGGATTACGGCAAGCGTCGCCGGCGACCCGCCGGGCGTCAGTCGCGCGATATGGACAGCCCCGCGAGAAGCGGCGCGTACGCGGCGAGCCTGCGGGATACGAACTCGGTGAAGAGCCGCACGCGCTTCGTCTTGCGTGTCTCCCCCTGTGTGAGAAGCCAGACCGTTCCGTACATGTGCAGGTCGGCGCCCGGCGCCCTCACCAGCAGGGGGTCGGCATCGCCAATGAAGCACGGCAGTGTCGTCATCCCGAGCCCTTGCCGTACAGCAGCGATCTGCGCCTCGGCGTCCGTGGTCCTGAATGGAACCCCCGTGGCGCGAACCTCACCCTCGCTGGCCCAATCCGGAATTCCATGACCGCTTATGACGATCCACCGGATGGGATCGGGCGCGCCCGCACGCCACGCGGCTAGTCGATCGCGGGATATGTAGACGCCGCCGAACAGCTCCGGTCCCTTCAGGCCGTGAAGATTGAGCGGCAGGGTTTTGCGGTCGTAGACGACGCGGATCGCGACGTCGGCCTCTCGGTTGGTCAGATTTGCCAGCTCGCCGGACGACAAGATTTCCATCTCGATGTCCGGATGCAGACGCGCGAAATCGGCGAAGTCCGGCATGAGCAGGTGGTGTCGCGAGGGGCGGCGTCAGCGTCACCCGCAGAAGCCCGCGCACGCTCTGGTCGCGACCGAAGACGCGCGTCTCCAGCTGGTGCGACGACGCTTCCATCTGGTTCGCGAGCTCGAGGACCTCCTCGCCCGCAGCCGTCAGGCGGTAGCCCGAAGGCAGCTTTTCGAACATCTGCGCGCCGAGGCGTTCCTCGAGCTGAGCGATGCGTCGCAGCACGGTCGAGTGGTTCACCCCGAGGCGCCCGGCGGCGGCCCGCACTGAGCCTCCGCGCGCGACGGCAAGAAAGTAGCGAACGTCATCCCAGTCGATCATGGTGCAATCCTGCACCGCGCGGTGCGCCTTCCAAAGCCCGTATCTAACGCATCGAACAGCAGTACGGGCGTCATCATAGCGATGTCGAGAGCGCGGCCCAATTCCGAACGGCGGACATCGAGCGCGGCTGCGTCAGTCGTCCAGCCGGATCGATTTCGCACCACCGATGTGCGCGCTTCCGCACTCAACGCCTGACTCCGGCGGACCCATCTCGAGGTTCTCGGGGGCCTCCCCGAACGACCAAAGACGAGACGGCGAACAAGGATGCACGTCATGACCAGACTGAATGGAAAGACCGCCGTCATCACGGGCGGCGCCACCGGCATCGGCCGCGCCGCGGCAAAGCGCTTCATCGAGGAGGGCGCCTTCGTCTTCATCTTCGGCCGCCGGCAGGAAGCGCTCGACGCCGCTGTGGCCGACCTCGGGCCCAATGCCCGCGCGGTGAAGGGCTCGGTCTCGGATGAGGCCGACCTCGACCGGCTCTACGCGGCGGTGAAGGCCGAGCGCGGAACCCTCGACATCGTCTTCGCCAATGCCGGGGCGGGAAGCCAGCTTACGCTCGGCGAGATCACCGCCGAGCACATTGACGAAACCTTCGACACCAATGTGAAGGGTACGATCTTCACGGTCCAGAAGGCGCTGCCGCTGATGGGCCAGGGCGGTTCGATCATCCTGACCGGATCGAGCGCCGGCACCACGGGCGCCCCGGCAATCAGCGCCTACAGCGCGAGCAAGGCGGCAGTGCGCAACCTCGCGCGGACCTGGGCGGAGGACCTGAAGGGCACCGGCATCCGGGTAAACGTGCTGTCGCCCGGGGCGACGGCGACCGAACTCGCGAAGGAAGCGCTGGGCGAGGAGGGCCAGAAGGCCTACGCCTCGATGACTCCGCTCCAGCGCATGGCCGATCCGGCGGAGATCGGGGCCGTGGCCGCCTTTCTCGCGTCGTCGGACAGCAGCTTCATGACCGCCAGCGAGGTCGCCGTCGACGGCGGCCTGGCGCAACTCTGACCCCGGCGCGGTCCCGGCCTGGCCACACACAACGAAGGATAGAAGATTATGAAAAAGCTAGAAGGTAAGGTCGCAGTCATCACGGGCGGAAGCAGCGGGATTGGGTTGGCCACGGCCAAGCGCTTCGTCGAAGAAGGTGCGCACGTCGTGATCACCGGGCGACGAGAGAAAGAGCTGAAGGAGGCCGCAGCCTTCATCAAGGGAAACGTTACGACGGTCGTGGGCGACGTGTCGCGCCTGGAAGATCTGGACCGGCTCTATGCCGTCGTGAAAGAGAAACATGGTCACATCGACATTCTCTTCGCGAACGCGGGCGCGGGGACAATCGCACCGCTCGCGGTGGCTACCGAGGCCCATTTCGACCAGACCTTCGATGTGAACGTGAAGGGGCTGTTCTTTACGGTGCAGAAGGCCCTTCCGCTCTTCAAAGACGGCGGTTCGATCATCCTGACCTCTTCGGTCTCGAACGTGTTGGGGCTGCCAGGGTTTAGCGCCTACGCCGCGAGTAAGGCGGCTGTGCGCAACTTCGCGCGCGCTTGGACACTGGAGCTGAAAGACCGCAAAATCCGCGTGAATTCGATGAGCCCCGGACCAATCGATACCCCGGCCTTGGAGACAACGACGGGCCTTACCCCTGAGCAAGCCGAGCAAGCGGCCGCCCAGTTCGCTTCACAGATCCCAATGGGTCGCAGGGGCAAGCCAGAGGAAATCGCGGCTGCCGTCACGTTCCTCGCCTCCGATGAAAGTTCTTTCATCACCGGCGTGGATCTCGCCGTCGATGGAGGCATGGCGCAGGTCTGACCCCGGCATTACACAAGATCGGAGAAACATTATGAGCTACGCAATCATCGGCTTCGGCAATATCGGCCAGGCTCTTGCCAAGGCGTTTGCCCGCAAGGGCATCGAAGTATCCGTTGCAACCACGCGCGACCCGGAAAGCTTTGCATCCGATGCGGCCGCGATCGGACCCACGATCATTCCCAAAAAACTGGCGGAAGCCGTCAAGGCGGACATCGTCTTTTTGGCTGTCCGTTTCGAGTCGCACCCGGATGTCGCGAAGGCGCTGCCCACCTGGCAGGGAAAGACGATCGTCGATGTGACCAATGCCTACGGCGTGCCCCCTGAGGAACTGGGAGGACAGCCTTCTTCCAAGTTCGTCGCGCAGGCCTTCACTGGCGCAAGACTGGTCAAGGGCTTCAACCATTTGGTCGCTGCCATCCTTGACCAAGATCCGGCCGTACATGGTGGCAGGAGAGTCGTGTTCCTGGCGAGCGACGATGACGCGCCGCAGCGGAGATTGGTGCGCTTGCGGAAAATCTCGGTTTCTCGCCGATCAAACTTGGCGGGCTTTCGGAAGGTGGGCTGCTTGTCCAGGCGCGCGGAAATAGCTGGGGTCGGCTGATCTTCAAGGACCTGGTCAAGTTCGACTGATGAACACGACCTGCTCACCGGCAGGGACACTATGCACGGATCGGATCGAGCGCGATCCGATCCGTGCGAAATGGAGAAATTCGCATGAGCATTGAGAAGAACATCCAGACCGTGAAGGACTTCTTCGCCGCGATCGGCCGCGGCGACAGGGAGGCTCTGCTGGCGCTGGTCGCCGAAGACATCGAGTGGATCATTCCGGGCGAGGACTGGCCGCTGGCCGGAACGCACCGCGGACACGCGGGGCTGGCGGATTTGCTTGAGACGGCATCCAAGTCGATAGAAACGTCCACGGAACCCCGGGAGTTCGTAGCGCAAGGAGACCGGGTCCTGGTCGTCGGCTTCGCGAGGGGAAAGATCAAAGCCACGAACAAGACGTTCGAGGACGACTGGATCTTCGCCATCACGGTCCGGGACGGCAGACTGACCAACATCCGGGAATACGTCGACACGCAAGCCCTGGCGCGGGCCTCGCAGATGGACGCGTCCGGGCCGGCGTAGCGCTGGCCATCTGCGGCCATCGGTTCGGGGTAGACGGTGGATCAGCCGTGGATCGCCCCCTCGCACGCCGCGCGCTCGTCGAATGCCCAACCGTAAAGGAGATCCCGATGTACGACCAATCCAAGCTATCCGAGTTGATCCGGTTCGCACGCGTCGATGCGGGCTCCACCGTCATCGACGTTTACCCAGGCGACGGCGACTGGACCCGTCTCTTCTCCGACATCGTGGGACCCGAAGGACGGGTCTACAGCTTCGTGCCGGCCGAAGTCGCCCACTTCAAGAACGATCCGGTCGGCCGCATGCGGACGCTTGCGAAGGAGCCGGGCCGAGAGAACGTCGAAGCCGTCTCGGCGGACCTCGTGGCGATGCCGGAGGCCACGCAACCAGCGGATGTCCTGTGGCTGCACCTGTTCTACCACGATCTCCACACCGCGCTGATCCAGGCCAAGGGCGCGACGGCGGCCGACTTCAATCGAGCCGTCTACGAGCGGCTGAAGCCCGGTGGGTCCTACGTCATCGTCGACCACGCCGCCGCCGCCGGGGCGGGCACGAGCGACGCCCAGTCGCTGCATCGGATCGACCCTGCATCCGTTCGCGAGGAGGTGGAGGCGGCCGGCTTCGTACTGGACGCGGAAAGCACCATGCTCGCGAACAAGGACGATCCGCACTCGATCAAGGTGTTCGATCCCTCGATCAAGGGCGAGACCGATCGCTTCGCCTATCGGTTCGTGAAGCCCTGACAGTAAGTCATCCGCGCTACAATGAGATCAGCTCTCGCAAGCGTGGAAGCGTTGCCGCTTCGTCTTTCTGTGGAGCGACGACCAGGACGTGATCGTTCCGGGGGCGGATTTGGCCAAACATTCTTAGCACCCGCCACGCTGGGAAAGCTCAACGAGGGTGGCTGGGTGGTGCACACGCGCGGCCGCACTTGGGGCTCGCTCAATTTCCTGGATTTGGACAAGAAAGATCAGTGATTAATCTGCGACCGTGTGATCGACGCCGAGAACTGGTCGCGCGCGCTAACTTCTTCGAGCAGCGCGCGACCGAATATTTGACTGCCACAATGTCGCGAAGGCTGGGGTGGGCCTGACGGCGTATGGGCGCCGTTCGAAGAGCGGGGAGACGCCCGACAGAACGGCAAATCTGAGGGTCGCGTAAGAATCTATCGACTGCTATCGATGACCGAGGATTCGCTCGAGTGTCCTCTGCTGTCCGATACTACTCATGGTATTCCCCTTCACTCCCACTCGATCGTCCCAGGCGGTTTGCTCGTAATGTCATATGTCACCCGGTTGACGCCGCGGACCTCGTTCACGATCCGCCCGGCCACCCGCGTCAAAAATGCCATCTCGAACGGATACACGTCCGCCGTCATCCCATCCGTGCTGGTCACCGCCCGCAGCGCGCACGCCATATCATATGTGCGGCCATCACCCATCACCCCCACCGTCCGCACCGGCAGCAGAACGGCGAACGCCTGCCAGATCGCGTCGTACAGCCCGGCCAAGCCGATTTCCTCCAGGTAGATCGCATCCACCTTCCGAAGCATATCGGTCTTCTCGCGCGTGATCGCGCCGGGAATGCGGATCGCCAGGCCCGGCCCCGGGAACGGATGCCGCCCAACGATCGCGTCAGGAAGCCCGAGTTCCCTTCCCAGCACACGCACTTCGTCCTTGAACAGTTCCCGCAGCGGCTCCACCAGCGCCATCCGCATCCGCGCCGGCAATCCCCCGACATTGTGATGTGACTTTATAGTAACGGATGGGCCACCGGCAAAACTGACGCTCTCGATCACATCCGGGTACAGCGTGCCTTGCGCCAGAAAATCTGCGCCGCCGATCTTCAACGCTTCTTCCTCGAATACTTCGATGAAGAGCCGTCCGATCGTCTTGCGTTTCGTTTCTGGGTCAGTCACGCCTTCCAGCGCACCAAGAAACAAGTCCGAGGCATCCCGATGCACCAGCTTGATGTTGAAACGGTCTCGGAACGTCGTTACCACCTCGTCGGCCTCGTTGTGCCGCAGCAGCCCGTGATCGACGAAAATGCAGGTCAGTTGCTCGCCGATCGCCTCGTGGATCAGCATCGCGGCGACCGACGAAGTCCACCCCGCCCGACAACCCGCAGATCACCCGTCCGCTTCCCACCTGCGCCCGAATCCGAGCAATCTCCGTCGCTCGGAATGCCGCCATGGTCCAGGATCCGGACAGCCCAACGACGTCGTGGGTAAAGTTGCGCAGCAACTGTGCGCCGTGCGGCGTGTGGACAACCTCCGGATGAAACTGCACGCCATAGAAGCGGCGCCGATCATCGGCGATGGCGGCAAACGGCGCCCCTTCACTGGTCGCGACAACCCGGAACCCGAGAGGCAGCCGCGTCACCCGGTCCCCGTGGCTCATCCAAACCTGTTCGCGTCCGCCTTTCGCCCACACCCCGTGAAAAAGCGCGCAGTCATCAGCGATATCCACATAGGCGCGGCCGAATTCCCGATGCGCCGAAGGTTCAACCGCCCCGCCGAGCTGATGGCACAGCAACTGCTCCCCATAGCAAATCCCCAGGACAGGGACGCCCAAATCGAACACCTCGGTGGGGGCAAGGGGAGACACGGCCTCGTGCACCGAAGCCGGCCCTCCCGAGAGGATAATCCCGCGCGGATGCCATGCGGCGATCCGGCCGGCGCCAGCATTGAACGGCCAGATTTCGCAGTACACTCCAGATTCGCGGAGGCGGCGGGCAATCAACTGGGTGACCTGGCTGCCAAAGTCCAGGATCAGGATGCGCTCGGGGGTATCGGCGGGATCAGGCAGGGAATCGGTCATGATGGGGTCGCCAGCGCTTGATCCCGCGCCTTGGACCATGCGGCCCGCCCCATTGCAAGCTGCGCACACGTCAGGTCAGGAACGCGCCCCCGTTCACGTGCAAGGTTTGGCCGGTGATGTAGCGCCCCTCGGGCCCGACCAGGAATCGCACGGCCCCCGCAATCTCCTCCGTCGCTGCCTTGCGCCCAAGCGGGACATTTACAAGCCGCTGTGGTGACGTGCCGGCCGAAGCGCCCCGAACTGTATCCACCGCCCCCGGCGCGACGGTGTTGCAGGTGATCCCGTGCGGCGCCAGTTCGACCGCCAGCGCCCGCATCAAACCCTCCAACCCCGCCTTCGAGGCCGAGACATGACAGCGGTTCGGCGTCCCGACATGGGTGGAAATCCCCGACAGCCCGACGATCGCGCCACCTCCCCGTCCCAGCATATGCGGCACCGCCGCGCGGCAGAGGATGAACGCGCCGTCCAGCGCCACGGACAGGATTTCGCGCCACTCCGCCAGTGACATCTCCAGAAACGGCGTCTGCCGCCGCAGGCCGGCATTGCTGACCAAGATATCGATGCCGCCGAACGTCGCGACCGCGGCTTCGATCATCGCCGTGGTGGCCAAAGGGTCGGACACATCCGCCAGACAGCCGATCGCCTGGCCGCCCGCGGCTTTGATCTCGGCCACCACACTGTCGATCGCGACCTGGTCGGACCGCCCGTTGACCACCAAGGATGCCCCGTGCGCGGCCAGATCCAAAGCGATCGCGCGGCCGATGTTCTTTCCCGCCCCCGTCACCAGGGCGACTTTCCCAACGAGGCTCATGCTGCCCGCAGAATCATGTCCGCCCCCTTCTCGGCGATCATGATGACCGTGGCGTTGGTGTTGCCTGAGACCACCGTCGGCATGATCGAGGCGTCGATCACCCGCAGTCCGGTGATCCCTTTCACCTTCAGATCGATATCAACGACCGAGTTTGGCCCGCGTCCCATCATGCAGGTGCTGGTCTGATGGAACGTCGTGCCGGCGGTGGCGCGGACATGGTTCAACAAATCCTCATCGGTCTGCGCTCTCGGGCCGGGGTAGATTTCCTCGTTGCAATAGCGCTGCATCGCGGGCGGTGGCAAAGACACGCCGAGTGACGCGCAGGCCGGCGACGATCGTGTCGCGGTCCCGCTGGGTGGAGAGATAGTTGGGCTGCATGGCCGGGGCCTCGGTCGGATCGGGCGACTTGATGCGCAGCCAGCCGCGGCTCTCCGGGCGGCAGGGAATTGCCACCATGGTGCACCCAGGGAAGCGATGCATGGGATCGCCGGTCTTCTCCGCGCTGCCGGCGAGGAACTGGTATTGCACGTCGGGACTGTCCAGCTCCGGCCGGGTCTTCACGAACAGTCCGATCGGGCCAGCGCCCGTCATCAGCGGGCCTTTTCGGGCGAATATCCACTCAGCGCCGGCGTGAAGCCGGCGCAGCCAGCTGTGGTAGATCTCGTTCATCGTTATCGTGCCCTCGACACAGCGGTGGATGATGCGGCCACCGATATGGTCCTGGAGGTTCTCGCCGACGCCCGGCAGGTCGTGCTGGACCTCGATCCCGAGCGATTGCAGATGGGCGCCCGGCCCGATTCCCGACAATTGCAGGATCTGGGGGGAATTGATGGCGCCGCCGCACAGCAGAACCTCCTTTCGCGCCTTGGCCTGTCGCAAGGCGCCGGCTTGGCTGTACTCGACGCCGACGGCGCGCTTACCCTCCAGCAGCACCCGATGCGTCAGCGCTCGGATTTCGATCTGCAGGTTTCGACGCGACTTGGCGGGGTTCAGATAGCCCACCGCGGCCGACGACCGGCGTCGTCCCTTGACGGTCAATTGCAGCGGCCCGACTCCCTCCTGCTGGGGTCCGTTAAAGTCGCGGTTGTAGGGATAACCTGCCTCCTGCGCTCCGGCGATGAACGCATCGTGCAGGGGATGTTCGGTCTTGAGGTCCGAGACGCCAAGGGGACCGCCGGTGCCATGAAAAGTGTCGGCGCCTCGCTCCTGATCCTCAGCCTTTCGGAAATAGGGCAGCACATCGTCATACGACCAGCCAGCGTTGCCGAGTTGGCGCCAGAGGTCGAAGTCCTGGCTTTGTCCGCGGATGTAGATCAGGCCGTTGATCGAAGAGGAACCGCCAAGAACCTTGCCGCGCGGCCACGAGATGCGGCGATTGAGCATCTCTGGCACCGGTTCGGTCTCGAAATACCAGGCGATCTTGGGGTTGTAGATGTTGCGATAGAAACCGGCCGGGATGTGGATCCACGGGTCGGAGTCCTTGCCGCCTGCCTCAAGCAGCAAAACGCGGTTGTTGGGGTCGGCGGTGAGGCGGTTGGCCAGGACACACCCCGCGGATCCCGCCCCGACGATGATGTAGTCGTATTCCTGCTCCACGGCCCGCCCCCGCCCGTTTTCGATCGGGCGAGTGAAGCGGAACCGCGGCGGCGTGGCCAGTGTTGCGTATCGGGGTTAGGTGACCACGCGCAGTGCCGGACGGGTTTTTATGGCCATGCGGCGGTAGAGCGCGACATAGTCCTCGGCCATGCGACGGGCGGTGAAACGCGTCTCGAAGCGGTCGCGGATGGCGGCGCTAGACAGGCGGTCCAGTCGCGTCACCGCCGCGACCGCAGAGGTTTCGTCATGGACGATGTAGCCGGTCAGGCCGTGGTCGATGATCTCGGGAACAGAACCGGCGGGGAAGGCGATGGTCGGGGTGCCGCAGGCCATTGCCTCGATCATCACCAAGCCGAAGGGTTCCGGCCAATCGATCGGCAGCAGCATAGCTTTGGCGCCGCTGAGGAAGGCCGGCTTTTCGGCGTCGCCGATTTCACCGATCATTTCGACCTGATCACCGTCGATCATCGGACGGATAGTCGTTTCGAAATACTCGCGATCGAACTCGATCCACCTTGGCGGCGATTTTCAGCTTCATTCCCGCGGCTCGCGCGATGCGGATCGCGCGATCCGGCGACTTCTCGGGGCAGATGCGGCCGAGGAACGCCAGGTAGTCGCGCGGCCCAGATTGTGGCGTCAGCAGATCCGGCGGCAAGCCATGGTGGACAGTGCCGATGAAATTACCGCGTGGAAGTGGACGGCGTTGCGCATCAGAAATCGAAACCAATGGCGCATCATCGAAGCAGTCGTAAATCCGCGTCAGTTCCGGCAGATCGAGACGGCCATGCAATGTTGTGACGTACGGCGTTGCCTGACGGCTGAGCAGCGAGAACGGCCAGTAATCGAGATGACAGTGCAGCACATCGAACTCGTGCGCATGCTGATATACCTTCTCCATTAACAGCATCTGGGGAGCCATAGCATCGCGCAGCGTCGTGTCGAAACGCAATGCGACTGGCCATGCCGCCTCCAATTTGGCAGTCGTGACAGAATCTCCGCTGGCAAAAAGGGTCACATCGTGACCCATGGCCATGAGTTCCTCGGTCAAGTAAGACACCACCCGTTCCGTGCCGCCGTAGGTGCGCGGCGGCACGGATTCAGTCAGTGGCGCGATTTGGGCAATACGCATCTGTTTGTGGCTCCGGTCTTTTTCGTCGGCGCCATAGATGCTGGTCAGATCGGGTTTTTTTGGGGCGGCGGGATGTAATCCCCGTGTTATCACAGTCATGTGACTGCACCGTTGCCACCTCATAGTCCCAGTTTCGTTTAAGTGCTACCGTAGGTTCACTTCATAACCGTGGTAAAGGGAGATGCGGACCTATGGCTCGGGTGGTCGTCGTTTCTAATCGTGTGCCACTTCCCTCCGAACGCGGAGCCAAGGCCGGTGGCCTGGCAGTCGCTCTGGCGGATGCCCTGCAACCGGGATCGCTCTGGTTCGGCTGGAGCGGCCGACGCTCCGCGCGCGGTTCAGGCACGACCCACATCCAGCGATCCGAGGGTGTCACATATGCAACGATCGACCTGACCGAGGCAGACTACCTCTCGTTTTACGTAAATTTTTCCAACGGTGCGCTGTGGCCGCTGCTGCATTTCCGGCTTGGCCTCGTCGATTTCCACTCCGACGATTACGAAGGGTATCGGTCTGTCAATCGGCAGTATGCCGCCGGGATGCTTCCGCTGCTGCGGCCGGACGACCTGATCTGGGTGCATGACTATCACCTGATCCCCCTAGCGGCCGAGTTGCGTGCTCTCGGCGTCACCAACCGCATCGGTTTCTTCCTGCACACGCCCTTTGTGCCTCCGACGATTTTTCATGCGCTACCGCGATCCAATGAAGTGCTCACGAGTCTGTGCGCTTACGACGTTGTCGGGTTTCACACGCGCACCTACCGCACCGCATTTCTTGATTGTGTTACCGAAACACTCGGGGTCCACGCCGATCGTGATGGGCGGTTCGTCTGGCGCGGCCGTGCGGTGCGAGCGATCGTGGACCCGATCGGTATCGACGCGGAGGGGTTCGCGGACCGCGCGCGGGAATCGGCGCGCGGCTCGGATGCCCGGATGCTGCGTGATAGCCTGGGTAAGGGTGGTCTCGCGATCGGAGTTGACCGGCTGGACTACTCAAAGGGCCTAATCAACCGGTTCGAGGCGATCGGACGTTTTTTTGGCGCATATCCGCAGCATCGGCGGCAGGTCAGCTTTCTGCAGATCGCCGCTCGATCGCGTGAAGATCAGGGTGCTTACCAGCGGTTGCGGCGCGAGCTTGACCGAATTGTTGGCGATACGAATGGGCGTTACTCTGAATTCGATTGGACTCCGTTACGCTATATGACCCGAGCGGTAAAGCGGGATACTCTGGCAGGGTTTTTTCGGTTGTCACGGCTGGCGATGGTCACGCCGTTACGGGATGGCATGAATTTGGTGGCCAAGGAATACGTCGCGGCGCAGGACCCGGCTGATCCGGGCGTGCTGATCCTCTCTCGCTTTGCCGGAGCGGCCGAGGAGTTGACCGAAGCGCTGATCGTCAATCCTTACGATTCCGATGAAATCGCGGAAGCAATGCATCTCGGCCTGTCCATGGAAATCGAAGAACGCCGCGAACGCTGGAACAGCCTACACCAAAAAGTGACTAACAATACCGCTCAGCGGTTCTGCACCGTGTTCCTGAACCATCTGGGGCGCTTTGACATGCAGCCGGAGCGGCCGGCTCTACGCGCTATTTCTTGAAGGACTGTCCGGACAAGCAGTCTCTCGACCACCCGACGATCGGGGAAGCGGCGGCGATTTGCTCACTGCGGTGCCTCAGTCGCCACCTGATTAGCAATAACTGAAGCCCACTAATCCGCGAAGAGACCGACTTCCGCCCCGGCGGCTGGAGCGGCAGCCCGGAACAGTCCCCCGAGCGTCGGGTGTTCAGCCAAAACCTGTTCCGATTTGCCCTCTCGCAGAGAGGTTACAAACAACCACTCCCCGGCGAAGCAGGGCATGGTCGGGCCAGGCACGGGAAAGGCCCACTTACGCAGCAGTTCACCCGACGGATTGAAACAGTTGAGACAACCGGCAGATGGACCCGCTGACCAGTAGTTTCCGGCGGCGTCGGTGGCGGCGCCATCGGGGCGGCCATCGTCGCTCGTCAGTGTTGCCAAAACCCTATGACCCGTGCGGCTGCCGGTGGCGGGGTCAAAGTCCCAGGTCTCAATCACTCCCGCGGTTGAATCAGAATGATACATGGTGCGGCCATCTGGCGACCAGGCCAGACCATTCGATACCGCGATACTCCCCTGCTGCTTGGTAATCCGGCCGTCCGCGGTGACGCGATAGAGTGCGGCGACCTTCTGGCGTGGTGAGTTCTCATCCATGCTGCCGACCCAGAACGCTCCGTCCGGCCCGACCTTACCGTCGTTCAGGCGGTTTGTCGGCGGCTCCTCGACCTTTGCCGTTAGGTCGGTCAATACACCGATCTTCGGATCGAACAGCACGACATGATGCCGCTGAGCGACGACCAGACGACCAGAGCGGCACAGGCCAAAGCTGCCGACGACCTCGGGAAAATCCCATGTTTCGCGCGCGCCTGTGTCAATCGAAAGCGCGTTGATCCGTTTGCCGTTGATGTCGCAAAACAGCACCCGCCGTGCCGCCGCATCCCACACCGGCGAACTCGGCGACACTGCAACGCGCGTCCCAGGCCAGCTCAAACTCACTCATGCCTCTGCCTCCTCGGCTGCACCAGACTACCGTCTGACACACGTTGGTCGGGTTTCGGCCGCTTGCAAGGAATCTCCCACATGGACGGGATCGAAACAATTTTCGGTGATCAGGCAGCACTGGCGAGACAATTGCTGCTCGTGCTCGACGAGGGGGGAGATGACGGATCGCATGACCGGTCGCATCTATTGCGCGTGGCGCGGAACGCGATCGAAATCGCCGGCGACGAGCAGGGCTGCGACCCGGCCGTGCTGACGGCCGCGATCATCCTGCATGACTGCGTTGCGGTGGAGAAGAATTCCCCAGACCGGTCCAGGGCTTCCCGGCTGGCCGCGGTTCGGGCACGGGGGATATTGGCCGAGGCGGGCTGGGCGCCGGCGCAAATCGATCAGGCGGCGCACGCGATCGAGGCCCACAGTTTCTCGGCAGGAATCGCCCCAGCGACGCTCGAGGCTCGGATCGTGCAGGACGCTGACCGGCTCGATGCGATCGGCGCGATCGGGATCGCCCGCTGCTTTTATGTCGCCGGACGAATGGGAGCGCGACTTTACGATCCCGCCGATCCGACGGCGGTGAATCGCGAACTGGACGATAGGGTGTTTGCATTGGACCACTTCGGGGCAAAACTTTTCCAGGTTGCCGGAAGCTTCCAGACCAAGTCCGGCCAAGCGCTGGCGGAGGCGCGCACCCGGACGATGCGGGACTTTTTCGCCGCGCTGCTGGACGAGATCGGAGAGGACAACCGATGATACGGGCGGCCATCGTGGGCCTGGGGTAGTGGGGCCGGAACTTCGTCACCAGCGTGCGGGGAGGCGAGGCGATCCGCTTCACGACGACGCATACCCGCTCCCAGGCAACAGCGGATGGGTTCTGTGCGGAAGTGGGATTGCGGTGGGTCACTCACTGGATGCGATTTTGAGCGACGGTGCGATCGCGATGCCGCCGTGTTCGCCACGCCGCATAGTCTGCATTCTCAGAAAGTGATCCGCGCGGCGGGTGGCGGTGTTCGAGGCGGTGGCGGTCTCGGCTGTCGGGGACAAGACAGCGGGCGACCGTGAGCTGACGTCCGGCCTACACCAAGGAGTAGCCGGAGCCCTGGATGGTGACGCCCCTTCCCCTCGCTTCCTCGATCCAGCCGAATTCCTTCAGGATCTGCTGGCTGTAAGTCACGCGCCCGTTCACCTTTATAGGCGGTTCGCTGGCGAGCAGTAGGGCAGCTCGAGCCATGAGGATCGGGGGCTCGCCTTTGGGGTCGTCGATGCCGTCGACCAGCTTGTGGTGGATGGTGCCTGGGGTAGGGACGACCAGCGAGGGCGACACGGCCGCGACGGTGATCCCTTCATACTGTGCGACTTCCTGGGCCAGGCCTTGCGTGAACCGCTCCAGGGCTGCCTTGGTGGTTCCATACATCACCCCGCCGCGAACGCTCTTGTCCTCGTATGGGCCGCGGCCGGGGCCGATCGCCGCACCCGAACTGATGTTGACGATGGCGCCCGAGCGGCGGGGGATCATGTCGGTCAGCACCGCCTTCGACAGAATGAACGGCGCATGAACATTGATCGCGAAGCAGCGCATCCAACGGTTGGTCGGATAGGTGTCCGTGGGAAGGTAATAGTTGAGCGCGGCGTTGTTCACCAGGATGTCGATCGGGCCGTAGGCTTGTCTTGCGGTCTCCACCAAGCCGGCGCATTCGGCTTCCGAGGAGACGTCGGCGCTCACCGCCGTCGCCTCGCCGCCCTTCCCGCGGATCAGATCGATGGTGCGAGTCAACGATCCTTCCAGCATCCGGTGCTCGCCTTCGTTCATCGTGCGGGCGGCACATACCACCTTCGCCCCCTCGGAGGCGAACAACTCGGCGATCTGTTGGCCGATCCCACGGCTGGCACCGGTGACGATGGCGACTTTCCCGGTGAGCTTTCCCATCAGACGGTTCCCTCATTGCGGACCAACCGATGCCCCGGACCGCCGACGCCGGGACGATCAGGAGATTTGACGCTCCTCCACGACGATCGTCTCGATCAGCGCGTCATGTTCATACATCCAGCGTGCCAGGACGCCGGCCGCCATCCCGCCCAGAATTGGAGCCAGCCAGAAAAGCCAGAGTTGGCCAATATATTCGGTGCCCGCGAAGAGCGCCGGCCCAGTGCTGCGCGCCGGATTGACCGAGGTGTTGGTGACGGGGATCGACACCAGATGAATGAGCGTCAGCGCCAGGCCGATGGGAATGCCGGCGAAACCGGCCGCCGCGCCTTTGGAGGTTGTCCCCACGATGATAAACAGAAAGAAGAAGGTCATCACTAGCTCGGTGATGAGGCAGGATGCCAGGCCGTATTTCCCTGGACTAAGGTCGCCGTAGCCGTTGGCCGCGAAGCCCGCAGGGACCCAATCGGGCTTGCCGGACGCGATGATCCACAAGACGCCGGCGGCCAGGATGGCACCGACGACCTGCGCCACGATGTAAGGTAGCACGTGCTTGTTGGCGCATCGGCGGGCGGCCCACAGACCGAGCGTTACGGCCGGATTGAAGTGGCCGCCCGAGATGTGACCGACCGCATAGGCCATGGTGAGGACCGTCAAGCCGAATGCGAAGGCTACACCGAGAAGGCCAATGCCAACCGCGGGAAATGCCGCTGAGATGACAGCGGCGCCGCACCCCCCCAATGTCAACCAGAAAGTGCCGAAAAATTCCGCCGACACACGGCGCGCCATATCATACCATAAGACCCCCACCGAAAACGAATTAGCTCAGGCAATTTATGCCTTTTGTTCCAGGACAGACGGGCAAGCACTCCGCGCGCCCCGTCATCAGGTAGCACCTACTCCATTTTTGTCGTGGGTGACGAGTGCTTGTCTACCCATGAAATTCGCTGTGAGGGATCGGTCGGGCGTTCATCTGCTATTCCCTCATCGTCAGCAATGCGTCCGCGACCGTGAGGCCAGACCCGTCCGCATGGACGATGACCGGATTGAGTTCGAATTCGCGGACCTGCTCCCGCAGCGTGAGGGCCGCACGCGACAGGGCCGCAACCAATCGGACGACGGGTCCCAGGTCGATCGGTTTCGCGCCACGAAAGCCGGTCAGCAGGCGGGCGGATTTGAGCGACAGGATCATGCGCGTGGCCTCGGCCTGATCGACCGGCGCGGGAGCGTGGACGACGTCGCCGAACAACTCCACCGTCGTGCCGCCAAAGCCCAGCATCATAATTGGGCCGAAGGTCGGGTCGTCGACCATGCCAATGACCAGTTCGTGCCCCTTGGGCGCCATGCGCTGGACCAGGACGCCGTCGATCGTTGCGTCCGGCGCGTGACGGGCAACATCGGCCAGCATAGAAGTGTAGGCCTCGGCCACCGCCTCAGGAGTTGCGAGGTCCAACCGGACGCCACCAACTTCGGTCTTATGCGGGAGTTGTGGCGACTGCACTTTCAGTACGACCGGGAAGCCAAGGCGTTGGGCCGCGTCCGCGGCTTCTTCCAGTGACGTAACGAGCTTTTCCCGGGTGTCGGGCAGCCAGGCGGCAAGGGTCTGCTTCGCCAAATACTCCGGCACCGTTTGGGGCAGGCCTGGATACAGGCGGCCTGAAACAGGCTCGAAAGGTTCCGGCAAGTCTCGCCGCAACGATTCCGCGTAGCCGGCCCACTTGCCCATCGCGACCCCGACGTTGCGAAGGTCGCTGTCGATGAACAGGCCGCAGCCCGCGGCGGCGGTTCGTCCGAATCTCGAGGGTATTGTATAGCTCCAAACCGTCATCGGCTTGCCGCACTTCGCCGCCACTGCCCGCACCCGCGCGGCATCGAACGACGCTCGGGTTTCGCTCGCGAGGGAAGTGATCAGGACGATCATGTCGATCTCGTCGGAGCCGGCGAGATGTTCCAGGACCGTCATCATCGCCGGACCGGTGTTGGATCCTTGGGCCGTGACATCCACCGGATTTCCGGAAGCGCCGTATGACGGCATGAGGGGGCGCAGGGTTGCCTGGCATTCCGCCGACAGATTGGGGACGATGAGGCCGTGCGCGGACAGCGTGTCGGCCATCCAGGCGCCGCCGCCGCCGGAGACGGTAATGATGCCGGTGCGACGGCCTTTCGGCAGCGGGCAGGTCATTGCCAGGCCGGCGATGGCGACCGCTTCGTCGGCGTCCTCGGCTTCGATGACACCGTAACGTTCGAAGATCGCGCGATAGGCGGTGTGCGATCCGGACAAAGACGCGGTGTGGGAGGCACTGGCGCGGGTGCCGGCGTCGGATCGGCCGACCTTGATGGCAATGATCGGTTTGCTGCGCCGCCTGGCTTTTTCCAGAGCCGCGACGAAGCCAGGGCCATCGCGGACGGTCTCGCAGAACAGCATGACCGCATCGGTCCGCGGATCCTCGATCATATAATCGAGGAAGTCGGCCATGGTCAGGCCCGCTTCGTTGCCGGTGGAAATTACGTAGCTGAAGCCAAGGTCGGCCGCTTTGCCGCGATTGAACAGTGCGAAACCGATACCACCGGATTGCGCGATGACGCCGACACGCTTGTCCGAGACCAGAATTCTGCTGTGATCTGCTTTTGTTTCGACTGTCGGGCTAAAGGTGGTGGCGATGCGCCCGAGGGCATTGTAATAGCCCTCACAGTTGGGGCCGCAGATGCCAATGCCAGTTCGTTGCGCAACACCGATGAGAGTGGCCTGCATATCGCTTGCGGCGCCCCCCTCCTCGGCAAATCCCGAGCTAATGATGAGGGTGTTTTTCACGCGGGCGCGGGCGCATTCCTCGACCGCGGCGGCTACCCCGGCTGCGGGAATGGCGATCAGCGCGAGGTCCGCAGCCCCGGCAGCATCGATGGTGGGATAACAGGGTAGGCCGTCGATTTCCTGATAGCTGGGGTTGATCGGCAGGATGCGGCCAGGAAAGCCGTTCTCGCGGAGCTGGTGCAGCAAGCGGCCGCGGATGCGGTGGAGGTCGGGCGAGGCACCCAGAACGGCGATCGATTCGGGCCAGAAGAAACTATGCAGTTTGTGCGACGTCACTTGCGGGTTCCGCCGGTTGGGATATCGCGGAACGGCAGTCCCTTGTCGGCGCGTGGGTCCTGCGGAAGGCCGAGCACACGTTCGGCAATAATGTTCTTCATGATTTCGTCCGTTCCGCCAGCTAGCCGCAAGGCGGGGGAGTAAAGCAAGGCTTCTTCGAAAATGCCGGCGAGGGGCATCGTTTCGCCCATGGTGGGACCGGCCATGCCGATCATGTCGAGGCCGTACGAGACGATGTCCTGCAGCTTGTTCGCGGCCACCACCTTGATGATCGATGATTTCCGGGCCTGGGGTCTGGCCTTTCGACAGCGCCGTGATGCCGCGAAACTTGGTGTATTTCAGGCCTTGGGAGCGGGTGTAGAACTCCGCCAGTTTTTCCTGCACCGCGGCGTTGTCGATGGCTGGGCCGTCTTCAAGTTCGATCATTTGCGCCAAACGAAACAATTCAGCAACGTCGGGACCCGGAGCGTCGCGCATGCCGTGACGCTCGTTCATCAACGTGGTCAACGCGACTTTCCAACCGGCGCCGACAGGTCCAACGCGGCGGCTGTCGGGGACGCGAACGTCGGTGAAGAAGACTTCGTTGAAGTGCGACGATCCGGACACCTGCCTGATAGGGCCGGATTTCGATGCCAGGGGTCTTCATGTCGAGGATGAAGAAGGTCAAGCCCTCGTGCTTCGGGACATCGGGGTTGCTGCGGGCGACGAGGATACCGAAATCGCTATAATGCGCGCCGGAATTCCAGATCTTCTGTCCGTTTATGATCCAGTCCTCGCCTTGCCGTTCCGCTCGGGTGCGCAACGCCGCGAGATCCGATCCGCCCCCGGGCTCGCTGAATAACTGGCACCACACTTCGTCGGCGCGCATGGCCGGCTTTACGAAACGATCTCGCTGCTCGGGCGTGCCCCAGGTGCAAATGGTCGGCTGCGCCAGGTAGATGCCGATGCTGAAGATAGCAGTGAGGACATCGTATTTGGCTTCCTCCTGGTTGTAGATAACGTGCTGGATCGGGGTGCCCCCACCGCCACCCCATTCGACGGGCCAGTGGATGCCGACGAAACCGGCGTCGTATTTGCGGCGCTGAAAGTCCTTCGCGCGTTCCATCGCGCCGGGGGCGTCCTGGCCTCGGCGGTAGCCCTCAACCGCGCCGGGCTTGCGCCGTTCAGCGTTCGCATCGAGAAAGGCGCGGGCTTCGGCGCGGAATGCGGCTTCTTCCGGGGTGTCCTCGAAATCCATTGTTCGCTCCTTAGTGGTTCAAATCAGACGGATAGTGCCGTCCGATTTGAACCACTCGCCTATGATTTTGTGGGCCGATTCACCCGACCGTATGGGATGCTTCTGTCGGGATCGGGCCACTAGCTTATGCCGCCAGCGGGTCGTTTCGTGTGCGCAATTCGCTGACCAGGCGGTGCTTCCATTCGCGGGCACCGCCCAGAGCCAGGCTCAGTAGTTTGGCGCGCCGGTAGTATAGATGACAATCCATCTGCCAGGTGAAGCCCATTCCGCCATGTGTCTGGATGTTTTCTTTTGTAACGAACCAGCCGGCCTCGCAGGCTGCGATGCGCGCGACGGAGGCGGCGACAGGGAGTTCGGCCGCGTCGGTGTGGACCGCCCAGGCGCCGTAATAGGCGTTCGAGCGGGCGAGCTCGACCTGGATGTACATGTCGGCGAGCTTGTGCTTGATGCCCTGGAACGATCCTATTGGCCGGCCAAAAGCGAAACGTTCCTTGGCGTAGGCATTCGCCATGTCGAGCGCCGCCTGGGCGTTGCCGACCTGCTCGAAGGCCATGGGGACTGCGGCATAGTCGAGCAAGCGGCGGATGTTGCTGCCGGGCAGCGGTTCCGCGGGCGCGTTGGCGAACTCGACACGGGCGTGCGAACGCGTGGGATCGAAGGTGGCAACGGTTTCGCGGGCGACCCCGGGGCCGTGCAGGTCAACGAGGTGAAGACCGGTGGTGGTCGCGACCACGGCAATGTCGGCGATGTCGCCGTCCGGGACAGCGAGTTTCGTTCCGGTCAGGCGGCCAGCGGTGACCGAGGCGGTCAGTTTGGCGGGATCGGATGTTCCGGGGCGTTCGGCCAAGGCGAAGGTGCCGATGACTTCACCTGTGGCAGTTTTGGAAGCCAGTTTTGCTTCTGATGCTCTGAGCCGAACAGCAAGAGCGCCTCTGTCGCCAGATACACCGAGGAAGAGAAGGGAACCGGGGCAACCGCTCGGCCCAGCTCCTCGGCCAGGACGCAGACGGCAAGGCGGCCGAGACCGACGCCGCCATACTCCTCGGGGATGGCGGCGCCGGTCCAGCCCATGTCGGCGATGGCGCCCCATAGGTCGGGGGCGAAGAGTTCGTCAGTGTCGAGGATGCGCCGCGGCACGGTGGGCGGGCAACGATCCCCCAGGAACCGCCTAGCCTGGTCGCGGAGCTGGAGGAGCTCGTCGGAGAAGTCGAAGTTCATGGTTGCCTGGCCCCTTTTCGCCCCGGATTGTTAACCCGGGGCGGCGAAGGGGCAAGTCTGAGGCGTCAACAGCAAACGCCAGATGGCGTTTTTGCCCGCAAGCAACCGTGGTCGTTTTTGATAGCGAAAGCTTAGTTGCCCAGCGCGCGATCTACTTTCCGTCCCGCCGACTGAGCAGGGCCTTGCGGCGGGTTCAATGCGTCGGACACGGACTGGCCTGCGTTGTCAAGACTTTTACCCGCTTTCTCCGCGGGACCCTCCTGTTGGCACGCGGACAGGCCGATCATCATCAAGGCGGGGACGATCAGTAAAGTAAAACGCATCGGAACCTCATGGTGTAATAAGACGCACCTAACAAACTACGCCGGAAGCAGTTCCGGCGATGACGATAACGTCAGGTTTGTTGCGGGTATGGCAACCTTGCGTCCACCACCGCGGAGCAGGCTAGAGCAGGTCGGCAACAGCCTCGCGGTAGCGCTTCATCGCTGCCAGATGGCCGCCCACCGTATGGCCAGGGATGCGGTGGTGATGGCGCCGATTGAACGTGGTGGTCAGGCAGATATGGCTGGCGCCCGCCTGCTTCCAGAACGTCGCTTCCTTTCGCCAGTCGATTTCGGTGCCCTCGCCGCAGGAGGTCCAGACTTCGATGCCGACGGAAGCCGGGTCGCGACCCGCCTGTTCGGTCAGCCGGCGGAGTTCCCCGAAGACATCGAGCGCCGATTGATTGGGCGGATAGGCATTGGGCATCCAGCCGTCGCCCCATTTGGCGATCCGCGGCAAGGTATGCTCGTGGTGGCCGCCATACCAGAGAGGAACGCGGCCCGAAGCCGGACGTGGATTGATGCCGGCGTCCTCGATGGTGTGGTACTTGCCCTTGAACGTCACGTATGGCTGTGCCCAGAGCGCCTGCATGACCTGGGCTTGTTCCTCTGAGCGGCGGCCGCGGTTGTGGAAGTTTTCGTTGAGGCCAGTGAATTCCACCGGGTTCCAGCCGACGCCGATGCCCAGGCGGAAGCGGCCGCCGGACAGCACGTCGAGGCAGGCCGCCTGTTTCGCCACCAAAGCGGTTTGGCGTTGGGCGACGATCAGCACGCCGGTGGAAAATTGCAGTTTCGAGGTCGCTGCCGACAGGTAGCCGAGCAAAACGAATGGATCGTGGAACATGTCGTCGGCGACGGCGCGGCGCTCGTCGGTGCTGGCGTTCGTTGCGGGATTGCCGCCCAGCACATGATCCGGGGCCTCCAGGAAGTCGTAGCCCAGCGCCTCGAGATTTTGCGCGAAGTCGCGGACGAGGGAAGGCTCGCCGCCGGTGTCGGTGAAGGGCACGAGGGCTCCGAGTTGCATCTGGAAGTTCCTTATCGGTCGTTGATTACTTCGTATCTGCCGCAAGCACGGCCTTGATCTTCTCCGCCGGCACGGCGATCGGCGCAATGCCGGCGCGTTCCTGCTGCAGCAGCGAGGCCGACGCGGGAGTTGCGCGTGCCCCAGCCTCGGTTCAGAGCCTCGGTCAGTTCCATCAGCGCCATGTTGGTCAGGCGCATCGGCACCTGCACCTCGCGGGCCAACTGGCAGGCGAGCGCGACGTCCTTATGCAGCAGGCGCAGCGCGAAATCGGCGGGATCGTAGCTGCCGGTGAGGAAATGATCGGCCAGGCGATCGAACATCCGGTTGCGGCCGGAGGCACCCTGGCGCACGGCCTCGAACAAGGCCAGCGGTTCGACGCCGGCTTTGATGCCCATGGTGAACACCTCCGCCAGCACGACGTTCACCGCGGCGGAGGATGCATTGTGCACCAGCTTGGCGATCGATCCGGCACCGATCGGGCCGATATAGGCGGCCTGATCACCCATCGCGGCCAGGACGGCATGGTATTTGTCGTACACCGGCTTGTCGCCGCCGACCCAGATCGCGAGCCGCCCGCTGTTGGCGCCTTTCGGACCGCCGCTGACCGGCGCATCGAGGAAATCCACGCCCTTCTCGGCGAAAGTGGCGTGCAGGGAGCGCACGACGTCGACGGCGTTGGTTGATAGGTCGAACCAGGCTGAGCCACCCCGGAAACCCTCGATCAATCCGCTTTCGCCGGTGCCGACCGCCTGGACGTCGGCCGGTGTCGGCAATGAGGTGAACACGATGTCGCAGGCTTCGGCGACGGCACGCGGGCTGTCGGCCCAGATGGCACCGGCGTTCAGGTGCTTCGATGCGGCCTGGCGGGTCAGATCGTTGACGATGAGTTCGTGACCAGCCTTTTGCAGATTGGACGCCATGCCAGCGCCCATCATGCCGAGGCCGATGAAACCAATCTTCATTGTTTCCTCCTTAGATTTTCTGTCGCACGTGACGGATTACGCCCGCGCTCCGTTCCACTGCAGGATGTACAGCCCCGCATCGTAGTCGGTCACGTACATCAGGCCGTCCTCGGCGACGAACAGGTCCGCGGTGTGACGCACCTTCGCCCGCCCGCGCAGCGGCTCCATCCAGGTGGTCGGCTGGGGCGGCACAAAGTAGCCGATCTCCTCCGGGCGATAGGGATCGGCGATGTCGAAAACCCGCACGCCGGCGCTCTGCCATGTGGCGAAGATCGTGGTGGAGGACCGAAACGATCCCGGCCGGTTCTCGTGCAGGTTGTGCGGCCCGAACTGTCCGCCAAGCTTGATGTAGTCCTGGTCCGATGGAGTCGGCATCGTCGCGATGGAAACCGGGTTGGATTTTTCACGGATATCGAAGATCCAGGTTCGTTTCATCTGCTCCTGGTCGATGTTGAGCGTCGCCTCATCCGCGACGACCAACAAATCCCGGTCGTGCAGCGGCAACGCGCTGTGGGTGCCGCCGCCGTACGGGGGACACCAGTTGCGGTGGGCGATCAGGGACATGTTCGCCGGGTCCTTGACGTCCAGGATTGTCAGGCCGCCGTTGCGCCAGCTTCCGTAGGCGATGTCGTCCTGCACCACCGCGTGATGCAGCGCCCAGCGGCCGGTCCAGGTCGGGGTCTCGCCAGCAGCGGCGTTCATGCCGGGAATCCACCAGCGGCCGGCCTCGCGCGGCTTAGTCGGATCGGCCATGTCGATGCTGATCAGGATGTGATCCAGGAACCCATCCAGCAGCGCCGAGGCATAGGCGTAACGACCGCCGGTCCACCAGATGCGGTGCAAGCCCAGGCCCTCGACCTCCATGAAGCCGATGGAGCGTGGATTGGCTGGATCAGAAATGTCGTAGACCCGCATGCCGGCGGAAAAGTCCTCGCCGCGCTTGCCGTAGCGGGAGGAATCGACCTGATTGGAGCCGCCGTAATAGTCCTTCTGCGATAACAGCGCCTTGAGGTCGAGTTCCTCGATGCACAGCAGCAGATCGTTCGCGGTCTGCAGGTGCATGCACCAGGAATTCGGATGGACTGGGCGCGAAGTTCACCGGCTTGGGATTGCGCGGGTCGCGCACGTCGGTGACCATGACGCCCCGGCTGACGCGAGTGCCGACGTAGGCGTGTCCTCGATTGACCATGACCTGCACGCCATCTCCGCGGCCGCCCTGGTCGGTGTGGCCCACAAACGAGATGTTGCTGGGCGCCCTCGGGCGTGATCATGGCTTGCCATCCCCTCCGTTCGGTCGTCTGATCCGACCCCCTCCAGGGAGGATAGGCGCGATGCCAAACTATGTCATGCTGGCCAACTGGACCGACCAGGGAATGCGCAATATCGAGGATAGCCCCAAACGGATTGATACCGCGCGCAAGGAATTGGAGGAAATGGGCGGCCGCTTCCTGTCCGTGTTCGTGACGATGGGTATGTATGACCTGATTATCACCTATGACGCTCCCGACGACGCTGTCGCCGCCCGGTTTTCCTTGATTGCTTGGCAAGATGGGCAATGTCCGTACTCTCTCAATGAAGGCTTTCCCAGAAGAGGCTTATCGGCAGATCGTGAATACTTTGCGCTAGGAAGACAAACTCAATGGTCGAAGGGGCACGCACACCGCTGACGGTCGATCTGACCGGATATAAAGTGGCGATTTCAGCTGGTGCGAACGGCATCGGCAAGGTGATGGCGGACAGTTTTGCTTTTTGCGGTGCGCACGTGTTCGTCAGCGATGTCGATACGCGCGCGTTGGACACCTGCGGGCACGTGGGGATGAAAGCCGATGCCGGGGATCCGGCGCAATGCGAGGCATTCATCGATGCAGCGTTGAAGCATCTGGGCGGCCTCGACGTACTGGTGAACAACGCCGGGATCGCCGGACCCACAGCGCTCGTGGAGCACGTGACGCCGGACGAACTGGACGCGACACTGCGGATCGATGTGGCATCGATGTTCCATATGTCGCGGCGGGCTATTCCGGCGCTGCGTGCGAATGGAGGGGGCGCGATTGTCAATTTGTCCTCGGCCGCCGGGCGGTTCGGGTTTCCGCAGCGGGCGCCGTATGCGGCGGCGAAATGGGGCGTGGTCGGGTTCACCAAAACGCTGTCGATCGAGTTGGGGCCTGACGGCATCCGGGTCAACGCAATTCTGCCGGGGCCGGTCGACGGCCCGCAAATCCGGGCGGTGATCAAAGCGAAGGCGATAGCGGCCGGTATCTCGGAGAACGAGATGACCGAACGCACGGTGGCGACCACAAGCCTCAAGTGCTTCGTCTCGCAGCAGGACATAGCAAATATGGCGCTGTATCTCTCGAGCCCGTTCGGCTGCACGATCAGTGGGCAGGCGATCAGCGTCGATGCGGACATGCAGACCATGATGTAGCAGCAGCGATCAGTACCGCCACAGGCGTGGGGCTTCGTGCAGTGCAATGTCCAGTGCTATCATTCCCCCGACAACATTGGGGGACGTTGCCGTGAGCGCCAGCACAATCGACTACAGTAGATTGTTCAGTAGCGACCTGCCTGCCCCGGCGCCACGGTGGGTGCCATTTCCAAAATACTATTTCATTGGCGGCAACAACGATCCTGAACAAATTCCGATCGAGGGTCTGATCGACGCGGCGGCTTCGGGTCCTGCGCCGGGAGGGCTCGAAATTGGCGATCTATAATCTCGGGTTGGGACCTCAAGGTTTTCCTGGCCTGCGCCAGTTCGTCGCTGACAAGTGCGAGCGGCAGCGGGGCATCAAGGCGCCGATCGAAGACATCCTGATCACCACCGGGTCCGGCCAGGGCATCGACATGATCAGCAAGCTTCTGGTCAATCCAGGCGATACGGTGCTGACCGAGGAATATTGCTACCAGGGTGCGATCAACCGGTTCCGCAAGCTGGGAGCAGAGTTGGTAGGAATGCGGCTTGACGAGAACGGCATCGTCGTGGAGGCATTGGCAGGACAACTCGCCGACCTGAAGCTTCGGGGGATAACGCCCAAATTCATCTACACCATTCCGACGATCCAGAACCCGACCGCCAGCATCCTACCGCTCGACCGGCGCCACGCGCTGCTCAGGTTGGCTCGGGAATACAATGTCGCCGTCTTCGAAGATGAGTGCTACGCTGATTTGCTGTGGGACGGTATCAAGGCGCCCCCCGCGCTCTATGCACTGGACCCAGGCTGCGTCATTCACATTGGTTCATTCTCCAAGTCGCTCGCCCCGGCACTGCGGCTTCGGTACCTGATCAGTGGCTGGGACATCATGAGCCGCCTGCTGCCGCTCAAAGGCGACAGTGGCACAGGCGCGCTGGATCAAATGATCGTCGCCGAGTATTTCGCGCGGAATTTCGATCGTCATCTGACGGAATTGAACGGCGTGCTGCGTGGGAAACTGGATGCCATGACCGAGGCCGTCGCCCGGGAATTCGGCTCTGAAGCGGAATGCTGGTCACCGAAGGGAGGGATCTTCCTGTGGATCAAGCTTCCGCCGGAGGTAGATGTTCGCAACCTGATCAAACCGGCCGCCGACGCCGGTATCGCGTTCAATCCCGGGCCGGATTGGGCGGTCAGCCCGCACAACTCCAGCAACTGCCTGCGTCTGTGCTTCGCAATGCCGAGCAAGCAGACAATACGCGATGGAGTTGCTGAGCTGGCACGGGTTTGTTACGAGCAGACAGGAATTCCAAGACGCAGCGGAAACGTCACCCGGCGGTAGGGCTCGTTGTTACGAGCCGCGGGTTCAGGCCGTTCCCGTCAAACTCTGCGCCACCCCGGCGGCGAGCAATGAGTGACCGGTCGCGGTTGGGTGCAAATTGTCGAAGAACAGATAACCGGCCTGCCCCGCTCCGGTCGCAGCCAAGGCGCCGCTGTGGGCGTCGGTCAGATTTCCGTTCCAAACCGGCTGGGTCACATTGGTAAATCCGTATGTCGCCGGGCTGGCAATCGCCGCGTCAAGCATCGCGAAGGTGTTGACGTAGTCGATCGAGGCTGCGCCGGATGCCATGATTTGCTTCAGCGCAGCACCCAGATCGGCGTTATACGTCTGCGCGAGGGTTCTCGACGTGGCATCGCTCGGGCGCGCCTTCTCGTAAGGCGTTGACCCGAGGTCAGGTACGCTCATCACGACCAAATCCTTTGCGCCATGCGCAATCAGTCCGTTGATGGATGCCACCTCATTGGCAACCGCCTGCGCGACGCTAGCCTGCTGCTGCGCCGGCGTCTCGGTGGAGTTCGCGATATCGAGCACGTCATTCGACCCCGCCCAAACAGTATACAATGCGGTTGACGAGGGATGAGGGACTGAAGCGACAAACTGCCCAAGCTGAGACGGCAAGTCGGACGGATTGGCGGTATGCACCGAGGTTTGCCCGGTTTCCGCCCCGCCATACGCATAATCGGTTCCGCCCAAAAGGCTCGCTTTGGGCACCGCGATACCCAGGTTCTGTGCGAGGTCCTGCACCCATACATTGCCGTTGGTGAACCGACCGCCGCTGTAGACGCCGTTGCCAACGGGGATGGTACCGAGCGACCCCAGAGAGATATTCCCCGCATCGGACAGGCTGTCGCCGAAAGCGTAAATGGTGCTGAAGCCGCCGGGTGGGACGACCACGTCGTCCGCAGTGATGAATTGCATCACGGAACCCGCCCCCAGCGCGGGCGGCGTGATCGGCGCGGTGGGCGGAGTGGCCGGCTGAGTGGCGGCTTTGAAGCCGTTGATGAGGGATTGAATGTTTGCCATACACCGCGAACGCAAACGCGACGGCACAGTTGCATTAAGCTTCGTTCAGACAGGCGGTCCGAGCAGTCCGTTGAAGAACGACGAGCGCTGGCCGGCACCGGCCATGATGTAGCTGTGATCTGATCCGGTAAGCAGGAAACGTGCGCCCATGGCGGCGTAGCGGGAGGCGTTCTCCTCGTCGTAGACGCCGCCCATCCCGAGGACCTTGCCATGTTTGCGACAGGCATCGCCGACCGTTTGATAGGCTTGGATCACCTTGGCGTGGCCCATCTGACCTGAGATGCCGAGTTCCGCGGTCAGGTCGGAGGTGCCGATGAACAGCACGTCCACGCCGGGGACCGCGGCGATGGCATCGGCGTTGCTGATAGCCTCGGGGCTTTCCAGCATCACGACGGTCAGGATCTCGGCGTTGATCGCGGTCTGCGCCTCCGCGGTGGACGGCGGCTGATATCCGTAGACCGCCGGTGGGCCACCCCAGCTTCGTGTGCCCATCGGCGGATAATGAAAAGCGGCGGCGATCCGCCGTGCCGTGGCTTCGGTGTCCACGTGCGGCACGACGATGCCCATGGCGCCGTTGTCGAGCGCGCGCGTCGCCTCATCCAGCGCGCCGGCGCAGACCCGGACAATCGGGGTGACGCCGGTCGGCAGGGCAGCGATGCAAAGTTGCGTGGTTTCCTGAACGGTGAACGCACCGTGTTCGGTGTCGATGAATATCCAGTCGTGCCCGGTCGCGGCGGCCAGGACCGAAGTTGCGACGGTGCGCAGATGATGCACGCCGAAGCCGAGCGCCGTTTTACCCGATGCTAGGCGTCGCTTGGTGGTGTTGGTTGTCAGAAGCATCACGTCCACCCTATGTTTTTGTCAGGGCAGCATGGCTCGGCTGGTTTGGTCAATTGGCGGCTTTCCGATCCTCGACGAGTGCCATCAACGTTTCCAACCGGTCTGCCTCGGTGGCCGGCTTGTCGGTGCGGATGCGTGCCAGGCGCGGGAACCGCATCGCGACGCCGGATTTGTGGCGGTTCGACAGTTGGGCGGCATCGAAGGCGACCTCCAGCACCATCGATTTCTCCACCTCGCGGACTGGCCCAAACCGGGCGGTGGTATGGTTGCGGATCCATCTGTCCAAAAACGCCAGTTCCTGATCGGTGAAGCCGAAATAGGCCTTGCCGACAGGAACCAGTTCCTCGCCGCGCCATAGGCCGAACGTATAGTCGGAGTAGAAGCTGCTGCGCTTGCCGTGGCCTCGTTGCGCATACATCAGCACCGCGTCGACTGTCAGCGGATCGCGCTTCCATTTCCACCATTGTCCCTTCACGCGGCCAGGCAGATACGGGCTGTCGCCGCGCTTCAACATCAGCCCCTCTATCGAGGCCGCGCGGGCGCCGTCGCGCAGAGCTATCAGTTCCTGCAACGATGAGAACCGGATCAGCGGTGAAAGATCCATGCGCTCTGGTGAGACCCGAGAGATCCAGGCTTCCAGGCGGGAGCGGCGCTGGTCGAAGGGCAGGGCTCGGAGGTCTTCCGTGCCGTCGAATAACAAGTCATACAACCGCACTACCACCGGAAACCGTTCCATCATCTTTGTCGACACCACCTTCCGATTCAGCCGCTGCTGCAGATCGGCGAACGGAGCGACAATGCCGTCGCGGGTCACCAGAAGTTCGCCATCCAGCACGGCGTCGAAATCCATTGCGGCGACGATTTCGGGAAAGGCGCCGGAGATATCGTCGGCACCGCGCGAATAAAGCCGCCGGCCGCCTGCGGTGGCGACGATCTGCACCCTGATCCCGTCCCATTTCCACTCGGCCCGCCAAGCCTCGGGCTTAAGGGCGGCAAAGTCCGATGCTTCCAACGGGTGCGCGAGCATCGGCGGCCGGAACACCGGCGCGTCGGCCGGATCAGGCTTTGGCCCCCTGCCCTCCAGCCACGCGAACAGCGGGATATAGGGGGGTTCAAGCCCGTGCCATACCTCCTCGACGTCGTCAGCCTCGACGCCACCGATTTCCGCCAGTGCGATCTTCGCCAGTCGGCTGGAGGCGCCGACGCGCAGGCCGCCGGTGATCAGTTTCAGCAGAGCCAGCCGGGTGGAGGCGTCGGCGCAGTCGAGCCACTCCGCCACCAGCCCCGGCAACGCCGCCTTCGGCGCGGTTTGGAGGGTTTCGACCACCTCAGGCAGGCGTGGGTGGATCGGTGGCGACCGGTTTGGCGGGCCACATCAACGCGACCGTTTCCGCGAGATCGCCGACGTAATCATAAGACCAGTCGAACAGCACCGGATCGGTGCGGGCGGCGGCCAGTTCGCGGATCAGGCCTGGTTTCGCGGTCGCAAAAGATAGCTCGCCGGTGATCGCGGCCAAACCGAGGCCGCGATCAGGGTCTGGTTGCGTTGCGAAATATCGCCGTAGCAGCGCGATCTTGGCGTTGCGCGAGGGCGTGAAGACCAGGCGCTCCAGCAGTGCGGCGAAGGCGATCATAGGCCGGATGTTGGGCTGGCTGCGGGGAAACGCCAGACCACGGGGGCAAGCACGCGCATTGCGGTCGCTCGGCCGGGCTGTTAAACGACCGCTCCCCATGGTCGGAGCGTAGCGCAGTCTGGTAGCGCATCAGTCTGGGGGACTGGGGGTCGTGGGTTCGAATCCCGCCGCTCCGACCAATGTTCAGAGATACTCACCGAGACCGAGAGAACCATTGTCGATCGCGCCGGATACCTACCGGCAACATCATCACGGCGGGATCGGCGCCTGCGCCAGGGTTTCCCTCGGACGATCTTGCCTTTGCGGTCGGGCGGTCATGACCTCAAGCCGGCATCCTGACGGGCGCGCTCCATCAGAACGACGAAATCCCTATCGGCATCTCCTGCGGCCATGGCGGCAAGGAAGCGATCGCGGGCGATCGCAGCGTAAGGCAGCGGCACGCGATAATCATGCCCCGCCGCGAGGAACATCTCGGTATCCTTCAGGCCAAGCGTGACCGGCGCCCCCGGATTATCATAGGCGCGGTCGACCATCAGCTTTCCATAGTTCTTGTGCACTGGCGCACTATAGAAGCTGCCGGTCATGATCTCGAAAACCGTGCGTGGATCGGTTCCGGCTTTTTCATTCAGGGCGAAGACTTCCGCCATCTGCTCGATCGTCGACATGATCATGAAGTTCAGAGAAAGCTTGACCAAATTGGCCTGTACGGGATCGTCTCCCGCGACAAATATGCGGGGCCCGAACGCCGTTAGCGCGGGTGCCACCCTGGACCGCAGAGGTTCCGCGCCACCCACGATGACGAATAGCTCTCCGGCGATCGCGGCCGGTGGCCGGCCAAGCACATTCGCACTCACGTAGGCCTGGCCGCGTTCGGCATGTCCATCGCGGAGACGTCGGGCCTGATCGAGCGATAGCGTGGCGCAGCAGACATGGATTGCGCCCGGCCCCATGGCCGTCGCGATTCCGTCGTCACCAAACGTCACCGCCTGCGTCGTAGCGTCGTCGAAGAGCATCGAGAACACGATTTCAGCATCTCCCACCGCATCAGCCGGCGTCCGCGCGAAACGTGCTCCATCGGCGACCAGATCATCGGCCTTGCTCGCCGTGCGATTGTAGACGGTGATACCATGCCCGGCATTGAGCAGCCGCCGCGCCATGGCGTGGCCCATCGCGCCAAGTCCCAGAAAGCCGATCTTCATGGCCATTTTCCTTCACAGCAGGCTCGCCCATTTTGCACGCCTATGACACTGTTGCCGAGGGGCACGCGCTCATTGAGCCATTACTTCAATTTCTATAATAGCAAGCGGCTGCACTCAAGTCTTGACGCGCGGACGCCAGAGCAAGCTTACTACGATCATCTGCCACCGCGCGAGGCGGCGTGGATTTCGCCGCAAGGACGGGGCGTTGCCTCCGGTCGGGTGCAGGCGACCCCCGGCACTCGTACTCGATCAGAGGAACGGCTTTCCTCGCGTCACCTTGCGGTGGCTCTTTTAACCTTACGCACGGGAGGAACGTTAACCGGAGGGGTCACATCGTCAGGATTGTTTAACGCAAGAAGCAGTGCCTCCCTAAGTTGACGTAACTTGCGCTCATTTTCGACCTTTAGTCCAAAAACGTCTTTTACGTAAAAAACGTCAACGGCCCGGACACCATATGTTGTCACATGAGCCGACGCTATCTGAAGTCCCTGATCGCTGATTGACGCAGTCACGTCATGCAGCAGGCCAGGACGGTCTCGGCCGTTGACTTCAAGCACGGTGTGTGTATTCGAGGCGCGGTTGTCGATGACCACGCGCGGGGGTACGTGAATTGCCTGCATGCGCCTGCCGAGGAGAATCTTCGACACGCGTCGAATTTCGGCGGACAAGCGGAGCCGCCCTGACAAGGCTTGCTCGATCAAGACCGAGAGCCGAGCCAGCCGGTGCGGTGCATCGAAGGTCCCGCCCGCAGTGTCCTGTATCCAGAAAGTATCGAGTGCCATCCCATTGGTCATCGTATGAATACGCGCATCAACGATGGAGGCGCCCGCGACCGCAAGTGCGCCTGATATCTTGCTAAACAAACCCGCATAATCCGCACAGTAGACCGTGACCTCTGTGACTGCCCGAGCGGGTAGGGGTTGCGTGTCGACGGTCAGCGGGGATTTTCGATGCTCGGCGTCTCGAATGAGCCTCCCGTGACGAGCATGGGTTTCCGGATCGAACGACAACCAATATCCCGCATAGCCGAGCCCGCCGAAATGCTCGATCTCCTCGGGAGTCCAATCCGTCAGTAGACTGCTAACAGCCTGCTTTGCGCGCGCAACCCGCACGTCTCGTTCCGTGGCGGCGAGGCCGCCCGCCAACACTTCAGCGACCCGAGAATAAAGCTCTCGCAGCAGAGTAGCTTTCCAACCATTCCAGACCTTGCTCGAAACGGCGCGCATATCGGCTACTGTTAAAATAAGCAGCAGCCTTAGTCGCTCAGGCGACTGGATCGTGTCAGCCAGGTCCAGGATCGTCTTGGGATCATCGATATCGCGCTTGAAAGCCGTCGCGCTTAGCAGCAAATGATGGAGCACCAGCCAAGAAACTGTCTCCGTTTCCTCGTCCGTCAGACCCAGAGCCGGGCCTACCTCAATCGCTACTTCGGCCCCCAGAGCCGAGTGATCACCGCCGCGACCCTTGGCAATGTCGTGTAGCAACATTGCCAGATAGAGTGAGCGCCGTGACTGGACGTGGCCCACCAGCTGCGATGCGATTGGGGCGACTTCGGCGAGTTCCCCCCGTTCCAGCGTATTGAGGACGCGCACTGCTTCTATAGTGTGCTCATCTACCGTGAAAATATGATAGGTATCGAACTGCATTTGGCCGACGATGCGGGCCCAATCAGGCAAATAGCGGCCAAAGAAACCCGTCTCGTTAAGGATACCGAGCCAGTGGGCTCCGTCGGGATGCTGTCCGCCCGGACGATGACCATCATGTTCCTTGCCGCACAGTAGATCTATGAAGATCCTGGCCGCCTCTGGATCGCCTCGGAGTGATACGGCTCGGCGCTCGTTTTGAATAAATGATCGAACCGCAAGTGGATGAAGCTCCAGCCCGCGATCGCGGGCGACCTGCAGGATGCGCAGCATTTGGATCGGCTCGGCATCAAAATCCCGACCGGCGATCGGCAGCAATTGACCCTCTGCCAAAACAAAGCCCGCCGATAGCAAAGCATCGTCGGTTTCGGCCTCGAGTGCCGGTGGTCCCAGCGCAGTTCGTAGGATGGCCGGCTCCAGGATGCGTGTGAGGCGGGCGATTTCTCGGGCGGTGAGGAAATAATGGCGCATGAAGCGCTCCACGCCGTCCTGACGGCCATGACGGGTGTATCCCATCCTCGCCCCGACTACCGGCTGCAAATCGAATGTCAGCCGCTCCTCGGCTCGGCCCGCCACGTAGTGCAGGTGGAACCTGACGGTCCAGAGAAATTCCCAGGCACGTCTCCCATGCCGCGCCTCCTGTTGCGTAAGGATCCCGCCGAGATCGGCAAGTTCGCCCATCGTCTGAGTATCGAACACATAACGCGCGATCCAATACAGAGTCTGCAGATCACGCAGGCCGCCGCGGCCTTCCTTGACATTAGGCTCAACTACAAATGGGCTGTCGCCATACCGTCGGTGGCGAAGTGCTCGTTCAGCCTGCTTCGCTGCGATATAATCGGCCGCGCCGGCCTCCTTGCAGGCAGCCCGAAAACGGCGATGAAATTCCCCAAACAATGTTTTGTTGCCAGTCAGAAACCGCGCATCAAGCAACGCGGTCCGAATTGTCGTATCCTTCGATCCCTCTAGCAGGCAGTCCCCGATCGAGCGCGTCGCATGGCCCACCTTAAGTCCAAGGTCCCACAGGAAGTACAACATGTACTCCACCACCCGCAGGGTTTCCGCCGTTGGGTCTTCAGCCGTCAGGAACAACAGATCGATGTCGCTGAACGGTGCCAGCACCCCGCGGCCGTAGCCGCCCGTCGCAGCAATGCTGAGATTCTCGACGAATCCCAGTTCAGCTTTGCCGGTACTATGTTCGAACAACGCAGAAACAACCCCGTCGATCAGCGCGCCCAGCAACCGGGCAGCCTGTAGGCCGGTAATCTGCTCCTGCTCAAAGGCATGTTGCACATAGGATTGAATGCGGGCGAGATGACGCCGGAAAGCGCCGACGGCCGCGTCTCGGGAAACTGAGCCGCCCTCGCCAGCGATTTCAGCAAGGGCGGTGGAGAGCAAGGACGCTGCGGCTTCAGGGGCACGCGGCAGGGGAATAGGGGTTAACATTGCGTTGATCGGTACTATTTGCTGCCATCCGTGCAACCCGGCACGAGCAACTTCAGGCGATAAAGGGCATCAAGTGCTTGTTTGGGCGACAAGTTATCCGGGCTTATCTCATCCAGGGCATCGAGCAAGGGTGACATTATGCCCGGCTCGGGCTCGGGCTCCTGGTCCGAAATCGATGCGGCGAACAACGGCAGAGCATGAACTGATGCTGATTTGCGCAATGGACCACCATCCCTTTCCAAAGCCGCCATTAACGATGCCGCCCGGCGAACCACTTGTGTCGGAACACCCGCAAGTTCCGCGACATGAACGCCCCACGAGCGCCCGGCCGCGCCCTCGGCGACTTCATGCAGAAACACAACGGTGCCTTTCCACTCTTTGACCCGCATCGTGTGGGGCTTGAGCCGCGGCAGGCGGTCCGCGAGTTCTGCAAGTTCATGGAAATGTGTGGCGAAAATGGTGCGGCAGCGTATCGCGGAGTGGAGGGCCTCAAGAACCGCCCAGGCGATCGCCAACCCATCGAGGGTAGAGGTGCCCCGGCCGATCTCATCAACGACTACAAGCGATTTAGGTCCCGCCTGGTGGAGAATCGCAGCAGTTTCGGTCATCTCTACCATGAAGGTGGATCGACCGCGCGCAAGATCATCGGCCCCACCGACACGGCTGAACAGCCGGTCTACAATCCCAATTACCGCGGACTCCGCCGGAAGCGGCAGTCCAGCCTGCGCAAGAACCACAAATAGCGCATTCTGCCGCAGGAAGGTTGATTTTCCAGCCATATTCGGTCCGGTTAGCAGCATCACTCGCTGATTGAGCGAGAGATCGCAGCGGTTCGGCACAAACGCCGCGTGACCCGCAAGCGCGCTTTCGACAACCGGGTGGCGCCCGGTTTCGATACAAAAATCGTCTGTGGCGGTCAGCTTAGGCCGGACCCATGTGCCGCTCTCCGCCAGTTTCGCAGCAGATTGCACCGCATCCAGGAATGCCAGCGCCTCCGCGCAGGTTGCTAGCTGTTCGGCGTGCGCCAGGACCCGCCGTACCAAGTGACCAAAAACTAAATGCTCTCGCGTTGCAGCCCGTTCCGACGCCTCCCGGATGCGCTGATCCAGTTCGGACAACACCGGCGTGGTAAATCGAGCCCCACTCGCCATACCCTGGCGCAAGGTCAGTTCCGGAAATTGCCGCAGTTTTTCGACGGCAATGGACGGTGCCTCGATGATGTAGCCCAGCTGGGCATGGTGCCTGATCTTTAGGCTGGCGACACCGAAGCGCTGCGCGAAGTCGAGTTGCATCGAGGCGATGACTTGGCGGCTTTCATCGCGGAGCGCCCGATGCGCGTCAAGTTCTCCGTCGAACCCGGTCCGTATTGCGCCGCCATCTTCCAATCGTGCCGGAATCGGGTCGGCTAAAGCTTGAGCCAATTCCTCCGCCAAGGGGGAACCGATCGGAATGGCCGACCGCGCACTGGCGAGCGCCTCTGGGAGGGGCCCCTCAAGGACTTTGTAAATACCGTACGCCGCATCCAGACCGTGTCGGATCGCGGCGAGATCCCGGGGCGTCCCTCGGTTTAGCGACAGCCGACCCAACGCGCGGGCCATATCCGGCGCCGTCCGCAGTATCGCGCGCAATCGGTCGGTTGCGTCGGGATTAGCCAGACACCAGGACCATGCGTCCTGACGTGCAACGATCGCCATCAGATCGGTCAGGGGTGCCGATACCCATGCCGCTAGCGCTCGACCGCCCGCCGCCGTTAAAGTGCGATGTACCGCCGCGAACAGCGTGTGCTGAGTGCCCCCATCCCTGGATCGCAAGATTTCCAAACTCGCGCGTGTCGCTGCGTCCATCAGCAACGCGCCAGCCTCTCCTTGGGGTTCGGGCCGGCCCAGCCTGGGCAAAGCGCCCGACTGCGTGCTGCGGATGTAATCCACAGCCAACGCTGCCGCGACTGCTTCGCCGTCGCTGAAAGTCCCGAATGCATCCAGGCTGACAGTTCCGAACGTTTCCGCGAGGCGGCGGCGGGCGATCAGCGGCGTGGACGGTAGCGTCTCGGGTGAACGTTTTGCGGCCCACTCCCCCAGATCGAGTGACTGAGGTGCCACGATCTCCACCGGCTCCAGCCGGCCGAGTAGTTCGGGAAGTTGGGTTTTTGTTGTCTCGCAGGTTTCGAATAGCCCCGTTGAAATATCGACCCAAGCGGCGCCAAGACCGTCCTTTTCCCAGGCCAGGGCCAATAAGAGGTTTGGCCGCCCTGCTTCCAGCAGGGATTCCTCTGTGATAGTGCCCGGAGTGATAACCCGAACAACCTCCCGCTTGATCGGCAGCCTGCTCGTGCGTCCCTTGGGGTCCTCCATTTGCTCGACGATGGCAACTCGAAACCCACGCCTTATCAGTCGAGCCAAATAGACCTCTGAAGCGTGATGCGGAACGCCACACATCGGGATCGGAGTTCCACAATGCTCGCCCCGATGGGACAGAGCGATATCAAGCGCGGCGGCAGCGGCTTCGGCATCCGCGAAAAACAGCTCATAGAAATCACCCATTCGAAAGAACAGCAGCGCGTCCGGGTGATCGGCCTTGGCGGCAAACCATTGAGCCATAACCGGAGTCGCTCCGGCTGCCGGCGGTATGCCGGTCTTGGCGTCGGAAACGCTGTCCACCGTCTCGCTACGCCGCCTCTCGCTTACGAACGAAGGCGGCTATCGAAGCCAGAGCCGCCGGCGTCATGCCTTGGATGCGAGCGGCCGCGCCAAGAGACTCCGGCCTGACATGATTCAGCTTCTCGCGAATCTCGTTGGAAAGGCCACCAATTTCGTCGAATGCGACGAGCGCAAGGTTCACGCTATCTTCTCGCCGGCTTAAGCGCGCCTCAGCCTGTTGCCGGTGCAGATAACCCGCATAGCGTGCATCCGTCCGAAGTTGTTCCACCGCCCGCCCTGGCAGGGATCGAAGCCACGGGAACATGTCGCTGAGTAGCGGCCATGCGACAAAATCATTGCCCACCAGATCCATTACCGACCGCCACCGTCCATCAGCAGCTGGTGCGATCCCCAGCCGGTTCATTGCGGCGGCGGGCAACCCTTCTTGGCCCGCGCGTTCCTTCGCGTCGCGCACCGCGCTCTGGTATTTTGTGAAGGCTATTTTTCGCGTGCGGCCGACGCATCCCCAACCTATCCCCTTTTCCGTTAGCCGAAGGTCAGCGTTATCTGCCCGCAGACTTAGGCGAAACTCCGCGCGGGAGGTGAACATCCGGTACGGCTCGGCGACACCCTGGGTTGTAAGATCGTCCATCATAACCCCCAGATAGGACTCAGTGCGGTCGAGCCATACCGCAACTTCTCCGGCAGCAGATCGAGCAGCGTTGATCCCGGCTAGCAGCCCCTGCGCGGCAGCTTCCTCATATCCGGTCGTGCCGTTGATTTGCCCAGCCAGGAACAAGCCCGGTAGGGCCCGCAGTTCTAACCCGCGCGTGAGTGAACGCGGATCTACGAAGTCATACTCGACGGCATATCCCGGCCGAACCATGCGAGCATGTTCTAGGCCCGGGATGGTCTTTAGGATTGCATGCTGCACATCTTCCGGCAAACTGGTGGATATGCCGTTTGGATAGATCGTCGAATCGTCCAGGCCTTCGGGCTCCAGGAAGATATTGTGGGAATCCTTGCCGGCGAACCGGACGATCTTGTCCTCGATCGAAGGACAATAGCGTGGCCCCCGACCGGCGAGCTGGCCGGAATAAACAGCTGATCGGTGAATGTTTTCTCGAATGACCGCATGGGTTGCGGCGGTCGTGCAGGTCACACGACATTCTATCTGCCTGTTGGGCAAGCGTGACGTCAACGTGCTGAACGACTGCGGCTCATTGTCCCCGGGATCGGCCCGCAATCCTTTCCAATCGATGGATCGCCGATCCAAGCGCGGAGGGGTTCCGGTCTTCAAGCGTCCAAGCGGCAGTCCAAGTCGGCCGAGGGTTCGGGCCAAACCGATTGAGGGGGCCTCCCCAAGGCGGCCGCCAGGAGTCTGGCGATCGCCTATATGCATGATCCCACGCAGGAATGTCCCGGCCGTCAACACCATCGCGTCGCAGCTTACCCGCTGACCATCGCCGCAGAGGACCGCTGCAATGCGCCCGTCGCCATGCGTCTCGATGTCCTCGACACTTGCCGCAAGCAACGTCAGGTTGGGCGTCTCCTCCAACAACATGCGCATCGCGCGGCGGTACAAGGAGCGATCCGTCTGCGCCCGCGGTCCATGCACCGCCGCTCCCTTACTGCGATTCAACAACTTGAAGTGGATGCCGGCAAGATCGGCCGCTCGCCCCATCAGACCATCCAGAGCATCGATCTCCCGCACCAAATGGCCCTTTCCAATCCCGCCAATGGACGGATTGCATGACATCTCGCCAATCGTGGCCAGAGAATGGGTAAGCAGCAGCGTGCGCGCACCAACCCGCGCGGCTGCGGCCGCAGCCTCGCATCCGGCGTGCCCGCCGCCAACAACGATAACATTGTAGTGGTTGCTCATAGTTCGCTTTGTGCCATAGAAGCGGCTCCTCTTGCCATGGCTCGCACCCGGCTCTTTCGCTGGGTGGGGAGCAACGTCATGATGAGATCAGCAGTTCCATTCAAGGCGCTGAGTAAACCAATGGGGGGCTTGTCCATGGCTGATGGCGCTATCGATACACGCACCGCGCGAGTAACCGCGGAAGAAGCGCTGCACATGCACGCCAGCGGCCGCCCGGGGAAGCTGGAAACCCGGATCAGCAAGCCGATCACCACTGCGCGCGACCTTTCTCTGGCCTATTCACCCGGCGTCGCGGAGCCGTGCCTGCACATCGCCCGCGACGCGTCACTAGCCTATGAATACACGACCAAGGGAAATATGGTCGCGGTCATCTCGAACGGCACTGCCGTTCTTGGACTGGGTAACCTGGGAGCTGTCGCGTCAAAGCCCGTCATGGAAGGCAAGGTGGCTCTCTTCAAGCGCTTCGCCGATGTCGATGGTATCGATCTCGAGGTCGGCACCGAGGACGTCGACGAATTCGTCAACGCGGTCCGGTTCCTCGGGCCCGGCTTCGGCGGGATCAACCTCGAAGATATTAAGGCGCCAGAATGCTTCGTTATAGAGCAGCGTCTCCGCGAACTCATGGATATCCCGGTCTTCCATGATGACCAGCATGGCACCGCGATTGTCGCCGCTGCCGGCCTCATAAACGCCTGTCATCTGACCGACCGTGAACTTCGAGCGACCAAACTGGTGGTGAATGGGGCAGGAGCCGCGGCAATCGCATGTGTGGAACTCCTTAAGGCGATGGGCGTGCGGCCGGACCACGTTATCCTGTGCGATACCAAAGGTGTCGTCTACCAAGGCCGGTACCGAAGGCATGAACCAGTGGAAGTCCGCCCATGCCGCCGCCACAAGAGCCCGCACGCTAAGCGAGGCGATGGAGGGCACGGACGTATTCTTCGGCCTCTCGGTAAAGGGAGCACTGACCAAGGATATGGTCGCGTCGATGGCCGACAAGCCAATCATCTTCGCCATGGCCAATCCCGACCCTGAGATATCGCCGGAGGAGGCGAGGGCGGTCAGCCCGCATGCGATCATCGCCACCGGTCGCAGCGACTACCCTAACCAGGTCAATAACGTTCTCGGCTTCCCTTACATTTTCCGTGGCGCCTTGGATGTGCGCGCCAGCACGATCAACGACGCGATGAAGATCGCCGCGGCCGAGGCCTTGGCCAAACTCGCACGCGAAGACGTGCCGGATGAGGTCCACACTGCTTCAACCGGACGCCGTCTCGCTTTCGGGCCGGAATATATCATCCCCAACGCATTCGATCCGCGTCTGATTGCCCGAGTTCCCCCGGCGGTCGCGAAGGCCGCGATGGACTCGGGCGTCGCGCGCAAGCCGCTCGAAGACCTTCGCCGCTATACACGCAGTCTCTCCGGGCGGCTCGATCCGACAGCGGACGCCTTGGATGCCACGATGGAGATGGTGCGGGAAAACCCGCGTCGCGTGGTCTTCGCCGAGGGGGAGGAGCAGAAGGTCGTCCGCGCGGCCGTCGCATTCCGCAATGCCGGCTACGGACAGCCAATCCTGATCGGGCGCGAGGATCGCGTCCGAGCGACGCTGGCCGGCCTCGGTCTTGGCGATATCGAGGGGATTGAAATCCATAATGCGCGGCTGTCCGGCAACAACAGCAAATATGTGGATTTCCTTTACCATCGGCTGCAGCGCCAGGGTCATCTGCATCGCGACGTCCAGCGCATGGTCAACCAGGACCGGAACGTGTTCGCCGCCTGCATGGTCGCGACCGGCGACGCGGACGCAATGGTCACCGGCCTCACTCGATCCGCGTCGGTCTGCCTCAACGACATCCGCCACGCAATCGGGCCGGCCAAGGACGCCATCCCATTCGGGCTGACCCTGCTGGTCGGCATGCGCGGAAAAACGATTTTCCTGGCCGATTCCCTCGTCAATTTCCGTCCTGACGCCGCCCAACTAGCCGACATCGCGATCGGTGCAGCCGCGGCGGCACGTCATCTCGGCCACGAGCCGCGTGTCGCCCTGCTGTCGCATTCGACGTTCGGCGATCCGCCGCATGACCGGGCGATCCCGATGCGAGATGCGGTCGCGATCCTCGATCAGCGACATGTCGATTTCGAGTACGACGGGGAAATGAGCCCGGATGTTGCGCTGGAGCCATCCATCCGCGCGCTTTACCCGTTCTGCCGATTGACCGGGAACGCGAACGTGCTGGTGGTTCCGGGCCTTCACTCGGCCCACATCGCAGCTCGTCTGGCACATCATCTTGGCGGCGGCACCACAATCGGTCCACTGCTGATCGGTATGGAAAAGCCGGTGCAGATCGTGCCGATGGATGCCTCGTCAAGCCAGATCGTCGATCTGGCGTGCCTCGCCGCCTATCAAGCCGTCAGCCAGTAGGCAGGCACGCATAGCTGTCGTATCGCGCGCCATGCGAGAAGCGCCGATACGATGACGTGCAGATCAGCCGGTTCGAGCATTTTGCCGTGAGCCTGGCGAGGTCGCTTTGGGGCTGGTCGGTGATCATTTCCATCCGGCCGGTGATCTGACCACCGTCCTCGACTTGCAGGCGGCGGCAACGAGCAGTTCCCAGTACCTTGCCGCTGCCGCGGACGATGAGGCTGCCGCGCGCGGTCAGCGTGCCGTCGATGGTGCCAGCGATCTCGGCTTCCTCGACCTCAACCTCGCCCTTGAACACGCCGCCCGGCGCGATCGCGAGTTCGGTCGCATGGATCATCGTCGCTTCGACCGTTCCCTCGACGACAAGGCGTTCCGCGTCCTGAACCACGCCTTGGACGCTGATGCCGCGGCCGACAACGAGTGTGCGCCGGTCGGAAGGATCACGTGTGGCCGGGCGGCCCATTGTTACGCCCGGCCGAGCTGGGGACGCTGGCGTGGTGCGGCGGGTAGTGGCGGGAGCAGACGAAAACGGCGGTCGGGACATGTTATGCGCATCCTTAAGCGGAGCGGGGCGGAAAGGAGGAACGCCGAGGCCGTTGTCCAAGGGTTGAACGGGTGCACGGCAGCGGGGCGAGTATCCAAATTGGTTGAGCTGCTTTTAGATCCGCCGCTTGGCGTGTTTCTAAGTCCGCCGGCTTAGGCGTGTTTCCAAGTCCGCCGGCTGAGTCGGCTTTCGAGGCCACCGGCAAAGAAGGCAACCCGCGGGAAGCGGGGCAGCGATCGTGGCCGGAACGGGCTCGTCAGGTTTGCGACGTTTGAACAAGACACTTTACCAAACTGAAAAAGGAGCCTCCGCCTACCATGGAGTGTGCCCGGAAACAACATTCTGTTTTGGTTATTTTATATCCATACGATAGCGAACCCATTAGCGGCCGGATTTCGTGCGCCGTGGCGAGCGCCATATCGAGGATATGGACCATTGCCGCCACGCCTATAACCGGAATCAGAAGATTCAACATCGGAATGTAGGCGGCCAGCGCCAGGATGCCGCCTTGCGCTAAAACGATGCCGCGACTTTGGAAATAAAGCGACTCCGCCATCAGACGCGGCATCCGTCGCATCGCGACGGCAACGAACAGACCTCGCCCGATCGCGTAGGACGCAATCATCCATCCCAGAACCAAGCCTAGGCCCGGCACGATGATAGTGAGAACCAGCGCCGCGATACTCAGCGCCAACACTTTCATGGCTACCGCAATGCCGTCCCATGCCTGCTCCAGCATCGAGGCACTTTCCCCCCTTGGCAGCCATGGATAGAACCTTCGCTCGACAGCCGAGGCGATTCGGTCGCAAAACAACATACCGATCCCGGCCGCGACGGGAAGGAACAGCCAGAACGCGAGTAGAGCGGCGCCGACGGATCCCAGAACATCTGCGGTCCAAGCCAACCAGCCATGAAGAGCCAATAGTTGATGCACCCCCCAGACCCCAACAGCACATAACCCAACGAAAGAGGCCATCGCCCAGGCCAAACTTCGTAACACGACCCCTCGAAACACCGGATCGTCCAGTTGGCCAATGGCTCGGATGATTGGTAGGAATAGATGTGACGCGTGCGTCGACCTCATCAATTGCACGACTTCCACGCGCAATTCGGCTTCGTCAGAGCGTCAGGAATTGATAAGTTAGGCAATGGTCGATCCAAGCTTTTGAGATCGGCCTAATAGGTGATGAAATAAGATATTAGCAAACGCATGGCCAAGCCGGATTTGGTCCGGAATTTTGTTTCGGCGAATGCGCCATGGCGGATTCGATCAACGGCCGAAGGCCAATGTTCTGTCGCCCATTTCGTATAAAACTGAACTCCTTCATGTCTTCCGCGCAGGGAAGCGCGGATCGCCATGGCGTAGGTCCGAAGCGCCTCAGCGCGGGATTGCGCTGCCTGATGCCGGCGGCAATGCTATCGGTGCTTACCGTAACGACAGTTGCCTCTAGCGTCTGCAACTTCGGCCCGGGCGCCAGCGTTGCGCATTTGCACCTGGCGAAGCTGAGGGAACTGGCCCGACCATAATTGGGGCGATTTTATGGCAAAAATACTTCACTTTTGTGTGTCTATGCGCTCAGATGCACAAAATCGTGAGGGATTATCATTGTGCTTCGTGTTGCCGGATTCTGCCTCGCCATCGGCCTTTCGGTGGTGGCCCCTACCGCATTCGCTGTTACCCGAACTGGTCAGCGAGCCGAACCTACCTCAGCCGGCAAAACCGAATGTGGCGTCCTTGCCGTGGGACGAATTGGTCCGCAAGGCACTCGACGGGGATATCTCCTCCGCCACAGAAATCGGCAAGATGTATGCGCATAACTCCAACGCTCCGTATGACGTGGGCGAAGCCATGCGCTGGCTCACGCGGGGCGCGGACCTCGGATCCGTGGAAGCACGCCGAGAGCTGGGGCTTTTGCTCCTGCGAGGCGAGGGGTCCCAAAAGGATCCCGGTCACGCTGCCTCATTGCTCAGCCAGGCCGCTGATGCGGGCGATGCGGAGGCCGAAGCCGCTTTAGGAGTCATGTACGCATACGGCGACGGGGTAACGCAGGACTGGGCGCTTGCCGTCGATTGGTCACGGAAATCCGCAAATCAAGGCAATCCCTGGGGGCAGGCCAACTACGGCCTGTATCTCGAATCCGGCCGGACAGGCCCGGCAGATCCTTTTCAGGCCGCTGCGATGTATCAACGAGCCGCCGATAAGGGTTTCGCGCTCGCCCAAATCCGGCTCGGACTCCTCTATCAGAGGGGAAAAGGGGTGGAGCACAACCCAACTCGTGCCTTCGACCTTTTATCTTCAGGCGGCGCAGGATAATGATCCGATTGGGGAACGGTTGCTTGCACTCGCGTTCCGCGACGGCATTGGTACTCCGCCTCGTCAGGACGAATCCGTCGCCTGGCTAAACCGCGCGTCCCAGCATGGTGATGCCGAGGCGATGTATCTGCTCTCCGAGGTGTACGCGGAGGGACAGGGGGTCGCTCGCGATGAACAAAGGTCCAAATGGTATCTCGTCGAGGCAGCCGAACATGGACATTCCCTGAGTGCAGCACGGGTCGGCAATGAATTCTGCAGCGGGTTCCCATCATGCGGAAGCGGCACACTGGCTGCGCATCGCGCTTGATAAGGCAGCGAGAGAGTCCGTTTTCCTACCGGAAGATAACTCTAGTTATCGAGGGCGTCAGTTCGCACTTGCCAGCTACAATCTTGGCGTACTGCTGTTGTATGGCGATGGCGTCGCGAAGGATGTCGCTCAGGCAATTACCCTTTTTCACACTGCATCGGACCATGACTGTGCACTCGCCACCAACCTGCTTGCTCGGATGTCTCATCAGGGAATTGGCGTGGCCCGAGACGACGCAGTCGCTGTAAAATTATATGAAGCTGCGGCATCTGCTGGCATTGGGTCGGCCGCGTTCGATCTAGCCGAGGGTTATGTTTCCGGCTGGGTTGGCGACCAATCCAAGACGATGGCGCTGCGTTGGTATCGGCGAGCCGCGGCGCTCGGCTTTCCCCAAGCTTGGTTTGCTCTCGGCCGGTTCTATGAAGAAGCCTCCGGGGTGGCTGATGACGACGATGAAGCGCTCACATGGTATCAGCTTGCCGGCAACAGCAACGTCGCGGCTGCCCAACTTCGCCTCGGTGACGTCGCTCACCGCGCCGAACTTCGGCAGGTACGTAACGATCAGGTCGCTCTGCGTTGGTATATTCTTGCCGCTGATCAGGGCAACAGCGAAGCGGAAGAAAGAATAGGCGATCTGTATTGGCAGGGATCGGCCGACATCCCTCGTGACCCAGTCGAGGCAGTACGCCACTTCAGAATCGCCGCCGACCGAGGATTTCCATCCAGCGCCCGAAAGCTGGCGATTGCCTATGCAAACGGTGACGGCGTCCCCGCGGACGATCGCCAGATGTTGTTGTGGGAGCACAAGGCAGCAGAAGCTGGCGACGCAGTGGCCGCGGGTATGCTTGGCTATGCCATCATGATCGGAGTTGACGGCACCTATGATCTTGTGGAGGCGGCAATCTGGCTGACCTTAGCGACCCAAAACGCCCATTCCGATGATTGGCGTGGACATGCCGCCGCCTACGCGAAAGATGTACAGAGTAGGCTGACGCCTCCTGAGCGTGAGGCATTTCACGCTCGCTTGGCGCGTTGGCAGGCCACTTTGGACGGCGAGTAGTTCATATCGGACAAAGATTGAGCCGCGCTTCGGTCTGAAAAATCACCACCCCGCCCGACGCTCAAGGGGGCAATTGGTATACCGCGATGAAACTTGGGGTCTGCGGCCGCCAATAAGCGGAGGCTCATCGACCCGCTTATTGTCTCTGGCGATCTGTGAAGTTTCGGCTCCCAACTCACCGACCTTCAGCACGTATTCGCGTCGCGGCTAGGCTAGGCCGACAAGAGGGCTTTCCCCGTCCACTCACAGTCATCGATTTCGCCTAATCTGGGTGACGAGGGTAAGGTAAAGTTACCTTGTCCAGAAGGGGGTTTGAGATGGATTTCGCATTGACCGACGCGCAGCAGCAAATCCGCGACGAGGTCCTGCGTCTTTGCGCACGGTTCGACGACGCTTACTGGCTTGAACGTGAAAACACCGCGACGTTCCCGCATGCTTTCTTCGATGCCATGGCGGCCGGTCATTGGCTTGGAATCGCAATGCCCGAGGCCTACGGGGGAGCCGGCCTCGGGATTACCGAGGCCGCAATTCTGGCTCAGGCCGTCGCGGAGTCCGGCGCCGCCATGAGCGGCGCGAGCGCCATCCACATCAATATCTTCGGCCTTAATCCAGTGGTGGTCCATGGCACCGATGAGCAGAAGGCGCGGATGCTGCCGCCGCTGATCGAGGGCAGAGACAAGTCGTGCTTTGGTGTGACCGAACCGAACGCCGGCCTTAACACTACCGAAATTACGACACGGGCGGACCTGCACGGCGATCATTACCGGATCAACGGCACGAAGATCTGGACCTCCACCGCTCAGGTCGCCAACAAAATCCTGCTGCTGGCGCGAACGACTCCGCTCGATAGCGTCAGGCGCAAGTCGCAAGGGATGACCCTGTTCTACACGGATCTCGACAAGACTCATGCCGAGGTGCGGTTGATCCACAAGATGGGCCGTCACGCTGTGGATTCGAATATGGTCTTCTTCGAGGACATGCGGGTTCCAGTGGAAGACCGAATCGGGGAGGAAGGCGAAGGCTTCCGCGCCTTGTTGCATGGCCTTAATCCCGAACGTGTCCTAATCGCCGCCGAAGCCGTGGGCATAGGCCGGGCCGCACTGGCGAAGGCAACTCGGTACGCGCGGGAGCGCGTCGTTTTCGGCCGTCCAATAGGACAAAATCAGGGGATCCAGCATCCGCTGGCGAAGAACTGGGCTGAACTGGAGGCAGCCAACCTTCTGACTTTTAAGGCCGCGTGGCTGTATGATACTGGCCGCGAGTGCGGTGCCGAGGCGAACGCCGCAAAATTTCTGGCGGCAGAAGCGGGTTATCGAGCCGCTGAGCAGGCTGTCCTGACGCACGGCGGGATGGGTTACGCCCAAGAATACCACGTCGAACGTCTGTTTCGCGAAAGCATGCTGCCGCGCATCGCGCCGGTCAGCCGCGAGTTGATCCTGAGCTATTTGGCCGAGCGGGTGCTGGATCTTCCGAAGTCGTATTGATCAGTCGATGCCCACCGCCGCTCCCAACGTCTCACCGATCGGACGATTCAGGACAAGATCAGCGATCTCATCGAGCCCCGTTTTTTGTTGGTTGAGAATGACCAAAGTGGCACCGCTGCGTTTCGCGAGTTCCGGGAATCCTGCCGCCGGATAAACCGTCAATGACGATCCGATCGCGATAAACAAGTCCGCCGACAAAGTTTCCCTCTCCGCTCGGCGCATCTCGTCGATGGGCATCGACTGGCCAAACGAAATCGTTGCGGCCTTCACCCAGCCGCCGCACTCACAATGCGGAATAATCTGATCTTGTTCGAAATCGTTACGCAGCGACTTCGATCTGATAGTGCATGCCGCAATCCAGGCAATGGGCATAGGTCGCATTTCCATGCAACTCGATGACCTTGTCGTCGGGAATACCAAAATCCTGATGCAGTCCGTCGATATTCTGCGTAATGACGGCGGCCGCCCTGCCCGACCGAATCAATTCCGCCACCGCCCGATGCCCGCGGTTCGGCGCTGCCTGTCGAAGAATCGGCTCCATTGCGAAACGCCGGCGCCAGGTCTCGCGTCGCGCGTTGTCGGAGCGCATAAAGTCGGAGAAATCTATCGGTGCCTGCCTGGTCCAAATGCCACCGGGGCTCCGAAAGTCGGGAATGCCGGATTCCGTGCTGATCCCCGCGCCGGTGAATAGCGCGATGCGGTTGGCCGCGGCGATCAGGCTGGCGAATTCTTTCAGGTCCTCATTCATCAGAACGGCTCCGGTAGTAAGTGTTATTAATCGCCAGACTGGCGCGCCGGGTGTTCCGGACCAAGAGCGAGCCCGCGTGTTCCCTTTACGCCCCATGAAGAGGACTGACCACCGGGGTGCCGACTTTGAAAACTGGACCTCAAGCCGATAGTTTAGCGGCAATTGTTGGAGCGAGGGCCATGACCGAGAAGCGACAATTGCGGCTGGGTGCCTTCATGCGTCCGGTCAGTATCCACACCGCGTGGTGGCGCTACCCAGGCGCCTATCCGGACGCCAATTTCAATTTCCGCCATATCGCCCGCTTCGCCCAGACTTTGGAACGCGGTAAGTTCGATGCGTTCTTCATGGCCGACCATCTGGCGCTGCTGAACATGCCGATGAACGCCCTCAAGCGCAGTGCGACCACGACGTCGTTTGATCCGCTCACGCTTCTTCCGGCACTGGCGGTCGTCACCGAACATCTGGGCCTGATTGCAACCGCGTCCACCACGTTCAACGATCCCTATCACATCGCCCGCAAGTTTGCCTCGCTGGACCACATCAGCAACGGGCGCGCCGGCTGGAACCTGGTGACGACCTCCAACCCAGAGGCGGCCCTCAATTTTGGCCTGGAGGAACACGTCGAGCACGCCACGCGCTACACCCGAGCCCGTGAATTTTACGATGTAGTGACCGGTTTGTGGGACAGTTGGGCCGACGACGCCTTTATTCGTGACGTGGAAAACGGCATCTATTTTGATCCCGACCGTATGCATGTGCTGAATCACAAAGGCCCCGACTTCTCCGTACGAGGACCGCTGAACATCGCCCGTCCCGTCCAAGGTTGGCCGGTGATCGTCCAGGCCGGTGCGTCAGAGGACGGCCGCCAGATCGCCGCTGAAACCGCGGAAATGGTTTTCGCGGCCGGTGGCCCGTTGGCCGACGCCCGGCTCTTCTACGCCGACGTCAAAGGCCGCATGGAAGCCCTCGGCCGAGATCGTGACCATCTGAAAATACTCCCGGGTGCGCTGGTGGTGGTCGGCGAAACCGCGGCCGAGGCGCAACAAAAGCGCGCTTTGTTGGACAGTCTTGTTCACCCTGATAGCGGCATGGGCTCCCTGTCGATCGCCCTTGGCTGTGACGCGTCACAGTTCGACCTGGATGGACCGCTGCCTGAAATCCCGGAAACCAACCAAAGCAAGAGCGGCCGCCAACGCGTCATCGACCGTGCCAGGCGCGACAACCTGACCGTTCGCCAACTGGCCCAGATTGCCGGAGGCTATGGCGGACTTTCCTTTACCGGCACGCCGACGACGATCGCCGACCATATGGAGGAATGGCTGTTCACGGACGCCTGCGATGGCTTCAACGTGATGTTTCCCTATGTGCCAGGGGGCCTGGACGATTTCGTCGATATGGTCGTTCCCGAACTGCAGCGCCGGGGCTTGTTCCGCAAGGAGTACGAGGGCCAGACCTTGCGGGAAAACCTCGGGTTGCCGAGACCCGCCAACCGGTTCTTTCCTGATACCGAATAGGCCATCTGATGTCCGCCACTCCGCTCGCCGGCCTTCGCGTCCTGGAATTCAGTCACACCGTCATGGGCCCAACCGCGGGCCTGATTTTCGCCGAACTCGGCGCCGACGTGATCAAGGTCGAGCCGGCGCCGAAAGGTGACCACACCCGCGGTCTGGGCGGCTTCGCCGCCGGCTTCTTCGCCGCCTTTAGCCGAAACAAGCGCAGCCTGGCCGTGGATCTGAAACAGGCCGAAGGGCGGGCGGTCATCCACCGCCTCATCCCAACGATCGATCTGGTATTGGAGAACTACGGGCCCGGCACGGTGGAGCGCCTGGGTTGCGGCTACGAGCAACTGGCGCCGTTGAACCCTCGGCTGATTTATCTGGCGCTCAAAGGCTATCTCGCCGGTCCCTACGAACATCGCCCGGCTTTGGATGAAGTGGTCCAGTTCCAAACCGGCCTTGCCTTCATGACCGGCCCAATCGGCCAGCCGCTGCGGGCCGGCGCTTCGGTCATCGACATCCTTGGGGCGGTGTTCGGCGTTGTTGCCGCCCAGGCCGCGTTGCGGGAGCGAGAGCAACACCGGCAAGGGCCAGCGGGTTGGCAGCGCTCTGTTCGAGAGCGCCGCCTTCCTCATGAGCACCCACATGGCCGGCATGACGGCTACAGGTCTGGAGGCGCGGCCGATGCCCGCGCGTCGCGGCGCCTGGGCTATCTATGAAGTGTTCAAGACAGCAGACGACGGCCAGTTGTTCATTGGGGTGACCTCCGACCAGCAGTGGGCGCGCTTCGTCGAGGAATTCTCACTTCAGGAATTGGCCGCCGATTCGCGGCTCGCCACCAACGTCATGCGATTGGGCGAGCGCGGCTGGCTCATTCCGGCCCTGCAGGAAGTGCTGGCGACCATCCCCCAAGCGGAGGTCGAGGCCCGCTGCGAACGGGCCAATGTCTCCTGGGCCAGGGTTGGTCAGCCCGGCGATCTTTTCACCGACCCGCATTTGCTGGCGACCGGCGGCCTGCTGGATGTTTTCATCTCTCGTGTCGGCGGAACAGAGGGCAAAAAGGTTGGGTTGCCGGCCCTGCCAATCGAATTCGGCCCGAGCCGCGACCGGCCCGCGATCAGGAGACAAGCACCACGGATTGGCGAGCACTCTCGGGAAATCCTCGCCGAGGCGGCGTTTTCCGCCGCTGAGATCACAGCGCTTTTCGAAAGCGGCACGGTCGTCGGTCCGGCTGACGACGGCAATCTGAACAAACTGGGGCGTCACCCAACTGGCCGTTCCGGAATTGAGCAAAAGAGGCTATGAGTCCACCTCGTGGCGGCCGCGCCGAGTCGTCCGCTCATTGATCTCGGGGGCCTATCATCACTAAACCAGTTGTCCTGGCCGTGGCGAACCAGAAAGGTGGCGTCGGTAAGACCACGACGGCGGTCAACCTCGCCGCCGCGCTCTCGATTGCCGGCTTGTCCGTCCTGCTGATCGACATGGACCCGCAGGGCAATGCCTCGACCGGATTGGGTGTGACCCGCTCCGAGCGCCACGGCGGAACATATAATCTTCTGATGGATGGGGATCTCGGTGAGCAGGCGATCCGCCCGACGCCCGTGCCGAACCTGTCGCTGCTCGCTTCCGATGGAGATCTGGCCGGCGCCGAAATCGAACTCGTTCCTGCCGAGAAACGCGAGTTCCGTCTGAGAAATGCCCTAAATGCCTTGCCTGAATTTGCGGCATTTGGGGTCATCCTCCTGGATTGTCCCCCCGGCCTGGGATTGCTGACATTGAACGCTCTAGTGGCGTCGAGCGGCGTCATCGTGCCGTTGCAGTGCGAGTTCTATGCGTTGGAGGGGATCAGCAGCCTGATGCACACGATTGAAGCGGTCCGCCGCCGCTTCAATTCCAGTCTTCGGCTTTCCGGAATCCTTCTGACCATGTTCGACCGTCGCAACAGTCTGTCCGGTCTCGTCGAAAAGGATGCACGAGACCATTTCGGCGATTGGGTCTTCGACACTACGATTCCACGAAATATACGTGTCTCGGAAGCGCCGAGCCATGGCGTCCCGGTGCTGTTGTATGACCCGCGATCGCCGGGTGCGTTATCCTATACCGCGTTTGCGGCCGGAGATTGTTGAAAAAGAAAAGCTTGTAATGCCGGAGCAGGTCAAAGCTGATGGTTAGTAAGAACACGCCGCCACGGCTTGGGCGCGGACTCGCTGCCCTGTTGGGTGACGTCGCAATGCCCCCGAGCGCTGAACGCGGCACGTCCGTCGGCGACCGTCCCGATGGATCAGATCGATGCCAATCCGTTCCAGCCTCGTTCGGATTTCGATCCTGCCGAACTGGAGAGCCTGGCGGAATCTATTCGCGTGCAGGGTGTATTGCAGCCAATTCTCGTCCGATCCAATCCAGCGGCTCCCGATAGGTACCAGATCGTAGCCGGAGAGCGGCGATTCCGTGCCGCTATGCAAGCCGGATTGAATGAGATCCCGGCGATCAGGCGTGACATGGACGACAGTGATGCGGCAGTCGTGGCGCTGGTCGAGAACTTGCAGCGGCAGGACCTCAACGCGATCGAAGAAGCCGAAGGCTATCAGCGGCTGCTGACAGATTTCGGCCTAACCCACGAAGCGCTGGGCTACGCGGTAAGCAAATCGCGCAGCCATATCGGCAACACGATACGCCTCCTACGTTTGCCCGAACCGGTGCTGAGGGATGTCCGATCCGGGACCTTGTCGTCGGGTCATGCCCGGGCGCTGATCAATGCGCCCAATCCCGAAGCCCTGGCAGAACAGATCCAGAAGCGTGGGATGTCGGTGCGTCAGGCCGAAGTCTTGGTCAACAAGGCGGTAGCCGCTCGGGGTGCACCACGGCAGGTTACAGCGAAGAAGCTGGACACCGCGGACCTGGAACGCCGCGTCAGCGACGCGATCGGCTGTCGCGTTACAATCACCACTGCACGCAAAGGCGGGGGTGAGATCAGCATCCAGTTTCGAGACTATTTTCAGCTCGAATATTTGATCGGCCGACTTACCGGCGAGCGCGAAAAAATCACTGCCGGCGCTGACATTAGAGCGTGATCGCCTGAGGCTGACCCAGTCAGAAGGCGTGAATCACGCGATCAAACATAAGCGTTAGACCATGATCGAACGCCGAATTGTAGATCAACCCCAACGATCATGGTCTAAAGCAGCTTGCCATGCAGGAAACCAAGCGCAGGCAACGGTCGCCAGGACCGCGGCAGGTCGGCGCGACGGATCGGCCTGACGGTATAGGATGGTGTCGGCTGGCGGCTGTTTCTGCAGGAAATTGGCGTAGGCGTTGACTTGCTGCTCCCGCCAGGCCTGATCAGCCAGGGCTGCCAGGCGGCTGGAGAAGACCTCCGCGACGCGGGATGTGCGACCAATCGAGGCGACCACGGCCCAAAGTGTATCGTCACGATAGCTGGCGATGCTGACGGGTTCCACCATGACCTAAAGGCTGGCTTCCTCCGCGTCGGAAGGCAAGTGCTTTCTATCGCGGTTCGCACACCGGTTGCGCGGGTCTCGACGTCCGAACCAGGCCGAGCGTAGCATTTCCAAAACCGAACGGGGAAATGCAACCCATGAGCGGAGAAAATTGCCTGGCTGGGCTGAAGATCCTGGATCTGACCCAATTCGAAGCCGGCCCGTCCTGCACCGAGGCGTTGGCCTGGATGGGCGCGGACGTCGTGAAGATCGAGAACCCAAAGGTCGGCGATCCTGGCCGTTCCGTCGGTGGCCAACGCGCCAACGACGCTTTGTATTTCCTGCAATACAACGCCAACAAGCGTTCCGTGGCGATCAACTTGAAGGATCCTCGCGGACTGGAGTTGGTGAAGGAACTGGCCAAAACCGCCGATGTGATGATCGAGAACTTCGCGCCCGGGTGCGATCGAGCGCCTCGGCCTGGGTTATGACGTGATCAAGGCGATCAATCCCGCAATCATCTTCTGCCAGGTCAAAGGCTTCGGCACCGGCAGCCCGTACGAGAAGAACCTTGCCTTCGACATGATCGCCCAGGCCTGCGGCGGGCTGATGTCGATCACCGGCGAGGAGGACGGGCCGCCCTGCAAGCCCGGCGCGACGATCGGCGATACCGGGACCGGGATGCTGATGGCGGTCTCGATCCTTGGCGCCTATGTCCGCCGCTTGCGCACCGGGCAGGGCGAGCACCTCCAGGTGGCGATGCAGGATGCCATCCTGCACTACATTCGTAACGCCTTCGCCTACATGGAGCGGACCGACGGCAAGGCGGCACCGCGCGCCGGATCGAAAACCGTAGGTGGTGGCAACCCGCCGATCGGGGTGTATCCGTGCAAGGGCGGCGGCCCGAACGACTACGTCTACATCTACACCAGCGCCGCCAACCCCGAGCATTGGACCCGATTGCTGAAGGTCATGGGCCGTGAGGACCTGCTCGGAGATGCTCGCTTCGCCACGCCGGCCGCCCGCACGGAACATCGGGAGGAAGTGGATCGAATCGTCTCGGAATGGACGATTCGACATGACAAGCACACGGCGATGGACCTGGTCGGCAGCGCCACGATCCCGGCCGGTGCGGTGCTTGACACAAGGGAACTCGCCGACGACCCAACGTTCCATGCAGCGCGGCATCCGGCAGACCATGAAGCATCCGGCAGATTGGCGACTACGTCATGAGCGGATGGCCGGTCCGCTTCGGCAGCCGCCCCCCGGAGGTCAAACCCGCGCCGCTGCTTGGCCAGCACGGCGAACAGGTTTTGGCCGAGTGGCTGGGCTACGACACCGCCCATATCGCCAATCTGAAAACCAACGAGGTGGTCGGCTGATGCCCTATCAATTTTGCACCGTCCAGGACCAAGGCCGCTTGCGGATCGTCACGCTCAACCGGCCCGAGGTGCTGAACGCGCTGCATGCCGATGCCAATGACGAACTCGCTACGGTGTGGGATGAGTTCGCGGCCCGACGACGACCTGTGGGTCGGCATCATCACGGGGGCAGGCGAGCGGGCTTTCTCCGCCGGCAATGACCTGAAGGTGCAGGCCGGCGGTAAGCGCCGCCCCAACGGCCCGCGCGGGTTTGCCGGAATTTGCAGCCGCTTCGACCTCGACAAGCCGTTGATCGCGGCGGTGAATGGCGTCGCCATGGGCGGCGGCTTCGAAACCGCTTTGGCGTGCGACATCATCATCGCGGCGGAAAACGCCATTTTCGCACTGCCGGAGCCTCGGGTGGGACTGATCGCCGGCGCCGGCGGCGTGCATCGCCTGCCGCGCTCGATCCCGATCAAGAAGGCCATGGGCATGATCCTGACCGGTCGGCAGGGTACCGGCGCGGGAGGGATTCGAACTGGGTTTTGTCACCGAGGTGGTTCCCGAAGGCCAAGCCTTGGAGGCTGCCAAGCGGTGGGCGGCGATGATCCTGGAATGCTCGCCGAAGGCCGTGCGCGCCTCGAAGCAGGCATCCTATCGCGGGATGGACGAACCAACGCTCGAGCAGGCGATGCGGCACGGTTTATCCTGCGCAACGGGAAAACATGGAGAGCCAGGACTATATCGAAGGGCCCAAAGCGTTCGCGGAAAAGCGCAAACCCAATTGGCTAAATCGCTAGATTCTGCATCTCAAAGCGCGCGACGAGCAAGTAGGAGTTCCCTGGTACCGTCCGCGCGGAGGTCACTCCGGGTAGATCATCTTCCGTGTAACCCCGCCGTCCACGACGAACTCGGCGCCAGTGATGAAGCCGCTGTCCGGCCCGACCAGGAAGGCCACTGAGTCCGGCGATGTCCTCCACACGGCCGACGCGCCCGGCCGGGTGGAACGCGTTTTCCTCCGCGCTCGGCTCCGGCCCCTTGGTCAAAATCCAGCCGGGACTGATGCAGTTCACCCGGACATCCGGCCCCAGGCTGATCGCCAGCGCATGCGTCAGCGCGACCAAGCCCGCCCTTCGAGGCCGAGTAGGATTCCGTGTCAGGCTCCGACATCCGCGCACGCGACGATGCGATGGTGACCACCGCACCCTTGGCGGCGCGCAGCAGTGTTTCAGCCGCACGGACCAATAGGAACGTGCTGGTCAGGTTGGTCGTCAGGACCGACGACCATTCGGCCAGCGACAGGTCGGCGATCGGCTTGCGGATCATGAAGCCGGCGTTGCAGATCAGCGCGTCCAGTCGCTGCTCCGTTGCGCCAACCGAGTAGAGCAGGGAAGCAACGGCCGCTTCGTCGGCCACGTCGCAAGCCACGTAACGGCCGCCAGGGGGCGCTGCGCCGGTGACTCGCGATCCGCAACAACCACCCGCCAGCCGTCCCGCGACAGGCGCGCCGCGATCCCGGCGCCAATGCCGTTTGCGCCGCCGCTGATAAGTGCAACGCGCGTCGGATGCTCGTTCATGACGTGGTCCCGCTATTTCACCGGCGATACAGGCCATGACTCTGGCGTGTCTCAGGCTTTCGCGGCGTCCAACGCTTGCGTCCAGATCCGCCAGGATGTCGTCGATGTGCTCCAGCCCCACCGAAAGTCGCACATAGCCTGGCGTTACGCCGGTCGCCGCCTGCTCCGATTCGGTCAGCTGGGAGTGGGTGGTGCTAGCCGGGTGGATCGCCAGGCTGCGCGCGTCGCCAATATTCGCGACGTGGTAAAACAGTTTCAGCGCGTTGATGAATTTGCGGCCGGCTTCGGCGCCGCCGGCCAATTCGAACCCGACCAGGCCGCCTTGGCCATGCGGCAGATATTTCGCGGTTCGCTCCGCACCGATGCCGGTGTGGTAGGCGGGATGAATCACCCGGGTCACGTCCTTGCGGTCGGCCAGGATATTTGGCGACAGACAAGGCATTGCGGCTGTGCTCGCGCATCCGCAGTGCGAGCGTTTCAACACCCTGGATGAACAGGAACGCGTTGAACGGCGCCATTGGCGCGCCAAGGTCGCGCAGCAGCGTGACCCGCATTTTCAGGACGTAGGCGACCGGACCAATCGGCTTGGCGGCCTGTGACCAGACGGCGCCGTGGTAGGACGGGTCGGGCGTGTTCATCGCTGGCTGGCGGGTCGGATTAGCTTCCCAGTCGAAATTGCCGCCGTCAATGACGATCCCGCCGATCGATGTGCCGTGGCCGCCGATATACTTCGTGGTCGAATACACCACCACCGCCGCGCCATGATCGAACGGACGCACCAGCAACGGCGACGCGGTGTTGTCCATGATCAGCGGCATGCCGAACGACCGGCCGATCGCCGCGACCTCGGCGATCGGGAATGCGATCAGTTTCGGATTCGGCAGCGTTTCGGCGTAATAGGCGCGGGTGCGGTCGTCGGTGGCACGAGCGAACGCCTCGGGATCATTCGGATCGACGAACCGCGTCTCGATCCCCTGATCCTTCAGCGTGTTGGCGAACAGGTTCCAGGTGCCGCCATAGAGGTCGGTGGAGCTGACGATATTGTCGCCCGCGCGCGCCAGATTCTGCACCGAGAACGCCGACGCCGCTTGGCCGGACGCCAAGCGCCAGCGCCGCCACGCCGCCCTCGATTGCCGCCAGCCGCTGCTCCAGAACGTCGTTGGTCGGGTTCATGATCCGGGTGTAAATGTTCCCGAGTTCCTTCAGGGCGAACAGGTTGGCGGCGTGCTCGGCGCTGTCGAATTGATAGGACGTGGTCTGGTAGATCGGCACGGCGACCGCATTAGTGGCGCTGTCGCGACGCCAGCCGGCATGCAATGCAAGCGTTTCAGGGTGTTTGCTGCTCATGGTGCGTGCCTTCCTGAATATGATTGGCTGCCATTATAGCCCGAAGCTTGGCGCGGTAAACAACTGAGTAGAAAAGCAGAACGGCTTGCTCCTAACACTGTGCTGAGCAATCTTCCGCAAGAGCAACTGTTGCCAACACCTTAACCATACTCCCTCTCAGAGGCGCCCTCCCTTCGCGCAGTGCCGCTTCCACCGCAGATGCCGAGACCGCCGGCGACTGCCAGCGGTGATGAAATAGGAGCCGATGTAAGAGCCAACTAAAGCCGAAGATGGGCCGGCGCTTTCGCCGATTTCACCAATCGCAGACACGATACGCCAAATGGCTAACACCCAGACATCAATGCTGATCGGCAGCCTGCTGCTGAAGCAAAATTTCCCGGCCCCGCCGAAGGGCGTTCGCGATAGCGTCCGCCGGCATGGCGCCAGAGAACAGGCTGTAGCCATCAAGAAAAAACGACGGCACACCGGAAACGCCGGCCTCGCGCGCCGCCCTGTCCGCCGACCGAACGTCCTCGCGGGCAAGATCGCCGACTAGAAAATCGATCACAGCCTGCCGCGGCAGTCCCGCATCGGCGGCACACTCGGCCAGCACTCTGTGCTCGCCGATATCGCGGCCTTCGATGAAATAGGCCCTGAAGGTCGCCTCTACCGCGGCGTCTTGGCTTCCGTATTGGCCAGCGAACCAAATCATCCTGTGGGAATCAATCGTGTTCGGGGTGCGGGTCATGAGGTCTGTGCGGAACTCCAGCCCAACGTTAGCCGCGGCCTCGGTGATCCTTGTGTCGAGGGCCGCGGCCTTTGAGGCACTTCCGAATTTCCAGGCGCGATATGAGGCACGATCGCGACCCTCCGCAGGCATGTCAGGATTAAGCTGGAACGGGTTCCAGCGAACCTGGAAGGTCAGCCCCTCCTCGGCCAGGGTCGTCAGTGCCTGCTCCAGATGCCGCTTGCCGATGTAGCACCATGGACAAATCGTGTCGGACACGATGTCGATTCGGGTCCCAACCGAGGTCGCCGCAGATAATCGCGGTTCCTTTAGCGCACCGTCGGAAACGTCGCGGTCGCTGGCAACGCGGGATGAGCTACCGTCGTCCATTGCACTTCTCCTCTTCTGTAACATGGCTCGTGGCTCCACTTTGTCATGGGAGGGTCCTTGGTTTTCCTCTCCTGGAAGCCTAACGTGGCTCTGTGAGGAACCAGTCCTCTCTAAAGGAGGCTTCAATGGCGTTTCCCCCCAAGTCAATGGCTGACTTCGGCGAATTCGGCAAACTCTTCGCCGACTTGAAACTGCCTGCCATGCCTGACATGGAAGCGTTTGTCTCGGCTAGCCGACGCAACATGGAGACGCTGACCGCTGCCAACAGGGTTGCGCTAGAAGGCGCTCAGGCGGTTGCTCGGAGGCACATGGAAATCGTGCAGCAAAGTATGGCGGAGCTGACCGAAGCAATGCGTTCCATGTCCTCGGTCGAAGCGCCGCAGGCAAAGGCGGCCAAGCAGGCCGATCTGTTAAAGCAGGCGTATGAGCGAGCGGTCGCCAACATGAAGGAAATCAGTGACCTGATGCAGCATTCACACGCCGAGGCAATGAAACTGCTCAACAATCGCTTCGGCGAGGCTATGGATGAGGTGAAGGCCTTGGCGGATAAATCCAAGGCTTAGTCTGTCCGGCGGGAAAATCACCTCTACGGCTTGCATCGTCGCGGAGAATACTCGTCGTCCCGAGAGGCTTATCCACGGCACCCTCACGGGTGCGTGCATAGCCATATCTGGCGTTGACCTCTGACATACACCATATATACGCAAACTTCGAAGCGAAGCGAAATGTCCCGTATCCGCATTCTTCTCGCTGCCATCGCTGTCCTCGCCCTCATGCTCACACCTGACTTTGCCGATGCGCGAGCTGGCGGCGGGGGTTCGTTCGGCAGCCGAGGAAGCATGACCTATTCCGCGCCGCCGTCGACCAACACCGCGCCATATTCTACGTCGCCGATGCAACGAAGCATGACACCGCAAAGTCAGCCGTATGGGTCACCCTCGGGCTATGGTTCGCCAATGCGGTCGTCAGGGTTCATGTCGGGACTGATGGGCGGATTGATTGGTGCTGGAATCGGCGGAATGCTGTTCGGACATGGGTTCATGGGCGGCGGCCTTGGGATGTTCGGGTTCCTCGGATTGCTGTTGCAGATCTTTCTGATTGTGATGGTGGTGCGGTTTCTGTTTCGCTATTTCACAGGTGGAAGGTCGCCTGTTATGGCGGCTGGTCCCAACATCTTCGCTCGAGGCGGGATGCCAGGGCCCGGTCCTATGCAAAGCGCTCCCCGAACCGCAAGTCCGCCGGCGATCGCTATCACCCCCAGCGATTATCAGCAGTTCGAGCAGTTGCTTAAGGGCATTCAGGCAGCTTGGAGCGCGCATGACCTGAACGCGATGCAAGCGATGGCAACTCCGGAGATGGTGAGCTATTTTGCCGAACAACTGAACGAGCAGGTCAGCCGTGGTGTGCGCAACAGCGTGACCGACGTGAACCTGGTCTCGGGCGATTTGGCCCAGGCCTGGACCGAGCAGCAACGGGATTACGCCACAGTGGCGATGCGCTTCTCGATGGTGGATGTGACCCGAGACTCGGTCGGGCGGGTGATTGACGGCAGCCCGAACGAGCACGTCACGGCGACAGAGGTATGGACGTTCCTGCGGTCGCGCGGTGGCCACTGGATATTGTCGGCGATTCAACAGGCTCGGTAGGTTCCGATCAATTGGCGCCGGCCCTTTTCAGGTCGAGGGCTGAGCCCTCGCGATTCCGAACCGCGGAAGGCGCTTCCTTTGATGTTTGATCCCATTACTTATGCCGACGCGAAGCTGCGCCGCATTCTGGCCACCGTCCGCACAATCGCCATGGTGGGAGCATCGACCAACTGGAATCGCCCCAGCTACTTTGTAATGAAATATCTGCAGGGCAAGGGATACCGCGTCATTCCCGTGAACCCGAGAGCCGCCGGTGCGGAGCTACTCGGCGAGCGCGTTTACGCCAACTTGCGGGAGATTCCCGATCGGATCGACATGGTCGATGTATTCCGAGCCTCGGAGTTAGTTGGGCCGATCATGGAGGACGCCATCGCCATAGGCGCCCCGGTGGTGTGGATGCAGCTTGGGGTTCGCAACGATGAGGCGGCGGCGAAGGGCGAGGCGGCCGGCCTAGAGGTGATCATGAATCGCTGCCCGAAAATCGAGTTCGGGCGGCTCTGCGGCGAATTGTCCTGGAGCGGGGTCAATTCCGGCATCATACGCAACCGGCCGGCCGAGGCGCCCGTGGATCCTCGCAACAAGTCTCGGCCGTTGCCTGCGGCTAATATCGAGTACGGTTTCGAAACTCGAGCGGTGCATGCAGGTGCGGCCCCTGACCCGACGACGGGGGCTCGGTCCACGCCGATCTACCAGACTACGGCGTACGTTTTCGACGACGTGGATCACGCCGCGTCTTTGTTCAACTTGCACAACTTTGGCTATATTTATTCCCGTCTGACCAACCCGACCGTCTCGGTGCTGGAGGAGCGCGTGGCGAGCCTGGAGGGTGGCCGGGCGGCCGTAGCCGCGGCCTCGGGTCATGCCGCGCAATTTTTGGTATTCGCCACACTGATGGAGCAAGGAGACGAGTTTCTTGCCTCCCGCAACCTGTATGGCGGCTCGCTTACCCAGTTCGGATTATCTTTCAAGAAGCTGGGCTGGAATTGTCATTTTGTCGATCCGATTGATCCGGAGAATTTCCGGCGGGCCCTGACGCCGCGATGTAAGGCGATCTTTGTCGAGAGCCTGGCAAACCCGGGCGGGGTGGTTGTTGACCTGGCGGCGATCGCGGAGGTGGCTCACTCAGCGGGGTTGCCGTTGATCGTCGATAACACCCTGGCGACACCCTATTTGTGCCGCCCGTTCGAGTGGGGTGCGGACATCGTGACGCACTCGACCACGAAATTCCTGGCTGGCCATGGCAATTCGATGGGGGGCATTGTTGTCGAATCAGGGAAGTTCGACTGGGCGACCGGAGGAAAGTTTCCGTCGATGACGGAGCCGGAGCCAGCTTACCACGGTCTGCGCTTTTATGAGAATTTTGGCGATTTCGCCTTCACGACGAAGGCGCGGGCTGTTGCATTGCGCGATTATGGGCCGGCGATGGCGCCAATGAACGCTTTCCTGACGATCACCGGGATCGAGACGCTGCACGTACGCATGGAACGCCATTGCGCCAATGCCAAAGCGGTCGCCGAGTTTCTGAATGACGATCCTCGGGTAGCCTGGGTGTCATATGCCGGTCTCGAAACCAGCCCCTATCATGCGCTTGCTCGAAAATACATGCCTGCGGGTGCGGGTGCGGTTTTCACCTTCGGCGTGAAAGGTGGTTACGAAGCTGGGATCAAATTGGTTGAGAGTGTCGGGCTGTTTTCTCATCTTGCGAATATCGGCGATACGCGCAGCCTGATTTTGCACCCAGCCTCAACCACGCACCGGCAGTTGACCGACGAGCAACGACTGTCCGCGGGTGCGGGGCCGGATGTGATCCGACTGTCCGTTGGGCTGGAGACGGCCGCGGATCTCATCGCCGACCTCAATCAGGCGCTTGGGTAGAGAAGGCACCCCTCGCAGTCGTCTCCTTATCCCACAACCCTTATTCAAGGGATTTGAGGGCCGCTGTCCGCGTTTGTTGGTGAGGGGAGAGCCCGCACCGTTGGCGCGGTCATCCGGCGGATCGTGCTGGTGGTGCTGTGGCCTTCGCGCAGCGTCACCAGCACAACCTTCCCGCCCCAGCCCTGCACCAAATCACCGCCCACCACCTGATCAACCGTATAATCGGATCCCTTGACGAGCACGTCCGGTCGCAGAGCCTGGATCATCTTCAGCGGCGTGTCCTCGTCGAACAGGATGACCAAATCGACCGGCGACATGGAGGCCATCACGGTCGCGCGGGCCATCTCATTCTGTAGGGGCCGGGTGGGTCCCTTCAAGCGCTTGACCGAAGCATCCGTATTCAATGCGACGATCAGACGGTCGCAGGCCGCCCGTGCCTCACTGAGTAATTGGACGTGGCCCGGGTGGATCAGATCGAAACAGCCGTTGGCGAAGCCGACCTTCAGGCCGCGGCGGTGCCAATCGGCAACTTTCTCGGCGGCCTCCTCCAGATTGACGACCTTGCGATCCGTCGCAACAAGATCGTCTAGGTGCAGCGCATCGAGCAATTCTTGGCCGGACACCGTGGCGGTTCCCTGCTTGCTAACCGAGATGCCTGCCGTGGCGTTCGCCAGCATAGCAGCTTCCGGCAACCGGGCCCCGGCCCCGAGAGCGACCGCCAGTGCCGCTACCAGGGTATCGCCGGCACCCGAAACATCGGCGACCTCACGTGCCCTGGTGGGAAAGTGTAGCGCAGCGGCATCTCGGCGGACCAGAGTCAAGCCTTTGGCGGAGCGGGTGACGAGCACCGCTTCCCCGCCCGTCGCCTCCAGCGCGATGCGGCCCGCACGATCCGCCTCGGCATCCTGCGCCGCGTCAATCCGCGTTGCAGCTCGAACCTCATGCTCATTGGGCGTCAGCACCGTGGCACCGCGATAGGCGGCGAAATCCTCGCGTTTGGGATCGGCGATCACCAACCGGCCCGCTTCTTTGGCGCGCGCTAGGATCGCCTCCAGCACACCGTCGCAAAGCACGCCCTTGGCATAGTCTGAAAGTACGATCACGTCGGCGGCGTCGAGGTTGCTGTCGACGGCCTCAATGATGGCCGATGATCCGTTAGAATCGAGTGGGTCGGTGATTTCCTCGTCGAGGCGGAGAAGCTGATGAGATCCCGTCATGAAGCGGGTTTTCGCCGTGGTCGCCCGCCCGTCGATACGCACAAGGGCGGACCTGATGCCCGGCGTGACCTGGAGCAGACGACGGATTTCCTCGCCTGCGAGATCATTTCCCGTCACGCCGACGAGGGTAGCCTGGCCGCCGAGGGTCGCGATGTTCACTGCTACGTTTGCGGCACCCCCCAGGGTGGCGTGATTGGTTTCGGGCCTCAGCACAGGGATTGGCGCCTCTGGAGAGAGACGATGAACCGCGCCCGAGATATAGCGGTCCAGGATCACGTCGCCGACGACCAGCACACGTGCGGTGTGGAAATTCCGAACGATTGCGGCCAGCTCAATATCGGTTGGCGGCCGGATGCACCCCACTTCGCCCTGGGTCTGAGTTCATGCGGTGAGACCTGTCGATGTATCAAAAACGGAGCCTCCAGTAACAGGACCATCTCAACGCCGCATAGGCAAAAAATTCCATTACGGTTTCATCCAGCTTGGCGAAACGCTGTGGACGCGCCCCCCAAGGGGCCAAGGAGCCAGTCGCATTGCCCTGGCCTGCCGGCTGATGTTAAGCTATTTGCTGCTCGTCGAAATCACCACATTCGTGCGTCGGGTCGACGGCGACGCGTTGGCGTTACTATTTGGCGGCCGCCGAGGATTGTCCACTATCTCTCGCCTGCCTCAAGTTTCTCGAGCCGAACTTGATTTATGAGGCAGCGGAAATGATGCTCAATCCTTCAGAGCAGGCGGTCGGGCTGATCGAGCCTGCAGTTGCCGGCGCGACCGTCAAGGTTCTGTCGCCGCTGGCGAAGGCACCACGGAAGGCGAAGATCCGACGCCTGAAGCCGATCGCCGGGTCGGCATGATGGATGATATCGCGTTGCTAGCCCTAGCGGCCGACCTTGCGGTCAAAGCAGGGGCAGAGATTTGTGCGATCCGCGACAGGGGATTTCACGTTCACCGCAAGCCAGACCACTCTGTGGTGACCGAGGCCGACCAATCAGCGGAGGCAATCATTGTCGCCGGACTGCGCGATGCGTTGCCCGAATGCACGATCGTGGCTGAAGAGGAGGTCGCCTCCGGCAAGATAACGGCCGCGACGGACGAGTTTTGGTTGGTCGATCCGTTGGATGGGACACGCGAATTCGCCGGCGGCGGCAACGACTTCGCGGTCAATATCGGGTTGGTTCGCGGTGGACGCGCGGTTCTGGGTGTTGTCGGCGTGCCGGCGGCAGGGGCGATTTTTGGCGGAATAGTCGGAATGGCAGCTTGGCTGCAGAGGGACGGGATTCGTTCAGCCATTTCGGTGCGGTCGCCGCCGCCGGAGGGGTTGACGGTGGTCGCCAGTAGGCATCATGGCGATCAGGCTCGGTTAGACGCATTCCTGCGCGGGCGGACGGTCGCCGAGGCGGTGAATTTTGGGTCGAGTTTGAAGTTCTGCCGGATAGCGGAGGGTCAGGCCGATCTCTATCCGCGTTTTGGCGGGACAATGGAATGGGATACCTGTTCGCCGCAAGCGGTGCTCGAGGCGGCTGGCGGTTCCGTTGAGACGCTAGATGGGCAGAGGTTGGAGTATGGGAAGCCGGGGTGGAAAAATCCGAACTTCATCTGTTGGGGTCGGCGGTCATAGGAGGGACGTCTGCTCGTGATGCAACCCTATCCCTCGCCCTCGCCCGAACCTAAAGGGATCGTCGCTTATCCCCCTGGTTAGTAAAGGAGACCGATATGAATAACGAACAGCTCCGCGCCATTCAGGCGCCCCTGAAGCAGCTTTATCGCGATGACCCCGGTGCTGCGCGTGTCCCAGCCAGGGCCGAGGGCACTCTCGACCCGAATGACATTGCCATCGTCGTGGACGCTTGGCACGGCAAGGTCACCGCCGGTCTCCACAAAGCCGGCGGTGGTTCAGGTGAACTCGCCTGCTCGGCCGATATGCTGCTCGAAGCGTTGGTCGGCTGTGCCGGCGTCACACTCCGAGCGGTCGCCACGGCCATGGGAGTCACCATCCGCGGCGGCAAGGTCGTCGCGGAGGGGATATGGGACGCGCGCGGCACGCTCGGAGTCGATCGCGCCACGCCAGTCGGTCTGACCGAAGTGACCGTAACATTTGATGTTGATTGCGACGCCGATCACGCGAAGCTGGAGCGGATGATCCAGACCACCGAGCGATATTGCGTCATCCTGCAAACGCTGAAGTCGCCGCCAAAGATCGCGATGGCCATCGCCTGACAGAGGCTACCCCGCATCCAAAGCCGAACGCAGTATGTGCGCGAGGCTTTCGATCCGGAACGGCTTAGGCAGAAACAGCACGCCACGCTCCAGCAGCCCCATATTGGTGACCGCGGCCTTCGCATAGCCGCTGGTGAACACGCACCTTAGGTCGGGCCGTATGGACTTCGCGCGGTCGGCGAGGTCTCGTCCATTCTTCCCGGGCAAACCGACGTCGGTGAACAACAAACGAATGTCAGGACGCGCATCCAGCATGGCAATCGCGCTCGCGGCCTCACCGGCCTCCAACACATCGTAGCCCAGATGGCGAGCGGCGTTCGCGCTGTAGTGACGAACGTCCTCGTTATCGTCAACCACAAGGATGGTTTCGGTTCCGCGGGGTAACGGCCCGGCCGCGGCTGTCGTAATGATCGCCGACGGTTCCTGCTCGGTCCCGGCACGCGGGAAATACATCTTCACCGTCGTTCCGCAACCGAGCTCGCTGTACAGTTCCACGTGGCCGCCGGACTGTTTGACAAATCCGTAGATCTGACTCAAACCAAGGCCTGTGCCACGACCGACCTCCTTAGTTGTGTAAAACGGCTCAAAAGCACGGTCCAATACTTCGGCCGTCATCCCGGACCCGGTATCACTTACAGAAACGATAACGTACTCGCCCGCCGCGAAATCGGCATGCATATGGGCGTAGGCGCCGTCGATGAACGCATTGCCCGTCTCGATCGTGAGCCTGCCCCCCTGTTGCATGGCATCACGAGCATTCACTGCCAAGTTGAGCAACGCGCTCTCAACCTGATTAGGATCGACAAACGCTGGCCACAGACCGCCCGCCAGGGTGGTTTCGACTTTGATACCCTCTCCCAACGTGCGCCGTAGTAGTTCCGACATACCAGTGACCAGTTGATTGACGTCCGTCAATGCTGGCGCCAGGGTTTGCTTGCGGGAGAACGCAAGCAGGCGCCGGGTCAGCTCGGCACCATGTTCCGCCGCTTGGCGGATGACTTGCAGCATCCGGTTCGCACCTTGGCTGAATGCCTCCTGACGGATTTGCAGTAATTCTAAGCTGCCGAGAATTGCAGTCAGCATATTATTGAAATCGTGTGCGATGCCCCCGGTCAACTGCCCGACGGCCTCCATCTTCTGCGATTGCGCCAGTGCCGCCCGGGCCTGTTCCAAATCCCGCTCCGCCTGTTTGCGCTTGGTAATATCGCGTGTGATCTTAGCGAAACCCACCAGCCCGCCTTGCCGATCGCGGATCGGGTTAATCAACACTTCGGCCATGAACAGGCTGCCGTCCTTGCGGACCCGCCATCCCTCCTCTTGGAACGTGCCCTCACCAGCCGCGATATCCAGCGCACGGGCCGGTTTCTTGTCCGCCTGATCGGCGGGGGTGTAGAAGCACGAGAAATGGTGGCCGATGATTTCCAAGGCCTCATACTGTTTGATCTGTCTAGCGCCGGCATTCCACGAACTGACATAGCCGGCCCGATCCAGCATAAACATGGCGCAGTCTTGTACAGTTCTCGACCACAAGCTGGAAGCTTTGCTCCGTGCGGCGCAGTTGCTCGACTGTGCGTTCGTGCCGGATGGTCTCATCCGATAGCTGATCCGAAACCAGCCTGAACTCTGTCGGTGTTGGCAGCGAGAGGAGTTTCGGCAGGATGCCCCACAACAGGGCCGCCGTCAGGATGGAGGCGATAGCCGTGAACGCCTTGACCAACCCCTGGACACCATAGTCCGGATGCCACAGGACCCAGACGTCCATGAAGTGGGTTGTCCCACATGCAAGGATAAACAGCGCGAACAGCCAGAACATCCAACCAAACAGCAACTCCCGGCGCTTGAGCACCAGCGATGCCAATCCGATTGGAATTGCGAAATAGGCAAGCCCCGTCGCAATGTCTGATACAGCGTGCAGCCAGAGCAACCCCGGTTGCCATAGCAGGCAAATGCCGTGCGGCGACAAACCCGGCTCGAACAGCGATGAAATCATTACATCCTCTACCCGACGCGATTTGTCTCGAATTCAGGTGGCTGCGATTGGCTCGCCTAAAGAAGGTCCTCGGGTAAACCACCGCCTGCAGCCACGAACGACCATCGAGGGTAGCGCTTCCGCGATCAAAGCGCGATAGCTTACTGAGGAGAAGCGCGAACTCCTAGCCGTCCCAGACGCTGCTCGGCATTGGCAATCCGCCAAAGGCGGTGTCATCAAGCGTGACCGCGGGCGCGATCCCGGCCATTCCCAACAGCATGAACCACTGCCGCACATGCTGCCCGCAATGCCATGTCGTGCGCTCCATCAACTCGTGCAGAAGCTGCGGACCGTAATAGGTCTGAACGGTCTCGAGCGCGGTCTTATCCTGTTTCGAACTCCCACCAGGCATGCAGCGCCGCCAGCACCCGTTGCCCGTAAATCCCGAGCGCGGCGCTCGTGTGCATGTCGTCCGGTAGTCCGTCCGTTAGCGTACTGTTGGTCAGTGTCGCACCGGCGGCGACCTCCAACAGAACCTCAGGAATGCGGAATAGGTGATGACCGAGCTCCAAATAGCTCCGGGGGCGATTGGGAACCTCGGTAGACAGCCTCTCGTCCGGCATCTGTGGCACGATCTGGATCGCGGTCCGAATGAACAGGTCTAGTCGCTCCATCAACTCAGACGGTGACAAGATCGGAGCCGTCGCCTCGTTGAGGCCGAGGAACTTCACGACGTGGCCGATGTTCTGCGCAAAAATCCACTCGTCGCCGCGCGACAGCACAGGAACCGATCGCGCACCAAGGCTGCGAAGCGCAGCCAAGCCATCGGGATCAGCTAGAACATTGATGGATTTGAACTCGATCGCACGGACCGAGAGAAACTCTTTGAGTTTCAGGCAGCTCGTTCAGCCAGGCTGCCAGAAAACGTTTAGCGTCGTGTCACCCTGCATCCCTTCGACCTCCGGCGGCCCGGTTACGCCGATGTGTTCGATCCGTCAATTATCACCTCCAGCCAGCCCCGAGCGTCGAAATGTCCCACTTCGCCGCTGCGCATCAGGACGGTCGTGGTGTCGGACTCCACGACGGCTGGCCCACGAATGCATTGGCCGGCCCCGAGCGTTAGAAAGTCGAACACGGGTACCGTCCGTCCAGCCGCCAAGATAGATCTGGCGTTGCGCTTTTGGACTGACCTCAGTCCCCGAAACATCTGAAACTACACGCTCGACTTGGGGCAGCCGGCCGATCACCGACAGGCGCGCGTTCACCAGGACGGCCTCCTGATCTCGCAGCGCATAGGTGTAGAGACGTTCGTGCGCGGCGTGGAACCGATCCGCGAGATTCGCCGCCACGGCAGGAGATGCCCAATCAACGCCGTCCAAATCGACGGGGATTTCGAAGACCTGCTCGCCGTAACGCATGTCCGCCGATCGGTGCAGCGTCACCTCGCCGTCGAACCAGGCCAGCCGCGCCCGGCCCTCTTCCTCCATCGCCGAGAACGCCGTTTGCACGGCTGCGGTGTCAAGGCCGGCCGTCTGTGCCTGACTGCGGCTGAGCTCCACCCGCAGATCGGTATTCAGCATCCCCCATGCCGACAGCACCGAGGCGGCGAGTGGCACCACCACCCGGTTGATGCCCAATTCCGCCGCCACCCCGGCAATGTGCAGCCCGGCCGCCCCGCCAAATGCCAGCAGAGTAAAGCCACGCGGATCGACGCCACGCCGCACAGTGGCAACGCGAACTCCATCCGCCATACGGCTGTTGACCACACGCAGGATGCCGGCCGCCGCCTCAACCGTCTCCATCCCCAATTCCGCGGCCAATGTTGCCACGACCTTCCGAGCCGCTTCCGGATCCAGTCGGCGTCGGCCGCCCAGGAAGTTCTCCGGATCAAGATACCCGAGCACCACATAGGCGTCGGTAGCCGTCGCCCCAGTGCCGCCTTGGCCATAGCACGCCGGACCAGGAGCAGCACCTGCGCTGTCTGGCCCGACGGTCAACAAGCCCGACCGGTCCAGCTTCGCAATCGACCCGCCGCCCGCTCCCAAAGTCACAATATCCAGGCTCGGCAGCGCGATTTTTACTCCGGCAACGGACTTGTCCCCCGACAGCAAAGGCTGTCTCCCCCGCAAGACAGCGATGTCGGTGGAAGTCCCTCCCATATCGAAGCTGATGATATCCGCCGCGAGCCCATCCCGTGCCAGCGCAACAGCAGCGGCCACCCCACCAGCAGGTCCGGACAGTGCTGTTCCCGCGGCGAGACGGGTTGCCTCCGCCACCGAGGCAACGCCGCCATGCGACAGGATCACCATCAACTCACCCTTGTAGCCGGCCTGGCGTAAGCGCGACTGGAGGCGCTCAAGATAGTTCTGGATCACCGGCCCGACCGCCGCATTGGCGACGGTGGTCGAAAATCGCTCGAACTCCTTGATCTGCGGTAATACCTCGAAGGAGGTCGTCACGTAGGCCCGCGGCAATCGGGCGCTAATTGTAGCGGCGGCCAGTTGCTCGTGCACGGGATTGCGCCAAGCGTGAAGGAAGCAGATTGCGACTGCCTGGACATCGGCTTCACGCAGAAAATCGATGGCAGCAATTAGTGAGGCCATATCAAGCGGAATTTCCGCCGATCCGTCTGCCCGCATGCGCTCCGTCACCGGGACGCGCAAGCGCCGCGGCACCAGCGGGACGGGCGGGGTCATGCGTAGGTTGTAGCGATCCGGCTTCAGGCCCTCGCGCATCTCGATGACGTCGCGGTGACCCTTGGTCGTCAGCATGCCAACGCGCGCGCCCTTTCCTTGCAGCAACGCGTTGGTGGCAACAGTGGTGCCGTGGACGATCCGCGATGTGCGCCGCAATAGATGGTCGGCCGTCAGCCCTAGGCGTTCCGCGGCCAGGCCGACCCCTTCGAGCACCCCATCGGACTGATCCGCCGGGGTGGTTGCCGCCTTGGCTATAATCGTGCTGCCTTCAATCGTAGAGACGACGATGTCGGTGAACGTGCCGCCAACGTCGATGCCGATGGTAAAGCTCATGCCGCGTCTGATGAAGGGTTTTTTCGTAATCCCCCCGGTGCCGGCGGAAGCCTAATTTCGTCAATATAGGGCAGGGCCACCATCCATGCCTTCGCTAAGCGTCCATATTGCGAGCGTGGGATGGGTCGGCTGCGTGCGGACATCATGCCATCCCCTGCGCATCGTCGGCCGCAGACGCCGCCGGATCGCGATGCTCGGGATCGCCCCACCCGCCACCGCCGCCGGACAGCACATGGATCACGCTGCCAGGGGGCACTGCAACGTTGATCTCTTTGCTTTTCAGGCTTCGTGGCGCCACGTTGGGCGCCAACAGCGTGTAATCGTGCGGCGCGCCATCCCGTCCGCCATTTATGCCGCGCGCTCCATGCACGATACCCTCGCCGGCAGTATTCGCATAACTGACGCCCGCTGCTTCCACACGCAGGCGCATATCGCCGCCGTTGCCCCCGCGATATTGCCCCGCACCGCCCGATCCGGAACGGTATTCGTGGGTTTCGAACACCAGCGGAAACCGGGCCTCCGCGACTTCGATGCTACCGAACTTTATGCCGCCGGCCGAGTGCCACTCGCCGATCGTCGAATACCCGTCCCCCGCGGCCGACCCGCCGCCGCCGGGCCGCGCCTGGAACATGTGCCAAATAAAACGCCGTCCCGTTCGCGGGTCCGTCCCGTTCAGCGCGATGCGCAGCCGGCGCCCCCAACCGCCCATCGCCCGTTCCGGACAAGCCTGCGCCAAAGCCACGATGATCGCCTCGATGATCTCGTTCGAGCAATGACTGGTGCACATCGTCACTGGCGCCCCCTCGCGCGCCCACACGATAGTTCCTTCCTTGAGCTTCACGGTCAGCGGCCGGAATGCTCCCTCGTTCTTGGCAATGCCGGGATCGAGCAGGAACGCAAACGCCATCGTCACCGCCGACTGGCTGTTGGCGTGCGACGAGTTAATGAACCCGGTGACCTGTGGGTCGGACTCGGTCAGGTCGACCGTCACATCGCTGCCGCGCTTGGTGACCCGAGCGCGAACGACGATATTGGTCTTATCGAACCCGTCATCGTCCAGCACCGCCTCTCCAAGATACACTCCATCCGCCCAGCCTGAGACGATTTGCCGAGCGTAGCGTTCAGCCGCATCCAGCATCGCATCGACCGACTCTGCCAAAGTCTCGGCACCGACCTCCCGAATCACGGAGGCCAGCCGTTGCTCGCCCAAACGCGCCGCACCAATCTGCGCGGCCAGATCGCCGCGGAAATCCCTGGGATGACGGACATTCAGCGCCAACATCTCCAACAGATCTTCGCGTAGCACGCCATCCTCGGTCAGTCGCATCGGCGGCAGGCGCAGGCCCTCGTGCCAGATCTCCCTCGCGGCTGGATTATACGCGCCGTGCGTTGCCCCGCCGATATCGGAATGATGGGCTCGAACGACCGACCAAAACATCAGCGCCGGCCCGGCGGACATGGCTGCGAACACCGGCACGAACACCGTCAGGTCCGGCAGATGGGAGCCGCCTCGATACGGGTCGTTCAGGAGATAGACATCGCCGGGGCAGGGGGCCGGGAACCGCGCCGCCAATGCCTTCACCGCCCAGGGCATCGCGCCAACATGCACCGGAATATGATCCGCCTGCGCCACCAGCCGGCACCCGGCGTCGATCAACGCGATAGAGAAATCCCGTGATGAGTTCAGGATCTGCGAGTAAGCGGTGCGCAACATCGCCTCTCCCATCTCCTCCGCGATGGCGCTTAGCCGGTTCTGCAACACGGCGATGGTGATCGGATCCGTCATCCGGGGATGCTGGCGCATTCGTCCGCAATGGGGAAGCTGTCGAAGGATCGCGAACTCGTGATCTCCGAGATGGTCGAGACGCGCTCATCATCGATTTCTGCGATGGCCGCGACCGTGTCGTCAGGCGATCAGGCAAGGACCGCATGACGGGTCTGCGACCCCAGCTACGAAAAAAGCAGGGCGGATAAAACAAATGGAGGAGAGACCATTATGATCAGGACACCACCGGGCTGGGGCGCGGACGTGCTGACCCACGCCTATCAATCGGTCACCGCCACCCGGCGGGGACCGGCTGCCGACACACGGTTGACAGTAAAGGTAGGGCACATCGAACTAGCGGATTTACGATGGGCGTTGACCCGTGGGATGGAAGATTTCGGCGCCTCACGCACCGACGTGATCTTCCTATGCGTGGTCTACCCAATGATGGGCTTATTGCTGGCGCGATTGGCGTCCGGCTACGACATGCTACCCCTGATCTTCCCGTTGGCGTCCGGCTTCGCACTGGTCGGCCCGTTAGCTGCGGTCGGGCTGAATGAAATGAGCCGCCGTAGAGAGATGGGTCAGCAAGCCGGATGGGCAGACGCATTCGCCGTGTTCCGCTCGCCAGCGATCGGCGGGATCGTTCTGCTTGGAGCGATCCTACTGACGATGTTCCTGTTCTGGCTGGTTTTGTCGAACGTGGTCTACAACCTGACGTTGGGACCTCAGCCGCCGGCGTCTTTGGCCAGTTTCGTACACGATATTTTCTTTACCCATGCCGGTCGGACAATGGCGGTCGTCGGCGTGGGCGCCGGCTTCTTGTTCGCGATAATAGCGCTGACGATCAGTGTTGTCTCATTCCCAATGCTATTAGACCAAGGCGTTCCCCTGGAGACGGCGATACGCACTTCGGCCAGGGTAGTTGCACGTAATCCGCGAGTGATGGCGGCCTGGGGTCTGATCATCGCAGCAAGCCTGGTAATCGGATCGATTCCAGCGTTGCTCGGCCTCATCTTTGTCATGCCAGTTTTAGGCCATGCAACGTGGCATCTCTATCGGCGGGTGGTTTCAATGTAGAAACTACGACCTGTCGTCATGTTCAGCGAGGGCAAGCGGCTCACCGGTTGCCCCGCGTCGTGACTTTATCCTGGTCAGCGCTTTTGGAGGACTCGCCCGGTCGATGCTCAATTTCTCGACGATCGGCTCATAGCTTTATCCTCCAGACACCCGACGAGCAGCGTGGCCGATAATCAACGACACCGTTCGCACGTCCTGGCAGTGCGCCCGATGGTATCGTTTCCTTAGGCCGAGTGCTAAGGGATCGGCGTGGCCACGAAGCTCATATCCTCCCTGCTCGTCCTGCTCATGTTCCTACTATTGCTACCCGTTGCTCAGGGCGCCTGCGCCGTGGACCAAGAGGCAACCGTCGCATTGCAGGTCAACGGCGGGGTTATCACGGTCCCGGTGGAGGTGAACGGCATCACCGCCACCTTCATTCTCGATACTGGCGCGCAAAGATCGGTGGTATCCGAGGCTGCGGTTCATCGCCTCGGGCTGGCGCGCGATCAATGGGTAGGCACCACGATGCGCGGCATCGGCGGTATCGACAGCCGCCCCAACGCCGACCCGCGCAGCCTCAGCCTGGGCGGTGTCCCGCTGGTTCGCCGAACGGTGACCCATGACACAAGCCTGACCGTCGCGGTCCTGCCGCCAGCAACCGGCGAGAATCAATTCATCGACGGACTGCTCGGGCGCGATTTCTTATCTCTTTTCGATTTGGACCTTGACGTGCCGGGCCATCGCCTAAGTCTGTATCGAGTCCACGATTGCGCTGGTCGGTTTCTGCCCTGGTCCAGTGACTACGCGGCGATACCGATTGCCGTGCCCGCCGAGCAGGCGATTATCGTACCCGTTACGCTGGACGGCAGGACCCTGCGGGCGTTGCTGGACAGCGGTGCCAGTTCCAGCCTGGTCGCCGCGCCGGGTATCTTTAAACTAAATTTGGATCCTGCCATTTTGTCGGCCGATCCTTCGGGCCAGATTACCGGCCTCGGTTCCCGCGTCCTAACCGTGCACCGCCATCAGTTCAGTAGACTGCAGGTCGGTAACCAAACTCTCGAGACGCCCTCACTATGGGTGGAGCCGCTGCGCCTGTCGCCGATCGCCGATATGCTGCTGGGTGCGGATTGGCTGGCCGCACGACGGGTCTGGATCTCCTTCGCGACCAGGCAGCTTTTCGTGGCCGCTCCCTGATCTCTCGCCACACAACAAATGTCATCATGCGACTATAGTATTTTCGCGCACTTCATTGCAGCCGAGCCTGTCGGCGTTTTGCGATTTAGCGCAGAGATGGGTCGCGGCCGAGGGTTCGCGGCGCCCGGTCCAGGCCGTGCCTCTCGACCACACGTCTTCTATCGCCTAACGTTGTCGGCGATCGTCCCGGAAGCACTAGCCCGGGAGGAGTGTAACGCGTTTGATCGGAGCGACAATGTCAAGTCTCAGCTACGCCGCACCCACTTCGGTGGACGATGCGGTAAAACTATTGGCCGGGGCATCCGGCTTGGCGAAGGTTCTATCCGGTGGCACGGACCTTCTTGTGCAGCTTCGCTCGGGTCGCCTGAAGCCGGACCTGATTGTCGATACCAAAAAGATCCCAGGGATCATCGGGATTCGCTCGGAAAACGGAGGTTTCGTGATCGGCGCCGCGACCCCCGGTGCCGTCGTCGAAGCCCATGCCGGGCTGAACGCGGCGTGGCCAGGCCTGGTGGAGGCGCTCGACCTGATCGGCTCGACCCAGATCCAGGGCCGCTGCTCACTCGCCGGCAACCTGTGCAACGCCTCGCCTGCGGCCGACAGCGTCCCGGCGTTGTATGCCGCCGGCGCGACCGCGGTCATCGTCGGCAGCAATGGGAAGCGCGAAGTGCCGGTCGAGCAGATCCCAACGGGCCCGGGCCGCACGTCACTGGCGAAGGATGAGTTCGTCCTTGAATTTAAGCTGCCGCCGCGTCCTGCTCGCTCGTCCGACGCTTATCTGCGGTTCATTCCGCGGACAGAAATGGACATCGCGGTCGTGGGTTGCGGCATCAGCGTGACGCTGGATGAAAAGGGCATTTGCACGGCCGCGCGCGTCGCCTTGGGCGCCGTCTCGCCGACCGTGATCATGGTTCCGGCCGCGGCCGACGCCTTGATCGGGCACAAGCTCGATGCCGACACATTGGCAAAACTGGATGCCGCCGCCCAGGCCGCCGCCAAGCCGATCAGCGACAAGCGCGGCACAATCGAATATCGCACCAAGATCGCGGGCGTCCTCGCCCGCCGAACCGCCGCGATTGCGTTCGATCGGGCCCAGGGCAAAAAAACCAACGGAAAGGCTCACTGACCATGGCTAAGACTTACGTATCCGCCACCATCAACGGCGAGGAAGCCGAATTCCTCTGCGAAACCCAGCAGACACTGCTGGACGTGCTGCGCGACGTCATCGGCCTGACCGGCAGCAAGGAAGGCTGCGCGTCCGGCGACTGCGGCGCTTGTTCGGTCATCATGGACGGCCGTCTGGTGTGTTCCTGCCTGGTCCTGGGCGTGGAAGCCGAGGGCACGGCGATCACCACCATCGAGGGCATCGCCCAGGGCGACAAACTGCATCCGGTGCAGCAGAAGTTCCTGGAGCACGCCGCTCTGCAGTGCGGATTCTGCACGCCGGGTCTCATCGTCGCCACCAAGGCGTTACTGGACGAAAATCCAAACCCGACCGAGACCGAAGCGCGCTACTGGCTCGCCGGCAACCTGTGCCGCTGCACCGGTTACGACAAGATCATCCGCGCCGTGATGGATGCGGCCGCTGAACTCCGAGGGGAGACCGTTGGATGAATTACATCGATTCCAGCCTGAAAGTCGTTGGCACTCGCCCCATCCGTCCTGATGGGGTCGACAAGGTTACCGGGCGCGCGGTGTTCGCCGCCGACACGCGGGCTTCGGGCATGCTGTGGGGCAAGATCAAGCGCTCACCTCATGCTCACGCGCGCATCATTTCCATCGACACCAGCAAGGCCGCTGCTCTGCACGGCGTGAAGGCCGTGCTCACGGCCGAGGATTTCCCCGTGATCGCTTCGGAAGAAGCGTTCATGGGCGAGGGCCCGATGAACTTTCGGGACCTGTCGCTGAACATCATGGCGCGCGACAAGGCCCTGTATGAGGGCCACGCCGTCGCCGCGGTCGCCGCGACGACCCAGGCGATCGCCGATGAAGCGCTAGACCTGATCGACGTGCAATACGAAGTGCTGCCGTTCGTTATCGATGTTGAAGCGGCGATGGCACCGGATGCGCCGATCCTGCACGACGACCTGTTTACCGTGGGCGTGTCGCCGGTGCCGACCAAGCCGTCCAACATCGCCAAGGTCGTCACATTCAAGAAGGGCGACATCGAAGCGGGCTTCAAGGAGGCCGAGGTCATCGTCGAGGGCCGCTATACCACGCAGCCGGTGCATCAAGCATATATCGAGCCGCATGCCTGCCTCGCGACTTATTCGCCGGATGGGCAGATCACCATCCACGCATCCAGCCAGGGTCATTTTATGATCCGGGCGTACACCGCGAAGCTGCTAGGTCTGGATATAGCGAATATCCGGGTGAACCCGGCCGAGATCGGCGGTGGCTTCGGCGGCAAGACGCTGGTCTACCTGGAGCCGGTGGCCGTCGCGCTATCGAAGAAGTCCGGGCGCTCGGTGAAAATTCAGATGACGCGTGAGGACGTCTTCCGTGCCTCCGGTCCGACGTCCGGAGCAACGATGGAGATCAAGCTGGGCGCCAAAAAGGACGGCACCATCGTCGCGGCCAAGCACGTCCTGAAATACCAGGCCGGCGCGTTTCCGGGCTCGCCGATCGGTCCGGGATGCATGTGCGGGTTCGCCATGTATGACCTGCCGAACGTCGATGTCGTTGGTTACGATGTTGTCAGCAATCGCCCGAAGGTCGCGGCCTATCGCGCCCCGGGTGCACCGATTACATCCTTCGCCGTCGAGAGCGCATTGGACGACTTGGCGACCAAGCTCGGGATGGACCCGCTGACGCTGCGTGAGAAGAACGCGGCCAAGAACGGGACCAAGACCCATTACGGGCCGGTCCACCAGAATATCGGCTTCACAGCAGTGCTCGACGCCGTGAAGTCACACCCGCACTGGAAGTCGCCGCTGAAGGAAGGCCAGGGCCGTGGTTTGGCCACGGGCTTTTGGTTCAACATCGGAGGCGAATCGACTGCCCAGGTGCACGTGAACGAAGACGGTTCGGTAACCGCCGCAACCGGCAGCCCGGATATCGGCGGCTCGCGCGCGTCCATCGGCATGATGGTGGCCGAGGCGCTCGGCGTGCCAGCGGAGCGGGTCCGTACGGTGGTCGCTGACACCGCCTCGATCGGCTACACCTTCCTGACCGGGGGGTCCCGCGTGACCTTCGCAACGGGCATGGCAGCGACGCAGGCGGCCGAGAAGGTCGTTGATGAACTCAAGCGGCGTGCCGCGGCGACCTGGGAGATCCCGGTCGAGGCGGTGGAGTGGAAGGACGGCAAGGCGTATCCTGCGGGTTCCAATGCCGGGGCGTTCGAGCCGTTGGATCTGGCCGAGCTGGCGCTAAAGTCCGCCCGCACCGGCGGTCCAATCAACGCCGAGGTGTCGGTCAACGCCCAAGGGGCCGGCCCCGGTTTCGGCGCCCACATCTGCGACGTATCGGTCGACAAGGAGACCGGTCACGTAACGATAGAGCGCTACACGGCGATTCAGGATGTCGGCAAGGCGATCCACCCCAGCTACGTGGAAGGCCAGATCCAGGGCGGTGCGGCGCAAGGGATCGGTTGGGCTTTGAACGAGGAATACATCTACAACAACAAGGGTCAGATGGAGAACGCAGGGTTCCTCGATTACCGGGTGCCCGTCGCCTCCGATGTGCCGATGATCGAGGCGGTGCTGGTGGAAGTCCCTAATCCGCGGCATCCATTCGGCGCCCGTGGCGTGGGCGAGGTGCCGATCATTCCGCCGATGGCAGCGATTGCCAACGCCATCCGTAGCGCCACCGGCCTTCGCATGCAGGACCTGCCGATGTCTCCTCCGAAGGTGCGCGCGGCGATCGACGCGGGTTGATGCCCAGGGTTGTCCTCTCCTCGGGTTCCGCTGCCCAGCAGTTCGCTGACGGGCAGACGGAATTTGAGGTGGAGGCAACCACCTTCCGCCGGCTTGTTCTGGAGTTGGAGTTGCGCTTTCCCGGCCTCGGAAAACAGGTCGAGGAGAGCATGGCAATCGCCATCGACGGCGAGATTTTCCAGGATGCCTACGCCGCGGAGCTAAAGCCGAACAGCGAGATCTATCTGATTCCCAGGATCGGCGGCGGCTGATAGCATCGGGCGCATTGGCGCGGAAATTGGCCGTCGAAACTGCTTTGGGAGACAGGAGGTGCGGTATTACGCGGTTGCCTCTACTGACCATGTGGCAGACAGGACCAGCGGCGAGACTTCCAAAGCCGCTACCACCGCATCCAGTTCGGCATCTTCGGCGGCCGTGGGCACTAGGATAGCCGCGAGCTCCACTTTGTCATCGTTGGCTGACAGGGTCTCGACTTCTCGAATCGGGTAATTCGCTCGAGACAGTTCCCTATCGAGCAGATCGCGGACGTCCGAAACGTCCTGAGCTCGGCAGACGGCGTGGATCAAATATTTTGCTTCGGTCACGCTACTGTCGATCGGGCGCCGGTTGACCCAATTTACGAGAGGGCGCAGCAGCGTATTGCCGGCCAGCACAAACCCAGCCAGGGTTGCTGCTTCACCGGGCATGCCGCTTCCGGACAGTGTCCCCACCGCGGCCGAGCACCAGAGCGTTGCCGCGGTATTCAGGCCACGGATGTTGGTTCCGTCCTTCAGTATGACCCCGGCCCCTAGGAAGCCGATCCCTGACACGACGTACGAGATGATGCGGGTAGCCCCCTCGGCTCCCAACAGGCGCAAACCGAGGTCCGAAAACGCCGCCGCTCCCACCGTGACCAGAACATTCGTCCGCAAGCCCGCGGATCGCTGCCGCCATTGCCGCTCAAGGCCGATTAGCGTGCCCAACACGAATGACACCGAATAGGCGGCGGCGGTGCTCGCGTACGCGCTCGCCAGAAATGTGGCCCACCAAGCTGACAACTGCTCCACCGGCGCTACCCGATATCGGAGTGAACGATGCCGATCAGTTCCCCGGCGCGCGCGGCGCCACTTTTGCTTTCCGCCTCCATCACCTTACCGCGGATGTGATCTTCGATAACCTGGGCAGTAAAGCCGAGTGAAGCGCCAGCGGCGGCCTGCTTGAGCAACTCAACGGCTGGCATGTTTTGCTCAAGAATCGCCCGCTACAAGGCGTCCGATCTGCCCGAAGCGGCCAAGTCTTTCTACCAGCTTGAAATCTTTCTGAATCGGACGTCGTTTGTCGCATATCAATGTAGCATATCTGGCTTTCGCATCGAACGCGAGACCTGGGCGCCGCACGTGCGGCTTGGAACCCCGCCGGCTTCCCGACGGACCTCCAGCGATACCTATGACACGACGATTTACAGCCGACGGCGCGATGGTCCAGAGCGATCAGCACAAAGGTCTGATCGAGCGAAGAGACCCAGCGTTGACTCAGCCTGCATTTGTAGGCTTGCGGGGGAAGACGATCATGGATCCCGACATCGACGATGGCGGGTTGCCGCACGAGAAGATCAACGCACCAAAGCAATGACGGGTTTTAAGCTGGACGAATGGGTGCCGCATTCTCAAACGGGTACAGTCGCATCAAGCAACATCTGGCGAAACAAGCTGAGCAACTTGATATCGAGCTCTGAAGCCATTTGCTCGACCATCAGGTTGAGCGCGGTTTCGGCTTCCATCGGCGGCTTGTAGACGCGCCGGTCGGTCAAAGCGCTGAACACGTCGACAATCGAGGCGATGCGGGCCAGCCTGTTGAGGTCTTTGCCTGCCAGGCCATACGGATAGCCACTGCCATCCAGCTTCTCGTGGTGTTGCGCGGCGATGGTGATGATGCCCTTCGGCAGGTCATGGCAGCACTGCAAGTACGACACCGAAGCGGCGACGTGTCCCTTCATCACCACAAGCTCGGCCTCGTCGAGGCGACCGGGCTTGTTCAGTATCTCGTGCGGAATCGACATTTTGCCCACGTCATGCAGCAGTCCGCCTGTGGCCAAAAGAATCTGTTCATCCTTTGACAGACCAAGCGTGGCGCCGAACAAGGCAAGAAATGTCGCGACCCGCACCGAATGCGCGTAAGAATAATTGTCGTGATCTCTGACGCCCCGCAATACGCCCTTGAAATCATTACTGGCCACTGCATCGACCAGCGGTTTACAGGCTTCGCTGGCCGATCGATACGGGATCGGCTTGCCGTCCTCGATGACGTTCGAAATGCCGTTGAACAGCTCCAATGTATTCGTCAGTGCTTGCCGCTGCAGCGGCAGTAATTTTTTCCATTTGCGTTCGACAGTACGGTTTACCAGTCCAGATACAGTCGTGACCAGTGCGCTCCGTGTAAATGGATGAACCAACAGCTTATCCGCGCCGCACTGCGCGACAGCATCATGGGTCGGTCTGTCATTCTTGGCGACCAGCACGACCACCGGAATTGCCGCCAGCTTGGCGTCTAACCGCAGCATGGAAACGAGGTCGTAGCCGCTGGTTGTGGGCAGTTTCTCACTCACCAGCACAGCCAAAGGAACGTGCTCGCGACAGCCCGCCAGGGCCTGCGAAATAGTCGGGTATTCCGCCAACGAATAGAACGACGTCAGGCCCTTGACGACCTCGGATCGCTGCCAGGCGTCTCCGACGGCGATGGCAACACAAGGCTTAACGGGCCGCTCAGGATCCTGCACATCCATACCCTCGTAACCTCTCCTCGATGGCAGGTCCAGCGACCTCCATTCGGATCACAATAGCGCGATTTGACGCCGGGCGGCAGGTTATTTGTCACGCATTGGTAATCATTGGATGAAGGCAAGCGCCTGCATACATCCAGGTGTATGAGGTCCAACTGGGCAGATCACGGTTATCAGCCATGAGTCCATCGTTGTGCACCGGTGAGGCCAGTATTTTACTGCCAAAAAGCCACGGCAGGGGCGTTGCCAAACGTCGGGCGTTCGGCTGATCCTGTCACAGGCATGGCCGCACCAACTGACGCCCAACGATCTCCCGACCGGACGCTGACCTATGCGGCGATCATAATCGTCGCAGGGGTGCTGGCGACGACTTTAGCGCAGCCGCAGGTGCTGGCGCGGCTGCCGCTGCAAAATCTGCTGAAGAACGAGCTCCATCTCGATCGCAGCAGCAACGCGGCGTTCTTCTTCTGGGCGGGTCTGGCCTGGTACCTGAAACCCTTCGCCGGCATCGTTACCGACGCCTTCCCGCTGTTCGGCAACCGCCGCAAGAGCTACATCCTGCTCAGCGCCACCTTGGCGGCGCTGGCGTGGCTGGCGCTGACCGTCACCCCGCACGAATACCGCGACCTGCTGTTGGTCGCGATCGTCATCAACGTGTTCATGGTGGTAACCAGCACGGTGGTGGGCGGCTACATGGTGGAGACCGCGCAGGCCATTTCGGGCTCCGGCCGCCTGACCGCCATCCGGCAGTTTGTGCAGCAGGGGTGCCTGATCGTTAACGGGCCGGTTGCGGGATATCTCGCCAGCATCGCTTTCGGCTGGACCGCGGCGGCGTGCGGCGGGATCATGTTTCTGCTGGTGCCGGTCACCGCCCTGTTTCTGCGGGAACAGCGGCAACCGCCGGACCGCCGCCTGCTTCTGGGCAACGCCCGAGCCCAGCTTGCGAATATCGCGTCGGCGCGGACGATGTGGGCCGCGGCGGGGCTGATGGCGCTGTTCTACATCGCGCCGGGCTTCGGAACCGCGGTGTTCTACAAGCAACAGAACGAGTTGCACATGGACACCCAGACGCAGGGGTTCCTCCAGTTGATCGGGGGCGTCTTCGGCGTGCTGGCCGCCGTGGGCTATGGCATCCTGTGCCGGCGGTTAAATCTGCGCACGCTGTTGGCCGGATGCATGATTCTGGGGACGGTCGCGAACCTGGGATATCTGTTTTATTCGTCCTTGGGACGGGCGCAGGCGATCGAGGGGCTCAACGGGTTCGGATACACGCTGGCCGAACTGGCACTGATGGACCTCGCCGTGCGCGCCACACCGGCCGGCAGTGAGGGTTTAGGCTTCTCGCTGATGGTCAGTGTCCGCAACCTGGCGCTGTTCGGCACCGACTGGTTCGGTTCGAAACTACTGGACGCCTATCATTTCTCATTCGATTCGCTGGTGATCGCGAACTCCGTCACCACTGCGGTGGCGGTTCCGCTGGTTTTCCTGCTGCCGGGGATCATCGTTGGCCGGAAGGACGCGGAGAGCTTCGAGGAGGGACCGACAGCCAAAACCGCGATGGAGTGACCGCGAGCCCAGGCAACGAGCCGGACGCAGGGGATCTCCCAGGCTTGCCAGGACACCCTTGCCATGATGGGGGCCCGGGTCCAATCCTGTGCCAACCCGCAACCAGGAACCGTTCATGCCTGTCGAAGCCCTTATCGCCGCCGCCCGCGGCTTCCTCGGCGACCGCATCACCACCAACGCGGGGCTGCGCGATCAGCACTCGCACGGGGAAGACGCACAGCCGCCGGTATTGCCCGATGCCGTCGCATTCATCGAGAGCACCGAGGAGGCCTGCCGGCTGATGGCGCTGTGCTATGCCGAGCACGTCCCGGTGGTGCCGTGGGGGGCGGGCACCTCGCTGGAGGGCCACGTGACGCCGGTGCGTGGCGGGATCACGCTGGATCTGTCGCGGATGAACCGGGTGCTGGACGTCAGCCAGCCGGATATGGATTGCCGGGTCGAGGCGGGGGTGACGCGGGAGCAGTTGAACACGCATCTGCGGGATCTCGGGCTGTTCTTTCCGGTCGATCCGGGGACCTCGGCCTGCACGATCGGCGGGATGTCGGCGACGCGGGCCTCCGGCACCAACGCGGTGCGCTACGGGACGATGCGCGACAACGTCATGGGGCTGACGGTGGTGATGCCGGACGGGCGGCTGATCCGCACCGGAGGGCGCGTGCGCAAATCGGCCTCGGGATACGACCTGACGCGGCTGTTCATCGGCTCGGAGGGGACGCTGGGTGTCATCACCGAGATCCAACTGCGGCTGCACGGGATTCCGGAGGCAGTCTCGTCCGCCACCTGCCAGTTCCAGACACTGCGCGATGCCGTGGAGACGGTCATCGCGATCCTGCAACTTGGGATTCCGGTCGCTCGGATGGAGTTGCTGGACGAGGTGCAGATGGCCGCCTGTATCGCCTATTCGAAGCTGGAGGGGCTCGCGGCGCTGCCCACCCTGTTCTTCGAGTTCCATGGCACGCCGGCGGCGGTAGCGGAACAGGCTGCCCAGGCCGAGGAGATCGCCCTGGGGTTCGAAGGGCTGGGTTTTGCCTGGGCGACCGAGGCGGCGGCGCGGGCCAAGCTGTGGCGGGCGCGGCATGACGCCTATTGGGCCGCGCTGGCGTGGAAGCCCGGGCACAAGGGGATCGCGACGGATGCGATCGTGCCGATCTCCCGGCTGACCGAGGCGATTTTGGGCGCGAAGGAGGATATTTCGGCATCGGGCTTGACCGCGCCGATCGTCGGGCATGTCGGGGACGGAAATTTCCATACCGTGATCATGGTGCCGCCGGAGCCGGACGGGATGGCTCGGGCGTGGGAGCTGGACAAGAAGATCGTAGCGCGGGCGTTGGCCCTGGGCGGGTCCTGCAGCGGAGAACATGGGGTCGGGATCGGCAAGCGGGAGTTCCTGGAGCAGGAACATGGCGCCGAGGCGCTGACCGTGATGCGGGCGGTCAAGCAGGCGCTTGATCCGCGCGGGGTGATGAATCCGGGGAAGATTTTTCTGAATTGATGCGGCGTTTGTAGTCTCAGGGCGCCAGGCCGGGTAACACGCCGCGGATAAGTCCAATGCCTGTCAGCACGATCCGAGCGGCAATCAGCGCGGCGAGGCCGTGTGGATCTTTGTTCGGGACGAACTCCACAAGAAAGAAACCGGCGATACGCCCCTTCTTCGCCACGCCGTGCAGCAGATCGAGCAGGTCGAGATAGTCGATCCCCCCTGGGGTGGGCATGCCGACCGCGGGCATCAACGAGGGATCCAGGCCATCGCAATCGATGGTGACGATGCAGTCGGCGCCCTCGGGGATGGCATCGATCGCTGGCTGGATTCCGCCGCGGCGGATGTCGCGGGCGGTGAAAATGTGCGAGCCCCAACCACGCGCATCCACGATCTGGTCGGCTGTCCCACTGCCAAGACCGCCGATGCCAACTTGCACCATGTTGGTCACCCAGGGCATTTCGGCAGCGCGGCGCATCGTGCTGCCATAGCCGTTCGGATTGCCCTTGATGACGTCGCCCCAATCGGTATGCCCATCCACCTGGACAATGGTCAGCGGACCGCGACCCTCATAAGCGCGTAGAACGGGGATCGGCACGGAATCATCACCTCCCAGCACGACCGGCACCGCGCCGGCTTGCAGGATGGCCTCGATCGTCTGCGTGATCCGGTTACAGTTGCCCTCGGTGTCGGCGGCGTCGGTTGGCAGGTCGCCAACGTCGACAATGCCGCGGGTGTCATCGAGGGTGGCGAGCAGCGTGCCGCCAATGTCGAAATCGAATTGATTGAGCTGGCCAAGGAACGCCTGTGAGGCAGCCCGCAGCGCGGCGGGCGCTCCCGCGGAGTGGCTTGCCTCACCGGACTTGTACGGCGACGCTTCGTCGATGCCGAGAATGGCTACCGTGGTCCCCCGCAGGTCGGCCAGCGAGCGGCTTGCCATCTTGGCGAAGGTTGAAGGCGGGTTCAGCGCGGTCACTGGGCAGGCTCCTGCAACAAGGCTGACCACCATGCCCCAGGGTCGTTGTTGTCAGCCAGCTTCAGCTTGATCAAAACGCGTCCACTATCCGTCATCGCGCCACTTTGTGAGAAGCGCGGCATCCATCCCGGTTGGCCCTGAGGGAACCAGACCCGGGTCGTGACCCCACTGGTGCGTCAAGGCCAAAACGACGGGTATGAGTAGTTTCCGAACCTGTTCTATCATGTCCGATCGTCCCAAACTCGGCTCGGCTAGCTTTGGCGCATTCCACATCCGCCCCATAGCAAAACCGTCTCTCTTCAAGGACGGGTTGCCCATCTTCGAGTAGATGGCCATTCAGCAAAGGCACATCAAATGGACAGCGTAACGGAACATCGGGCAATCGTCGATACACATCGGCACCCGATCGGACCCAAGCTCGCAGCCAAGATGGCGGAGCGAGGCTTCTACGACCCAAAACAAGAATTCCCACAAACCAACGCTCAGGACTTGATCGGCTATCGGGAGTTTTACGATCTGGAATACGCCATGCCCAAGTCGCGCGAGGAAGGCGTAACACTCAGCCTTGCCAGCAATGGCGGCGAGGTGGAATGGTTTGCGCGGGACCTACTTAAAGTCAGCACAAGCGACGCCCTCAAGATCCTGAACGACGAATACCTGGAGATCAGGGATAGCTATCCCGGCGAGTTCGCGCTGATGGCCAACGCACACGCGCTCGAAGAGGACTGTCGGCCCATTGTCGAGGAGATGATCCACAAGGGCGGCGCCAAGGCGATTGCGGTGGCGTCCAGCTACGGCGACGGCCCGGAACGCTCTTTCCTCGACAGCCCCAAGGCGGAATGGCTGTGGGAGTTTGCGGCAGCCAACGACATCGTGGTCCACATTCATCCACCGATGCTGTCGGTCGGGCACGAGGTGCTCATGCAATACCGCCTCAACGAGGCGGTTGGCCGCCCCTTTGACTCGACCGTTAACGGCGCCCGGATGATCGGCTCGGGCGTGTTCGATCGCCACCCAAAGCTGCAGGTGCTGATCGTCCACATGGGCGGCGAACTCGCGTCGGTCCTTGGTCGCCTCGAATTCAATTGGCGCCTTAACTACAAAGGGATCCGCAACCCGCCGGCCGGCAAGCCTTATAAGAACAAACGGCCGCCGTCCGACTACTTCAAGACCAACATCCTGGTCGACTGCATGGGGTTCAACCCAACTGGATTGCGCGCCGCGGTCGAAATGTGCGGTGTGGACCGAGTGGTGTTCGGCTCCGATTACGGTCCGATCCCATACGGGATCAAAGAGCACGTGCAGATCGTCGAGGACGTGCTTCCCAGCCCGGCTGACCGCGAACTGGTGTTCTGGAAGACAAGCAACAAAATATTCCGCCTGGGCCTGGTCGAGACCGATCTTATCGCCCCCGCTGTTCTACCCGCGGCTGCCTAGTAACGGGCTTTCCGACACACCTTGGTACCGCGCCGCCGCCGGGCAAGATCGTAGGGTCTGCCAAAGTCTTGCGGGTGGAGTTCTAAAGTTCCTTTGTGCCTGGACAGCGAACCGCGGACAAGGGCTGATGCCTTTTGCTTATTGACCCACAGACGACGAACTCCATTTCGGCGGCGTACAGAACCGGCCGCGCCGCTACAGCTACGGAAGCCCGTGCGTCCGGTCGTATGCGATTGCGGCGGGAGCCTGCCGGCTTGCCAGAAAGCTGGGGTCAGGCCGGTAGATTTCGACCTTGAGCGGATAGCATGTGGCCACATCAGAGGAATGTTCCGCGCTGCAATCGCCGCCGGGGCAGGCCGAGAGCACCGCGAGTAGATCAATCTCGGCAAAGAATTCGATGAAGTCACCAGGTCGAACAGGACTGGCTTTCATGAAATATTGATGCGTATCGCGCGTGAAGCCGGTGCACATGAACACGTTCATCACATCATGCACGGCGAACTCGGCCTCGCGGACGTCCAGGCGGCGCGCGGTGGCAAGCGCGCGGGTGAGGTTGGAGTGGCAGCAGTGGTGGTAATCGTGGCCACTGAGCAGCCGGTTCGTGTAAGGGTCGCAACGAGTACCGATGACGTCGTGGACCCCAGCACCATCGGCGTCCCAGCCGTACCAGCCGAGCGTATCATGCGTGATGGTAGCCATCGGGCGCAGGTAGGGCAGCGTGCTCCAGAGGCGGTCGCCGGTCGTGAGGTGGGTGGCGTGCAGCGCGCGAGTCTTGGCGCTGAAGAAGCGCTCCGAGAGGTCGGCGGCGTTGAACAGGTTGAGGTCCCCGACCTGTGGGCCATCAATACTGAGGATACGAAAGAAATGCCCGCGTGGCACCTCGAAGGCGCGGCCGTCGCGCGGGGGGACCACGAGTTCGGCGATCCTGGTCAGGTCTTGCCGCACGGCGCCGAGGGCGGCGAGGTCGGGCTGTGGCAGGGTGTCGACCGGGTAGCATATGACTGGCTTGCGACGGCGGCGATCCTCGGCGTCGGCGGGTGGCGGGACGGTGGGGTCCTTCATCGCCTGTGCTGCGGCGTCCTTCGAACGAAACCATCAAGCTCCGTCGAAGATCGCTTCCGGCAGCAACGCTGAGACCACGTAGTTGGGAACGTCCACGACGTTGGAAACCCGCAAGTCGACCGCCACACTACAAATGACATAGGCCTGCTCGCGGCTAAAACCCCGTTCCTGCAGCAGTTCCATCATATTCAGCACCGCGTTGCGGCAAGCGAGCGTCAGGTTCTCGACCTCGATCTCGCCCGCGGCATTGATCGGCATCCCCATCACCCCGAGCAACCGTTCCGGTGCGGCGAACCGCGGCTCGGCGAAGTAGGTGGTGCGCGAGAACACCGGGGCGGTGAACTTGCGTGACGCGGCTAAACCTTTGTGCACCCGGAACCGCACCACCGCGGTGGCGCCCATCTCTACGGCCGTTACGCAAACCTCGCCGTCGCCCTGGGCAAAGTGTCCGTCTCCGGTGGAGAAGAGGCCGCCTTCCTTGAACACTGGCAAATACAGCTTGGCCCCTTTTGTGAGCTGCTTCACGTCGAAATTGCCGCCGTTTTCCCGTGGCGGCAGAGTGCGCAGACCGGCCAGGCCGCACGGTCCGGTGGGCACCGCGCCGGCCTGATCCGGCGGGAACGCGAACCCGCCACGGTCGATCACGCGCTGCTCACGCGCGGTCCAGGCCGTCAGTTGCTCCGCCGACGGCGCCACCGCCGACACCCCCATGAATGGCGCGCCCGGAATCCGCACGCCGGGTAGCTGCTCCGAGGTCGCCCAGTCGTCCTTGATCTGCCAATGCACCACAAATGGTTCGGTCATGACATCACGCAGGAAACCGAGTCCCGGTATGATGGCGGTAAACCCGGTCGGCTGGGGGATGATGTCGGTGAATTCGATCTCCAGGATATCCCCGGGCATTGCGCCCTTGACGAAGACCGGCCCGGTCAGTGGATGCACCGCGCCGGGATCGAGCGTGGCAAGATCGGCGGCCGTGGCACCTGGGGGGATCTGGCCGTCGACCCCATCGCGCGTCTCCAGCGCGATCTCCTCGCCCTGGTCGATTTCCACCAGCGGGGCGATGTCCGGATGGTAGCGGTTGTGACCACAGCCTGGGTCGTCGCAAAGCCGCTTGGCTCGATCAATGCGAATGGCGCGCATGGCGGTGCCTCTCCGGTTAGGTTTTTCCCAAGGCTATAAAAGCGCAGATCGGCTGATCGATCCACTGGCCATGAGACCCGGCGGCAGCGATTGCGGGCTGCGCGGTAATCCCGCCGGCGGGCGCTATGTCCCCTATCTCACCAGCTTGCAGGTCATCGACACGACGTTGATAGCCTGATGGACCCAGACCCGAACAACACCAAGCCGCTAAGGATTTCGCACCCGGACGAGGTTCATCGGCTTCATGCTCATCGCCACCTCGCCGTCCTGATTAAGCACCTCCATCAACGAGTGGATCAACCCGCGATCCGGCTTTGAGCGTGACCGCCGAGCTTCTGTGACAGTGACGTGCAGGGTCAGCGTATCGCCGGGACGGACCGGGCGGAGCCAGCGCAGTTCGTCGATGCCTGGGGAGGCTAGATTGTCATGCGGCAGGAAATTTTCGACCACGAGCCGCATGGCGCATGACACCGTTTGCCAGCCGCTGGCGATGACTGCGCCGAACGGTCCTTTGGCCGCCAACTCGGGATCGACGTGCATCGGCTGCGGATCATATTGCTTGGCGAAGGCGATGATCTCGTCCGCACTGATAGTGAACGAACCGCATAGGTAGGTGGCGCCGGCCTTGTAGTCCTCCAGGAAGCGGTCGGTCGGCGGGGTGGAGAAGACCTCGAACATCAATAGGCGCCGTTCTCTTACCAGTTCAGCCGATTACATGCGGTATGATGCCCGATAATCAATGGTTGGACGTGTTCTGCATTTCGCTCAGGCGGGCGCGCATCTGGCTACCGGCCTCGACGACGTGCGCGACGGTGATGGCATCCATCGAAACACCGATCACCGCGGTGGCAAGGGGTCCGGCGGGACCGTAGGTGCTGGCATCGGTCGGACCGAACAGTCCGATCGTCGGCGCGCCCGCCGCTGCCGATAGGTGCATCAGGCCGGAATCGTTGCCTATGAACAGGGAAGCCTTTTGCAGCACTGCTGCCGCTTCCGGCAGGGACAGGGCGCCGACGAGATTGCATGCCTCGGGTAACGCCGCCAGTAACGGCGCGGCCATGGTGCATTCGGCCTCACCTGGGCCGCCAAGAATGACCGGCAGGGCGTTGGGAAATGCTGAGGCTGACAAGCGCCGGAAGGCCTCCGCGAACCGGTCGGCCGGCCAGACTTTTGGCTGCCAGTTCGCAGTCGGTGCGAGGACAATAATTGGTCTGTCAGTCCGTAGCAAATCGGCCGCTCGGTCTTGGTCCGCTTGGGCGACCCAGACGACCGGCAGCGGCGGTGGCGACAGGTCAAGGATGGCGCTGAGTTGCGCGATCTTTGGCCCATTCATCCGGCGGAAGACGGCCCGACGACGCGTCGGCACCAGCCAGGACAGCGCCGAGCCGCGAATATCGACAACGAGGTCCCAGAATTGGGTGGCGGTCCGCGCCCATAAAGGCAGCCAGTGCATGCCCCATTTCTGCTTCCGCAGCACGATGATTCGATCACGGTTCGGCATACGCGTAAACACGCCTTCCGCGACCGGACCACAGACCACTGTGATCCGCCCACTCGGATAGGTCCGGATGAGGTGGTCGAGCAGGCCGGTGGAAAGAACCGCGTCGCCCAGGCGGTTTGACGTCACAAAGAGAATCTTCATTTGCGACCGCGGTTAAAGCATGATCGCGTCGAGCGGAACGTCATCGGGGCGTGATCGTGCAAATCAAACACAGCGACAGGCTATTTTTGGCCTCCGCGGTCAGGCTGAAGATGGCCTAACAGTGGTTCGACTGGGCAGCCATCACCTGGCAGCGTTCACGCCCACGGGTGCCGCTCTGTATCTGCAAACATCAGCCGCTCGAGTGAGTTGATTGGGCGATTGGAGGCGAGATCGAAGGTGAATTGCGTCAGCGGATGCCAGGTGTCGATAGGGCGGGTGTCATCGGGTTTGAGCGAGCGAGCGCTCGATGTCCTCTCCAGACCCGCACCGCCATCCGCGGGTCGAGCAGGGACGGCGGCTGCCGCATCAGATTGGCCACCTCCAGAAACCGAGCAGTCAGGACCGGATCGTGCTGCGCGGCCTGGTAGAATTTCGAGATATACCAATTAATGAAACGCACCTGCGCCGTGCGCTCACCCTGCACGCGTGGATTTTGCAAATCGGCGCCGACAGCGATTTGCCAGGGAATGTCGATCAGACGGCTAGCCGCCTGGAAGAAGCGCCGGGCGAGGCCTTCGGTGCCGGCAGCCAAGCACTCACCCAAGGCGAGCGCCTCCACGCAAGCGACCGACATTCCTTGGCCGTAGGCCGGATTGAAGCAGCATAACGCGTCGCCAAAGACGAGAAAGCCGTCTGGAAAGCGGGACAGCGCTTCGTAGCGCCGCCGCAGGTTCGCGTCGAACCTATATGACGTAAGCGGAGAAAGAGGTTCCGCGTCCTTGATAACGTCAAATATCTCCGGTTTCGGAAGGTTACGCGCAAATTCAACAAAGCCAGCTTCGTCGGCTGGGGCTTGGTCACCAAGGTAGCCACCCAATGAGACGATCCATCGGTTGCCCTCCTGAGCGATCATATAGCCGAAGCGCCAATCCGGACGGCACGCACCTATGATCGCGCAAATCTTGCCATATAGCTGTCCCGGATGGCGACGAAAATACCGGGTCATATAGCCTATATTGACTGGGATACTCTCCTCCCGCGGCTTGTTGTAGCCTAGTGAATCCAGCCATGCGGGACTGCGTGTTCCCCGGCCACCGGCGTCAACTATCAAATCGGCCGGCATGGCATCCATGTCGTCTGAGCTGCCTGGCCTCCGAACGCGAATTCCCGTCACCCGGCCTTCAATACGATCGAAGACGGGCTCGAACGCCTCGGATTTTTCCTGCAACCGAACATTTGGGTGTTGCAGGAGTTGGCGCCGAACATGGCCTTCCAGCAGCGGTCGGCTTATGCCTAGCGCGCGCATCCCGATGGGTTCACTGTGGAGATAGCAACCGTGGTTGAACCACAGGATTTCGTTAGCCAGATCGCAGGAAATAGCACCCTGCGCCACAACTTCTTTGGTTAGGCCGGGAAATAGTTGCTCGAGCACCTCGCGTCCACGAGCGAGCAGGCCATGCGCGTGCAACCCTTGCGGAACGCCCTTTCGCGGCGCGTCCACTTCCGCAAGCGTATCGCGCTCGAGCACTATAACTTCATCGTAATGGTCAACCAGGGCCCGTGCCGCCAACAATCCACCCATGCTTGCGCCAATCACGATTGCCCGTTTGCCGAGATGAATTATCCGCGAACCCCAATTCAGCGGTGTGTCGTCCACCGCAATATAAACGACTTAGGACAACTGATTTACTTTGCACCGGGATCCAGGAAACCTAGCTGACGCATCATAGTCGCCATGTCCCAATAATCTACATTGTGCTTGATCTTGCCGTCCGTGCATTCCAGGAGAGACACGCCAACGACGGTGCCGGTTTTGTTCGACGCGGGCATTCCCGGCATATCACCTCTTTGCGTTCCGGTGCCCTGCCATGCAACCGCGGCACGATCGGCTGAAATCACAGTAGACGTGAGAGTGAAGCGCAAGTCAGGGAATGCCTTGAACCACCCGGCGGCGAAACCTTGCAGTTCGTTTTTGCCGTGAAGGACGGCATGAACGGTGGTGTCCTCGTAGATGACATCATCAGTGAAAAGCGGCATCAGCTTCGGCAAGTCATGTGACCAGCCAGACAGGAATTCCTGCGCCAACTGTTCGGTGCACCCTTGCGCGACTGCCGAGGTGGCAGTTGTCGCCAGAATTGCCGCCGCCACAAATGAGACTGTAGCTCCGCGCAAATCTTGCTTGTTCATTATTTTCTCCTACCTGCTTTATGTTGCGTTATCAGTCCAAACAGCCGGCCCCGGCGGCTCGATTCCGGGGTCACCGCAACGCGTAAAGCGACGTCTGCGTTGGGCCATCCAACCGCTGCACGATCAAATTGAGTTCCGCGCCAAGGCGCGGCGCCCAATCGTGATCAGGCAGGCGGCATCTCGGGGAAGTGGGGCCGCTGGCTCTCGGCCTTCAGCCATGGGTGAGCACTGTTCCAATAGACATCCATCGTCGGTTGGAACGCAGCCGGATCGTCGAGCGTGCCGGCCAGGACGATCTTTAGGCCCGCCATGACGGTCACTTCCGAAACGATCCCCGATCCACAGTTCGGGCAAAAATACCGGCGCACCGGTTGGCCGGAATTGCCCGTGTTCTGAAACGCCTTCAACTCGCCTGTCACGCTAACGGCGTCGGCCGGGTACGCCATGACCGTCTCGAAGGCGGAGCCGGTGTAGCGCTGACATAGACGGCAGTGGCATAGGCAACTGAGCGATGGCTCACCGGTTAAAGTATAGCGAACCCGCCCACACAGACAGCCGCCGGTCAAGTGAGCCATTTTGTCGCTCCCCAGGATTGCGTCATTGGGCTTTCAGCGACGCGATCGGGTCCGAGTCATCGCGTCGACTAGTTGAACGCAACTGTAAACCTGGTATTCCCGGTCTACATCATCAGAATTGATGAGGGCGGTCGATTAATGTGGCCTGAGAATAGCCCCGGGTCCGCTCACGATCCGCCGCACGAAATCAGTTATGCGCTCGGTTTCGGTTTTCAGAAGCAGATGGCGAATATGCGTCCGCACAGTGTTGATTGACACATCTAACTCGCCGGCCGCGGTCTGCGGCGAGTACCCGCGTATCAGCAAGACCGCGAGCTTCGCTTCCGCCGCGGTCAAACCGTACAGCCGGGTCAGCGTTTCCGCGGTGGTCTCCGGCAACCGATCGGGATCGCTGACTGTGATCGACACGGAAAGCGGCCCCCGTGGAGAGGACCCGTCAAATCGCATAGGTGCGACAACGAGCGGCAGCGGCCGGCGCATCGACGGTCGCGACACTTGCATCGCGCCCGTCCGTTTGACGCTCGTCCGGCCGCCATTGACCGGCAAGCCTCCGGCTTCCGCAATAAGCCGGGCCAGTTGCTCAGTCTCACACCGCCGGCTTGTTTGAAGAACGCCGCCACAAGTGGCAAGGCCATCCCCCTCGGCGATCATCGCTGCCCCGGTGCTGTTGGCAAAGCCAATGCGACCGAGCGCATCGGTGATAATGATCCCTTGCGGCAGGCGATCGACTAGCTCCGTTCCAGCCCGCGCGAGGGCGTCGGCCGAGGCCAGACGCAGGAACACCCTGATCGAGCGATACAAATGCGGCAATAGTGAAACAAACTGCGCAGTCTCGATACCTTCATATGAACCAGCGGTCACCGTTCGAAACGATGACAGTGCAACCAAATGCTCCTGATCCCGATAGAGGTTCGCGCACAGTCCATGCCAAAATCCGTGTGGCCGCATGAGATCGTTGTAAAAATCCGAGCGCACCAGATCTGACGTGCTCACCATGCTCTCCAGTGATGCGACCGTCTGTGGTGCGGTTGATGCGGCAAGCCTTATGCCGGGATTGTTTGCAGGCGTGTGATAACGTTCGGCCACACCGCGCATACACGCCGGGCTAAAGTTGTGCTCCGGAAATAGCAACAAGCCGCGCCGGAGGTTGATGACGCCGAACGCGATTCCGGCGCCACCAAAGAGGCTACTCATTTGGGGCATGATCTCGTCCCACAGGCCCGGGTTTAGTCCAGCCTCATAAATACCGGCCACCAGGTCGTTGAAGGCTGTCGAGTTCCGCGCGGGCGCTTTGCACGTCTGCCTCCCCCAAAAGAAGTGCCGCCAGTCGCCCGTTGGAAAGGCGACTTAGCTACGGCGTTTCTTCGCGCCGTTCAGCCGTATCAATTTGACCGCTTCTGGCATGGGCCAGCCGGCGTCTGACGAAGAAAAATCGTGCTTACGGGCGAAGCCGGGTCCGTTGGATCTTGCGGGTGCGCATGATGAGGGTCGGCCACGATAAGCCCTTCCCATTCCAAACGACGTCTAATAATTAGGATCCGCATGGGTTATAGCGCTAGTCGAGCCAGGAGTTCTCATTGAAATCTTACCCGTAACGACTACTTGCGTGACGGTAAATTGCAGCAACCTAAACCTCCTCGCGCTTCCGATGAGACCACAAATTCCTCGCCGATACCGCTTGACGACCCGTTCCCCTCTCCCTAATGTAAATGTGTCTTACATTCACATGAGGCCCTCGATGACGAGCGCTGCCAACCAAGACGCTTACGGCTCACGTGGCTGGAACCAAGGTCCTTGGGGCAACACCCAAGGTCCCCAATGGCAACAGCCTAACAACGGGCCGCCCTGGGGCAACCAAGGGTGGGGTAACCAAGCCTGGGCCGGCCCGCCCTTCTGGCATCCGGCGGGCCTCAGCCGCCCGGCGGCCATCGCCTTCACCGTCCTCGGTTTCATCTTCTGGTGGCCGGTCGGACTGGCTTTACTCATCTACCTGATAGGGAGCGGACGTATGGGATGCTTCGGCCGTCGCCGTCGCGCGATGTATCAACAAAACGGACACGAAGCCGGTCCGTGGGCCAACTGGAAGTCATGGGCTTGCGCCCCCTCCGATCGACCGGCCGCCAGTTCCGGCAACCGTGCCTTCGACGAATACAAGGCCGAAACCCTCCGCCGCATGGAGGAGGAGCAGAAAGACTTCGGCGCGTTCCTCGAACGCCTGCGCTTCGCCAAGGATAAGTCGGAGTTCGACCAGTTCATGGCCGACCGCCGCAATCGTCCGCCCACTCCGCCGGCGGAGGAGCAGCCCTCGGCCTAATCGGTCAAGGTTGCACTAAGCAGCCCCGTCTACCAACTACCCGATGCGTCATGCCCCCAACCGGTGGCTTGGCGCATCGTTTGCGTTGGATCATCTCGTGCCGCCCCTGTGCCCGCTACCAGACGAGCCTGGGCATGCAGCGGAAGCAACCCAGCGGCGGTTGAATGAGGGCTTTCCGCCGGGAACAGGGCTTGTCTAGGAGACGGCGCAACAGGTAAGGGACCGTAACAAATGGCCGGTATCGACATTCTCGCGTCAGCCTTCAGTGGCGCCAACGCGGCATTCCTGGCCGACCTTTACGCGCGGTGGGTCAACGATCCCACCTCCGTCGACCAAAGCTTCGCCGACCTGTTCGAGGCAATGAACGACGAAGCGAGGGGGGTGCTGGAAGATGCCAGCGGCGCCTCCTGGGCTCCCCGGCCGAGCTTCAACGAGCCCGAAACCGCCGCGGCCAAACCGGCGCAAGACGGCCTTGCCTTGGACCAGGTCCGCGCCGCCATCATCACGTCCCTGCGCGCGCTGATGCTCATCCGCTCCTATCGCGTGCGCGGTCACCTCGAAGCCAAGCTCGACCCGCTTGGCCTGATCAATCCCGCCTCGCACGCCGAGCTCGATCCGAAAACCTACGGCTTCACCGAAGCCGATATGGACAAGCCGATTTTCATCGACAACGTGCTGGGCCGCGAAACCGCGACATTGCGGGAGATCATGCAGATCCTCCGCCAAACCTATTGCGGCCCGATCGGCGTTGAGTTCATGCACATCCAGGACCCCGAGCAGAAATCCTGGATCCAGCGCAGGGTGGAGGGCGCGCCTTGGCTGACCTTCCTCGACGCCGACGAAAAGCGCACCATCCTGCGCCATCTGACCGAAGCCGAGGGCTTTGAGGTGTTCTGCCAGAAGCGCTACGTCACCACCAAGCGCTTCGGCCTGGAGGGCGGCGAAGTCACCATCCCCGCGCTGCATGCAATGATCGAGACCGCCGCTGCCGACGGTGTGGTCGAGGTCGCGATCGGCATGCCCCATCGTGGCCGCCTCAACACCCTGGTCAACATCGTCAAGAAGCCGCTGACGGCGCTGTTCAGCGAGTTCGGCGGCGAAAGCTTCAAGCCCGACGACGTGCAGGGCTCCGGTGACGTGAAATACCACCTCGGCACCTCCACGGACGTGGATATCGCCGGCCATAGCGTGCACCTGTCGTTGCAACCCAACCCGTCCCACCTCGAGGCCGTCGACCCCGTCGTCGTCGGCAAGGTGCGCGCCCGCCAGGACCGGGCCGGCGACACCAAAAAACGCGGCTCGGTGATGGCGATCCTGATGCATGGCGACGCCGCCTTCGCCGGCCAGGGCCTGGTGTATGAAACCCTGGCGATGAGCCAGTTGATCGGCTACCGCACCGGCGGAACCATCCATCTGATCGTCAACAACCAGATCGGCTTCACCACCGTCCCGGCGCACGCCTTTTCCGGTCTCTACTGCACCGACGTGGCGAAATCGATCCAGGCGCCGATCCTGCACGTCAACGGCGACGACCCCGAGGCGGTGATCTTTTGCGCGCGCATGGCCGCCGAATACCGCATGAAATTCAGCAGCGACATTGTCCTCGACATCGTCTGCTACCGCCGCCACGGCCACAACGAGACAGACGAGCCGGCATTCACCCAGCCGCTGATGTACAAGGCGATCAACGCCACCAAGACGACGCGCGCACTCTACGCCGAGAAACTGGCGCGGGACGGCACCGTCTCCCCCGAGAACGCTAAGGTGACATGGGACGAGTTCACCAAGACGCTGGAAGACGCCAATTCCGCGGCGAAGTCGTACAAGCCGAACAAGGCCGACTGGCTGGAAGGCCATTGGGCCGGCTTTCATCCGGTGGATCAGAAGGAGCTCGAACTCACCGAGGAACCCACAGCGGTCCCGGCCGAGACGCTGAAGCAGATCGGCGCTGCCCTGTCGCACGTGCCGGACGACTTCAACCTCAACCCGAAGATCGTCCGCCAGCTTGAGGCCAAGGCCAAAGCCATCGACACCGGCGAGGGCATCGACTGGGCCACCGGCGAGGCGCTCGGCTTCGGCAGCCTGCTGCTGGAAGGCAGCCGCATCCGCCTGTCGGGCGAGGACACCCAGCGCGGCACGTTCAGCCAGCGCCATGCGGTGCTGATCGATCAGCTCAACCAGCATGAATACGTCCCGTTGAACAATATCGCCCCCGATCAGGCGCGGATCGAGATCTACAATTCGCTGCTGTCGGAAGCCGGCGTGCTGGGCTTCGAATACGGCTACTCGCTGGCCGATCCGCGCACCTTGGTGCTGTGGGAAGCTCAGTTCGGCGACTTCGCCAATGGCGCGCAGGTCATCATCGACCAGTTCCTTGCCAGCGGCGAGACCAAATGGCTGCGCATGTCCGGCCTCGTCCTGCTGCTGCCACACGGCTACGAGGGCCAGGGACCCGAACATTCTTCGGCGCGCATCGAGCGCTATCTGCAACTCTGTGCCGAACGCAACATGTATGTCTGTAATCTGACCACGCCGGCCAACTACTTTCATGCGCTGCGGCGCCAATTGCACCGCAACTTCCGCAAGCCGCTGATCATTTTTGAACCGAAATCGCTGCTGCGCCACAAGCTGGCGGTCTCCCCGCTGGCCGACTTCGCCGAGGGCACCCGCTTCAAGTACGTGATCCCGGAAATCGACGCCATCGTTCCCCCCGAGGAAGTCCGCCGCGTCGCGATCTGCTCCGGCAAGGTCTACTACGATCTGCTGCAAGAACGGCGGTTGAAGGACATCAAGGACGTCGCCATCGTCCGCCTGGAGCAGATGTATCCGTTTCCGGAGATCACCCTCGGCCGGGTCTTGGCCCCCTACGTGAACGCTGACGTTGTCTGGTGCCAGGAAGAGCCCGAGAACATGGGCGCGTGGAGCTTCGTCGATCGCCGCATCGAGAAAGTGGTCAGCCGCCTCGACATGAAGGTTCGCCGCCCCGTTTACGTGGGACGCGAAGCCGCCGCCAGCCCGGCGACCGGCCTCGCCAAAACCCATATGGCCCAGCAGGCGCGCCTGGTAGCCACTGTGCTCGGTATCGGGTAGACCGCCCCGCCTGCTACTTCCGCCGGGAGAAGACCGCTGTGGCGACTGAAATCGTAGTGCCTGCGTTGGGCGAGAGCGTCACGACCGCCACCGTTGCCCGCTGGATCAAGCAACAGGGTGAGACCGTTGCGGCGGACGAGCCACTGGTCGAGTTGGAAACCGATAAGGTGACGGTGGAGGTCAACGCGCCCTCCGCCGGCGTACTGTCATCTATTGCGGTGCCCGAAGGCACTGAGGTCGAAGTGGGCGCCGTTCTTGGTGTTGTCGATGGCGCCATGAGGCGCGTAAGCCCGCTGCGCCGCCGCGCCTGCACCCCCGCCGGAGCCTCGTCCTGCCGCCAATCCCGCCCGCCGGGATCAATCCGCCGCCGCGTCCGTTGGGTCCCGTGTCCCGGCCGGCGGCGTCCGAACCGGCGCACGCGCCATTGCCCGCTGCAGCGAAAATGCTCGCGGAAAACAAGGTCTCGGCGAACGACCTAGGCACCGGCACCGGCAAGGACGGCCGCATCACCAAGGGCGACGTCATCGAGTTTCTGTCGCGCCCTGCGCCGGCGCCGGCCGCTCCACCGGCCGCCAAGCCGCCCCGCCAGGATGAGCCGCGCGAACAGCGGGTGAAGATGACCCGCCTGCGCCGGACCATCGCCCTCCGGCTGAAGGAGGCGCAGAACAACGCCGCCATGCTCACCACCTTCAACGAGGTGGACATGAGCGCGATCATGGCACTGCGCAGCGAATACCGCGATGCCTTCGAGAAGAAGCACAAAGGCGTCCGCCTCGGCTTCATGAGCATCTTCGTTCGGGCGTGCTGCGCCGCGCTGAAGGAATTCCCGGCGGTCAACGCCGAGATCGACGGGGACGACGTCGTCTACAAGAATTTCGTCAACATGGGCATCGCCGTTGGCGGGCCCTCTGGCCTGGTCGTCCCGGTGATCCGCGATGCCGACCAGTTGGGCTTTGCCGGGATCGAGGCCGCCATCGCCGATTTCGGCAAACGCGCCCGCGACGGCGCGCTGAAGCTGGAGGACCTGACCGGCGGCACGTTCAGCATCACCAACGGCGGCATCTACGGCAGCCTGATGTCGACGCCGATCCTGAACCCGCCGCAGTCGGCCATTCTGGGCATGCACAAAATCCAGGAACGCCCGATGGTCGTGGCCGGCAAGATCGAGATCCGGCCGATGATGTATCTCGCGGTGTCCTACGACCACCGGATTGTCGACGGGAAGGAGGCGGTGTCCTTTCTGGTCCGGGTCAAGCAGGGCGTTGAGGACCCGCGCCGGCTGCTGCTGGACCTCTGAGCTCGCACTTTAGCTGCGAGGTCCCGGCGCAGGAAATCAGGGTAGCTTGTATTTGCCCTGAAAAGTGACGTACTGAACATAGGTTCCCTCGGGCGCCGCTGGAAACTCGCCCCCGCGCATTGTGTCCGTTTCAGTGCAGCTAGCCCCTGCGTACCTACCTGTACCCCCATCGCACGTCACCGTCACAGTGAAATTCTTTTGCTCGGACGTGTGTTTTTCGCTTACAAACTTGGCAACAAGCTTGTCCCCCGAAAGATCGGTCGCAGTGCAATGGCCTTGATCTACTCCCATTCCCTTTACGTAGTCACCACTGCCCCAGCAGTGCCAAGTCATGTGGTCAAGGAACCCGTCAGTCATATTTAGGCCAGTTTCTTCGAAGGCGACTAATACTCGATCCTTGTCGAGAGGGTTAACTTTGAACGTACCTACTCCGGCGTACGTGCCTTTATATTCCCCTTCCTTTGGCATATCGGCAGCCATCGCTGAGATTCCAAAGGACATGGCGATGGCCAGTGTCAGGGCGGACAGATGGTGTTTGTTTGATAGCATTGAATTTTCTCTTTCCAGTTGATTGTCCAGCGATTGGTTCAGAGCAACGGGCGTTGCTTTGGATGCGGCTCTAGTGTTCAAATCAGACGGATAGTGGCGTCCGTTTTGAACCAGTCGTCTCTGATTTGTGGGCCGATTAAACTGACCGCGTGGGATGCTTCTGTCGGGATCAGACCACTAGCATTTCCTGGTCCGGCCATTTCGAAGTTCTCCTCATATATCCATATCTAAGCCGTCGGTACCCTCCATCGGTCTTTGGCCGCGCATACGGCATTGTTCGGCTAATTTGAGTGCGGTTGCGCGATCTTCCCGAGCCGAAATCGTCGCAACCGATTTCGTCACTCCCGCCAACTTACCGTTATCAGATATATTTAGGAACGCGGCCTCGATCTCCCTCCCCTCATCGGCCGCTTGAGCGGCGATATTGAAGCAGATCGTCTCCCTTGAGCGTTTTTCATCGGTCCCCTGCTCGGTGGCGATGCCCCAAGTCAACCCATGGCAGGCTTGATCCAGCGTAAGATCAAGAGTAGTATAATCGAGGACCACCGGGATCACAACCGTTTTGTCCTCGTGTCCTCCAACCATGATGAGATTTGGTCTGCTGAAGAACGCGCACTCCAGACTATCTTGGGCGACAGCTCGTCCGGTCAACAATGCCGCGGCCGTTGCCAACACTGCGGTGGATACAATACTCATAATAAATCCCTCCCTCGGGGCCGGTCGCAAACGCGTGCGACGTTAAAGGGCGTCAGACAGCGCCTTCGGTGCGCGCTGCGCGCGGGCGCTACTGTCATTTGCTGCGGCTCGCTAACTATGATGCCTGAACTCTGTCAGCTTACGATCACCGGCCGGTAACGGGCTGGTAACGGGACTCTGATCGGGCATATGCTTTGATCGTCATAGTCGGTCGGGGGAACCGCGATGCGACACCGGATCTTGGTTGTCGGTCGAGATGCGGAATTACGCGCGCGTCTGGCGCGCAGCTTGAGCGCCGCCAACTATGCTGTTGAGATCGCCGAAAGTCCCGCGCACGCGCGCCGCATCGGCCTTAAGGGCGTCGCGCTTTCGATCGTTGCTCCCGCTGGCCTAAGGGCCGAGGCAGGCGGTCTGCTAGACGAACTAAGAACAGCAACCGGCAGGACGGTTCTACTCGTTGAATCATCCCGGACCCTGGTCGACCCTGCTTCGGGTGTTCTGGACCTCGCCGACGAAGCCGGGTTACTCGCTCGAGTTCACGAGGCATTGGAGCCTGCGCCGAAAGTTGATGAACGTGCGCCGATACTGCGCTTTTCCGATTACTACCTGGACCTCGCCGGCCAAAGTCTGTTCAAGCAGCCAGGCCAGGAGGTCGAGCTCACCTGGGGAGAATATCGCCTGCTGCGAGCATTCGTACAGCGACCTGGCCAGGTCCTGTCCCGCGATCACCTCCTCCAATCGTTATCCGGACACGACGCCGAGGCGTATGACCGTAGCATCGACATGCAGGTCGTCCGCCTACGCCGGAAGATAGAGCCGGACCCTAAACACCCGAGCCTGATCATCGCGGTCCGACGAAGTGGCTACAAATTTGTGGCCCAGGTGAAAGAGGTGGAGGCCCGGACAGTCGGGTCTGGGTCCAAGGCCAACGGTCCACCCGAGCCTGCGCAGGCACAAGCTGACCGCAGGCAGGTCACGGCGCTTTCCATCGAGTTGCTGTCCCGCAACGGCTTCGGCACCGCCGGCGATCCCGAGGAACTTCAATCGGTCATCGCTGCCTACCGCCAACAAGTCGCCGCCGTTGTCGCCCAGCATGAGGGAACCGTAGGTCACTGTGTCGCGGGCGAAGTGCTTGCTTATTTCGGTCATCCGGTCGCTCAGGAACATGCCGCGGAGCGCGCCATACACGCCGCGCTGGTTCTTGCGGAAGGTCTCGCCGGAACGAGCGCGAATCGTTTCCCCGTTCGTGCCGGGCTTGCAACCGGGCTTGTCGTGGCCGATCCGGCAGGAGAGGTTATTGGCGACGCGCCCGGCGACGCGGCGCGAATGCGAAGCCTGGCGGAGGCCGGCCAGGTCGTTGTCACGGCAACGACGCGGCAAGTTGGCGGCCAACTATTCACCTATCACGCATTCCAGCCAGTAACGGCGAACGGCGTCCCCCATCCGGCGACCGCCTGGCGGGTCATGGGGCCATGCCCTGTGGCCAGCCGTTCCGAGGCACTCTATCGCGGCAAGCCGGCGCCTTTAGTCGGACGCGTCGAGGAGCGGACTCTCCTGCTGCATGCCTGGCAGCAAGTCAAATCCGGTGAAGGTCGGGTCGTACTTCTTACCGGTGAACCAGGCATTGGCAAGACCCGCTTGCTAATGGAACTTGAGGCGTGGTTGGCAACCGACAAGCACGCGAGCTTGCGCTACTTCTGCTCGCCGCTCCACCAAGGGACCGCACTCCACCCGATCATCGCGCATTGGGAGCAAGAGGCTGGCTTCGCGAGGGGTGATACCTCAGAGCAGCGATTGGGCAAACTGGAAGCCCTCCTTGCTCCAGACGAGTTCTCACCTGCCGAAGTCGCGCTGCTTGCCGGAATGCTCGGGATCGCGCCGGGCGAGCGCTATGCGCAGCCCGACCTCAGTCCACAGCGACGCAGGGAACAGACCTTCGCGGTCCAGCAGCGCCGCTTGGCGAGGATCGCCCGGCGGCAGCCGGTGCTGATGCTGCTCGAAGACGCTCACTGGGCCGACCTTAGCTCGCTCGAATGGCTCGATATGTTGGTTGGTCAAATCACCGAACACCCCATTCTGTTGGTGATATCCTTCCGCCCCGAGATCAGTCCGTCCTGGATCGGGCACGTCGGAGTCAGTTTGATCACGCTCACCCGATTGGATCGGCGGCACTCCACCGCACTTGCGATGCAAGTGGCCGAGGAGCGTGCGCTGTCGCATGCGGTTATCGAGCGCATCATCGTGCAGACCGACGGCGTTCCGCTGTTTATTGAGGAAATGACAAAGGCGATCCTCGAAACGGCGCCAGACGGCTCTCCCCCCGCGTTTGCAGTTCCGAGAACGTTGCAGGCCCTGTTGATGGCGAGGCTGGACCGGTTGGGATTGGAGGCCAAGCATATCGCCCAAACCGGCGCGGCAGTCGGACGAGAGTTCAGTTTTGAGTTAATTGCGTCGGTCACCGATCTGGCGGAGCCGAAGCTTCGCGACGCACTCGATCGGCTCACGATCGCCGGCCTGGTGTTCGTCCGCGGCGCGCCGCCGGATTCCACCTACATCTTCAAGCACGCACTGGTTCAAGAAGCGGCCTACAGCACGTTGCTGCACAGCCGGCGCCAGCAATTGCACAACCGTATTGTAGCTGCTCTCGAGGACCGCTTTCCGGAGATCGCGAGGACGCGACCCGCGCTGTTGGCGCAACACTGTGCGGAAGCCGGTCTTGTGGAAAAGGCGGTTGTCTATTGGCTTAGGGCCGGTCAGCAAGCGCTGGCGGCTTCGGCGATGGCGGAAGCGATCGCCCAGTTGCGGAAAGGGTTGCAGCTGCTTGCCGGTCTGGCGGACGGCCCCTGGCGCCGGCAACGGGAACTTGACCTGCAAATAGCGCTCGGAACAGCACTGATTTCCACGAAAGGCCCGGGGGCGGCGGTCGCGGGCGAGACGCTCGCCCGAGCGCGCGCGCTGGCAGAACAGCTCGGTCGAACCGAGGATCTGGTGTCGCTGGTTGCGAGTCAATGGGTGTTTCATCTCGTGCGAGGCGAGCACAGGTTGTCGCTATCGCTGGCCGAGCATCTCGAAAAAAACAGCGAGGTCCGGAACGATACCGCGGCGCAGTCGCTGGCTTGCTTCCTGAGTGGACATAGCCGCTTCCAGTTCGGGGAGTTCATGGCCGCGCGCGCCCTCTTTGAGCGGTCTATCGGCCTTGCTGATCCAGCGCATACCACCGGCGGACTGTTCTTCGACCGCTACGCTCATATGCTCGGGCATCTCGCGATGACCCTGACGTACCTGGGTTACCTGGATCAGGGCCGGTCTCGGATGGACGAGGCATTGTCGGAGGCCCGCCGGCTTAAGCACCCCCATACGCTGGTTCACGTGCTCACCATCGTGAACTGGCTCGACGAGGTCACCCGCTCGCCCGAGCTGCACATTGGTGAAGTTCTGGCTCTGTCGACGGAGCACGGTTTCGCTTATTATTTAAGCTTGGCACGGGGACGTCGCGCACGTTCATTGATGTCGCTTGGACAAACCCAGGAAGGCTTTGCGCTGCTCAAATTGGCGGTCGCGGAATTTCGTGCCACTGGAGCGGTTTCGACTCTGCCGCAGCTGTTCAACTGGCTGGCTGAGGCCTGCGCCGTGCTCGGGCAGACTGATGAAGCACTGAAATGGACCGGCGAGGCCGCGCGAGTCATCGATACCACGGAGGAGCGTTACGCCGAAGCCGAGTATGTGCATCGGATTCCGGGCGATCTGCTGAATGCGAAGGGCGATCGATTCGCCGCCGAGCGAAACTATCGTCAAGCCATCGCCGTCGCCGAGGGGCAGAGCGCGAAGCTCTTGCAGTTGCGGGCATCGACCAGTCTTGCGCGGCTTTGGCGTGACCAGGGCAGGCGTGCGGAGGCCCTTGATTTGCTCGATCCGGTCTACAATTGGTTCACCGAGGGCTTCGCTGCGGCCGATCTGAAGGACGCCAAGGCTTTGCTTGATGAGTTGGCGTGAGACGATGCCGCGATTACGCAACATAATGGGCTGACTCGCTTAGATGCCTGGGCGTCGGCTAAGCTGTCCGGCTCTCAGGAGATTTTCCGAAATGTTCGACCATGTCGGCTTCCCCGGTTCGTGATCCGACGAAAAGCAAAGCCGAGGTCTGAATGAGCGATTCTTTCGACGTCATCATCATCGGTTCCGGTCCGGGCGGCTACGTCTGCGCCATCCGCGCGGCTCAGCTTGGCCTGAAAACCGCCTGTGTCGAAAAGCGTCCAACACTGGGCGGGACATGTCTCAACATCGGCTGCATCCCCTCCAAGGCTCTCCTCCAATCGTCCGAAGAATTCGAAAAGACCAAACACGCGCTGAAAGATCACGGCGTGCTGGTCGATGGCGTCAAACTCGATCTGGCCCGCATGCAGGCGCGCAAGACCGAGGTCGTGACCGCCAACACCAAAGGGGTGGAATTCCTGTTCCGCAAGAACAAAGTCACCTGGCTCAAGGGCACCGGCCGCATCGCCGGCCCAGGCGCGGTCGACGTCGACGGCACCAGCTACACCACGAAAAACATTGTCATCGCCACCGGCAGCGAGAGCGTTCCGCTCCCCGGCGTAACGGTGGATGAGAAGCAGATCGTGACCTCGACCGGTGGGCTCGAACTGGACAAAGTGCCTGGCCATCTGGTGGTGGTTGGCGCCGGATACATCGGCCTGGAACTTGGCAGCGTCTGGCGCCGCCTGGGCGCGGAGGTCACCGTGGTGGAATTCCTCGACCGGATTGTCCCTGGCATGGACAAAGAGGTCGCCACCGCGTTTCAGCGCATCCTGCAGAAGCAGGGCATCAAGTTCCGCCTGGGCACCAAGGTCACCGCCGCCAAGGCAGGCAGCGACGGCGTCAGCCTGACCATGGAGCCGATCAAGGGCGGCGCTCCTGAGACGATCCAGGCTGACATCGTGCTGGTCTCGATCGGCCGCCGTCCCTACACCGAGGGCCTCGGTCTTGAGGAAGCCGGCGTCGTTCTGGACGACCGCAAGCGCGTGCAGGTCGACCCGCACTACGCCACCAACGTTCCGGGCATTTATGCGATCGGTGACGTGATTGCCGGCCCGATGCTGGCGCACAAGGCCGAGGATGAGGGCGTTGCCTTGGCCGAAATCCTCGCCGGGCAGGCTGGGCACGTGAACTACGGCGCCATTCCCGGCGTGGTCTATACCTGGCCCGAGGTCGCCTCCGTCGGCAAGACCGAGGAGGAACTGAAAGCCGGCGATATCGCCTACAAAGTCGGCAAATTCCCGTTCACCGCCAACGGACGTGCCCGAGCGATGGGCGATACCGATGGGTTTGTGAAAATCCTCGCTGACAAGGCCAGCGATCGAGTGCTCGGTGCTCACATCCTCGGCCCTGATGCGGGCACGCTGATCGCTGAGCTCACGACGGCGATCGAATTCGGGGCCTCAGCCGAGGATGTGGGCCGCATCTGCCACGCACACCCCACTTTGAGTGAAGCCGTAAAGGAAGCAGCGCTGGCGGCTGAGGGCAGAGCGCTGCATATCTGATGGATGAACCCGACCCGAGGATCGCTTGCCACACGGGGCGCGGCATGCACCCCGCGCTGGTAAGCCCGTCCGCGCCCATATGAACCCGCTCGCGCTAACCATGGGCGACCCGGCCGGCATTGGCGGGGAACTCTCGCTCAAGACCTGGCTGGCCCTGCGTCGCACCGGCCCGGTGTTCCTTGTGCTGGACGACCCCGCTCGACTGGAACGCCTTGCCCGGGACCTTGGCCTGAGCGTCCCGATCCGGCCAGGTCGCAAGCCCCGACGAGGCCGTCGGCGTGTTCGACATGGCCCTTCCCGTCCTGTCGGTGCCTCTGGCCGCCACGCCCGTTCCCGGCGAACCCAACCCAGCCAACGCTCAAGCCATCGTCGCCTCGATCGAGCAGGCAACAAAGCTGGCGGTAACCGGCGCAGCTGCCGGAGTGGTCACCAACCCGATCAACAAAGCGGCGCTGTACCAGGCAGGCTTCCCCTATCCCGGCCACACCGAGTTCCTCGCCGCTCTGACCGATGCGACCGGTCAGCAGATCATGATGCTCGCCAGCCCGATGCTGCGTGTTGTGCCGGTTACGGTGCACGCCTCCCTGCGGGATTCCATCGCCATGCTGACGACCGACATGATCGTCGCCGCTTCCCGCACCACCGCCACCGCCCTAAGCCGCGATTTTGGCATCGCCGCGCCGAGGCTGGCGATCGCCGGCCTCAACCCGCATGCCGGCGAGCAAGGTGCGTTGGGCTCTGAGGAGACCACTCTGATCCAACCCGCGATCGACACGCTGCGAGCGGACGGGCATCGAGGTCTCCGGCCCCTGGCCGCCTGACACCATGTTCACCGCAGCCGCCCGAGCGCGCTACGATGTCGCGATCTGCATGTATCACGATCAGGCGCTGATCCCGCTGAAGACGCTGGACATGGACCACGGCGTCAACGTGACGCTTGGCCTGCCGATCGTGCGCACCTCGCCCGATCATGGCACCGCATTCGACATCGCCGGCAAGGGCGTCGCTGATCCAACCAGCCTGATCGCCGCGATCGAGCTGGCCGCCAAACTCGCCGCACGCCGCCGCGCACACCATCCCCAGGTCATTGCGAGCGAAGCGTAAAGCGGCTGTCTGATCCAGCGAACCGAAGGAAATCATGCCGGTTCCGGCCATCAGCCCGTTCGAGCGCATCTGGATCGGAACAAGCCTTCCCTGCTAGGCTATGACGTGCCGCAGGTAGCGGCCAAAAGGGGGGCTTCATGGCGAGCGATAACGCGGTCAGCCGATCCATCCTAGCGCCCGGTTCCAGGCGGCGGGACCACCTGGCTAGGCGTTCCCTCCTCACCGGCCTTGCCGCCGCCTCCGCCATCCCGCGAGCCTTCGCCGCGGATCCCCGGCCGGCTGACGCACCCAACGCCATCAGCGGCGATGCCGCGCTGCATCGATTGATCGCCGGCAATGCGCGATATGCGGCGAACAAAGCGGACCAGCACGACTTCGACGCCGGCCGGGTCGCGCGCAGCAAGGCTCAGTACCCGATCGCCGCCATTCTGGGCTGCGCCGACTCCCGCGTCGGTCCGGAATTTGTCTTCGATCAAGGGCCAGGTGAGTTGTTCGTGGTCCGCGTCGCCGGCAACGTGCTCACCCCAGCCGGCATCGCCAGCCTGGAATACGCCACCCAAATGCTGGGTGTCCCGCTGATCCTCGTGCTCGGCCATTCAAACTGCGGCGCGGTCGCGGCTGCGATCAAGTCGGCGCAAGACGGCGCGCCCCTACCCGGCCACCTGCCGGAGCTGATCGCCGAGATCGCGCCCGCTGTCACCGCCACGAAATCCGTCCCCGAAGCGGATCGGCTCTCGGCTGCCATCGCCGAGAACGTGCGGCTGACCGAGCAGCAGACCGGTTCGACGACGCCGCTGCTGTCGGCGATGGTCTCGTCGGGCAAGGTCAAGGTCGCCGGCGGTGTCTATGACCTCGCCACCGGAAAGGTCCGATTGCTCTGAACCGTAGGAGGGCTTTCATGTTGAGCGAAGCGGCAATCCGCGGATATCAGACGGAAGGCTTCTTATTTCCCTTGCGCGCCTTTGCCGGGGACGTCGCGGCTGCGTACCGCGCTGATGTCGAGCGTACCTGCGCGGACAGCTCGGAGGCCGCGGCGGCGTTTTCCGGAGCCGTTTCGTATCGCGTGAAACCGTATCTGCTGTTCACCTGGGCCGCCGGCCTGGTGCGCGAACCGGCGATCCTGAACGCGGTCGAGGACCTGATCGGGCCCGATATCCTGGTGTTCCACACCACAATGTGGTGGAAAACCAAGGGCTCTCCCAGTCGCGTGCCATGGCACCAGGACGGCACCTATTTCGGCCTCGCCCCCTACGAGCATGTCACCGCCTGGGTCGCACTCAGTCCAAGCAACACGCAGACCGGGTGCGTACGCATCCTGCCAGGCTCACACCGCGCCGGACAGCTTGCGCATTCCGATCACCGCGATCCGACGCTGATGCTGTCGCGCGGCCAGACCGTGATCACCGACGTCGATCCATCGCGTGCCGTCCCCATCGTGCTGTCGCCGGGCGAATTTTCATTGCATCACACGTTGGCCATTCACGCGTCCGATCCGAACACCGGCGATGACGACCGGATCGGGATAGGGATCAGCTACATCCCCACGCGCGTCCGCCACGTCGGTCCGACGCGGCTCTCGGCGACACTGGTCCGCGGCCACGATACTTACGGTCACTTCGATTTTGAACCGCGCCCGGTCGCCGACCTCCACCCAGCTGCCATCGCCGCCCACCGGGACAGCGACGCGCGGTTCTGGACCGCCAGCAGATCAATCCCGGAGATGGCCGGAATCCACTGACACCGGCGCTGCCGTGTTCGAGGTGCTGCTGCTGCGCGTTAGAGACTGGACCGTAACTACGTTTGATAAACATTGCTTGGGATCAGGAAGTGACTTTGATTATTTCCCGTCGGAGTGAAAATAGCGGCTGACAAGTACCTGTCTGGTGGGGGGAAACAACTATGTCGCGGTTTAGACCTGCGGTTCGATTGCTCGCATTTGCGGCGATTTGCGCCGGGTTTGTGCCTACCGCCGCAAGGGCGGTCGAACCAATCACCATCGGCTTCGACATCGAGCTAACGGGTGGGATCGCACCCCTCGGCAAGCCGTCGCTACTGGCAATTCAAATCTGGACGGAGGAGATCAACGCCAGGGGTGGCCTGCTGAGCCGGCCGGTCAAGCTTATCTTCTACGACGACCAGTCCAACCCGGCGTTAGTTCCGGGCATCGTCACCAAACTTCTTGATGTTGACAAGGTCGACGTTCTTCTGGGCGAGGTCGGCACCAATATGGTCGCGCCTGCCATGCCGATGGTGATGGAGCGCCACCTCACGTTCATCAGTCTGTTTGGCAATGATGTAAACGCCAACTTCCACTATCAGAACTACTTCTCAATGAATCCGGTCGGCGGAGAAACCCCGAGGAACGCCTTGTCTCAAAGCTTCTTCGCCGTGGCAGAGATGATGAACCCCAAACCGCAGACCGTCGCGCTGGTCGGCGCCGACGCTGAATTTGGCAAGAACGCCCTCGAAGGCGCCCGTGCGAACGCGAAACGTGCTGGCCTGAAGATCGTCTATGATCAGACCTACCCTCCGGCCACCACTGACTATTCTCCGATCGTCCGCGGCATTCAGGGAACCAACCCGGATATCGTCTATGTCGGAGCCTATCCGCCAGATAGCGTCGGCATAGTGCGCGCCGCCAATGAGATCGGGTTGCGCACAAGAATGTTCGGCGGCAGCATGGTCGGGTTGTGGTCAACCTCCATAAAGATGCAGCTCGGACCGTTGCTGAACGGCATCGTGAATTTCGACACTTGGCAGCCCGTGAAAAGCCTCGCCACACCGGAAGCCCTGGCGTTCCTGCAGAAGTATCAGGCGCGCGCGGTTGCCGCGGGCGTCGATCCGCTCGGCTACTCCGTGCCGCCATTCGCCTATTCCAGAATGCAGGTGCTCGGCCAGGCGATCGAGGGCGTCGGGAGCCTCGACCAGACCAAGCTGGCCGACTACCTGCGCAGTCGCACGTTCGACACAGTCGCCGGCGGCGTCACGTTCGGGCCGAATGGCGAGTGGACCGAGCCGCGCGTGCTTGCGGTCCAGTTCCAGGGCGTGGTGGGGCATGACCTGGACCAGTTCAAGGATCCGAAGACCGCGGTCGTTTTGTGGCCACCCGCGCTGCAAACCGGTTCCCTGAGCTATCCCTACAACGAAATGAAACGCTGAGACCGGAGGGCTGAGCGGCCTACAGGTCTATCGCGCAGACAAAGGGCCGGTGGGAACGGTCGGGCGGTTCAGGTCCAGTTGTTGGCGAACGTTCTCACCGCATCGAAATACGGCGTACGTTTCATGTACCGCCACTAAATAAGCCGCACTGCCCGAAAATTTGCTACGGAACCGCCGATACTAACCCGCTCCTTGCGCTCGTCCACGGCACGCTCTTGTTCGAAGTTTTCCGCCTCTCCCGTGACCTGATGTCAAGTCTTTTGAATTGTTACAAACTTCACGGTTTGTTTACTTCACTTCGTTGTGTGGTCCGTAATATCGAGGATGTGCTGCGAAAGAAACATCGGGGTAATGGACAAAAAATGCCCGCCTTACAGCGGGATTTGGCTGGCCATATGCGTACCTCGAAGTGCGGTCAGGTAGTCCAGCAACGTTTGAAATAAAGGGAAATCAGGTGACCAGAGCCCATTACCGCCCCGAAACCGATGGATTTGCATTCGTAAATAGTTGGACTTTCGATGCGACCGAGACCGCAATTCTCACCGGCCTCGTTACCGAAGCTGTGGACGTGATCGCGGTCGCCCTGTCGCCGCTGATCCTGGTCGCCGAGGCGCCGCTGCTGGCCATCGAAGGGGCCGTGCCGTTTATCGGGCCATGGCTAGTCTATAAAACAATCGAGGCGGAAATCGACGGCATTGTAAACGGTATAGTTGGGGCTATTACCGCAAATCCTTACGGTCTATGCGGCGGCATGGCCTTTGCCTCACTCGACTACTGGCGGAAAAGTTGGGTGGTGCCTCGTGGGATCGGTCCGAACGATCAGCCGCAGCGGACCTCTCCCACCGGCACGGCGCTTCGTAATTATATTTGGACCCGACTGCTCGACAGCGTGAAAAACAATGTCGGCACTTTCCTGGAATGGATGGCGATACTGCATTTCGACGGCTCCGGCGCCACTACACTGCGCGATAAGACCAAGACCGAAATCGCTAAGCTAAAATCACACATCAATTCTGGCATGCCTGTCACCGTTGGGCTGATCGGCACCACATGGAATCCGCTCGAAAACCACCAGGTCCTCGTCTATGGCTTCGACGACAACATGGATGGCACTGTCACTCTGTTTGCTTATGACAACAATGCTCCCGGCGTTGAGACCACATACAAGATGAATTTCAGTGGCTCAGCGCTGGAAGTCGCAGAAAGCCAGAATCCCGGGGCGCGAGGGCCAATGCGCGGGCTGTTCTGCACAGCCTACACGCCGGCGACCCCGCCCAGAACCGTGGTGCTCAGCAAGGGGCTTGCTGTTTCGCCGAAGGTAACCGGCCTGGGTGACCCCGTGGGCGTCGAGGTGTCAGCGACCAATATCGGTTTCCATGCTTCCCCCGCCCTCGCACTGGTGATTGCCGGGGACGCTGGCGTACCCGTCAAGGAGGTATCGCCGGTGCCAATCGCCGAGGGTGCAGCGCGCTCGATGTCAGGTAAACTGTTCTTCCAGAGCCAAGGCAACCGCAAAATTGGGGTGGTCGCCTCGCTTGGCACCTTCGCCGGGATGGCGATCACCAAGTTCCTGCCAGCCGCCGATGCGAATGAGACTTCGACAGGCAGCGTCATTATCGTCGGTGAACGCCTTATTGATGCAGACCTGGAAACAACCTGCCAAATTGCCAATGTCGTCGGAGGGCTGGCAAACTTCAGCGTGCGGGTAGACGACATGGGCAGCGGGCTCACCTACGCCTGGACGGCAACCGGCGCGGTCATCACCGGCGGGGCCAAGTCAAATCAAGTGAGCGTGCAGCTACCGGCCCAGGCGGGGGCAAACGTGACTTTGAGTGTGCTCGTCACACGGCCGGATGGCGGGTTCTCTACTGGCAACTACTCTTTCCTCACGATCACTCCGCTGGCCGCCGACATGGAACATGTCCTGTGTGAGATCAGCCATATTCTTACCCAGGCGCCCTTTCAGACCAGCCCCGGCGACCCTGGACCGGAGGGCGGGCGCGTGCTGAACCCTGGCGATGTTGCCACCCTAGCCGCCGCCGCCGCCCAACTCTCACGCGCCACAGATGGCGCGACGAGGGCGGGTGGAGCGATAACGCTCTCGAACATCGGCCAGGCTAGGCTCGCGGTGCCAGTCGCCACGGTGGCCGCCACCGCTGCGACCGCGGCTCGTCCGGTGCCTGCCCGTCCGGTGATCGCAGGCGTGGCCGAGCAGAATTTGGTCTCGTAAGGAACAGGGAAAGAAGGGCCAGGAACTGTCGCCCTGGCCCTCGATCTAAGCCGAAACCGCGCTCAACCTGATGGTCGAGCAAATGGCTTCGGAACTGGATCAAGCTGCTCAACCTGTTTCGCCAGATGTTGCTTGATGCGACGGTACCCGTTTGAAGTCGGCGCAAAGATGACCCATTCGCGCAGGCTCAGACCCGTCATTACTTTGGCACGCGGATCCTCTCGTGCGGCAACCCGCCATCGTCGATGTCGAAGTCGGGATCCATGATCGTCTTGCCCTGCGAGCCTACAAACGCAGGCTGAGCCTTGATCCACAAACTCGGCTTCTGCTCTCTGGCGTAGGCCAGAAGACGCGCCTCGAGGTCGCGCACGATCTCGGGGTTCTGCTCAGCAACGTTGCTGGTTTCGCCGGGGTCCGCGGCCAAGTCGAACAACTCTGTCTTTCCTGGAAGGAGGGCAATCTTCAAAAGTTTCCAGTTGCCTTTCCTGATGGCGCCTCGAAAAGCCTCGACATTGATCAGCACATCCTCGTTTGGCGAGGGGGCACCCTCGGCGATTGTCTTCCACATGTCCCGGCCGTCGAACGGATGGTCTGGACTGCCTTTGCCGCCCGCCAAGGCAAGCAGTGTCGGCATCACGTCGACCATATGCAACGGCTCATTGACGATCCGAGGTTGCAGCTTGGCTGGCCAGTTGATGAAGGCGGGTACTCGAACGCCACCCTCGTAGAGACTCCCCTTGCCTCCGCGGAACGGTGCATTCGAGGCCGGGGCCTTCTGCCCTTGCTCGATGCCGCCCTCCTCGGTATCCCGCTCCTCCTTGCTCTTGGAGCCGCTTGCAAACATACCGCTTGTGGCGCCTCCATTGTCGCTGGCGAACAGGATCACGGTGTTGTCCCGCAGCCCCTTCTTGGTCAATTCTGTTACGATCCGTCCAACCTGATCGTCGAGATCCGTGATCATCGCCGAATATGTCCGCCTCAGCTTATCCGGCACGGACTGATATTGGGCGACATCATGTTCCGGCGCCTGGTACGGCGCATGCGGCGCCAGCGAAGCGAAATAAAGAAAGAAGGGCTTCTTCCCGTTCTGTTGGTCAATGAGTTTGACCGCATCGTTCCCGATAAGGGTGGTGTAGTAGCCAGTTTCCTTCAGGAACGTCCCATTGCGCTGCCAGTCGATGAGGCCACCGCGCTCGCGGGTGAAATAATTCACCTCGCCCACGACGTTTCCATAAAAGTAGTCGAACCCTCGATTCTGCGGCCAGTACTTCTTGTCGGCATGTCCGAGGTGCCATTTGCCGTCCATCAGCGTCGTGTAGCCCGCCTCCTCGAGAGCTTGCGGCAGCGTCCTCTCGTCCAACGCCAGACCGTAGGTGTGGCTCGGAAAAATCACCAGTGTTTGAAGCCCGTATCGCATGGGATAGCGGCCAGTCATCAAAGCCGCCCGGGATGGAGTGCACACCGGCTCACCATAAAAGGACTCCAGACGCACGCCTTCTTTGGCGAGTTTGTCGATGTTAGGGCTCTTTACGCGCGCCGCCCCGGTAGCCCAGGTCGGCATTGCCCAGATCGTCGGCCATGATGAAGACGAAGTTCGGGCGCTGTGCATCGGCGTATCCCACCGAAGGGGCTATGACGCCAAGCAGCACAAGACCCATCATCAGCATTGCACGCAGCATTTGTTATCTCCAATCCGCAACTTTGCCCGGGCTATCGAAGATCCACGGTGACCGCGGCAATTCGTCCATTGAACGGGAACGGCCGGCGGTCGAAGTAGTCGAGAGAGACCGGCGATCCAAGGTCCGTTCCAACGTCGAGTGTCTCGCTCGCTGAAAACGCTCCGGCAACGGTCCTCTTCACCGCGACGCGGGACACCTCGCGCCCGTCGACGGCAATTACGACGTCTGCCGGCCCGGCGGCCTTGGCAATTGCGGTATCGACCGTGATCTGATGCCGGCCGGCCGCAAGCGCCTCAGGCGCACGGCCAATGTATCGCTCGATCATCATCATGTTGTATTCATAGACGAGGTGACCTTCGTCTAGGTAAAGGCAAAGCCCACCGGCCACGCCGCCAAGCGCGTAGAGAACGCCCGACGCGTTTTCGCCCATGTCTACGTCGAGTGTCACCCGATTGCTCTCTCGTCCGAGGCCGGGAGCGGCGAATTCAGGCAGCCGGGTCGTCGCCGAATCAAAACCCCAATGCCTGTAGGGAACCTTGACACGGTCCTCGGGATGAAGGCGCGTCCAAAGGCCTGCCCCCACGGGAAACACCTTGTTTTCCTCGGCCTGAGCCAGAAACAGTCTCTTCATGTCCGCGAGGCGACCAGGTTCTTCGGCGGCAAGATCGTTCGCTTCAGAGAAATCATGCCTGAGATCGTAAAGCTCCCAGTTATCCGTGGTTGCGTCCCAGGTGCTGAGACCTGGGCTGACCGTCAGCCAGGGAATCAGCGGCCCGAAGGCCGCAGCGATCCACCCGTCGTGGTAGATCGCTCGGCTGCCGTTGTTCTCGAAATACTGGGTGGTCTTCCGCCCGGGCGCCGCTGCGTCGGCGAACGTATAGACCATGCTGATCCCGTCGATCAGGTCTTGCTTTAAGCCGTTGACTTCCTCGGGCGGCTTGATCCCAAGGATGTCGTAAATCGTCGGAGCAATGTCGTTGACGTGGTGGAACTGCGCCCGCGGCGTCTTGTCCGGTTTGATCCCCTTTGGCCAGGAGATCACAAGGGGATTTCGCGTGCCGCCGAAATGCGAGGCGACCAGCTTGGTGTAGCGGAACGGCGTGTCCCCGGCCCACGCCCAACCGGCGTGATACATGTTGTCGGCCTTCGCAGTACCGAGCGCGTCGAGGCCGCCGATTTTGTCGAGGGCCGCGAGTTGCTGTTCGATCGTGTTCGGGATCTGGTTCTGCGCGAGGAGTTCGCTGATGGTGCCGTTCTGGCCCTCGGCGCTCGAGCCGTTGTCGCCAAACACATAGAAGATGATTGTGTTGTCGCGAACGCCAAGCTGTTCCATTCCGTCGACGAGCCGCCCCACCTGGGCGTCCGCATGTTCGACGAAGCCGGCGAACACCTCCATCAATCTTCGCTGGAAAGGCCGTTGCGATGGAGGAATACTGTCCCACGACGCCATGCTATCAGCGCGCGGCGTCAACTTTGTTTCTGGCGGGATCCAGCCAAGCTGTTTCTGCCGCGCGAACACGCGCTCACGATAAGCGTCCCAGCCGTCATCGAACTTGCCCTTGTACTTGTCAGCCCATTCCTTGAAGATTTGATGCGGTCCGTGGCCGGCGCCCGGCGCCCAGTACATCAAGAACGGCTTGTCTGGAGCAAACGCCTGATGCCGCTGTAGCCAGGTCAACGCCTTGTCGGCCATGTCCGACGTGAGATGGTACTTCGGATCATGCGGCGGTTCGATCGCAATAGTGTTTTCAAAAAGCCGCGGCTCGTACGTGGGAAACTAAAACTCGCGGAAACACCACCGCGAGCGGTGTGACGCTTCGCTTGATCGCTTTTTGTCGCGGTTGAACAGTTTGTTGAAAAAGTGATTTTCTTGAAATTAGTATTCAAGTGTGAACTTCCAAGTAGCATGCGCGCACACTACTAACACCAGCAAGCGATGTTCACTTATCTATCAGCTAGAACCGCGACCTACAAACATCCTCCTTGTGCAGGTTTTGGACCGCCTGCGCCTAGCAGTAAGCCTGGCGGCAGATTTCGTGCTCGCGGCAAGTGGGCGGGCAATTAGTGTGGTCGATGAGGATGTAGTTGTGGCAGGTAGCGCAGATGACGCCATAGATGGTTTCAGAGAACGAGTCGTGTCCGGGATTGTTGGTGGAGTGCTCGCTGCGGGCGAGAGTGCGGTTCATGGCCATGATGATGATTCTATTCTAACTGCGACGCGTAGGATTTGAAGCGGAAGCTCGCGGAAACGACACCGCCTGCGGACGCAACCGCTTCGCGAGGAGTTGTTTTCCACTCAGGAGAATAGAGGCGATACCTTTCGCTGAATGCTACAATGAAACGCCGATGGAGTTCGCAAATCACTCGTGTTCTACAATGACCGGCGAACTTTTGGAAATACCGCCCTTGCCAAATGCAAGGAAAGCCGCATCAGGTATCCGCAAAGAGCTAGACGAAATCTTGTCAGGCGAAATTGGACGATACACGTCCGAAGACACCAGTTTGGTGGTTTTTGGTTCACTTGCGAGAGGCGAATGGACCTCTGCAAGCGATTTGGATTGGACGTACCTGATAGATGGCCAAGCAAATCCGGAACACCTAATAATCGCCCAAAAGATATGGAAGGTTCTTGATCGGCACAAGGATAAGTTTCGACCGCCGGGTCAGACTGGAACCTTTGGAAATATGGCTTTCAGTCATGACATTGTTCACCAAATTGGCGGACAAAACGATACGAACAAGAACACGACTCAAAGAGTCCTTCTGTTATTGGAATCAGAAGTTATTGGAAAGAATAACCAAGCCTACGAACGAATTGTGAAGGGAGTCATTAACCGTTATTTAGAAGAAGATAATCACCTGCTGGGCGAAACAGAAGAGGAATATCGCGTTCCACGGTTTCTCCTTAATGATATCGTTCGCTTTTGGCGCACTATGGCGGTTGATTTCGCCAGTAAGCAAAGAGATCGAGCTGGCGAGGGATGGGGCTTACGAAACGCGAAACTAAGGATGTCAAGAAAGCTCATCTTTGCTTCTGGGCTGCTCGTCTGCTTTGGTTGTAATTTAGACGAGCAGTTGCGAGGCAAGATTTCCAAAGATGAAACGGAAAGAAAACTGACTCTGGTGAACTATCTGAGGGAGAGTTTGAAGCTGAAACCCCTGCCGGTTGTTGTTTACGCCATGGAACGCTACGGTGTCTCTGACGCTGTGAGACACGAATTCGTCGATGCATATGCCGAGTTTTTGAACATACTTGACGATAGCAATTCTAGAAAAGCTCTAGAAGGTCTCAAGGCAAGCCATTCGAGAACGGATGCAACATTCAAACGCGTCAGGGCAATCAGCCAAAAGTTTGAGAACGCTCTGGATCAGCTTTTCTTCGAAAATCCGAAGTTAACACCTCTTACAAGGAAATACGGAGTTTTCTAATGAAATTAATCGGTTTTTCGACTGGGGCACTGGCAAGGGATGATTTCCGAAACGCGTTGGACATGTTGCGGGAACGGAATGTGCGGGCGGTTGAGCTGTCCGCTTTACGCCAGCATGAGTTGATACCTCTCATCGAACAACTAGATACGCTAGATCTTCAGCAGTTCGAGTATGTTTCCTTCCATGCGCCCAGCTACATGGAGCGCGACTTCGAATTAACTGTCATTGAGGTGCTGGGACAGATTGCTCACCGCAAATGGCCTATCATCATGCACCCAGATGCGATGTACAACCCGCCAAAATGGGGTGTTTTGGGTGATTTGCTCTGTATCGAAAACATGGATAAGAGAAAGCCGATAGGCCGAACGGCGGCCGACTTATTCGAGGTCTTTTCGGCGCTTCCAATGGCTTCTTTCTGCTTTGACATTGGACATGCGCGGCAAGTGGATCCCACAATGAGTGAAGCGTCTGTGATGCTGCAGCGTTATCGCGAGCGAATCAGACAGATCCACATCAGTGAGGTTAATTCACAAAGTCGACACGATCCGCTCTCTTTTGAATCAATTCTAGCGTTTCAAAAAGTTGCACACCTTATCGATGAAAAGATACCGATCATCGTGGAGAGCAGAGTTCACAAAGATGGGATCAGTACTGAAATAGAGAATGCAGAGAAAGCCCTCACGCCCGAAAATGTATTAGCCGCTACAGGCGACTAAGTAAAGCTTAAGGTTGTCGCTTCGAAACTAGCTCACAAAGCGAGTTGTACTCTCTCTCAGTGGCAGCCGCAGGAGCCACCGCAGCATCCGCCGCCTGCGAAGGGCTTGGCGCTGGCGCCTTCGGAGGATTTGCCATTGGCAGGCGCGGCGAAGACGGAGAGCTGGATCGTTTTCTTGGTGCTCTCGCACTTGGGACAAGTCACGACGGTGGACTGGTTCATGACGATCCGCTCGTAGCGCTCACCGCAATCGTCGCAAAGGTATTCGTAGATGGGCATGATGTGTTCCTCGCTCCAAATATTATCAGGATATTCGGTTTGACTCGCAAGGAGAGCGTCACTGCACCGAAATTCATCAAACGAAATTTCAATGTACACGCGGAAAACGGCGGGTTAAGTTAAACACTCAGAGAGGTGAGGTATGTCTTTTGAAGAGGCGATGCAGACAGCGAGTCGGGACGAACGCTTCATGGCTACCGTTTATGCCATGAATACGCTGCTGATCCAGAAAGGGATTTACACGCAGGGCGAATTTGAGCGTCTTTTTGCGGAATGGGTCACGAAAGAAGAGAGAAAGAAAGGACCCACTCATCCTTCGATCAAGTCTTCCGAGGCCGCTTCGGCCTAGGCGGCACATCCTTCCAACCCGGATATTGACAGAGCGGCTTTTTGCAACAGTGATACCCCAGATCGCATCGCGCACATTCGCACTCGCATTTCGGTGGCGTTGAAATCGTCTGAGATTTGGATTTTGTTTCCGCCATTTCGACAATCGCAATTCCTGCTGTTGCCTGAGCGTGACTCTACTACTCCTTTTCTATTTTTAATTCAATAAAAAAATGAGAAGCGACCGGGAGTGAATTTCAAAGTTGCGCTGAGCAGGAGAGATCCCTCGTCGCGAAGGAAAACTTCGCTGCGCCCTGACCGCGCCGACTTCGCTCCCGGCACGAAACGTGAGAGGTCAGTGCCGCCAATGGCTGGGGAGGCAAATGCTAAGCGTTCGATGAGACTGCGCGGAGAAATCTTCACACAAAAGCGATCTCGACTCGCTGAACAACTTGCGACCCTCGCCGGGTCGCGAAAGCGCTCGCTTCGGGATGACACCGTAAAACAAAAACCAGCGCGAAATGATTCTGCCGGATATAATCAAAAAAAGTCACAGCCTCTCAGGATGACGGCGCAAAAAGAAACAGCCGCGGTGGAAGCCGCGGCTGTTGAGAAGGTGACTTAAATTCACGCGCTAGCGTGAATTGATGAGGTGGTTTTAGTCGCCGGCAACGGCTTCGGCCTGCTGTTCGGTGGCGGCGGGCTTGGCCGGAGCGATCTGCACGGGTTTTACAGTGGCGCCGGGGACGGCCATGCGGATCTGGTCCATGCTGCCGATCTGCACGACGGTCTCGGTGGGCTTCTTCAGCACCAATTCCTCGTAAATCTTGCGGACCTTGGCAGCTTCCTCGAGAGCCTTCTTGCGGCGGATGCGATCTTCCTCGGCAGCGGTGAGAGGAATATCGTGCTCGAGGTGACGGACACGCGAGGCGTCTTCCGCGTCGATGCGCAGCGAGTGCTCGTAGGTGTTGAGGTCGACCTTCTTGCCCTTGGCGTAGATCTCGTGCTTGCCGTGGGCCTTGTACCACTGGGCGACGGTGGCGTTCTTGTACATGTTCTCGATGATTTTGCGCCAGCCGATGCCGGTGTTGTAGGCGCAGAAGGAAATTTCACCCTGCTGCGTGGCGTAAGGAATGATGCACATTTCGGTGCGGCGGAAGTCGTAGTTGAAAAGATCCTGGAACCACATTCCAGCGATGAAGAGCATGTTCCAGGGATCTTCCGCGCGGCGCTTCATGGCGTCTTCGTAGGTGCGCTGCGGATTGGTGCGGCCGTATTTCTTGTCGGAATCCTTGGAGACGGCCCAGGTCTTGTCGAATTTCTTCCAGATGTCCTTCAAGCGCAGGCTGGGCGGCGCCTGGAAGGCGTCGTAGTTGCGCAGCAGCGCGAGCATCATCATGAAGGAGGAGAATTTTTTGCCGCGGGCTGCGTCGGTGATGGAGGAAACGTCTTTCACGAGATTGGGAGCGTTGAGGAAGCGGGAAATCGGCGCCCACTCCTTGGTTTCCTTGTGGATCATCATCGCGGTGCCGACGCCGCAGTTCGGATGGCAGCCGCAAGATAGCGCGCCCCACTGAGCTTCGGGACCGTGGACGAGGTCAGCGAATCCGGCGAAGGGCGAAATGAACGAGAGGGGGAACCAGTCGCGCGTGGGCTCGACTTTGCCGACCTGATTGCTGACGTCCTGCGCGAGGTGCGAAAGCGTGTAGCGCTGGCGCAAGCGGCGCTCGGGAGTGATGTCCTCGTCGCGTCCGGTGAAGGAAACGGGCTGGAACGAGAGGAAAGCGATTTTCTTGGGATTTTCCATCGCGAACTTGACGATGGGGCCGACCTGATCGTTGTTGACATTGTTGACGATGGTGGTGACCAACACGATTTCAATGCCGGCTTCGTGCATGTTTTCGATGGCGCGAAGCTTTACGTCGAAAAGATTGCCGACCTGGCGGTGGCTGTTGGCGTCGTTGCCGATGCCGTCGAATTGCAGGTAGGCGTAGCGCATGCCCGCTTCGAAGGCTTCCTTGCAGAATTCCTTGCTCTTGGCGAACTCGATGCCGTTGGTAGCAGCCTGCACGCTGTTGTAGCCGATCTTGCGGGCGTAGCGGACGGCGTCGCAGAAGCGGGGATGCATGGTTGGCTCGCCGCCGGAGAACTGCACGGACATCTGGCGGCGCGGCTTGATGCGCAGCGCGTTGTCGAGGATTTCCTGAATTTCATCCCAGCTCAATTCGTGAACGTAGCCGACCTGGTTGGCGTCCATGAAGCAGGGATCGCACATCATGTTGCAGCGATTGGTGAGGTCGACGGTGAGAACAGCGCCGCGGCCGTGGCGAACGGTGCTCGATCCGTGGCGATGCAGATCTTCGTCGTTGTGCGCGGGAATGTCGCGCCCGGGGAAGTTCTGCTCGATCCACTGAAGGAATTTTGCGTCGACGGCCATGAGGTCTTCGTACTTGCCGTGGATGGGGCACTCCTTGACCATCCAGACCTGGCCATCGCGCTCGATAATCTGCGCTTTAATTTCGCCGACCTTCTCGTGAACGAGGTCGGTCCAGTCCTTCTTGCCGTTCATGATGGCGTCGCGCGCCTCTTTGACGCAATCGGGGCAGAGCGAGTCGGTCTGGCGCGGCCAGCCGAGCGTCGGCTTGGACTTCTCCCAGGATTTCAGCAGCGGCTTGTCGGACCATTTCGGAGTGAAAGAAGGATTGGGATTGTGCTTGTTGAAAAACTGAATTGTGTTGAAGGTCACATTGGCCGTTTTGCAAAGCGCCCAATCGAAAGTCTTCCAGAGTTTGTTACTTGCCGTGCTCGCCATTTTTCGCTTCCTCTCAGAAGTGCTGCTTGGATGAAATCGTTTGGGACAGCAACCGCAGTGTCTGCAACCGGTAAGGGCACCCCCGCAAATGCGGGAGGCAGCCGTAAGTGCTTACAACTATGGATTTTGGTGGGGATTGGGATGGGCGTCTATGAATGTCATCTAAATGGTGGAATTGAGGGGCCGAATGGGGATTTCAGGCAGCCAATGGGAGCGCCAAAAAGTGGCCTGTACTGCCCCAGATAGTACGAAAGGGCTGCGAGTACCAAGACAGCGCAGCGATGTTGGGCTAATCCAGGTTGAGGGGCGTGCGCAGGACGCCGATGGCGAAGTGCGCCAAATGGGCTGCTTCGTCATCGAGCTGGATCCAACGGACGACGCAATGGTCCTTCATATACTGATTGACCTTGGCCTCGTTGATGCCGAGATGTTCGGCGAGCTTGGATTTCAATCCGCTCTCGGAGTAACCGCGGCCGGCGCTTGGGCCGCGATTGGATTTCGCGCTGCGGCCTCCGCGCAGGACGTTGCCGAGCCCGACGCGGAGCGTCTGGCAAGATTCGATGTAGTACGAAGTGGTCTGGTCGGAATCGGAGAGCAGGAAAACGCCGGGACCGGCCGGAGCGTGCTCGACATCGTCGAGACGATGGAGCGTGCTGGCAAGTAGGCGGCGAAGCATCGATTCGAGATGGGCCATGCGCGAGGCAAGGGCGGGGTCGCCGGCGCGTCCATGGGCAGAGCGCTGAGGCAATTGCGAAGCGGGCACAGGAGCTTCGGCTGCAGCCGGACGAGCCGACTCGAAGGGCACAGGAGTCTCAGCCTTTTCAGAATGCTCGACAGGTGCGGCTTTCGCCTCCGGCTGGCGGAACGGTACCGGCGCGGGAAGATCGGGCTTGGGGCGCGCGGCAGCGGGTTGCGGCTGAGCTTGCGATTGAGACTCGACGGATTCGGCGAAGGCCTGGTTCGGAAGAGACGGCGCCGAAGCGGCGTCCTTGCGGCGGCGGCCCCGGCCACCGCGGCGTCCGCGGCGGCGTTTGCGCTTCTGCTGATCATTGGCTGCGGGGGATTCTTCGGCGGCGGACGGAGGGACCTTGCCGCCCGAGGCCTGGCCTCGACTCTCGGCGGATACCAACTGCGGCATCATGGCAAGCTGCGAGTCTTCGGGCTCGGCATCGCCATCGGCACGGGCCTCGTCCTCGGAATCGGTGTCGGAGTCTTCAGCAGGAGAATCCGCCGAAAGAGGATCAGCATGCAATTCGGCCGGAGCGACGTGAATATCGGCGGCAGTAACCGTGCCGCCAACGGGAATGGGAGCGCCGAGGCGCACGAGAGCTTCTTCCGCTTTCTTCTTCCACTCCGCGCGGCGGAAACGCTCGGCGGCGACGGTGTACCATTTCACGGCTTCGCCAATGCGTTCGGATTTTTCTTCGATCGCGCCGATTTCCCAGGCGACCATGCCGTCGCGAGTGCGCTGAAAAAGTTCGGAAAGTTTCGTGAGTGCGTCCGGGCTGTTCTTGGCCTTGCGGATGCGGGCTTGGATCTGCCGCCAATCTGTCATGGCAAGGAATTGTAGCAGCGGAGCGGCTTCCAGGCCACCGAAGTCGTGAGTCGGGTTGCAATTAGCGAGGGGTGCTTGAGGGGGCCGCGCGCCGGATGCTATTCTGCGGTGTCTACCAATACATCTTAATTTTCGTTACGTTTCGGTTGAACGTCACTTAATTTGGCCACCACAACCACCGAAGTCCTAGCTCCTCCGATCCAAAGCACACCCCCGCGAGTGCGTGCGCTCGAATCGAGCCCCTGGCTGATCGCGTTCACGGTGATGCTGGCAACTTTCATGGAAGTGCTGGATACGAGTGTGGCGAATGTGTCGCTGCCACACATCGCTGGAAGTCTCTCGGCAAGTGTGGACGAAAGCACCTGGGTGCTGACGTCGTATCTGGTATCGAATGCGATTGTGCTGCCTCTGACCGGATGGTTTTCGACGCTGTTCGGACGCAAACGATTCTATATAGGATGCGTGGTGCTCTTTACGGTGAGCTCATTCCTTTGCGGGCTGGCGCCGACGCTGCCGCTGCTGGTGGTGTTTCGCGTGATTCAGGGACTGGGCGGCGGCGGGTTGCAACCGATCTCACAGGCGATCCTGGTGGACACATTCCCGCGCGAAAAACAGGGAATGGCCATGGCCATGTACGGCATGGGAGTGGTGGTAGCGCCGACGATTGGACCCACGCTCGGTGGATGGATCACGGACAGCTATTCCTGGAGATGGATCTTTCTGCTCAACGTGCCGATCGGAATCATTTCGGTGGCGATGGTTTCGCTGCTGATCGCCGATCCGCCGTACATGGTGCGGAAATCGCTCAAGGAAGGATTGAAAATCGATTTCATTGGGTTGGGATTGCTGGCGGTGGGTCTGGGCTTTCTGCAAATTGTGCTGGACAAGGGTGAACGCGACGACTGGTTCGGGTCGAATTACATCATCTGGTTCACGGTGATCGCAGTTGTGAGTTTGATTGGGCTGATCGTATGGGAACTGACGACGGACCAGCCAGTGATTGACCTGCGCTCGTTGAAAGAGCGGAATTTCGCGGTCTCCACATTCATGATTTTCATTTTGGGTATCATTTTTTATGGAACGACGGTGCTGCTTCCGCTGCTTTTGCAGACGCTGCTGGGATACAGCGCGATGCAAAGCGGACTGGTGCTTTTTCCGGGCGGGATGATGGTGCTGATGCTGATGCCGGTGGTGGGCTGGGTATTGAACCGGACGGAGTCGCGCTGGCTGGTGGCATTCGGTTTCGCGCTCGCGGCGTTCGGAATGACGCAGCTTGCACACCTGAATCTGGATGTGAGCGAGCGCATTCCGATATATGACTGGATCGTATCGCGGGCGGGGATGGCATTCCTGTGGGTGCCCATGAACGTGATGGCGTTTTATTACGTGCCGCGCGACAAAACGAACAGCGCCACCGGGTTGATCAATCTGGCGCGAAATATAGGCGGAAGCATCGGAATTTCGTTCGTGACGACCATGCTGGACCGGCGCGCGCAATTCCATCAGCAACGATTTGTCGAGCATTTCCACATGGGCAGCCCGCTATACCACCAGGCGCTGCAGAGGATCATGACGTATCTGAGCGGGCGGGGATTCGATGCGGCGCAGGCAATGCTTCAGGGCCAGCGGCTTCTGTATGCGCAATTGCAGAAGCAGGCCATGATGCTTTCGTTTGTGGACAATTTCCGAGTCATGTCGCTGCTATGCCTGACGGTGATTCCTCTAACGTTCATCATGAAGAAAACCAGGCCGCGCAAGGGCGAAAGAGTATCGGCGCACTAAGACCGAGGGCCGTTCCGGGTGCGTCCCGCGAGTCTAACTTCCCTTCGCCATCGAGACGATACTTTTTGCCAGCGAGCAAAACCAACTTGGCACGCGATTTCCTTTTTAAGGAAAGACGTCACACTAAAATGGGCTCAGCACGTCAAAGAAGCACGAAACGAATCTCAATCCCGAGAATAATCGACCGACGATTTTTTCCACAACGCAAATCCGAGAGAAATTCTTTCACAGATTCCACGCTGTGTTAGAATCGCGCGATTTCAATGGACCGCGCGGGCGATATACTGGGGAGAGTCGTACGGAAAATCGATCGGCCTGAAGCCGCTCTGGCGTGGCTTACCAGTTCATGGACAACGATCGTGGGGAAAACGCTAGCCGCGCACACGCGCCCTATTCGCTGCGAAAAAGGAAGCCTTGAAATCGCCGCCGATGGAAAGGGTTGGCGCAAGCAACTCGAAAGCATGAAAGCCGACTTTTGCGCGCGCATCAACCAGGCGTGGGGCGGCAAGCTGGTGCGTGAGGTCAGGTTTGTGTCCAAGCCCGGACCGAAACGCGTTCCCCGCGAACTCGATAACGAGCACACGCCCTTTGTGCGCAAGCGCCGAGGCTAAGAGCGCGGTCTCCTGAGGGTGCCAGCAACTGTAAGCGATCCCGCCATGTTTTCTGACCGGACGAATTGGAACCTGGCACCGAACCGACTGAGCGAGACGCTCGCGCGGATGCGGGCTCGGGGCGCGACTTCCTTGATTTGACTGCTTCCAACCCCACGGAGTGTGGATTTCAGTATGACCGCGATGAACTCCTGCGCGCGCTGCAAAGTCCGGCTGCACTGGCATATCATCCTGATTCGAAGGGGCTTTCATCCGCGAGGGCGGCAGTAGTCCAATATTACCTGGATTACGGAATCGAAGTTTTCGCTGACGATATCATTCTGACGACGAGCACAAGTGAAGCGTATTCGTTCGTTTTCCGCTTGCTTTGCAACTCAGGCGATGAATTGCTTGTGCCAGCGCCGAGCTATCCGCTGTTCGAATATCTCTCGGACATTCAAGATGTGAAACTGTTGCCCTATGCCCTGGTCTACGATCACGGCTGGCAAATCGATCTGCATGCGATCGAGAAGGCGGTGACTGCGCGAACGCGAGGCCTCATCTTGGTGCATCCGAACAATCCGACGGGACATTTCGTGAAGAATGAGGAGCGCGAGGCACTGAACAGAATTTGTTCGTCGCGCGGCATCGCGCTGATGGCGGACGAAGTGTTTCTGGATTTTCCACTAGAACCGCAGAGTGCCACGAGTTTCGTCGACAATACGGGCCCGCTGACATTTACGCTGAGCGGCATTTCAAAAATTTCCGGACTACCCCAGATGAAAGCGGCGTGGCTTGTCGTCAGCGGCCCAGAGCAAATGAAAGCGCAGGCTCTCGATAGGCTGGAAGTCATCGCCGATACGTATCTCTCCATGAACGCGCCAGTACAGTTGGCGCTGCCAGCGTTTCTCGATCAGCGAACGGGTTTTCAGCGGCAGGTGTTGGAGCGCGTGCGGAGCAATCTGGCCGAGCTCGACCGGCAGTTGGGTCTGCAAAATTCGATGGACCGGTTGCGCGTGGAAGGCGGCTGGTACGTGGTGCTGCGCGTTCCGGCCACAAGGAGCGATGAAGACTTGGCGATTTCTTTGCTCGAGACGAAAGGCGTGTACGTGCACCCGGGGCACTTTTACAACTTCCCAGGCGAGGGATATATGGTGCTGAGCCTGATCACGCCGGAGCAGGATTTCTCGGAGGGCGTGAAACGGCTGATCTCAGTGGATTAGGATGGGGTCTAGGACGCGCTTCTGCGCGCTGCACCCTGCGCTACGGTGGCAGCGGACATTTCATCGAGGATTTTTCTGGCTGCGTCCGCAGGATCTGCCGCTGCAGCGATGGGGCGGCCGAGGACCAGATAATCCGCGCCAGCTTGAACGGCTTCGGCGGGCGTGGCCACGCGCGACTGGTCATTTGTAGATGAGTTTGCCGGACGCACGCCGGGAACAACAATCAGAAAGTCCTGACCACAAGCGGCGCGAATTGTTTCCACTTCGTGTGCCGATGCAACCACTCCGTCTAATCCAGCCTCCTGAGCGAGCATGGCAAGAGCGACCGCGCGCGTACCGGCAGAACCGGAAATTCCCACCTCTTTCAAGGTACTCGCGTCCATGCTGGTGAGAACCGTAACGCCCAGCAGGGCGGGACGATTCTCGCGTCCCGCAGCCGCATCACGCGCCGCTCGCATCATGGCCGCCCCCCCGAGCGTATGCAGAGTAAGAAGGCGCACCCCTGGCAATTTGCAGGCGGAAGCTACGGCTCCCCAAACCGTGTTGGGGATATCGTGAAATTTCAGATCGAGAAAAATCTCGAAGCCAAGACCGGCGAGCTTTTCAACTATGCTCGGGCCCTCGGCGGTGAAAAGCTGGCTGCCAATTTTCAGGATCGGAGCCGAGCCTTGCAGGCGGCGTGCCAAGGAAGAGGCCGCCGCCGCATTGTCAACGTCTAGAGCAACGATTAGTTGTGGCGTTCGGAGTTCGGACGTGAAGGCACCTCGAGAAGTTCTACCCGGACCTTGGCCAAGCCTTTACCGTCGAAGCCAAGCCGCCGAGCGACTTCGTATGATACATCGAGTTCTCGTCCTTCGACATACGGGCCACGATCGTTAATACGAACGATCTGACTGCGGTGATTGCGCATGTTTATAACGCGCACCACCGAACCGAGCGGAAGCGTGGGATGGGCGGCCGTGGTGGCGTACATATCGTAGGTTTCACCGTTGGCGGTCGAACGACCGTCGAAGTCTTCGCCGTACCAGCCGGTGATGCACTGCCAAACCGCCAAGGGCTGCTTTTTGGATTTCTTTCCGGAGGTATTGTCGAAATTTGATGGGAATTTGATGCTGTCTTGCAGAGACATCTCAATATTGGCTGGGTCGCTAGTCCGCCCGATGGTCGTGGGATTGACCGAGGGGGTAAGAACAAGCAGACCCAATCCTAAGAAGACCGACTGGAGAACGAATAGAGCTTTGGCTCGCATGTGCATGTCACCTAACCTTCTTTCCATCAGCTAGTTACGGTGCGAAACGGCCTGTTACGATCTTAAAGAGCCCCGTAACTTACTGATTTCAAGCAGATTTTCCTCCAAGCACCACTTTTCGAGTCCGCCGACTAACTTCTCCGACGCCTGCGGGTTGACAAAATTTGCTGTGCCCACCTCCGTTGCGGCGGCACCCACGACGATATATTCCATTACGTCGTCCGGGGTCTCAATACCGCCAAGTCCGATAACAGGGATGCGAATTACCCGAGTTGCTTCGTGAACCAGTCTGATAGTTATAGGTTTTACCGCCGGACCAGACAATCCGCCTGTGGTACTACCCAGATGGGACATCCGATTGTGGCTGTTTATACACAATGCCGGATAAGTATTGGCGATGACCACGGCGTCAGCACCGGCTGATTCTGCGGCCTTTGCTGTAAGCCCAATTATACCAATGGTGGGAGAAAGCTTCACCCATAGGGGCCGACCCTTAGCCGCAGATTTCGCGGCGCCGACCACCTCAGTGATGAGGTCGGGACTGGCGCTATATTCCAGGCCCCCGCGTTCGACGTTGGGGCAGGAGATGTTCAACTCGTAGGCGGTCAGGCCTTCGGCGTCTTCCAGGACACGAATAACCTCTACGTAGTCGGAAACCGTATGGCCGAAGACATTGGCGATGATGGCCGTGTCGAACTGGCGAAGTTTGGGCAGCTTTTCAGCGACAAAGGCGCGCACCCCGATGTTCTGCAGCCCAATCGCGTTGACCATGCCCCCGGGGGTCTCGCGCATCCGAGGCGCGGGATTTCCCGCCATTGGCTTAGCGGAAAGCCCTTTGACCACCAAGCCACCCAGGCGGTTCAGGTTGACGAGGTGAGCGAACTCGATTCCATAACCAAAGGTGCCGCTGGCGGCAATGATGGGGTTCTTGAGAGAGACGGAGCCGACTGAAACGTGGAGATCAGGCGATCCGCGTTTCGCAGGAGGCTGCGGCAGGTGAGCCGACGCTGACGGACTCATTGCGAAGAAGTCTAGCACGCCGGGCTGTGGATACTCGCGAGGTCGCCGCCATCGGGGACCCGCTTTCGGGCCTGCAAAATTCACAGGCGGCTGTGCTAGGATGATGCGCCCGAATGCGAGTCGTAGAAAAAAGACAACTTCTCTCGGCCCAGGAAATCGACCGGACGCTGCAAAGAGTCGCCCACGAGATCGTCGAAAAGAGCGGCGCCAAAGACTTGGCCTTCATTGGAGTGCGCCGGCGAGGGGTGCCACTCTCTCAACGGCTGGCAAAAGCGATTAAGGGTTTCACTGGAATTGACGTCCCGGTTGGAATTCTGGATATTACGCTGTATCGCGACGATCTGTCCACGGTCGGCCCACACCCGATAGTTCAATCGAACGATATCGAATTCAGTGTGGACAATCGCGACTTGGTGGTCGTGGATGACGTGCTGTACACCGGGCGGACCATTCGCGCGGCAATGAATGGATTGTTCGACTTGGGCAGGCCGAAGCGGATTCGCCTGTGCGTTCTGATTGACCGCGGACATCGTGAGCTTCCCGTGGAAGCCACATTCGTGGGCCGGGCGGTGCAGACCAGCGACACGGAAATCGTAGAAGTACGCTTGCAGGAAATCGACGGCGAGGAACGCGTGGTGCTGGTCGATCGTGTGGCGTGAAGTTGAAGTAACTCCAGACAAGGACAGCACGGAAAAGTAAAGGCGAAGAGTTTGCTCGAACGCTTGCAGCACATACTCGACATAGAAAGTCTTACAGTCGAGCAGATCACTTTCATCCTGGATCAGTCGAAGCCTTTCCAAGAATTCCAGCGTCATCCTCTCAAAAAGCTGGCGACTCTGCGCGGCAAAACCGTTGCCGTGGCGTTCTTCGAATCTTCCACGCGAACGCGCATCAGCTTCACCACGGCCGCCTCGCGTCTGGGCGCCGACACGATGAACCTGCAGGCGGAATCGTCCAGCCTCAAGAAGGGCGAGTCGCTGCTCGATACCGTCCGCACGCTGGAAGCGATGCGGCCGGACGGAATTGTGATGCGGCACAGTTCGTCCGGTGCGGCCGCATTCGTTGCAGCGCACGTGGACATTCCGGTGCTGAACGCGGGAGACGGAACGCACGAGCATCCGACGCAGGCGCTGCTGGATGCACTCACGATCCGCGATCGAAAAGGAAAGCTGGAGGGCTGGAACGTAACCATCCTGGGAGACATTCTCCACAGCCGGGTGGCGCGCTCGAACATTCACTTGCTGGGAAAATTTGGAGCGCGGATCACACTGTGCGGGCCGGCGATGTGGATCCCTGGGCAACTTGAGAAACTGGGGCCGCAAGTGCGACGAACGACCTGCATAGAAAAAGCGCTGGAGGGCGCGGACGTGATCATCGTGCTGCGCACCCAGACGGAGCGAATCCACGAGCCATCGCTTGCGCCCGAGGAATATATTCTCGGATACCAACTCACAGAAGAACGTCTGCGGTTGGCTCCGGCGGACGCCTTGGTAATGCATCCGGGGCCGATGATTCGCGGCCTGGAAATCGATCCGGCGGTGGCGGATGGGCCGCAGTGCGCGGTGCTCGAGCAAGTAACGAACGGACTCGCGGTGCGCATGGCGCTGCTTTATCACTTGATTGGAGGGGCGCCCGTGGATGCGCCGCATCCCGCAAAGGAACGCTCGAATGCTGCTGATTAAGAACGGTCGGATACTGGATCCGGCGAGCAAGACCGACGCGAGTATGGATGTGCTGCTGGATGGCGATCGGATCGCAAAAGTAGGAGTTGGACTTGAGGCGGCGGACGCGGAAATTTTCGACGCTACGGGCTTGGTGGTTGCGCCGGGATTCATCGATCTGCATTGCCACTTGCGCGAGCCGGGCCAGGAATTGTCGGAAACCATCGAGACCGGAACGCGTGCTGCGGCGCGAGGCGGGTTCACCGGGGTGTGCTGCATGCCAAACACAACGCCTGTGAACGACAACGCGTCTGTCACGCGTGGGATCGTTGAGCGGGCGGCGGCGAAATCGCCGGTGCGCGTGTGGCCGATTGGCGCGGCTTCGGTTGGAAGCAAGGGCGAGGCGCTTGCGGAAATCGCGGCCATGAAAAACGCTGGTATCGTGGCGGTGAGCGATGACGGCAAGCCTGTGGCGACGGCGCGGCTGATGCGGCAGGTAATGGATTATTGCAGTTCGCTTGATTTGCCGGTGATCGACCACTGCGAGGATCCATCGCTTTTTGCCGGCGGGGTGATGCGCGAAGGCAAGCAATCCGTACGGCTGGGCTTGAAAGGTATACCAGCACAGTGCGAGTCGATCTGCGTGGGGCGCGATGTGGAAGTTGCACAACTGGCGGGCGCGCGGCTACATATCGCGCACATGTCCACCCTCGGGTCACTCGAGCATGTGCGCAAGGCGAAGAAGCAAGGTCTGCGCGTGACGTGCGAAGTGACGCCGCACCACTTCACCCTGACCGACGAAGACGTACGCTACGATTCGAGCTACAAGATGAATCCGCCGCTTGCCTCGCGTGAGGACCGCGACGCGCTGATTGCTGGATTGGCGGATGGGAGCATCGATGCGATCGCAACCGATCATGCGCCGCACCATCCGGCGAGTAAGGATGTGGAATTCGATCGAGCTCCGTTTGGAATCACAGGATTTGAAACGGCGCTAGCGCTGGGATTAAGCGAACTGGTGCATGGCGGGAAACTTTCGCTGATGAGGCTCGTGGAATTGTTTACGGCGGGCCCTGCGAGTGTGCTGGGAATTCAGAGAAAAATCGCCGAAGGTGAAACGGCGGATCTAACTATTTTCTCAACAGATCGAGCGTGGACGTATCGCGCTAGCGATTCGCCGAGCAAGTCACGAAACACGCCATTCGATGGCCGAAGCTTCCGAGGCGGGCCGGTCGCGACGATCGTTGCGGGTCGCGTCGTCTACAAACAGTAGGTACGTTAATGGGCGGCGGGTTCTGCTGCGGGATGCATGCCGTGCTGCGGCACTTCGTGAACGCCGCGCAGCGGCTGCTCCTGATGAAATCTGAAAAGTTGATTCAGCGGGCCGGCGCCCTTGCCGATCGCGTAGGACTTTCTCAATCGCCTTCGTCACGTATGCCTTCGCCAGAATCACGGCTTCGCGCAATTGCTAACCCGCCCGCCAGTTGCGCCAGAATGGCCGACGAAAATGTGCAGCCCGATCCGTGCGTGTTCGGGCTTTTCACGTGGTCGCCGCCGAAAATTTCCACTTCCTTTCCTTGCACAGCACGTCCATCGGCTTTTCCAGATGTCCGCCAGTCACCATCACCGCGCTGCGCGCCCATTTCCACCAGCTTCTTGCCCCGCCACCTTCATTCCCTGCAGGTCCTTCACTTCCAGGCCAGTCAAAAATTCTGCTTCCGGAATGTTCGGAGTGATCACGCTCACGCGACTTCAATAATTCGTCGCGCACGAATTTCAATCCAGCAGTATCCAGCAATTCCGCGTTGCCCGCCGTGGGACGGGAAACGGGATCCAGCACCACGTGCGCGAATTTGTGAGTGTCCAGAAATTCCGTCACCGACCGAAGCATTCGCGCGGTTCGCCAGCATGCCGATCTTCACGCCCGCAATCTCGATATCTTCCACAACGCTCCAGCTGCGCGCGCAGCGTGGCCGAAGGCGTTGCGTGCACCGACACAACTCCCTGCGTGGATTGCACCGTCAGCGCCGTCACCGCCGCCACGCCATAGCAATTGTGCGCCGCAAAAGTTTTCAGGTCAGCGGCCGTGCCCGCGCCGCAGGAAGGATCAAATCCCGCAATCGTCAGCAAGATAGGTGGTGCGTAGTTTGATTCGTCGTGAGTGTTCAATTGCCAGTGTCCTCCGCGCGAGGCCTACAGACAACTAGCCGGCGCCGCCATGTTTCGCATCGGCGCACCGGCTAACAGAAATGTACGCGCGTTTGTGCATCGTGCAAGGACAATATTTGAAATTTGCCAGGAGGGTACACGAACGAAACGCTGGCGAGAAATTGCAGCGAAATAGAACTGTAGCAACGCTTCACGGGAAAAGTCCGCGCACCAGCGTGGCGTCCGAAACTCGCCCCACCGCCAGCACGTACGCTCCGGTGCGCAGATGCGCGCGATGTTTCCGCGCCATCTCGTGCACTTCGTGAAACGCGCGGCGCATCACCAGATCCAGCTTCGCGTTCACTTCCGCTTCCGACCAGAAGAAACTCTGCAAGTCCTGCACCCATTCGAAATAACTGACGGTCACGCCGCCGGCATTCGCCAGCATGTCCGGAATACCAGCGTGTCCCTTGCGCGCCAGCACTTCATCCGCATGAGGAGTGGTCGGCCCGTTCGCGGCTTCCGCCACAATTTTCGCCTTGATCTGGTCCGCATTATTCAGCGTGATGGAATTTTCCAGCGCCGCAGGAACCAAAATGTCGCATTTCATCGTCAAGCAAATCATCATTCGATATGCGCGAAGTCCCCGGCATGCCCACCACGGTTCCGGAACGCTCCTTGTAACGCATGGCCTTCAGCGGATCGATCCCACGCGGATTTGAAAACGCCGCCGCGAGAATCGCTGATCGCGATCACCCGCGCTTTTTTCTCGGCAAACAATTTCGCCGCGATCATGACCTGCGTTCCCGAATCCCTGGATCGCGACGCTCGCCCCGCGCAGTGACATTTTTTTCACCTTGCACGCTTCTTCCACCACGATCACGCACCCGCGCGCCGTCGCTTCCTTGCGTCCTTCCGAGCCGCCAATCGAAATCGGCTTTCCAGTCACCACGCCCAACGACGAATAACCCTTGGTCATGGAATACGTATCCATGATCCACGCCATCGTCTGCGAATCCGTGTACACATCCGGCGCGGGAATATCCTGCTCCGGCCCGATGATCGGCAGAATTTCCGCGGCGATAGCGCCGCGTCATGCGCTCCAGCTCCGGACTTGCTCATCCGCTTCGGATCGCAGATCACTCCACCCTTCGCGCCGCCGAAAGGAATGTTCACCGTCGCGGTTTTCCACGTCATCCACGTCGCCAGGCCTTCACTTCGTCCAGCGTCACGCCGGATGGTAGCGAATGCCGCCCTTCGCCGGACCGCGCGCCACGTTGTGCTGCACGCGAAAGCCGGTGAACACCTTGATCTGCCCGTTGTCCATCTTCGTCGGGATGGAGACTTCCAGCACGCGCTTGGGCGTGCGCAGAATCTGGCGCACTCCCGGATCCAGCTTCAAATACTCAGCGGCGATATCAAACTGAATTTGCGAGATGCGGTAAGGATTCAGGTCCTCGCGCGGCGCGATGCGCGGGAACCGGCTGGGGAACCGGTTTGGGAATCGTGCCCATGTTGACTTCCTCCTCCGACGCGAAAACGCGCAGCAACCGTCAGAAACACCCAGAGTGCCGTAAGTGTCGCGAAAATCGAAGTTTAGCCAAGCGAGGAAGGATGTCAATGGAAACCACGGCGAAGAGTGACATTTCAGGGCTACCCATAGGACAATTCGCCGGGTCTTAGGATTGGCATCAACGGCCAAGTAATTGCAAACACATATCTTAACTGATGCCTGAAGCAACAATGGAAGAGGTTAGTGTTCGGTACTGACTCGAGAAAAAGGGCCGATTGACCGAAGTACCGGAGCGGGTTAGTCTGCATGGCGTTTCGCCAAAGACGTGGCGCCTGGCGCCCCGGCAATCCGGAATGTTCGCCAACGCGTAATCTCAATATAAGGGAGCCGCAACACCTGGTGAGTTCGGAGACGGGAACGGAGCTGAGAGCCACGGACGCGGCGCTCATCGAGCGGATCATGCAGCGGGATGAAGCGGCGCTGGAGGCGCTGTACGACCGCTATGCCGGGATGCTCTCGTCTGTTTTGAACCGGATCCTGCGAGACACCCAGGCGGCCGAGGAAATTTTACAGGACATTTTCTTTCAGCTCTGGAAGAACGCGGCACAATTCGACGCGACTCGAGGATCGCTCGCGGGCTGGCTGATGGTGATTGCACGCAATCGCGCGATTTCGAAATTAAGGCATCACAATCCCGCGGCGGGCGAAGAGTTACTTGAAAACACAGTGGCGCTGCCTTTCAACCTGGAGAGCGCCGCCGCACAACGGCAAATGCTCGACAAGGTTAAGGGCGTTTTGGAAATGTTGCCGAAGGAACAGCAGACGGCGATCGAAATGGCCTATTTCGAAGGCATGACGCACAGCGAAATTGCGAAACGCACGGGCGATCCATTGGGAACGGTTAAGACAAGGTTACGTACGGCATTGGAAACACTGAGGCGGGCATTGAATTGACGAACGGGCATCCAAGCCGCGAAGAAGATTTCGAGCTCTACGCTCTCGGCTCGCTGGAAGGCGATGAGAAGCGGGAGTTCGAAGCGCATCTGGCATCGTGCGCCGACTGCACACGCAAACTTGCGGAGGCGCGTGGGCGCGTGGCATTGCTGGCGCTGGCCGCGCCGCCCGTGCAGCCATCGGCCGCGGTGAGAGCGCGACTGATGCAGCAGGTGCGCCAGGAACGGTCGCGCTCCAATGCGGCGAACGCTCCACGCGAAACCGAGCGTGCGGAAGGATACTTCGGGAGTTGGTGGGCGGCGGGCATTCTGGTTCCGACCACGATTGTGTTGGCGATCATTGCTGGCGTCTTGTGGACGGAAAACCAAAACCTGGACCGCCGGCTCGCAAATCTTCGCGCGGACTTGCAGCAGCAGCAGCAACAATTCCAGGAATCACGCGAAGTGGCGGATCTGATCACGGCTCGCGACACAATGATCGTTCCGCTCGCAGCCCAGCGTGGAATGCCAAAAGGTGCAGCCCACGTGATGTACAACGAAAAAATGGGCATGCTGATGTATGAAGGGGAACTCGATCCTGCTCCGGCGAACAAGGCGTATCAACTCTGGCTGGTACCGACGAACGGGAAGCCGATCAGCGCCGGTGTATTTACTCCCGGAGCCGACAAAAGCAACCACTTCATGATGAAGGTGCCGCAGGGGGTGGCTCCGGCAGCATTTGCCGTTACGCTCGAACCTACCGGTGGAGAACCGCAGCCCACGGGCCCTAAAGTGCTGGTGGGGCCTGTGAGCTGAGCATTTCCCTGTAAAGAAGATTTTGGAGTTTTTCACTACCACTTCACGCGAACACGATAGTCGAGGGTTACCGCGCCGTCCTTTTCGACGGGAACGGAAAACCCGATCGTAGTTGAATCCAGTTTTTCCGCTTTGTAATTCGAGTTCACGATTTCCCAGTCGCCGCCGATGGGCTCACGCACTTCGACGGTAACCGGCCCGTTTTTGTGATTGCGCAGAGCGATCTGATACTCCATTTCATACAGGTTGGGCGCGAGCTTTTTGTAATCCATCTGCTTGCGCTCGCAGATGACGTCGAAAGCATCGCCGACATGAATGCGAACGCTCTCGTCCTTGGGGGTGTGGCTGATGTTATCTTCGCCGACAAACTGCGTTCCGCCCTGCGAATCAGATTGATAAACGCGGAGCGTGCCCGCGGGTAGCGGCATGCCAAGGCCGGACTTGTCCTCGTTCTTGAAGCGATAGTAGACCTGCACCGGCTGCGGGATGGCGTTGCCGATTCCCTGCGGATTGCGGAAATAGTAGGACTGTCCTTCGACGAGCAGGTACTTCTCGACGGGGATGCCGGTGGCCGATAGCAGGCTGATCTGCTTTGACTCGTTGTTCTGAATCGAGGTGCGGCGACCCAGTGTGTAGAGGTGATATTCGGAAAAGGCTTCCTGGGCAAATTGTTGTTTCGCCTCATCGGCGACCGCGCTGAGCGCGCCTGCCATGGCTTTCATATTCATCGGAACTGGCGAGCGGTGTAATTGGCCGGCGACCAGTTGAAGCCTGGCGTTGTTGTAGGCGACGCCGCTGTTGTTTGTAAGAGTCACCCAGCCGTCAAGATCGGCGTTCTTTTCACCGCGCGCCACCGTGAGCACGTAGTCGGCATTCCAATTCATGCTGCTGGCCAGATACGAGGCTTCCACGCGCTGTGAATCGGCGCCGCGATTGTCGAGTGTCCAGACCAAGGTTGGCTGGCTATAGAGATTTTCGGGCAGATCGGGAAAGCGATAAGAATCGGCGCCCATTCCGGTAACAATTTCGTTTCCGATCTTCCAAACCGGGCTGCCATTGTTGGCGAGAAGGACTGCCTTCGTCTCAACCCAGTGAGTGGAGCCCGCGCTTGTTTCGGGGCGAACCAGCGTGACCTCGCGGCCGACGTACTTTTGCAGAAGCTTTTGAGGATCGAGAAGATCGTATTCGTAATTCTGCTCGACAACGCTGAGCCGGTCCGGAGCGGTGAGCGAGCGGAAATGCACGGTGGTGGGATTGATCGATGAGGCGACTCCCTGAAAGCGCAGCGGGAAGACTCCGGAATGCAGCCGGATCTGGCGGACATCTCGAATCAAGGCGAGATTGCCGTTATAAACCGTGAGCGAGAGATCCACCTGATCTCTGCTGCTGGTTTCGGCCGTTAAATCCTGGGCCGCAGCGCTGGTCTTCTTTGGCAAACCTGTGAGTGAAAGAAAAGCAAAAAAAGCAGTAACAATCGTGATTCCGAGCCACTTCGGCACTCTTGGCATCTGTGAGGGCATGGTTCGTCTCCTTCGGGCAGAGATGACTTCACCCTTAGAACGGAGACGGAGGAATTTCTTGCAGGCTCTTTTAGGAAGCTAACGCGGCTACTTAGCGGGTACCCATTTCTTGCCTTCATTCTCGGTGGAGAATTTCTGGCCATCAGCGGCGGTGACTATTGCCGAAGAGCCGTTCTTTGCCTCGACGTGGACAAAATCGGCGGGAACTGGTGGCGGAAGCTTTTTCCACTGCTTGGAATCCTTGGTGACCACGATCACCCCGGCCTTCCCGACCAGCCAGCACGTCTTGTTCGTAGGCGCGGAACCGGCAGTGAATTGGGCATCGGGGGCAGCCACCTGGCCACGCCAGGTGGCACCACCATCTTCCGTGCGCTCGACAAAGTTTCCTCCAGCAATACGCCACAAGATTTTGGGATCGGGGGTGGGGATGATGGTTGATCCGGAGCGCTGCTCGGTGGCCTGAGCAAGAGCACCGCCGGCGAAGGCCTTCAGCCGCGGCTGAGCTTGCCTGGCACCAAGAGCACCACCTACGTTCCCATTTTCGCCTGCGGCATCGGCCGCGGCCTCTTTAGGCGCGAGGCTCTGGCTGCTCGCTGAGGTATCAAGTGAATTGCTCGGTGACTCACTCGGTGCCCCGCTGGGCCGGTCGGCTGCTTTCGGTTGAGGAACTGCGAAAGGTGAACCAGCCGAGGGTGCCGCTGCGGCGTTGCCGGCCGCTTTTTTCAAATCCGAGACGCCGTTACTCTCGTCACTCGATTTTTGCGCGACCTTGGGTTCGTTCTGCCCAGCGAAAGCTCGCGAATTCACGCCAGAAGATTGTTTCTCGGCCTGAAGAGTTTGCGGAGTGTGATCCATCTGGGGTGCTTTGGCTTGCTCCTGCGTTTGCAATTGCGAGGTGATGCGATCGGTAGATTTCGGAGCGACCAAGGCTTGTGCGGAAGTCGACGATTCTGCCGTCGGTTGGTCGAGTGGCAACCCGTTCGGTTCAGGCAGCTGCGGCGGGCGAGACATTGCAACGAGAGGCTGCTTTCCGTTGGCCACGCGCTCAGGAGACGTTGATCGGTGAACGCCCCACACGGTGAGAATCAGAAGGGCTGCAGCAGCGGGAGCGAGCCAGCGCCAATCCCAGAGCCATGTGTGGCGAACTGCGGGTGAAGGCTTCTCGTCCGCGCGCACCATGACTGCAAGCTGTTCCCGGCAACGCGCACAATTAGAAAGATGCGTTTCGAACCGCGCCCGCTCGTTTGGATCAAGCGCGCGCTCGTAATACGACGCGACTATCCCGGGATCAGCGCAATTTTGCGCAGCGGCGTTCGCAGTGTTAAGGCTACGCTGGATTAGGCCGTCCATGGTTGAATCCATGGTTGCTTCATGGCCGTCGGAAGCCATACGCCTTGTCCCCCTTTTGTTAGAACGCTCCATATCACAAAACTTGCAGGCACAGCTAGTCGCGAGCGGAAAGCGTGGCGGCCAAATCAAAGGGCCACTCGTGGCGCGCATATTCAAGACACTGTGCCAATTGGGCTTCGCTCAAGTTCTTTTCCCGGAGCAGCGCTTCGACCCTTTGGCGCACTTCGCGCCGGGTGCGCTCGAGTTTGCGCGAAACTGTGGCTTCATGCTCGCCGAGCAGCTTGCCGATTTGCGCGAGGGTCAGCTCATTGACGTAGTAATAAGCCAGGCGCAGGCGGTCGCGCGGGTCCAGCGCCGCAAGAACGGTTGTGACTGCCGCCTGCAGGATAGCGAGAAAGCGATCGCGGTCCGGATCGGGAGTGGCGACGCCCGATGCCGATTCATTCGGCGCGCCCATTTCATGCTCGCGGCGATCGCCATCGAGAGAATCGTCCACGGATTCGGTGCGAACTGCGCGCCTGAGGTGATCGACGTGGCGTTGCGCCAGAATCGCACGCAACCAGGTACCCAGTTTGCTGCGGCCGTGGAAATAATCGAAGAGCGACTTTCGCTGGCCATCCGATTCGCGTAGCCCGAATAACTCTGCATAGAGTGAATCAGCGAGATCACGGCCCTGCGATTCACCGGCTATGGCACGGGCCGCGCGATAAAGCTCCGGGCGATACCGCGTGACGAAGACGTCCCAGGCAGCAGCGTTCCCGGCGCTGCAAGCCGCGGCTAAAGCAAGATCCTGCAGGTGAAGCGCGCCAAGATAATTTTCAAGAGCCTTTTTGTCGGGAAGGCTGCCGGAGAATTTTTGAGAAGCACTGCGCGCGAGCGCTGCGCGAAATTGCTCTTCGGTAAGCTGCCACGCGGCTGGCGCGGCGGCTTCGCTCCCGCAATCCGCAAGCACACCTTCAACGCCCACAGGTAATTCAAACCGATCGTCGCCGGTCATTCGTTTCGCTGATTACCGAGAGTTACCGCGCTTGTTGGAATGATACTCGCACTGGGCTGGCGGGTTGTATGTCTGAGGAATATGTTTCCGGCCGATTACCTTGTGCAGGGGCAATTGGGAGTCGGTGAGATGCCTTGATGCTATACTAGGCGGCGCAGTCGCCTCGGTGTTCGCTCCTTTGTATTCACGGAGAGGTGCTGGAGTGGCCGAACAGGGCTGCCTGCTAAGCAGTTACACCCCAAAAGGGTGTCGGGGGTTCGAATCCCCCCCTCTCCGCCAGATTTCAGCTTACCAAAATCCGAAGCTAGCGCACGTGGACGGTCATTTCGCCGATCCGATCAATTCGCGCGTACAGCACATCGTCAGTCGCGATGGGTCCCACGCCATCCGGTGTGCCGGTCATGATCACATCGCCGGGCAATAGTGTGTAAAAGGAAGAGGCCCATTCAATCAGTTCGGCGACGCCCATAATCAGGTTGCGCGTGTTGCTGCTTTGCCGTGGCTCGCCATTCACCGTAAGGGAAAGGTCGAGCGCGCCAGGATCGGGAATTTCATCAGCGGTGACCAGCCACGGCCCCAGCACGCTGTATGTATCGATCGATTTCCGCATGCTGCGGTCCTCGGGACCGCGCACGGTGATGTCCAAGCCGATGCAATAGCCGGCCAGGTGCTGGAGTGCGTCCTTGGCGGAGACGCGATCCGTTCGGTCGCCTATGATGACGGCAAGTTCGACCTCGTGATCGGTGCGGCGATCCGGATGGCGCAACACGACACCTTGTGAAGCGCCGACAAGAGAACTCGTGGCCTTCAGGAACAAGCCTGCCTGCTGGATGGGCCGCGTGTGCGCCACATTTTGATGGTGAAGGCTCGGGTCGGTGGTGACTTCGTCGAGATGCTTTTTGTAATTCACGGGCGCGCCAATGATTTTGCTGGGACTTGCCACCGGGCTAAGCAACCTGACGGCTGACACCGGAACGGCCGGGGCGTGATCGGCGAGCGCGGACATTTTATCCCGCAGCGAAGGCAAAGCGGCGATGAATGGATCACCCAACGGAAGCGGATAGCGGTAGCTTAGTGGCGAGTCGAGCGCGGAAGTCGCATCGTAAACCTGATCTTCAATCTGATGTTCGCGCACGACGCCGAGTCTGTTTTCATCGAAGCGACAAATTTTCAATGCGCCTCCTGAGGCTCGCCGATATTCGCCAAGTGCGGAATCACTTTGGTCGCGAAAAGTTCGAGATTCTTTTTCGTCAGGTCATGCGGCAGAGTGGCGAACTGCATTAACGGCAGCAGGTAGCCGAAGCCGATTTGCTTTTGAAATTCCTCCAGGCGCTGCCGCACGGTTTCTGGGCTGCCGCACAGGAACATCCCCTTTTTCAGAAGATCGTCGATCGATTGCGCGGCGCCGGTGATGGAGCCCTTCGCAGCCATCACGCCTTTCATCGATTGCAGGGAGAGATAGCCTGGAGGGAGAAGCATCTCCGGAGGCATGCGCAGAAATTTGTTCACCATATTTTCGATGTGCGGCTTGGCTTCGCGATAGGCCAGCTCATCGGTTTCAGCCACGTAGGTCGGCACCGACCAGCCGAACTGCTGTGGCGTGGCTGTATAGCCCTGCTTCTCAGCTTCCTCTTTATACAGCGCCACGTATTTGGCGAGTGCGGCAACCGGGCTGAACGTCTGCAAGTACGTATACTTGCGGCTGGGATGCGAAGCCCATTCGATGGTCTCGCGGCTGCCTTGGGAGGGAATCCAAATGGGAGGATGCGGCTGTTGATACGGCCGCGGCCACGTATTTACATAATTGAAGTTGTAATACTTGCCTTCGAACGCGAATGGACCGGGCTCCGTCCAGGCGCGAATAATTAAATCGTGAGCTTCGTGAAATCGGTCGTGCGATTCGGCGGGATTTTCGCCGGAAGAGTGATATTCGGCGCCGATCCCACGCACGAATCCCGCGACGAAACGGCCGGCGGTGATGTTATCGAGCATGGCGAATTCTTCCGCAACGGTGAGTGGATTGTTCAGCAACGGAAGCGCGCGCCCGAGCACCGCAATTTTCGCATGCGTGGTGCGTCGCGCGAGGGCGCCGGCCATCACGCCGGGAACGGGCATCAGCCCATAGGCATTCTGGTGGTGTTCGTTGACGCAAATGCCGTCGAAGCCGAGTTGGTCGGCATATTCCAGCTCGTCCAGATAACGGTTGTAGAGCGCGTGGCCCTTTGCGGGATCGTAGTAGGAATTCGGCAGCGTGACCCAGGCCGAGTTGTATTTATCCGTGTAGCTGAGGTCCAAATCCGCATAGGGCATCAGGTGAAAGCAGAAGAATTTCACTGGCGCGCTCCCAGAAGAAACGCAGATACCGTGGCCACGAACTCCTGCGACTTTTCTATCTGCGGAAGATGGCCGCAGTTCTCAAAAATCTGGACACGTGCGCTGGGAATTCCTTCGCCAAACGCGGAAGCATAGGGAGCAGGGACCAGTTTGTCGTCTGCTCCCCAGACAATGAGCGTAGGAATCGTGATGCGATGGAGCCATTTAGCGAGATGAGGATCGTAAAGACGCGGCTGCCAACCCAGCCTTGCTGTGGTCAGCCGATTCTTGAGCTGCATGTCCTGCTCTTCTTCGCTCGGCGCAACCAACAGCATCCATTCAGAATATTTTTGATCGTAAAAAAGATTCCGAGCCAGTTCCGAGGCAGACCACATAAAGATATCGCCTTTCGGAACGCCCTTGACGTGCAAGCCCGCGGCCGCCACAAGCGTGAGTGTCGCTAAAGAAGTTTGATTACGAACCGCGAGTTCCGCGGCGATCCAGCCGCCAAGAGAGGTACCCACGAGATGAACGCCACTAAGCGCAAATTTGTCGATGAAGTCGAGATAGAAATAGGCAAGATCGCTGACATTATCGAGCCACGGCGGAGTTTCAGATTTGCCGAAGCCCGGGTGCTCGGGCACCCATACTTCAAAATTCGCGGCGAGCGCGTCCATGAACGGAAGCCATTGGCTTCCGCCGCGCGCGCCGTGAAGGAAAAGCAACGGACTACCGGAACCAGCGCGCATCAAGCTGATCTTGCAGCCAGCGATGGTCTCGTTTGTACGTCGTGGCTCCCGCATGACGCTCCTCTGCCCCTGTGCACGAGCCTTGGACAATAACAAAGTTCTTGCCGCGTGTGAAAGCGATGAACAATACTTAGCGAACGTTCTTTTGGAACAATCTTCTGGAACAACTGGGTGCGTATTCCGGGTATTTTGCACCTGAGCGGTGGGAGGCGGGCTGATGTCAACAGAAGCGGAATTTGCCAAGTTGTACCGCGAAATGGACCGCAGCCATCTGAAGCCGCTCTGGACATCGGAGAGCACCTTTCTTCCAGCGCAGCCGCATCCCAAAACGCTGCCGTGGATCTGGAAGTGGTCCGAGATTTATCCGTTGGCTCAACGCGCGGGCGAACTAGTGACGCTCGAACGCGGCGGCGACCGCCGAGTGCTGTCGCTGAGCAATCCCGGCCTGGGCGGTATGCCTTATGCGACGCCGACGCTTTCGGGCCGCCATCCAGTGGCTGAATGGAGGCGAAGTAGCGCCTTCGCACCGGCACACGTCGCAAGCAGTGCGCTTCATCATCGATGGACGCCGAGCTTACAGCACTGTGCAAGGCGACAAGGTTTATCTGGAGCGCGGCGACTTCGCCATTAATCCGCCCTGGTATTGGCACGATCACGGCAGTGAGAGCGGCGAACCGAGCATTTGGATGGACGGCCTCGATATCCCGCTGAATAATTATCTGGATGCTTCTTTTTTTCAGGGCGGCGCGGGAGACAAACAGGAAGTAACCGCGCAGGCAGGCGGTTCGCTGCTGAAATACGGATTCGGTCAGTTGCGTCCCGCTTGGGAAGCGCCGCAGCAACGGTATTCACCAATTTCCACCTACAAATGGGCGACCACGGAAATCGCGTTGAACAATCTGGCAAAGGCCGGCGCCAGCCCGTTCGACGATGTCGCGCTCGAATATACGAACCCGCACACCGGGCGTCCCGTAATGGATACGATCACGGCGTGGATCCAGATGCTGCGGCCGGGCGCACACACCAAAGCGCATCGCCAGGTGCAAAGCTCGGTCTATTACGTATTCGAAGGGCGCGGCGCAACCGTGATCGGAGGAGTGCGCTTCGACTGGGAGCAGGGCGATATGTTTGTGATTCCCACCTGGGCGTATCACGAACACTTAAATGAATCGAAAAGCGAGCGAGCGATTTTGTTTTCGATCCACGACACGCCCGTGCTCACAGCGCTCGGAAAATATCGCGAGGAAGCACTCAGCGCGAATGGCGGGTATCAAAACGTAAAAGAATCGTTCGATGCGGAAAAAATTCTGGCGGGAGTGTGAAGTGACGCTGCCCGCGGTTGTCCCGGAGAAGAAAGATTGATCGTCGACTTTCAACACCACTTCACACCTCGCGAACTTTTCAAAGAGGACCCGGGCGACCGCCGCATTCTTACCTACGACGAAAACGGCGCGCCCAGCTATATATCGCATGCGCTGCTGTTCGATCTCGACGAGCACATTCGCATGATGGATTTCGCCGGAATCGACGTGGCCGTGCTGACCAGCGGCGCAGGAATGTGCGCGGACATCGAGCGGTCGCGATTCATCAACAACAAAGCCAAGGAAGCCGAACGCAATTACCCGGGGCGATTCATTGGCGCAGCCCATGTGCATCCGTTGGGCGGAGCGGAAGCGTTTCGCGAACTCGAGCGCTGCACGCATGAGTTCGGCTTTCAGGGCGTGGTGATCACATCCGAAACCGAGGGTCTTTACCTGGACGATCCAGCGTTCGAGCCATTCTGGACCGAGGCAGAGCGCCTCGGCGTCTATGTGTTCGTACACCCGGCACTGCGACTGAACGATTCGCGCGAGTTCAACGCTTACGACACGGCGCGGTCCGTAGGACGTGAATTTTCGCTGGTGATGGCGACGATCCGGTTGATCAATTCCGGCGTGCTCGATCGCCATCCCAATCTCACCATTCAGATGTCGCATCTGAGCGGCGGCATCGCATCTATTATTGGCCGCATCCGCAGCTATCAGGATAAGGAATTCTGGGCCACCGCGGGCAATCCGCGGCACGGCGTGAAGCCAAAGCGCGAATTCGACGACTACATTCGCGAGAACTTCGTATTCGACACCGCGGGATTTTGTGGCTCGATCAACGCGGTAAAGATCGCGATGATGGAATTGCCGGTTTCCCGCATTGTGTTTGCCACCGACTATCCACAGGAGATTCGCGCACGCGAGGATGTTCGCGAGTTTGTGACACAATTGCGCGAACTTGGTTCGGATGGACAACAGATTCTCGGAGGGAATACGAGTCTGCTGCTGAAAAAAACACCCCGGAGCGCGGTTTCGCGGTAAAGTACGCGCCAAATGGCAAACGGTTGAGACGGCGCCCAAGGGCGCGCCTGCAGGGGTCATGAGTTCGGGAAAAACGTTTAAAAATCCGTGGTGGGTTGTTTTTGGATCGACTATCGGACTCATCGTCGGCAACGGGCCGATCACCCTATTCACGTTTGGCGTATTCCTGAAGCCCATCGTGGCCACGTTCGGATGGAACCGCGGCACAGTGGCATCCGCGGTGACGGTCTCGCAGGCTTTGGGCGCGCTGGCCACGCCGTTTGTAGGAAGAATGGTCGACCGCTGGGGCGTGCGCCGCGTCACACTTCCTTTTATTACGGCCTTTGCGCTGACAACCGCGGCCATCGCACTTACGCCTGCCTCTCCTTTCATTTTCATTTTGCTGTACGGAATTTGTGGCTTGTTCGGCGGTGGGCAATCCCCGCTCAATTACGCCAAAGCTATTTCCTCCTGGTTTGAATCGAAGCGCGGGCTCGCGCTGGGAATTGCCATGTCCGGCGTGGGAATCGGCACCGCGCTCGATCCGCAGATTGTTCGCGTGCTCATCGAACACGTCGGCTGGCGCGGCGCCTATGTAGGCTTGGGAGTGTTGACGTTTGCTCTGGCGTTTCCCGCCGTCGCTTTGTTTATCCGCGAGCCCGATCGCGATTCGCTCCACGACCGCGAGCATCTAGCCTCGGCGGGCCATACCCACGATGCCGAGGGAAACGCGCCGGGAATGCCGGTGGGCGAGGCGGTGAAGGGTTTTCGGTTCTGGACAATTCTTGTTTGCGTCTTTATGGTGGCCGCTTCTGTCAACGGCTCGATCGCGCACATTGTGCCGATTCTGACAGACCGCGGTATTTCGCCGGCAATGGCCACTTCTTTGCTTTCCGTGACGGGAATCGCGCTGATCGGCGGCAGAATCCTGAGCGGATTTATCCTCGATCGTTTTTTCGCGCCTTACGTGGCCGCCTGCTTTTTTCTCCTGCCACTTACCGGCGTCGGACTCCTCAGTAGCGGAGCGGCCGGAATCGTTCCGCTGCTCGGAACGGTCTGCCTGGGACTTGGACTCGGATCCGAAATCGACATCATGGCGTTTCTGGTCGGGCGCTATTTCGGCGTGCGCACGTTCGGAGAAATTTACGGGTACATCATGGGTGCGTTCGTTTTCGCCTCAGGGCTGGGACCGACGATCATGGGCGTCTGCTACGACCGCACGCATTCCTACAAGCTCGCGCTCGAAGGATTTGCGGTAGCTCTGGCGCTCGCCAGCATTTTCATCAGCCGGCTGGGACCGTATGCGTTTCCAGCGCCGAAGCGGATGGCAATGGCGCCAGCCGCGTCCGCTGCGCTTAGCGACTAACTTTTTGCCTGGCAGCCTTTATATCCATACAGCCACTCAAAATATTCGGAGTCGTATGGAGTTCGCTTCGCAAGCAGGGCGTTCCGCAGCGAAATCGACACGCCGTGCACGTGCTTCACATCACCGAAAAAACGGGCGCTTTGCTGGACGCGAGCGGTCCGGGGAATGCGCTGCTCCTGATAGTTTTGGAAGACGGCCGGAATATCGCGAGGGAAATTCTTCAGGCAACTTCCCAGGCAATGGGCATCTTCCAAAGCCTGACACGCTCCCTGCGCGAGGTATTGCAGCATGGGGTGCGCCGCATCGCCAAGAAGAGTGATCCGGTTGCGCGTCCAATTCGAAATAGGCAGGCGGTCCAGCATGGGCCAGCGGCGATTGCGCTTTATCTTCGCGACCGCCTCTCGGACACGCGGGCACATTTTGCTGAAGTGCTCTTCCAGTTCCTCCACATTGCCCCAATCGTCTGAGTCCGGCGCGTAGCGGTAGCTGCGGAACACCGCGACCTGGTTGAAAAGCGTCCCGTGATGCACGACGTACTGCACGAAATGCAGATCGGGCCCGACCCAAAGAACCATGGCGTCGAATTCCGAATCTGGCGGCGCTTCCTCGATAGGAATGGTGCCGCGGTAGGCGACAAATTGCGAGCAGACGGGATCGCCGTCATCATGGATCATGTTGCGAGTTTTGGACCACAAACCGTCGGCGGCCACCAGCGCGTCGCATTCGTAGGCTGAACCATCGGAACATGTAACGCGGGCAGCGTCGCCAAGATCTTCAACGCCGACAACTTCCTTATTCGCTTCCAGCGTGATTTGTCTGCTCGCACGGCAAGCGTCGAGCTCAGCCGTAAGCAGATCGCCACGATGCATGACTATATAGGGGTATTCAAAATGTTCGAGAAACTTCGGCCCCAGATCCAGCGCGGTGATCTCTTTTCCGGAAAGCGCATCCATCATGACGAGACGTTTCGGAAAAGTGGCGTGCTTTTTGATTTCGGAGAAGATGCCCAAACCATCCAATATGCGCGTGGCGTTCGGCGCGAGCTGCAAGCCCGCACCAAACTCGGTGAATTCAGCCGATTTTTCAAGAACGTGGGCCGAAAAGCCCGATTGAGAAGCAGCCAGCGCGGTTGCTAGGCCGCCAATTCCACCGCCAATGATAAGCAGGGGGATTCTGTCCAAGTGCACCACTCAACAAAAGAGATGTTTGCGAACGTTCAGCAGTTTACAACGGAGAGATGGATTTGCAGACACGAGATGACCCGCTGAATTCGGAATTCCTTCGCAACTCTGAAAACTACGCCATGACTTCGGGATCCAACTCGGAGGAATATGCGCGGGTGTTCGCGCGAAGGCGCGACGTAGCCATAATCGAAATCGCCGCGCAGAGAGCCGGGATCGCGCCGGCAAGAAAGATCTGGCGCGGATGCCAGCCGATGGAAAGCAAACTGCCCGCCAACACAGGCCCCACGATGGAGCCGATGCGACCAACGCCCAGCGCCCAACCAACACCGGTGGATCGAATCGCCGTCGGATAAAAAGCCGCGACCAACGCATTCAAACCCGCCTGCGCGCCTTGCACCGTGAGGCCCAGAACGAAAGTGATGCTCATGATCAACGAAAGCGAAACAGTGAAAGCGAGCGATCCGATCAGCAAAGTGGAAATGCCAAACTCGACCGCCAGCAGAAAAATCGCGCCCAGCCAGGTCATCAAGCGCCCTTCCATCAACGATCCAGCGATACCGCCCAGACTGAACAGCACAATGGCGTTGATTCCCGCAGACATGGGCAATTCTGACTGCTGCAGCAGCGCTGGCAGCCAGCTCACGATGAAATAAATGATCAGGAGATTCATAAAGTAAGGAATCCAGAGCAGAAGCGTGCCGAGCGCACGTCCCTCGGTGAACAAATGTTTCACAGGCATTCCCTTGCGAGGTTCGTTTTCTTCGGAAGCGGCACGAATCGGAACCTCTGCGAGATCAGGCGAGATGCCGACGAGAATCGCGCGGATTTTCTCCGGACTTGCTCCACGCACGGAAAGGAAGCGTACCGATTCGGGGAGAGCTTTAATGAGCACAAGCGCAATGACAAGGGGCAGCACACCGCCCACATAAAGAACAGACTGCCACCCGAATCGCGGCAACATCACGGCGCCCACCATGCTGCCAAGCAGCGCACCTGCGGGCATTCCGCAAAAAAGCATGCTCACGAATACCGGAACCAGACGCTTCGGAGCGTATTCGGAGGTAAGCGAGACCACATTGGGCATCGCACCGCCCAGTCCAAGCCCCGTGAGGAAACGAAAAGCCAACAATTCGTTAAAGGAGACCGAACGCGCGGTAAGCAGGGTAAAAGCGCCAAACATCAGCGATGAAACGATGACCGTCCATTTGCGGCCCCACCGATCCGCAATAGGACCAGAAATCATAGCCGCAATCATCAGACCAAAAAGCGCCGCACCGAAAATGGGGCCAAAGGTGCTGATCGGAACATGCACTGACTTGGCGATCGACGGCGCGAGAAATCCCAAGCTCTGCGCGTCAAAACCGTCCAAGATCAACACTACGCCACAAAGCAGAAAAGTTGAAATCTGCATGCGGCTGAGTGGCCGATGATCCAGGATTTCGCTGACCGTAAGTGCGCGCGTCATGTCCTGCAAACTCCATTCAGGTGCTTAATAGATCGCGAGGGATTGAGCCAACTGCACGCTAACACAGCAACCGCAAGGGTTCAAATGTTTGGTTGAATCGTGCTCAGACCGGCGAACCGCTTTCGAGTGGCATGGTTATGTCGCCAGCGAATTCGCGGTAGCGCTCATACCAGCGCCTCATCTGCCGGTCGCTGATGCCGATGATCTCCGCCGCCTGGCTCCAAGTGATCTTCTTCGCCATCGCTCGCAGAATCGCTTCCTGAATTTTCATCGTCCGCTCCAGGGCGGACTCGGAATAGAAAACCATGCCTGCCTCCGGCAGGTTCCTCTATCCCAAGTCGCGCCGCAAAAGCGGACATTTCATTTGCTAATTCCACCGGACATATCATGTGCTACCGACAACTTGTCACCTTTCGCTTGTACTGAATGTGACGGATGTGCTATAGCAACGCCAATTTAGGGTGCTTTCGTTCAGCAATCGTTTCTTATTGGGGGCCAAGTAGAAGACATCTGGATCTGATTCCGAGAACAGGGGGGATTGCGCATGATATCCATTTCTCGCGCGGACAGGTCACACCGGGCCCAGGCTAAATTCGGGATTCTCTTCGCAAGCTTGTTGCTTGGAATCATCTGCTATTCCCTGCCTAGCGCCGCGCAGCTAAACCTAGGGCGGATTTTTGGGACGGTCACCGACCAAAGCGGTGGCGCCATTGCCGGGGCTATGGTCACCGTCTTGGACGTGGAGCGCGGTGTGTCACGCCCGCTGGTGGCGGACGACGCTGGCGAATATTCCGCACCCAGCCTGACTCCCGGAACCTATTCGGTGCGCGCCGAAGCAAAAGGCTTTCAAACGCTGGAGCGAACCGGCATCACCGTCGGCGTAGGACAAGACATTCGCGCGGACCTCACGTTGCAGCCCGGCGAACAGACCCAAACTATCACGGTAACGGGCGAAGCGCCGCAGATCAACTTGAGCAACGCGCAACTTGGCGGAACGCTCGAGAATACGCCGCTTAACGAGTTGCCCATTAACGGGCGCCAATACACGCACCTGATTGATTCGCGTCCCGGTGTGATGGCCAAGCCTGGCGCGGCTGGAAACGCTTTTCTTTCGAACGGTTCCCACAGCGAAGAAAACGTCTGGATGTTCGATGGACTGGTGGATTTCAATGTGAACAACGGAGCTTCCGGCGTGATCGGGGGAAATAACGGCGGCGGGGGCGGAACGGATCAGGTAACGATTCTCCCCATCGATGCGATCCAGGAAGTGAATCTCATCGAAAATCCCAAGGCCGAGTATGGATGGAAAACGGGCGTACAGGTAAACGTCGGACTGAAGTCAGGCACCAACACAATTCACGGCACAGCGTTTGGTTTCGGACGCGAGTCCTCGCTCGACGCAAAAAATCCGTTTTTGACGCCGGCTCAGCCCAAAGCTGCGCTAAATCTGGACCAGGAAGGCGGAAGCATCGGCGGCCCGATCAAGAAGGACAAGCTTTTCTATTTCGGAACCTATGAACGCCAACATTATCTCGTGGGCAATCCGAAGTTTGTGCAAGAGCCCACCTCCGCAGCCGGCGCGGGGGTGAGCAGCAGCTTTCCCGATGCAATCAGCGACATCCTAAAAAACCATGCTGCTGTGAAGCTGAGCCAACTGAGCCTGAACCTGGCCGGCTGCACGGTCGCCGGTACGTCGGCGACTTGCAACGCGGCAAACGGGGTGTTCGGAAACTCGAGCGGAAGCTCTTCCGATCCCATTGCGCTCAACACGTTTGGAACCTCGAACAATTACCTAGGGAAGATCGACTATCACATCAACGATCATCATTCCTTGAACGGTGAGTTCTTCTGGGGCGCAGGCGCTTTCCTGAATGCGTCGAACGTAACGCAGCAGTATTGGGAGACGGAACAACACGACTCGCATGCCCGCGTGGCGAGAGCGGTGTGGGCATGGACGCCGAACCCGACGTGGCTCAATGAAGCGCGGTTTGGTTTGGACAATTACAACGCTCCGGTGACGGTGGCCGAGTGCACGCTGAATGTGGGACAGCCGAATTACGCGCAGCAATTTGGATTCGTTACCGGGTTAACGTCCAATGCACCGTCCGGATGCGGATTTCCGGTGCTCACCATCACGGGATTTACGGCGCTAGGCGGTCAGAACCAGGTAACCCTGAATCATTTCAATACATTCGAAGGCTCCGACAGCGTTTCCTACACGCACGGGAAACATCTCTTCAAATTCGGCGGCGAAATCCGGCACACGCTGTGGGACGGCGGAACGTGGAACAACGCCAGAGGCAATTTGAGTTTCGGCACCACGCCGGCCTTCACCGGCGCCAGCGCCCTGGAAGATTTTCTGGTCGGCACCGCGAGTTCCGCGCAGCTATTGCTGGGAAATCCTGGACGGAACCTCACAGAAAACGGTTATGCGGCTTTTGTGCAGGACGATTGGAGAGTGACGCCCAAGCTGACCTTGAATCTCGGGCTGCGCTACGAATACGAACCTCCCATCACGGATCGCAACAACCTGCTCGGCAATTTCGTGCCGACCGCTCCCACCGGTCTGGTTCAGGAGACAGGAAGCTCGAATATCTACAACGGTGACTTCAATAATTTCGCGCCGCGGCTCGGCATTGCATGGGATCTGACGGGAAAGGGAACGACCGTTCTTCGCGCCGGAGCGGGAATCGTTTACTCGACGCCTGTCTTGCTAATGTTCACGTCCACTCCGCAGGGGGCGCGGCTATCCGCTATTCCCACAGGCTTCACTCTGGTGCAGCCAAATGGCACGAAAATCGCCGGGCCTGGAAACATCAATGTCGGGCAGCTTTCGCTTGCAAGCAGCCAGATTCCTTTCAATGTGAACGCGCCTATTTTCCCGTCAAGCGGGGCGCTGGCTTGCGGAAACGGGCAAAACGGGAATCCAGCAGCCTGCGCTCTTCAAGGCATCGATCCGAATTTCCGGCTTGGCTATATGACAACGTGGACGCTGGGCGTTCAACACGCGATTACCAACAATTTATCCCTGGATGTCTCCTACGTAGGTACGCACGGAAATCAATTACCCGGAGTGGTTGATATTAATCAGCCAACGCCGGGCGCAAAGAATGGTACGGGAGCGGCCGCTTTTACGGAACAGGGGCGACGCCCGTATAACGCGCAGTTTCCCTATTTCGGCCAGATCCTTTATCTGAAAAGCTTTCTCGAGTCAAACTACAACGCACTGCAAGCCTCACTGACGCAACGTGTCTCGCATGGTCTGTCGCTCACGGCGGGATACACCTATGCGCACAATCTGGACATCAACTCGGCAGACGATTCCGCGATTGCGCCAGTCGTGATGAATAGTCTGAACCCGGATCTGGACTACGGCGCCGCGAGTTGGGACGTGCGGCATCATTTTTCGATGGCTATCACGTACGTATTACCAGGAAAGAAGTCTCCTGGCCAACTGCTGGAAGGGTGGCAGATAAACACGGTCTTTAACTGGATGAGCGCTTTTCCCTGGAACGCGATCGACTCCGGCAACGATATTAGCGGAACGGGCGAGCTGAATGATCGTTGGGATTTATTCGGCAATCCTGGCAATTTCACGCCCGGGGGACGCGCGACCCTACCCTGCTTTGGATACACTGCCGCCAACAATCCTTACGTTCTCAACACCGCAAGCAGCTTCGGCAAGGCGGCGAATTGCTCCGGGACGGTTCCTCAGGCTTGCGTATCCGCGGCGCAGCAGGTTCCCGGCGGACCGACCGGCCAAACCGGGCTGCAGGCCCTGGGCACGTATGGCTGCTACATGCAGGGCAATTCTGTGATTGTTCCGCCTGCACAGGGCACGTATGGAACTATGGGACGCGACGTGCTTCGCGGGAAGGGTTTCAATCAGTGGGATGTGTCGTTGACGAAGAACTGGAAGATTAAGGAGCGGTACACTATCCAATTCCGCACAGAGTCTTTCAATTTGTTCAACCACGTGAACTACGTTTCGGCTGGAGCGTTTACCGGATCGCTTTCAGCACCAGCTGCTTTTGGCCAAGCGCCATCGACGCCGGATGGAGGAAATCCGGTAATCGGCAGCGGCAGCCCGCGCGAAATCCAGTTTGGAGCGAAGTTTATTTTTTAACGGGAACTGGGGCAGGCGCCACAGGGCGCGAGCCCGAGATGGGGCGTTTGCGTTCGGAGGAGGTAAACCAATCTTCGGGCGGGAAATTAATTCGCCAAAAAAGAGGCGAGGGTTCGCCGAACTCCACGCCGACTGGGATTTTCCCATCTTCGGGTTTGCCTAGCGAAACCACTTTCCCTGGCAATTCTTCTGCGGTTTTAGGATTAATCAGCGAGACTTGGTCGTCGCGAACAACCTTGGCCTTCAGCAGAACCAGACATCCATGTGCGTTCACGGCAACGGTGTTCGTTGCTTCGTTGAAGTCACGCCCATGGACGAGCACCGGCATTGAGATCTGAACGCGTTGCGTGCGTCTTGCAGGTGCAGCCTGGACTTCGGTTTCAGCCACGGTTCTTCCCTTTGTTTGGTCTGTCTGCATCTCAAAAATAACAAAAACCTTAAATCCAGCGGCAAAAGAGAGTGTATTCGGTGCTGTACTGTTAACGAGCCGTCGCGGCTTGCCCGGTACTATTCGTACGCGCTTACTTCGTGCTTGGCGGGCCTGGAGTCCCCTTTGAAGGGCGCTTCCTGCTTCTTCATCACTTCGGGAGTTCCGCCTTGCGGGTCCAGCAAATCCACGAGTTGCAGCCGCAGATTTCCGGCGTTCGTCGCATAGGAAAGGCCGACTTCAACGTCGATGAGCCCCGCACGAATCAATTTTTCGATCTCGCGATCGAAATGCTGCATTCCTTCGTTATCGCCATCCCGCATGGCATCGAGCAGTGACTTCCCTTCCGTTTCGCCGCGCTCGACGTATTCGCGGGTACGCGTGGTGGACTTGAGAATCTCAAACGCGGCGATTCGGCCAGTGCGGTCACGCCGCGGGATCAGGCGCTGGGATACGATGAAGCGAAACGACTTTGCCAGACGGTTGCGAATGGCATGCTGATCGTTCAGAGGGAATGCGCCGATAATGCGTTCCACCGTTTTGGAGGCATCGGTCGTGTGCAAGGTGGAGAACACCAGGTGGCCGGTTTCCGCGGCTTCCAGAGCCACTTCCATGGTTTCCTTGTCGCGCATCTCTCCCACCAGGATGACTTCCGGCGCCTGCCGCAAGGCGGCGCGCAGCGCCAGCGCGAAGCTGGGCGTATCGCTGTGAAGCTCGCGCTGATGAATGGTGGAATTCTTGTGCGCGTGCAGGAACTCGATGGGATCCTCGATGGTAATGACGTGGTACGAATTCTCTTCATTTATCTTGTTCAAGATGGCCGCGAGCGTCGAGGATTTGCCGCTTCCGGTGGGACCAGTGACCAGCACGATACCGTTACGCAGGCTTGCGGCTTCGCCGAGTTGCGCTGGCAAATTGAGCGTTGCGAAATCCGGCACGGAACTTGGGATCACACGCATCACAATGGCGCAGCTTCCGCGCTGGCTGAAGATATTCACGCGGAAGCGTGCCATTTTTGGCAGGCTGTACGAAATATCGCAGGAGCCCTCTTCTTTCAACTTTTGGGCAGCCTGCGCGTTGCGCCCCATCAAATCAGAGGCGATCTGAGCGGTCTCGGCCGGCGTGAGTAATCCGACGCCCTGAATCTTCACTTGCACCAGCTTGCCGTTCACTTTCACCTGAGGAGGCCGGCCGGGGGAGAAGACCAGATCGCTTGTGTTAGGCGCGCCCTTGAGCATGGTGGCAATCAGGGTTGCGGTAGACACCTTTGGCGCTGCTGTTTGTGTTGCCGCGGGCGCTTGCTGAGAAGAAGTAGCTGTTGGTGGCTGCGACGGGTTGAGCGTTTCCATATGGTTCCTTTGCGCCCGGAAAGAGAGCCCGGAGGGATTCGCCGATACATTTATTATGAATGGAATGCGCGGGCAGAGACCGGAATCAGGCGGAATAGTTGCCAACTAATTATCAGGTGTCGATAGAAGAGGCGCACCCATTCCGGCCGTCCGGCGTTGGTGGAATGGGCACGCAGATAGCAACAATCGTCGTGCGCTTAGTGTGCGCGAGTCGCGCGACGACACCAGATTACGCCCGCGGCTCCGCACAATGCGAGCAACCCCATGAATAGCATCGTGGCCGTTCCCGGCTCGGCAATTGGAACGGGTGGCGGCGGTGGCACTGGTGGTGGTGGCGGATTCGGAAGCGGTGGCTCGATAGGAATGAACGGCGAATAGGGGACGAACGGCTCAATCGGGTTCACGAGTTGATTTTCGATTGGCACAAGGTTTGGCAATGGCCGGAACACGATGGGTAGGTTCATGGCTGTTTCTACCGCTGAGGGAACTTCGTTTTGCGCCTTTTCCAGAGCCTCCAGTGCAGGCTCCTGTTTTGACACCGGTAATTGCGGAGTAGCCGAAAGCCGATTTCCACATCTCGTTCGTGCGGCATAAAGGCCGTCAGATAAAACTGTCTCGCCCTTGTGCAGCGTGAGCGCCTTTCGGGTCCAGAAAATGCTGTTGCCGATACGATAGGAGACATAGAAAGGTGATTCTTCATTTAACAAGGTGACGTGCGACTTGGTGGCGTCGAAGTCGGAATAGTGGTGCGCCACCACTGGATCGGTCGCGATCGCACGAGTGAGTTCTTCGCTTGAATCGACACCTCCCGGAATAATCGAATACGGGAATAGCGGCCGCTGAGGCAGCAAGTGGGGGCTTAGCCCATTCATCCGCGGCGCTGGGTAGTACCGCGCCGGTTGAGTGTTGTTTGCCCTGGCTCCACGAGCCAATATTTTCCCTGGATATTGTGGGTACAAGACAGCAAGACCAACTACAACGGCGAACAACAAGACTGCAGAAATCACAGTTGCTGAAGCATATCGTTTGGAATTTCGATTGTGATTCATAGGTCCTCTTTCACAACCGAGAGAGCCTTGCGGGGACGACGCCATCTGTAGCATAGGGCTCCTCGCTATACCCTGCCGTGCGGCATATCACCGTGAGCTGTGAGCTGGCGCACCTCCGAACTCGCGTGTTTCAAATCGGTCGTCATGCCCGCCAACAGCGGAAGGGACTTACCTTGGTGCTTCTCGGGAATGAATTTACAAACACGACTTCAGGCGGTAGCCTTCCTTCGGAGGTTTTGGTGAAATGATGCGGAAATATATCGACTGCAGAAGGCTTGGTGCCGTCGGCACCTGCTCACTGGCAATTTGCGGCAGCGAAGAAGAAGTTCTGGATTTGGCGGTCATTCACGGCATCGTAACGCACGGTCATGACGATCCGTACAAGCTTCGTCTGGAGCTACGCGCGCAACTTCAGGACGTTCCGGAAGCGAAGATCGCATTGGCTTGATGAGCTTTGCGTGCCCTCAAGGACGTACTGCGAAGCCAGCGTTTTGCTACTTTGATTCGAGGAATTCGACGATTGCGGAATTGAATTGTTGTGGCGCTTCGACGTTCGAAAGATGAGCAGCCGGCAAGTGGACTGCTTTCGCGCCGGGAATTTCGCGCGCCAGCAGATCGCCGTGGCCAGTCCAAGGGGTGGAAACGTCGCGATCGCCTGCAATCACCAGGGTAGGAGCAGTGATCTTGGGCAGTGACGGTCTTTGGTCCATGTCGCGAATCGCGGCGCAACATCCTGCATAACCTACCGGGTTGGTTCCCAGAAAAGTGCTGCGAATCGAATTTACGATGGGGTCGTTTTTGGCCAATGTTTCGGGCGAAAAAAATCGCCCCATGGCCATATCGACAATGGCTGGCATGCCTCGTTCGAGCACGGCATGTCTTCGATCGTCCCAGTTCGATTTCGGAGGAACATGCGGCGAAGTATTGGCCAGCACAAGACCAGTAAGGCGGCCGCCGGCATTTGCTCCGAGCCACTGGCCTATCATTCCGCCAAGCGAAAGGCCTACGAAAGCGAAATGATGTATCTGCAGGGCATCGGCGAGAGCAATCACGTCACGTGCGAGTTGCTCGATGGTGTAATCTCCCGCGGGGGCATCCGAAGCTCCCAGGCCGCGCGTATCATAGCGAACGATTCTGAAACGGCCGACTAAATCCGGCACTTGCGGAGCCCACATGCCGACGTCCGTTCCCAAAGAATTGGAAAAAATCAGCGCGGGGCTGCTCTCGTTTCCTTCCACTTGATAATTGATGCGCGTGTTCCCGGCAGTGATGACAGGCATGAAGATAGAAGTATATCCGGAAATGAACCAGGAATTAGCTCGCTCGTGATCAGATTGGTCCGCAGTTAGACGTCGAAGAAAGCCGTTTCTTTTTCGCCCGAAAGGTAAATGGGAAACCGCCAGGTATCCGGATGCGCTGGATCGGGCTGGGCCATCAGCGTGTCGCGCCGGTCCGCAGGAACGAGCGCCAACAGTGGATCATCGTCATTCGCCAGATCGCCGGAAAAATAAGCGCGAGTAACCATCCGTTTTAATACGCCCCGGGCGAACACTGAAATTTCCAGGTGCGGAGCTTGCAATCTGTCAGTCCAGCTCGGAACGCGTCCGGGCTTGATGGTCTCGAATCCGCAGCAACCGCTCTTGTCGCTGGCCATGCGTCCGAATCCGCGAAACCCCTGATCGATTTCCTTTTCCTGATCGTCCTCCGGGTGATTGTATTTCCCCTCGGAGTTCGCTTGCCAGATCTCGATCATCGCGTCCGGGAGCAGCGTGCCCTCGGCATCATAGAGAGTGCAAATAAACTTGATGTGTTCGCCTTTGACTAGGGGACCGGCAATTACAGGAACGGAAAAAGGATCGCTGCATCCCAAGTGGAAAAACGGCCCCACGGTTTGTGAGCCTGTGGGAATCAAATCGATGGCATCACTCAAAGGGAGTTCCTTCCTGCCCGCGCAGCACAATATCCCAGCGAAATCCGAGGGACCATTCCGGCTCGGTCAATTCGAGTTCGAATTTCGAAATCAAACGCTTTCGGGCGCGCTCGTCTGGAATCGAGTTGTAAATGGGATCGAATGGAAACAGCGGGTCGTCCGGGAAATACATTTGCGTCACCAGGCGTTGCGTAAAAGCTGTGCCGAACAGCGAAAAATGGATATGCGCGGGACGCCAGGCGTTGGGGTGATTTCGCCACGGATAAGCTCCCGGCTTGATGGTCACGAAGCGATAATTTCCCGCGGCATCGGTAAGCGCGCGGCCACAGCCGGTGAAATTCGGATCCAAAGCGGCGGGATGTTGATCGCCTTCGTGAACGTAGCGACCGCCAGCGTTGGTCTGCCAGATTTCGATGAGGGTGTTGGCCACGGGCCGGCCGTTATCGTCCAGCACCCGTCCGGAAACGCTGATTCGCTGGCCGATTGGTTCGCCCTTGTGATGGCGCGTGAGATCGTTGTCGTTCTCAGCGATATCGTCGTGGCCGAACACCGGTCCGGTCACTTCCGACAGCGTGTTTGGAAACAGAATCAACGGCTTCCGGGGAGAACGTAGCGTGGTGGAGCGATAAGGCGGATACAAATAAGGCGGCTGCGTGTTTGCGTCCGGCCGATGATATGGCCTAACAATTCTGGAGTGTTCTTTGGAGCCGGAATTGGTTTTTTGTGATTTGAATTCCGCCGATGGCTCGGTGGAACTCGGTGTGTTGGGCGTCATCAAAACTCCTCGCGTGTCCGCTGTCCAGTGCGGCGCACCTTAGGCACTGATTCCAAACCTGCGACATCTCATTGTGTCCCCAGATTATCCTGCAAATCGGTTCCTCACGCTACTGACGTTCAGCTAAAGAAGACAGACTCGATTGCTCTTGCTCTTGGGCCAGGTGATAATCGAGGACTTGGTTGCTGCTGAGAATTCTCAAATTTAACGGACAATACAGGCAACTCAAATTGGCCACTTCCCGAATACGCACGCAGGTTGGAATTGTGGGCGCTGGCCCTGCGGGCCTGATGCTCTCCCATTTGCTGCACCTGAGCGGAATTGAATCGGTCGTGATCGAAGCGCGCAGCCGCCAATACTGCGAGGAACGTGTTCGCGCCGGGCTGCTCGAACAGGGAACGGTGGATCTGTTCACGGAAACCGGACTGGGAGAACGGATGAACCGTATCGGCCTGCTGCACCACGGACTGAATCTTCGCTACCATCGCCAGACCCACCGCATAGATTTTGCGGAGCTGGCCGGCGGTAAGGGCGTCATGATTTATCCTCAGCAGCAAGTGCTTCAGGATTTATTCACAGCGCGAGTGAACGCGGGAGGGCAGCTTTTTTTCGAAGTGCAAAACGTGAAATTGCAGAATTTCGACCCTTCTTCCTCTGAAAATGCGGAGATTCATTTTCGGCAGGGCGATCGCGACCACGTAATCGTTTGCGATTTCATCGCTGGCTGCGATGGCTTTCACGGAGTGAGCCGCCCTTCTATTCCGAGCGATGTTCTCACCCCTTTTGTGCGTCATTATCCTTTCGGATGGCTGGGCATTCTTGCCGAGGCGCCGCCCTCCTGGCACGAATTAATTTACGCACACCATGAGCGCGGCTTCGCGCTTCTCACCATGCGCACCCCGCAACTCAGCCGTCTCTACTTGCAATGTGAGCCTGACGATGAAGTCAGCAATTGGCCCGATTCGCGCATTTGGGAGGAACTGCACACCCGCTTGGCAAGCGATGGTTGGTCGCTGACGGAAGGGCCCATCGTACAAAAAGGCGTCACGCCGATGACGAGCTTCGTTATCGAGCCCATGCAATATGGAAAGCTATTTTTAGCGGGAGATGCGGCGCATATTGTCCCACCCACTGGTGCGAAAGGGTTGAATCTGGCGATTGCGGACATACGCGTTCTAGCTCCAGCATTCATTGAATTCTACAAAAGCAGCCGTCGTGAATTGTTGAATCGATATTCGGATACGTGCTTGCGACGGGTGTGGAAGGTTCAGCGGTTTTCCTGGTGGATGACTGCGATGCTGCACATTTTTAAGGATGACAATCCGTTCGATCGCCGCAGACAAATCGCGGAATTGGACTACGTCACAAGTTCGCGCGCTGCCGCGCAAACACTCGCGGAAAACTACGTAGGTTTGCCTTTCGGCTAGTCCCAAACAAAAAGCCCCATCCTAGGCGCGGGATGGGGCTCGAAAATGTATTTGCGGCAGAGTGTTTTACTGCGTGACGGTTTTCGCTGCGTCGCCCACCTTGAAATCCGACCCCGAAACGATCGCGCCTACCGCTGAAACCGCATCCACATTGGTTAATCAGATCACGCCGACGGGTGTGGTCATACGCCGGATCACTTGCTCCGTTGCGGGGTCTTTGATTTCGCGCGTGACGCGTTCCACGTTGAGTTGATCGCCGGCCTTGACTGCTCTGAACTGTTGCGTAATCGAAATCGAAAATCCCCGCGCGCTTTTTGCGTCCTTGGGGCTGTGCGGGACTTCCTGAAGGAGCCGCAGCGCCCGGTGCCGTTTGAGCTTGCGTACTGGGAATCGCAATCGTTGAAAGGAAAGTCGCCAGGATAAACGAGTACCACAGAAGCTTCTTCTTTTGTGGAGAGGGCAGACGGCTAGAGAGACAACACGAGTTCAGCGCTTATAAAAAAATCACTATCTAGTCGGAAAAAATATCGAGAGACCAGTTTGCTTTCGCCAGCACATGTTGGCGCGAGTCGTCGGCGAGTTGCCGCACTTTGTTGAAGTCCTGCGCCACAAGCCTGTTTGTCATTTTGCCGCGCCACTTTTTCACCTGCCCGGCAATAAATACGGCATCCAAATCTGCACGAGTGCTCGCGTGAACGATCGCTCCGAAAGCGTTGTTCAGTGGGCAATGCCGCACAGTGTCGGTGCGAATCATGAGAAGATCGGCTTCTTTGCCCGGCGCGAGCGAGCCACACTTTTGATCGAGTGCGTTGCATTCCGCCCCGCGAATCGTCGCAAACTCCAAAACGTCCCGCACTGTTACTGCCGCGGGATATTTTGGATTCCCATTAAACTTTGCGAACTGCGCCAGGCCTCGCTGCACGGTGTAGAGAACTTTCATATCCAGAAACATGTCCGAGGCGTAGGCGCTTCCATTGTCGCTGCTGATTCCCGGCCGCACCCCGTGATCGAGCGCATCCTGCAAAGCATTAAATCCACGCCCCTCGCCACCATAACCAGCCTGCGTGTCCGCCCTCGGGCATACGTTCAACTTCGCGCCGTGCTCGCGAACCAACTGCCAATTCGCCTCCGGCGTTCCTCCTCCATGGTTGAAGCTTTCCTTTCCGACCAGCAAGCCATCCTTGTACCACTGCGGCAGCACCGGACTGGCAGAACCGGCATCCCAACTGATCCATAGATCCAGGTCGCGCGCCACGCGCGCCTGCTTGGGATCAACAGCACCCGCCAGAAACATGCGCATGGTGACAAGCTGATCCTCCGACGAGAAATACTGCCGTTTGATGCGCACCATGTCGTCGGGCCATTGATGGTCCCATTGCTGCTCGGGATAGCGAATGCCGCCGCCGGCATACACGGCGCGAATGCCAGAATCCGTCAGGCCTCGAATGGCGCTGTCCGCGTGCGCTGCAGTGCGTGTGTTGTGTGAGTTGTCGCAAATGCAGGTAATCCCGGTGTCGATGCATTCAAGGCCCGTGAGAAGATTTCCGATGTAGATGTCTTCGGGCCTGTAACCCGGACCAATAATCTGGTGAATGACGGTGAAATAGTTATGCTCGTTGTCATTTGGGACGCCATTGGCATTAGGAATCAGTCGGCCAAGACCCGCTTCCCACGCATGGATATGGGCGTCCACCAAACCCGGCATGAGGATTGTATCTTTCGAATCGATCACGATTGCCTTGCCGCCGCCAGCGGCAGCGCTCAAATCAGGTCCGATATCCTTGATCTTCTTGCCTTCGATTAGCACGTCGCCCTTCGCAAGATTACCGACTTGCGGGTCCATCGAAACCACCACGCCGCCTTTGAGCAAAATTCGCCGGGCTGCGTCGGAATTGGCACGCTCCAGACGGTCAAGCATGCGCGGTTCTTCATTGGACTGGGGTGCGGCTTGCGCATCCTGGGCCAGAAAAGAAAACGTCGTTGCGCCGGTGGCTAGTGTGGCGCCGTCCCGCAAAAATTCCCGGCGCGACTTGGCGTACTTGCCTTTGAGCTTTGAATCTGTGGTGTCGGCCATCTAAGACTCTCCTTGGTCCGCGTTGCTGAAGGCTTTGCTGAAAGTAGCGCACTTTTAGCTTTTTAAATCGAACCTGCCCGGCCGGATTTCGTTATGTCGCGATTTTCAATCGCGACCGGGATCTTCATTGTTGAGCCAAACGAAATCGCCAGACAGGCGTTGAGTCAGACGCGGACCCGCGTTTCGGTGCACGAATCATAAACCAAATCGGCCGAGAATCCTCACGTGTGGATGAGCGCAGAAGGCGATCTAACCTTGAGCTTGCGGCCGCCGACTAGGTGGCGGCTCAGTCTATCGAGGACCAAGAAATGGTGGACGTGACCGGGATCGAACCGGTGACCCCCTGCTTGCAAAGCAGGTGCTCTCCCAGCTGAGCTACACGCCCACGGGTGAAATCCTATTGTACCCAATCTCTTCGCGGTTACGAAGAGCAGGTCTGTTCGCACTACTCGCAATCGCTTCCCGAGCAGATTCCCGAAACCATCCTTGTGCTTAGCATTCGTACACATCTTTTTAAATCCAGAATGCAGGATAAGGTGTATACCTCCTCGATCTTCCTCTGTGTTCTTCTGCAACTGCGTTGATGCAACACATCAGTTTTTCGACGCGATCGTAAGCGTTTCCGACAGCCTCTCGCCAACATAGGCCTGACCTGGCGGCCTTTGTCCGAGGTAAGCAAAGCAACACGAAAATTTATCAGCAGAAAGGGGAATTGCCATGGCTGATTCTTCTCCCCGAGGCACCGCTTCTCATAAATCTCCTGCCGTTTCGGACGTACATATCCTTTGGATTACCGCCGGACTGGGCTGCGATGGAGATAGTGTCTCCGTCACGGCGCCGAGCAGCCCAGCATCGAAGATGTTCTCCTGGGGGCGATTCCCGGTCTCCCGAAAGTACATCTGCACAATCCTGTACTCGCTTATGAAGTTGGCGACGATTTTATGAAGTTCTTCTACCAGGCAGAACAGGGACGGCTGGATCCGTTTGTGCTCGTGGTGGAAGGCTCGATCCCCAACGAAAAGATCAAGAGCGAAGGCTATTGGGCCGCTATGGGTACCGATCCTCGATACCGGCCAGCCGATTACCACCTGCGACTGGATCGACCGTCTGGCGCCGAAGGCTCTGGCGGTCATCGGCATCGGAACCTGCGCCACCTATGGCGGCATCCACGCGATGGCTGGCAATCCTACCGGCTGCATGGGGCTGGCCGACTATCTTGGGTGGAATTGGCGTTCGAAAGCCGGGATTGCCAATCATCAATGTTCCCGGCTGCCCCGTTCAGCCGGACAACTTCATGGAGACAGTTCTGTACCTGCTCTATCAGGTGGCGGGTCTGGCGCCCATGATTCCGCTCGATGACAAGCTGCGCCCCACTTGGCTCTTCGGCAAGACGGTTCACGAAGGCTGCGACCGCGCCGGCTACTACGAGCAGGGCGATTTCGCGCAGGAGTACGGCTCGTCCCAATGCCTCGTGAAGCTGGGCTGCTGGGGTCCGGTCGTGAATTGCAACGTGACCAAGCGCGGCTGGATGCGCGGGCATTGGCGGTTGCCCCAATGTTGGCGGCATCTGCATCGGCTGCACCATGCCCGGCTTCCCCGACAAATTCATGCCGTTTATGGATGAGCCGCCCGGCGCGCAGCGCTTTCCACCGCCTGGTCGGCTCTTACGGCAAGGCGATACGAGCGCTGCGCGGATTCACCAATACCACGGTGAACAAAGAACCGAAGTGGCGGCATACGCGGCCCGAACTCACCACCGGCTACCGGCCCGCAAGCGTACTAAGCGCAGAAAGGAAGAAAGAGTCAAATGGCCACGACGATTCAGCCCGGCACCGAGAAGCCGTCCCAAACGCGAAACTGGTGGAGATGAACTGGGACCCCATTACCCGCATCGTGGGCAGCCTGGGCATTTTCACCAAGATCGATTTCGAGAATCGCCAGGTGGCCGAGTGCCACAGCACTTCTTCCATCTTTCGCGGCTACAGCATCTTCATGAAAGGCAAAGATCCGCGCGACGCCCACTTCATCACCAGCCGCATCTGCGGCATCTGCGGCGACAACCACGCCACTTGCGCCGTATACGCGCAGAACATGGCCTTCGGCGTGCAAGCCGCCGCCGCTCGGCGAGTGGATCGTCAACCTCGGCGAAGCCGCCGAGTACATGTTCGATCACAACATTTTCCAGGACAATCTGGTCGGCGTGGACTTCTGCGAACAGATGGTGAAGGAAACCAATCCCGGCGTGTGGGAGAAAGCGCAGAAAACCTCCGCGCCGCAATGCCAGACATGCACGGTTATCAACACCATCGCCGACATCATGACCGCGCTCAATCCGTTCACCGGCGAGTTCTATCGCGAAACGCTGCAGATGAGCCGCATGACGCGCGAGATGTTCTGCCTGATGGAAGGCCGGCACGTGCATCCGTCGACGCTTTATCCGGGCGGCGTCGGAACGGTGGCCACGGTGCAGCTGTTCACCGACTACCTCGTGCGGCTGATGAAGTACGTCGAGTTCATGAAGAAAGTGGTGCCGCTGCACGACGATCTGTTCGACTTCTTCTATGAGGCGCTGCCGGGCTATGAAAAAGTCGGCCAGCGGCGCATTCTGCTGGGCTGCTGGGGATCGTTCAACGATCCCGACGTCTGCGATTACACCTACAAGAACATGGCCGACTGGGGCCGCAAGATGTTCGTCACGCCGGGCGTGGTGGTCGACGGCAAGCTGGTGACCAACGACCTGGTCGACATCAACCTGGACATCCGCATTCTGCTGGGCAGTTCGTATTACGACGACTGGGAAAATGCGCGAGACATTCGTGAAGACAGATCCGCTGGGCAATCCGGTGGACAGCAACCATCCCTGGAACCAGACCACGATTCCCGCGCCCGCAGAAGCGCGACTTCGACGGCAACTACACGTGGGTGATGTCGCCGCGCTGGTACGACAAGCGCACCGGCGATCATCTGGCGCTCGACACCGGCGGCGGCCCGATCGCGCGCCTGTGGGCAACCGCGCTCGCCGGCCTGGTGGACATCGGCTACATCAAAGCGACCGGCAACAGCGTGAAGATCTACCTGCCGAAGACGGCGCTCGATGCCGGAGGTCGGAGTTCGAGTGGAAGATTCCGCAAGTGGAGCAATGCCATCGAGCGCGACCGGGCGCGGACTTACTTCCAGGCCTATGCGGCTGCTGCCGCGCTATCACTTCGTGGACAAGGCGCTGAAGGAACTTCATGCGGGCCGCACCAAGACGTGGACGGACTTCAAGGTTCCCGAGGAGGCCATCGGCTGCGGCTTCCACGAAGCCGTGCGCGGCGTGCTCTCGCATCACGTGGTCATCCGCGACGGCAAGATCGCCAACTACCATCCCTATCCGCCAACGCCGTGGAATGCCAGCCCGCGCGACATTTACGGAACGCCGGGACCTTATGAAGATGCGGTGCAGAACACGCCGATCTTCGAGGAGAACGGGCCCGACAAATTCAAGGGCATCGACATCATGCGCGCGGTGCGAAGTTTCGATCCCTGCCTGCCGTGTGGCGTGCACATGTATCTGGGCGACGGCAAGGTGCTGGAGACGCGCCATTCGCCCATGTTTGGCCTGCAAGGCCACTCAGACGGCAATTGCAACGACTAGGAGAACCGCGTGTCCAGCGAAAAGGAACTGAACGAGCTCAGCGCGCGAATCAACGATTTGGTACAGCGGATCGAGTTCATCGGCGATCCTGCCGTGCGCGCAAATGTCGTGACGCTGGTGCAGTCGCTTATGGACCTGCACCAGCGCTGTTTTGCTCGCATCGTCGAACTCCTTCAGGCTGACGAAAGCGGATCCCGGTTTTTGCCGTCACTCGCTTCCGACGAACTTGTCGGCGGCCTGCTGGTGCTTTACGGGCTGCATCCCGACGGCCTGGAGAGCCGCATTAAAAGAGCGGTCTTGAAAGTAAGCGCCGAACTCGCCTCGACGAAAAGTAGCGTCGAATTGTTAGGTCTGGATGAAGGAGTGGTTGCGTTCGATTGACGATAGCCTCACATGGCTGTTCGTCACGCAGCCCCGATGTCGAAAAGTTGGTTCGAGATGCAGTGTATTCCGAAGCGCCCGACGTCGGACGCGTGGATATGAAACGATATCGGCGAAAACCGGCGCCGACGCCTTGGTGCAGTTGCAAGTGAGCTCACCGGCCATGAGCGTATAAGACATTATTTGAAGATCGGCAGTCACTTAGGAGGAGTCATGGCACACCCGGAAGTTGTTCCCGATATTTCTTCGCACACTCCAGGCGTTCATAAGGGTGAGGAAGAAGCGGAACGGAATCGGCCAATCGGCAGCCGCAAGGCAGCCAGGCGATCACGAAACTCTCGCGATGCCACCAGCATCAACGCCGACAAACGAGCGCCGATCGATCCCCGCATGCCGAATCTGCCTCCAGCTTAGCTTTGCGCAAGGCGAAAGGCCTTTGTGACTACGAGCACCAACAAAATGGAGCCGTTCGCGAGCTTGCGCCCTTTCTTGCGTCCAAAGGCCGCAGGCGCGAGCCAGTGCGAGCTTTGCGGCGCGTCGATGGACGAACATCCCCATCTCTTGGATCTTAAAACGCGCAAAGTGGTTTGCAGTTGCGAGCCGTGTGCGATCTTGTTCGCCAGCCAGGGCGCGGCGCATTATCGGCGCATTCCGCGCGACGTGCGCCTGCTCACCGATTTTGTCCTCACCGATGTCCAATGGGAAGCTCTGGCCATTCCCATCAACATGGCTTACTTCTGTTTGACGGGCAACTCCAACTCGCCTACTGTTTTTTACCTAGCCCCCGCCGGACCCACAGAATCCCTCTTGGCCATCGACTCCTGGCAGGAAATCGTGGCCAACAATCCTGCGGTGCGCGCTATGCAGCCCGATGTGGAATGCTTGCTGGTCAATCGCGTTATGTCGCCCCATAGATATTTCTTGACGCCTATCGATGAATGCTACCGCCTGGTCGGGCTGATTCGCTCCAATTGGCGCGGCTTTTCCGGTGGCACGGAAGTCTGGAAGGAAATTGGAGCATTTTTTGTCTCGTTGGAAAAGCGGTCGGCAGCCTCAGGAAAAATGTACTATGCCCGATCTTAATTTCAAGATTCAAGGTGCCGAAGCCGTTCCTTATGCGGCTTCTCCGCTTCTACATCTGAAAACGAAGATCACCTGCGCCGGCCCGCGTACAGACATCCAGAACATTTTGCTGCAATGCCAAATTCAAATAGAGCCGACTCGTCGTCACTACCTGGCCGCAGAAAAAGATAATCTCCGCGACTTATTCGGCGCTCCCGCTCGCTGGAGCCAGACGCTGCATCCGATTTTGTGGGCCAACTCGCAGCTCGTCGTGCCTCCTTTTCAAGGCGAGATTTCAACAAATGTCCCGGTTCCGTGCACATTCGATTTCAACGTCGCCTCGACGAATATTTTCACGGACTGGAAAACGGCGAGATCCCGATCTGTATCCTCTTCAGCGGCACCATTTTTTACGTGGAAGCGGACGGCTCACTCCAGGTGGCCAAAATCCCCTGGAGCCAGGAAATTAACTACCGGCTCCCAGTCAGCGTTTGGAAAGAAATGATGGACATGTATTACCCGAACACCGCGTGGCTCTGCTTGCAGAGGGATCTGTTTGACCAGCTTCATCGCTACAAGATCGAACGCGGAATGCCCACGTGGGACCGGGCTGTCGAGAGCTTGCTGGTCGATGCCGAAGAAACCGCCGTGCGGAAGATTGGAACATGACGCGCGACATGAAGCGTGGAATTGTCGAGCAGATCGCCGACAGCGTTCTCTACGAGGGTTATATCCTCTATCCCTACCGCCCGTCCGCGCTGAAAAATCGGCAACGCTGGAATTTCGGCGGCCTTTGCCCGCCTGCATATGCGGATCTCTGTGGTGGGAACGAATCCTGCCGCGCGCAAACGGAGTGCTTGGCCGTAGGCGCCGAAAGCGCGCTGCAAGTGAGAATGCGCTTTCTCCATCTGATCGATCGCCGCGTCGGGTCATTGCCAGGCAATTTCCGCGATGTTGGAGAATGCTGGAATCGGATCTGGTTTTTGTCGACAGTCTTAAGGTCGGCGACCGGATCCATCAGACCTGGCAGGAAGCCGCTGAACGCGAAATCGATCTGCCTGCGCAGAGTCTCGCTCCCACAGCGGTGAAGCCCCAGCGATTTGATTTTCATCTTCCCGAGTCACGAAGCGTTGAGACTATAAGCGACCCGAACGGAAAATTGGCTGGCGCCATCGTTCGAAAACAAAACGCGCTCGACTTCGCAGCTCACATAGCCATCCAGAAACTCGACAAGGATCACGATGCGTC
>CAVZTH010000046.1:0-44651 GCA_963778125.1 uncultured Alphaproteobacteria bacterium | reverse complement strand
ATTATATTGACACCAGTTCGGGTGTATCCGCTATGCTGCATTCGCACCGTGAGAGGAACGTCCTTCGCCCGCTGCCGGGTTGATACCGGCAAGTTCGGAGGAACGTGTGAATGGCCGTATCTAATAACATCTGGCGCATACCGCAAAGCCAGCAACAGAGTTTACCCGCCGCAAGTACCTGGCTATCGCGCCTGCAGGCTGGCCTTTCCCGCATCACATGCGCTTGGGAAACACGTCGCCAGCAACGGCATGATGCCGCATTGCTGCGAACCCTCAGCGACCGGGAGCTTTGGGACTTAGGTCTCGGCCGAGGCGATATTCCGCGCGTCGTCAACTGTACGTATCGCCGGCAATTAGGCCGCCTGCCTGACGGCCTCGCTCAATACCACCTCTTCGATGAGAGCTTCGATGAAAACGGCAATCCTTGCATTGACTGTGGCCATAACATTTCAACTCCGCACTGCAATCGCACAGGTAACCCCGGCGACCGATCCGACGGCTGGCTTCGGCCGGCTATTCGGGATTGGGGGGCACACCTGCAAGCAATACGACGATACCGGCAGGCTGTTTATTTACAGCGAGGGCCTTCCATCACTAGGTATCGTATCTTGGTTACAACGGTCTGATACCAAGGCGGGTGTGCCGATGCCCGAAGAGCTGGCATCGGCGTTGCCGAATATCCCGGGTTGCCGACCAAAGGCAAACATCACGCTGCGTTACCAAGCGAACTCCGGACGAAATCCGCCGTATGGCTGGAAACAGGGAGGAGGCCGAAACCTCCCCGCCCAACCGATAACTCCCCGGCGGAAGCCGAGCGGCTTAACCCGGCGCACCTACTTCAAGAACTGTGCCGCATTTGCCTTCGTTACCACGTCTAGACCGACGTAGTTGATCACTGGCACCTTCTGCCCGTTTTTCAGCGCCAACAGCATGTCCATCGCTTTTTCGCCCATCTCGTAGGGCCGTTGGCCGACCAGGACCTCGGCGTAACCGTCGCGGAGTAGTTCAACTTCGATCCGCAACGTATCCGGCATGACAAGGGTGAGCTTGTGGCTGTCGTATTCCTTCCGGTGCGCGTTGACGAAGGTCCGATAGGCTTCGGGCGCGAACAACGCCCACCCGCCAACGGGAACGATTGCATCGGCGTTGGGATTTGCTGTGTACATGTCAGACAATTGCTGATTGGCAAGAGCGGAATCGTCGTTGCAGTATGACGGTGAACCAGGTGCCTGCTTCCATCCGGCCTCCTGAAGCACACCGTTCAGCCCGGCCAGCCTTTCGTTTAGATTCTCGGCTGCTGGACCACCGGATTGGGTGATGTATGTGCCGGGTTGCGGATGCAGCTTGATCAGTTGACGGCCGAGTTCAGCGCCCATCTCCTTGTTGTTGGTTCCGACGTAGGCTTGCCGCGCTGATTTGGGGCTGTCGGCGTCGAAAGTTATCACCGCAATACCCGCGTCACGAGCTTGCTTGATGACACCAACCGCGGCCTCAGCATCAGAAACCGAGATCGCGAGGCCGTCGACGCCCTGCGTAACAAGATCCTGGATGATCTGCACTTGAGACGCCGGTTCATGCTCGATCGGGCCTGTATAAATACACTCGACATTGCCGAGCGCCTTGGCTCGGGCCATGCATCCATCCCGTGAAAGGTCGAAATACGGGTTGTTCATGGCTTTGGGAACGACAGCGAAGCGCAGCTTCTTGTCCGCGGCGGGCGCATTGCCGGCGGCGATCGCTACCGCCGCGGCAATCAGGAGCAGTCGTGTCAGGCGCATGTTTGTCTTCTCCCTGGAGTGCTATTTTGCTTGTAGGACACGCAATTTGTCGACGAGTACTGCGACGATGATAATCAGACCGATCAGCGCGTCCTGCCAGTAGGCGTCCACCCGGCCGAGCACGAGGCTGTTTCGGATGACCTCGATCAACGCGGCACCGACAACGGCGCCGATCGGTCCGCCGCTACCGCCTGCGAGGTTGGCCCCGCCGATCACGGTAGCGGCGATGACACGCAGTTCGTAGCCGCTCGCCAGGTTCGCCGGCGCCGAACCGAGCCATCCGGCCAACAAGATGCCCGTTGCACCCGCGGCGAGGCTGCACAGGACGTAGGCGCCGATTTTGACCCTATTTACGCGCACCCCCGTCCGCACCGCGGCCTGTTCACTGCCGCCGACCGCGAACAGATGGCGGCCCCAGATGGTGTGGTGAAGGCCCAGTCCGAGTACCGCTGCCGCCACCAGCACGTAAACCACCTGCACCGGCACACCGGCAAAAAGACCATTTGTCAGACCAAAGAAGGTCGCTACATCGGGTCCTGACGGCGCCTGGCCTCGGCCTTGCGTAATCACATATGTCAGGCCACGACAGATCGACAGCATCCCGAGCGTCGTGACGAACGGTGACAAGTCCAGCACAGCGATCAACAGGCCGTTGATCAACCCAATGACGGCCGCAAGTAACAGGCCAGCGAAGATTGTTACGATGACGGTGGCGTAGGGGACCGCGACGAGCGGGGAGTTTGTGACGCCGCGCATGACGATCATCGAGCAGACTGCGACCAGTGCGCACACGGAGCCAACCGACAAGTCAATACCGCCGGTGATGATGACGACGGTCATCCCGAGCGACATAAGGGCGATATAGCTGAAATTTCGAGAAATATTCAGCAGATTGCCGGTCGTCGCGAAGTTAGCGGAGAACAGGGCGGCCAGGACGCAGATGATGATAAACGCGAGCGTCACGTAGGCCGTCTGTCCGGCGAAGAAGCCGCGACGATGCCAACCGAGACGGGCGACATTGGTGAATTCGGAAGCCCGCGTCATCAGGCTGCCTCGATCGCGCCGGTTATCAGGCCGGTGACTTCTTCGGGGCTGGTCTCTACCGACAGGCTTATCGGCCACCTTCAGCCCCCTTCGAAGCACAGCGACGCGATCGCACACCGTGAACACATCCGGCATGCGATGGCTGATGAGCATCACCGCCGTCCCGCCATCCCGCAGCCGGCGAATTAGGTCGAGCACCTCGGCGACCTGCCGGACCGAGATCGCGGCGGTCGGTTCATCCATCAGCACGAGCTTCGCCTTCGCAAGACGGGTGCGCGCGATCGCCACTGCCTGGCGCTGGCCGCCGGACATCTGCTTCACCAGATCGTCGGCACGGGTCTCGCTCTTCAATTCTCGAAACAACTCGGCGGCCCGATTGTTCATTGCCCGATGATCGAGGAAGCGAAGCGGGCCAACCCGCCATGTCATCTCGCGGCCGAGGAAGATGTTTGCGGCGGCGGTCAGATTTTCCGAGATGGCGAGGTCTTGGTACATCACCTCGATGCCGGCGTCGCGCGCCGCGGCGGGCCGGTCGAATCCCACCGCCTCGCCGTCGAGCGCGATCTGCCCCTGGGTCGGAGGGAAATTGCCGGCGATGATCTTGGTCAGGGTGGATTTGCCCGCGCCGTTGTCGCCCATCAGACCGAGCACCTCGCCCGGTGCGATATCGAGGTCGACACCGTTCAGGGCACGCACCGCGCCGAAGGATTTTGTGATCCCGCGCAGCGACAGGAGCACTTCGGCCGGCGCGATCATAGCCGTTGCGACCTGGGCGTGGCCGATCATTTCCCCCACTCTCTTTGCCCGGTGTCTCCCCGGCGCCGGTGTGACAGCTTATGCCTAAACTGAAGGGCGTGCCTAGAACCGCCCTGACCCGTCGGCACACCCTCTAGTGCCGTCGGGGTTCAACGGACAGAAGAGGGGCTTGACAGCCTCGCAGCCATACCGAAGATTTACCATCGAATACTGAGTAACTTGATCCGGGACAACGATGTCCGCGGCGGATTGGCAACGGCTAACGCGTTCCCTCAGTTTACGTAGCGTGGCAATGACGCCTCGCCAGATCCGCGGCCGGGATCTGGTCGGGGCATGTTGTGCGTTGTGATGGCGAAGCGTTTTGGGGAGGGAGAATGCCTGTCAGCACTCCGACGGTGCACCAGATCCGGGAGATAGCGTCTCGGTACAGACTGGATTTGACCGAAGAGGACGCCGCAGACTTTCGCCTTATCATGCAGGGCACGCTGGCTTCCTATCGACGTCTGGACGAATTGCCGGAACCGAAGCTGCCGGTTCGGGTGCCTCGGACGCCGGGCCATCGCCCGAACGTGGACGAAAACCCTTATAACGCATGGTATTGGAAGACCGAGATATCCGGCGATACGCCGGGTCTGCTCAGCGGAAAGCGCATCGCGGTCAAGGACAACATTTGCGTGGCCGGCGTGCCGATGATGAACGGTTCGCAATTACTGGAAGGCTTCGTACCCGACATCGACGCGACCGTTGTGACGCGAATACTTGAAGCGGGCGGCACGATAGCCGGCAAGGCCGCCTGCGAGGATTTGTGTTTCTCCGGCGCCAGCCACACCTGCGCCAGTGGTCCGATCCGCAATCCGCACAATCCTTTGCACAGCGCGGGCGGTTCGTCCGGCGGCAGCGCCGCGCTTGTGGCGGCCGCCGACGTCCCGATGGCGCTCGGCGGCGACCAAGGCGGATCCATCCGGACGCCCTCAAGCTGGTGCGGGGTATACGGACTGAAGCCGACGTGGGGACTGGTGCCGACCACCGGCTCCATGCCGATCTCCTATTCGGTCGATCATTGTGGTCCGATCTGTGCCAGCGTCGAAGACGTTGCCAGATTGCTTACCGTGATCGCCGGTCACGACGGTTGGGATTCACGGACCATCGCCGCCCGCACTGGCGATTACATGGCCGCGCTCCGGGAAAGTCCGCGCGGGCTTCGCGTCGGGTTGATGCGCGAGGGATTTGGTCACCCCGAGAGCGACGCGGCGGTGGATGCGATGGTGCGGGACGCTGCCGAGCGGCTTGAGGCGCTTGGCGCGGATGTCAGCGAAATTTCGGTTCCGATGCACTACGATGGACCGCCGATTTGGAGCGGCATCATCCTGGAAGGTGCGGCCGAGATGATGCTGAAGGGCCACGGCGTCGGCAACAACGTAGCTGGCTACTACCCGCTGGGGCTGCAGGAGGCTTTCGCCCGCGGGTTCGACACACGTCTGAACGATGCCTCGGACACCGTAAAGCTGGTCTTGCTGCTCGGCGATTATCTCAATCGTCACTACCACAACCGCTATCATTCAAAGGCGCAGAATCTCCGGGTGCTGCTGCGTCGCGCGTATGATGAGGCGTTGCGGCAAGTCGACGTCCTGCTGATGCCGACAATCCCGTTCACGGCGACAGAGATTCCGCCTCGGGACGCGCCCCGTTCGCTCTCGATCGAGCGCGCTCTGAACATGCAGGCGAATACCTGCCCGTTCGACGTCTCCGGGAATCCGGCGTTCACCATTCCTTGCGGCAAGATCAGCGGCCTTCCCGTCGGCATGATGCTGGTCGGTCGGCACTTTGAAGAATCGACTTTAATACGCCTGGCGCAAGCGTTCGAGACGAGCGGCGCCTGACGATATCAACAGGAGAAAACATGGCAGACGAATCGCTGTATTATCTGGAATTGGTCGAGCTGACGCGGCGCATGCACGCGAAGGAAATTTCCCCGGTGGATGCGACCAAGGCGGAACTCGATCGTATCGCGTCACTGGACAAGTCGCTGCACAGCTTCGCGCTGGTCACGCCCGAAGCGGCGCTGGAGCAGGCGCGGCAAGCAGAGTCGGAGATTGCCCGAGGCGACATCAAAGGCCCGCTCCACGGTGCGCCGATCGCCGTCAAGGACCTGTGCTGGACAACGGGCGTGCCGACGGCGGCGGGAATGACCATTTACCGCGACTTCCGTCCCACGGAGGACGCGACCGTCGTGAAGAAACTCCGTGCCGCGGGGGCCGTCATTCTCGGCAAGCTGCAACTGACGGAAGGGGCGTTCGCCGACCACCATCCGGACATCACGCCGCCGGTCAATCCTTGGAACGCGGCGCACTGGTCTGGCGCTTCATCAAGCGGATCGGGCGTCGCGACGGCAGCGGGACTTTGCTTTGGGTCGCTTGGTTCCGACACCGGCGGGTCGATACGGTTTCCATCGGCTGCCAATGGCGTCACCGGGTTGAAGCCGACCTGGGGACGAGTCAGCCGCTACGGTGTCTTCGAACTCGCGGCAACCCTGGACCATATCGGTCCGATGGCCCGGAGCGCCGTTGATACCGCGGCGATGCTTGGTGTGATTGCCGGCCCCGACGAAAACGACCCGACCGCAAGCCAGGAGGCGGTGCCGAACTATCTGGCCGGCATCGATCGCGGCGTGCGCGGACTGCGGATCGGCGTGGATTCGGCGTGGAACCAAAACGGCACCGACGCCAGGATGGTGCGGGCCGTCGATGAGGCCATCGCAATGGTACGCGGAACTCGGCGGCGAAATCCGCGAGGTGAGCTTCCCCGATCCGTCCGCGGTGATTGCCGACTGGTCCGCTTATTGCGGCATCGAGACCGCGGTCGCGCACGAAGCCACCTACCCGTCGCGAAAATCCGAGTATGGGCCCGCGTTGGCCGGTCTGATCGATCTGGGACGCAGCCAATCCGGTCTGGACTACCAGAAGATGCTGTTGCGCCGGCTCGATTTCAGCGGGCGCTTGCGGGCGCTGTTCGAGACCATCGACCTGCTGCTGATTCCCGCGCAAGCCTTCGCCTCACCGACCATGGCCGAGATGGCAACGCTCGGCCAGGATCCTGGGAAGATAGTGACCTTGCTCCGCTACACCTGTCCGTTCGATTCGAGCGGCAGCCCGACCATTACGTTGCCGTGCGGTTTTACCGACGCTGGCACGCCGGTTGCGTTTCAGTTCGTTGCTCCGCACTTCCGGGAGGAGACCCTGTTCCGAGCCGGATATGCCTACCAACGCGCGACGGACTGGCATCGCCATCATCCGACGCTGAAGGCCTGATACTTTAATGCCCGCGAAGTGGTTCGCTGATGATGAAGCAGCGGATCACGCGGGGATGCAGCATCCGTTGGGTCGAATAAGCTAGGGGACACCTGAAGCGTGGAAATGTCGGATGCGGTGACACTGATCTTCGACATCGCCTCGTTCAGTTCCGTTATGGTTCTGATCGTGCTGGGTCTCGGTGTCATCGCAAGCATGATGGGCATCTTTAATTTCGCCCACGGCGAATTCGTGCTGCTTGGCGCTTATACAGTGTATCTTTCGGCGTCGGCCGGGCTCGGTCTCTGGTTCGGGATTTTCGCCGCGCCGATCGTCGTTGGCCTGGTGGGCCTGGTGATGGAGCGCATCATAATCAGGCGCTTCTATGCCTCACCGATCATCGCGATGCTTGGGACTTACGCAATTGGACTGGTGATCCGGGAGACGATTCGTGGCCTGCTCGGGGGTCAGTACAGATCAATCGGGCAGCCCGTCGAAGGTGCATTCTCGATCGGCGGCATTAATTTCTCGATCTGGCGGACCATCATCATCGGCGCAACGCTGGTGGTGCTGTTCGCGAGCTGGTGGATGCTGGCGCGCACGCAGGTCGGGCTGCGGATTCGCGGTGCACTGGAAAATCCGATGCTGGCGCGGGCATGCGGGATTTCGACTTCGCGGCTCTACGGGCTGACGTTTGCGTTTGGCTCCGCGTTGGCGGGGTTGGCGGGGGCGCTGATCGTGCCGCTGTATCAGCTATCGGCCGACATCGGCATCCGGTTCCTGGTGCAGGGCTTTTTGTCGGTGATGCTGGGCGGTGTTGGCACGTTCCTGGGACCGGTTCTGGGGGCGGGCACGGTGGGCGTGATGGCCTCCGGCTTGCCATGGCTGGTGCCGCCCGGTCCTGGCTGATCCGCTGGTGTTCCTGATCGCGCTGGTAATCGTGAAGATGCGGCCGCAAGGCTTCTGGGCGGTCGCACGAGCTTAACAAGCAACAAACACAGGGGGAGGCTGAGATGACCGAAACAAAATGGGACGTCACGCCGTCGCGGCGGAAATTGCTTGGCGGGGCCGCGGCGCTCGCGGCTTCCGGCTGGATCGGGGGTACAACCGGCGGCTGGCTGCTGCGGCCACGCTGGGCCCATGCCGCAGGTCCGATCAAGATGGGCATCGCGACCGACATCACCGGCGCGATCGCACCTGCCGGCAACGCCGACTGGCAGGTCGCCCAGTTCGCTGTCGAGGAGATCAACAAAAATGGCGGCGTGCTAGGTCAACCGATCGAGCTCTACCTGGAGGACACCGCTTCGGACCCGAAGATCGCGGTCGGCAATGTCCGCAGGCTGATCCAGGAACGGAAGGTCGACGTGGTGCTGGGTGGCATCACCAGTGCGATGCGGCAGGCCATCAAGGACCCGATCGTCAATCGCGGCCGCACGCTGTATATCTATCCGCAACTCTATGAGGGCCAGGAGTGCACGAAAAACCTGTTCTGCACTGGCCCCACGCCGGCGCAGCAGTGCGACAAGCTGATCCCGTACCTGATCAAGACGCGTCGGCAAGAAACGGTTTGCCATGCCGTCTGCGAACTATGTCTGGCCGCAGCTACTCAACAAGTATGCCCGCAAAGTGATCGAGGCGAATGGAGGCGAAGTGGTGTTCGAGGAATACTACCCTCTTGATCAGCCGGAATACTCGGCCACCATCAACAAGATCAAGGATGGCAAGGTCGACTGCGTGTTCAACACCGTTATCCCGCCGGGCCTGCAGTCGTTCATCAAACAGCTTTATGAATCCGGCTTCCAAAAGGAAGGCGGCGCGCTGTGCTGCGTTTATTTTGATGAGAACGCCTACAACTACCTTCCTGCCCGGGAGATCGACGGGGCTTACACCTGCCTGGACTATTTCCAGACCGTGGACGACCCGTTCAGCAAAAAACTGACCGAGGAATACTCGAAACGGTTCCCCGGCACAAAGTATCTGTTCACCGCCGGGAGCGGGGCGACTGGCATGTATCGTGGGATCAAGTTCTACGAAGCAGCGGTCAAGGAGACCAAGGGCGACCTGCACCGCGATGCGGTATCGGCCGCGATGGATCATGGCGTGATAACGGAGGGCCCGGGCGGTGGCTCGAAGATGGTTCCAGGCCACATGCACTGCACGATGAACATGTACACCGCCGTGTGCAAAGTGAGTGCCGACAGACCTACTTATGACATTGTCGACAAAGCCGATATGGTGGATCCGCGAGAGTGCTGAGGGCAGCGAAATTCCGCGGGGCGCGCGGACGCCGACGATTTCGCGCGCTGCTGGCGGTCGAGCTAATGGTGTTTGCGGTGCTGGTGGTTGCGCCGTTTCTGCTGCAGGATCGTCTGGATCTGATCACTCTGATCACCAACATCATGATCCTGTCGATCCTGGCTATTAGTTTCGACATGTGCTGGGGTTTCTCCGGGATCATGTCGTTCGGGCAGGCGCTGTTCTTCGGGGTCTCGGGCTATGTCATCGCGCTTGGTAGGCCGGGATCTCGATTTCAGCGCGATCTGGGGCGTGTTACCGCTGGCCATGCTAACCGGGCTGGTATTGGCATTCGTCTTCGCCGCGTTCCTGCTGCTGGGGCGTAAGACGCCGAGCGCGATATTCGTTGCATTCGGAACATTGACTGGGTCGTATGCGGCGGAACGACTGGTCTCCGGCTGGCAGTATGTCGGCGCGGGCAATGGACTTTCGTCGGTTAAGCTGCTGCAACTCGGGTCGTATGAATTTATCGAAGGCTTCGAGTTCTACACCTTGGCGTTGCTGAGCCTCGTCCTTGTCTACATGATGTGCCGGTTCATTGTTCGCTCACAACTGGGACTGGTGCTTGCGGGCATACGGCAAAATGAGGAGCGGCTGGCATTCCTCGGCTACCGGGTGCAGGTCTTCAAGGCTGTGGTTTTCTCCATTGCCGGCATGATCGCCGGGCTGGCCGGCGCTCTTTATAGCTACCATCAGGGCTTCATCGGCCCTGGTAACATGGGTCCGGGACTGTCGACGACGGCGGTTCTCTACTGCCTGTTCGGCGGCGCCGGCACCTTGGTCGGACCGATCATCGGAACGGCCGCTATCGAATTCCTCAGCTATGGGTTGTCGGACATGGACGCCATCCGGCAATTCTGGCCGGTCGTCCTTGGTCTGGTGCTACTTGTCGTCGTCATGTTTCAACCCGCCGGGCTGCTCGGCTTGGTCGTATCTACCCGCGAACGTATCGGATCATATGGCGCACGTGCTCGCCGATCGGCTCGTGGGGGACGTCGTGTCGCTCCTTGAGGTCAGGGGCGTCACCAAGGTATTTGGCGCCCTGCGCGCGCTGGACGGCGTGGACGTGGCGGTCGAGGCGGGCACTTTCCACGGCCTGATCGGCCCCAACGGCTCCGGCAAGAGCACGCTGCTGAAGGCGATTGCCGGCGCCCATTTACCCACGGGCGGCACGGTGCGCTTCGACGGACAGGACATTACCACGTCACCGCCCTACCAGCGGGCACGTGTCGGGCTCAGCCTTAAGTTCCAGATCACCGCGGTGCTGCGGGAGCTGTCGGTCTACGACAATGTTCTGCTGGCGTTGCAGTCGGGCGAAACCGCCGTGGTCGCTGGTGTGGTCACGCACCCGGCGCGGCCTTGATGGGCAGATCATGCAGGCGCTGGACCGCTTCCGTCTCGCGGATCGGGCTGACGATCTGGCCGGCGAGCTCAGCCACGGCGAGCAGCAATGGCTCGAAATCGCCATGGCGTTGGCGCCTGGGCCGAAGCTTTTGCTGCTCGACGAACCCACCGGCGGCATGAGCCCGGAGGAACGGCGCATGACCGGTGAGCTACTGCTGCCGATCAAGGCTGAGTGCGCCTTGGTCATCGTCGAGCACGACCTCGATTTCATCAAGAACATCTGCGACCACCTGACGGTTCTGGATCAGGGCCGTGTGCTGTGCGACGGGACGGTTCGCGAGATCGAGGCGTCGCCGGAGATCCAGAGGATCTATACCAGCCGTGTCTGAACCCCTTCTAATCGTTACGAACCTTGATGCCGGCTATGGCCGGAGCCAGGTGTTGTTCGACATGCGGATCAACGCGCCGGCCCAAGGCGCGGTAGCGGTGTTGGGCCGCAACGGCGCCGGCAAATCCACATTGCTGAAGACGATCGCGGGTGAGCTGCCGCCGATGTCCGGCTCGATCATGTTCGACGGCAGCGACGCGAGCGGCGAATCGACGGAACGGCGCGCGCGGCGCGGCATCGGCTTCGTGCCGCAGGAAGACGCGATCTTCGGCCGGTTGACTGTCCGCGAAAACCTGCTGCTCGGTGCTACAAATCAGCCAAATTACGACGGCCTGGGGGAGGTGCTCGACTTCTTTCCCAAGCTGGGGCAACGACTTTACCAGACCGCCGCGACGCTGTCCGGCGGGGAGCGCAAGATGCTGGCGATCAGCCGCGCCTTGTTGGGGCGCCCCAAGCTGCTTCTACTGGACGAACCGACCGAGGGCGTGTGGATCGGCGTCATCGAGGAGATCGCCGACCGGCTTGCCGTACTGGCGCGGCAGATGAGCATCGTCCTGGTGGAACAGCATGTGCATCTGGCGCTGCGCATTGCCGGCTATGCCTACGTGATGGATCGGGGCTCGGTGGCGCTGGAAGGTCCGGCCGAGCAGGTGCGCGACGATCCGGGATTGCTGCGCTACCTGGCGCCGTGACTTTCGCACTCGCAGTTCGTTAAGGTTGACCACACAAAGGAGAAGCAGGGCTATGGCAAAAACCGCTGACACGGCATGGTTGGACAGCTCGATCGCGGCCCTGCGTGGCGTCGGTTGGCGCAGTAAGTCGCGCCTGCACGAACTGACCGAGGCCGCGCAGGGGAAGTATCATTACACGATTGGACCCTACTCGGACGCCGTTTTGAGCGTAAAGCCTGGCGATCGTATCCGTATCGAGACACGCGATGCCTTCGAGGGTGCGATCCGGAGCGAAAGCGACAAGCCGACCGAACGATTGCGGATGCCGTTCGTCAATCCACAGAACGGGCCGATCATGATCGAGGGCGCCGAGCCGGGCGATGCGCTGGCGGTGCATATCGAGGGCATGCTGCCACGCGGCCCTAACCCTTGCGGGACCTGCTGCATGATCCCGTATTTTGGAGCACTGACAGGAACAACTCTGACGGCGACCCTGAACGACCCGCTGCCGGAACTGACACGCAAGATCCATGTAGACGAGCACAAGGTGCGCTGGAGCGAGCGCGTCACTCTGCCCTATAGCCCGCATATCGGCACGCTGAGCACATCGCCGGAGATCGACTCGATCAACTCGCTGACGCCCGACAATCATGGCGGCAACATGGACCTGCCGGACATGGGGCCAGGCAGCATCACTTATCTGCCGGTTCGCGTGGCCGGGGCGCGCCTGTTCATCGGCGACGCGCACGCTTGCCAGGGCGACGGCGAGGTGTGCGGCACCGCGGTGGAATATCCCTCGACCACAACGATCCGGGTGGACCTGATCAAAGGTTGGACGCTGGATTGGCCGCGACTGGAGCGGGAGGATTTTATCATGGCCATCGGCAGCGCTCGGCCGCTGGAGGATGCGACCCGGATCGCCTACCGAGAGTTGGTTCTGTGGATGGAGGCTGAATATGGCTTCAACCGCTGGGATGCCTACATGATGTTGAGCCAATGCGGAAAGGTTCGGCTCGGCAATTTCGTTGATCCGAAATACACCGTGGGCGCCGGAATTCTAAAAAGTTACCTTGCGCCAGCAAAGGCAGCGCAAGGTGCCTGAAACCGTTTAATGGCAAGGCGGCTGTCGGCCCTAGGCCGCGGCGGCTCTTTCCGCTGTCCATTGGCGCACGATATCGCGTGCCTCGTTGTGGTTGGGATCCATTGCCGCGTCGTGGCCCGGGCGCTTGGCTGTAAGTTCGATCACGTATCCATTAGGGTCTCGGAAGTAAATCGAGTCGATGAACCGATGGTCCGAGGGGCCGCGTGTCTCAATCCCGGCTTCCTTCCCTTTGGCTAGCATGGTTTGCAAGACCTGCGGCGTCACCTCCAGCGCGATGTGCAGATCGAAGTCATGCTGGGGCTTGAACTCGAACGGCATGTCCGGCGCCTCGAAGAACGCCAGGAACGAACCGTCGTCCATACGGAAGAACGTGTGCAGGACCTTGGTCTGGCGACCGCTTTTGGTCTCGTTGATTGCCAGAGCGCCACTGAGCGGAAGCCCGAGGAAGTCCTCGTAAAAGGCTCGCGTTTCCTCGGAGTTGCGGCAACGATAGGCGTTGTGGTGCAGTCCTTTGATCACGTTCGTCCTCCTTGGTTCTTCTTTAACGTCACATATTGGATGTAGCCTCCCACATCCGCGGCCGGCTCGCAGCCGTTAGGCGATGTCCTCAAGTCGTACTATGCGGCGTTCTCCCCAACCGACCGGCGACTAGCTGCCACCCCCGGCCGATCCGGGATGGCGTCATCGTAACGGTCATGGTGTCGGACCCAGTCATGCATGTTGCGGTGAGGGCCGGTCTCATTACGGCCCTTCGGTGTGATATCGAGATATCTGTACGCCGCGTGCAGGTCCTCGCCGCCGCGTCCGAATGACGAATAGGTATGGAAGATGTTGCCGTTGGCGTCCTTGTAAAACACGCTCCGCCCTGAAAGGTCTTCGAGGGATAACGCCCCCGTCTGATAGTTGTAGTATGATTCGCCTTTGGCGAGTTCATCCTTCGTGAAGGACACATGAAAGTCGTAGTTGAAGTCACTGCCGAAGGAAGAAACCCATTTGAAGCGCCAGCCCATACGCTGTCTGACAGCCTCGATTTCCGCAATCGGCGCCCGAGCGACGACGACGTAACTGACGTCTTTATGCTCCAAATGCACGAGGATGCCGTCGACGTGGTCAACCTCGAAAGAGCACCCTACACACGGGCTAGTCTGTCCAGGCGCCAGCATGAAATGCTTGATGATCAACTGGCTGCGGCCCGCGAAGAGGTCAGCGAGCGTTTGCTTGCCGTCCAGCCCGTCAAATACGTACTGCTTCTCGACCTTGACCCAGGGTAACGCGCGCCGCGCAGCGGTTAATTGGTCGCGCAGCCGCGTGAACTCCTTTTCTTGGGCCAGCAATGCCTTGCGAGCAACAACCCATTCGTCGCCTGAGACGACCTCGTGCGGTTCCATTGTGAGCCTCCTTCCGTGAAGACGAACGTTCGACTGTCCCTTGACCTGTCCATCACATCATCATCGAATTGAGTTGGACGGCAAGACCACCGTCCTCGGCTCGGTGGCGCAAATGCGTGTCGGCGTTCAGCGGGATGTCCGCCACCTCAAAACGCGAGCTTGCCACCCACGGCGTTTTTGCCGTGGATGAACACTCGCAGCTCGATCCCTGCACCAACTAGATCCGCCGGCGCTTGATTAGCGGCGCTACGCCCTGTAGCGGACAACATCGCTTGCCGCCTGTGAAGGAATCTGTCCATGCCGACGATGTCAGGAAAGATCGCACTGCTGGAATTATTAAAGCAGGAGGGCGTGCGCATGATGTTCGGCAATCCCGGAACCACGGAGTTGCCACTGATGGACGCGTTGGCGGCGGAGCGGGATCTGCGCTACATCCTGGCTCTCCAAGAAGCCCCGGCCATGAGCATGGCAGACGGCTACGCGCAGGCGTCCGGTCAGTGCGCGGTGGTTAATCTGCATGCCGCACCAGGCCTCGGCAACGGTCTGGGCATGCTGTACGACGCCCAGAAGGCCGGCTCCCCGATCCTGGTAACGGCCGGGCAGCACGAACAGCGCTTCAACTTCACCGAACCACTGCTTTGGGCCGATCTGCCCACCATTGCTCGGCCGTTCGTAAAATGGTCGGAGGAAGTGCGACGGCTGGAGGACCTGCCGCGCGCCATTCATCGCGCCGTCAAAACCGCGCTCGCGCCGCCAATGGGGCCAGTGTTCCTGTCGCTGCCTGGCGATATCCTGACCGATAGCGCCGACCTCGACCTCGGAACCCCGAGCCGCGTGGCGACCGGAATACGAGGCGACGCCAGCGCAATCACGCGGGCGGCGGCGATCATCGCCAAGGCCAGCAGCCCCGTCATCCTCGCGGGCGACGCCGTGCCGCAAGGCAACGCCCTTCAGGAACTGGTCGCTCTGGCCGAGACGCTGGCCGCCCCCGTCTACGACGAGGGTATGGCCAGCCGAACCATGTTTCCGTCCTCCCATCCGCTCTACCGCGGCGTTGTGGTCCGCCTGCCGGAGGCGATCCAAGGCATGCTGGCACAGCACGATTTGCTGGTCTCCATCGGCGCGAACCTGTTCACCCTGTCGCTGCCAGGCGAGATAGAAGCGATGCCGGAAAATTACCCAGTCATTCACTTGGACACCGACCCGTGGGAACTAGCGAAGAACTATCCCGAGCAAGTCTCGATTCTGGGCGAACCCAAGGTCACCCTGCCGGAACTCACCCAAGCGATCCTCAACGCTCGCTCGGTTAACGAGGCCGAAGGCGCGGCAAAACGGCTGGCGCACGTGAAAGCGGAGGGCGTCGCCAGCCTGCACAAATTGAACGCAATGGCTGACGCGCTGGCGGAACGTCATCCGATTCATCCATTGGCCTTGATGCAGACGATCGGTCGTTTGCTACCGGAAAATGCGGTGGTGATCGATGAAACGGTTTCCTCCGGCATGGGGCTACGGCGGTTTCTAAGAAGCAATGATGCGCAAAGCTTCTTCGGCCTGCGCGGTGGCGGCATCGGCTGGGGGCTGCCGGCGGCGATCGGCGTGAAGCTGGCCCTGCCGGACCGCCCCGTGGTGGCGCTGATCGGCGACGGATCGGCGATGTACACCATCCAGGGCTTATGGACCGCGGCCCACGAGAACTTGAACGTTGTCTTTGTCATCATCAACAATTACTCGTATCGGATCCTAAAGCAGCGGACCAACGCAATGAAGGGCCTGGCCGCACAGGCCGACAACTACGTCGCGATGGATCTGGACCAGCCGCGGATCGATTTCGTCCAAGTGGCGCGTGGGCTGGGACTGTTCGCGCACAAGGCTACCAGGTTATCCGATCTCGCCGATCTGCTTGAGGCCGCGCTGACGGCCGGCGGACCGACCTTGATTGATGTGGAGGTGGACCGGTCCTGGAAGCCGGTCTAGGCACCATTCGCGCCAAGCGAAACGACAGGCGCTACAACCCATCTTGCCGCCATCTCCATGTCGTCCTTCACTGCGGCGGTTAGCAGGGAGCTGAAAATGTCGAAGCGCTTCGAGGGACGCGCCGCCATCGTGACCGGTGGGGTCTCCGGTATTGGTGCCGCCATCGCTGCCCGCCTCGCCGCCGAGGGCGCCGCGCTCAGCCTCTGGGACATGGACGAGGCCGGCCTAGCGCGGTCGGGTGCCGCGCACACCGTCACGCTGGACGTAATCGACCCAGCCGCCGTTCACCGCGCCGCCGAATCCACCGCCGCCGCGCTGGGAAAAATCGATATCCTGATCACCTCGGCCGGCGTCACCGGCCCCAACCATCCGACCTGGGAGTATCCGATCGCGGCGTGGGATCGGGTGATCGACATCAACCTGAAGGGCGTCTTCTACTGCTGCCACGCCGTGGTGCCGTTCATGCAGACCAACGGCTATGGCCGGATCGTCAACATCGCCTCGATCGCCGGCAAGGAAGGCAATCCGAACGCTTCCGCCTACTCCGCGTCGAAGGCCGGCGTGATCGGGCTGACCAAGTCGCTCGGCAAGGAACTCGCGGCGACCGAAATCCGCGTCAACTGCGTCACCCCCGCGGCGGTGAAGACGCCGATTTTCGACCAGATGACCCAGCAGCAGATCGACTGGATGCTGTCGAAAATCCCCATCGGCCGCTTCGGCACGATCGAAGAGATCGCCTCGCTGGTCCTGTGGCTGGCCAGCGAGGAATGCAGCTTCTCCACCGGCGCGGTGTTCGACATCTCGGGCGGACGGGCAACCTATTGAGAGGCGGCCCGCCGCACTGCGACATTGCCCCGCCGCGCTTCAGAGGACTGCATCGATGAATTCCGAAGATCTCGGTTTCCTGCCGGCCACGCAACTCGCGGAGATGATCCGCACCAAGCTTCTCTCCCCGGTCGAAACAATGCTCGCACTGCTGGACCGGATCACAGCGCTGGAGCCGAAGGTCAACGCCTTCGCCTATCTCGCCGCCGACCAGGCGATGGACGCCGCCCGGGCGGCGGAAGCCAAGCTGATGTCAGGCGACCGTATCGGCCGTCTCCACGGCGTGCCGGTCACCATCAAGGACCTGGCGATCACCAAGGATATGCCCACCCAGCAGGGCAGCTTGATCCACAAGGGCCATCAACCGTCCGAGGACGCGCCGATGGTGACGCGTCTCAAGGACGAAGGCGCCATCGTTTTAGGCAAGACCACCACATCCGAGTTCGGTTGGACCGGCGTTTCGCACTCGCCGCTGACCGGCATCACCCACAACCCCTGGAGGCACGGCTACAACGCCGGGGCGTCCTCGGCCGGAGCAGGCGCCGCCTCCGCCGCCGGATACGGCCCGTTGCACCAGGGCAGCGACGGCGCCGGTTCGATCCGCATGCCGGCGCATTTCTGCGGTGTGTTCGGCCTGAAGCCCAGCTTTGGGCGCGTGCCCAACTATCCCGTCAGCACCGGCGACTTGACGACCCACATCGGACCGCTGACCCGCACTGTCGCCGACAGCGCGCTGATGCTGGAGGTGATGGCTGGCCCCCATCCGCTCGACTACACCTCGCTTGAGGCCGGCCCCGCCTCCTATCATGCCAGGCTGCACGAGGGGATCAAAGGCAAACGCATCGCCTACAGCCCGAACCTGGGCCATGCCCGCGTCGACCCCGAAATCGCCGCGCTGGTCAAAGCCGCCGCCCAGCAGTTTTCCCGGATTCGGCGCCATCGTCGAGGAAGTCCCGACCCCATGGGCCGCTCCCGGGCCGGAGCTGATCCGCCTCTTCTGGTCAGCTCACCTGACCCGCCTGAAGCCGCTGCTGGAGACGTGGGAAAGCCAAATGGACCCCGGCCTTGTCGCCTGCATCCAGGCATCCAACAACGTGTCGGTCGCCGAATATCAGACAGCCCGCGAGCGTAAGATGTCCTACATCGCCGACATCCACCGCTGGTTCGAGGGCTGGGATTTCCTGCTGACGCCCGCCGTCTCGGTCGCCGCCTTCCCGGCCGAGAAGTTGATGCCCGATCACTGGCCACGACACGAGTGGGACTGGGTCAGTTGGGCCGAATTTTCCTATCCGTTCAACATGTCCTGGAACCCCGCCGCCAGTGTGCCATGCGGCTTTACCGCCGAGGGTCTCCCGGTGGGCCTGCAGATCGTTGGCAAGCGCTTCGACGACCTGGGCGTCCTGCAGGCCTCGGCCGCGTTCGAGGCGATCCAGCCATGGGCAGGCAAACGCCCCTCCCTGGCGTAACGCCACCATGCCACAAGCTGTGCACGCCTTTCTGCTCGGCTTTCCGGCGCTGTTCTCGATCGTCAACCCGATCAGTGGCGCGCTGATTTTTCGCAGCGTCACCGCGAGCCGCACTCCTGAGGCCCGAGCGGCGCTGGCCAAACTGGTTGCGCTGAATTCGTTGGGCGTGATGATGGGCGCGCTTTGGGCCGGGTCCTACCTACTGGCGTTCTTCGGGATCACCCTGGCGGCGTTGCGGGTGGCCGGCGGCCTGGTCGTCGCCTTGAGCGGCTGGCATCTGCTGAACGCACCGGAAAGCCGCGAGAATCGGAAACAGGAGCAGGCAGCCTCGGCCGAGGGGATGGAAGACATCGCATTGTTTCCGCTAACAATTCCACTCACGACCGGCCCAGGCACCATATCCGTGGCGGTCGCGCTTGGTGCCGGTCATCCCAAGCTGTTTGCCGGGCTCGGCTGGTTCTTCCTTGGGATGACTGCGGCGGCAGTCGCGATGACCGTGACGATCTGGGTCACCTACCATTATGCCGATCGGCTAACTGAGATGATGGGGCCTACCGGGACCCGCACGATCACTCGAATTTCCGCCTTCCTGCTGTTGTGCATCGGCGTGCAAATCCTGATTACCGGAATTGAGGACGTGCTCGGGCCGTTGCTGGCAGCACGAACCTAGCAGCCGCCATCGCCCGCTGTCTGGGCCTATCACGCAGGAACGATTTGCCTATTGCCGCCTGATTCGGGTCTGGTGCGGGCTTCCACGGGGAGATGCGGCATGAGGCCTATCTGGATAATGGCGGGTTTGGCGGGAGTGATCGCGGCGCCAGCATTTGCGCAGACCAAAATTCCTCCGTCACACCTGTATTCAAACGCGCCACCTGCCGGCCTGGATAAGGACTACGGTATGCCTCCTGTGCCGGGCTCCGGACTTGCCTCAAAAAGCGACGGCGGCGAAACCGCAAACTGAGTCCAAATCATTCTCTGGCCTATCCACCGTCGCCAGACCCGAAACCCAGCCGTCCGATGTACCGAATTTCTTCCAGGCATCGCCTGGCGTGGCCTCGCCTGACGCACAGACCTCCGACGTACCCAACTTCTTCCAAGCGACGCCGGACGGCGATTCGCCCAAGGTGGCTAAGGCGCAATCGGCCTATTCGACCATGGACACACCGCAGTTCACGACAACAAATGAGTTGCCGTCGAGCAGCGACACAACATCCGGTGACACCATCTCGGGCGATGCACCGGCGGCGGATGGGGCAGGGACGCGCTGATACCGGAGCGGGTGAAGGGAATCGAACCCTCGTGTGCAGCTTGGGAAGCTGCCGTTCTACCATTGAACTACACCCGCGCAGGCGCCCTTTTAGGCGGTTCTCACCGAGGATGCAATTAGGTCCGCGCCCGGTCGCAGGGAAGCCGATCTGGTGCGGCCTGGGCAAATCGCATGTAATGACAACGGGCTCAAGACGATTAGAGTCAGTGTAGATTGAAGTTAGTACTCTTACGCCCATTCAGCGCGGCTTCGAGAGACAAGATCCTGGTTAGGAGTAGCCATGCCCCGGTTAGTCGCATTCACCGTGTTGGGTTTGTCCCTTGGCGCCACGCTGGCGGCCTGTAGCAACCCACCCCCGCCAGGTCCGGTGGTCAGTGCGCCTCCGCTCCCGCCGATCGATGGAACTTATGGCGGCGTGATGCAGCTGAATCGCGGTACTGCCATCAACTGCGGCAACGACAACCCGATCACGCTGCACGTAAAAGATCACGCCTTCACCTACCAGCTTGACCAACCGCAAGCGGACTGGAAGCCCGTTATCGTGTTCAAAGCCATGATTGGGCCCGACGGAGCCTTCAACGCGCAATCGGGCCCGGATTCCATGAGTGGTAGTGTCGCAGGCGGGAATATGCAGGGCTCGATCATTGGCGATGTTTGCGCGTTCAGCTTTAATGCTAGTCGTGGGGGAACTTGGTGAGAGACGGCGTCAGCCTCCACGCCTTCGAGTTTGGCTTCGGCCAGTCATCTCGACGCCGGCACCGGCATTGGCTCAACAGCTTCAACCACCATCACGCCTCATCTCGATATAGCCCAACCCATTGACCGTCGCGGTCCAGCCCGGCCCGATCAGCGTTGAGGTTTCGTCCTCCGCTACGATCGCAGGTCCCATGATGGTCGCATCCGGGACAAGAAGTGAGCGATCGTAGATCTCCCAGGACGACACCGCCCCGGTTGTCGGTATCGCACACAAGTTGCGTGCGAACCGGCACCGCCGCGGTCGAACCGAAGCTCCTGGCCCCCGTCGGCACCGTGACCTCGTCCGTAACAGTCGTAACGACCACGGCGTAGCTCATGATCTCCACATCCGAGCCCGGCACCGGGCGATCGAAAAACCGAGCATACTCCTCATCGTAACGTGAGCGGATCAGCGCGACGTCCTCAGCACCGAGGACCCGGCTTGGCAGCGGCACCGGAATCTCATGCCCCTGTCCGACATAACGCATATACGCCGTGCGTGCTTCCAACGTCGGCGCGCCGAAGCTGCCTTTTGCCACCGCCGCCTCGGCTTCCCGCCGCATGTCGTCCAGCAGATCGTTCACCGCCGCCACGTCGAACGTCGAAAAACGCTGATATAAACTCCGAACCACCTCATACCCCACCGGCGCGCGCAGGAACCCGATCGCGCTCCCCACACCAGCCCCCGAGGGCACCACTACCCGGTTGATGCCGATCTTCTCCGCGACCCGGCAGGCATGCACCGGCCCGCCGCCGCCAAACGCGATCAGCGTACGGCCTTCGTAGGTCTTCCCCGACTCGATCGCGTGAACCCGTGCCGCGTTGGCCATGTTCTCATCAACCATCTCGACCACCCCGAGCGCAGCGAGTTCCGCTGTCAGCCCAAGCTTCGCACCGACATGCGCCAGCAGCGCATCGTGCGCCGCGGCAGTGTCCAGTTTCATAGTACCACCGGCGAAACGACCCGCGTCATAACGGCCAAGTATCAGATTTGCGTCGGTCACCGCCGGATGCGTGCCACCACGTCCGTAGCACGCCGGCCCCGGATCGGCGCCCGCGCTTTCCGGTCCCACCCCGATCCGTCCCATCGTATCGACATGCGCCAGCGAGCCGCCCCCGGCGCCGATCTCCACCATCTCGATCACCGGAATGCGCAGCGGCAGTCCCGAACCCTTGCGAAACCGGCCAACCCGAGCGACTTCGAACGTGCGGGCAGTTTGCGGTTTGTAGTTGTCGATCAGACAGATTTTCGCCGTGGTACCGCCCATGTCGAACGACAGCACGCTGTCCAGCCCGCACGCTCGGGCGATATGCGCCGAGAAAATGGCGCCCCCCGCCGGCCCGCTCTCCACCAGACGGATCGGGAAACGGCAAGCGGTCTCGATGGTCGTCAACCCGCCTCCGGACATCATCAGGAACAGCGGCGCCGGCGTCCCGGCCGCATGCAGATCGGCCTCCAGACGCCGCAGATAGCGCGCCATCATCGGCTGCACGTAGGCATTGGCGACCGTCGTGGAAAACCGTTCCCACTCGCGCATTTCCGGAGAAACCTCGGACGACAAAGACACCGGCACGTCCGGCAGTGCGTCGCGCAGGATTTCCCGGATGCGCCGCTCGTGCGCCGGATTGACGAAGGCATGCAACAGCCCGACGGCGACGCTCTCCACCCCGGCCTCTGCCAGCACAGGGATCAGCGCCTGAACCGCCGACTCGTCCAACGGCAGCAGGATCTGCCCGGTGTTGTCCAGCCGCTCCGGCACCGGCAGCCGCAGATAACGCGGCACCAATGGCTCCGGCAGCACGATGTTCAGATCGTATTGGTCGTAACGGCTTTCATTGCCCATCGCGATGACGTCACGAAAGCCCTCCGTCGTGATCAGCGCGGTACGGGCGCCCTTGCGCTCAATGATCGAGTTGGTCGCCAACGTGGTCCCATGAATGATCAGTTCGATCTCGCTCGGTGCGACCTCCGCCGCCTCGACGATCGTCCGAAACCCCTCCATGACGCCACGTTCGGGAGCCGCCTGCGTGGTCAGCACCTTGACTGTTGTGCGTTTGCCCCCGGCCTCCAGGGCAAGATCAGTGAAGGTGCCGCCAATATCGACGGCAAGACGCGCAGACCTCATCCGGTTCCTCGGCTAGGTTGACGATGGGTTCTGGAAGGGTAGGGGCAATCAACCCAACTTTCTACGTGCTATCGACGATAGCAAGCGCGTGGAGATCCCACCCATGGCACAGCTCTGGTCCTAATCAGCAGTCTCTTCCGATCCCCACCGGCCCGCTAGGTCCGGTCACGATGCCGTCGCCCCGATGTGCAGTCGCTCGGTCATCGCGTAGAACGCCCTCCGATATGCCATCAACCCCCGGCTGGAGACCACATGCGGCGAGAGCAGATACTAATGATCTGGATTGGCGGCTTCGTGCTGGCCCTGGCGCTTTACCTGGTCGGACCCGACCAGTTCATCGATGCCCTTTGGGAACTAACAGATAGGATCGACGCCGCGTTCCGCGATCTTGTGGCCCAACTAGGGGCGCGGACCTATGGCGTCGTCCGAGCCTTCGCCATCGCCATCTACGTCGTGTTCGCCGTTCTGTGTGTCATGGCATCGCGACGGGGCCATCACGGCCTTTGGCCATTGATCGTTGTAACCGCTGTGTTCTTTATGCTGACCGGGCACCCGTTTGACGCCTATCCCGCGCCGCTAAGCCGCTGGATGGTTGCGCTGATCATGGTGGTCATCGCGGCCGTCATAATGACCCAACGCGTGACGGCCGCGCCGCCGAACCGCGGTAGTTCCCTGCCACCGTATCCGCCTGGGCGCGCCCCATGACCGAGGCGCCCCTTCCGCAAGACCCATTGGCCCATGACGGTTCTTCTCATCCGCAGCAGGCGGCGAGGGCGGTTCTCGCCTTACTGCTCACTTTGCTTGGCTTATGGACCCTGTATCGCTACTTGCCGGCCCTGATCTGGGCCCCCATCCTCGCCATTGCCGTCTGGCCCCTCTACCAGCGAGCCACCCGCCGGTGGCCCCCCGGCAAGCACAACATCCTGCTGCCATCGGCTTTCACCCTTGTAATCGGGCTGATGTTCATCGTCCCCCTGATCCTCGTTGGTGTCCAGGCAGGCAAGGAAGTCCACGGCCTCTATCAAACCATCGACAAAGCCCGAACCGACGGTCTCCCCCCGCCCGAGTGGCTCGGTAAGCTTCCCATCGGCAGCCAGCAGGCGACCAACTGGTGGAACGAAAACCTGGCTAACCCTGATTCAGCGTCGGAACTGCTCCAGAAAGCCCGCCAGTCGAACTTAGTCTCGAACGGCCGCGAACTGGGTGCGGAAGTCGCCCATCGCGCCGTCCTGTTCGGCTTCACCCTGCTGACCCTGTTCTTCTTGTTCAAGGAGGGCGACCAGGTGAACGCACAACTGCAGCGCGCCAGCGCCCGAGCATTCGGTCCAGGCGGCGAGCGGGTGGGCCGGCAGATGATTGCTTCCGTTCACGGCACGGTCGACGGTCTGGTGTTGGTCGGCCTGGGCGAAGGATTCATCCTCGGCATCGGTTACCTGGTGACCGGCGTGCCACATCCCACGCTGTTCGGCCTGTTCACCGCCATCGCCGCCATGCTGCCGTTCGGCGCGTCGCTGGTATTCGGAATCGCGGCGCTGATCCTGTTGATGCAAGGATCAGTTGTATCGGCCATCATCATCGGCGTGCTGGGGTTCGTTGTGACCTTCGTGGCCGACCATTTCATCCGCCCGACACTAATCGGCAGCGCGACACGCCTGCCCTTCCTATGGGTGCTGCTCGGCATCCTGGGCGGCGTCGAGACCTGGGGACTGCTCGGCCTGTTCCTGGGACCGGCGATCATGGCTGCCCTGATGCTGCTGTGGCGCGAGTGGGCGGGACCGTCCGGAGAGAGGTGAGCTGGCATCACCTCCCCCGGTCCAACCTCGGACGTCACCCGGCAACTGCAAGCAGCAACATTTTATACCACCGATCGCATCCAGGCAGAGAAGGCCTCGATGTGCGAGCTGCTTGGGGTGATCAGGTACGGACACGAGATAGAAGGTATAGCCCGAAAGAGAGAGATCATGCGCCTTGATCAGTGCTCCACTCTTCAGTTCGCCGCTGACCACCACGTCGCTGCAGATCGCGATACCTTGGCCCGCCGCCACCGCGTCGATAGCGTGCAACTCTTCGCGGAAGCTTAAGTCGCAGGCCTTGGTGTCCGGGATGCGGGCATCGATTGAGCGCGCTGCCGCCATCCATCGCGACCACATCGGCGCTTCACGGTCGCGGTTCATCCAGTCAAAATGGATCAACGGATAGTGCAGCAAATCGGCGGGCCGCTCGACTGGCCGGATGCGTCTGGCGAGTAATTTTGGGCTGCACACCGGGAAGAAGGTGTCGCAAAAAATCTCTTGCGCGGCAAGGTCCGCAGGCGTCCTGCGCACGTAACAAATCGCGACATCGGCATGGCCGGCGCGCAGGTCCAATACTGCATCAGTCCCGATGATCTCGAGCGGAATCTCTGGGTGCTTTTCTCTCCACTGCGGCAGACGTGGGACCAGCCACCGGCTAGCAAATGCGTTCGGGCTTGTCACCCGTAAGGGGCTTGGGCCGGCACCCAACGACATTGATGCAATCGTAGTTGCGAAAGTGTCGAGACCGTTCCGAAGCACCGGGTATAGCCTTTCGCCCGCATCTGTGAGTGCGAGCGGCCGTGGGCGACGCCGGAACAACGATTGTCCACAGATGTCCTCAAGCAATCGGATCTGATGGCTTATTGCTGTGGGCGTCACGCCGAGCTCGGTCGCGGCGTCTCGGAAACTCATGCGCCTGGCAGCCGCTTCGAATGCGCAAAGCGTCCCGAGTGGCGGAAGTTTTCTCATCCAGAGCAATGTCAGATGAAATCCAGTTCATCTAGCGACTGAGAAATTCGATTTTGCAGCGATTGAAGGACCAGAGAGATCATCGAGATCCGGACACAAGGTGACGAGCGCGTGGCGAACCTGCTCGTCCGAACCCCATGCCGGATCACGAAAGGAAATCCTCAATGGGCGCACTTAAGCTTCCGGACACTTCCAGCACCGACCTAACGTATATCGCGCATCTCAGGCAGATCATTCGCGGCGACATAGTCCTTCCGGGCGATCGGGGCTACAATAAGCCCGTGGAGTTTGGAACGGAATGGTCGTTAAGAGACCCGCAGCGATCATTTATTGCACCGGCTCCCACGATGTCGTAACAGCCGTCGCTTTCGCCAAATCGCAAAACCTTCTTGTCGCCGTTCGCGCCGGCGGCCACAACGTCGGCGGCAGCTCGGTGTGCGACGGTGGCGTGGTGATTGATGTGTCACGCATGAAGCGGATCGAGGTGGACCCGGTTCGCCGTATTGCGCGCGCAGAGGCCGGCTTGAACCTGGGAGAGTTCGACGCAGCCACTCAATCTCATGGTCTCGCGACGACCATGGGAGTCAACGCCGATACCGGCATAGCCGGCCTGACACTCGGCGGCGGGTTCGGTAAGCTTGGCCGCAAACATGGGCTAAGCTGCGACAATCTTATAGCGGCCGAAATCGTGACGGCGGACGGCCGAGTGCTAAGGGCAAGCGCGACCGAAAACGCAGACCTGTTCTGGGGCATTCGCGGCGGCGGCGGGAACTTCGGGATCGTCACTACTTTCGAATACAGGCTTCATCCCGTCGGTCCCCTGCTCATGGCAGGGTCTGTGCTCCACCGTTACGAGCACGCGCGCGATGCGATGCGATTCTACCACTCCTTTTCAAGCAAGGCTCCGGACGAGCTCAGTGTGGACGCGGCGCTTATAACCGTGCCCTCCGGCGATCGCTTCTTCAGCATCTCGGCGTGCTACATCGGGCCACTCGATGAGGGCAAGCAAGCAGTCCAGCCGTTGAGAGCCTACGGCACGCCGGTTGAAGACCGGATTGTTCCGGTCTCTTACCTGCAAATTCAGTCGGCCGGGGACAGCATCTTTCCGCGCGGGCGGCGCTACTTTTGGAAGGCACAGTTCTTGGACGAAATTACAGATCAGGCGATCGATACGCTGCTCGCGGCTTACGCGAGCGCACCCAGCGAGTCGCTGCTTGTGCTGCAGCAGGTTGGCGGCGCAATAGCGCGTGTACCCATCAGCCGAAACCCCCTACGCCAACAGAGATGCGCTTTACGACTGCTTCCCAATCTCGATCTGGGACAATCCGGCTGACGACGAAGCGCACATCCGGTGGGCGCGGGACCTGTGGGATTCGATGAGACCGTTCTCGACTGGCGGCGTCTATGCCAACAATCTCGGCGAGGAGGGCACGGATCGGATTCAGGCAGCTTACGGCGAGAACTACCCGAGGCTGGCCGCCTTGAAAAAAAAGTATGATCCAGCCAATTTCTTTAGCTTAAATCAGAATATAGTGCCCACAAGGTAATCTATTTCCGAGAGCGGAATAACGATCGGTGTTCGAAGGAGCGTGACAAGCGCTGGCCGAGTTAAGACTTACCCAGCACCCAGAATTGTCAATTGAGTTGCATCGGTGAAATCACGCAGATCTTTGCCAGGGTCTCGAAACAACTGGCGGTCCAGCACAAAATGGCGCGTCGTCGTAACCTTTTCGCAATGCTCGTGGATAAACACCCCGCCGACCGGCTGTTCCTGGGGCGTGGGCGATTGCTGAATGCAGGTCCATCCGTCCTCGCCAAACCGAGCCCGGATCTGAAGCCCGAACAGAAACGCCTTCTTGTGCAAGTACAACCGGGCGTGAGGGTCGGTGTCGATCTTGATCCCGGTCACCCGCCCGTTGTCGCCAATTAGCAGCGCAAGCTCCACCGGTTGGCCCGCCACCTGCGTCTTGCCTTCGTCGCCGGCTGATCCGCCGTCGTCATAACGGAAGCTGACCGCTCGGGTCCCGTCCTGAGAAGCCGGGCAGGTTCGATAACCGCCCCAGTCAGACAGTTTCTTCGACGGATCCGCCGCGCAGGCGAACTCCCCGTAACCGCTCGTCGGAAGCGCCGACACCGCCATCCCAATACGGAAGTCCCGCAAATCGTTTCCGCCGCCCGCGTTGGCGCAGACAGGCACCCACAAGGCCGCGACGGTGGCGGCGCGCAGTATGTTCATATCATTTACCGGGCGCGTTGGCATCGCCCGCCGCTTCCACCTGCAGATGCTGATGCGGAGAAGCCTCGGCCGGACCCGAGGAAGCCACATCCTTGCTACCGCCCTCGCCCTGCTTCGCATAAACATCGCAGACCCGTGTCCCGGTGCCAAAGAACGCTTGGCATTGAGCAAACGTGGGGTCGCCCTTACCCTTGATCTGCGACACCACGTATTCGGCCACCGCCTTGATGTCAGCGGGACGCAGCGGTCGATTGGCCTCCGGCGGCATCTTGCCGCCTGCGAGATCAGATTCCTTCAAGCCATAGCAGGTGCCATCGGCATAGGCATCAAGTTGGAAATGCGGCATGCCGGCCATGGGCCGCCCGCAGCGGATGGTTTCTTCGATCTCGCTGAGGCTCAGCTGAGTTTGCCGCAAATTGGCCGCGGCGCCCCCGTAGCTGCCGCCGCCGTTGCCCGACCACTTGTGGCAGCCGACGCAATTGGCCGACTTGTAAATGCGCATACCCTCGTCGGCAGAAGCGGGCTGAGCCACCGCCCCTCCCGCTCCGGCGACCCATAACAGTACGGCGGCGCAGCCGCCGCTCGTAGAAGCACATACCAGTAGTCACGGCGTGGCCATCCCCCGGAAGACATTGATCCGGGCCCCAATACGCGTCCGGCCCGGCTCTCTGCTCAGTTCAAAGAGAAGACGTAAAGCATGGAGCCCGGCTGCATCGTCTTCAGTTCCGGGGTCGCGTCGATGAACCACTTGTCCCAGGCGCCGCCCAGGCCGACCAGGATGGCGACATATTGCTTGCCGTCGGAGCTGAACGTCATCGGCGGCGCGCTGACGCCGCCGCCGGTGTTGAAGCTCCACAGCTTCTCCAAGGTCTTGGCGTCGAGCGCGCAACCTTGCCGTCGGGCTGGCTGGAGAACACCAGATCCGGGGTCGCCAGCACGCCGCCGAGCATCGGGTAGGGGGTCTCGAGCTTGCCGGCTTCCTTGCCGGTCGTCACGTCGATCGCGGTCACGCTGCCGGTTATGCGCACCGGCTCGGTCGGCCCGCCGCCGATGAAGAACTCACGCGGATTGGCCTTCTTGGCGGGATCCTCTGCCTTCACGGTCACCGGTTGCAGCTTTCGATCACCGGAATGTACCAGAGCTTCAGGTCGGGGTTATAGGCCGTCGGCGGCCAGTTCTTGCCGCCCATGTTGCCGGGGCAAATCAGCGTCTTGGGATTTTCCCGAGTCGGCGTGACGGCCGCGTTGTACTTCTGCATGTCGGCCTTTGGGATCATACTCGACGGGCTTGCCGGTCTCCGGGTCCAGGCCCTTGGTCCACTTCACCTTCTTGACGAACGGCAGACCCCAGTCGAACTTGCCGTTGTTCCGGTCCATCGCATAGGCGAAGCCGTTGCGGTTGGCCTCCAGAACCAGATTCTTCGGACGGCCGTGCACCGGGGCGTCGACCATCACGTTCTCGGCCACGCTGTCATAGTCAAAGGCGTCGTTGGGCGTATGCTGGTAGTGCCACTTGATCTTGCCGGTGTCGGCGTCCAGGGCCAAGGTGCTGTCAGTATAGAGATTGTCGCCGGGCCGGTATTCCGGATCCCAGTCCGGCCCCGGATTGCCGACGCCCCAATAGAGCGTGTTGGTCTTGGGATCGTAGCTGCCCGTCACCCAGGTCGACCCGCCGCCGATCGCCTGCGGCATTGTAGCTGTCCTTCCAGGTTTCGCTGCCGGCCTCGCCCTTCGCCGGGATGGTGTAGGTGCGCCACACCTCCTTTTGCGTCGTCAGGTCGGTCGCCGCGATCCAGCCGCGGATGCCATACTCGGCGCCGGAGACGCCGGAGATCAACATGTTCTTAACCACCAGCGGCGCGACGGTGACCACTTCGCCCTTGTCGGGATTGGCCACCTGGCGCTGCCAGAGGATCTTGCCGGTCTCCTTGTCGGTGGCGATCAGCCGCCCATCCAGCGAGTGGGACAATACCAGGTTGCCGGCCAAGCGCCACGCCGCGATTGTCGACGCCGCAACAGGCCACCGCGCCGGCCCAATCGTGGTCGGTCTTCGGATCCATCGACCAGATCACCTTGGCCTGACCGCCGCGGGTGTCGATCTTGGTCACCGAGCCCCAGCCATCCGTTACGTACAGGTAGCCGTCCGCTGCCAGCGGCGTGCCTTCGAGGCCGCCATGCGACCAGATGCCGCCGCCCTCGATGCCGCCAAGCTGCAACGTCCAGGCGACATGCAAATTCTTGACGTTGTCCTTGTTGATCTGCTTCAGCGGCGAGAACCGATGGGCAGAGTAATCCCGGTGGTGCGTGAGCCAGTTCCCTGGATCGGAATCGGCATTGAGCAGCCGGTCCGGCGTCACCTCGTCGGCAGCAAGCCCTACGGCCGGGCCGCCTAAAATAAATGCGACAAGTGCAGCCGCATAGCTCGTTCTCGACATTTCTTGTTCATCCCCCTTGATCGACCGGCGACTACTTCCCTTCGGTTTCAACTTTCGCCCTTACTTTGCTCGTTCATCGTTTTGACCTTCTTGCTCTGGTTGGTCGCACCGGTCGTTTGCGTGGTTGTGGCGGCCGGCGCCGACGACGGCATCGACTTCTCCATGGCCGGTTTGCCGGGATCCGGTTTGGTGCTGCCCGTCATTGGTGCTTTCGCCGTCGGCTCGGTCTGTTGAGCTAACAAGCTGCCGCCGCTCCATAGCGAAAGGGCCAGGACAACGCTTGCACCAAGTGCTAATGGTGATTTCTTCAAAACGTTCACTCCGTTATGCGCCTTGACCGTTATCAGGCGAAGTGCGCGGCCTGATAACGGTCTGGCTGTTGTTCTTTCGCCGTGCCGGTGGGTCGCCCCCTGGCACGACTATGCTCTAGCGCGAAAAGGCTTTAGGTCGACTTCAAGCTGCTTGCCGATCGGCAAATTCCTGAGGCGCTTGCCGGTCGCCGCGAAAATCGCATTGCAGAGCGCGGGCGCGAACGGTGGAACCCCCGGCTCGCCCACACCGCTCGGCGGCACATCGAACCCTGACGGCGTGATATAGACATTCGTGACCAAAGGTGCCTCGTCGATCCGAGCCACCTTACTATCGTCGAAGTTCCCCTGCATCACACGGCCTTCCTTGAAGGTTATCTCGCCATACTTCGCGAGACTGAGCCCCATGATGGCGGCGCCTTCGATCTGCGAGCGTATCCGCTCCGGATTGACGAAGGTGCCGCAATCGATCGCCGTATCGACGCGTGGGATGGTCAGTTTGCCCTTGTCGTCCACCGCGACCTCAACGATCGTGGCGATGTAGCTGACAAAGCTGCGATGCACCGCGATCCCGAGCCCGTGACCTTTCGGCACCTGCCGATTCCACTCGCCTTTATCGGCGACCAGTTCCACCACGCCCCGCAGACGCCCGGCATCGATCGGGTAGCTCGACAGCGGTTCGCCGTAATCCCAGAAATCCTTGACCGTCGGGCCGAGGTCCACGAGGCGCGCCGGGCCGATCAGCTCCAGCAACATTTCCTTCGGATCACGTCCGGTCTCGTGCGCGATCTCAGACACCATGGTCTGCACCGCGAACGCATGCGGAATGTTCGACACCGAGCGGAACCAGCCGATCCGGGTGTGGGCGGCCGCTTCCGGGTTCTCGCAGCGAATATTGGGGATGTCGAACGGCATGTCGACCAAGCCCATGCCAAGCTCGAACGGAGCCTGATGCTTGGCGCCCGCGACGAAGGTCGACAGGATTGTCGGCGCGACGCTGCGATGACGCCAGGCGATGACCTTGCCACTCTTGTCCAGACCGGCCTCGATCCGCTCGACCGAAACCGTGTGGAGGAAGTCGTGGCGGACATCGTCCTCGCGGGTCCACTGCACCTTGACCGGCGCGCCGAGCGCCTTCGAAAGCAACGCCGCTTCAAGCACGAAGTCGCACTTCGACTTCCGCCCGAAGCCGCCGCCCAGCAACGTTACGTTGACGGTGACGTTCTCCGCCGGGATACCAAGCGTCTTCGCGGTGTCCTCCCGGGTTCCGCCGGGGCTCTGCACCGGCGCCCAAATCTCCGCCTTGCCGTCCGCTGACATGCGCCACCGCGGCCGGCGGCTCCATGCTCTCGTGCGCGAAATGAGGCAGGTAATATTCACCCACCACGACCTTGTCCGCGGTCTTTAAGGCGCCTTCCGCATCGCCTTGGTTCCGCACGACCTCGCCAGGTTTGCGTGCTGCGTCTTCCAGTTCCGCGCGATAGCTGACGGAGTCGTATTTCGCGTTCGCCCCGTCATCCCACACCACCTTCAGCGCATCGCGCCCCATGATGGCGGCACCGGTGTTGCGTGCGATGACCGCCACGCCCCCCAGCGGCTGGAACTTCGAGGGCCAGGGCCAGCCCTGCACCTCCATCACCTTCTCAACCCCGGGAACCTTCATCGCGTCCTTGGCATCGAACGAAACCAGCTTCCCGCCGACCACCGGCGGCCTCGCGATAACAGCGTACTTCATGCCAGGCAGGCGGACATCGGCACCGTAGGTCGCCTTGCCGGTCGTGATATCGTGCAGGTCAACGATGCTGACCTTTTCTTTGCCGATATACCGGAAATCCTTCGGATCCTTCAGTTGCAGCTTCGAGGCCTCGACCACGGGCTCCTTGGCGGCATCGTTCGCCAGCTCGCCGTAACCCAGCTTGCGGCCCGACGCGGTATGAACGACCTCGTGGTTGACCGCCTTCACCTCGGTAACCGGCACGTTCCACCGTTTGGCGGCGGCCGCTTCCAGCATCATGCGAGCCGCGGCGCCGACCTGGCGCATCGGGATCAGGAAGTGCCGCGTGCTGCGCGAACCGTCAGTATCCTGGTTGCCGTATTTGACTTCGTCGCCAGGCGCCTGCTTGACGATCACCTTGCTCCAGTCGGCCTCCATCTCGTCCGCGACAACCATCGGAAGGCTGGTGCGGCTGCCGGTGCCCATCTCCGACCGGCTCGCGATGATGGTCACCATGCCATCAGGTGCGATCGAAACGAACACGCGCGGGTCGTTGACCGTGCCATGTGGCATCTTGTCGGCGCCGGTGGTGTAAGTGGCGGCGGCTGCCATGCCGCGGCGCGATAGGACCGGTGCGGCGAGCACTAGACCCGCGGTGATCCCCATGCCGCGGAGCATTGCACGGCGGGAAACATTCTCAATCTGAGGTGCTATGAAATGGTTCATGGCTCAAGCCCCCGTCGAAGCGATACGGACCGCCACTTCGATCCGCTGATAGCACCCGCAACGACAGATGTTGCCCGACATGGTGTCTCGGATTTCATCGTGTGACGGGTGCGGATTTTGCTGCAGCAGCGCTGCTGCCTGCATGATCTGTCCCGCCTGACAGAAGCCACATTGCGGAACGTTGACCTCGCGCCAGGCCTTCTGGACCGGATGATCGCCGTGCGCATCGAGGCCCTCGATCGTGGTGACCTTCTGGCCCGCCACATCCGACATCGCGGTGATGCAAGCACGAGCGGCCTGGCCCTCAACATGCACCGTGCAGGCCCCGCACAAGGGCTTTGCCACAGCCATACTTGGTGCCGGTCAGACCCAGCCTCATCGCGCAGATACCAAAGCAGCGGCAGCGACGGATCACCGTCCCAAGTCCGCTCCTGTCCATTGACTGTGAGTTTAATCATTTCTCCACGTCCCCGCTTTCCATGTTGATGAAGCAACTTGCTGTCGATCGCACACGATCATCTCCGCTGCGCGTGGTCCGCGCATCGCCGAACTGCATCCAGATACGAAAGAAGCCAACGCCATCCGGACGAGCATGCCTGCAAGCAAGGAGCATGTCCACATTGCGCCGCAATATGATTAGTTTCCCCCAAAACCTCGTTGTTGCTTGCCGGCCTTGTACCCTCGTTTGAGAGTGAAGATCAGGTGAGTTGCGCGAAAACGGGTACAACTTCACGTGTATGTCATCTCATCGACAGCGGCGCGGCCTCGATGACTGAAGCGGCACTCAACCTCCAGGCCATCCCACGGCCATCCAACGCACGTCACGCGAAGGTGTCGGTCCCGCGCCCGCAATAGCACGCGCCTGAGCGATAGCAGGTCAGGTGGTTGGAAGTCGAATTATCTTGACATCGGTCCTATTTTATGATTTTATTCCCATAGTTTTTTTCAGTCCGTAGTCATTTCGCCTTCAGCAACTTTATTTCAGCAGCAAAGAGCCCTCCTTGGCCAACCAAACCGTTGCGGCCGCTTGGCCCGCTTCATGTCCGGCGCGTTAGCCGCGTTCGAGGACTTCTTCTTCAGGCAGCCCTCGCCCGATCCCGCCGTGGCCGCCGCGGTCACGGTTCTTTACGCCACTTCGTCATCGCCGCCAGCACCGCCGGGGCTGGACCTCGCGTTGCAGGCCGTCGCGCCGCATCTGACCAGCGCCGATCGCGCCGCCTGGATCTCGGCACTGGCCGAACCCCTACGGACGGCTGGCATCACCACCCCGCGTCGCGTTGCGGCGTTCCTCGGCCAGTGTTCGGAGGAAAGCGCGGGCCTTCGCGAGCTCGAAGAAGACCTGAGTTACAGCGCGGCGCGCCTCTGCGAGGTTTGGCCAAACCGTTTCCCCACCGCCGAAGCGGCCGAGGCCTGCGCCCTGCAACCCGAAGTCCTCGCCAACCGGGTCTACGCCGATCGCATGGGCAATGGCGATGAGGCCTCCGGCGACGGCTGGCGGTTCCGCGGCCGCGGCCTGATCCAGATCACCGGCCGCACCGCCTATGCGCACTTCGCCCAGGCGATGAACATGACCCTGGACCAGGCGGTCGATCATGCCGCCACCCAAGCCGGAGCCGCCGACAGCGCCGTCTGGTTCTGGACGGCTCAATGAATTGAACACCCTCGCCAATACCTGGTCGATCGATCTTCTCACCCGAAAAATTAACGGCGGCATGGCCGGTGCGGCGGAACGAAGCCGCCTGTGCGAGGCCGCGCTGCAAGCCATTGGAGCCTAATATGTTCGCACTTTTGATCCCCTTGGTGCTGAATTTGGCACCGCAACTCGCCGGACTGATCTTCGGATCGAAGGGCGCCGACGCCACCACTAAAGTGGCTGCCGTGGTCCAGACGGTGGTCGGGCACGCTGGCCGATCTCAGCGCGCCGGGCGGCGTCGCCGCCGCGGTCGCCCACATCCAGGCCAATCCGCAGGCTTCCGCTGACCTTGCGGCAAAACTCGCCACTCTGCAGCTGCAAATGCAGAAGGAGCAGGACGCGGAAGCCGAGGCGCTGCGGCAGGATGCCCTCGACGAACTGAAGGCTCGGCTGGCTGATACATCGTCCGCGCGGGACATGGCGACGAACCTGGCCCAGGCGCACAGCGGGCTGGCTTATGGCGGCGTGGTCGTCTCCATGGTCATCGTGGCGGCGTTCGGCTGGACGACATACTCCGTACTGAACAATCACCTCAGCACCTCCGACGGCCAGTTCGGTTCGATCCTGGTCGGCACGCTCGCCGCGATGGCCACCCAGGTGGCGAACTACTGGCTCGGTTCCAGCCTGGGCAGTGCGACGAAGAATGCGCTGCTGGCAAACGCCCAGAACAACCTGGCGACCAGCGTGCCGGCAAATCTATGAGGACATAACCGTAGCGCTCCAATTAACGCCTGTCTCTGAGCGCGCCGGTCCTATCGTGGACGCTAGATCCGCAGTGGATGCCGCTTTATTTCATCCACTACCCGAACCAGCACGCTGGTCCAGTCCCCAGCGGTAGGTTGGCGAAACAGACGAGCCGATCGATACCACGGGCTGTCGGTGCGCCCGAGCAACCAGCGCCAGTCCGGCGCATGCGGCAACAGAATCCAGACGGGCTTGCCCAGTGCGCCGGCGAGATGGGCGACCGAAGTATCGACCGTGACGACCAGATCAAGGTTCTCGATCAGCGCGGCGGTTTCCGCGTAGTCGGTCAACCACGGCGTTAGATCCGGCAGCCCAAGTCCGCGTGCCGCTTCACCGCATTGCAGGTTCACCAGGCTGACGCCGCGGATATCCAGCAACCTGTCGATCAGCTCCGGCGGCACCGAACGGCGTCGGTCGCCCGAGTGCTTTGGATTGCCGGCGAACGCGACCCCAATCGTTCGGCCCTCCGGCAACCGCGCCCTCCAGTCCCGCACGCGGCCAGGCTCGGCCCGAAGAAAACCTTCGGCGGCGGGAATCGTCTCCAGCGTCGTGCCAAAAACCTGAGGCAGACTGGCCTGGTCAATCCACGCATCATACGCCGGAAGCGCGCCCGACGGCGCCGCGGCCCTACGCCCGGCATGGACCGGATCAACGGCACCAGCGCCGGCGGGCAAATCAGAATCGGCGCACCGCCCAGCCGCGCTGATCAGCGGCAAATATCGGGCGAATTGAATCGCATCGCCAAATCCTTGCTCCGCCCGCACCAGAATCGTCCGGCCGCTCGGGTTGGACCCGTTCCACATCCGCGCCCGGAAGCGCAGGGAAATCCGCCTGATACCGCGCGTGTCGCTTGCGCCATTCATATTCGGCGAACCCGCGAGGCAGGTCCCCGCTCAGCAGCGCCGCGATCGCCAGATTCCAATGAGCCTGCGCAAAGTCCGGACGCAACCGGATCGCCGCCTCGCAGGCCTCGATCGCCTCGCGCAACCGGCCCTGTATTGTCAGTAGATAGCCCAGACTGGCGTGGGCTTCGGCCAGCGCTGGATCCAGTCCGATCGCCGTTCGGTACAGCGTCTCCGCGGGACCCAAATCGTCCAGATCGACCGACGCATTCCCCATGTTCAGCCACGACGCCGCATGATTGGGCTGCAACGACAAAGCGCGGGCGAAAGCCGCGCATGCGCGAGTGTGGTGTCCGAGTGCATTCAGCGCGGTTCCGCGGGCAAAATGCAGTTCCGCATCGTCCGGCGACCCTTCCAGCGACGCGTTCGCCTGCATGGCCACCTGCTCCCACCGCTGCGCCAGCAACAGCGCCCGCACGAGGTTGCGCCGCATGCCGGGATGCGCCGGTTGCCGCCGCAGCGCCTGGGTCAGCAGCGTCACTGCTTCCTCAGCCTCGCCGTTCCGCAGCGCCAGCAGTCCGCTTACGTAAAGCGCTTGGCCATCGTCCGCGATCGATGGGGGGCAGGGTTCGGCGGGCCTCAAGTCGGCGAAAGTGTGCATGGAAACCATCCTGATGACGGAATGGTTAACGCTAACTGAATCAATTAGAGAATTTCCATGCCATCGACCCAAGGCACGCCAGCCCACGGTGCTCGACCCATCGCGCCGCGGCACATTCAATCGCGCTCAGGCATCCAAGGGTGTCGCGCTCGGTGTTTCAGCCTACATTGGCGTGAGGAATATCGGACAACCGAGTCGCCAAACCATGCTGCATCTGACCAAGCTCGCCGTTGGCGTGAGAGACACCGATCACCTGCATGAATTGCAGGCCGAACGTATGCTCGACCACGCCCCGCTACGCCATCGCACACGCAATTTCCCCCGGCGGCGGGCCGAGGTTCTGGATGGCGGCTCGATCTATTGGGTGATCTCCGGAACCATGATGGCGCGGCAGCGCATCGTGGATATCATCGAAGACCGGCGCGACGACCTGACGCCGTGTACCAGCCTGATCCTCGACCCTGAACTCGTGACCCTGGTTGGGCGTCCGACCCGGCCATTCCAGGGCTGGCGCTACCTCGATCCCGACGGCGCCCCGCCTGATATGCCCGCCTGCAGCGCCATTGCGGGATTGGACGGCCTGCCGACCTCGCTTCGGCAGGAACTTCGAGCACTTTGCCTACTCTGATCCGATGATCCCGGGTGGCATTGACGTCTTGGCCGCTCCTTGTCTTTTAACCTCTGCCGCAGGTCTCTTTCGTCGAGTCGCGAAGGCAAAAGATTCGAGCCGATGAGTCAAGTTCATGTGATCGGCGCCGGCCTCGCCGGCCTCTCCGCGGCCCTTTCGCTGACCGCCGCCGGCCGGCCCACCGTCCTCCACGAAGCCGGCCCCGCGGCGGGCGGCCGGTGCCGGTCATACTTCGACAAAGAACTCGGTCTGCGCATCGATAACGGCAACCACCTTCTGCTATCGGGAAACACCGCCGCAAAGGCATATATCGCGGAAACCAAGGCGGAAAACTCCTTCCAGGCTCAGACCGAAGCAGTCTTTCCTTTCATGGACCTCAAGACCGGCGAGCGCTGGACAGTGCGCCCCAACAACGGCCCCATCCCTTGGTGGATCTTCAGTGGCCGACCGCCGAGTGCCCCAAACGCGGCTATCCGACTACCTGAGCATGGCACGAATCGTGCGCATCCGCGACGACACCTGCGTCAGCGACAGTATGCGCCGCGGCCGCCTCTACTGGCGACTGCTGGAGCCCCTTGCGGTCGCGGCCTTGAACACCCCGTCGCAAGCAGGTCTCGCTCGATTGCTTGGCGTGGTGATGCGAGAGACTTTGATGCGTGGCGGCCAAGCCTGCATCCCCATGCTCCCAAGGCAAGGCCTTTCAGAGGCACTGATCGATCCCGCCATCGCCACCCTGCGGGCGCGCGGAGCCGACATAAGGTTCAACAGCCGTATCGCGGAACTGACCCTCGAAAGCAGCCGCGTAACCGGGATGCGCGGCCCCGACGGACAGATCCCGCTCGGCCCCGACGACGCGGTCGTGCTCGCGGTGCCGCCCTGGGTCGCCGCCGACCTGCTGCCCGGCTTGGTTGTGCCAGAGGACTTCCAGGCGATCCTCAACATCCACTTCCTCCTTGATGCGGATGGCGACGGGCCCCACCGAGTAGCAGGCTTTATCGGATTGACCTCCGGTACGGCGGAGTGGGTGTTCGTGAAACCGGGTCATGTTTCGGTCACCATCAGCGCCGCGAATAGTCGGGTGGATGATCCGGTCCAGACCATCGCCGTCCGCCGTATGGCCAAATGTAGTGGACGGGCTTGGGGCTGGCTGCCGACCTGAAGGACCGGATGCCCCTCTATCGCGTGGTGAAGGAAAAGCGTGCGACCTTCTCGGCCACCGCGCCGCAGGAGGCAAGGCGCCCGCCGACGCGCACCCACCTCGCCGCGAACCTCGCGCTTGCCGGGGATTGGACCGCTACCGGGTTGCCGGCCACGATCGAGGGCGCCATAAGGTCCGGCCGTTCCGCCGCGAAAGCGTTGTTGGCGCTTTGAAGGATGCCATGGCCCTCGATGCCGTAACCGCACCGGTCGTCGATGACGCCGCGTTGCTATCCGCCGAGACCCGAGCCACCGATGCTCTGACTCGGCGGCAGAGGACAGACGGCCATTTCGTATTCGAACTCGAGGCCGATGCGACGATCCCGGCGGAGTATGTTCTGCTGGAGCATTTCCTGGCGCGCATCGACCAGGATCTGGAGGCGAAGATCGGGGTCTACCTGCGGGGCATCCAGGGCACGCATGGCGGCTGGCCGCTGTTCCATGACGGGGCATTCAATATCTCCGCCAGCGTCAAGGCCTATTTCGCGCTCAAAGCCATCGGTGACGACCCGGACGCCCCCCATATGCGGCGGGCGAGGGAGGCGATCCTGGCGGCGGGCGGTGCCGAACGGACGAATGTCTTCACGCGGGCGCAATTGGCGCTGTTCGGGCCGTGCCGTGGCGGGCGGTGCCCGTCATGCCGCTGGAAATCATGCATCTGCCGCTATGGTTTCCGTTCCATCTATCGAAGGTTTCCTACTGGTCCCGCACCGTGATCGTGCCGCTGCATGGTGCTGATGGCGCTGCGGCCGAAGGCGCGTAACCCACGCGGGATCGGGATCCCTGAGCTTTTCCGCACGCCGCCCGAGCAGGTAACGGATTGGATACGCGGGCCGTATCGGTCCGGATGGGGGCGGTTTTTCAAGGGCGTGGACGTGTTGCTGCGTGCCGCTGAACCCTTCTTTCCGAAAGCCGGACGTCGGCGGGCGATCGACAAGGCGGTGGCGTTCGTCACGCAGCGGCTGAACGGCGAGGATGGGCTCGGCGCGATCTACCCGGCGATGGCCAATAGCGTAATGATGTTCGACACGCTGGGGTATGCACCCGACCATCCCGATGCCGCCATCGCGTGGCAGTCAGTGCGCAATCTGCTGGTGATCGCAACAGGATCGGGCCTACTGCCAGCCTTGCTTGTCGCCGGTCTGGGATACCAGTCTGGCCGGACACGCCCTCGCCGAGGCCGGCGTTTCGACCGATACCGCCTGTGCCTGGCTGCGGCCTTTGCAGATTTTGGACGTCGTCGGGGACTGGGCGGTGCGCCGTCCCGGGCTGCGTCCGGGCGGCTGGGCGTTCCAGTACAACAATCCGCACTATCCGGATGTGGACGATACCGCGGTCGTCGGCATGTTGCTTCACCGCAATGGCGACCCGGCCTATGCCCCGGCGATCGAGCGGGCGCGGGAATGGATCATCGGCATGCAGTCCTCCGACGGCGGCTGGGGCGCATTCGAGCCGGAAAATACGCATCATTACTTGAACCACATCCCGTTCGCCGATCACGGCGCCTTGCTCGACCCCCCGACGGCGGACGTCAGCGCGCGCTGCGTGTCGTTCCTTGCCCAGATCGGTATGGCCGCGGACGACCCGGTGATGCTGCGCGCGATGGCCTATCTGCGGCGCGAGCAGGAGGCGGACGGCAGTTGGTTCGGGCGCTGGGGCACAAACTACATCTACGGCACGTGGTCGGTGTTGTGTGCACTCAACGCCGCTGGCATCCCGCACGACGATCCGGCAATCGTTCAGGGCGGTTGACTGGCTGGTGTCCGTGCAGCGCGAGGATGGCGGATGGGGCGAGGACGAGGAAAGCTACGGCGACCGCCCCGCATGGCCGCTATTTCGAAAGCACGCCGAGCCAGACGGCATGGGCGGTGCTAGGGCTGATGGCGGCGGGCGCCGCGGATCATCCGGCGACGGCGCGGGGGATCGCCTATCTGGCCGTCGACGCAGGGCGCAGACGGCGAGTGGACCGAGTTGCCTTACACGGCGGTCGGTTTCCCGCGGGTGTTCTACCTGCGCTACCACGGCTACAAGCTGTATTTTCCTCTGCTGGCCCTGGCTCGGTATCGCCGTCTGATGCGCGGAAATATGCGCCGCATAGAAGTCGGATTCTGACCGTTTCGCTTGGTTTCGTCGTCGGGCTGGCGGCTGAGGCGCGGATCGCCGGCCCGGTTCGGCTGTCCGGTCCAGGCAGGTGGCGGCACGCCGGCGGGCGCCGAGGCGGCGGCAAAGCAGTTGATCGCGCAAGGCGCAACCGCTTTGGTCAGTTTCGGGCTGGCGGGTGGCCTAGATCCAGTGCTGCGGCCCGGGACGGTGATCGTTCGCTTCGGGTGTGCTGTCCGACGGAGCGACATTGGCGACGGATCCCCCCCTGGCCGCCTGCTTCGGGGGCCTGACCGGCCACTTGATACTGGCGGGCGCGACGGTCGTCGCTGAAGCAGCGGCGAAGCGGCGGTTGTTCGCAGCGACGCATGCCCATGCGATCGACCTGGAGAGCGGACCCGTCGCACGGATCGCCCAGGCATATGGGTTGCCCTTCGTCGTGGTGCGCGCGATCTGCGACCCAGCCGAACGGGATTTGCCCCCGGCGGCGCTTGTCGCACTGGACCCGAATGGTGGAATTGGTCTAAGGCCGGTGATCAGATCATTGCTAAGGCAGCCAAGCCAAATCATCGGGCTGCTGACGCTTGCTATCGATGCGGCGCTTGCCCGTCGGGCGCTGGTCGGGGTGTCAAGGCATTTCGCGGCTCCTTGAATTCATCGTCGAGCTCGCGGTGCTCCGCGGCGACGCCGACCGTCCCGTGATGCCATCCGTTGATCCGCGCCCACATCATCCTCCCGGCGGGTCATATCCCATTCGAGCAGCGCGATCAACACAGGGCGCTTGCTGCATGATTAAGCAAATGTGCTTATTCTTGTCTTTTAGCCTTCTGCACCTGAAGGATTTGCCAATACCGCATAGCGGTAACCATTCCGCCTGGCAGACGGTCGCACCGCCGTCACGCTAATGTCACCGGCGCCGAATGAGCCAGCCGGGCTGCGCTTCGTTAATAGCGGATGGGTCTGAAACTAACCCAAAGGAACCTTGGGAGGGAGAACCTCTGGCGCTGGAGTTACCGGCTATTGGGTTAGGATGCTGGTAATGCGCATCTATGTATTTGTATCGCAGAAGGACCTGGATTTTGTGGCATTCACCTTGAGTGCAACCGGCGACAACCTGCCCACTTCGCTCGGCCCTGGTTCCAGGAAGTAATACCAGGTATGTCTGTCATTGATGTCGAAAGTGATCCGATAACGGAAGCGGTGCGCCGGGAAGGATATTTTATCGCTACCGATCGGGTTAGCGACTGAGGCTAACTATAAAGCCAAACCAGCATCCGCCGGTCAGCAATTCTCGTTGGTGCGACATGCTCTACCGATGAGATCGTCAGACCGCGCATTTAAGCGTTTTGGAAGGCGTTTCGCCGAATATCTGGCGGTATTCATGGCGCAAATCGGCCGAGCTCCCAAAAACCATGCTCCGTCGCAATCGAGGTAACCCTCGCGATGGCGGGATCGGCTTGCAACAAACTACGCCTTACCGCACGCATCCGGCGAAGCACAAGGTATTGCGTCGGACTTACCCCAAGTTGCGTCTGGCAAGCGGCCCGCAGGGTCCGGCCGGAAACGCCAATGGCTCGGCTGACTTCGGGCATGTATAATGGTCGATCGGCTGCCGCTTGGAGTATCGCGTGAAAGCGCGAGATCACGGTTTGTTGATGTTGCCGAGCAAGGGTATCGAAGGGTGGAGCCGGCAAGTCGATGGTCTCAAACAGCGCCTGAATAAAGGCTCGCTCGAGATCGACCGTCTCGGGGCAGGCTGATAACCCCGGAGGGCATTCCGCGATATGTCGCGCAGAAACATGCAGCGCGCGCAGTTGGCGCAGCGCTGCGGCTGCGGGCGAAAAAACCATTCCGCGTGTCATCCAGTCCAGCTGATCTCCAAGGTGCGGAACGCAAAGCAAATCTAGTCTGCCTTGGTCAGAGACGCGGAGGCCCATTTTGTGGGGCCTTGCAACCGAAAAAAGCAGGATACACCCGGCCCGAAAGCCCCAACCTGGTCATACCCGACCTCGGCACCGTTCCAAACGAAACTGGGCCCCGGTTCCGTGAGAAAAACGACCCCGACCCGGCTGCACTCGAAGTGGGAAATGCGGCACAGGCTCTCAGAAACCTGCTGCGCCTCCAGGCGGCCAAGGGTAAACAAGGCGCTTTGAGCTCTGAACGATCCCTGCTCCGTAACGGTGTAGTCGTTATCGCGTGAGCATATCATGGAAGCGAACTGATCAGAGTTATTGGAATTCGTGATCCTGCTGGAATACATTCCGCCCCCCGTCCTTGTGGAAATCCGATCATCGTGGCAATGACCGTTCGTGTCTACCCACTATCCACTATGTATATGTATGGAGCCGCGGCGTGTTACTTTTTGGAGACGATTTGGCATAGATTGGTCGGCAAATGGGCCCGAAGGGCGGTAGCTCGCGGTTGATATCGCGTCGGCCACTAGGGGGGCCAGTGAGCGTAATCAGCCACTGGCAGGGGCGTGATGCTCTCCTCGTCAAGTAATGCTTAAATAAGTCTGCTCGGGCCGGGTCAGCCTGAAGCTTTTATCGTCGGTAAAAAGAATCCCCGGATGTTTGCTTTGAGTACGTTCGAGGTTTTGCGACAGCCGTAACGGTCAAGCCGGAATCAAAGGTCCTCTGCGCCGATCGAGTTGAAACCGCCTTGGCTCTTCGGGCGGCGATGTTCATTCTCGACTTCTGCCGAATTCGCATAGACCGCAAAGGTTTTCTTCCGCAGACCGCCCATGACTGCTATGCCGCGATCCAAATGGTAGGGGCGTATCTTGCTGCCCATCATGGAGGCGAACAATGCCAAAGTCGCTGTTAGGACATCGAAGCGGACATCGAGGCAGCCGGGTCCGAGTTCGGTGGCTGCCACAGTGCCTACTGGTGCTTCAGTGGGGACCAGAGCGACAAGAAGCCCAATATCCTGGTCATCATTCCCTGCCGTGGCGACAACTTCGCCGCAACGAATGCTGATCCGCGCTGTTCCGGAACCGTCGATCTCGAAGCTTGATTAAGTCGGAGCGAAAATGGAACCTGCATGGGGCGCCAGTTGGACATGGGGTCTGTCCCTTATTGCTTTGACCATAGCAGCCCACGCCTTTGGGGTTGTGACGCTCGCGCGCGGATTGCGGAGGGTCGTCGGCACGGCAAGGAAAAACGGGATCTTCCGGCACCCGGTCGCACTGACAGCGGCACTGGTCGGTGCCGTTGGATGGGTTTTGGCCATATTCCATGGAATCGAGGCCGCTATATGGGCCGCCGCATATCGCTGGTTGGGGGCAATCGGCTCGATGAAGGCGGCCATGTTGTATTCTGTCGAACTCAATCACGACCCGCGGCGCCTCGGGGCTTAAATTGGAGCCCGAGTGGCAGATGATGGGCGCCCTGGAAGCCGCCGACGGCATGCTGCTGTTCGGCATCAGCACGGCCTTCGTTTTTGTCGTCATCCAGCAAATCGATCAAGTCATCAGCGAAGTTCAGGATTAAACTCGTGATGGGTCCTCGTGGTCCTAATAGGGACTTTCCGTCCGGCCCGCTGTGGATGCCGTAAAAATCACAGAAAGTGCAATGATTGTCGCTATTCGTTCCGACTTGAACCTAATAATGGACTGTGGGTCATGCCCGGGCGAACACTTTGGATAACAGGTACGAGTCTGAGAGACGAATCGCTTCTTCATCAGAACACGCAGCGCATCCAGGGGAGTTTTCCGGGAAGGGAGCGAACTGCCGGTCCAGAAGCGAGGCCAATACTTGACAGAGAATGCGCGTGCCTGATCGGAAACGCGGCGGCCACGGCGTGCGGCAGAGCACGATATATTACTTCCACTGCACTGCATTGGGGGCTGGTGGCGAAACTTCTTCTAAGGCGTGTGTCCGGAACTGGCTCCCGGCTGCCGGCAGGCCGCACGAGATCCTTCTCGCGTGCCCAACATCATCGGCCTGGGCCCGATGCGCCTCACGATGAAAGTGCGCGCCGTCGTTTCTTCGCTGCGGACTATGGCGGTCTAGCCCAATTCCAATTCAGTCCGCCCGAAGGATCAGGACGCCTCCGCAATTTGGGGCTACCCGGACAACTGGTGCAAACGCCGCGTAGCCATTACCCAGCCGCCAGGACATCCAACCGATAGCCATCGTGCCGCTCATGCCTCACGACCG
>CAVZTH010000045.1:0-129811 GCA_963778125.1 uncultured Alphaproteobacteria bacterium | reverse complement strand
AGCGGGTCGGCGCCGACATCCACGACGTGGCGCGGGGCATCGGCCTGGATGGCCGGATCGGCCGGAAGTTCCTGCATCCCGGCCCCGGCTACGGCGGCTCCTGCTTTCCCAAGGATACCCTGGCTCTGGTCCGCACCGCGCAGGACTACGGCGCGCCGTCTCGCCTGGTGGAAACGACCGTCGCCGTTAACGACGCCCGCAAATCCAGCATGGCGATGCGCGTGATCAGCGCCTGCGGCGGATCGGTGCGCGGCAAGACCATCGCCGTCCTCGGCCTCACCTTCAAACCCGAGACCGACGACATGCGCGAATTCGCCGTCGCTCTCGATCCTGTCCCGTCTTGCCGGCGACGGCGCGATCATCCGCGCCTACGACCCCGAGGGCATGGAGCAGGCCCGCCCAATGTTGCCGGACGCAATCAACTACTGCTCCGACGCCATGGATGCCGTAGCCGGGGCCGATGCCTTGGTGCTGATCACCGAGTGGAACGAATTTCGTGCCTTGGCCCCTACTCGTCTGGCCGACGCGATGCGCGGCCGGATCTTGATCGATCTGAGAAACGTCTATGATCCCGTCGCCATGCGGCAGGCCGGCTTCGAGTACCATGGTATCGGCAGAGCGCCGCTGCCGATCTGATGGCCTGATCCAACCGCGAGAGTCGGCATTCGACCTGCTGACCGCGGTCCTGGAAAAACATCGTCCCGCTGGAAGAAGCCCTCGACGCGCTGCCGGCGCAGGATGCCAGGGACCGCGCCGCCGCTCATCGTCTCGCCGCGGCTGTTCTGCGCAGGATGGGCACGTTGGACGCGGTGCTGGAGCCATTCCTGCGCAAGGAACCGCCTGATCCCGTCCGCAACGTCCTGCGGATTGGCGCGGCCGGCCTGCTGCTGCTGGACACCCCCAGCCATGCGGCGGTCGCCACCGCCGTGTCCCTCGCCAAGCGTCGCGGCCTCGCTCCGTTCGCCGGCTTGGTGAACGCCGTCCTGCGCAAGGTCGCCACCGCCGGCCCGGACGCCCTCGGGGACCTGAACTCGGCGCGCCTCGATACGCCGGCTTGGCTGTGGACATCCTGGGGGCAGGGCGCCCGCTCCATCGCGTCCGCGCATCAGCACGAGGCGCCACTGGATGTCACCCTCAAGCCCGGAGTCGCTCTGCCCGAGGGCGGTATCCTGTTGCCGACCGGGATCATCGCGCTTCCCCGTCGGCACCCGGGTATCCGACATTCCCGGGTTCGAGGCCGGCGACCTTTGGGTGCAGGACGCCGCCGCTGCCCTGCCGGCTCGTCTGCTGGCACCACAGCCAGGCGAACGCATCGCCGACCTCTGTGCCGCGCCAGGCGGGAAAACCGCGCAACTGGCCGCCGCTGGCGCGATCGTGACCGCGATCGAGCGCGACGCCGATCGCATCGAACGCCTGACCGATAACCTGGCTCGATGGCATTTGCACGCGGATGTGATCAACGCCGACGCGACCACCTGGCGGCCCGCTGAACCCTTCGACGCCGTGTTGCTGGATGCTCCATGCAGCGCGACCGGCACCATCCGACGACATCCGGATGTCGCTCGCATCAAGCGGCCGAGGGATGTCCAGACGGTCGTCCAGGCGCAGGACAAACTGTTGGAAGCCGCTGCGGAGATGCTGCGCCCCGGTGGCCGCCTGATCTACGCCGTCTGCTCGCTGCAGCCCGAGGAAGGTGCCCCGCGCATCGCCGCCGCGGCGAAGGTCGGGCTGCGGCACGACCCGTTCCGCCCGGCGGAATTGGCTGACCTTCCGGAAGCCCTGACGCCCGACGGCTACCTGCGCACCCATCCCGGTCTCTGGCGGGACCGCGGCGGCATGGACGGTTTCTTCGCCGCCCGGCTGATCAAGACTTGATGTCGCCGGATGGCTGAGGTTGCCCATAGAATCGATGTCCCCAACAGGCGGCCCAATGGCTCATTCACCTTGTATGACGTCGGCCCCGGTGTCTAGAAACATGCCATGACTGCTCCCGAGTCTCGGCACGTCACGATTGCCCCAAGCCTGCTCGCCGCCGATTTCGGCCGGCTGCGAGAAGAGGTCAGCGCTGTCGAAGCGGCGGGCGCCGATTGGCTCCATCTGGACATCATGGACGGCCATTTCGTCCCGAATATCAGCTTCGGCCCGACCGTGCTGGCGGCCTTGCGCAAGCACACGAAACTGCCGTTCGACGTGCACCTCATGATTGCGCCGGTCGATCTCTATCTGGACGCCTTCATCGACGCCGGCGCCGACCACATCAGCCTGCATCCGGAAGCGGGACCGCATCTGCATCGGTCGCTGCAGCACATCCGCGCCGCCGGCAAAAAGGCGGGTGTGGTGCTGAACCCCGCGACCGCGCCCGATTCCATCGTCTGGGCGCTCGACCTGATCGACATCGTCCTGGTGATGTCGGTAAACCCTGGCTTTGGCGGCCAGAGTTTTCTCACCTCACAGTTGCCCAAGATCGCCCTGCTACGCCAAATGATAGATGCCGCCGATCACCCCATCGCACTGGCCGTCGATGGCGGCGTCACCGCCAACACCGCCCCGGCCATCCTGCAAGCCGGCGCCGACACGCTGATCGCCGGCACTTCGGTGTTCCGCGCCCCCGACTACGCCCAGGCGATCGCCGGACTGCGGGGAGGCAAGTGAGCGTGGCAACCCCAAGAAGCTGGATGCGCGAGGCGAGGCGGGCGATGGCACGCCTCCCCAGCCTGCGGATGGGACGCATCCCCGATGCTCCCGCCCTGTCCGTCCGCGATCCCTGGCCCGGCGACCCCACGCGCGGTGCGCAATTGATCAAGGGCGAGATCGAAATCGGCGGCGCCACCCAGCCCCTCAAACAAAACGGCTGGAATCATCTCGGCGGGTCCGCTGTCCTGCGCACCGGCGCGCACAGCTTCACCTGGCTGCGCGATCTGCGTGCCCTTGGCACCGACGCCGCCCGGTTGCGCGCCCGCGCCCTTGTTTCGGAGTGGATTGCCAGCCCGCCCTCCGACCCCATCGCCCACCGCCCCGACGTCGTCGGCGCCCGTATCACCGCCTGGCTTGGACATTACGACTTCTTCGCCGCAACCGCCGACGACGTTTTCCGCCAGCGCCTGATGGGCCGGCTGGTGATCGAGGCGCGCAGCCTGTCCGCCGCCCTGCCGGCCGAGGAACTCGACGCCAGAGCACTGACCGCCCTGAAAGGCCTGGTCGCCGCCGCCGTCGCATTGCGCGAACACTCGGGCTTCCTGACGCGAGCATTGCGCTTCCTGCCGCAGGAGATCAGCCGTCAGATCCTGCCCGATGGCTGCCACGCCGAACGCAGCCCGGCCGCGCAGTTGGCGGCGTTGCAGGACCTGACGGAAATCCGCGCGCTGTTCCAGACCTCGCAAACCCAGCCGCCACCGATGCTTGCCCACGCGATCGAGCGCATGGCTCCGGCCCTGCGCATGATGCGCCACGGTGACGGCGCCCTGGCGCTGTTCAACGGCAGCAAGGAAGAGACCGCGGCGCTGGTCGATCTGGTTCTGACCCAGGCCGGACGCGGTGGCCGTGGCCCTTCAGCGCTGACCGAGGGCGGCTTCAGCCGCATGCAGGCCGGACGCAGCGTGCTGATCGTCGACTGCGGCGCCCCGGCTCCCCCTGGGTTGGACCGGTTCGCCCATGCCGGCACCTTGTCGATGGAACTCTCCATCGGCCGTGACCGGTTGATCGTGAACTGCGGTGCGTTCCCGGCCGGTCCACCGGAATGGCACGACGCGGCCCGAGCCACCGCCGCGCATTCCACGCTGGTGATCGGTGACCTGAACAGCAGCGAGCTGAAGCCCGAGGGACTCGGCCGCCGCCCAGTCACCGTCGAGGTCAACCGCCAGGAGGCCGCAGGTGCCCATTGGCTGGACGTGTCGCACGACGGCTGGAAGAAGCCGTTCAACGCGGTGCACCGCCGCCGCTTCTACATGGCGGAAAGCGGCGAGGACATCCGCGGCGAGGATCTGATCGAGTCGCCCGACCCACAGCCGTTCACCCTACGGTTTCACCTGCACCCCGACGTCCAGGCCAACGTGCAGCAGGATGGCGGCGCCGTGCTGCTGCGGTTGAAGTCCGGCATGTTCTGGCGCCTGCGGGCCGACGGCGCTCGGCTGACCCTGGAGGAAACCATCTACCTGGGTGGTGCCGAACCGCGGCGAGGCGAGCAGGTCGTTCTGACCGGCTTCGCCGATGGCGCGCAACACGTCAAATGGGCACTCAGCAAGGTCGAACGCGCCGGGTGAACAGGCACCGGCGGAAGACCGCCGACCGCTGCTCCTAGGGCTGTACCTGCGGGGTCATGAACACTGCACGGGAGCCGATTGCCGGGTGTCCGCCCGCTGCTCGACGATCCGGCAACACTCCGCCATCGGCGTAACTCATTTGTCCACAGCAACGGTCAGGTCGATTAGCCGGACGTTGCCGTGTGCGATCTTTCTGCCCCGCACATCACGCTGCGCCAAGACGCTGACGGAAGCGGCTCAAGGCGAATGCGAAACGCCATGCCGAGATCGCGGCACGGAAGGCCGCAGGACAGAGCGAGCGGCTGATCGCGCAGGACACTGGGGTAGCGAAGTCAACGGTGCATGACGTCGCTGCCCTAGAAACAGACACTTCCAAAACAGGGCAAGCCGCCGAGCCGGAGTCGGTGCCCCCGCCGAGCCGAAGCTAGACGGACATGACCAGCCCGCGCGGCCAGCGATGGGGCGCGCTGATTGATGCCTTGTGCGCCATCAATCCCCCCTCTCGGCTGAACTTCACCGACTGTTACTGCCGCTTGGACGCGACGATCGGCCCGAAGCCGACCGAGGGCGAGCGCGCGCGCCGCCGCGATCAGCAAGTCCATTAGAAACCCGCCACACTTGTCACTCCCGCCGTTCGAGGTCGGGTTCCCATTCTATCTCACAACGAAAGCGCGGGTCCCCCCGTCGCCAAGTCTGAAACAGCGCAATTTTCGAGTTTGAAAGCAAGACCCAGAGTGCGGACACGGCGCGAAGCTCAGATCTTCATGCCAGACCAAAGGAAACCCAAACCATGACCACCACCGATACTTTCCAGCGCCCGCATTGCCACACCAATCGGGCCTCAACGCGTCCTCGCTGCTGCCAGCAAGCCCTCCTCCAACCGTCGCGCTACATGGCCACCCTCCACAACCTGATCGATCAGATAATCAACGCCGGCCTGATTGCTCTCATCGGCTGCTCAATCGCCGCAGCGCTCGCTATCGGTGCTCCGATGCCGGCCGCCGGCATGCAGGCAGCGATGCCTCTCGACCAACGCGTCTTCCCCGCCTCACCCTACCAGCCGCGCGTGCAGCGCTTGGTCGGCAACGTCAATGCGCCGGTTGGTCAAGGCTGGGGCTAGCTCACCGGGTTGGTTTCCCACAACGATCGAGCGGAGGTTCCAATGACAACGTTCATTCTCGCAGCCGCGGTGCTGGTCGGCGCGCTGTGTATTGCAGTAGCCCTCGACGGTGCCACGACCGAGGCGCCACCGGGTGTTGTCGCGCCCTTCCTGGCTGCAAGACTGCTCGCCGCAGATCAAACGGTGCCAGTTGCATTGGGGTGTGCGCCTCAGTACAGATCGCGGAAAAACTTGATGCAAAAAAGGAACGACGACCCAATCATCTGCCCTGCCGCGCAGCCGCCTCATCCATCGCCGTCAAAATCGTGTCGAATCGCTCTTTCAACTCAGCCCGCCATTCCGCACTGTGATGCGTGAACACGTAGAGTTCGTTACTGCGGACCGCGTTGAGAACTTGTGCCGCGACGTCGGATGGATCGAGCCCCGACTCCCCATATTCGACAAGCTTGGCGAGCAGCCTGCCCGCCTCGCTTGTAGGGTCCGGCGTCAGCGCCGGCCCATAGCGCTCCGGTCGGTTGCGCCCGCTCTCCCAGATTCGCGTTCGCACAAACCCGGGACATAGAACGGTCACGCCAATGCCCAGGGGCGCGACCGTCTTCGCCAACCCTTCCGACATGTTGACCACCGCAAACTTGCTGGCCGCGTACGGGCTGAACCCAAGCCCGCTGTTCATCCCGGCCATCGACGCCGTGTTGACAATGTGACCGCCCTCGCCGTGGGCGCAGATATGCGGCAGGAAGGTTCGGATTCCGTGTAGAACACCCATCAGGTTGACGTCGAGCACCCACCGCCAGGTGTCGAGTGAGATAGCGTCGACGCCACTTCCACCGCCAACACCAGCATTGTTGCAGACAACATGGACCGTCCCGAATGCCTGGTAGGCCGCGTTGGCCGCATCGTCGACACTGGCAGGATCAGCAACATCGCAGATCACCCCGCGCACTCCGGGTCCCATCCCCTGCAGAGCCCGGACAGCGCCCGTCAACGCCTCTGCCTCGATGTCGGCGAGCATCACGTTCATGCCCGCCTCCACAAAGGCCCGGCCGAGCGCGAGCCCTATTCCGCTCGCCCCGCCGGTCACGAATGCTGTCTTGCCGACAAGATCCTGCATGGCGTCCCCTTACCACTCCGGAGCAGCACGGAAGGTCCGGATTCCACAAGTGGCCATCAACGTCTGGGCTTGTCGTAGCACGGCATCGGTCCCGAATCGTGATACCCTGACCGACAGATGAAAATCATCGAAATCACCAACGTTGATTTTTCCCTGCGCCACTTCCTCCTGCCGCTGATGCGCGCGATCCGCGCCCGCGGCCACGAAGTCGTCGGCGCCTGTGCCGAAGGTCCCCTGCTTGACGACGTCCGCGCGGAAGGCTTCCGCGTCATCCCGATCCCCTTCGTCCGCCGCCTGTCCCTCCTCGCACACGTAAAAGCCTTCCAATCTCTGGTCGCCATCCTGCGGGCTGAAAAACCCGATCTGGTCCACGCCCATATGCCGATCAGCGGCTTCCTCGCGCGCCTCGCCGCCTGGACCGCCGGAGTGCCGAAGGTCGCCTATACCTGCCACGGCTTCCTGTTCAACCACACCGCCTCCTCCCCCCCGCGCCGAGCCCTGTCCTTCGTCATGGAATGGATCGCCGCGCGCGTCACCGACGTCTTCCTGACCGTCTCCGCTGCCGAGGCCCAGGACGCCCGGCGCCTCCACATCGCCGCCAACGCCGAACCGGTCCACAACGGCCGAAACCCCGCCATCTTCCGTCCCGACCCAACCGCCCGCGCCCGCATCAGAACCGAACTCGGCGTGCCACCGGACAGCGTCGTCATCATCGCGGTCTCCCGCCTGGTCTGGCACAAAGGCTACCCCGAACTCGCCGCCGCCATGCGCTCGGTGCCCGAAGCCGAACTCTGGGTGGTCGGCGAACGCCTGGACAGCGACCGAGGCGCCGACATGGCCGCCCTCCTCCGCACCGCCGGCCTCGAAGACCGTCTCCGCATGCTCGGCTACCGCACCGACATCCCCGCCCTCCTCGCCGCCGCCGACATCTTCACCTTGCCCAGCCGCTTCGAGGGCCTGCCCATGTCGGTGATAGAGGCAATGCTGACCGGCCTGCCGGTCGTCGCGACCAACGTCCGAGGCCCCGCCGAACAAGTCATCGACGGCGAAACCGGCTTCTCCATCCCACCCGGCGACGCTGCGGCGCTCGGTTCGGCCCTGGCCAAACTGGCTCGCGATCCGGATATGCGAGCCCGCCTGGGCAACGCCGGCCGCCAGCGGGCGCTCGACCGCTACGACGAGGCCAAAGTCCTGTCGCGAACCCTGGACCTGCTCGGTCTGTAGGTCTATCCCGCCGCCCGAGCACCATCTCGGGACCCCGCCGCCATGACCGACATCTTTCCCATCCGACGGGCGTTGATCTCCGTTTCCGACAAATCCGGTCTACTGCCGTTCGCCCAGGCGTTGGCCGCGCGAGGCGTCGAAATTCTGTCTACCGGCGGATCAGCCAAAGCCTTGCGAGACGCCGGCGTCCCGGTCAAGGACGTGTCCGACCACACCGGCTTCCCCGAGATCATGGACGGCCGCTTAAAAACCCTGGTGCCACAGATCCACGGCGGCATCCTCGCGCGCCGGGACCTCCCGGAACACATCGACCAGATGCGCATCCACAACATCGCGCCCATCGATTTGGTGGCGGTGAACCTCTATCCGTTCGAGGCGACCGTCGCGGCAGGTGCATCCTACGACCACTGCGTCGAGAACATCGATATCGGCGGCCCCGCCCTGATCCGCGCCGCCGCCAAAAACCACGCTTTCGTCGTGGTGCTGACCGGCCCGGATCAATACCCCGGCGCACTCGCCGAAATAACTGCCTCCGGTGGCACCTCGTTGCTGTTCCGGCGCCGGCTGGCGTCTGAGGCTTACGCACGAACCGCCGCCTACGACGCTGCAATCGCGGCCTGGTTCGCGCGACAAACCGAAACCGAGTTCCCCACACGCATGACCATCAGCGGCAGCTTGAAGCAGACGCTCCGCTACGGCGAGAATCCGCACCAGTCGGCCGCGTTCTACATCTCCGGCGATCGACCCGGCGTGGCCACCGCACAGCAGGTGCAGGGCAAGGAACTGTCCTACAACAACCTCAACGATACTGACGCCGCTTTCGAGTGCGTCGCCGAATTCGAAGCCCCGACCATCGCGATCATCAAGCACGCCAATCCGTGCGGCGTAGCCTCCGCGCATCGATTGGCCGATGCCTGGGACGCGGCATTTCGCTGCGATCCCGTCTCGCCTTATGGCGGCATCGTCGCGGTCAACCGCACACTCGACGCGGCGGCGGCCGAGAAGATCGCGGCGATCTTCACCGAGGTGATCATCGCCCCCGACGCCGATGAATCCGCCAAGGCGGTCGTGTCGCGAAAGAAGAACCTCCGCTTGCTGCTGACCGGTGACATGCCCGATCCTGCTTCCGACGGCCTGACGTTTCGCAGCGTCTCAGGCGGCTTTCTGGCGCAGACCCGCGATGCGGGGCGAGTGGGGGTACCAGACATGAAAGTCGTCACGCAGCGAGCGCCTACCGCAGCCGAAATGACTGACCTGCTGTTCGCGTTCCGGGTCTGCAAACATGTAAAGTCAAACGCCATAGTCTACGCCAAGGGCGGCGCCACCGTCGGCATCGGCTGCGGTCAGCCGAACCGCGTCGAACTCCGCGCGCATCGCCGCCTGGAAAGCCGAGGAAGCCGCCAAGGCGGCAGGCCTGCCGGAGCGCCTGACGCTGGGCAGCGTAGTAGCCTCGGACGCGTTCTTCCCATTCGCCGACGGGCTGGAAGCGGCGGTCGCCGCCGGCGCCACCGCGGTCATCCAGCCAGGCGGCTCGATCCGGGATGCGGAGGTGATCGCCGCGGCCGATGCGGCCGGAATTGCGATGGTGTTCACCGGGATGCGGCACTTTCGGCATTGACGTTGGGCCGGCGGGTTCTGCCGCGGTGTTGGAGGTGAGAAGGATGACCATGCCAAATACATGGAATTTGCCGAAGCGTCCGAGAAATTAGCTCCGAAATGTTCTCGAACGCCCACCACCGATCAAATCAAAAAGCATCAGGCCGCCGTGTCGATGTCACGAACATGCCCAAGGAAGAGATCAAACAGTTCTTCGAAACGCCCGCGACCGACAAAAACTATTCTGAAGTTACCTGTGTGGATTTCAACGGCAGCTGTTGAAAACTAACGGGCGATGTGGACTTCCATATATGCACCTGCGGCTGGATCAGTTCCAAATGAAACCGCGACTCTGCCGCTGGTCATATCGGCGCTGGTGAAACCAACCAAGGTCATCGATGCAGTCGGCTTTCCAGCAGCCGTGCAATGCAAGGTCAGTCCTGTGTGGCCCGCCGCTCCCTGTCCGTCCACCCACGACAAGGCGAACGCGGATGTGTTAACCCCGTAAATCGTAATGTTATCGCCTGCATGGCAATTAGCGATGCTTGACCAAATATCCGCTAACGGGCTGCGGTCATCGACGAAGCACGTATCAAAACCACTCCCGCATGTGAGGAAATTTGAGCCAGGTACTGCCATCGATGACATTTGTGCCGCTGCTACACGCAATCGCGTCATTGCCTGCCCCGCCTTTGATAAACCAGCCGGGGGTCGTGCAAGCAATGTTCAGACTGTCGGCGGTGGGGGAAATGAATTCGCTGGTCAGCCCAGCGACCGGACCAGAATACGCGGTTGGTTGAGCCGTGCTTCTCAGATGGGTGATTGTATCGGTGACGGTCAGGCCAATCGGCACAACAGGGGTCACAGGGGTCGGCGTAACAGGAATCGTGGGGGTTGGGGTCGGCGCAGGGGTGCCGGTGGTCGAACCGGTTTTGGTGAAGGTTTCTGTCAAACCGGCTGGAACCGGGTTGGGCGAGAGGATCGCCATTTGCTCATCAGCGATATTCGCACCTCCTTGAGCATAATCTGCCGCGAGATAGTCTTCATTGACCCCACTGACCAAAATACCCGTCGAGTTGAACCCGATGACGTTCCAAGTCTCGGTATCGCCGATGACTGAGTTGAGCGTGGTTACCGAGATCGTGTCGTTGGCATTGCTTACAGCCGTGATTTTATATTGGAAAACCCCGGCGAGGGTCGGGAAAGCGGATTGTCCCGTGGTAGTCACCGTGACCGATGAAACGGTGCCACCGAGCGTGGTTGCCGGACTCGGAGCGGTGTAAACCTCCGATTGTGAGTTTATGCCGCTGTATTGGCTGTAAACCATGTTGAGAAGATCACTGAGATTACCGAGCGACGCCATCGACCATACTCCCCCCTATGGTGCGGAGACTTGTCATAGAAGTCGACGGATGTCAAATAGGTGTGGAGTAAAAGATTGCTGCAATCGACGGTAGAAACTATGATCACGAACGGCTCACCCCGACAAATCATTGCTGCATTTGGGGGACGTCACAAAAACTAGGTTTAGATTAATAATGCCAAGGTAGTTCAGTGGTAGAACGGCGGTTTGAAGAGCGGCGCGCCGAAAGTTCAATTCTTCCTCTTGGCTGCACGATCCGTTGGCCGAGTGGTTTTAGGCACGGGATTGCACATCGCGCTACGTTGGTTCGATTCCACGCCCCAACCGTTTCGGCCGGGGCGTCAGCATCCTTGTTCTTGGAGGAACACCTCACTCTGGGGCGAGTTCTTGGTGTCCATAATATTTATCCGAGACGACCTGTAGTCCTTCCTCAGTCTAGGTAATAGCCGAAGGAAAACGGCAGTTGCTGGCCGGTCACTGCTTGGTTCCGGCCGCAGAACTCTGCAAACTGCGGAACCTATTCAACATTCTCGATGGCGCCGACGCCACATAACCCAGGAGCTGAGCGACTTAGTCGATTCGGGCGCGCTGCTCCGCCGCTGCCTCGGGCTGAGCCAGTTCGATAGCTGACCAGTCCCACCACCCGGTCAGTCGCGTCCGCGGCAGAGCAAACTACGCGCTGGCATACCGAGCTCTGATCATCCCCGAGGCGGCGACTCGCCCGCAAACGCTTATTGCCACAGGACCCGACCGCCGCTCATTAAACGATGGTCGCCCGTGATTCTGGGGGCATGTAAACGAACGAATCGGGACCGACGCAGAGCACCGCCGAAAGCAACTACAGGACGCCGGAGTTCATAGAGGTCATGCACTCGTCTGCGCATTGACGAATCCATGCCAACACGCCAGTAGAGCGGCTGTGATTTAGTGCCTTCCTTAAACCGCCACTCAGTCAAAGGATTAGCCAGCATGAAGCACGTTCGTGCGGTGAGCGTTCTCGCCCTCGGGCTCCTTGTTGGGTCAAGGTCCCCATCGTACGCCGAAGGCGCGATGGTCGCCGCGGAAATCCAAGAGAAGGCGGTGGTCGAAAGCATCGATATGGCCACCCGACATGTCTTGCTGCGTGCCGAGGACGGCAAGCTGGAAACGATCACCGTCAGCCCGGAAGCGCGCGATCTCAGGCAGGTTAAGCCGGGCGACCAGGTCGAGTTGACCATCCGGCTGGGTGTTGCCGCCGAAATGGCGCCGGCTGACGGATCCGGAGCGCCCGTCGCCGTCCTTGACGTCGCAGCGCGGGCTCGACCTGGGGAGAAACCCGGTGGCCTCGTCGGGCAGGCGGTCCGGGTCCGGGTGTCCTTCATCGCCTACGATCCCAAGACGAAGACGGTCAGCTTCACGCTGCCAACCGGGGAGCAGCGGAGCAAGGTGCTGCAGACCAAGCAGATGCAAGAGTTTGCGGCTGGTTTGAAGCAGGGGGACAAGGTTGATGTGACCTTTGCCCGCTCGCTCGCGATAGCTGTCCACCCGGCGAAGTAACGCCCACGCCGGCAAAACCAATCATCCGCACTCGGGCCGGCGGGAATTGCGCTTGAGTCAACTCAATCTGCCGCATCAGTGCGAAGGTTCCGCCCTCACCCACTATCAGCCGAAATCCACCCCCGGATGATCCCCAGCGTGGTATCCGGATGCTGGTCCACCAAACTAACCACCTTGCGAACCGACGACGCCCGCATCTGCCCCTGGATATTGCTCAACGTCAAACTCTCGTCCTCATCGCCTTCCGGGTGCACCCCCTCTCCAGGGCTGTGTCCAATACCGAGCACGCTCCCCGGTTGACCACCAGCCGCGACTGAACCGGCCGATCCCACCGGCGCCCCCGCGATCTGGCCCGGCGCCCCGCCCGCCAGACTAAGCCCCGCCACCGGCTTGTTCAGCGCGGCGAAAATCGACCGAGCTGTCAGAATAATGATGCCGAACCCGACAACGCCGAACGCGACCATCTGAATAAACGTGATCAGGTCGGCGTTCACCTTGCCCGGCCGTGCCGCGGGCGCCGCATCGACCGCCTCCATCGCGTCAACGAACGGCATGCTGACAACATCAAGCCGGTCGCCGCGTTTCTCGTCGAAGCCGACAACGCTTTTCACCAACTTCTCGATCTGGTCCAGATCACTCTGCTCGCGTGCCTTCCAAGTGTGCTTGCCGTCCGCCCCGACCGTATCGATCCCATCCACCATCACAGCCAGAGTGACCCGCTCGACCTGAGGCTGATCATGCACGATCGCCCGCACCGTCTTGCCGATCTCATAATTGGTCGTTTCTTCCTGGCGTCCTTCCTGACTGCCGCTGGCCCCGGCCGAACCCGCATCGGCATTAGGAAGGTTGTTCTGCAGCGAAACCGGACCGGCCTTGTCCGTCGACTTGGAATTCGAGGTCACGTTCTGCGTGCTTCGAACCACCGATCCGTCCGGGTCGTATTTCTCCTGAGTCTCGTTCACCTTGTCGAAATTCATCCGGATCGAGGCTTCGGCATGCACGTGCCCCGGACCGAGGCTCCGTTCCAGCATCAACTCGACCGCCTCCGCCAGCCGGGCCTCGGTCTTCTGGCGGATACTTTCCCCCATCGCCGACTGCGCCCTCGGGTCGTTGCCGTCGCCCGCCTGAACCAGCAGATGCAGGTTCGAGTCTACCACCGTGACATCCTGCGGACGCAGCCCCGGCACCCCCGCGGCCACCAGATCGACCACCGACTGGACCGCCTCCGGTGACAGCGTCTGCCGGCCGGCGAGCGTCAGCATCACGCTTGCCTGCGCGTGCAACCGATCATGCGCGAACGGCTCCCGCCGGGGCAGCACCAAATGCACCCGCGCATGGGTGATCCCGTGCACCGACACGATCGTGCGGGCGAGCTCACCCTCCAGTGCGCGGGTAAGCTTCACCTGCTGGTCAAAGTCGGTCACCGCCAGGTCGTTGCCGCGGTCGAAGATCTCGTACCCGGTGGTTCCCTGACCGGACACGCCGTTCGTCGCCAGTAGCGCTCGGGCGGCCGCCAAATCGCCGTCGGGGACGAAAATATGGCCGCCCTCCAGCCGATAGGGGATTTTGTGTCCGGTCAAATCCGAGGCAATCTGCTGCGCCGTTTGCGCATCAAGGTCGGACGCCAGTTCCGCCATCCGTCCTCGGCCGGGCCCCTGCAGCTCCAGCCAGACAAAAGCCCCGATGATGCCAAGCGTCACGCCCGCGAGCATGGCGACGCGCACCATCCCAAGCTTCCGGATGCTCTCGATCAGGCCTTTCATATCAGCTATGCTCAGGCTCCAACGCCGCCGCATACATAACTGGTAAAGCTTACTTTTCGGTTAACAGACGGGGCCCTCCGCCTCGGTCCCGCAGGCCGCTACGGAGACCTTCCTTAGAGCGTGATCGCCTGGGGTTGACCCAGTCGGAAGGCGTAATCACGCGATTAGGCAAATTCAGCTTCAACCCAGCCGAGGGCCACCGCATCGTCCCAAGACGCCCGGTATCCGACAGCGTGATGTAGGCGGTGCACATGTCCGCGCCGCCGAAGCAAATATTTGTCGGATAAATATCCGGCATCTTCACCGCCCGGACGATCTCGCCGCCCGGCGATATTTCCGTTACGTATCCCGTATTGAGCGTCGCCACGGCAATATTGCCATTAGCGAGCACCGCCAGGCTGTCAAACCGGGCATTGCCCGGCAGGCCGGCGATAATCCGACCGCTGTGATGCGCGTGTGGCGCCGGCTTGCGCAACACTCCTGGTGCTTCGATGTCGAACGCCCACAGCCGTGCCCCCTCGGTATCCGCGGCATAAAGTGTCTTCCCATCCGGCGACAGACCACAGCCATTCGGAGTGAGCATCGGATAAGCGATTTCAACCACTTTCGACCCATCCGGCAGAGCGTAATAAAGCCCGCCATGATCGCGATGCCGGGCATACCGCTTGCCAAGATCGGTGAAGTAGAACCCACCGTGTGTATCGAACACGAGGTCGTTCGGAGCAGACAACTTGTGGCCGCCGGCCTCGGCATAGAGCGTCTTCGCCTCGCCGGTTTTAGCGTCGATGCGCTGGATATAGCCGAATTTATAGTCGGGGTGCGGCGCGACGCCCATCGAGGAACCCTCGACATACTTGCTGCCGCCGTTGTTGCACAGATACAGGGCCCCATCCGGCCCGAATGCCAGCCCGTTCGGGCCGCCGCCGCAGCGCGAAAATACACTGGTCTTCCCGTCTGGTTCGACTTTCGACAGCTGGTTGTTGCGGATTTCAGTCAGGATGACGGATCCGTCCGGACTTACGACCGGCCCCTCTGGAAAGCCGAAACCGGTCGCCAGGATCGTGACATCGCTCATCTGGGTGTTCCCTCTTGTCGCGGTTGGGCCAGTGTCGCCGGAACGCCACCGGCGTCAAGCGACGCAACCGGGAGGGATCGCCGGCAGGCCGCTCGATTTGCCCGCCATAGCGCGCCTGATGTGTTAACCGTGGAACTGTACAGGCCTTAACTTCAGGCGAAGACTACGCGCTGGTCAGGATCAAGACCGCATCGATCAACCCAAGCGTCGTCAAGAACGCTCCCGCCACCTAGTGGTCCGATCCCGACAGAAGCATCCCATGCGGTCGGGTGAATCGGCCCACAAAATCAGTGAGTAGCGGTTCAAATCGGACGGCACTATCCGTCTGATTTGAACAGCTACCGGCTCTTGAGTCGAAGGTTCTCTAATCCTGGTGGACGTGTGACCGACACCTCCAAAGTGATCGCTCGAAGCCATTTGTGCGATGAACCCTCAGGAAGTTCGTCACACACGGCATCGGCGACAAAGATGCCACTATAGACCGGCGGGCCGATTTTTTGCCCCTTGGTTGTTCACTAATCCATTTCGGGCGCTCTGGACGGCACCACGTCCTGGCCGCGGCGCTGGCGAACGTGCCATCGGTGCCCGGAATGGGCCACCTGGCCCATCAGTGTCCGGGCGCCGCTGAAGCCGCTTATCACGGTTTCGGCGTTGGCCAGGCGGAACTTGAACGGCTCGTCGCCGCGCAGGAAGTCTACGACGGACAGCCCGCGGTCGAAGGACCACTGTGCATACTCGACGATAAGGATCGTGCCCGGCGAGGCGCGCCCGTAGCTTCTATCATAGGCGGTGAGGTATGCCTGTATTCCCCCCCTGTGCACAAAATTGAAGGAGGCAGCGCACATCTTCCCGCCACAGGTCAGCACGAATAGTTTTGCGATCCCTGTGTTCCACGCACCGTCGATCAGGGCGCGAAGCACCGGATAGTCCCGGCCTAACAAAGGCGATGTGGGATCGGCGGTGCGCAGCCACGCCAGCTTCCACTGCATGATCGTCTCAAGCATGTCGTCGATCGGGCGGCCCGGCTCGACCACCTCGAGCGCTACATCGCCTCCGAGTTCCGACAGGATGCGCTTGCCACGGGTGTGGTTGTTGCGCATCTTCTTGTTCAGCGATCGGAAGAACGCATGGTCGGACGGCCACCTGTTGTCGATCCGCAGGCAGCGTACCTGCCGCTCGCCACGCTCTAGCGAGCCAAACCGGGTTTGCGCTTCTAGGAAAGGGCGGCATTGGGCATCCGGACGAACCTGTAGCAGGTTGATCAGGTCGAAGCCGCCAGCCTGACTCATGGTCCACCACAGCGTGCCCAAGGCGTCGATGTGAGCCTGATCAAAGAGACAATCGCAGTAGTCGCTATGGGTTTGTGCCGCCCACTGCAGATGGCGCAGTCCGAACCGGCGTTGTACGGCGCACGGCATCACCCCGACCAGCACGGATCCTTCCCAGGTGACGCCGAAAAGCATCCGGACATCCTTCTGATCAGCAATGCCTCTGATCCATCCCGAAAGCCACGCGTGGCTTTGAAAATTTACCCGTTTGCTCGGCTCCAAAGATCATCCCAGGCATCGTGCAGCTCGCCGAAGCGGAGCGGGGCCGTCACGACCTCAAAGCGAAGGCTCATGCGATTTCTCCGGCATGATCTCATGGCGAATACCCGACTTCGCGGGAACCAGAAGAAATCCCTTGCCAATCATTTTGGCTAAGGTTCTACTTGGGCGTGTCGTCAATTGAGCGAAACGGCTAGGCAAGTAGAGGGATGTTGAGTTGGCGAAGGATCAGGTGCGCACCGGGCTAGTTGCCTTTGCCGAAAGGTCGCACAAGAATGACGGATTAGAGCCGTCTCGAGAGTAGCCGAATTACTCTACGACAAGTCATCATGCGACGCGTTGAAGGCCCGGGACACGGTCTCCACAATCCTGTGCTGTAGATTTCCAGTTTATGGCGGACCCGTCTTCACCAGCAGTGCGGCGTGCCACTGCATTTCTTCGGCTAGGTGCGGTAGCCCGATGTCGCGCGCACTCAAGAAGCTGCCCACTCCAGCTTCATACGCTCACCATCATCGGCCTAAGCCATACATGATTGTGTTTATTAGCGGGGCTGCCATCTTCTTTGCCTTCTGTATCGCGCTTTCCGACCGGTAGCGGCGCAAACGCTGGTTATCCTTCTCCGTAAGCCAACTGAAATTGCCTTCGACCGTCTTGCTTAATCGGCGGCGCCCCAACCGATGGTCATCACACGCCGGGTTACATCACTGTTGTTGCCCCCCGTGGCATGCAGCGTGCGAAAGTGATGGATGGTAGCTCCACCTGCCGGCAGAGGACAGGCAATCGAACCGGCATCGTCAATGCCAATTGCCTCGAGCCCGTTTACCCGATTGTCCCCCCCCGGTGAGCGATGAGGCACGATCGGCCCACGGGGGATCCTGGGCTTAAACCTCATGCAACCGCTTGACTTTGTCGACCGCCTGAAGCGGCATCCAAAAACAACCTTTTCAAAGTAACTTCCCTCCGGCAAGAAGGCGCAATCCTGGTGCCACTGCGTTTTAGCGGCGTTGTGCGGCAACTTGGTGATCGCACTGTCGGCGAGATGCTTGACTTTAGCCTCGAGTAGCTGGCTCGCGATGGAGTAGGTATTGGACCAGTAGATCGTCTCCGTCAGCTCCGGGCAATATTGCGAACAATCTTGCAGATGTGGAATTGCGAACTTGCTCGGATCATCCTCGCACCCAACAAGATCAAAGTAATTGCCATCCTTCCACCCGGCTCGTTCCTCGAACAACCGGTCGTAGAGCGCCGCTGACATCGGCTAGGTCCGTCGACGTTGTTATTTGATCCAGCGCCAGGAAGCCTGCTCTCCAAAACGTGTCACACTGTGCCTGCGTAAGCCGCATGCTGGTATGTGGATGAGTTTCGCTGGTATGTGGATGAGTTTCCGAGATAGATTCTGCGTTTGGCATCGGTGACAGCAATGTTCATGATACGATCCTCTCGCCAGCCTACTCTGGCGTCCCAATCAGCTATCGGTGAGACCGCTGGAAGAGGCCCATCTTAAGTTCCTGCAATGGGTTTGACAAGAGCCGTCCGCGTTTTTTGCGGCTAACTCATGATCTGTTCGGTGTAGCTCGTGAAGTGTCCGGGACGGCGGGAACTCTGCACGTCCGGGTCTGGACATTTGACTTGGCCTGAGCGTCGTGATGACGGTAAACCCTGCGGCCATGGTTTCGAATTGTGCCCATCCGGCTCTCATTAGCTTGGGACGGGGTGGCTTATAGTAGCAATTCCAGCCGGGCGGTTCTGCTACGATACGAGCCAGCCACACGAGGATCGGGCGGATGGCGGTTTTTCAGGCGTTCCGTTTTGCCTTCGAGTGTCGGCCCGATGGCTTCGTCAGTGCGCTGCAAGATGGATCGATCACGTCGGTAGCCGGTCTCGGATTGCCGTCCTGGCCGTCCACCAATTAAAATGTCCGACAAGCCGCCGCCAGTTCAACACCATTTTAAACAGGCGTCCGGCGTCTCGCATCTGTGTCTCTTCCAGCCGCATCCTGTCACGTTTCAGCGAGCGAACTTTCTCGCAGCCACGACACTGCTGGCCACACGGCCAATCTTTCTTCGCACGGACGTCGCCATCCGCGGCATTTCTTCTGCACGTTCGTGGCATTGGTGTTGCGCAAGGAGCTGATGGACTGTTTTGAGGCGCGCAGCCTTGCCCCTGTCGGAATGGCAGCACGTGGTCAACGATCTCGCCGACCTCAGCGAGATTGAGGTCGAGCAGACGGCCGACGGCGCCCCTGCGGAACGCCTCCTGGGGCTTCGGTAACTAGTCTTCCTTGCTGTCCGTCAGCGTTCACCAAACCTTCGCGCGCGCGCCTTCCTGCTTGGGCAACGCATCTCTGCTCGACCATTCCTGGACAGACATGAACCGCGGAGCCAGGAAGAAATAGGTTCGCTCCACCACCTTCCAAAGAAAATCGTCGAAGTGCCGCGGAGCGTTGGCCCAGTCGGCGAACACCGCACCCCATGCGTGGTTCGTCCGGAACAACCAATTCCGCTGGTCCCGCAGCGACGCGACGGCAGGCGGCGGGTCTCGCAGCATCGCCAGAATATCGTCCAGGCCGACATCGACTGCGTCAAATCGGAGAGCGATCTCCCCAAGGCCACGCCGTCCTAATCTCTGCACCTGCTTGACGGTGTCCTGGCGGCTAGCAGGGACCGGAGCAAGGTCGATGCTTAGAAGCTTGTCGCACAGTCCCGAAATGCCGAGATACAAGATGCGGCGCATACATTCGATGTAGGCCATCTCTTCACTCAAGGTCCCGACCCGCGTGCTGATCTCCTCCTCGTTGGTCCCCTCAATCAGGCTCGCCGCCCCGGTAATCGCCTTTTTCAGCAATGCCCGGTTGCTCGGCTCCTCCTCCCAGCCCGGAGTGTCGCCGCCCTTGATCGTGGCGGTTTCGCCCGTCCGTGCCAGGACGCATCGGACGAGGTTTTGCCGAACGCGGCTGTCTGCATTTCGTTGGTCCAGTCGGGTAGGCTCCCAACTCGCCTGTCCGCCATATAATTCAGACGGCAGCTTGTCGCCGAACTTCAAAACGGCAACGTAGTGCAATGCCTGTTCGATCAGCTGCAACATCTGCCCATCGGGGCTTTCCGCATCGAGACCGAACTCGCGCGCGACCGACCGCAGCGGCAGGACCGCTTCCTGGCTCTCAAGCTGAACGACCATCGAGGGAACCTTCGTCCCCGCGCTAAGGCGGAAAAAGGGTTCGCCGAGCATACGAAAGCCCGGATGCAACAATTGGCATACCTGAGGGGCGGTCTGAACTCATGCGCACGGTCCTGCGTCTGGGAAAAGCTGGTCCAACAGCGCACAAAACCGTTAACAAATCGTGAAGTCTTTCAGCGATTCCGCCGGATCAGCGCCCGAATGGTCGCAGCTGCGTTTCCTGCGCCCTCAGACCGCTACCCGCATAAGCGGCTGCCCGGCGCGGATCGTCATACCCTCTCGGACCTCGTCACACAGCACGAAAGCTTCGGGTGCGAACACGATAATAGTCGAGCCATGCTCGAACCAGCCCATCTCGTCACCTTTGCGCAGCGTCGCGTCGCACGCGAATGTCCGCCGCCCCGGTTCGGTGCCGCGCAACATCTCGTCGAGAAACCTCAGCCGGATGCCCGCCACCAGAATAGCGGCGACGGGCACCAGCGTCATTGCCGCGCCACTGCCGGACAGCCGGGTCCTGATCACGGCGCGCTCATTTTTGCAGAACAACCGTTCGACCCGTTTCAGCGCGATCGGATTGACATTCCAGGTGTCGCCGGAAACATGCGTGACCGACTTGACGCGGCAGTCGTAGGGAGCGTGAAACCGATGATACATGCTCGATGTCAGCCGCAGCGTCGCATAACACCCGTTGCGGAACGATTGCGCATGGTCAGCGTCAACCAGGAGATCCGCCAGCGCATAGGGAAACCCTTTGATCTGAAAAACCTGCCCGTCGCTCACCCTCCCCGACGCACCGACGATCGCATCGCATGGGCTGACGAGAATAGCCGGATCCATGTCGACCGGCCGCGCGCCGTCTTTCAACTGCCGGGTAAAGCAGTCATGCATACTGCGGAACTTCGTCTCCTTGGCCTCGCCAAGATCGAGATCGGAGAAAAAACGCCAGGTGCCGATCGAGATATCTCGGATCAGCGGCTGCTCGATCTTGCTGAACCATCCGATAAACCGTGTAACCAGCCGCCGTGGAATGCGATTGGTGAGCAGGAAGTTCAGATCCTCCTGATGCACAATATTCACTATCGCCTGCCGGATTCTCATGGGATCAGCGTCGCTCCACAGAAGGCAAAACGATGTCCGCGCAACTCTATCTCGCCGCAACCGGTGGCGCTATCATCTTGATCGCGGCAGTCGCCAAGGCAAAGACCCGTCTCGACCTCTCCCGAGCGAAACATCCGTCCATCGCCGGTCACGCTCGGATGGCGCGCCGGATCGCCTCGCTGATCCCGTTCTACGAGTATGACGAACGCCAGTTCTTTCGCTCCGACGGTGCGCCCGAGGAAGTCGCCGCACGACGTCAGGACGGCTTTATGCGATTGTCCAGTCTCTACCGCGAACGCTTTGCAAAGACCAGCGCCCATACGGCGGAAGCCGCGGCGAGCATTTCCGACCTCCAGTTCATCAGCGCCTATCGCGTGCCCTTCCAGTACAGCCGCTTCGTCCGTCAACATCTGTCCGCTGGATCCTTTCTGGAATCGTCCTCCGGCGTAACGGTGACCGATCTCGACGGCAACGTCCTCTACGACCTGACCGGATCGTACGGCGTCAATCTGTTCGGCCACGACTTCTACAAGATCATGCATCGCCCAGGGCGCGGAACGCGTGCGCGACCTCGGCCCGGTCCTCGGCGCCTATCACCCGACGGTCGCCTATAACGTCCGCCGCCTTCGCGAAATCTCCGGTCTGGACGAAGTATCCTTCCACATGTCCGGCACCGAGGCCGTGATGCAAGCCGTTCGTCTGGCCCGCTATCACACCAAACGCTCTCACCTCGTTCGTTTCTGTGGCGCCTATCACGGCTGGTGGGGCGACGTTCAGCCGGGCGTCGGAAATCCGACGCCGGCGCGCGACACGTACACGCTGGCCGAGATGTCCGAACGCACGCTTCAGGTTCTGCGGCGGCGACGAGACATCGCCTGCGTCCTCGTCAACCCGCTTCAGGCGCTCCACCCGAACGCACCCGCACCGGCGGATTCCTCTCTGGTCGATAGTTCGCGCCAGGCCGAGTTCAACCGCGAGGCCTACGCAAGCTGGTTGCGGCAGCTTCGCGTGGTGTGCGACCAACGCAAGATCGTTTTGATCTTCGATGAAGTCTTCGTCGGCTTTCGGCTCGGCATCGGAGGCGCCAAGGAATACTTCGCCGTCCAACCTGACCTCATCACCTACGGCAAAACGCTCGGCGGTGGCCTTCCGGTCGGCGTGCTCTGTGGCCGCAGCGAGCTGATGAAACGCTATCGCCCCGACCATCCCGCGGACATTTGTTTTGCCAGAGGAACATTCAATTCGCATCCCTACGTGATGGGCGCGATGACGGAGTTCCTGCACCGCCTCGATTCCGAAGAAATCCGCGCGCTGTATCAGCATCTCGACCAGACGTGGAACGATCGCGCCGAACAACTCAACGGCTGGCTCCGGCAGGAAGATCTCCCGGTCAAAATAGCCAACCTCTCGTCGATCTGGACGATCAGCTATACAAGGCCATCACGCTACAACTGGATGCTGCAATATTATCTTCGCGCCGAAGGGCTGGCGCTGAGCTGGGTCGGAACCGGGCCGCCTGATTTTTAGTTTGAACTATACCGATGCCGATTTTGCCGCGGTCGCGGATCGTTTCCGCGCCGCATGCCGGGCAATGCAGTCGGATGGCTGGTGGTGGACCGGCGATCCAACCACCAACCGATCGATCAAACGCAGTATCCTACGGGAAATGCTTACGCTACGCCGTTCTCGGATCATGCCACGAGGGCGGGTCGTTACCAAGGAGGATGCCCGTCCGCCGGCACGCTTAGGCTGTATGGTCAGCGCACATCCGAAAAGTAGACAGGGGCAATAGCGGGATCATCCTCGCTAGTCTCATCGTCATCGAAGACGGTACCTACGAGTAGCGCTAGCAGCAGCACAACACCAGCGACAACAAAAGTCATGACCGTCTTCTCCTGAACTATGTCTCGCTGCCGCCGGAGCATGATCGCGTTGAGCGGGATACCACGAGCATCTATACGATCGAACAAAGGAATGGATCATTTCCCTGTAGGTAAGGCTGGGAATGAACTAGCCCCAGCCGAAACCAGCCGGCGCCGGCGCGTCCAATGACCGCGGCGACGAGGCGGCCGCCGGCGATGCGGGCTGCTGCGTGGCGGCTGCCGCGGGCTGGGCGTGATCGGCCGCCGTCGCGGAGATTGAATTGGCAACGGCGGGGTGTGCGATCGCGATAAGGCCAACAAGAGCAACTGCGGAAAGGATAGAGCGGAGCATGTGATTTCTCCCGTGCGGGCAGATCAAGCTGGCTAATCGATGGACCCAACTTAGGCCGGCGGGTGCGCCACCCATATGAAACCCTTCATACGTTGGAATGCAGGCCGAGCCGCTGGCGGCCGATATGGCGTGGCGGATGATCAACGGTTCTGAACCTGGACAGATCGGGATCCATGGAGCATTCCTGTCCGGCGGCCCAGGTTTAGCCTAGGATCAGCAATGGACGTCGAGGACTGGCTGCGAGCGCTCGGTTTTGAACGCTATCAGGCGGCATTCCGCGAGAATGACGTCGACGCTGAACTATTGCTCGGTCTGACCGACGACGACCTCAAGGATATAGGCGTTAACTCGCTCGGCCACCGCCGCCGTCTGCTGGAAGCGATCGCAGGCTTGCGCCCTGAAGGGGCACCGACCCGTGATCCCCGGCCGGCGACCCATGCGACCGGGGACATCGGACCGTCAGAAACCACCGCGGAACGCCGCCCGCTCAGCGTGATGTTCTGCGATCTCATCGGCTCGACCGCCCTTTCGGCGCGGCTCGATCCCGAGGACCTGCGGGAACTCATCCGCGGTTACCAGGCGCGCGTTGCGACCACGATCCAGCAGTTCGACGGTTTCATCGCCCGTTACGTCGGCGACGGGGTGCTGATCTATTTCGGTTGGCCGGAAGCCCGTGAGACCGATGCCGAACGCGCCGTGCGCGCCGGTCTCGCCGTCGCCGCGGCGGTCAATTCGACACACATGAGCGGCGAACCACTCCACGTCCGCATCGGCATAGCGACGGGCCTCGTAGTCATAGGTGAGCCGATCGGCTCCGGTGATTCACGCCAGCAAACCGCGGTCGGCGAGACCCCGAACCTCGCCGCCCGTCTGCAGGGCCTCGCCGGGCCTGATCAGGTGGTGATCGACGCATCGACCCGCCGGCAAATCGGCGGCCTGTTTGAATGCCGCGACCTCGGCACCGTCGAACTCAAAGGCCTGCCAACCCCGGTTCCCGCATGGCAGGTGGTGTCCGAAAACCGCACGCTCGGCCAGTTCGAGGCGCTGCGTTCCGGTACGACACCGCTGGTCGGTCGCGACGAGGAGATGGAACTGCTGCTCCGCCGCTGGGCGCAGGCGAAGGCCGGCAATGGCCGCGTGGTACTGATTTCCGCCGAACCGGGTGTGGGCAAGTCCCGCCTCGCCGAGGCGCTGGCCGAGCGGATAGCCGACGAGCCACACGTCCGGTTGCGCTACTTCTGCTCATCGCATCATCAGGACAGCGCACTCTATCCGGTGATCGCGCAGATGGAGCGGGCAGCCGGCTTCGCGCACACGGACGAGCCGGCGGCCAGATTCGCCAAACTGCAACCACTGCTCGCCGCCACGGTGCCCCCGATCGAAGACGTGGCGCTGATCGCAGACCTGCACGCGTTGCCGTGGGGCGACCTCGCCCCACCGCTTAACCTCACCCCGCAACGCAAGAAGGACAAGACGTTCGAGGCACTGCTGCGGCAGATCGAAGGTCTTTCGCGACAGCAGCCGATACTGATGGTGTTCGATGACCTGCACTGGATCGATCCGAGTTCGCGCGAACTGCTGGACCGCGTGACTGAGCGGGTCGCGGACTGGCCGGTGCTGCTGCTGGCTATGTTCAGGCCCGAGTTTCAGCCGCCGTGGATCGGGCAGCCGCATGTGACGCTGCTGACGCTGGCTCGGCTCGATCGCCGCTACACGGCGGCAATGGTCGCAAACGTCGCCGGCAATGCGACACTGCCACCCGAGATCGTCGCGGAGATTGCCGACCGCACGGACGGCGTGCCGCTGTTCATCGAGGAACTGACCAAGGCGGTGCTGGAATCTGGCGCACAAGGTGCGGCGGCACTGTCCGCCGTCCCACATACGTCGGTGCCGGTAACGTTGCATGCTTCGTTAATGGCACGGCTGGACCGGCTGGGACCCGCCGCCAAGGATGTTGCGCAAACCGGCGCCGCGATCGGCCGCGAGTTTGGGTTCGGGCTGCTGGCGTCGATCTCCGATCTGCCGGAGCCGCAACTTTGCGAGGCGCTCGATCGCTTGACGAACGCCGGCCTGTTGTTCGCCCGCGGCACGCCGCCAGACGCCAGCTACATCTTCAAGCACGCGCTGGTGCAGGACGCGGCCTACGGCACCTTGCTGCGCGGCCGGCGCCAGCTTCTGCACAGCCGTATCGCCGCGACCCTGCAAGACCGCTTTCCCGAGATCGTGCTGGCGCAACCTGCATTGTTGGCCCACCATTGTGTCGAAGCCGGTCTCGCAGAACAGGCGATCATCTACTCGCTCCAGGCCGCTCGGCAGGCCGTCGCACGCTCGGCAATGGCAGAGGCTATTGCACAGCTGCACCAAGGGCTGGGGATGTTGGCGAATCTTCCTGACGGAATGGCGCGGCGCCGTCAGGAGCTCGATTTGCAGACGGCCCTTGGTGTGCCCTTGATCGCCATCAGGGGCATGGCTGCCCCGGAAGTCGGGCAAGCTTACGCGCGTGCAAGAGAACTCTGCCTCCAGGTGGGTGATACCCCCCAACTATCCTCGGTGCTGTTTGGGCTCTGGTGGTTCTACGAGGTAAGGGCGGATCTGCAGGCCGCGCATGAGATAGCCGAGCAACTCCTCGATATGGCCCAACGGGGAGCAGATCCGGTCGACCTCATGCAGGCACACCGGGTGATGGGACACACCCTCCTGTGGAGCGGAGAGTTCACGCCTGCGCTGGTGCACTTCGAGCAGGCAATCGCTCTCTACGATTCGCAGCGAGATCGTTCGCTGGCACTCTCCTACGGACAAGAACCCGGGGTGCTCTCCCGAGGTTTTGCAGCACATGTCCTTTGGTATCTGGGCTATCCGGATCGCGCCCTGAAGACCATGGGTGAGGCGCTCTCCCAGGCACGAGAGGTGGCCCATCCTTTCAGCCTGGCCTTTGCCCTGGATCACACCGCTTGGCTCCATCACTATCGTCGCGAGCCGGCGGAGACCCAGGAACGGGCGGAGGAGGACATAAGGTTCTCGGGCGAGCAAGGGTTCCCGTTCTTCTTGGCGCAGGGCACGATACTGCGGGGGTGGGCACTGGCCGAGCAAGGGCAGAATGCCGAGGGAATTGGCCAGATATGCCAAGGTCTTGCCGTGCACGAAGCGACTGGGGCCCTGTTGATACGGCCGTATTGGTTCTCTCTGCTTGCCCAGGCGTATCGCAGAGGCGGACGGGCCGACGACGCGTTGCGTGTATTGGACGAGGCGCTGGCGATGACGCACGGCCAACCAGTGTGGAAGGCGGAGCTGCACCGCCTTCGGGGCGAGCTGTTGCTGGACGCGCTGGCTGCTCCTGTCGATGGACACGCGGTGACGGAGACCGGCCATTTTATCGATGCGGCCGAGAGTTGCTTTCGTCACGCCATCGATATTGCCCGCGGGCAGCAAACTAAAATGCTCGAGCTACGGGCCAGCACAAGTCTTGCCCGTTTATGGGGAAGTCAAGGCAAGCGCCTGGAAGCCCGTGATCTGCTCGGTCCGATCTACAACTGGTTCACCGAAGGTTTCGATGCGCCCGACCTGAAGGACGCCAAGGCGTTGCTGCATGAGCTGGAATGACTGTGGCGAGACGACATCACCCGTGGATCACGAGCCGCTCGGCCTAGCCCCAACCAAATCCCGCCGGCGCCGTCGCGTCCAATGACCGCGGTGCCGAGGCAGGCACCGGCACTGCGGGCTGCTGCGTCGCGGCCGCCGCGGGTTGGGCATGTTCAGACGCCGTTGCAGTGACTGCATCGGCAAAGGCGGGGTGAGCCGCTGCGATAACGCCGGCCAGAGCAACTGCGGAAAGGATGGAGCGGAGCATCTGATTTCTCCCGTGCTGGCGTATCAAGCTGGCAAATCCGATGGACACAACTTAAGCCGGCCGGTGCTCCACCTCTATGAAACCCTCCACACGCTGGAATGCCGGCATGCCCGCGGTGACACAGACGAAGCCCCAAACCAGAAAATAACCAGACCTGGACAGGCCGGATTGAAGGACCCATGCTTTATTGCGGGCCCGACCGGACCAAGGAGCGGCAATGGACGTCGCGCGCTGGCTGCAAGACCTGGGTCTTGAGCGATACGAGGCGGCATTCCGCGCGAATGACGTCAATGCCCAGCTTTTACCCAATCTCACCGCCGACGACCTGAAGGATCTAGGCATCACCTCGGTCGGCCATCGCCGCCAGCTCCTGGAAGCGATCGCGGCGTTGCGTCTTAAAGAAACGCCAGCTGTGGACCCTAGCCCGCCGCCCAGCCCAGCGGGGGATGCCGGCTCGTCCGAAACCACCGCCGAACGCCGCCCGCTCAGCGTGGTTTTCTGCGATCTCATTGGCTCGACCACCCTTTCGGCGCGGCTCGACCCCGAGGATCTGCGTCAGGTCATCCGCACTTACCAGGCGTGCGTCGCCGCCACGATCCAGCAGTTCGACGGCTTCATCGCGCGCTATGTCGGCGACGGGGTGCTGATCTATTTCGGCTGGCCGCAAGCGCGGGAGAACGATGCCGAACGTGCCGTGCGGGCCGGCCTCGCCGTTGCCGCGGCGGTCAATTCGACACCCATGGGCGACGTGCCGCTGCATGTTCGGGTTGGCATCGCGACGGGCCTCGTGGTCATCGGTGAGCCGATCGGCTCCGGCGACTCCCGCCAGCAAACCGCGGTCGGCGAGACCCCGAACCTCGCCGCCCGTCTGCAGGCCCTCGCCGGGCCTGATCAGGTGGTGATCGACGCATCGACCCGCCGGCAAATCGGCGGCCTGTTCGAGTGCCGCGACCTCGGGACGATCGAACTCAAAGGCCTGCCGGCGCCGGTGCCGGCATGGCGCGTGTTGTCCGAAAACCGCACGATAGGCCAGTTCGAGGCGCTACGTTCTGGCGCCACGCCCCTGGTCGGCCGCGACGAGGAGATGGAACTGCTGCTCCGCCGCTGGGCCCAGGCGAAGGCCGGCAGCGGGCGGGTGGTGCTGATTTCGGCCGAGCCGGGCGTGGGGAAGTCCCGCCTCGCCGAGGCGCTGGCCGCGCATATCGCCGCCGAACCGCACACCAGGCGAAGGTATTTCTGCTCGCCGCACCATCAGGACAGCGCACTGTATCCGGTGATCGCGCAAATGGAGCGAGCGGCCAGTTTCCGGCATGAGGATGGGTCGGCGGCCAAGATCGCCAAACTGCAAGCGCTGTTCGCGGCCACTGAGTCGCCGATGGAGGACCTGGCGCTGATCGTGGAGCTGCATGCGCTGCCGTCAGCCGATCTCGCACCTGCGCTCGATCTCACGCCACGGCGCAAGAAGGACAAGACATTCGAGGCGCTGCTGCGGCAGGTTGAAGGTCTCGCGTGGCAGAAGCCGGTGCTGATGATCTTCGATGACATCCACTGGATCGACCCAAGTTCCCGCGAACTGCTGGACCGCGTGATCGAGCGGGTCACCGACATGTCCAGTGCTGGTGCTGGCGATGTTCCGCCCCGACTTTCAACCGCCGTGGACCGGGCAGCCGCATGTGACGCTGCTGGCGCTGCAAGGCTCGACAGGCGCAACACGGCGGCGATGGTTGCAAACGTCGCCGGAAAAACGGCGCTGCCTCTCGAGATCATTGAGGAGATCGCCGAGCGCACTGACGGCGTGCCGCTTTTCGTCGAGGAACTGACCAAGGCGGTGCTCGAATCCGGCGTGCAGGCGCGCAGCGGCGCTGTCCTCCGTGCCGCACCCTCCGTTGTCGGTGCCGGCGACCTTGCACGCCTCGCTGATGGCGCGGCTGGATCGGCTAGGACCGGCTGCCAAGGACGTTGCACAAACCGGCGCGGCGATCGGCCGCGAGTTCGGGCTATGGGCTGCTGGTGTCCGCCACCGATCTGCCGGAGCCGCAACTGCGCGAGGCGCTCGATCGGCTGACGAACGCCGGCCTGTTGTTCGCCCGCGGCACGCCGCCAGACGCCAGCTACATCTTCAAGCACGCGCTGGTGCAGGATGCGGCCTACGGCACATTGCTGCGCAGCCGGCGCCAGCTTCTGCACAGCCGTATCGCCGCGACCCTGCGAAGACCGCTTTCCGGAGATCGTGCTGGCGCAACCGGCACTGTTGGCCCAGCACTGCGCGGCAGCCGGGCTGGCGGAACAGGCGGTCGCTTATTGGCTGAAGGCCGGTCAGCAGGCGCTGGCGCGCTCGGCGATGACGGAAGCGGTCGCCCAGTTGCGGAAGGGGTTGGACGTGCTGGCCGGTCTGCCGGACGGCCTGTGGCGCCAGCAACAGGAGCTGGACCTGCAAACCGCGCTCGGATCGGCACTGACTGCCACGAAAGGCTGGTCGGCGGCGGAAGTGGACGAGACCCTTGCCCGGGCGCGCGACGCTGGCTGAGCAGCTCGATCGGCCCGAGTACCTGGTGCCGCTGATCGTAGGCCAATTGGGGTTTCATCATGGTGCGAGCCGAGCACAGGCTGGCGCTTGCCGCTAGGCGAGCAGCTCGAACAAATCGGCGAGACGCGGAACGATGCCGGGGCGCAATTGCTGGGTCGCTTCATGCAGGGGCTAGCCGCTTCTTTCTCGGGGAGTTCGTTGCCGCCCGCGCCGCTCCTGGAGCGGTGTATGGGCCTTGCTGATCCAGGCATCGCACCATCGGAGGATTGTCCATCGATCCCTATGCTGCGATGCTCGCGTACCTCGCCCTGACCCTGGCGTACCTAGGTTACATCGATCAGGCACGGTCACGGATGGACGAAGCGTTGTCGGAGGCCCGCCGGCTCGGACACGTCCATACGCTGGCTCACGTGCTCCGTTTCGCGAATTGGCTCGACTGGCTCACCCGCTCGCCTATGGTGCACATGGAGGAATTTCTGGCTCTGATCGACCGAGCATGGCTTTCCGTTTTATTTGGGTTGGGCACTGGCATTCCGCGGACGGTCGTTGATCGCGCTGCGGGCAAGCGCAGGAAGGCCTTGCGCTGCTCATGCAGGGGCTGGCGGAATTGCGTGCTACCGGAAGCGTTGTCATATGCCGATGCTGTTCACGTGGCTCGCCGAGGCCTATGCCATGCTCGGGCAGCCCGCTGAAGAACGGAACTGCCTCGCCGAGGCCGCGCAGATCGTCGAGGCCACCGACGAGCGGGTCATGAAGCCGAGTTGCTGCATCGGGTGCCGGGCGATCTGCTGAATGCCACCGGCGATCGATCTGGGGCCGAGCGGCACTATCGTCAGGCCATCGCCGTTGCCGAGCGGCAGAGCGCAAAGCTCTTTCAGTTGCGGGCATCGACCAGCCTCGCCCGGCTCTGGCGCGACCAGGGCAAGCGCGCGGAAGCCCGTGATCTGCTCGGTCCGATCTACAACTGGTTCACCGAAGGTTTCGACGCTCCGGACCTGAAGGACGCGAAGGCGCTGCTGGATGAGCTGGGATGAAGGTGGCGACAGCAAACCGCCCCGTCCATTTCAACTGCCGCCAACTGGCGGAGGAAGTTGCGGAGCAAGACGGCGTCGGAAGGGACGGAACCTCTCAAGAGGGGACGCTCAAGTTGGAAAAACAGTATTCCTGGTGCGGTTGCCCTTTGTAGTGTCCCAACTTTTGCCGCATTCTTTCGCCCCGCCAGCACATGAATCAAACGCCTGGCGTTGGGAGCCGCTGCGGCTGACCCAACGCCATTTTTGTCAAAAATACTCAGCGGTGCAGGTCGATCGCCTCTTCCGGCATATCATCCAGCAGCGACCCTTCGAGGTCGATCTCAAGATTCTCAAGGTCAATCCCGTGCCTTTTCAGAAGCTGCACCGGCGCCTTATAGTACAGCTTGATATCGTGGAACGGGTCAGTGATGATCTTGGTCGCCCACACCAGCCCGGTCTGCACATCCTTTATCACAAACAGCTGCAAGGTCCGGAAAGCCAGGCCGCCCAAACCGACAGCAAGCCACAAATAGCCGACATGCCGGGCAAAATCGATCCCCGACGTATAGGGCGTGAATAACCCCAACAGACTAGGATCCAGCAGAAGAATCAGCGGCGAAAGCGCCCAAATCGACATCAAAACAACCTTGCGGCGGAGATTGTAGCCGACCTTGATCTCCTCCTTGTACTCATGCGTGGCCTGATTGACGACGTCGTAGTCCTTCGGCTCGAAGAAGAAATGGCCGGCCTGCCGGCTGGTCATCGAAATCAGCCACCCGATCAGCGCCGCCATCGCCGGATCATCGAACATCACCGCATATGAACAGACGAAGCTGACCGCGCTGAGCAAATGCAGCGACTGATTGACCCGGCTGTGGTGATAGTAGCGATGGTCGTCCCACCGTTGCACGCGTAGAAGCTCAAAAAAGCCGGCCATCGCTGTTCCTTTTGAATTTCAAACTATTCTGTAGTCAGGCACGCGCCAAATCCGGCTACGCCGCTATGTCGTGCGTATCAGCCGGATCGGAGGAGAAATTGGCATCGCTGTTGTTCAGTCTTGCAAATCGTATGAGCCAGAAATGACCCATCGGCGGCAGTTCACGCCGTTCCAGTAAGCGAACCGGTGATTTCTTGGCCCAATGTTCGTAGCGCGCCCACGGGAACTCGGTTCGCCAGCCGAGCCGGCTGGTCACCGGCATCAGCCATTTCTCCATAGTGCCGCGAAGGCCCGTTTCGGCGCCAATGCGGCTCGTGAGGATAATCTCCCCACCCGGCCGAACAACGCGAACGAATTCGTCGAGCGCCTTTTCTGGATTGGGAACGGCGGTGACCACATACTGTGCCACGACCACGTCGAAGGAGGCGTCCGGGAACATAAGCTGCTCCGCGTCCATCACCGCGATCGTCTCGACATTGTTCAGCCGCAACCGCTTGATCCGCTCGCGCGCCTTGTCGAGCATTGGCTCCGAGATATCGACCCCGACGATGTGGTTGCTCTTGGCATAGTGGTCGAGCGACAGGCCCGTCCCGACGCCAACCTCCAGGATACGCCCCCCAACACGTTCGGCCGCATGAACCGCCGCGCGGCGGCCCCGGTTAAAGACCGGACCAAATACGATATCGTAGACAGGCGCCCATCGACCATAGACCTCCGCAACCTGATGTCGTTCCAATTCTCTCGCCAGTCCCAATCTCGTCGCTCCTGTTCAGGGCGGCCTCCTTACACTGATTCTAGGAGGCCAATCCAGCGAGACGGACCAGACGGGGGCCCGACCGCACGCCGCCGCCTAAACAAAATCCCAAGTAACTAGCAAACATATCTGTAAAGTCATGAACCTCTCAGGCATTCTTCCCGCTGTACCGCCGTACGCGCAGATCAGCCTGCTCCTTGTGCCCGGCAAAATTCTCGATCGCGCATAGTCGAGAGCAGTATTCGCCGATCATTGCCGTAGCCTCGGGGCTGACCTGTTGATATGTTACCGTTCTGAGAAATTTGCCGACCCATAGGCCGCCCGTGTAACGAGCGGCCCGTTTCGTCGGCAGAGTGTGGTTCGTCCCGATGACCTTGTCACCATAGGCGACATTGGTTTCCTTGCCCAGGAACAGCGCGCCGTAGTTGGTCATCCGATCCAGAAACCACCGCGGCTCCCGCGTCAGCACCTGCACGTGTTCGGAGGCGATGCGGTCGGCCTCGGACACCAGTTCGTCGTCGGTATCGCACAGGATCACCTGCCCATGGTCGCGCCAGGCCACGGAGGCGATGTCCGCGGTCGGCAGCACGGCCAACTGCCGGTCGATCTCAGCCTGGATTCCATCGGCGATCTTCCGCGACGTGGTCAGCAATATTGCCGGCGAGGTCGGCCCATGTTCCGCCTGCCCGAGCAGATCGGTCGCGCACATCTCCACGTCGGCGGTGTCGTCGGCGATGATCAGCGTCTCGGTCGGACCCGCCAGCAGATCGATCCCGACGCGCCCGAACAACTGCCGCTTGGCTTCGGCGACGAACGCGTTGCCGGGCCCGACCAGCATGTCCACCGCGCGATCGTCTCGGTGCCGAGCCCCATCGCCGCGACCGCCTGGATGCCGCCGAGCAGGTAGATCTCATCCGCGCCGCCCAGAGCCATGGCGGCGACCGTGGCGGCAGGGGGCACGCCGTTCAGCGGCGGCGTGCAGGCGGCGACCCGCTTCACCCCCGCCACCTTCGCCGTCAGCACCGACATGTGGGCCGAGGCTACCATCGGATACCGCCCGCCCGGCACGTAGCAGCCGACACTGTTGACCGGGATGTTCTTGTGACCCAGGCGGATGCCGGGAAGCGTTTCGACCTCGATATCCCGCAGCGCCTCCTTCTGCGCCTGAGCGAATCGGCGGATCTGGGTCTGGGCGAACTTGATGTCCGTGATCACCTGGTCCGGAAGACTGTCCATCAGCGACCGGATCTCATCGGGCCGCAGCCGGAATGCCGCCGGTTCCCATTTGTCGAACTTCGCCGACAGTTCCCGGACCGCCGCGTCACCTCGCGCGGCGACATCTTCCAGGATGGCCTCGACCGTCTGACGGACCTTGCGATCGGCCTCGACCTTCTCGGCCTCGGTGGCGCCTTGCTTCAGAACCCGGATCATCTGCTCGTCCTCCTCATCATTCAGCGCGATAGGCGGCCTCCGGGGATTTCGCAAGTTCGGAGCTGTCGTCTCTCCGAGCGGATCAGGCAGGCAGCGGCGGCGGATGCCACGACCATCAGGCCTGATCCCAGCAGGAACGCCGGGTGGATCGGAAGGGCGCCGAATAGGGCGACTCCGATAGCGCCGCCGGCCTGGCGGATGGCGTTGAGTGTGCCGGATGCGACCCCCGCCTGGGAACGCGGCACACTGCTCAGCAGGCAGGAGGTCATGACGGGCACCGCAATACCGATCCCGGCCGGGATCAGCACCAGACCGACAAGCATTTCTCCGTAGGCCGTTTGGGCGCCTAGGCTGCTGAGCACGGCGCAACCGCTCGCGGCGATCAGCAGACCGGCGGACATGCAGGCTCCAGGCCCCAGTCGGTCCGCGATTCGACTGGCCAGAACATTGGCGATACCCAGCACCACGGGCAGCGGCAGAAAGGCTATGCCGCTGACCCATGCCGGCCAATGTCTGGTCACCTGGAAATACAGACCGAGCACAAACAAGGCTCCGTAGAGGGTCATGTTGATCAGGAAGCCGACCAGGGTTGCGCCCGTGAACCTGGGATCGCAGAAGAGGGTCAATGGCAGTATCGGGTGCTTGCTGCGGTGCTCCTGGGTGATGAAAGCCGCCGTTGCCGTGATGGCGACGATCAGCCCGGCGCAGACCGGGAACGACGACCAGCCGAACCGAGGAGCCTCGATCACCGTGCTGGTCAAGCATAGGAGAGTAACGATCGCCAGCGCCTGGCCAATCCAGTCCAGGCGCGTCTCCGTCGGGGCGGATGCGGCGACAAACCGACGGGTCAGCCAGAGACCGAGCAGTCCGATCGGCAAGTTGACCAGGAAGATACTCCGCCACCCCAGCAGATCGACCAGGACGCCGCCCAGCAACGGTCCGGCGGCCAGGCCGACCGTGCCGGAGGCGGTCCACCACCCGACTCCCCAGGCGCGCAGCTTCGCATCCTCGCCGCAGGCCCGAGTCAGCAACGCCAGACTGCTCGGGACCAAGGCCGCGGCGCCGGCACCTTGGAGCACGCGGGCGGCGATCAGCGCGGTTTCGCTCCAGGCCAGCCCGCACGCGGCGGAGGCGCCGGTGAACAGCGCCAAACCCAGGATGAACATGCGGCGATGGCCAATCCGGTCGCCCAGTGCTCCGGTGGATAAAAGCAGGGAGGCGAATGCCAGAGCGTAGGCATCCACCACCCACTGCAGGCCCAACATGCCGACCTGCCATCGGGCGCCGATCGCGGCGAGGGAGACATTGATGATCGAGACATCGAGCTGGACCAGGAGGAAGGCCAGGCTCGTTGCGAAAACAGTAAGACCGATCTGTTTGTTTGCCATGCCCTCGACGTGGGCATCGCGTGGTGGAAAGTCGCGGCGGATCAGTTCGTCACCGACCGAACCATCAGGGGAACCTTGGGTCTTGGGGCCGGTCGCAGGGCCAACCAGGCGGCACCGAGCATTAAGGTCATGCCGGAGGCGTCGCCCCAGTCGAGCTTCTCGCCGAAGAGGCCGCAGCCGATCGTCACGGCGATTACCGGGGAGATGAAGGCGTAGGTTCCTGGGCGGCTGGCGCCCCAGTCTCGGACCAGCAGGAAATACATCGTCGTGGACATCAGTGAGCCGGGGACCAGCAGGTATAGCCATGCCAGGAAGGCCGGCCATCCCCAATGCAGGTGCATCGACGACGCGGCGCCGGGCTCGACGGCGAGCGCCGAGACCAGCAGGATCAGGCCGCCGATCAGGTCGGTCAGGCCGGCGAGTTGCACCGGCTCGAGCGTTCGCATGATCGGGCGGGTCATGACGGAGCCAGCGGTGTAGCAGAGGACGCCGATGGTGACGCCGGCCGCACCGATGACCTCCCAGACATTTAGGGTCCCGGCGGCGGCGCTCGGCCCGAACAGCAGCACAACGCCGATCACGCCGACGGCCATGGCGCTGAGTTGCCGGGGGCTGAATCGCTCCTGCCCCGCGGTGACCGAGAACACCAGCAGTGCGATCGGCGTCAGCGCCGAGCTGATTACGGCTGCGAGGCCTGCGGTGATATATTTGAGGCCGTAGAGCTGGATGACCTGGTTCAGCGTGATGAGCACGATGGAGACGAACACCAGGCGCGGGATCAGCCTGGGTGGCGGCATGACCCGCTGGCCTCGGAGGCGGCGGAAGGCCAGGATGAGGGCGCCGGCGATGCTCCAACGCAGGCCGGCGAAGACGCCGGGGGAGACCGTGGTGATGCCGATCTTCATTGCCAGCCAGGTGGTGCCCCAGACGAAGCAGATGAAGACAAACATCGCGCGCTGCGATGTGGTCGCTGAACCGTTCATAGTGAGATCCGCGCGCGTGCTCCTGGTGAGCCAGAGCGGTAGCGCATCCGGGTGGGCAGGTGCCGCGCCGAATTCGAATGGCGCGTATGCGCCGGGACGGAGGGTTCGAGGCGGGACGCCGGTTTTGCCGACACCGAGTTCGGCGAAGAAACGGGTTCGGTGGGTCCTTATTTAAGGGCGGCTGGCTTTTTGGTGACAGCCAGGCGGCCGGCCATCTCCTGGATGAACTGCCAGGCTACGCGGCCGGAGCGGGCGCCTCGGGTGACGGACCATTCGACGGCTTCGGCGTGGAGTTCCTCGGGGCTGATCGGCAAGCCGATATTGGCGGCATAGCCGTCGATCATGGCCAGGAAGGTTGGCTGATCGCAGTTGTGGAAACCGAGCCATAGGCCGAAGCGGTCGGAGAGGGAGACTTTCTCCTCGGTGAATTCGTTCGGGTTTATCGCGGTGGCGCGTTCGTTCTCGATCATGTCGCGGGGCATCAGATGCCGGCGGTTCGAGGTGGCGTAGAACAGGACATTATCCGGGCGCCCCTCGATGCCGCCGTCCAGCACCGACTTCAGGGCTTTGTAGTCGGAGTCTTCCCGCTCAAACGAGAGATCGTCGCACAGGATGAGAAATCGTCTCTCCTGGTCTCGCAACAGGTTCAGCAGTTCGGGGAGGGTCCGAATGTCCTCGCGGTGGATCTCGATCAGGGCCAGACAGCCGGGGGTCTGCTCGTTCGCCACTGCGTGCGTCGCTTTACCAGTGAGGACTTCCCCATGCCTCGGGCGCCCCAGAGCATGGCGTTGTTGGCGGGCAATCCTCTGGCGAAGCGCAGGGTGTTCTCGACCAGGATGGATTTTTGGCGATCTACCCCCTTCAGCAGGCCGATCTCGACCCGGGAAACAATCGGCACGGGAGCCAGAGAGGCCGGCACGGGGTGCCAGACGAACGCATCCGCCAGCGAAAGATCCAAAGCGGCCGGCGGGGGCGGGGCCAAACGCTCCAGGGCACCGGCGATACGCGTCAAAAGGTCGAACGTGGTCTGTTCCATACGAGCGAGGGTCCCCGGAGCGGATTGGGCGGCGGCTTGACGAAAGAGGGGCGGAAACTATGGTCCGGCCCGCCGTATCGCAAGGACCTCGCGCCGTCATGAACCCGTTTACGTTGATTGCCCCGGCCTACGCTCAGGACGTTTCCGGTATGCTGGGCAGCGCGACCCAGTTCGCCCCTTTGGTGCTGATTTTCGCTGTGTTCTATTTCCTGCTGATCCGTCCGCAGCAGCAGAAACAGAAGGAAATGAAAGCGATGCTGCAGACCTTGAAGCGTGGCGACCGGGTTGTCACCGGCGGCGGCATCCTGGGCACCGTGCAGCGGGTGCCGATGGTGCAGGACAAGGACGGTAAGCAGGTCGCGTCCGCCGAAGTGGAGGTCGAGATCGCCCCTAACCTGCGGGTTACCGTGCTGCGGGACACCATCACCAGCGTGATCAAGCCGGTTGCCGCCAATGACACCAAGCCGGTGAAGGACAAGGTCTCCTGACCGGGGTTGGGTCAGCGGTGGAGCTTTTTCAGGCTGAAGTTCGCGGGCTCTACCGGGGTTGTGTGATGGGGTGATTTTAGGTGAGTGGGAGGTTTCGCCCGGCGCGATGATGGTTGCGCTATGGGGAGGGTTGGGCCGGAGCGGCGGGCTGCTGCAACGAGTTGATCATTGCGGTGGCCCAGAGTTGGGGATCCCAGGTCTGGTCTGGCGCTAGATGCGGTGCGGCGGCGGGGTTGGCGCGAGGGCGCTGGGAGTCGATCTTCGCTTTGTATTCCTGAATGGCGGCCATTATCTCGGCCTGCCGCATGTCGTCCACGGGCTCCTGAATTTCGGCGGGGGCGGCTGGAATTTCGTCGCCGAGACGCTGGTCCAGCGCTTTTTCGGTCTGGAGGGTGGAGCGATTGAGGCTGTTGGCGCAACTGCGGTAGCGCAGGCGCATGGATTGCGACATCTCGGCGGTTTTTGCCTCGGCGAGGACGTCTAGGGTGGTCATGCCGAGGGCGATTATGTGGGCGGCTTGGAACATTTCCGCCCGTGTGCGGGTTTCGTAGGCGGCCAGGGTGTCGAGGATTTCGGACCGGGCTTCGTGCTTGTCCCTGGACGCTGCGGAGAAATATGGCAGCAGGAAAGCGATGATCGTTTCAAGAAACGAGTTGGGTGGGAGGGCCATAGGTTCGGTCCGGTGTGCAGTTGTGCATTTGTTCTAGCGTCGGTTGAGGGCAATGTCAAGAACATAACGTGAATTCTGACGTGGTTTGTAGCGCCGCGGTGCGGGAGTTGGCCGCATCAGTGCGACACGCCAATATCATGCCTTAGGCTATCCCGAATGATGTGACCGAAGCTCACCCGAGCGGGGATGGCCAGCGCTCGAACAGATCGGGGTTAGGCAGATTTTCGGCCTGATCGGTGATCCCAAGATCGCCTCGGCGACGACGTCCTGGTGTGGCACACCGTGTCGGTATCGGATTCCGGCTTAATCTCGCCCATGCCGGAAGGTCTGGCCATCAGCTCGCATTCTCTATGCGTCAGCCAGTATTCCAGGCGCAACTTGATTCCTGCCGACCGATCCTTAAAAACCTAGATCACCGACCACCCTTACCCAAACTGCAACCCCTTCATCCCTCCGCTGCCACGCCAGTCCCGCACAAGATCAAAGAACACCACCGGCCCAGCCCCATAGAGCTCACTGAACAGCCCAAGACCACCCTGCCGCCCCTCCCCGTTATAGTAACCCGGCGTGCACTCCATGTAGAACCGAGTCCCGGCGTTCGGCGTATCCCGGACCGTCCGCACCCACTCCGCCTCCGCCTCCGCCGTCGGCTCGATCACCTGCGCCTGACGCTGCTCCGCCTGCTTAATGACCTCGGCGATATGGCGCACCTGCTCGTCCAGCATATGAGGAAAATTCGGCGTCAGCGCGTTCTGCAGGATGCCCAGATGAAAGCAGTTCGGAAAACCATGACTGTAAAACCCATGCAGCGTCCGCGTCCCATGCTTCCAATACTCCGTCAGCGTCTGACCGCCGCGGCCATAAATCTCATATCCCGCACGCCGCGTATAAGCCGTCCCGACCTCGAACCCGGTCGCATAGACAATACAATCCACCTCATACTCGACGCCGTCGAAAACCAGCCCCGCCTCGGTCACCCGATCCACCCCGCGGCCCCTGGTATCAACCAGCCTGACATTCGGCCGGTTGAAAGTCGGCAAGTATTCATCATTAAAAGTCGGCCGCTTGCAGAATTGGCGATACCAAGGCTTCAGCGCCTCCGCCGTTGCCTTATCCTTAACCACCGCATCCACCCGCGCCCGGATCTGATTCATTTTCTTGAAATCAGCCAGTTCCAGCCGTTTCCCGATCTCCTCCGCCGAGGTCCCATCGGACGGATCGCGCACCCGCCTGGCCCCCAGATTGCGGATGATATCGGTCCAGCCATCGCTCACCAGATCCTCGTCTTGAAATCCCCCCGCGACGAGAATGTTGAAATTGTCCATGCGCCGCTTCTGCCATCCCGGCGTCAGTGTCGCCACCCATGCGGGATCGGTCGGCGCATTGCCGCGCACGTCCACCGAGGACGGCGTCCGCTGAAAAACATAGAGCTGCTTTGCATGCCTGCCGAGATGCGGCACGCACTGGATCGCCGTCGCGCCCGTGCCGATCACCGCGACGCGCTTGTCAGCCAGCTTATGCAGGTTGCCGTTCGTATCGCCTCCAGTATAGTCATAATCCCAGCGGCTGGTATGGAAGCTGTGGCCCCTATAACTGTCGATGCCGGGAATACCGGGCAGCTTCGGCCGGTTGAGCGGCCCGTTCGACATCACCACATACCGCGCCTTCATCCGGTCGTCGCGATTGGTCGTGATCAGCCACTTGTTTTCATCTTCCAGCCAGCGCAGTTCGCGAATTTCGGTCTGAAAGCATGCCAGCCCATAAAGATCGAAAGTCTCCGCGATACGCCGCGCATGCGCTCGGATTTCCGGCGCAAACGAATACTTCTCCCGCGGAATATAGCCCGTCTCCTCGAGCAGCGGCATATAGATATAGCTCTCGATGTCGCATTGCGCGCCGGGATAGCGGTTCCAGTACCAGGTGCCGCCAAAGTCGCCGCCCTTCTCGATGATGCGGATGCGCTCGACCCCCGCCCCCCGCAAACGCGCACCCGCCATCAGCCCGCCGAACCCGCCGCCGATGATCAGGGCATCGACCTCGTCACGCAACGGTTCGCGGCTGAAGCCGGGCTCCACATAGGGATCCTCGACATAACGCCCGAAATCGCCCTTGACCTCGAGATACTGATCGTTGCCATCCGGCCGGACGCGGGTGTCGCGCTCATGGCGGTATTTGGCGCGCAGCGCATCAGGATCGAAATCGAGTTCCGGCGACGCGGGGAAATCAGGGCTCATCATTGCCTCCGAAGGTCGTCCAAGCGCAACGCTAACCCGCGGCCGGCACGATGGCCAGTGCTCAGCCGGCCCAGAAAGAACCCGTCAGACGCACCAACCATCCAGCGATCGCGGCGGCACCCTTGTCAGCACCTCGGTTTTGCCCAACAGCGGCACGCCGCGATAGATCCGCGCATGCAACGTACCGTCCGGCGCAAGCGTCGCCGACAGTCGATACGTGTTGCCATCGGTCGTATCGTAGATCGAGCCGCCCGACCATGTCTGCGGCCCTTCCTGAGACAAGCCCCAAACAATCGTTCGGCCACAATCGACCTGCCGCCGTTGAGGGCTCTTTGTCCACACGACCTTTCCGCAGAACAATTCCTGGCAGCTGAACACATCCAGCACCAGGTCGTGAACTTTCCATGTCCCCTCAACAGGCACCGCGCGAGCCGGCGCGCACCAGGCCATCAGCGCGACCGCCACGGCGGCAATAAAGATAGATCCGCTAGCCCGCGCCATTCATCGCCCCCAAAAAAACCGAGTGATCTAACCCAAGCTCCAGCATATAGTCGAGGCCGACAACACAGCCGATTACAAATCGCCTTCAGCCAACCGGAATAACCTAATCCGGCACCAAACCTCAACCCGCGAGAGAAGCCGACTTGGTTGCCAAACTCGTGGCCAAAGCAGGCGCTCCCCCCTTCCGAATGAGCCCGCGGAAATCCGACCGCTGCACCGCGACCCGGCTGATCGCCCCGTCCGCGAGTACATCGACGATGCGCCAACCCTGCGGACCCTGATGCATGACATAATCCAGGTCATGCCCCTCCCCAGAGGTCGGAATGATCCGGGTTCGGACGACTTCATCATCACCCACGGACCGCGTTTCCGGATTTACCTGGAAGCGCTGGCCGTTGAACTCGTCGAAGCTGTTGACATAGGAGGCGACGGTATAGCGACGAAAGGCCTGCTCCAGCGCCGCTTGCTGATCGGGCGGCAGCGACGGCCACGTTAAACCCACCGACTCTTTCAGGATCGTAGTCAGGTCGAAGGATTTATCGATCACCGGCGCCAGGATATTGAAGCGATCGGAGAACGATACGGCGTGCCCGGCCTTCATCACCCGAAGCAAACCGTCAACCAGTTGATTGACCGGCGCCAGGACCGGGTTGTCCGCCATTGCCCGCGGCACATGGACGAGGATGGCCGCCGCCGCCGCCATGATGCCCCGCCGACCTAAAAGGAGTGTGTTCATGATAGATCCTTAACATCTGCCTGCCGGATCATCCTCATTGACATCGCCGCGGTCCAGATGCGTCGTCGAAATCACCCCAAGGGCGAACGGACATCGATGTTGTCCCTTTGCTGGAGCGCGATTGGCCGTATGGTATCCCGACGGCTACAAACGCGGATATTACATGAATCACAGACCCAGCAAAGCCCCACGATCAGCCCGGCACTTGAACATTAAAGGTAGCCCGATCCATGGATGAACTCAAGACCACGCGATCTGATCGGTTACGGCCGGCGCCGCCCGCAGGCGGACTGGCCCGATAAAGCCCGCATCGCCCTAAGCTTCGTGCTGAACTACGAGGAAGGCGCCGAGCGCAACGTCATGGATGGCGATCCTCATGCCGAGATCTACGTGACGCCTGAGATTACTGGCATGCCGCCGGTCAAACGACGCAACTTCTCCAGTGAGGAGTTGTTCGAATATGGCAGCCGCTCCGGTTTCTGGCGCTTGCTGCGAGTATTCGCCGATCGCGACGTTCCGTTCACCTCCTGGGCGGTCGGGCTGGCTTTGCAGCGGAACCCCGAAGCCGGGATCGCCATGGCCGAAGCGGGGCACGAGGTGGCCAGCCACTCATGGCGCTGGATCGACTACGCCGACATGCCCGAAGACCAGGAACGCGAAGACATCCGAAAGACTGTACAGACAATCCGCGAGACCACCGGAAGCCCGCCGCTCGGATGGTACACCGGCCGCTTCAGTCCCAACACGCGCCGGTTGGTCATGGAAGAGACCGAAACGCTCTACGACTCCGACAGCTACAATGACGACTTGCCCTACTGGACCCACGTCGCCGGGAAGCCGCGGCTGATCGTGCCGTATGCGCTGGACACCAACGACTTCAAGTTTGCGCTATCCCCAGGTTGGACCTCGGGAGATGACTTTTTCACCTATCTGAAGGCCGCATTCGATTATCTCTACCGCGAAGGGGAGACAGAGCCGAAAATGATGTCGATCGGCCTGCATTGCCGGTTGACCGGGCGCCCCGCCCGCGCCGAGGCCCTGGCTCGGTTCATCGATTACGTGCAGAACCATGAACGCGTGTGGATCTGCCGGCGGATCGAAATCGCACGCCACTGGATCGCCCGGCATCCAGCGCCGCCGGCGCAATAACCAGTCGAGACGCGGCACAAACAGAAAGGCGTCCCCCATGACAATGAGGCCCGATCCAACCTTTTACCCATCGCCCAAGCTGGCAATGGAAGCGCCGGCGGAGAACTTCGCCTACACCGCGCTGCTCAGCCCGGACGCCTCGAAGCCCGACGCCCTCGCGGTGATCGACGTGAAGCCCGGTTCGCCCACCTACAGCAAGATCGTCCACACCGTAACGATGCCCTACAAGGGCGACGAGTTTCACCATTTCGGCTGGAATGCCTGCTCGTCCTCCTTGTCGCCACTCACCGGCCACGCGTTCCAGGAACGGCGCTACCTGATCATCCCCGGCATCCGCTCATCGCGCATCTACGTGGTGGACACCAAACCGGACCCCACCCAGGCGAAAATCCACAAGATCATCGAGCCGGACGAGATATTCAAAAAGACCGGCTACTCCCGCCCCCATACGGTTCATTGCGGCCCCGAAGGCATCTACATCAGCACGCTCGGCGGCGGCGGCAAGGACGGCACCGACGGCCCCCCCGGCGTCTTCATCATGGACTGCGAGACCTTCGACATCCTCGGCCGCTGGGAGATCGACCGCGGTCCCCAGACCTTGCACTATGATTTCTGGTGGAACCTGCCCCGTGACTACATGGTCACCAGTGAATGGGGCCTGCCGCCGCAGTTCGAGAACGGCATCGTCCCGGAGGACCTGCTCTCGAACAAGTATGGCCACCACATCCACTTCTGGGATCTACGCGCCCGGCGCAACGTCCAAACCATCGATCTCGGTGCCAATCACCAGATGGCGCTGGAGGTGCGGCCAGCCCATGATCCCGCCCGCGAATACGGCTTTCTGGGCGTTGTGGTCGACACCACGAACCTGGAAGGCTCGATCTGGACCTGGTGGCGCGAGGGCGGCAAGTTCCACATCGAGAAGACCGTAACGATCCCGGCGGAGCCGGCGCCGAAGGACGAGTTGCCGCCGCTGCTGCAGGGCTTCGGCGCCGTGCCGCCGCTGGTGACCGACATCGACCTGTCGATGGATGACAAGTTCCTCTACGTCGCCTGCTGGGGAACCGGCGAGATGCGCCAATACGACGTAACCGACCCAAGGAAGCCCAAACTTTCCGGCTCGGTTCACGCCGGCGGCATCACCCGCCGCACGCCCCACCCGAACGGCAAGCTTCTCGCCGGCGGCCCGCAGATGGTCGAGATCAGCCGCGACGGCAAGCGCGTCTACTGGACCAACTCGCTATATTCCACCTGGGACAATCAATTCTATCCCGAACGGCGTGCCAGGCGCCGAGGTTATGGCGATCGCCGGTCCGGACGGCGGTCTGGCGTTGGCGAAAGACTTCTGGATTGACTTCCCCGATGGATACCGGGCGCACCAAATCCGGCTCGAGGGCGGCGACTGTTCGACGGATTCGTTCTGCTATCCATCGGCGTGAACGGAAGCAACGCATCCTGGGCACCCGCCGGCCTTTGGCTGGCGATCATTGCGAGCGGCATCTACCACGGCGTGAACCCCGGCATGGGATGGCCGCTCGCCGTCTCCGCCGGGCTGATGGATAAAAATCCGCGAGCCCTGATCGCGGCGTTTGGGCCGCTCACGCTTGGCCACCTGCTCGCGATGCTGCTGGTCATCCTGCCCTTCTCGCTGCTGATCACCCTGGTCTACTGGCAACGGCAGATCCAGGTCGGCGCCAGCCTCCTGGTCATCGGGTTCGGTCTGTTCCGCCTCGTCCACCAGCGCCATCCCCGAGCGCTGGCGCGCATCCGGCCGACGCAACTCGGGCTCTGGTCGTTCGCCGTCGCGATCGCTCACGGCGCCGGATTGATGCTTGTGCCGATCTACCTCGGACTCTGCCAGACCACCGGCCTCGACCAAGCCCATGCCGCGGCCGGCGCCCTCATCAGCGCCGACCTCGGCATGGCGGTCCTGGTTTCCGTCGTCCACTCCGCGGCGATGATCGCGGCCGGCGGCCTGACGGCGTGGCTGGTCTACCGCTATCTGGGCCTGAAATTCATCGCGCGCAGCTGGTTCAATCTGGATACCACATGGGCCGTGAGCCTCGTCCTGGTCGGCGCAGTCTCCCTGGCGTTCTGCCTTGGTGTCCCTCACCGGACCACCTCGTGATTGAAACTCTCGCCGTGCAGGTCGCTGTTGAAGGAAGGCGGCTACAAGCCCGTCCCGGGATATCGACACCGACAAGGTGAGTTTCTGGTCCGGATCGAGATGGTCATATAAGACGTCCTCGTCCCAGCGTCCGAACGCCTGCGGTTAGGCGAGCCAGTCGGTCAATCGCCCTTCCGGTGCCCCAATGCCTGTGTCTTTTCGGTCCTCCGCTCGCGTTCATTGGTTGCTGATCGCCGCAGGGCTCTTTGCGCCGGCCCTGCTGTTCGCCGGTGCGGCATGGAAGAGCCGAGCGGATGTCCTTCGGGAAGGTGAAGCGATGCGCCTGAATGCAGTCGCGGTCTTGGGTGATGCAATTCGTGACAAGCTGCAAACCGAGGAACTCGCCTTGGCGGCGGTCTCGGACCATCTGCGCAACCTCGACTGGAACGCCATTACGAGGCCTGAGACCAGCGATTTCTTGGTCAAGCTGAAGGACCCGCTCGACCAGATCAGCGCGATTACAATTGCCGACCGGGACGGCACCGTCAGGGCATCGAGCCAGATCCAGGCGCAGAGCAGTCGCACCGCGGAGCGGGAGTTCTTCCAAATTGACCGGCACGGCGAACACTACATCAGCGTCATGTTCGCCGGATCGTCAATGCAGCCGATCTCGCTCACCATGATCCGCCGCCGTATCACCCCGAATGGCGGGTTCGATGGTACCATTCAGGCCGAACTCGATCCCGGCTCCCTAGCACGCCTGTTCACCGAGGTGGTGCCGATTGCGCATGACGTCATACTGGCCGACGGAGGCGGCCGGGTCCTGGAGGAGTCCGGCCACCAAAACGCATTGCAGCGCCTTGGCGCTGATCAATCGCTGATGCGCACCATCATTGCCGAATCTCGCCCCGGTGTGCGGTCTGGACCGCTCCTGCTCGGCGGTCAGAGCGAAGAGCTTTATTCGTACGAACAAGTTCCTGGATACCCGATCTGGGTAGGTCTTGCGGTTGATCGAGCGGTGCTCTTGGGTCGCTGGTATGGCAGCCTGACGGCATATGCCGTCGCCGCCGCGGCTGGATCGCTGGCGCTGTTGGTAGCAGCCTGGGTGGCGATCCGACGGGCGCAGGCCGAGCAAACCGCATTTACGCTGCTGCATGCTGAGACCGAACGGCGCCTGCACGCTGAACAGCGCATGCGCGAAGTGCATCGCCTGGAGGCTGTTGGGCAGCTGGCCGGCGGCATCGCGCATGATTTTAACAATCTGCTGGCCGTGGTCGTGGGCAGTTTGGACCTGATCGGACGCACCGCAGGCCTGAACGACCGAGTCCAGGCGTTGGTCGTTCAGGCTAACAGTGCAGCCCAACGGGGCGCCCGTCTGACCGCGAGCCTGCTGGCCTTCGCCCAGCGTCAGGTAATGCAGACCGACGAATTGGACGTGGGACGGCTGATCCGCGAATTCTTGCCTGTGATCGAACAGACCATGGGCGAGACAATCCGGCTGGAGGTGCGCCTTCACCCAGTTCTCTCACCCTGCCGCGCGGATGCCGCGCAGCTCGAGGCAGCCCTCCTGAATGTGGTCATCAACGCACGGGACGCCATGCCGGAGGGCGGCATGTTGACGATCGCGACATGCAACGTGGAACTCGACCGCGACGAACTATTGAACAACCCCGAAGCAAAGCCAGGTGCTTTCGTTGCCGTGTCGTTGACCGACACCGGAAGCGGCATGTCGCCGGAGGTCGCGGCCAAGGCATTCGAACCATTCTTCACGACTCGAGAGGTCGGCCAAGGCAGCGGCCTCGGACTAAGTCAGGTGCTCGGCTTCGTCCGGCAACTCGGCGGCCACGTCAAAATCGACAGCACCCTGGGGCGTGGCAGCGTGGTGACTCTGTTCCTGCCGCAGGCGTGAGGCGTGGAGGAACGCCCGAAAATCAACCAGAAGGCTCTTTGGTGGAATTGGTTTGCTTATAATAATGACATCGCATTGTGAATAAATATATTGCGAATATAGGATTTCGTTGCCAAGTTGCCACGCGAGAAGACGCCGGATTTTGGTGCAGAGACAGGTGCGGAATTACTGACAGGAACACGGGCGGCAACTACCGTAAATACGATTAGCCGGTCCGCGACCGCGTAGCTGCCCGTAGTGTAGTGCAGCTACGCCGGGATTGTCTCCTCCGCGACGACCCGGTTGCGCCCGGTCTGCTTGGCCCGATACAGGGCCTTGTCGGCACGGTCGATGAGGTCACCCGTCCCCTCTCCCGGGCGATACAACGCAACGCCGACCGAACAGGTGATGACCCCCAGGCTTTCCCCGGTTTTCCGATTTAGCAGCGGCCGTTTCTCGAGCAGGTCCCTGATCTGTTCGGCCACCGTCAGGCCGGCTGCCATGCCGGCTTCCGCCAGGATGACGGCGTATTCCTCGCCGCCGTAGCGGGCGGCGGTGTCGCGTCCCTTGATATGCCGGGTCAAGACCTGAGCCACCAGGCGCAATACATTGTCGCCCATCAGGTGGCCGTGAACGTCATTAAACCGTTTGAAATGATCGATATCGAGCAGCAGCAACGACACCTCGGTCCCATCGCGAACCGCCTGGGCAGTGGCCTCCGCCAGCGCGGCATCGAATGTCCGCCGGTTGGCCAGGCCGGTGAGCGGGTCGGTGGCCGCATCCTTCTCCGAGCGGGCAAGTTTCTCCTGCAGTTCGCCGATCCTGACGACCGAGGCGGCGAAAAGCTGCTCCAACGCTTGCATCTTGCCGCTGGCCACATTGGTCGCGGTTTTCAGCGTTGCTGTTGCGCGTTGAACGTCCTGTCGGGTCGACGCGGTGTCCAGGAGCGGGCCGCATTCGCGCAGCAGCGCGCCGTAGTCAGTGATCGCGCCATGATCGGCCGTGATGCGGTCGGCCAACTCGGTGGCGATGTTGCGCAGTTCGCGGAAGTCATCGCCGCTTGTGCCGGACGGGTAGGCGAAGAAGTCCTGGAAGAGACTGTCCATGACGCCCGACGTGAACGGTTCGCCGGCCTGGATCAACCGGTCAATCCGTTCGCGGAGCTTATGCTTGTCCTTAGAGCAGTAGGCGAACCAGACCTCAAAGTTGCGCGGCGTCGGCGGAACGTGGTGATCGCGCAAAGCCTTGTGTGCGGCGTCCGCCGCCGCCTGAACCCTATCCGTCGACGCCATCGAAACCCTTCTCCATACAGCACGCCGGGAGGCAGCGGATCGTGCCATCAAAATGCTTAAGGAAGCGTAAAGATCGGGGTTTGAGGTCTCAACGTTGGGACGTTTTTCAACACCCGAGGGGGATGAAGGGGCTGCGGTTTGGGTGAGGGTGGCTGGTGATCTGGGCATTCTCGCATCACGGCATAGAGCAATTTTAGCCGGACCGTGCAGCCCTTATCGGCTCGCAACATTACACTATCAGCGTGACCAGGCGGCACCGCCGTACTTTGAGTTCGTCGCCGCCGCGATTTGGCCAGTCATGCCAACTCATCCAGCAACGCCTTCGCGTCGTTTAGGTCACGCTCATCGAACCCTTCTGTAAACCAATGATAGATCGGACCAAGCAGGTCGCGGGCTTCCACGCGCTTGGTTTGGTCGCACCAGAGCCGGGCGAGACTGATACTGGCACGAAGCTGAAACAACTTGGCACCCTGCCGTTGTGCGAGCCTGATGGCACCGAGAAAGCTTGCTTCGGCTCCGGCGGAATCCCCGACGACGAGCATCAAATCGCCCCGCAACCGAAGCGTCTCGGCCTGCAGCCAGTTGATCTGGGTAGTTTCGGCAAACTGCTCGGCTTCGGCGACGTATGCGAGCGCAGCGTGCGGTTGGCCCGCCATCCGATGGGCGTCCGCGCAGAGTGTGAGAACATGTGGTACGTGAAGTGTCCCGCTAGGCCGCACGTCAGCTAACCCGGCGGACATGAGTGGAATCCCTTGGTCCGGCTGACCTAATGCCGCCAAACACCAACCACGAAATGCAAGACTCAGTGCTCGCCACATCACAAAGGAGCGCTTGTTGGAAAGGGCCAAGAGTTCGTCTGCCTGCGACAATAGCGCCGTCGGCTCCGACCGGGCGCACCGGCACGCTACCCATGTCCAGTGAAGCGCAAACCCGAGCGAATGGGCGTGCGAGAGGCCGCGGGCATGCTCTAGCGCTGAATCAGCGCGCGAGCGCGCCCAGTGGAGATGTCCGCAGCAAACGAGTGCCAGCGACAAGTATGACTGGAAGAAGATAAGCGGATCTGTTGTTGCATAGATCGATGCATACAACCTCTGCTGCCTTGTATCGTAAAGCGAGAGACCCTGCTCAAGGTAGGTTCGCGCGACGGCAAGGTCCCCTGTCATCAGACTCGTAAGCCCGCTTGCGCGACTGCTCATCACGCGCACGACAGCATTGTCCTGCACCTCGCTGAAATGCCGGATTTCAGCGGCGAGCTTGTGCGCCTGAATCAGGTCGGCCACGGAGTAATACGCCCACTGACCATAAAGGATAGGCAACAGTTTGTCCGCACAACCTAGCCGCTCACAAAGCTCGCGGGCACGCGCGTAAGCTTGGCTCACTCCCGGCGCAGCATAACCCTCCGTCGCGATGATTGCCTGGCCGAGGCCGATTTGTAGATCGAGTTCATGCTCCTGCCGCGGAAGGCTGTCAGGCACAGTCGCTATTAGGCTCAGCCCCTTTCTGAGCAGCGCCGCCGCTTCAACCATTCCCGACAGCCCCAGCGCCTGTTGCCCGGCCTTCAACCAATATCGGATTGCATCCTGCGCCAGCCCGGCTTCCGCGCAGTGCTGCGCGAGCAGTGCGGGTTGCGCCAGCACGACCTCCGGGAAGCGCTCTTGCAGTGTCGCGGCGATACGACTGTGCAGAAGCTGGCGCCGACTGCGGAGCAGCGTGCCGTAGGCTGCATCCTGCACCAGAGCGTGCTTGAAGATATAGCTCGAGTCTGGCGGAGTGCCACGGACGAACAACAGGCCGGCGTTCGTCAGCCGGTCCAGCCCGTCGCAAACTTGTGGCTTCGGCAAATCGGTGGCGGACGCCAGAACTTCGTAGCCGAACTCGCGGCCGATCGCGGAACCTGTTTGCGCGACGTCCTTGGCGGCTGGTCCCAGTCGATCCAGCCGCGCCATCAGCGAGGCGTGCAAGGTCGCCGGCACCGACGGATGGGGCACTGATGATAGCGCTGCCGCACCCTGTGCCCCGGATTCCAGCACCGCCTTGGTCAGTTCCTCGACGAACAGCGGCACACCGTCGGTGCGCTCGGCGATCTCCTCAATGATCTCGAATGGCAGCGCGGCACTCCCGGCGACGGTTGCGACCATTGCCGCGGTGTCCTGCCGGTGGAGCCGTGCCAGCGTCAGCATTGTCACGTGCGGCTGCCCGGTCCAGGGCGGTTGAAACTCGGGCCGAAACAATACTATCAGTAGCACCCGCCAGTTCGCGACCCGCTCAATTACGCGGTCCAGCAGTTCGCGCGAACTCGGATCGATCCAGTGCAGGTCGTCGAACATCATCAGTAACGGCTGCTGCCGGGAAAGACCTTCGACCTGCCGCAGCATCGCCGCAAACGTCTTTTCCTTATTGCGCTCGGGCGTAATACCGAGCGGCGGTGCAAGCTCGTTTGACTGCAACGAATGAAGTTCCGCGAGCAATGCTGCATCTTCTTCCGTTAGTGGCGCGGTTGCGACCAGCAAAGCTTGCAATTTGGCGAGCCTGGCCGCCGGCGCGTCGGCGTGGGTGAACCCGGCCGCACGCTCCATTTGCGCGATCACCGGATAGAGCGCGCTGTCTTGATGGTGGGGTGAACAGAAGTAGCGCATTCGAACGTGCGGTTCGGCGGCGATCCGCTCGGCCAGCGCCTCGGCCAGGCGAGACTTGCCTCCGCCCGGTTCGGACGAGACCAAAACCACCCGACCGTTGCCAGCCTTCGCCTGCGCCCATCGGCGGAGCAGCAACTCCATCTCCTCGTCGCGGCCGATCAGCGGGGTCGCACGGGAACGCAGCGCCTCGAACTGGCCGAGGGTTCGATTTTCTGAAAGCACCTGCCCAGCCCGGCACTGCCGCCGGCAGACCTTTAAGTTCGATCGCGCCGAGGTCCCGGCACGCAAACAGGCCCCCGATCTGTTGGCGGGTGGCGGCGTCGATCACGACTTCGTTAGATCCGGCGAGTCCCTGCAGGCGTGCCGCGAGGTTCGGGGTCTCGCCGACCGCCGTCTGCTGGCGCGAATTGCCTGTGCCGATGGGCTCGCCTATCACCACTAGTCCCGTTGCGATACCAACTCGAACCTGTAGCGGTGTGCCGCTTACGGGTGCGGCGCTCACCGCGGCAGCGACGGCGAGCCCAGCCCGCACGGCGCGTTCGGCATCGGTTTCACCTGCCTCCGGCCAGCCGAAATAGATCAGCACCCCATCGCCGACGTAGCGTGCGATGAAGCCGCCAAACTGCTGAATTGTGTGGCGACGCAGGCCTGATAGGTGCGGATGACCTCTCGCAGATCCTCGGGATCGAGCCGGAGGACATGGCGGTGGACCCGATGAGATCGCAGAACATCACGCTGAGCGGGCGGCGTTCGGCCGTCGTCTCCGCAGGCCTGGGGTTCTCAGTCGGGCTGATCGGCGGCCGGGGATCAGCAACCGGCATGTTTTTGACCGGCAAAGCCGCAATCGCTTCCAGTATTTGGCGGCGATGGCCGACCGAGGTGATGCCGAGATCCTTCAGGTCGTCGGCTGTCAGATTGGGCAAGAGAGCGGCACCGACGTCATTCTCACGGAATGCCGCCTCGTATCGTTCGAGACCGAGCGCCCGTAGCCAATCCGCGACGTCCATGGCCGCTCCTAGTCCAATCGGGTCGAGGCAAGCATGGCGCCGTCAGCCTCGACCTGTCCAGGTCGAACTCGCTAATTGCTCGCGGCGGCCGCTCCCCAAGCCTGGTCGGCTACTGAGTTCTAGGTGGGGCCTCAACCCAATTGATATCGAACTTGCCATCGGTGGTAATGAAGTATAGCGCGTCCTCATCAGGCGTAGTCCAAGCCTCATGGATCATCTTTGCCGGCATCCATGCAAAGGAACCCGGCTGATCCAGCGTTACCCGTTTGTTGCTGCCGTCGTGCTTCAAGATGAACGTGCCATGAAGCATGGTGATAGTCTCGTTGGCCGAGTGCCAATGCCTTTCCACATGGAAGTTCTTTGGACTGTGGAGCAAAAGCTCCGTCTCCTGGAGGTTTTCGTGGAGTATTGAGACTTCCGGTGATCTGTCGCCTAGCTCCGGGTTAGTTTTCTCCCATTTGAGATCTTTAAGATTAAGAAAGACAGGGCCAGTAGAAGCATCGTGAGAGGGAGTTTGCGCGAGCACTGATGGTGGGAACGCGATTGCGCTTATAAGTAGCGCGTGCAGCCAGCTGTTCATGATCCCTCCTGTTGATACAGTTGCTTCCGCTTAATATGGTCGATCTGATCAGCATCGGTCAACGGAGGAGAGGCGATCGTCGGTGGATGCTAGGATCGTTACCATGCTCCTGGCGCAGGGTAACTTTCCGATTAGCCGCCTTAATCGACGTGATCAGGGAGGAGCTTTAGTATGAGGCCTATCAGAAACGGCGCAATCATGGTCTGCTTGCTTGCCCTTGCTGGCTGTGCGGCGACGCCCCTCCGAACTGAAGTGCCCGCACAAGCCGTGCTTAGGTCGAAGTCGATCGACACCAGCGGCACATTTGCCAAAGGGTTCAGTCGAGATGAGGCGATGCGCTTGCTCGAGCTATGCCTTAACCTCAACAATCCCGATGACGGACCAGCCTATGCAGCAGATACCAGCGCTTGGGAGCCCATCTATCCCGACGCTGCCGACAAGCGCGCGGATGTGTTGGGTCCTTGGCGTAATGCCTGGAAGCTTTGGCGCAGCAAGACCGAGGCCAAAACCTATGCCGTGGTGATCCGCGGCACAATGGAGGACGAGACCAGCATCATCGAGGATGTGATCGCCACGTCTGTTGCACAGCCGACGCGACTGCAAGCATGGCAAAACGGGTACCTGGACTTCACACTGGCTCAACTGCCTGGGTCAGAGACGCATCTTGGCTTTACCTATGGACTTGCGGCACTGTTGTTTGCTCGGGACAAGGGCATTCTCGCGGAATTAGCGCTGCATGTCCCGCAGGGCAGTAAGATCTATATTACCGGTCACAGCCAAGGGGCCGCAATCGCCGCACTGCTGCATGCGTTCCTGCATTATGCGATCAACGATCCGGCCGACCGCTACCATCTGGCAAATCAAAGCTATTCGCTGAAATCCTATTTCTTTGCCCAGCCCAAACCGGGCAACTGGCAATTCGGGATGGATTTCGCAAGCATCGCCTCGAGCCACGGCACCTCCTTTGCGGTGAACAACGCGTCGGACTGGGTGACGCAAGTCCCGCTGGCGGTAGAATTCCTCGACGAACCAGGCAGCGACCTGATCGTACAACTCAATCAGTCGGCACAGAAGCGCGGTAAGGTTCTGGAGTTTAACGCCCTGAAACTTGCGGTCCGCAGCGCGGAGAATGCGGTAAACCAGGCCAAGGCGGTACGTGCGCTATTCTCTGCTTCCACCGAAGATCACACGCTGACGGCGCTGCAGCGGGAAACTGGCCTGCTCGATCAGCAGTGGATGACCCCGGGCGCTGCGATGATGCCGGCCGCATTCTCGATCAATTACGTCGGCGTAGGCAATGTGGTGCCTGTTTTCGGTAGCGGTCCATGCGTTGTGCTGGGTCCGGCCGGCGCCACGGGTGATCCATTGTGCCAACACCATTTACCGACTTATCGCGCGCTGATGAAGGCGCAGCTCAGCGGTCCGTGAGGCTGGTTCGGCAGGACATAAGCGGCCACGCATGACCCCGAAATGCTTGTTGCCCACCGGGTCTTGCACGATTTGATGGGCAGTTCGTTCTTGCTGCCGCTGCGATCGCGCATCGCAGGCGGTGCCATCCTCGCCAGCGTTTTCAGTAAGCCGGCACGTAGACGGATCCCGGCGGGTAATAGACGGGTGGTGGTGGCACGGTGCTTGCCGCGGCGGCGCCGACGACCGCGCCGACCGCAACGCCGGCAGCGACGCCTCCCCAGCCCGGCCCGCTGTTGTAATTGTAGCAACAGCCACCGCCGTGGACTACCACGTTGCGGTTGACGTTGACGTTCGCATTCCGGTTGACGTTAACGTTTGCATTGCGGTTGACGTTGGCGTTGCGGCTGACATTGTTGTGGAAGTTGTTGGAGTTGAAATTCTGCCGGTTGCCGCCGCCGCCGCGTGGGCCGTTGACCAGAACTAGTGCCGGATTTTCCGTATCGGGGGTGCCGGCGGACGTTCCTGTAGCGTGCCAAACGGTTTCAGCTGCTTGCGACGGCATCAAAGCAATTAACGGGACAAGCAGCGTTGCGGTAGCGACGCAGGTGAATGGTTTCATCGTGTGCCTCACTTGTTCAAGTATTTATGCTGGGTGTCCTTGAAATTGGCGAGTGTTTCAGGGCAGGTGTTATGGTCAAAATCGTGCCCCGAACCCCAGCCAAAAGCGCCACTGTAAATGAACGCGATCTGCAGCCCGAAATGCAACGCAATCTGATTGGCCAGCGAAAGGGCATCTTCCCCGATTTCCTGCCGCTCGGCTTCAGGGGTGCAGACAAAAGCTTCACCGGACATCACGCCGAGCTTCCTAACCCCTGTCATGAACTGCGGGTCAGCGTCGTTGCCCTTTTTCACGTCGTCGGCAAACGCGGACGAGGTGACTAGCGCGGCAAGCGCCAAAGCGGTCAGAACGGAACGCATACTTTCTCCCTTTCGGTTTTGAACCCGGCGCCCAAGCGGGCGTCAATTAAACAATTCTCTCATCGGAGATTCTCCCGATGGAAAGTAAGAACAGCCGATCTGCGGCGTTCGACAATGCAGATTTGGCATGTGTTCCAGCCCTAATGAGGTTTATGGCGTGCACCGCGGTTCCTTAATCTAGCAGCGGGAGCCGCTCGCCACATTTTTGCGTCAGAACAAGGCCCGCGTCCGCCAGCCCGGTCTGTGCCCGGGGTGAAGCGTCGCCCGTCATCCATAGCTCCGGCGCCCCCGGCGTTGTCGCCGCCAGACCCCGAGTAATCTCAGCGTTGCGCGGGGTCCAAAGCAGCCGATCGATCGGTAGTAAAACGATGTTCGAACCTTTTGCTGTTGCGACGATCGGCAGATTGGATGCGATGGAGATCTGTCGCACCGGCGAAACCACAGTGCTGTAGCTCGCTATTAGCTCCGCCATCTGCTGAAACAGGAGAGCGGCATCTTCGGTGTCCGCGCTACTTGCATACTCTACGAAACGGCTCCGTCCCGGAACGGCATCCAGCGCTGCCATGCTGGCTACGATGATCGTTTCATGACGAGGCGAAAGCGCAGGGTTCCGTAGGAAACGGTCTGCCACCGGCTCAGGAACCTCCATGCGCCGCAGTTGCTCGCGGTTGCGCTTCGACAGCTCGCTGGGCGGTGTCGACGCAACGAGATTTTGCGCCTGCTCAAGCAGCCGGACGTTGCTGGCGACCTGCAGCGCCAGGGCGCCGGTCACCAAGGATAGCGCGCCCAGGGTCAGATTACCGACGGCCGAGGCCCAGGCGAGCCGATCCAGTTCCTTCTGCAGCGCATCGTTGCTGGAGTAGACGTCGACGCCGAGCTTCGCCGCATACTCTCGCTTGTAGCTGGAAACGGCGAGGAGCTGCTTGGCTGGACCATCTTCGTAGCGGCTGCGGCCCTCGCGATGGAGTTGCTGGGACGCACGGCTGAAGATGCTGCCAATGCCTTCGGGGATGGCGGACAGCGTGCCGACCGGATCGTCGAGCAGGCTCTTGGCACTTCGGAACGGGGATTTCCCGGCCTCTACCGCCGCCTTCTCGAAGGCGTCGGTCCGCTGCATCGCCTGCATTTCGGCGATGGCCGCGATCTCGCGGACCAGTCGGCGCCGCCTGACGTCGCTTGGTGCGATGAACGGACCATAGTCAGTGTTGACCATGTATCGGTTGAGGTACGCAAGGGTCGTAACGGTCGGGCCGAGCGCGAAATGGGGACCGCTTCTGAGATCGGCGGCCAGGACGGAGTCGGTCGCCCGGGTCTCGGGCTGTGTATCCCAATCAGCCTGGGTGGCTGCGCGGGTAGGACGCGGCAGATATGACGCCAAGCCGATTGTGGCGAGCAGCGCGCGCCGCGCGAGAAGGGGCCGCGACTTCATGGCGTTCCCCTCAGCTCACCGCCCCCGTACGGGCCGACATCGCCGTGGCCGATGAAAACGACTTGGGGCTTCGCCTCCTGAGCCAGCGCTGCTGCCTTGGCGAAATTGTAGCCAAGCAGTCGAAGCGCCTGGCGTCGTTTCATTATTCATTCCCTTTGGTCGCCTAAGCCGGTGGTGGCACCGGCCGCAGCCGGGCCGATGGTTGCTGACCGTAGCCAGGGCCGTGATGAGGACATTGATCCAGGTCAACCGCATTGCCGCTATCTGCTACGCTCCGCGACCGAAAAAACGTGGGATTTTGACAAGTCTGCCCAGGCGTTTGCCCGCCCCCTCACCCTTTTGCCCCAGACGCGCCTTTCGTCTCCGACCCTCCTGAGACGAAGCAGAGCAAATGGTCGTGGTGGTCCGCTTCTTCCGCATCGGTGGGCGACTGTGACTTGGGCCACTGAATACCAACGCACAATCCTGCAAATAGCAGCAACGCTGCTGAAGCGTCTCAACTGTGAGGCACGCCAAAGATGTTTGATCCGTCAGGCCGACTGTGTACCGATCCGTTTGCTCGGTATCACGCTACCATGCGAATCAGCGAGGAACGCGCCGCGCGAGCAGAAACCGAAGATCAGTCAACGGCGCAACGGCAGCAACGTATTCAGAATGCCTCGGCGAAGCGGACAGCGTTGGCGCGTCCCGATCCGCGCTATAAGCCAAATTTTCCCGCGGCGTCTCTAAGCTGAAGCCTTCTGAATTGCGTCATCAGGGTCTGTTTACCCAGCCATGCTGGCTCGGTGGGGCGTTGAATCTTCCGTCATCGGGGGCAGGGGCGCGATCTCGCCGACCAGGAATAGGTAGGCCGCGGCGCCCAGCAGGCAGAACCCGCCAGCTACCACCAGCGGCACGACAAACGAACCGCTGGTGATGGTCAGCATGACGCCGGTGAAGGTCGTCGTGACAATTCCTGCCAGGTTGGAGGCAAAGTTTTGGATGCCGCCGATCGAGGCGACGTGGCCGGGGCTTGGTGCGACGTCGGCCGGCAGCGACCAGATGCTCGCGGCGGTGAACGCGAGGCTCGCGTAGGAGATCGCAAAGAACAGCAGCGCCATATAGACGTTCGGTGCGATAGCCGACAGCGTGATGGCTGACGACATCAGCATGCCGCCGACGAGGCAGGTCTTGCGCGCGGCGGTCAAGCTCCAGCCGCGGCGATACAGGGCGTCGGAGGTGAAGCCGCCGAGCCAGCCGGCGGGAATTGCGACCAGGGCCGGAAGAGCGCCCAACGTGCCGAGCTGGGAGAGCGAGAATCCGCGCGCCTGCACCAGGTAAGTGGGGAACCAAGTAATAAAGAAGTAGATCACGAAATTCAAGCAGAAGAACCCGACCATCATGCCCCAGATGGTCCGGTAGCGGAACAGCGAGCCCCAGGAGATGGTGCTGCCTTCGGCCTGTTTCGGGCCGCCCCGCTCGGCTTGCAGTCGCTGGAGTTGTTCCGGCGTCACGGAGCGATGGCGCTCCGGGTCGCGGTAGATCGCCACCCAGAACACCGCCCAAACGATCCCGAGCACGCCGGTGGCGATGAAGGAGGCCCTCCAGCCGAAGCTGGCGATCAGCCAGGCGACCAGCGGCAGGGACAATGCCGAGCCGATGCGCGAGCCGCTGTCGAAGATGCTGGCTGCGATGCTACGCTCGCTGCGGGGAAACCAGTTGGCGGCGACTTTCGCGCACGAGGGATAGGCCCCGGCCTCGCCCACACCCAGCAGAAGCCGGCAGCCGAACAATGTCGCCGCGCTGTTGGCGACGGCGGTGAAGCCGGTGAACACCGACCACCAGACGACCGCGATACTGAGGGAGATCCGCGCGCCGACCCGGTCGGCGAACCAGCCAAACGGCATCTGCATGACTGAATAGGTCCAGAAGAACCCGCCCAAGATCAGCCCGATCATGGCGGCGTCGATGCCGAGCTCGCGTTGCATGGTGGGTGCCGCGACGGCGAGATTGGCACGATCGATGTAGTTGATCGTGTTGGCCAGGCAGCAAAGAAAGATCATGGTCCATCGCGCGCGGGGCATGGCGGTTCCTCCTCCGGCTTTAGTCGAACTCCGCCGGGTCCATTCCGGCGGTTGCCTAATTTGGAGCTGTTTTTGCCGATGCCGTCCAGGCCGCGCCGGTCGGGAAGGTGTGATCGGTGCGGGACGCGGCCTTCAGCGCTGCGCTGTAGCCGGGGTTTTCTGGCGGCATGTAGCGGCCGTCGCGGATTACGACCGGATCGATGAAATGCTCGTGCAGGTGGTCGACATACTCCAGGACGCGATTTTCCAGTGACGCGGAAACGGCGATGTAGTCGAAGATCGAGAGATGCTGCACCAGTTCGCACAATCCGACGCCGCCGGCATGTGGACAGACCGGGACACCGAATTTGGCGGCCATCAGCAGCACGGCGAGCACCTCGTTGACTCCGCCGAGGCGGCAGACGTCGATCTGGCAGAAGTCGAGGGCGCGGGCTTGCAGGAATTGTTTGAACATGACGCGGTTCTGGCAGTGCTCGCCGGTCGCGACGCCAATTCCGAGCGGGCGGACGGCTTCGGCGACCTTCGCGTGACCCAGCACGTCGTCGGGGCTTAGGGGCTCTTCGATCCACCATGGCTTGTATTCGGCGAGGCGCTTCATGTTCTCGATCGCCTCGTTGACCTCCCACACCTGGTTGGCGTCGACCATCCAGGTGCGGTCGTACCCGATCTCCTCGCGGATCAGGCGGGCGCGGCGCAGATCGTCTTCGATGTCCGCGCCGACTTTCTGCTTGAAATGGGTCCACCCCTTGGCGAGCGCCTCGCGGCACAGGCCGCGAAGCTTGTCGTCGGAGTAGCCGAGCCAGCCGGCGGAGGTGGTATAGGCGGGGAAGCCCTTCGCTCGCATTTCACGCTCACGCTCGGGTTTGGTGGGTGCGTTGCGTCGAAGGATGTCGAGCGCCTCGGCTGGCGTCAGCGCGTCAGTGATGTGGCGGAAGTCGATACAGCGCACGATCTGCTCGGGTGTCATGTCGGCGAGCAGTTTCCAGACCGGCTTGCCCTCGACCTTGGCCCACAGGTCCCAGATGGCGTTGACGATGGCGGCTGTTGCGAGATGGATGGCGCCTTTCTCCGGCCCGATCCAGCGCAACTGGCTTTCGCCGGCGAGGCTTCGCCAGAACTGGCCCATGTTTTCGGTGATCGCTTCCAAAGTCCAGCCCAAGACGAGCGGTGCCAGGGCTTCGATCGCCTTGGTGCAGATCTCATTGCCGCGACCGATGGTGAATGTCATGCCGTGACCGACCAGTTCGTCGCCGGCGTCGGTTTCGATGATGGCGTACGCGGCCGAATAGTCGGGTGCCTGGTTCATGGCGTCCGAACCGTCGAGGTCGCGCGAGGTGGGGAAACGCACATCATGCGCGGTGATCTTGGTGATTGTTCTTGTCATTCGGTCCTCCCAGAGCGTCAAGATCGGCGTAAAATGTAGGGACAGTGCTCGAAAGATGCGGGTCGCTCAAGGCTTGAACGCCAGTCTTGCACGCAGGTTCACCGTCTAAGCGTTGCTCGGCATCGGCGGCGGGTTGGCCGTAACAGTGCCGGTGAGGAAAGCACGCCGTCGTGTCCCGCCGGTCCGCCAGCCGCCCGATGAGTGGAGGGAGAGTAGCAACAAGGAACACGCCAAGGCTGACTGGCACTGGCGCTTCACGACGGCCGATGCCCGCAGCATGTGTTGATCGAAATCAAACCGTTGAAATCGGCATGGCGTAGAGATGCGTGACACGAGTCGCAGAGGCCGACGCATTGGGACGACGCGGATAAATGCCGCGCAAGGCGACTCGTGATCATTTTTTACCTTTCTAGCGAGGAGGAGCAGATCCATGGAAAGCAAAATGGAACACGAGATCGCCGCTATCCTGGCGGGCTCGAGCGATATGACGATTGCTACCATCCGCCCGGATGGCTACCCACAGGCGACGACGGTGAGCTACGTTACCCACGGTATGACGATCTATTTCGGGGCGGCGGCAGACTCGCAGAAGGCTCGGAACATCGCCGGCTGTGATAAAATATCGCTGACGGTGAACCTGCCTTACAAATCGTGGGACGAAATCCGCGGGATCTCGCTTGGTGGCCGGGCGGTGCGCGTCACGGACCCCGACGAGATAGTCAGGGTCGAAGACCTGATGCTGCACAAGTTCCCTCAGGTTGCTGACTACGCGGCGGAGGGTGGAGAGGGCATCTCGCTGTTTCGCATTTCCCCCGACGCGATCTCGCTCCTGGATTACCGCAAGGGCTTCGGTCATACCGAATATGTAAGGATGTAACCTGATCTTGCGACTGCTGCCGCCGCCGGTTTTGCGGCGAGCGGTTCTACCGTCAGCCGCTTCAAACATTTGATGGGCTGTCTCTTGATTACGCCGGCCCTAGATACAACAAGTTGAAGCAACCGTGAGGCCGCCTCGGCCGTATGCCGAGACGGTCCCGCTTCTGCGCAGGCTTTCGGCAACAGGACGACGTGATGAAAATCAACACTCCCGAGCCCGTGGTCCGGATCGGCGGGCACCCGATCCTCCGAATACTGGTGTCATTTCCGATCGCCTGCTTTTGCGGCGCTTTGTTCACCGACATCGCCTACGCTTGGACGGCCGACATGATGTGGGCGAATTTCTCAGCGTGGCTGCTGGCGGTAGGCGTCATCATGGGTGTGCTGGCTGCCATCGCGGGGTTTGTTGACGTAGTGGCCAATCGCCGCGCCCGCTCGCTGCGGACAGTTTTTGTAGTTTTTATCGGCAGTCTGGTCGTCCTAGCCCTCGCGGCTCTCAACAATTTGGTCCACAGCCGCGATGCCTGGACGTCGGTTGTGCCGCTCGGGTTGGCGATTTCCGCGGTCACTGTCGTCGCTATGCTAATTACCGTCTGGCTCGGCTCGGGTGTCGGTATACCGGCCCGTTGTCGGCGTCCAATATTCGGGAGTGCGCCAATGAGGTTCGCCGTCATGCTGGCACCCCGGCTGGCGCTAGCCGGCGCCGCGATCCTGGCACTTGCCGGGGCGGGTCCCGACGATTTCGATGTGCGGACACAGATCGGTCCGAATCCCGTCCTGCCGGACCCGCAGCAATATCTGTTGCCGCCGATGCATCTCGCCAAGGTGGTGGGCTGGAAAGCGGGCGAGACACCAAAGGTGCCGTCGGATCTGCGCATACAGGCCCTCGCGACCGGCCTGGAGCACCCGAGATCCGTCTATACGCTGCCGAACGGCGACGTGCTGGTGGTGGAAACACGCAGCCCCGGCATCGAACCCATCAGGCGCCCGAAGAGCATTGTGATGAACTGGATGGAATTCGAAGGTCACCTCCGGCGGGCAGAGCACGGGCAGCAACCGGATCACGCTGCTGCGTGACCCCGCTGGCGAGGGCAAACCGGCGGTCAGAACCGTCTTTCTTGACCATCTATATTCGCCGTTCGGGGTGGCGCTCGTCGGCAACGATCTTTATGTCGCCGACACCGACGCGATCTTGCGTTTTCCCTACAATACCGGCGACACCTCTATTGCGGCTCCGGGAACCGTCCTGACGCCACTGCCGGGCGGACCGATCGACCATCACTGGACGAAAAGCCTTGTCGCCAGCGAGGACGGGACGAAGCTTTATGTGGGGGTCGGCTCCAACAGCAACATTATGGAAAACGGCCTGGGCGCGGAACTCGATCGCGCTGCGATTTGGGAAGTCGACCGGGCGACGGGTGCTCACCGGATCTTTGCCAGCGGATTGCGCAATCCGAACGGCCTAAGCTGGGAACCGCAAAGCCACGCGCTGTGGACTGTGGTGAACGAGCGGGATGAGCTTGGGCCAAATCTCGTTCCCGATTACCTGACGTCGGTCAAGGATGGCGGATTTTATGGCTGGCCGTACAGCTACTACGGACAGCATTTAGATCCGCGAGTCATGCCGCAGCGGCCGGATCTGGTGGCAAAGGCCGTCATGCCTGACTATGCGCTGAGCTCGCACGTGGCGCCGCTTGGATTGGTGTTCGATACCGAGAAAGGCCTGCCCTCGCGCTATGAAGGGGGTGCGTTCGTTGGCGAACATGGCAGTTGGGACCGGCAGATACTCAATGGCTACAAGGTCGTGTTCATTCCCTTTAGCGGCGGCAAACCGAACGGCACGGCGGAAGATGTCGTAACGGGCTTCCTGGACGGCGACGGCAACGCGCAGGGGCGCCCGGTCGGGCTTGGGCTGGACAAAGCGGGCGCTTTGCTGATCGCTGATGATGTTGGCAATACTGTCTGGCGGGTGAGTTCCACCACGCAGGCGCAAGCCGCGAACACGCAATGAAGCCACCGACTAGGCATTTCGGGAGGATAAGCGAATGAGTGACAGTCCAGAGGGTACCGTCGCCGACGTCGGCAACGCAGTGCAGCGAAAAATCAACGCCGCGGGTGACGCTCAGGATCAGGTCGTGGACTTTATCAAGGAGAATCCCATTACCGCAGCGCTTGTTGCGCTCGGAATTGGCTATCTACTTGCTAAAATTACCTGATTGATTTGGGACGGCTCAAGCCCGGCGAAGCTGGGCTTCGTCCACCACGCGTTCATGGTTATCCAGCGCGCTTTTCGCGCGGTACTGGCAACCCTGGCTGGACGCCGGCATTCTGCGGACAATTGTGTAAATTCCGGGCCGGACATTTGCGTTGGAGCTGGTTGTCATCAGCGCGACCTTGTCGCCGGCCGTGAACTTGTATTCAACCAATGGGCGTCCCTCCGGAACATTAGGTGATATTTCGGGCGGCGCACGAAACGCCGCCCTAGAGGTTAGCTCGCCTGAAGATTGACGGCGGAAGTTTTACCCTGCTGGCCACGCTCCAAGTCGAAGCTGACCGTCTGACCCTCGTTCAGGGTCTTGAGCCCTGCCCGCTCGACCGCCGAGATATGAACGAACACATCCTTTGATCCGTCCGCCGGCTGAATGAAACCGAAACCCTTCTGAGGGTTAAACCATTTTACAGTACCTGAAGCCACGTGAAGTCTCCGCAACTGGCCAAATCCCGCGCACATGCAGGACATCTTACTTTTCAATTGGGGAGAGAACGGCGCGCCGCAGTGCGATTTAACGTCGCAGAACGGGGCGAAATAGGGATCTTGCCCCGGCTGAAAAGTTCAGCCGTTCGGATTGCATACAGGACCTGGGCGAAAAAGGACAGATTTATTTTATCGGCTTCGACACAACGTCGGCGTTAGACCATGATCGTCTGAGGTTAATCCGCACGTCGGCGTTCGATCCTGATCTAAGCTTATGTTTGATCGCGTGATTCACGCCTTCCGACTGGATCAGCCTCAGGCGATCACGCTCTGCTTATGTTTGATCGCGTGATTCACGCCTTCCGACTGGATCAGCCTCAGGCGATCACGCTCTGCTTATGTTTGATCGCGTGATTCACGCCTTCCGACTGGGTCAACCTCAGGCGATCACGCTCTGGTGAATTCCAGCCGTGCCTCCTCCAGGCACGCCCAGACATAAGGCACGAAGGACCGGCCGACATCGAGGTGAAAAACCTCCGGGGCGATCCGCCACAGGATCACCTCTGCCTTGCCCAGCAACGTTCGTGTACACATGCCAACCGGGAACGCGCGCAAATCCAGGTCGAGCGCGCAGAATGCGTTCAAACACCAGGCGGCTCTGGTGCCGGTGATCTCCAGGGTCCGCGACCGGTGTGAAACATCAACGACGCTCACCGGAAGATCGCCGGCCGCTCTTATCGCTTGCGCCGACAGGTCGGAGGCGGTTTCCGGCGCCAGGATCAGCCATTCATCCGGTCCCAGCCACAACGCCGCACGGTCTCGGGAGATCACCGAGCGGCACGGCACCGTCGGCAATAGCACCCCGAGCGCCAAGCCGATGGCAGTGCCGGCGGCGGAACCCGCCCGGACTGATAGGCGCGTGGTCGCCGCCAGAACCGTCAGTTGCACTGAACCGCTCTGACGAGCGATCGGCGGCGGCTGCGGGACGGCCGACAGCAATGGTTCGGCCGGTCCAGGCGGGACCGGACTGGATTTCAGCCGTTCGGCAGACTTATCCAGGAAAATCGGGTCGGCGACGGTAACTCGGATCGGGGCGCCCGGCATCGGCACCAAAAGCTGTGAACCAATCCGCGAGCGGCCGCCCGAAACGAGCGCCAGCGCGAAGCCACGGCCCATGGTAGCGCTACGGTATGAGGAGGTGACATGACCGATACCGCCGCCCAAGATCGCCGCGCCGGTATCGTCCGGAGCATCGGCACCCGCCGGTGTGTCCGGCCGGACATGTTCGGCTGTGCCGGGATGAGCTGCGCTCCTTCCTCCAGAATCACCGCCGGATCGACCGGCAGCAACCCGACGAGCTGCTTGCGATCCGGCCGATTAAGGTCGGGCAGCGAGAGAGACGCCTGCCGACGAAATCGCCACCGCCGATCGTCCAGCCAAGGCCAACATCATGCGCGCGTGACGGTCCCATCCGTCTCCTGACCGACAATGATAAAGCCCTTTTCGGCGCGCAGCACATGCATCGCATCGGTGCCGTATGGGGTTACATCACGCTGCCGCAACGTATCCCAGACTCGCTGCGCCTCGGTGGACGGTAGGTTGATTTCGAAACCGATCTCCCCGGTGAAACTGACGCGGAACAGCCTGATCGAGATGTCACCGAAATGACCGTCCCGCACGCTCATGTGCGGCATCGCGCGCAGATCGATGTTGCGGATGAACGGCGCCAGCACCGCCTCTGACCGCGGCCCCTGCACGGCGATCACCGCCCACTGCTCTGTAACCGACGTTAGCCAGACACGCAGGTCGGCGAATTCGGTTTGAAGGTAGTCCTCCATGTGGTGCAGCACGAAGGCGGCGCCTGCCGTCGTGGTGGTGACATGGAAACGATCGGCGGCCAGGCGCGCGACAACGCCATCGTCGCGGATGAAACCATCTTCCCCAAGCAATACGGCGTAGCGGCACCGCCCAGGTGCCAACCGGGTGAAATCGCCGGTGTAGAGACGGCTGAGGAACACCGCCGCATCCGGCCCCGCGACCTCGATTTTTCCGAGTGTGCTGGCGTCGAGCATGCCGACATCGTTTCGGACAGCGAGGCACTCGCGGATGACGGCGGCGGCGATTGTTTCGCCGTCGAGGGGGAAACACCGCGCTCGCTTCCAGTTTCCGACATCCTCCAGCACCGCGCCGGGGGCGGCTATCGGTGACCTGCGCACCGGGGCGAACAGCGCTGCGCGGAAGGCGCCGGCAAGTGCACCGAAAGTCACCGGCGTGTAGGGTGGACGGAACGTGGTTAGGCCGATCGCCTGGATTGGTTGTGCGGTTAGCGCCGCCACAGTGGCCACAGTATTCAGGTTGGACGTCTTGCCCTGGTCTGTGGCCATGCCTGTGGTGGTGTAACGTTTCACGTGCTCGATCGCGACGAACCCTTCCGCCGTTGCGACGGCCAAATCCTTCGTCGTCACATCGTTCTGGAAATCGACAAATGCCCAACGATGCGCGCTCGCAGCGACCGGCGGTCCGGAGGGTGCCATCACCGGCATGCCCGCGACCGCGAACGACCGAGCCTCGCGACCGCCGGCTGCCGCGCCATCGCGCAAACAGGACGCCAGATCGAAAACGCCGGCACACGCGCCGACGGCACCCTCCGACGGCAGATACGTTCCGGATCGCGGATCGAACACAAGCGGCAGGCGCGACTGGCTGGCGAGATGTACCGATGGCGTCCAGCCGCCCGACATCAAGATGGTATCACATGGAATGATATCGGTGCCGTTCGTCAGCTTGGCGGAATGAACACGGCCGCGCCCCTCGGTGCTGGCGATCGTCATGCCGGTCCGGATCGAGATACCGAGCGCACGGGCGGCCGCGACGGGGTCGCTGTCTGGGGCGGCGCGCTGATCGACAATCCCGGCAATCGTCACGCCAGCCGCATGCAGGTCGACGGCGGTGCGATAGGCCGTGTCATCCGTGGTGGCGATCATCACGCGCTTGCCGACCTTGACACCATACCGGTGTAGATACGTCCTTGCCGCTCCTGCCAGCATCACGCCCGGCCGGTCATTGCCTGGAAACACCAGCGGCCGCTCGATCGCGCCCGTGGCCAGCACGACGCGCTCGGCCCGGACATGCCAAAGCCGTTCCCTGGGAAGCCCCCGAGCCGGTGCGGCGAGATGATCGGTGACCCGCTCCAGCAGCCCGATCATGCCACCGGGATACCAGCCAAACGCGGTGGTTCGCGGCAGCAACGTGACCGACCTGCCGACAGTCTGGATAGTCTCTGCGACCCAGTCCGGCGCCGGACAGCCATCGATCGTCACATTCGGCTCGTCCAGCAGAGATCCGCCGAGTTCCGCCTGTTCATCGCACAGGATCACGCGCGCGCCGGTCGCCGCGGCGGTTAGCGCCGCCGCCAGTCCTGCCGGGCCGCCGCCGACAATCAGGATCTCGCAGTGAGCATAACGGTGCAGATAGCGGTCCGGGTCCGGATCGAGGGGGGCACGCCCCAAACCCGCCGCCCGCCGGATCGCCGGTTCATACAAATGCTTCCAGAACGACCTTGGGCCCATGAATGTCTTGTAGACAAACCCGGCCGACAGCAGCGGCGCCGCCAATCCAGCTATCGCGCCGAGATCAAAGCGGAGGGATGGAAAGCAATTCTGGCTGTGCGCCACGAGACCGTCGTAGAGTTCAACCTGAGTGGCTCGCAGGTTCGGCGTGATGCGCCCTGCTCCGCGATCTATCGTGACCAGCGCGTTGGGTTCCTCGGACCCCGCGGACAAGATACCGCGCGGGCGATGATACTTGAACGATCGCCCGACCAGACAAACGTCGTTCGCCAACAATGCGGATGCAAGTGAATCGCCGGCGAAGCCTTGATATGAACGATCGTCGAAGGTGAAATCGAAGCGTGCGCGCGCGATCGATTCGGCCACCCTCCGCAGAGCGAAACGGCTGCGTCATGCGGGCGCCGCGGTGGGTTTGAGCGACGAGGGCGGACGGGTCATGGGGGCGCCTCGCCCGGCTTGTAGGTCGTGGCGATGCGATCGGTTACCGTATCGCGCACGCAATTAAAAAATCGCCCGCAGCCGTGCAGGTGACGCCACCGCTCCGTATGGCGTCCCTTCGGATTATCGCGCAGATACAGGTAGGCGACCCAGGCTGCATCGTCCACCGAGGCCGGATCGGCCGGCCGCTGGACATTTGCCTGGCCGCCGTAACGAAATTCGTTCTCCGGCCGATTGCCGCACCATGGACACGGGATAAGCAGCATCAGTGCGCCACCGCCGCGGCGGCGGCTTCGTCGATCAACCGGCCAGACGCGAACCGGTCCAGACCGAAGGGCGCGGCGATCGGATGCGGCTCCCCGCGAGCGATGGTGGCGGCGAAGATATGCCCCGACCCGGGCGTCGCCTTGAAGCCGCCGGTTCCCCACCCGCAATTGACGAACAGCCCCGGCACCGGCGTCAGCCCAATGATGGGAGACCGGTCTGGGGTGGTATCGACGATGCCGCCCCAACTCCGCAGCATCCTTAGTCGCCGAAACGAGGGGAACAGCTCGCATATTGCCTGAAGCGTCTCGCAGGTGATGTGGAGGCCGCCGGCCTGGCTGTAGGAAGTATAGGCATCTGTCCCGCCGCCGATGACCAACTCGCCCTTGTCGGATTGTGACACATAGGCATGGACCGTGTTGGACATCACCACGCAGGGCATCACCGGCTTCACCGGTTCGCTGACCAACGCCTGCAGTGGAAACAATTCCAGCGGCATGCGTACGCCGGCCATCGCCATCACCACACTCGTATGGCCGGCCGCCACTACGCCGATGCGGCCCGCCGCGATCGGTCCCCTGGTTGTTTCGACCCCAATCGCTGCTCCGGCGGCATCGCGCACGATGCCGGTCACGGCGCAATTCTGGATGATATCCACGCCCATCGCGGAGGCGGCCCGAGCATAACCCCAGGCTACGGCGTCGTGGCGAGCGACACCGCCGCGGCGTTGCAGCGCGGCGCCCAGAATCGGATAGCGTACGGCTGAATCGATATCCAAAGGTGGACAGAAGGCCTTCGCCTGCGCCGGCGTCAGCCATTGATTATCGATACCCTGCAAGTCGGTTGGCGTGCACGTGCCGCTTGAACACCTGCACGTCGTGATGGTTGTGCGCCAGCATCAAGACGCCACGCGCGGAATACATGACGTTATAGTTCAGTGCCTGCGCCAAGTCTTGCCACAACTGAAGCGAGTGCTCGTAGAGCGCCGCGCTTTCGGGCCGTAAATAGTTCGACCGGATGATGGTGGTGTTCCGTCCGGTATTGCCGCCCCCGAGCCAGCCCTTGTCGAGCACCGCGACGTTCCGAATGCCGTGCTCCATGGCGAGATAGAAGGCGGTGGCCAATCCGTGCCCACCGGCGCCAACGATGACCACGTCGTACGACGGCCTGGGCTGCGCGTCCCGCCACTGCCTGTTCCAGGCCTTTCCAACCCCGTGCCGCAACAGGGACAGAAAGGAGAATTGTGCTGCATCCCCCATCGCGCCGTCTCCTTGCCACAACGAACCGCTGCTCGCAAAGCCGGGAGACCTCTCCCTCGAGGCACCGGGCGCTATGTTTATAACGCCGGGGCGCGAGCACGCCGGCGCCTATAAGGGGTTCTGGTGGCACAGGCGGGCGGCACGTGGATCGCCAGCGATCCTGCTAACCGATGATTTGGCCAGCGTGAAGGCTATCCCAATTCTTCCGCATTCGCGATGTGCAAATTCGCGCTCCACGGCTTGGCGAAAAGCATGGCTTGGGGATTGTCCCCCAAGGGCGTGCACGTCGCCCATTTCGTCATCGATGGCGGCATGCCGCCGCGCACCTGCGAGTGCGACCTGCGGCCCTGTGGCGGAACAGTTCTAAGCCACGCGTCGTTGGCGCGGCAAACTTCAGGTTCAGAGCTGTAGCTAGGACGTACGCGCCACGTAAAGGTAATCGACGCCCCCGGTTGAACCGGAACTCATCGCGAAATGTGTGCTGCTGAGTGATAGACCCTCGAACGTGATAAGGGCGGTTGCCCCTGTACCATTGCCGAAGTTCGCGCTGAGCGTTGCGCCCGTATAGCCGGTCGTCCCCATGTTATCCGTCCATTGCGTGGTTCCGGTGGTGGCGTTGAAGCCCCACAGGGTCAGCGCATCGCCGACGTGGAAATTCAATACCGTGTCCCAGGTATTCTCGCCGCCGCTTCCATCGACGAAGAACGTGTCAGTGCCGCCGTCCGAACCGCTTGCGCCGACGAGCCAGTTAGATCCGCCGCCACCATCCAGCACGTTGCTGCCGGCGACGGCCTCTAGCGCATCCTCGCCCGCACCTGAGTGGATGAAGACGTTCGCAACCTTGGCGCTCAGAACAACACCGTCTGGTCCGCTGTACCCATAGGCGGCCAGCAGGTAGCTCACCGGTCCGGTATAGGTGGAACCGAAGAATGAGCCCATTGTGGAGGCAACCGTGTCAGTCAGGACAAACCTTGAATCCGGCAATGTCACGGTCAGCGGATCGGCAGAACCCGTAGCACCCGCGCCATTGGTTTCAGATGCGACCAGCGTATGAGGACCCGCGCTGAGGATGGACGAGTCAAATTGCCAGGCGCCGAATGCATCTGTTGTCACGGTCCCCACCGTCACGCTGCCCTCGGTGATCGTCACGGTGGCGTTCGGGTCCGCCTCGCCAGTGACGGTATACCCATCGGACCCGATGACATCGGTCACCACGGGTGCCGCCGCTGCCGCGATGTCGGCCAGAACCGTGGACGTGTCGCTGGTAAGGCCAGTATAATAGACAAAGCTGGTCGAAGCGCCCACGGCGAGCGGGCCACCATCAAAATTGATATTGATCGCGCTGTCGGACAAGCCAGTGGTGCTGCTGGCGGCGCCAGCCCCCGTGGTGAAGGCGGCGGTAAATGGATTGAGGGTGCCTGAAAAACTTAACCCATCGGCGACTCGCGATTTCGGGTCGGTTGAGTAGTACATCAGGGTCGCAGTCGAACCCGTCGCGGTGTGGTAGGCGCCGGAGGAGGCGCTGACCGCAGTGACCTCGCTGGCGCCGCTACCCGGCTGTTGCGCTACGATCGTGTTGATCGTCGAAAAGCCGCTGGACCCGTCGGTGAATTCGGTGTTGTCCGGATCAACCTCCCGGTCATAGCGAACGTCGCCCATGGCCGTCCCGGACAGGTTGGTCAGGGTCACCTTGGTGGTAAAATACAAGTCGGCTTGGTTAAAGGAGTAATCGATCGTGACTTGCAGTTTGCTGTTAAGGACGCCAATCCATTCCGCCGACAGTTTCGAACCGGAAGACCCGTTGGTCAGGGACGTTGTGGTGATGCCCTGGACGCTGCCGTCCTTGTAGTTGCTTCCGAACGAGTTCGTTCCACCGATGGTGTAACCCGCGGCGAATGACTCGTAGGGCGTCCCGGGTGTGAAGTAGTCGATGGTTGGGATGTCCGCGTTTACCCCGAAACCCGCCTGATTATAGGTCAGGCCGACGCCTTGGCTACCCGCCTGAGCGTATCCGACCGGTGTTTGGCCCTGGGTCGTGCCAAAATTGCCCCAAGGCGAAATGCCTAGTTCAACGTAGCTGCCGGATAGGAAAAGATCGCCCGCGGCATCCGTAGCGGACTTCGCGTGCTGCAGCGGTATGGTCAAAGTTTGCTCCAAAGGCCAATGTTGATACTATATCGATTTGTTAATGAGCGTTGGGAGGCCGAATGTAAAGATGGATTTACCGAACCCCTCCGATTTAACGATCATTTATGGATCCGTAACGTGATGGCGGTCGGGGAATGCGTTGCGCGTCCAGCGTGGCACGGGGACGCGCGATGCGCGCATGGCAGAGGCTCGGCGGTGACTTCCGGCCGGTCTGGACATACTCTAATATCGCGAGGGACGAACAAGGGACGAGACGATGGCCGAGTTCGACTACATCATCGTGGGTGCCGGTTCGGCGGGCTGTGTGCTGGCGAACCGGCTCAGCGAAGACAATCGATGCACGGTCCTGCTGCTGGAGGCTGGGCCGAAAGACAGCTCGATGTGGATCAACATCCCGGCGGGCTTCAGCAAGCTGCTCAACAACCCAAAGTACAACTGGAATTTTGAGAGCGAGCCGGAACCCAATGTTCACGATCGCCGGATACCCATCCCGCGCGGACGCACCTTGGGCGGCTCGAGTTCGATCAATGGCATGCTGTATGTGCGGGGCAATCCGCTGGACTACAACACGTGGTCGCAGTTTGGGAACCGCGGCTGGGGCTATGACTTGGTGCTGCCCTATTTCCGCAAGGCGGAACACTTTGGTCCGGGTGGCGACGAGTTGCGCGGCCGCGGCGGGCCGTTGAATGTCGAGCACATGCGCGAACGCGCCGAGTTGGCGGATGCGTTCATCGATGCCGCGGTGGACCAGGGATACCCGCGCAACAAGGATTACAACAATGGCCGCCAGGAGGGCTTTGGCTACTACCAGGTCACGCAGCGGAACGGCGAGCGCTGGTCGTGCGCCCGCGGCTACCTGGATCCGATCCGCAAGCGGCCTAACCTGAAGATCGAAACCGAAGCGTACATCACGAAAGTGCTGCTGGAGGGCAAACGCGCGGTGGGTGTTGCTTACACGCAAGGCGGCCTGACCAAGGAAGCCCGTGCCAACCGCGAGGTCATCTTGTCCGCGGGCGCGGTGAAATCGCCTCACATTCTGGAACTGTCCGGGATCGGCGATGCTGGTCTGATCACCTCGCTGGGTATTCCGGTGCAGCACGATTTGCCCGGCGTGGGCGAAAATTACCGCGACCACTATGCGCCCCGCATGAACTGGCGCGTCAGCCTGCCGGTGACGCTGAACGAGCGCAGCCGTGGCCTCGCGTTGGCCAGGGAGGTCGTGAAATATTACACTCAACGGCGTGGCATCCTGACGTTCACCGCCGGTATCGTCTTTGGCTTCGTTAAGACGCGCCCGGAACTGGAGGAGCCTGATGTGCAGTTTCACTTCGCTCACGCCAGCTACGGCAATGCGCAGAAGCGCGACCTTGAAACCGAACCCGGCATGACGCTTACGGCCTATCAGTGCCGTCCGGAGTTGAAAGGTTCAATCCACGCCCGGTCGAGCGACCCTCAGGCCGCGCCGGCGATCCGCCCCAATTTCCTGGCTGACCCGATCGACCAGCGCGTCCTGGTGGACGGCATGAAGATCGGCCGGAGCCTTATCAATAGCCGCATCATGGACAGGTATCGCGCCTACGAGATGAACCCTGGCGACAAAATCCAGTCTGATGCCGAATTGCTACAGTTCGCGCGTGAAACCGGCCAGACTACCTACCACGCGATCGGCACCTGCAAGATGGGTCACGATCCAATGGCGGTGGTGGATGACCGCCTCCGCGTTCGCGGCATCGCCGGCCTGCGGGTCATTGACGCTTCGATCATGCCGACCGTCCCATCCGGCAACACGAATGCCGCGGTCATCATGATCGCCGAAAAAGGCGCGGATCTGGTTAAGGCCGCGACGAACGCTGACATGCAGGTGGCAGCGTAGGGCAGGCGGCAGCGTAGGAAGGCAGAACCCGTCGTGACTTTAGCGTTTCGTTAGCCCCCGCCCGGAGGTTGCAGGCTTTATGCCTCTAACAATCGGCGCAGCAGTTCGACGTCTTCGGCGAAGTTGCCATCGCGTTCCATCAGTTCGGTAACGCGAGACACGGCGTGCATCACGGTGGTGTGGTCGCGGTTGCCGAACTTCCGGCCGATCTCCGGCAGGCTACGGCTGGTGAGTTGTTTCGCCAAATACATCGCCACTTGCCGAGGCCGCGCGACCGCGCGAGCGCGTCTGGCCGACGACATATCCGTCAGCCGGATGCTGTAATGTTCGGCGACCTTCTTCTGAATTTCTTCGATGGTAACTCGACGATCGTGCGCCTTTAAAATATCGTGGAGAACTTCGTGCGTGCTCTCCAGTGTGACCGGGCGGCCGAACAAGTTGGCATGTGCGACGAGACGGTTCAGCGCTCCCTCAAGCTCGCGCACGTTCGATGTAATTTTGTGCGCCAGGAACTCTTGGACCTTCCCTGGGACCTCCACGCCTGCTCGGGCGGCTTTGGCCTCCAGGATAGAGATGCGGAGCTCATACGTCGTGGAGTGGAGGTCGGCGACCATGCCGCAACCCAGACGGGTACGAAGGCGGTGTTCCAGCCCGTTCAGGTCGGACGGCGACTTGTCGGCTGAAACGACGATTTGTTTCCCTTGTTCGACCAAATAGTTAAAGGTGTGGAAAAACTCTTCTTGCGTATTGTCTTTGCCGATCAGGAATTGCAGATCGTCGATCATCAATACATCGACGCTGCGAAGATTTTCCTTGAACTCCATGGTCGATTGGCTGCGGATCGCCGCGATGAAGCGATACATGAACTTCTCGGCGGACATGTAGGCGACCGAGACCGGGGCGCTGGTGCGATCCGTCAGTTCCCACGCGATGGCGTGCATCAGGTGGGTTTTGCCCAATCCCACGCCGCCGTAAAGGAACAGCGGATTGAAGCCCGGGCTGGACGGACGTTCAGCCACTCGTCGAGCGCATGCGTAGGCAAATTCGTTGGGTTTGCCAACGACAAAACCCTCGAACGTAAAGCGTGGATCGAGCGGCGCGGTCAGATCAGACCGTGATTCGGGGCGTTCGTCCTGCCACCCCGCAGTGGCGACCGCCGCGGCAACACGCGGCGGCTCGACCCGTAGAGGCTGGGCCACTTCGCGTCGCGGTTCGTGAGGCCCTAGCGGGCTTTCCGAGGGCGTGGCCGGCGATGAGAGCGCGGCGCCGACGCGGATATCGACCCGGCGTACTTCCGGGTTCTCGGACTGCCACAACACACGCAGTCGATCGCCATATCGCGTTGACACCCAGTCGCGCAGGAAACGCGTTGGCAGGTTGACGGTGATTTCATCTCCGTCCAGGCCCGCAAGGGTCATCTGGCGGAGCCAGGTGCGGTATTCGACGTCGCCGACCTCTGCCTGCAGTCGCCCCTTTATTTTTGTCCACTGGGACGAGATTTGCAGCGTTCCTGCGATTTCAGGCTCAGCCGTGATCATCCATTGTCCCCCTGCGTCGAGTTACGCAGCTTAAATCGATGTGTTACCGGCGAACTGAAATCGTCCGGACCTTCCCCTGTTTCTACCCAACAGAATGACGTTATTCTTTCCCTCGAAAGGGTTCGAATTCGAATAGCGCTGTTTTCCGGTGGCAGGCACAAGTATGTCAGAGTTTAGGCTAGAGGCAATCGAAAACTGCGGTCTGCAAGACGAATCCAAATGAACGAAATAACATTACCAGAATAGACGGAGCGGCATTACTGCGTGCCGACCGCTCCATTGGAGGGTCGCACACCAGTATAAAAGCATTGAGTCCGTATGGCCGAGATGATGCCCGCACGAGGGACGCGGGTCAACCGCCGGTCAAAAGACCGGCGGTCAAAATCAGGCGCTCGGCAGCGCCTTGATGCGGGCGGACAAGCGCGACAGCTTGCGGCCAACAGTGTTAGCGTGGATTACGCCCTTGCCCGACGCGCGTTGCATTTCCGGCTGGGCCGCCCGAAGCGCCTCAGCCGCGGTTGACTTGTCACCGCTGGCTATCGCGGTCTCGACCTTTTTAATAAACGTGCGCATGCGCGACTTCCGGGCCTGGTTCCGCGCGGTACGGGTCACGGTCTGACGGATGCGCTTGCGCGCGGATGCGGTATTGGCCATGCGTTCTTCGATCACAACGTTAAGGGACCAAACGACTTTCTGGCTGAGTTACCAGGGCCGAGTGGCGGAAGAGGGGGGTTCTACGCATCGGCCCCCCGCGAGTCAAGAATGCCGAAGCCTTAACGGATCAAGATTATCACACATCTTTTACGGATTCTCGAATCGGAGCGCCCAGCTTGGCTTTCTCCTCCGGTTCTACGTGGATCGTAATCATCAGGTGGCCCATCTCCGATTTTAATTTGTCCTCGATCCGGTCGCAGATGGCGTGCGCCGCGGCGACTGTCATGCTGCCCGGAACGACCAGATGGAAATCCAAGAAAGTCAGCCGTCCGGCATGACGGGTGCGCAGATCGTGCGCTTCGATCGCGCCGGCGGCACTGTCGGCGACCAATTCCTTAATCCGGTTCACGATCCCCGGCTCCGGAGCCTCGTCCATCAGACCGCCGACCGACGTGGAGATCATTCGCATGCCCGACCATAGAACGTAGACCCCCGTCGCAGCGGCTAGCAGCGGATCCAGCACATACTGGCCGGTAAGCACCGCCAGGAACACGCCGGCGGTAATCCCCGCCGACGTCACCACGTCAGCCATCAGATGACGGCCGTCGGCCTGCAGCGCAGGCGATCGCAAGCGGTGGCCGGCCGCCAGCAGCACGGTCGACCAAATGCCGTTTATGATGGTTGCCAACGCGTTCAAAGCGATACCCTGCGAGGGCGCTTCCAACACGTGGGGGTGCCACCAGTTTTGCCACGCCTCTCCGAAGATCAGCAACGCGGCGACGATGATCAGGACGCCCTCGATGACGGCGGCGAAAAACTCAGCCTTGTCATGGCCATAGGGGTGATTGGAGTCGGCCGGGCGGGCGGCAAATCGCAATGCGCCCCAGGCTATTACACTGGCCGCGACGTTGACGATGCTCTCCAGCGCGTCCGAATAAAATGCGGCGCTGCCAGTTAGCCACCAGGCAGCGCCTTTCAGACCAAGCACCAGGCAGCCTGCGCACAGACTGCCAAGCGCGAAGCGCTCCCCTGAGGTCATGGGGACGGCGCGTAGCACACATAGACGCGCCCGTCAGCCGACTGTCTGCGGTTGCGGCTTGCAGCGAGTCAGACTGAAAAGCCGGGGGCGATCATGCTTTCTAGCTCTGGGAGAGCGCGGTGAGCCGCGCCCGCCGGGACCGTTCGGCCCTCATCGGTCGTAAAACGAACAATGCCAAAAAGACAACAATTACGTTGGTGGCCGCCGCGACCAGGAATATGGCCTCCCAGCTTCCAGTCGCAGACTTCATCACACTCGCCACCGGCACGAGGAAAACCGAAGTGCCCTTCGCGGTATAGAGGAGGCTCGCGTTGGCAGTTGCATATTTCGGTCCAAACGTATCTGTGCAAGTGGAGGGGAACAGGGAGAAAATCTCTCCCCACGTGAAAAAGATGAGACCAGCACACGTCACAAAGCCCCAAGGGGTGTGTCCGGCCACCGCCAGCAACCAGTAGCTGGCGGCCCCCACGGTAAATGCCAGTGCCATGGTCCTTTCACGTCCAATCCGGTCTGACAGTCCGCCGAAGAATGGCCGGGCCAAGCCGTTCAGGACGTTATCCACCACGAGTGCCACGCTGAGCGTGTTCGCGCCCATGACGATGGTGCCGGACAGGCGGTAATCATCGGCGATCGGTCCGAGTTGCGCGGTTGCGGTCAAGCCGCTGGCCGAAACGCAGACGAACATCGCGTACAGCAGCCAGAAGATCGGCGAGCGCAGCATCTCGATGCTGGTCGAACTGCTTTCATGTTGGGGCAGGCTGATGTTTGCGTTGAGGGTGGGCGTGATCGTCGGCTCCGGTCCTCGCAGGACGCGGGAGATGAGGACCAGGACCAAAGCCTGGCCGATGCCGAACCATAGGAACGCCTGTCGGTAGCCGGCTGCAATGATGGTCAGGCGAATGGGAACGACCGTCACGGCCGCGCCGGCCCCGAAGCCCGCGGCGGTCAGCCCGACGGCGAGGCCTCGCCGGTCGGGAAACCATCTAACCGCGTTGCCGACGCAGGTGGCGTAGATCGCGCCGGCTCCGATACCCGAAAAGGCGGCTCCCGCATAGAGAAGCGCCAGCGAGTTGGCGCAGGCGTTCACCGCCCAGCCGGTGCCGACCAGGCCACCTCCGGCTGCGATCATCAGACCGGGTCCGATGCGCGGGCCCAGGCGGTCGACGATCGCGCCGGCCGGCGGGGTGAGCCAGGTTTCCGTGGCGATGAAGATCGAGAATGCCCATTGGATCTCCGCCTGACTCCAGCCGCGCGCCATGTGCATGGGATTGACGAACAGGGTCCAGCCGTACTGCAGGTTGGCGATAAGGGCCATACAGACCACGCCCAGCCAAAGCTGGACCCAGCGCCCTCGGAGCTTCGAAGGGAGTGGTGGGTGATCGGACAGTGACGTCCTCCTGGACTGCCGGGCCGGCATATTCGGCTCATTGGACGATCTTCAGCCTGACTGCGCAGGTTGAAAATGGTCGATCTCTTCGTTTGAGTACAATTCACGCGCTGGGGACGTTCCGCATAGCGCGATCAGGTTCCAGGGCGTCCAGTCATCCCTTCGCGTGCTCAACAATCCTTGATTATAGCCGGCGCGCCGGTCGCGAATAGTAAATAAAAAGAAATGGCGGCGCGAGGCGGGTCACGCTATTCAGCCGCCGGGAGCGGGAAAGAGGACCAACCTATGCGCCGAGTCGTGAGTTTTGTTGTCACGTTGACCATGTTGTCTGCCCAGCCTGTGCTGGCTCAGCGCCAGTGCTCGTCCCTTTCGGACCAATCGGCGTTCGAGGTTCAGGCGTTGCGCAGTGAACTGATGGTGCTGGCCACCGGCTGCCATGAGGACGACCGCTACAACGCGTTCATCCGGCGGTTCCAGGCTGCCCTGCAGGGCAACGAACGGGCGATCAACGCCTACTTCCAGCACCGCTATGGCCGGGCGGGACAGACCGAGCACGACCGGTTCGTGACTGACCTCGCGAACGCGATTTCCCGGCAGGGCAGCGCGCTCGGCGGGGATTTCTGCCCGCGCAACGGTATGATCTTCAATGAGGTATTGGCGCTTCAATCGTCAACGGAACTGGCCGACTTCGCCGCCGGCAAAGACCTGGTTCCGACCACGGTCGAAATCTGCACGCCGATGGCGTCCAGCAACGCCACGGTTCGCAGGGCCGCGGCGGGGAGCTCGAACAAGAAGTAGCGGCGCTTAGACCATGATCGTTTGGGGTTGATCCACACTCCGGCGTTTGATCATGGTCTAAGCTTGTGTTTAATCGCGTGATTCACGGCTTCTGACTGCTCTGAGCGGGCGCGGCTCCGGTGGATTATGCCCTGCCTGGGTCTTCCAGGCCGATGGCGCGAAGGCGGGCGCCCTCCTCATCCCAGCCCTTGCGTTCCTTGACGTTGAGGAACAGGTGGACCGGGCGCTCCAGCAGGCTGCTGAGGTCCTGCCGGGCGCGGGCCCCGATCGCTTTGATCTTGCTGCCTTTGTCGCCGATCAGAATCGCCTTGTGGCCGGGGCGGCCGACGTAGATCGTTATTTCGATCCGGACGGAGCCGTCCTTGCGTTCCTTGAAGGATTCGGTCTCGACGGTCGCGCCGTAAGGCACCTCCTCATGCGTCTGCATGAAGATCTGTTCGCGGACTGTCTCGGCGGCCAGCAGGCGGTCGGGCAGGTCGGTCAGGTCGTCTTCGGGATACAGCCACGGCCCTTCCGGCACGGCGACCGCGAGAGCGTCGGCCAGGCGGCGCATGCCGTCGCCGGTTTGGGCGCTGACCATGAAGGTTTCCTCGAAGTTCGCCAGGGCGCCGAGGGAGGCGATCAGCGGCAACAACGCGGGCGGGCTGATCAGATCGGTCTTGTTCAGTACCAGCCAGCAGCGGCGGCCCGAGGCGCCGAGCCGCTCGGCGATGTCGCGCACGTCTTCGCGGAGGCCGGATTTGGCATCGACAAGGAGGAGGGCCAGATCGGCGTCGGCGGCGCCGGACCAAGCGGCCGCGACCATTGCCCGGTCCAGTTTGCGCTTGGGCCGGAAGATGCCGGGGGTATCGACCAGGAGCACCTGCGACTCGGCGCGCATCAGGATGCCCAGGACGCGAAACCGCGTGGTCTGGGCCTTTGGCGATACGATCGAGAGTTTCGCACCGGTCAGCCGGTTCATCAGGGTGGACTTGCCGGCGTTCGGGGCCCCGACGATCGCGATGAAGCCGCATCGCGCCGGCGGTGGTTGGCTCATTGAGACAGCCGAACGAGAAGGGCTTCCGCGGCCAGTTGTTCGGCCGCCCGGCGGCTGCCTGCCGTGCCGTTGGCGGCTGATGATCCTACTGTCACGCTGACGGTGAACTCCGGCGCGTGCGGCGGCCCGGACCGACGGTCGATCGCATAGGCGGGCAGATCGAGCCCGCGCTTTTGCGCCCATTCCTGCAGAGCGGTCTTGGCATCCTTGGGCGGGTCCGCCTGGATGATCATTGCATCGTTCCACGCACGACGCACGAAATCCCGAGCCGCGTCGAGGCCGCCGTCCATGTAGAGCGCACCCAGGGCGGCTTCCAGCGCGTCGGCGAGAACGGTGGCACGCTTGGCGACGCCAGCTTTCGCCTCACCTGGTGAGACCGAAAGGCGGGCCGCCAGACCGACGGTTTCCGCGACACCGGCGAGGACGGGCTGCGACACCAGATAGGCCAGGCGCCGTCCCAGGTCACCTTCCTGCTCGCGTGGGAAGCGTTCGGCGAGCCATTCGGCCATGACCAAGCCCAGGACCCGGTCACCGATGAACTCCAGGCGTTCGTTCGAGACCCGCGGCCGACCTTTGCCCTGGGTGGCGGACCGATGGGTCAGAGCTTCGGCCAGCAGGCTGGGGTGGTGGAAGACGTGGCCCAGGATTGCTTCGAAGGATTCACTCATTCGAACGGATGGGTTCAATGGATGGGTTGCAGCAGACGGCTCCAGCGGATCTCGAACGGCCATTCCCAGACTTCCCACCAGGGGTATTCGGCGTCGATCGAGAAGAACAGGATCTGGGCGCGTCCCACGAGGTTTTCCACCGGCACGTAGCCGACGCCATCCATGAAGCGGCTGTCGGCGCTGTTGTCGCGGTTGTCGCCCATGGCGAAGACGTGGCCGGCGGGCACGAGATACTCGGGGGTGTTGTTCACCCAACCGTCGTCACGCTCCTTGAGAATGTCATGCTTGACGCCGTTCGGCAGCGTTTCCTGATACATCTTGCGCATCATCTTGATGCCGTTGTCGTCGGCGATGTAGTCGCCCTCCGGCTGGCGGGGGCAAAGCTCGCCGTTGATGTAGAGCTGGCCCTGGCGGACCTGGATGCGGTCGCCCGGCAGGCCGATGATCCGCTTGATGTAGTCGACCGAGGTGTCGCGCGGATATTTGAACACGACGACATCGCCACGCTTTGGCAGTGAGCCGAAAATGCGGCCGGAGAACAGCAACGGGGCGAAGGGCAAGGAATAGCTGGAGTAGCCGTAACTGTATTTCGAGACGAACAGATAGTCACCGACCAGCAAGGTCGGGATCATGCTGCCGGAGGGGATGTTGAACGGCTCGAACGCCACGGTCCGCACGGCGACGGCGATCAGCCCGGCGTAGATGATGGTCTTGATGTTCTCGACCCAGGCGTTGGATTGGCGCCTGGGTTTCGCCTTTGTGGTCGCCATGGGGGCAACGGACTTTCAGATTGTGTTGCGGCGCCTGAGGCCGCGAGAAGCGGGCGGATGAAGCCCATGGCCCCCTCCGCTGTCAAGGAAGCCGCATGACGCCGCCGTTGGCCTGGCCGCATGGATCATTTGCGGCCGGCTTTTTGGCCCGCGCGATCATCGTCTGGGATGGCGGAGATTATCACGTGGGCATAGGCGTAGGGATATTCGTCGGTCATGGTCAGGTGGACCTGAGCTGCCATGCCTTTTGGCGTGATCGCGCGCAGGCGTTTGGCCGATCCGCCGGTCATCAGCAAGGTCGGCTGGCCTCCTGGCAGGTTCACCACGCTCAGGTCAGAGAAGAACACCCCGTCCCGAAATCCGGTCCCGAGCGCCTTGGCGGCGGCTTCCTTGGCGGCGAACCGTTTGGCGAAGGTGGCGGACCGGATGGCCTCGGTTCGCCGCAATGCCCGCGCGCGCTCGGTTTCCGTGAACACGCGGTCCAGAAAGCGGTCCCCGTGCCGCTCGATGGCTTTTTCGATGCGTCGGATGTCACAGATGTCGGAGCCGATGCCGAGGATCACGGGTTTGCCGGGAGGGGTCTTGGACGCGAGCGTCCTGCACAAAACGACAGAGCGGACATCATGCGCCGGTTGCCCGTTCTACACCTTTGATCGACTTCAGGCCGCGCAGTCCGACGATCACCTTCGACAAATGACCGATGTCGCGTACATCGGCGTCCACCAGGACCTCCATGAAATCCTGTTGGCGGTTGACGATCTTGAGGTTGACGATGGCGCCATCCTGCTTGGCGATGGCGTTGGAGATTTCCGCGATCGCGGTCTGCTCGTTGGCCGCGATCACGCTGATCCGGGCGGTGTGTCCGGCGGTCTTCGAGGCTTCCCGCTTCGCGACCGCTTCATAGTTCCAGTCTACGTCGATGAAGCGCTCGGGCGTCGCGGCGAATGCAGTCAGGGTCTGGCAGCTTCGCCCGTGGATGGTGACGCCCTTACCCGTGGTCACGATCCCGACGATCTCATCGCCCGGAACGGGATGGCAGCAGCCCGCAAAGGTGAAGGCCATGCCTGGCACCAATCCGGTGACCGGCATGTCGATATCATGCCGAGCCGGGGCTTTCCCTCGGGGCAGCATCGGCTGGAAGATGCGGGGCGCCCGCGCGGCCTGACGCAACTCCGGATACGCGGCATGGACCACGTCTCGCGCAAGCAGGTTGCCATTTCCGACGGCGATATAGAGGTCGTCGGTGGAGGCGACCTTGAGCCCCTTCAGTGCCGGCTCGAGCGCTTTCTCCGACCCATCGACGCCGGCCTGGCGGAAGGCTTTGGTGAGTTCGACCTTGCCGGCGTCGCGGCTTTGCTGGCGCTGCTCCTGATGGATGAAGCGGCGGATGCGCGCGCGGGCCTTGCCGGTGACGACGAAGCGGTCCCATTGCGGCGACGGGGTGCCGCCGCGGGCGGTCATGATCTCGACCTGGTCGCCATTTTCCAGATGGTGGCGCAGCGGCATCAGGCGGCCGTTGATCTTGGCTCCGACGCAGGTATCGCCGACCTGGCTGTGCACCGCGTAAGCGAAATCGACCGGTGTGGCGCCGCGCGGCAACTGGATCAGTTGTCCCTTCGGCGTGAAGCAGAAGACCTGGTCGGCGTAGAGTTCGAGCTTGGTGTTCTCCAGGAACTCGTCCGGCGCCGCGGAGTTGTCCAGGATCTCCAGCAGATCCTGCACCCAGCGGAAGCGTTGCACGTCGGTGCCGTCGACCTTCTTGTCCGGCGCCTTATAGACCCAGTGCGAGGCGACGCCGTTTTCCGCCACATCGTTCATCTCGGCGGTGCGGATCTGCACCTCGATCTTCTGGTTGCGCGGCTGGCGGAGCGTGACGCCGGTGTGCAGTGACTGGTAGCCGTTGGATTTGGCTGTGGAGATGTAGTCCTTGAAGCGGCCGGCGATCACCGGGAAGGCCGAATGCACGGCGCCCAAGGCCGCGTAGCAGTCGGCCTTGGTTTGCACCACGATGCGGAACGCCATGATGTCGGATAGCTGTTCGAAGGCGACGTTGCGGCGGTGCATTTTCTCCCAGATCGAGAATGGGGATTTTTCGCGGCCCATGATCTCGATCGGTTCCACGCCGGCATCGCGGACAACCTGGATCAGTTCGCGCCGGACGTCGTCGATGACATCGGCACCCTGGCCGCGAAGGAAGTTCAGGCGCGCCAGGATGGTGGCGTAGGCTTCCGGCTCGAGCTGGGTGAACGCCAGCGTCTGAAGTTCGGTCTTGATCGCATCCATGCCAATGCGCTCGGCGAGCGGGGCATAGATCTCCATCGTCTCGCGGGAGATGCGCCTGCGCCGCTCCGGATCGCGGACGAAATGCAGGGTCCGCATGTTGTGCAGGCGATCCGCGAGTTTCACCAGTAGCACGCGGATGTCCCGGCTCATGGCCAGGACGAGTTTGCGAAAGTTCTCCGCCTGTTTGGTGCGGTCCGATTGCAGTTCGAGGCGGGTGAGCTTGGTCACGCCATCGACCAGGCCGGCAATTTCCTTGCCGAAGCGGGCTTCAATTTCCGGGAGTTTGGTGGGCGTGTCCTCGACGACGTCGTGCAGCAGCGCGGTGGCGATCGTCGCTACATCCAGGTGGTAGTCTGCAAGGATGCCGGCAACCGCCACGGGGTGGCTGAAATAGGGGTCGCCGTTTTCCCGGCGCTGAGTGCTGTGGGCTTTCTCCGCCAGATCATAGGCCGCGTCAATCAGACTGGTGTCGGCTCTTGGATCGTAGTCATGGATTTTTTGCGTCAGATTGCACGGCCGAATGACATCCGGACCGGGCGGTGTCGGCAGTTCGCTGAGTGATCCGGGCGGAACCAGCCTGACCGCGGCGCGAGCGGGGGACGGCGCGGACTGGTTCATGTCACCGCCGAAGCCCCCGCTGTTCACGGCGGCTACCGGGCGGCTCGGCCGCCGAGTTCGGCCTCGATGGCGGCTTCAAGGTCTTCAGGGGAGAGTTCGTCGGCGCCTTCGCCGGGAAGGCCCGCAGTTTCTTCGTCGGCCGAGACATCTTGCAGACCGAAGATGTTCTGGTCGGTCGGGATGAGGTCGAGCACTTCCTCGTCCGCGGGTTCCGGCTCCGGCGAACGGGACAGCGACTTGATCAGGTCCTGCTCGATGCGGGGAAGTTCGATGGTCTCCTCCGCGATTTCTCGCAGTGCCACGACCGGGTTCTTGTCGTTGTCACGGTCGATGGTAAGTTCCTCGCCGCGGCTGATGTTGCGGGCACGCTGAGCGGCCAGCAACACGAGTTCGAAGCGGTTGGGGACCTTTTGGACGCAATCTTCGACGGTGACGCGCGCCATGCGCTCATTCTCCGGGGATAGAATGAAGGGGAACAGGCCATTTAAGTGAGTTCCGCGGCCTTGGCAAGAGAGATGGTTGCAATGCAGCGATGCCCTGGTTCAGCGCGGGTATCGTCCTGTGGCCTACGGCGGCGGGCTTTGCGGGTTTCACGCATCGGGTTTTCGCGCCACAGTTCGAGGCGATCAGGAGTAGCAGACCGTGGACGCTCCAAGCTTTGACCAAGCCCTCCATCTGCGGGTGGCGGATATTCTCGATCGCTGCACTGCCTGCGGCGCCTGCGCGGAGATTTGCCCGATGCCCGGCCCGGCAGGCATCGATACATCCGAGCCCGAACGCCTGACGGCCGGCATCCTGGCCCTACTGCGTGGTGATAGCCACGCGGAGGCGGCGCGCTGGGCCGAAGTGTGCTCCGGCAGCGGCCACTGCATCCCGGTCTGCAACTACGGCGTTAACCCCCGCCTGATGCTGAGTTTGGCCCGGGTCGCCACTCTGGAAGCCGCGGCCCCGGCGGATCGGCGGCAAACCGGCTTTAGCCGCTTCGGCGCGATGACGAAGGGGGTTCGGGTCCTGTCCAGGCTGCAGCTTCCGCCTGACACGCTGGCTCGCTTTCGGAAGGGGGACGAGGAACCGGCCCCGGAGGTGGTCTTCTACACCGGCTGCAACGTGTTGAAGACGCCGCATATCGCGCTTCTCGCGCTGGATATCATGGACGCGATGGGCATCCGCTACCGCGTGATGGGTGGGCCTTCGGCCTGCTGCGGCGTGCTGCAATTCGGCGCCGGGGACCTGTCGACGTCCGGCCGCGTCGCCTACCGCACGGTCGACCGCCTTGCCGCCGCTGCCCCGCGAGCGCTGTCGTGGTGTCCGACGTGCCAGGTGCAACTCGAGCGAAATCGTGGCGCCGACCCGCCCGGACTCGACGCTGGACATGGCCCCGTTCGTTCGATTTCTGGCGGAGCGTCTGGATACGTTGCGCCCTCTGTTGCGACACCGGGTCGAAAAGCGAGTGGGGTTGCACGAGCATCCCGGCAATCCGGGGGTTCCGGAGGCGGCGGAGGCGATCCTGCGCGCAGTTCCGGGGGTGGAGTTTGTTGATCTGGAGCAGCCTCGGGTCGGTTACATGTGCAACAAACTCACGCCGCTGCCGGCGTTTAAGCAGGACGTTCATCGGAAGCAGTTGGAAGCGGCGGCCGACGCCGGGGTGACGACGCTGGCGGGTATTTATCATGCCTGCCATCGGGAGCTGTGCAGCCATGAACGCGACTGGCCATTCGAGGTGGTGAATTTTCTGGAACTGGTGGGGGAGAGCATGGGGTTGCAGCGCCCCGACCTGTTCAAGCGGTTGAAGCTCATGCAGGACGTTGATGCGATCCTGTTAGACGCGGCGCCGCTGATTGAGGGGAATGGACTGGATCTGGATGAAGCACGGGACGTTGTCTTGCGCGATATGCTTGGGGAGCAGCCGCTGCCTTTGGGCAAACCCCCACTCATCTTCAAAAGGGCCAACGCGGAACTGAAGCCTTTTAGGGGCGGAATTCATGAAGTGCGATTTGCCTGAGGCTCGCCGTCACGTGCTTGCCCGCCCTCCTTGAAGCGTGTTACGAACGATCCGGGAGATCGGTGGTGGACGGGCGCCTCGCCAACCCGGTCAGGTCCGGAAGGAAGCAGCCGCAACGGGTCACCGCTCGGGTCGTTTGTCGGTCTCCCACATTTCCCGATTGCCGCCAGCTCTTGCGCCAATGTATGGGCGGCCGTCTCGCTCAGATGATTAGGTGACCTGCCCCGTATGTCCGGCTTGTTCCAGGACGATCCCATCGAACGAGACGAAGCACCGCCCCCGCCCGCAGGGCCAGGCCTGTTCGGAAACGATCTTCCAGTGGCACTCCCCGAGCCGGTAAATGCGGCGCCGTATCGCGTGCTGGCGCGAAAATACCGGCCGGTGACATTCGAAGACCTGATCGGGCAGGAGACGATGGTGCGCACCCTGCGCAACGCCTTTGCCCTCGGCCGCGTCGCCCATGCCTTCATGCTCACCGGGGTTCGCGGCGTCGGCAAAACCACCACCGCTCGCATTATTGCCCGTGCCCTCAACTGCATAGGCGTGGATGGCACCGGCGGCCCGACCGCTGACCCGTGCGGAGCGTGCTCCAACTGCGTCGGGATCCTCGCCGACCGCCACCCCGATGTGATCGAGATGGATGCTGCTAGCCGCACCGGTGTGGATGACATGCGCGAGGTCATCGAGGCCACCCGCTTTCGGCCTATGCAAGCTCGCACCAAGGTCTTCGTCATCGACGAGGTCCATATGCTCAGCCGCAACGCCTTCAACGCGCTGCTCAAAACCCTCGAAGAACCGCCGCCGCACGTCAAATTCGTCTTCGCCACGACGGAGATCCGCAAAGTCCCGATCACCGTGCTTTCCCGCTGTCAGCGCTTCGACCTCCGCCGTGTTCGCGTCGCCGAACTATCCGGACTTCTCGCCGGCATCGCGGCCAAGGAAAGCGTCACGATCGAGCCCGCCGCGCTGGAGCAGATTGCCCACTCCGCCGACGGCTCTGTCCGCGACGCGCTGTCGATGCTGGACCAGGCGATCGCGCAGGCCGATAGCGTCGCTGGGCAAGCTGCGAGCATCACCTCAGCGCAGGTAGTCGACATGCTCGGCCTGGCGGATCGTCAAGCCGTATTCGACCTGATGGACGCCGTGATGGGCGGCAAGGCCGCCGCCGCTCTGGCGATAACCGACCGCGCGTATGAGCGTGGCGCGGACCTGGGGACTCTGCTGCAAGACCTGCTCGACCTGCTGCACACGATAACTCGGCTGAAATCCATTCCCGGCCTGCGGCAAAGCCAGGAATTGCCGGAAGCCGAACGCACCCGAGGCGCGGAACTGGCCGACCGGCTGACCGTGCCCACCTTGTCCCGAGCCTGGCAGATGCTGCTGAAAGGGGTTGGTGAGGTGGAAACCGCCCCCGATCGCCGCGCCGCCGCCGAGATGGTCCTGATCCGCCTCTGCCACATCGCTGACATGCCGACGCCTGCCGACCTGATCCGCCGTCTGGCGTCCGCGGCGCCGGTCGACGGTTCGGCACCGTCCGTGTCCAGTGCCCCGGCGCCGTCCCCATCGAGTGGCGGGAGCGCCGCGGTGCGTGCTGTCGCTAACGGCTCGCCTCTTGTTTCGCCGGAACCTGCGCCGCTAGCGGGTCCTCGGCTAAGCTCCTTCCGCGACGTCGTCGCATTTGTGGGCGAGCGGAAGGAGGCGATGTTGCACGCGCATCTTCTGCACTCCGTTCATCTTGTGCGGTTCGCACCTCCGGTGATCGAATTGCGGCCCCAGCCGGAAGCGCCGCGTGACCTTGCCTCCCGCCTTGCGTCCCTGCTGTCCGAAACGACCGGGACTCGCTGGACCATCGCGCTGTCAGCCGCGCCCGGCGAGCCCACGATCGCCGTGCAAGGCAATGCCGCGGACACCGCGCGGAAGACCGCCGCCGCGGATCATCCTTTGGTGCGCACGATCCTGCTGGCATTTCCAGGCGCACGGATCGACACGGTGCATGACAAGACGGCGGACGCTTATGGATTGCCGGCCGCGATCCCCGATATACCCGGCTTCGCCCCGCCCGAGGCAGCCTATTTTGACGAAGAGCCGATGGAGATCGACCCATGAAGAATTTGGCCGGCATGATGAAGCAGGCACAGCAGATGCAATCCAAGATGCAGGAGATGCAGACGAAGCTCGAGGGCATGGAGATCACCGGCGAGGCCGGCGCCGGCCTCGTCAAGGTGACCATGAACGGCAAAAGCGACATGCGGAAGATCGAGATTGACCCCAAGATCGTGGATCCCGCCGACACGCAAATGCTGGAGGACCTGATCCTCGCCGCGACGCGCGATGCTCGCACAAAGGTTGAGGCCACGATGGCCCAGGAAATGCAAAAGGTCACCGGCGGCATCGAGCTTCCGCCTGGGATGAAGCTGCCTTTCTAGTGTTCAGCGGTCAGTGGATCCTGTCTCGACGGGCTCGCTGCTGCTGAACCGACCACCGGCCATGATCTGCCGACAACTGACGATTGAAAACTGACGACTGACCATGGGCGGCCCGGAAATCGATCATCTGATCGGCCTGCTCGCCAAGCTGCCGGGGATGGGTCCGCGCAGCGCCAGGCGCGCTGCCTTGAAGATGCTGCAGCAGCCGGAGGCCCGGATGCTGCCGCTCGCCGCCGCGCTGACGCAGGCCGCCGGAGCCGTCCGGCCATGTGCCGATTGCGGCAACCTCGACAGCCAGGACCCCTGCACGATCTGCTCGGATGAGCACCGGGACCGCTCCATCATCTGCGTCGTCGAGGGCGTAGGCGATCTTTGGGCGCTGGAACGGGCGCGAGTCCATCATGGCCTTTATCACGTCCTTGGCGGTGCGTTGTCAGCCATATCCGGGATTGGGCCGGAGGATCTAAATGTGGCCGGCCTGCTCAGCCGAATCACCGAGGGCGATGTGGCGGAGGTGATCCTGGCCCTGGGCGCCACGGTCGACGGCGCCACCACGGCGCACTGGCTGACCGATCAACTTCGGCCGGCCGGCGTCGCGATAACGCGCGTTGGTCAGGGTGTCCCAATCGGCGGCGCGCTGGATGTGCTGGACGACGGCACCCTCGCGGCCGCGCTGCGTAGCCGCCGCTCGACTTAGACCATAGAGCCTGTTCGCATGTGCCGCGCTTTTCCTGAGATCGCGCACAACGACGATCGCGCGAAGTGCGTCTATTCGAGCATTCAGGCTTATTCTCAATGACAAGACATTAGCGTAGTCCTATACCTTCGGATAAGCGTCAAAAAATAAGATAAACCGGGGGCGATTCCACGTAATTCTCCTTGCGGCAACAGCACCTCCGGGCGGGGGCCATCAGATGATGCGTTTGCCTTATCAACACGCCAAACGAAACGGCAAGGAAGATCGCACGCGATCGCCAGTGACCTTGTGTCCTGAATTAGCGCCCTCCGCACACTTGCCTCGACCAATTGAAGTGATGGCGTCCGACCCAGACAAGCTTCTTGTTGAGACCGAACGGATACGATCGGTGTCTCAGCAGGCGCCTCTGGTGTTCCCGGTAACCGTGATCATTTCGGTTCTCACGGCAGTCGTGCTCAATCCGGTTGTCAGTCACACAATGCTTTGGATGTGGGTGGCTGTGATCGTCGCGGTCTCCGGCACGCGTTGGGCGATCCGCCAGCGGTTCCTACGAAAACTGGATAGCGGACAATACCGGCTGTTGGCGGCGATCAGTGTTCTCGGCGCCCTGACCACGGGCATCCTTTGGGGCATTGGCGCGACCGTGCTGTTTCCTCCCGTCGCGACCTATCAGCTCTTTTGGGCACTCGTCATCGGCGGAATGTGCGCCGGCACCATGTCGGTCAACTCAGCCCATATGCCGACGGTGATGGCCTTCATCCTGCCAGCCAGTTTGTTGTTGGCCGGAAGGTTTGTTGCCCAAGGGTCGGAGCCCTTGCTGATATCGGGGTTGATGATCATGGTCTTTGCTGGAGCGCTTTCTCTGGCGAGCTTGCGAACCCATCGCGCCTTCGGCGAGCGCATTCAGCTTCAGTTCGCGCTTAGCCGGCAGGGCCGAGCGTTGAGCGACGCGAATGATCGACTGCTCGCCGAAGTGGCGGAAAGGCGGAAAGCCGAGGCAACCTTGCATCAGGCACAGAAGATTGAGGCAATCGGCCACCTAACCGGTGGAATCGCCCACGACTTCAGCAATCTGCTGCAGGTCATAACCGGCAATCTGACCCTGATCGGGCGATTGGCCGATAGTAACCCCCGGATCCTCGGCTACATCCGGGCGGCGGAGCAGGCGGCGGAGCAAGGTGCGCACCTGACCGGCAGCCTTCTCGCCTTCGCGCGGCGCCAATCATTGAGTGTCGAGCGGGTGAATCTCAATTCTTTGGTGCAAGAGTTCAAGCCGTTGCTGCTTCAGGCGATCGACGACCGGATCAGGCTGCGGATGTCCCTTGCCCAGGGCCTGCCTGACTGCTTGGTTGACCCGGTGCATTTTCATGCCGCGATCCTCAACGTGGTCATCAACGCGCGCGATGCGATGCCGGAAGGCGGTCAGCTATCGATCGCCACCGGCGAGACGACGCTTGTGGCGGAGGACCTGGTGGCGAACCCGGATGCGAGCCCCGGCCGCTTTGTGAGCGTCGCGGTTCAGGACGAGGGCTCCGGCATGACCGCTGACGTTCTGGCTCGGGTCTTCGAGCCGTTCTTCACCACAAAGGAGGTCGGCAAGGGGAGTGGGCTTGGCCTGTCGCAGGTCTACGGTTTCGTCCGCCAGTCCGGCGGCCACCTGCACTTGCACAGTCAACCGGGGACAGGCACGCGAGTTACGATATACCTGCCGGTCGCGGACGAGTGACCGCGTCCTCGCTACGGCCCCCTTCGTTTCATCCCGCTTCGCCCACGCCGCTTTGAGGGATCGTAGCCGCCACCACCCGGTCCCATCGGTTCGGGGGTCCGGTCGGCTCGCTTCGGCCGCATCAGGGCGCTGGCCATCGGTGGAGGCGGCAGGCCCAGTTCCATCGCCTCCAACCGCTTTATTTCATCGCGGAACCGCGCGGCTTGCTCGAATTCCAGGTTGGATGCCGCTAGCCGCATCCGCTTTTCGAGATCGGCAATCGCCGCTTTCAGATCCTTGCCGACGAACTCCGTGGTATCGGCATCCTTTATCGGGGCAACGGTGACGTAATCCTGCTCGAACACGCTCTCAAGCACCTTGCCGATCTGCTTACGGATGGACATCGGCGTAATGCCGTTTGCCTCGTTCCAGCTTCGCTGCTTGTTCCGCCGCCGCTCGGTTTCCTCGATCGCTGTTCGTAACGACCCCGTCATCACATCCGCATACAGCACCACTTTACCATCGATATTCCGTGCCGCTCGGCCGATCGTCTGTATCAGCGACGTCTGCGAACGAAGAAATCCCTCTTTGTCCGCATCCAAAATCGCGACCAGCGCGCATTCCGGAATATCGAGACCCTCCCGCAACAGATTGATACCAACTAGAACGTCGAATACACCCAGCCGGAGATCGCGAATAATCTCGATGCGTTCCAGCGTGTCGATGTCGGAGTGCAGATACCGCACCTTCACCCCATGTTCGGTGAGGTAATCAGTCAGGTCCTCCGCCATGCGCTTAGTCAAAGTGGTGACCAGCACGCGGCCACCGTGCGCGGCAACGTCCTTGCACTCATGCAGCAAATCATCGACCTGATGCTCCACCGGGCGAACCTCGGTGACGGGATCGATCAGGCCGGTGGGACGGATCACCTGCTCGGCGAACACGCCGGCGGTGCGCTCCATCTCCCACGGACCTGGCGTTGCTGAAACGAACACCGTGATCGGGCGGAACCGTTCCCATTCCTCGAACTTCAGCGGCCGGTTGTCGATACAGGAGGGCAGGCGAAAACCGAACTCCGACAGCACCGTCTTGCGGTTGAAGTCGCCTTTGTACATGCCACCGATCTGCGGCACCGTGACATGGCTTTCGTCAACGATCAGCAGGGCATTTTCCGGCAGGTATTCGAACAGTGTAGGCGGCGGGTCACCGGGTTCGCGGCCGGTCAGATACCGCGAGTAGTTCTCGATCCCCTTGCACGACCCGGTGGTCTCCATCATTTCGATGTCGAACATCGTGCGCTGTTCCAGCCGCTGAACCTCCAAAAGCTTCCCCTGGGCGTTCAGTTCGGCCAGGCGTTCCTTCAGTTCGATCTTGATGTCGCGAATCGCCTGGGTGAGCGTGGGCCGAGGGGTGACATAGTGGCTGTTGGCGTAGACCGTGATCTCCTTCAGGTCAGCGGTCTTCTCCCCGGTCAGCGGATCGAATTCGTGTACGGATTCGATCTCATCGCCGAACAAGGTGACTCGCCACGCACGGTCCTCCTGATGGCTGGGGAAGACATCCACGATCTCTCCACGCAGCCGGAACGAGCCACGCTGGAAGGCGGTGTCATTACGGCGGTATTGCAGATCAACCAGGGCCTTCGCCAGAATATCGCGGTCGATCTTGCCGCCGACCTCAAGCTTGGCGACCATCTTGGCGTAGGTCTCGACCGACCCAATACCGTAGATGCAGGACACCGAGGCGACCACGATCACGTCGTTGCGTTCTAGTAGCGACTGCGTTGCGGCGTGCCGCATCCGGTCGATCTGTTCGTTGATCTGGGCGTCTTTCTCGATATAGGTGTCGGTGCGCGGGACATAGGCCTCGGGCTGATAGTAGTCGTAGTAACTCACGAAATACTCGACCGCATTGTCCGGGAAGAAGCTTTTCATCTCACCATAGAGCTGCGCCGCCAGCGTCTTGTTCGGTGCCAGGATCAGCGCCGGCTTCTGCACTGCCTCGATCACCTTCGCCATGGTGAAGGTTTTCCCGGACCCGGTGACACCGAGCAGGACCTGATCCCGTTCGGTGGTCTCGACGCCACGGACGAGTTCGGCGATCGCGGTTGGCTGGTCCCCGGCGGGTTCGTACTCAGAGACAACCTTCAGCCGCCGTGTCATCGGCTTGGCGGGCTGCTTCTGCGGCATGAACAAGGCGGGCGGCGGACGGACCAGGGTCTGCGACATAGGGGCTCCTTAGAGCCCGAAGATGGGGCGTCGGGCTGGCCTCGTCGAGGGGTCATCGTCCACTGTGACCCGTTCGCGGCCATGTGCTACCCTGGTAGTGGCGTCCGCTTGAACAGCGAACGCCACGCCCGAGTGGGCATCAGCTGTGGTGGACGCTGACGCTGACCTGGAGGCCTTCGGTGTGGCCAGCCTGATCCACAAAAAAGCCGACAACCTGGCCCTTGTCATTGATGCCGTTGAGCGTCGTTCCGCCTCCAACGATATTTTTCTGGTTCGGATCGTCGATGGTCTTGTAGGTCTGGGACTGCTCGTCGAACAGGAAGCCGTGGGTCAGGTTGCATTTGTCAGTGTATGATCCGACAACCTGATCTTCGTTGTTGATGCCGAGAGCCATAACAGACACGGCACCCTTCGGCCCGGTCAGCCACTCGAGCTTGTTGCCTTCCTTGATGAAGCTGACGTCATTCCCATTGGAGCCCACAACGAAACCGGCAATATGGCCTTCGTTGTTGATCGCGGTCGTGGTCGTGCTGGCAAAGCCGGCGATGTTGACCTCGCTGAAGCTGCCCGACTTCACGTCATAGGTGAAGCCGTGGTTGTTGCCATTGCGTCGGTCCAGAAGCCGACCGCCTTGTTTTGATCGTTCACGCCCAGAAGCTGGTCAAAGGTCAGGCCGCCGTCCTGGCCCTTGCTGTTGGGATCGACAACGTTGGTGAACTTGCCATCGTGATCGACGAAGCCGAAGTTGTCGCCTTTGAGGTCGACCCAGAAGCCGACGGTCCGGTCGTCGTTATTGATGCCGGTGACCTGGGTCTGGACCGAACCAGGGAAGTTCTCGTTGACGAAGTTGCCCTGTCCGTACGGCGGGTTCAGTGTGTAACCCTTGTTCGGGTGCAAGTCCCGTTAACCACCTGGCCGCTGCCGAAGTAACCGGCAATCACGCCTTCGTTGTTGATGCCGAGCAACTGGTTGAAGGTGAGGTCGTTGGCGTCGTTGTGTGTGGTCATGCTCTTGACGTCGATGTCGGTAGCCATTGGTTTTCTCCTGTTACGTTTTGTAATCCCGAATACTGATCCGGGGCACGCCTCTGACTGAACTGCGCAAGTGCAAATCAGTTGGCGGGATGAAATTGCCCTGGTCGAGAAGGTCCGGAGGTGACGGCGGTCACGTTTCGCATCGATTACCAAAAATTTTCGACGATCGGAATTTCAGCCGAACATTGTGCCGTTGGTCACTTTTGGCGTCCGCCGCATATGGCACTGACCCCTCGGGCAGCGATCCGGCTGCGGCGTTTGGGGAGCACGGCGATGGATACAGTTTCGAACAGCAGCGGCCTGACGGCGGCGGATCAAACCAAAGTGCCCACACCGGGCGGTGAGGTCGCCATCAAGATCCGCCTTATGGCGATTGCGGCCGCCGCCCGTTTTCATGGCGCTGAGTTGCATCAGAGCGATCTTCGCTCTGCGGCCGATGAAATCCCTTCGCCGGCGGCGCTGACGGACTGGCTGCGGGCTAGCGGATTGTGGGCCAAGGCCGTTCGGCTGCCGTGGAAGCAAGTGGTGGGCATGGACGTTTCCTCACCCGTGGTCTTGCTGCTGAACGACGGCAGTGCCGCCTTGCTGGTGGCCAGCGACAAGAAACGCGATCTGGTGTTGATCCGGCACTCCCTGCTTGGCGCCAAGGATGCGCCTGTCGCCCTCACGCAGTCCGAACTTGCACAGGTCTGGGCGGGCGAGGCCGTTCTGATGCGCGCCAAGCGCACCACCGCCACCGAAGACTCTCCGTTCAGCCTGGGATGGGTTGCGCAACTGGTCTGGATGGAACGGCATGCCATGCGCGACGTGGGGCTGGCATCGCTGGTGTTGAGCATCCTGACCGTGCTGCCCGCGCTGATGGTCATGACGGTGATCGACCAGGTCGTGACCCATCAAAGCCTGTCCACCCTGGTCATGATGTCGTTGCTGATCGGCGTCGCCATGCTGTCCGAAACCCTGCTCGGCTACGCCCGCCGCCAACTGATCCTGATCGTCGGCGCCCGCGTCGATGCCAAGCTCAACCTGCACGTCTTCCAACGGCTGCTCCGCCTGCCGCTGGACTATTTCGAACGTAACCAGGCCGGCTACGTCTGGTCGATGACCGGGCTGCAGATCAGCAAAATCCGCGAATTCCTCACCGGCAAACTGCTCACCACCATGCTGGACCTGGTCACTTTGGTCGTGCTGCTGCCGATCCTTTTCCTCCTGCAGCCGGTTCTGTCCTGGATGGTACTGCTCGCGCGCCGGCCTGATCGCCGGCATCATCGTTGCTTTCATGAAGCCGATGAGCCGCCGCGTGAAGCGCTTCATCGACGCCGAAACGGCGAAGTCCAGCGTCATGGTGGAAACGCTGCACGGCATCCGTACCGTCAAGTCGCTCGCTCTGGAGCCGCAGCAAAAAGAGCGCTGGGACGCACGCGTCGCCGAAGCAACCCAGGCGAAGATCGCCGCCGGCCGCTTCGCCAATGTTCCGCAGATGCTCATCACCCCGATCGAGGGCTTCATGCAGCGCGGCGTGCTGCTGGTCGGCGCGTATATTACGCTGACCGATCCTGGAACGGTGGCGGTCGGCGGCCTCGTCGCCTTCATGATGCTGAGCGCCCGTGTCGCCCAGCCGCTGGCCAGTCTGGCCAAGCTGATGGAAGACCTCGGCGAGGTCCGCACCGCGACCGCGCTGGCAGCTTCGGTGCTGAACCAGCGTCCCGAGTCAGCCGATCCGGCCTCCGGCCTGCGTCCTCGCTTCCAAGGTGGAATCGCGTTCAACAAAGTATCCTACAGCTATCCCCAGGCCACTAATCCGGCGTTGGAAAGAGTTAGCTTCGGTATTGGACCCGGAACGGTTCTGGGTGTCGTCGGCCGCAGCGGGTCGGGCAAATCGACCGTCACCCGTCTGCTGCAAGGGATCACCCGCGAGCATCAAGGCCTCGTCAGCATCGACGGCATCGATGTGCGTGACCTCAATCTGGCGCATCTGCGGCGTAACCTCGGCGTGGTGTTGCAGGAAAACTTCCTGTTCCGCGGCACGATCGCGGAGAACATCCTGGCCGGCCGTCCCGGCCTTACGTTGTCGGACGCAGTCCATGCCGCAAAGCTGGCTGGAGCCGCGGAGTTCATCGAGCGCCTGTCGAACGGCTATGAAACGATCATCGAGGAGGGCTCACCCAACCTGTCCGGCGGACAACGCCAGCGGCTGGCGATCGCCCGCGCCCTGGTGCACGACCCACGCATCCTGATCCTGGATGAGGCCACCAGTGCGCTCGATCCCGAGAGCGAGGCGCTGGTCAACGCCAACCTCGCGCACATGGCACGCGGGCGAACCATGGTGATCGTGTCGCACCGGCTGTCCTCACTGACCGAATGCGACGCCATTCTGGTGCTCGATCAGGGACGGGTCCTGGATCTCGGACCGCACCGCGATCTGATCGTCCGCTGCCCGACCTACCAGCAGCTTTGGCATCAGCAGAACCGCCACCTGATCCAAGCTCAGTAAATCACTCAGTCAAGGAAATCAGTCATGTCCGTCACAACTGAAAACACCCGTGCCCTGCTTGAATTCCAGTCGCCGACCGCGGCGGTCATCGCCGACCGGATCCCGGTCAGCGGCCGGCTGACGATCTGGATCATCGCCGCGGCGATCCTGTCCTCGCTCGGCGTCATGGGGTTTTACTCCGTTGATCGTGTCGTGGCCGTGCCGGGGAAAGTCGTCGCGAAGACCCCCAATATCGTGGTGCAACCTCTGGAAACCTCGATCGTGCGCCAGATCAATGTCCGGGAAGGCCAGCTTGTGCATGCCGGAGACCGGCTGGTCATGCTGGATCCCACCTTCGCGGCGGCCGACGCTGGTTCGCTGGACGAGCAGGTCAGCAGCCTGCAGGCCGAGGTCGACCGGCTGCAAGCCGAGGCAGACGGCCGGACCTATCTTGGGAACGGCAGCGCCGCGAGCCAGTTGCAGGCGATGATTTTCGCACAGAAGCACGCCGAAAGGGCGGCAAAGCTGGAAAGCTACCGCCAGCGCATCGACAGTGCTCGGGCCAAGGTCGCACAGACCGTGACCGATGTCGCAAGCTACGCCGAGGAGTATCGTGCGGCCCAAACCAAGGAGGGCATGCGCAAACAACTCGAGCAACTGCAAATCGGCAGTAAACTGAACACGCTGGATGCCGGCGCGCAGCGGGCTGAGGTTAATCGCACCCTGCAGGCGGCCTTCGCCAGCAACGCCGCGGCAAAAAGCGACCTGGATGGGCTGGTTGCCGAGCGCGACGCCTACCTGCAGCAAATCAAAGGCGAGACGGCAACACAGCTTTTGGCGCAGGGTCGCAAACTATCCGACGCGATGGAGCAGCAGAACAAGGCCCGCCATCGGCGCGACCTCGTTGATCTGCACGCTGATCGGGATGCGATCGTTCTGAGCGTGGCGAAGGTCTCGACCGGCTCGGTTGTCCAGTCCGGCGACGAATTGATAACGTTGGTCCCGACGGATGCGCCGCTGGAACTCGAAGCCAGCATCCCGGCCCGCGACGCTGGCTTCGTTCAGGCCGGCAACAAGGCGGTGATCAAGTTCGACGCTTTCCCCTACACGACCTATGGCTATGCCACCGGTACGCTGCAGACGGTCAGTGCGGACAGCTTCACCGGGTCACAGACCGGCCGCGATCGGCCCAGCCGACCAAATACGTCCCAGACCGAGGCAACCGGCGGCGCGACGTTCTTCCGGGCGGCCCTGTCGATGGATGAGATGAAGCTGCACAACCTGCCGGCCGGGTTCCGGATGACACCCGGCATGCCGGTGACCGCGGACATCAAGGTTGGAAAACGCACAGTGCTGGCCTACTTGCTTTCCCGTGTGGTGCCCACCCTGATCGAAGGCATGCGGGAACCGTGATCTCTGCGCAAGAACGGACGGATGGCCTTCAGGCTGGCGGCTCAACCGCCAGCCTGGACCGGCATTCGGATCAAATCAGCCAGCTGCTCCACGCGGTCGATCGAATGCACCCGCAGTGATGCGCTGCGGCCACGCAACGAGACGTCACGTCCCTCCAGTGCCTCTGGCGGCAGACCTGCGATCCGCAAGACATCGTGTGAAATCATCGCCTCGCAGCTGGAATCCTTGCACATGGATTCCAGCCGGGCGGCGACATTGGCCGCATCGCCCAGAGTCGTGAAGGTGCGGGTTGTGCCGTATCCAATCTCCCCAACGACCGCTGAACCGCAATGAATCCCAACTCCGAACCGCAGGTGGTCGACGCCTTCGGCAACCAGGAGACGGTTCAGCGCCGCGATGTTCCGCCCGATTGCGATCACCGCCGTCAGTGCCTGAAGGCACGCATCCCTTGGTCCGCACTTCAGTCCGAACGTTGCCATCAGTCCATCGCCCAGGAAGTGACTGACGTGTCCGCCGCTTTCATCCACCGCGGAGCCAGCCGCGGTCACGAAACGATCCACGATGAAAACCGCATCGAAGGGCAGCCTCGTTTCAACCAGGCGGGTCGAGTTCCGCATGTCGACCATCAAGACCACGATGAACCGTTCTTCTCCGGGCATCGGCCATTCCCGGCGATGTAGGGCCGCAAGCGGCCAGTTGGCCGGCAGGGTGGGTGCCACGCTGACGTCGCCCCTGGGTCGCGATTGGCAGGCGAGCCGCACGCCTGGTTCGGCGCCGACCCGTTGAAGCACCGCTGCCTCTCCCGCCGCCGGTCCGGGAATTAAGTCCGATCCAGCAAAGACCCGGATACGACAGGTCGAGCATCGTCCACGCCCGCCGCAGATGCTCGCATGCGGAATCCGCGCGCTCTTGCTCGCCTCCAGCACGCTGAAGCCGAGCGGTACGCGTACGCCGCGCCCGTTGGGGTAGGTCACGCGGATCCCGGCGCCTCGCCGTTCTCGCCAGGCACGCACCAGACGCGCCAGAAGCACGAAAATCAGCATTGCCGCCGCCGCCTCAAGGCTCCAATTCCGCCAAAGGAGAAGTTGCCGGTTTTCCAACGGGGTGCCGATCTGCCCCGGATTGAGGTTGGCGGCGCGCCAGGTAGGGTCTTGCGCCAAATGCAGCATCGTCCAGCCGCCCCGAAAGAACCCTAACAGGGCGAGGACCGGAAGCATGACCGCGGCGCAGAACAAGAACGGCATCCACCGATCGAACATCGGCTTCAGTCGCAACCACTGATACATGCCGATGCAGCCATGGATCCAAGCGACGACCAGCACCGACACCTGGAGCATCCCCAGCAACGGTGCGCCAACCCAGAACGAATACAATTCCTGGGCGTAGCCTTTCTCAGTGGCAAAAACCGCCAGCGATATCCGAGTAACGAACAAATGGTTCATCAGCAGGAATGGGATGCTCATTCCGAGCACCAACTGAACCACCTCAGTCGGGGTCCAACCGAAGTGGCGTCGTTCGTAGCAGGCCCAGAGTCCCAGCACGTAGTGTGTGGTCAGCGCGCTGTACAGAATGGCCGTACCAACCATCCCTTGCCAAATCCACTTCTGCACAACCATTCCGGCTTCCATCGCCGGGATGGAAATGTTGCCAAGCGCATGATTGAGAAGATGAGTGGTGACGTAGTAAAACAGCGTCAGTCCGCAAGCCAGCCGCAGCTTGCGTATCCAAAGCCGGCTAGCGGCCGCTTGGCTCGTCATGGCGTCAGTGCAATGAGGGCAGCGCTCGCGCATCCGCGATGACCATGCGGCCACCGTCCTTGGATAGGACGCCTTCTTCTTCCCACTGGCGGATTTGTTTGTTCACCTTCTCCCGCGAGGCGCCGACCAGAGTGCTGAGATCCTTTTGTGACAATCTCACTTCAATCCGGGTGCCGGACCGGACCGGCACGCCGTAGTCGCTGGCCAGCCTGGCGAGCAAGCGGCCCAGGCGGGTCGGCAGATCGAGCAGAGCCATGTCCTCCAGGGCCGAATTCGCCTTGCGCAGACGTTTGGTCAGCATTGTCATTAGATGGAGGCACAGGTCGCTGTTGGCGCGCAACAAAGCCAAGAACTGGCCCCGTTCGATCACGAGCAACACGCAATCCTCCTGCGCGGTAACGTCGGCACTGCAAGGCTCGCCGTCCAGCAGCGACATTTCGCCCAGTATCTCGCCGGCCCCTAGAACGCCGAGGGTGGCTTCCTTGCCGTCCTCAGAAACGACGCTGATCCGAACGCGGCCCGACATGATTACCACCATGCCGCCGTTCGAGTTGCCGCGCCGCAAGACAACCTCATTTCGTGCCACGCGGCGGACAGCCACACGGGCTGAAATGGCATCGATCTCGGCCGGCGGGAGGGACTTGAATATCTGGGTCCGCGACAGTGCCGATCGCCGCGCGGCGGCATCGATTGGTTTCATCGTAATCCCCCGTCTACCCTCTGCTGGCGCATTCATGCGTCAAGCAATGGGCGATAGGAAGCGCCGGAACCGCCGGCTACCGCAAACTTGTTGGCCTCATCGGGGTCGCCCATTCCTGGACAGCCGCGTTAATCGTAGGCCAACAAGCACAAGGGAGGCGGTTTATCGACTTCCCGGCACGGATGGGCTTACGCCCAAATTCGGATCAAGTCCGCGGTGTTGGGCGCTAAGCCGGATGCGGCAGTCAGCATAATCCCGGGTGCCAAATATCAGCCCATAAGACCGGCACTGTTTGTCATCCACATCAGCAAATTGGCTTGGATCGCCCAAACTTACGGCGGCGGGACTCTGCGGTGCCGGGATTTGCAGTGTTAGGACTTTGTGTGGCGGGGCTTGCAGTGCCGGGGCTTATGGCGCTCGGAACTACGGTGCTCGGCTTCAACGCAGCAAGGCCTGCCGTGCCAGGTGCGCAACCGCTACGATAGTTGCCGCCCGAGCAATTGACTGGATCAGAGCACGAGCCGAGCGCGGTCATAGCTAAAGCCAGGGACAACATGATCGAGCGCTGCATTAACCGTCGATCCCTGGCGCAATAGTCGACCTGCTCGCTCCGGCTCGCGGTTGAGACGACATCCTTCACTGACAGGCCAGACATTCCTCGTAATCCGTCGCGTTCTCCGCCGCCATCGCCGCCAGGGGCAGTGTCCCCTGTTCATCGATCCCCGGCTGCGTTGCCCCGAGCATCATCCCGGTAAACGCCGCCGGCGCGACACCCCGATCACTGACGGTGTCTGCCCGGGCTATCGACAAACTCCGGCAGTAGTACAACGACTTCACGCCCTTCTTCCACGCCATGAAGTGGATCTGATGCAGATCCCGTTTGTGCACATTCGCCGGCAAAAACACATTTACCGACTGGCTCTGACATATGAACGGCGCGCGATCCGCCGCATGCTCCACAACCCAGCGCTGATCCAACTCGAACGCCGTCTTGTACACCGCCTTTTCCTGCTCGGTCAGGAACCTTAGATGCTGCACGCTTCCTTTGGTCGTCGTGATCGACGACCACACCTCATCCGTATCGTAGCCCTTCTTCTCCAGCAGCTTCTGCAGATGCCGGTTTCGCACCGAGAAGCTTCCGGACAGCGTCTTCTGCAAAAACACGTTGGCGGCGATCGGCTCGATCCCGGGCGAAGAATTTCCCGCGATAATCGAAATCGAAGCTGTCGGCGCGATCGACAACTTGTGCGAAAACCGCTCCTTCACCCGTACTCGAGCGCATCGGGGCAAGCCCCCCGCTCCTCCGCCAGCTTTACCGAGGCCGCATTCGCCTGCGCCCGAATATGCCGGAAGATTTTCTTGTTCCACACCTTCGCGACCACACTTTCCCACGGCACATTCAACGCCTGAAGAAACGAATGGAATCCCATCACCCCAAGCCCGACGGACCGTTCGCGCATGGCGGCATACCGCGCCTTCTCCATGCCCGGCGGTGCCCGATCGATGAAGTCCTGCAGCACATTATCGAGGAACCGCATGATGTCCTCGATGAACGTCGGATGGTCCTCCCACTCGGCCCAATTCTCCAGATTGAGGCTGCACAGGCAACAAACCGCCGTGCGGTGGTTGCCGAGATGATCCTCACCGGTCGGCAGCGTGATCTCGCTGCAGAGGTTGGACGTCCTCACCTCCAGCCCCGCTAGCTTGTGATGCTCCGGCCGAGCATTGTTCACATGATCCGAGAACACGAGGTATGGCTCGCCGGTCTCGATCCGCGCCGTCAAAATCCGCACCCACAGCGCGCGTGCCGAGATCGAGCGCACCACCGACTTGTCCTTCGGCGACAGCAGCGACCATTGCTCGTCGTTCTCCACCGCGCGCATAAAAGCGTCCGGGATCTGGATGCCATGGTGCAGATTGAGCGCCTTGCGGTTCGGATCGCCGCCGGTCGGGCGGCGGATTTCGATGAACTCCTCGATCTCCGGGTGCCAGACCGGCAGGTATACCGCCGCCGACCCGCGCCGCAGCGAGCCTTGCGAAATCGCCAATGTCAGGGAATCCATTACCCGGATGAACGGGATCACGCCCGACGTCTTGCCGACCGCGCCGACTTTCTCTCCGATCGAGCGCAAATTGCCCCAATACGACCCGATGCCGCCGCCTTTCGACGCCAGCCAGACATTCTCGTTCCACAGACCGAGGATGCCGTCCAGGCTGTCTGTCGCCTCATTCAGGAAGCAGGAGATCGGTAGTCCGCGGTTGGTGCCGCCGTTCGATAGGATCGGCGTTGAGGGCATGAACCACAGCTTGCTCATATAGTCGTACAGCCGCTGGGAGTGCGCATGGTTATCGCCGTATTGCGACGCCACCCGGGCAAACAGGTCCTGAAATTCCTCGCCCGGCATCAGATACCGGTCGGTCAGGGTGGCTCGCCCGAAGTCAGTCAGCAGCGCGTCACGGGACCGATCAACTCGCACTTGATAACGACCTGGCATCTGAACGGCATCAAGCACGGCGGTCTCCCCTGGCAACATCATATCGCGAATTACCTTTCTCCCACAGACCCTTGGATTCGCTTCAAACCATATATGGTTGATTAAACTCTCGAACCTACAATATGGAGCGTTGTGGCTGGATTACCACGCCCCAATCTCGCTAACCAAACCGCAACTCTCGCGGTTGAACGCTTCTCATCCCCGGAGACGGTTGTCGGTTCGACATTGTTTCCTCTGGCTTGCCTTCCATCGCGCCTGCAGCCGCCGAATTCGTGTGCTATGCGCCGGATTACCCTGTCAATTGAATCCGGCGAATCGCATGAACGACCGCGCCGGCGTTCGGGAGGTGATTAACGCGTTCTCCGGCGCATCCGGGTCGGCGTAACCCAGGGCCATGCCGCAGACGACGGTTTCCTCTTCGCCCAGCCGGAGAACCCGGCGGATCGCACGATGGTAGTGGCTCCAAGCAGCCTGCGCGCACGTGTCCAAACCTCGCCCGCGCGCGGCGACCATAATGTTTTCCAGGAACATGCCGTAATCCAGCCAGGACCCGGTCGCCAATCGCCGGTCGATGGTAAAGATCATCCCGACCGGCGCGTCGAAGAACTGGAAGTTGCGGCGGTGCTGGGCCTTCATCTTCGCGGTCTCACCGCGCGCGATCCCCAGCCTGCCGTAGAGGTCCCAGCCTACCGCCCGCCGCCGGGAGAGGTAAGGTTCGAAAAATTCGTCAGGATAATATTGGACCTCCTGCGTGTGGCCGGCTTCCTGGGCATCGAACACCGCCTGTACGGCTTCGATCAGCGCATCCTTCGCGGCTCCGGCCAACACATACCCCCGCCACGGCTGCATGTTCGTTCCGCTGGGCGCCCGTGCGGCGATGTCCAAAATCGACTCTACCGTCGCCGCTGGCACCGGGGTCGGCAGGAACCGCCGGATCGAACTGCGGGAGGTGATCGCGCGGTCGACGGCGATGGCGTCCAGAACAGGCATGTCCATGATCAGGCTTTCGCTTCCAGTTTGTCGATGAAGGCACATGGCGAGGGCAGACTGTGTTGGCATCCACGCCCGACGCCAAGTGGCCATGCGCGCGGCTGATTTCCACGTACTCCGGAGTCGACCCTGCCCCGGTAGACTCGCCATCATCCCAGAGCCAGGCTTGCGGAATAGCGCACGATGCCTGTCAGAGACAGCACATAAAGCACCGGAACCTTGATCCTGGCAGTTGGTCGACATCTTTGAACAGTGACCCTGCGGCGGCTAGCGCTGGCTGGCGGTGGTGACCGCTTCGCTTGGGACGAGATAGAGTGACGGCATAGAATAAGGTACGGATCATGGAATTCGGAATTGCCCTCGCCACAGCGGCGGATAGCTGGAAGACGGTCAAGCGCGCCGAGGAACTGGGTTTCACGCATGCCTGGTTCTACGACACACAGATGCTGTGCGCCGACTGCTTCGTCGCCATGGCGGCCGCGGCGGTGCAAACCTCACGCATCCGCCTCGGAACGGGGGTGCTGATCCCCACCAACCGTATCGCGCCGGTCGCCGCCAATGCCTTCGCCTCGTTGAACCAACTCGCTCCTGGCCGGATCGATTTTGGCGTCGGCACCGGCTTCACCGGGCGCCGAACCATGGGCCTGGGCGCGATGAAGCAGTCCGACATGGAGGAATACATCCGAGTCGTCATGGCCCTGTTGGACGGCGAAACGCCGGAGCTGGAGATCGAAGGCAAACGCCAGAAGATCACCTTCCTTAATCCCGAACTGAAGCTGATCAACCTGCGTGACGAGGTGAAGCTGCACGTTTCCGCCTACGGCCCGCGCGGCCGGGCGCTGACCGCCAGGCTCGGTGCCGGATGGATAAACTTCGTCGGTGATGTGGCAACCGGCGTCGCGGCGATGAAGGCGATGCAGCAAAGCTGGGACCGCGGGGGCAACGACATCGTTGACCTGTCCGCGGTCGCCTTCGCCCTAGGCTGCGTGCTTCAACCCGATGAGGCGCTGGACAGCGACCGGGCCATGGCTCAGGCTGGACCGCGCGCCGCTGTGTTGCTGCACCGCGCGGCGGATGAGGCATTGTCCGGCTTGCCGAACACCTCCCCGGTCCCGCCGGAACTGGCCGAGCCGATCGCCGGCTATGTGGAACTGGCAAAAAATTTCAAACCGGCGGATGCCCGCTATCTGGCCAACCACCGGGGCCATCTGATGAAGGTGAAGGATATCGAGCGCCCGTTCGTTACCGCCGAAATGATCCGCCGGACCACCTTCACTGGCACCCAACCCGATCTGCTGGAGCGGATCGCTGCCCTCCGTGACGGCGGCTATACGCAGTTCACCGTCCAACTCGTCCCGGGTCACGAGAGCGCCATTGAGGACTGGGCGCGGATCAAGGCAGCACTTTAGACCATGATCGTTTGCAGTGATCCACACTTCGGCGTTCGATCATGGTCTAAGCTTTTGTTTGATCGCGTGATTCACGCCTTCCGACTAGGTCAGCCTCAGGCGATCACGCGCTAATCGTTGGCATACCGCATGGATCGTGTGCTATTCAAACCGGAAATCGTATGGTAGCGACACCCACGCAGTTTCTGCTGGACAGCGGGGCGGAGGGCGCCTATATGCGCGCCTCTTTTGGAACGCGGGAGACCGTTGCCGTCCCCACGGCGGTTTGGTCGTTTGCACCGCGGTCCCTTGGATAAGGACCAGGGATCATATGGCGAAAAAAATCGTCGGCTATATCAAGCTGCAAATTCCGGCTGGCAAGGCGAATCCATCTCCGCCTGTCGGCCCGGCGCTGGGGCAGCGCGGCCTGAACATCATGGCTTTCGTGAAGGAGTTCAATGCCTTCACGCAGAAGATGGAACCCGGGATGCCGATCCCGGTGGTCATCACAGCGTTATGCCGACCGCAGCTTTCCGTTCGTCACCAAGACGCCGCCGAACACCTATTTCCTCAAGAAGGCAGCTGGGATCACCAAGGGCAGCCCGACCGTCGGCAAGGGTCGCCTCGATGGGCCGCGTGACGACGGCGCAATTGCGCGAAATCGCCGAGATCAAGATGAAGGACCTGAACGCCAACGATATCGATGGGGCGGTGAGCATGTTGACCGGTTCCGCGCGGTCGATGGGCATTACCGTGGTGGAGGGCTGACCCATGGCCAAGAACAAGCGCCTTGGCGAGGCCAGCAAGGCCGTTGACCGGACCAAGGCTTATCCGCTGGCGGACGCCATCGCGCTGGTGAAGTCGATCTCGAAGGCTAAGTTCGACGAGACCGTTGAGATGTCGATGAATCTCGGCATCGACCCTCGACATGCCGACCAGATGGTTCGCGGGCTGACCAGCCTGCCCAACGGCACCGGCAAGACCGTGCGGGTCGGCGTATTTGCCCGGGGCGCGAAAGCCGACGAGGCTCTTGCCGCCGGCGCCGATGTGGTGGGCGCCGAGGACCTGATGGAAAAGGTGCAGGCGGGCGAAATCACCTTTGACCGCTGTATCGCAACGCCGGACATGATGGGCATCGTCGGCCGGCTGGGTAAGATCCTCGGCCCGCGTGGATTGATGCCGAACCCGCGCCTGGGCACTGTCACCATGGACGTCAAGGGCGCGATTACCGCAGCCAAAGGCGGCCAGGTAGAGTTCCGCGCCGAAAAGGCCGGCATCATCCATGCCGGCATCGGCAAGGTGTCGTTCGAGGCTGACAAGCTGCTGGAGAACGCGAAGGCTCTGGCTGACGCGATCGTCAAGGCCAAGCCGACCGGCGCCAAGGGCACCTATGTACAGAAAGCTTCGGTCAGCTCGACCATGGGGCCCGGCGTTCGGGTCGATGTGAGTTCGCTGACCGCGTAATACGCCGGCCTCTCAGGGGACCCCGCGAGGGGAGATCCTGATGGGCCGGTGGGCAGGGAAGGACACTCTTGGGCATGCGCCCATGGGCCGCTTTCCCGATCCTGTCCAAGACCGCTCGTCTTTGTCCTGGTTCGCCGGTGTTCTGTCGGCAGGGCGAGATTTAATGGGCCCTCGGGTCCGCGCGCGGGAGATGGGGATGCCAAGGATTTCGCCGGGGTTCGCCCTCGGTAGGGTCTTTGGTGGTTCCAGGACAGGCGAACCGGGGTGTCTCGGCTTCAATCCGGGATCGCTCCTTTGGGTAACCTGATCCGCCTTTCCGCCTCGCGCGGGATGGTGCGTCGAACGGAGACGAAACGTGGACCGTACGGAGAAACGCGAGTTCGTCACCGGGCTTAATCAGGCGCTGGCCGCCACTTCGATGATTGTCGTGACCCGCAATGCGGGTCTGACGGTCGCCGAGGTGACCGACCTGAGGCGCAAGATGGGAGCCGCGGGGGCAACTTATAAAGTCGCGAAGAACCGGCTGACCAACCTCGCTCTGGAAGGGACCCAATTCGACAGCCTCAAGTCACTGCTGAAGGGACCGATCGCGCTTGCGTGGTCGACCGACCCGGTAGGCGTGGCAAAGACCGCTGTCGAGTTCGCCAAGACCAATGAGAAGTTCGTCGTTGTCGGTGGTGCGCTCGGAACCCAGTCGCTGAATGCGGATGGGATCAAGGCGCTCGCCGAACTGCCGAGCCTGAATGAGCTGCGCGCACGCCTGGTGGGGATGATCTCGACCCCCGCCACGCGGATCGCCGGCATCCTTCAGGCTCCAGCTGGACAACTCGCTCGGGTCTTCGGGGCCTATGCCAAGCGGGATGAGGTCGAGGCCGGCTGTAAGGGCCGCCGGCGACGCATACCTGCCAGCAGGCCGTTAACCGGCTTGCAAGGAACCAACCGAAGTCTAGATTATAGGAACACACGATATGGCTGATCTACAAAACCTGGTTGAAGAGCTGTCCAAACTGACGGTTCTTGAAGCTGCTGAGCTGTCAAAACTCCTCGAGGAGAGGTGGGGCGTGTCCGCGGCCGCTCCGGTGGCCGCTGCCGCTGCGCCAGTTGCCGCTGCCGCTGCTCCGGTCGAAGAGCAGACGGAATTCACCGTCATGCTGACCAAGGCGGGCGACAAGAAGATCAACGTGATCAAGGAGGTCCGCACCATCACCGGGCTTGGGCTGAAGGAAGCCAAGGATCTGGTTGAAGGCGCGCCGAAGGCCGTGAAGGAAGGCGTTGGCAAGGACGAGGTAGCGAAGATCAAGAAGATGCTGGAAGACGCCGGTGCGAGCGTGGAGGTGAAGTAACGCTACTCATCGGGCATTCTGCTTCGGCCAGACTCGTCTCCGCCGAGACGTTTGGCCTTTGGTTTAGGGGCGGGTGGGAATCAGCCAATTCCCGCCCGCATTCCTGTTTCGGCGGGATTTTTTCCTGTGCCCCCGGCCTGACCGGGCAGGGCACGGGAGCGGGTTAACGGCAAGGTGGGTCATCGATGAACGCGATCACACGGTCCTTCACAGGGCGTAAACGCATCCGCAAAAGCTTCGGGCGGATACCCGAAGTGGCTCCGATGCCTAACCTGATTGATGTGCAGCGCGCCAGTTATGAGGCGTTCTTGCAGATGATTGTTCGGCCCGACAATCGTACCCAGTCCGGGTTGCAGGAAGTATTCAAATCTGTGTTCCCTATTGACGACTTCGCCGGCCGAGGGAGGCTCGAATTCGTCTATTACGAGCTTGAGGAGCCAAAATACGACGTTGAAGAGTGCATTCAGCGTGGAATGACCTTCGCTGCTCCGCTAAAAGTGATCTTGCGTCTCATCGTTTGGGACGTGGATGAGGACACCGGCGCTCGCTCGATCCGCGATATTAAGGAACAGCCCGTCTATATGGGCGACATGCCGTTGATGACCGACAACGGCACCTTCATCATCAACGGCACCGAGCGCGTGATCGTGTCACAGATGCACCGCTCGCCCGGGGTGTTCTTCGATCATGACAAGGGCAAGACGCACTCCTCCGGCAAGTACCTATTTGCCGCCCGGGTGATCCCGTATCGTGGCTCGTGGCTAGACTTTGAGTTCGACAGCAAGGATCTGGTGTACGTCCGCATCGATCGGAAGCGGAAACTGCCGGTCACTACCCTGCTGTACGCGCTGGAGAGCGCGGCCACCGAGCAACTACGGGCGGCGCGGGAAGCGAAGGGTGAGCCGCTCGACCCTAGCGAAATTCGTGGCATGGACCAGGAGGAAATCCTGGCCCACTTTTACGGCAAGGTGGTGTTTGACCACACGCCGAAAGGTTGGGCGCGTCCCTTCGATCCCGATGCGTTCCGAGGCGTCAAGTTGCTGGAGCCCCTGATTGACGCGGCCACCGGCGAAGTGGTGGCGAAGGCTGAGGACAAGCTGACCGCGCGCCAGGCCCGCCGGATCGCCGAAAACACCAAGGAAGTGCTGGTCGGACGTGCTGATCTGCTCGGCCGCTACATGGCGGAAGACCTGGTCAATGCGGAAACCGGCGAGATCTTCGCCGAAGCCGGCGAGGAACTGGTGGAGTCCCGCCTTACCGCTCTGGAAGAGGCCGGTATCACCAGCCTGCCTACGCTGGCGGTCGATCAGTCCAATGGTCCCTGGATCCGCAACACCCTTGCGGTGGACAAGAATACCAATCGCGACGACGCGCTGATCGACATCTACCGCGTCATGCGCCCTGGCGAGCCGCCGACCCCGGAGACGGCGGAAGGGCTGTTCCGTGGCCTGTTCTTTGACGGTGACCGCTACGACCTGTCGGCGGTGGGCCGGGTGAAGATGAACATGCGCCTCGGGATCGAGGACGCGCCGGATACGATGCGTGTGTTGCGCAAGGACGACCTGCTCAAGACCGTCAAGACGCTGTGCGATCTGAAGGACGGCCGCGGCCAGATCGACGACATCGACAATCTAGGCAATCGCCGGGTGCGCTCAGTCGGCGAATTGATGGAGAACCAATACCGCATTGGATTGCTCCGGATGGAGCGCGCCATTCGCGAGCGCATGGGTTCGGTTGATATCGACACCGTCATGCCGCATGACCTGATCAACGCCAAACCGGCGGCGGCGGCGGTGCGGGAGTTCTTTGGCTCCAGCCAGCTCAGCCAGTTCATGGACCAGACCAATCCACTTTCGGAAGTGACCCATAAGCGCCGCCTGTCCGCGCTTGGGCCGGGCGGACTGACCCGTGAGCGGGCCGGTTTCGAGGTGCGCGATGTCCACCCGACGCACTACGGCCGCATCTGCCCGATCGAAACGCCGGAAGGCCCGAATATCGGCCTGATCAATTCGCTCGCCACGTATGCAAAGGTCAACAAGTACGGGTTCATCGAGACGCCGTACATGCTGGTCAAAGACGGCGTCGTGCAGAAGGATCCGCGCTATCTTTCCGCGATGGAGGAGGAGCGGCTGGTCGTGGCACAGGCCGACGCGCCGATGGATGGCGGGCGGCAAGTTCACCCAGGATCTGGTGTCCGTGCGCAAGCAGGGCGACTTCCGGCTGGTGAAGCCGGAGGACGTCACCGCGATCGACGTGTCGCCCAAGCAGTTGGTGTCTGTCGCCGCCGCGCTTATCCCATTCCTAGAGAACGACGACGCGAACCGGGCGCTTATGGGCTCGAACATGCAACGTCAGGCGGTGCCGCTGATCCGCGCCGACGCGCCGCTGGTGGGGACGGGCATGGAAGCGGCGGTCGCGCGTGACTCCGGGGCGACGATCATCGCCCGGCGGCCGGGTATCGTCGATCAGATCGACGGTGCCCGCATCGTGGTGCGGGCGACCAACGAGGATGCGACGACCAAGGGCGTGGACATCTATCGCCTGCGGAAATTCATGCGTTCTAACCAGTCGACCTGCATCAACCAGCGTCCGCTGGTGAAGGTCGGTGACCGCGTCTACGAAGGCGACATCATCGCCGACGGACCGTCCACTGAACTTGGGGAGCTGGCGCTGGGGCGGAATGTGCTCGTCGCGTTCATGCCGTGGCATGGCTATAACTTTGAAGACTCTATCCTAATCAGTGAACGGATTGCCCGGGACGACGTGTTCACCTCCATCCACATCGAGGAGTTCGAGGTGATGGCGCGGGACACCAAGCTGGGCCAGGAGGAAATCACCCGCGACATTCCCAATGTCGGTGAGGAAGCGCTGAAGAATCTGGACGAAGCCGGCATCGTGTATATCGGAGCCGAGGTAAATCCAGGGGATATCCTGGTCGGAAAGGTGACACCGAAGGGCGAAAGCCCGATGACTCCCGAGGAAAAGCTGCTGCGCGCCATCTTCGGGGAAAAGGCGTCGGACGTTCGTGACACCTCGCTCAAGCTGCCGCCGGGGGTGACCGGCACCATCGTCGATGTCCGTGTGTTTAGCCGCCGCGGCGTGGACAAGGACGAGCGCGCGATGGCGATCGAACGCGCGGAGATCGAGCGCCTGGCAAAGGACCGTGACGACGAGAAGGCGATCCAGGAGCGTTCGTTCCTCAATCGGCTGCGCGAGAAGTTGCTCGGGCACAAGGCGTCGGGCGGATTCAAAGGCATCAAGGCCGGCACCGATATCGACGAAGCTCTGCTGGCGGAACACCCGCGTGGGGCTTGGCGCCATATCGGCGTGCAGGACGACGCGGTGATGGCCGACATCGAAACCCTGAAGCGGGAATACGATGCCGCCATTGGCCGTCTACAGGCCAGATTTGATAGCAAGGTCGAGAAGTTGCAGCGCGGCGATGAACTACCGCCCGGCGTGATGAAGATGGTAAAGGTCTTCATCGCGGTGAAGCGGAAGCTGCAGCCCGGGGACAAAATGGCGGGCCGGCACGGCAACAAGGGCGTGGTATCGCGCGTGGTTCCAGTCGAGGACATGCCGTTCCTCGAAGACGGCACCTCGGTCGATCTAGTGCTCAACCCGTTGGGCGTGCCGTCGCGCATGAACGTGGGTCAGATCCTGGAGACGCATCTGGGGTGGGCGTGCGCCAATCTTGGCAAGCAAGTCGGCGAACTGGTGGATGAATACCGCCGCACCGGTGCGCGGCGTGAAGCGCTGCTAGAGATGCTGAAGGAGATCTACGGAGACGAGGTCTACAGCCAGCAGATCGCGACGCTCGATACCGCTCAGCTTATCGAGATGTGCGAGAACCTGAAAAAGGGCATCCCGATCGCAACTCCGGTATTCGATGGCGCGCGCATGGCGGATATCGAGGGCATGTTGACGCGGGCCGGACTTAACACCTCCGGGCAGGTATATCTGACCGACGGGCGAACCGGTGACACTTTCGAGCGGAAGGTGACGGTCGGCTACATCTACATGCTGAAGCTGCATCACCTGGTCGACGACAAGATCCATGCTCGTTCGATTGGGCCATACTCGCTGGTGACCCAGCAGCCGCTGGGTGGCAAGGCACAGTTCGGCGGCCAACGCTTCGGCGAAATGGAGGTCTGGGCGCTTGAGGCTTACGGTGCGGCCTATACGTTGCAGGAGATGCTAACTGTGAAGTCTGACGACGTGTCTGGACGGACAAAGGTGTACGAAGCGATCGTGCGTGAGCAGGACAACTTCGAAGCCGGTATTCCGGAAAGCTTCAACGTGCTGGTGAAGGAATTGAAGAGCCTGGGCCTGAACGTGGATCTGGATAACCGAGCAGCTTGATTTTCATACTCGTCATGGCCGGCGCGGGCCGGCCATCCACGACTTGCGGTATTGCGGCGACCGTAGGGATGGGTGGCGGGCATTCGCCCACCATGACGTTTTGAACCGATACACGTCGCGTCTAACGACTTGATGAACCCGCTGATCAGAAGGGTATCAAACGCATGAACGAACTGATGAAGATCCTTGGCCAGACCGGCCAGGCGATGACTTTCGACCAGATCAAAATCCAGATCGCCAGCCCGGAGCAAATTCGCTCCTGGTCCTACGGTGAAATCAAGAAGCCCGAGACCATCAACTACCGGACCTTCAAGCCGGAGCGCGACGGTCTGTTCTGCGCCCGCATCTTTGGCCCGATCAAGGACTACGAGTGCCTGTGCGGCAAATATAAGCGCATGAAGTTTCGCGGCATCATCTGCGAGAAGTGCGGCGTTGAAGTGACGCTGGCGAAGGTTCGCCGCGAGCGGATGGGCCACATCGAGCTTGCCTCCCCCGTCGCGCACATCTGGTTCCTCAAGTCGCTGCCGAGCCGGATCGGCCTGATGGTGGATCTGACGCTGAAGGAACTGGAAAAGATCCTGTACTTCGAGAGTTACGTTGTGCTGGAACCCGGCACCACCGACCTGAAGATGCTGCAACTGTTGACCGAAGACCAGCTTCTGTCGAAGCAGGATGAATTCGGCGACGATCAGTTCGAGGTCGGCATCGGTGCGGAGGCGATCAAGAAAGTCCTGAACCGCATCGACACCGACGCGGAGAAAGTGAAACTGCGCGCCGACCTGAAGGAAACTTCCTCCGAGGCCAAGCGCAAGAAGCTGGTTAAGCGTCTCAAGCTGATCGAAGCGTTTGGTGAGTTGGGCTGCCGGCCGGACTGGATGATCCTGGACGTCGTCCCGGTCATTCCGCCCGAGTTGCGTCCACTTGTGCCGTTGGATGGCGGCCGCTTTGCGACGTCTGACCTGAACGACCTGTATCGTCGCGTCATCAACCGCAATAACCGCCTGAAGCGGCTGATCGAGCTGCGTGCGCCGGATATCATCGTCCGAAATGAAAAGCGTATGCTGCAGGAATCCGTCGATGCGCTGTTTGACAACGGGCGCCGTGGGCGGGCGATCACCGGAGCCAACAAGCGGCCGCTGAAGTCGCTGTCTGATATGCTGAAGGGCAAGCAGGGCCGGTTCAGGCAGAACCTGCTCGGCAAGCGCGTCGACTACTCGGGCCGCTCGGTGATCGTGGTCGGGCCGGAACTGAAGCTGCAGCAGTGTGGCCTGCCGAAGAAGATGGCACTCGAGCTGTTCAAGCCGTTCATCTACTCAAAGTTGGAAAAATACGGCCACGCGACGACAATCAAGGCCGCCAAGCGGATGGTGGAAAAGGAGCGTCCCGAGGTGTGGGACATCCTGGAAGAGGTTATCCGCGAGCATCCGGTCATGCTGAACCGGGCGCCGACCTTGCATCGGCTCGGCATTCAGGCGTTCGAGCCGGTGCTGATTGAAGGCAAGGCGATCCAGCTTCATCCGCTGGTCTGCACCGCCTTCAACGCCGACTTCGACGGCGACCAGATGGCGGTGCATGTGCCGCTGTCGCTGGAAGCGCAGCTCGAAGGCCGCGTGCTGATGATGTCCACGAACAACATCCTCAGCCCGGCGAACGGCAAGCCGATCATCGTGCCCAGCCAGGATATCGTGCTGGGAATTTACTACTTGTCTCTGGAAACCGCGCTGTTCAAAGAGACGCCGGATAATGAGGCGCCGGCCTTCGGCAAGATCGGAGAGATCGAGCACGCATTGTTCGCAAATCGGGTCACGCTGCACGACAAGATCCGCGCGCGCTATGAAACGGTGGATGCCGGTGGCAATCCGATCCGCCCGATTGTCGTGACGACGCCGGGCAGGATGATGATCGCACAGATCCTGCCGAAGCATCCCGACGTGCCGTTCGACCTGATCAACCGGCAGTTAACCAAAAAGAGCGTCTCCGACGTGATCGACATGGTGTATCGCCATTGCGGTCAAAAGGAATGCGTGATCTTCGCCGACCGGCTGATGGGCCTCGGGTTTGCTCAGGCGGCGAAGGCGGGCATTTCCTTCGGCAAGGACGATCTGATCATTCCGGACAGCAAGGGCCGACTGATCTCCACGACCCAGGCGGAAGTAAAGGAGTTCGAGCAGCAGTACCAGGACGGCCTGATCACCGCCGGCGAGCGCTACAACAAGGTGGTCGATGCCTGGTCGCGTTGCACCGACGAAGTCGCCAGCGCGATGATGAAGGAGATCAGCAAACAGGAGAAAGGCGTCGCCACCAATTCGGTTTGGATGATGTCGCACTCCGGCGCGCGCGGGTCGCCGGCGCAGATGCGCCAGTTGGCTGGCATGCGCGGGTTGATGGCCAAGCCGTCCGGCGAGATCATCGAGCAGCCGATCATCGCCAACTTCAAGGAGGGCCTGTCGGTTCTCGAATACTTCAACTCCACCCACGGCGCTCGCAAGGGCCTCGCTGACACGGCGTTGAAGACCGCGAACTCCGGCTACCTGACCCGCCGCCTGGTGGACGTGGCGCAGGATTGCATCATCGTCGAGGAGGACTGCGGCACCGAACGCGGCCTGACCGTGCGCGCGGTCATGGACGGCGGCGAGGTCGTGTCCTCGCTATCGGAACGAACCTTGGGCCGCACCACGGCCGAGGATGTCCTCGACCCGATATCCGGCAAGGTCCTGCTGCCGAACAACACGCTGATCGAAGAGCCTGAAGCCGAAATGATCGAGACGGCCGGGGTCGAAGCGGTGAAGATCCGCTCCGTGTTGACCTGCGAGTCGCATATCGGTGTTTGCGGACATTGCTACGGCCGCGACCTGGCTCGCGGCACGCCGGTGAATATCGGTGAGGCGGTCGGGGTGATCGCGGCGCAGTCGATCGGTGAACCTGGCACTCAGTTGACGATGCGGACGTTCCATATCGGTGGCGCCGCGCAGCGTGGGGCGGAAACGTCAAGCGTTGAGGCGTCGCACGAAGGCACAATCACCGTCCGGAACCGTAACGTGATCCCCAACAGCACTGGGGCGTTGGTGGTCATGTCGCGTAACTGCGAAATCATCCTGGTGGACGACAAGCAGCGCGAGCGTGCCCGTTTCCGCGTGCCTTATGGTGCGCGTCTGCTGGCCGAGGAAAACCAGGTGGTGACCCGCGGTCAGAAGCTGGCGGAATGGGACCCGTTCACCTTGCCCATCATCACCGAGCGCGCCGGTAAGGTTGAGTACATCGACCTGATCGACAGTATCACGCTGGTCGAGCGGATGGACGAGGTGACGGGCCTGACGTCGAAGGTCGTCGTCGACTACAAGCAGGGATCGAAGAGCATCGATCTGCGTCCCCGGTTGCAGTTGAAGGACGAGAAGAACGAGGTCATCCGGCTGGATAACAACACCGATGCGCGTTACTTCCTGGCGCCTGAACTCGATCCTGTCGGTCGATAACGGGGCCATCGTGCAGGCCGGCGACGTGATCGCGCGTATCCCGCGTGAGGGCAGCAAGACGCGTGACATCACCGGCGGTCTGCCGCGCGTGGCGGAACTGTTCGAAGCGCGGCGTCCCAAGGATCACGCGGTCATCGCGGAGTGCGATGGACGGGTTGAATTCGGCAAGGACTATAAGGCCAAGCGCCGCGTCATTGTGAAGAACGATGAGACGGGCGAGGAGACCGAATACCTGATCCAGAAGGGCAAGCACGTTTCGGTGCAGGAAGGCGACTTCGTCCGCCGGGGCGACCCGCTGGTCGATGGGCCGCGCGTCCCGCACGACATCCTGAAAGTGCTGGGTGTGGAGGCACTGTCCGACTACCTGGTGAACGAGATCCAGGACGTCTATCGACTGCAAGGCGTGAAGATCAACGATAAGCATATCGAAGTGATCGTCCGTCAGATGCTGCAGAAGGTGGAGATCATCGATCCGGGCGACTCCACCTTCCTGACCGGGGAGACGGTGGATCGCTCCGAGTTCGACGCGGCCAATGCCAAGCTGATGAAGGACGAGCGTCCGGCGCATGCGATGCCGGTGCTCCAGGGCATCACCAAGGCCTCGTTGCAGACCAACAGCTTCATCAGCGCGGCCTCCTTCCAGGAGACCACGCGAGTGCTGACCGAGGCTGCGACGGCGGGCAAGACCGACAGCCTGATGGGTCTGAAGGAGAACGTGATTGTTGGACGTCTGATCCCGGCGGGCACGGGTGCGGTGATGAACCGCCTCCGCGCCGTGGCGGCTGGCCGCGATCAGCGGACGTTGTGGAACGAAAATGCGCGTCTGACGGAAGACGCCGCGGCGGAGTAGTTTTCGGCGCGGATTCCGAAGAGGGGCCGATGGTTCGCTAAACCATCGGCCTCCAGCGATGTCATTCCCCGCTTGTTCGGGCGACGACGGGCCGACATTTGATGGAGTAGCATCTATCAGTTTTATTGGAATCCGGTTTGGGATGGCGGAAGAGGGGAGACAAGCACCTCATTGCGTCCCCCTACGCCGCCGCCAACGCCCGCCGCAAGCCCTCGGGGTCCCCCTTTATCGCCCGCAGCAAAGTCCGCGCCGGACCACTCGGCCGTTTGGCGCCCCGCTCCCACTCCTGCACCGTCCGCACGCTGAATTCATAGGCAGTGGCGAACTGCGCCTGCGTCATCCCCGCCGCCCGGCGGATGGCACGTACGTCGATTTCCGGCGCCATATCGGGCGCAGCGTCGGGGTTGGACGCAATTTGCCGAGCGATGTCCTCGTCCGTCATCGCGTCTACCTTGCTCCAGTTCGTCGCCGCCAACGCGTCTCGGGCGGCCTTACTGATGGGTTTGGGCATGGCGCTTCACCTCTCTTTGGTTGGCCTTACGAAGCGAGATCACCCGCCGCTCCGCCTGTCGATCGACATACACGCACACAAAAAGCCGGCCGGCGATCTGACCAAAGGCAATCTGGCGGACTTCACCGTAATCGAACCGGTCGTCGGTTGTCGCTGCGTGCGGTCCGGCAAACAGGATTTCGGCCAGTGCAAGGGGGACACCATGTTTCGTCCGATTGATCGCGTCCTTTGCCGGATCAAAGACGTACTTCACGGGAGGAGACATACGCCTCTGACGTAGTTTTCGCAAGGATCAAACCAACCGGAGCCTCCGGGGTGTAACGGCGACTTCATTCTGGTCATTGGGCGTACCGCTCGGGTTGTGAAGGCGTCGTCACCACGGCCTCTGGCTGGGCACATGAGCGGTAAATCGCCTTACTCGTTTGCTTCCAGCAGTGAGACTACGATGGTTCATTAGTTCAAACGTAGATGGCCCATTAGTTCAAAGGTATCAGCATGCTCGAAGTCCCCTTGCGGCACGCCAGAGCATCTCTGTCGGCGATGGTTGAAGAAGTGACACATGGCCAAGCTGCGGTCATCACCGGGCATGGCCGACCGACCGCCGTGCTGATGGGCTATGAGAGTGGCGGCGGCTCAGCCAGACCCCCTCCTTCGCGCGCCTGCTGACGTCCTCCCCGGCGACTTGCCGGAGCGTAATGACACGCCGTTGCGCGACCCGGCCTTGTGAGGGGCTGTCTTCTCGACACGAACGTTATCTCGATCACAGCCCCAGCGAATTCAGCCCGCGATCAGACGGTGCTGGATTGGCTGGAGGCGCGTTCCGACTTGCTTTTCCTTTCCGTAGTTACGATCGCCGAGATCGAGAGCGGCATCGCAAATGCGGCGCGGAAAGAGGCTCTGCGCAAAGCCGCATCGCTGACAGCATGGCTCGAGGCGATTTTGCACCTGTATGGTCGCCGGGTGCTTTCCCTGGATACGACAATTGCTCGCACCGCCGGCCGTTTGGACGACTTCGCGCGAAGCGCTGGCATATCGCCAGGCTTCGCGGACATCGCGATCGCGGCAACAGCCTCTACCCACGGCTTGATAATCCTGACCCGCAACCTTCGGCACTTTCAACCGCTTGGCCTCTTGGTTCTCGACCCGCTCGGCGGTTCATTGCCGTGATTGCTCCAATTCAACATTCCCATCGCCCCGCATGAACGATAAGCTCAGTGAATGGCTACTCCGTCGCCCATAAACCACCCTAACGGCGATCCAACCGTCCCTGACCTAATCGCCGCTCGGCCCTGGCTTCGGCACGACGCCATGGACGGGCTGCTGCTGGATGATGTTCCGCTCGCCGGCATCGCCGACACCGTTGGCACCCCCACCTGGATCTACTCCGCCGCGACTATGCGAGCACGGCTAAAGGGGCTGACGGGCGCCATGACAGACGCGGGTCTGGACATACGCGTGCATTATGCCGTCAAGGCGAACGACAGCCACGCTGTGCTGGCCCTGTTCGGGGCAGAAGGTGCGGGCGCCGACGTGGTCAGCGGCGGGGAGCTGCTGAAAGCGCGGCGGGCGGGTATCCCTGCCAATCGCATCGTTTACTCCGGAGTCGGCAAGTCCTCACAGGAGTTGCGGCTCGCGCTGTCCGAGGACATCAGCCAGATAAACGTCGAAAGTGCTGAGGAACTGACGATGCTGTCCGCCCTCGCAACGGCCGCTGGCCGGACCGCGCGGGTCGCGCTGCGGGTAAATCCCGACGTAGATGCCGGCACGAACGACAAAATCACCACTGGTCGAGCGACAGACAAATTTGGCGTCCCGTATGACGAAGCGGTCGCGTTGTATGCGCGGGCGTCTTCCATGCCGGGGATCGAGCCGGTCGGCCTGGCGACCCATATCGGCAGCCAGATTTTAAACCTGGCGCCTTATCGGGACGCATTTCGCCGCGTCGCCGATCTCGTCCGTGCCCTCCGACAAACCGGCCTTCGCGTTGAAACCGTTGATTGCGGCGGCGGTCTCGGCATCCCCTATCGCAATGAACCCGCCCCCTCCCCGGCTGGACTTGCCGCTGCGATGAAGGGTGCTTTCCATGACCTCGATGTCCGGCTCGCGATGGAGCCTGGCCGCTGGCTGGTCGGCCCCGCCGGAGTGCTGCTGGCCTCGGTTATACTGGTCAAGCAGACGCCATCGGAACCGTTCGTGGTGCTGGATGCGGCGATGAATGACCTGGTGCGGCCGGCGATGTATGACGCCTGGCACGGCATCGTTCCCGTTTCCGCCGACCGACGCGGTTGCGCCCGTCAGGCTATGCTCGGTGGTCGGCCCGGTCTGCGAAAGCAGCGACACGTTCGCACGAAATCGCTCGCTTCCAGCGTTGGCACCTGACGCGCATGGTAGCGATTCTTGATGCCGGGGCTTATGGTGCCGTCATGAGCTCAACCTACAACGCACGCACTCTGGCGGCCGAGGTTTGGGTGGATGACGGACGCTGGTCAGTGATCCGCGACCGTCAACCGATCGAGGCGCTGTGGGAGCGGGAGCGCCTGCCCTCATGACCGATCCGACGCCCCCATTACGCCGGCTCGCCGCTCGCCGGTTGCAGGCGCGCGCGGCGATCCTGTTCGAAGCTCTGTGGCCGGCCCTCTGGCCGCCGCTCGCGGTTTTAGGAATTTTTGTCTGCCTCGCCCTGCTGAATTTGCCGCCGTTGCTACCGAGTTGGCTGCAACTCGGGCTGCTCGTGCTGGGGTTGATGGCGGTAATTGGTCTGCTGGTTCGGGGCATCCGCGGCATCCGGCTTGCCGAATGACCATGCCGCCGATCGCCGGCTGGAGACTCGATCGGGTCTGATCCATCGGCCGCTGTCGGTCCTGACCGACAAGCCGGCTACGGAGGACAGCCTTAGTCATGCGATCTGGCAGGCGCATGTAGCGCGCGCGTTCTCCCAGATCGGCCGGCTGCAGGTTGGATTGCCGCGGCCGGGGCTGGCACGTCGTGATCCACGCGCCCTGCGATACGCGCTGCTGCTCGCGGTCGTTGCCTGTCTGGGGATCGCTAACACTGATGCGCCTTCCCGGCTGTATGCGGCGGTTACACCATCGCTGCCGGTCGCGCCCGGCGCGCCGGCCACCGAAATTCAGGCCTGGATCACGCCGCCTGCCTACACGCGGATCGCGCCGATCTTCCTGAAGGCCGATGGCGGCAGCGTCTCGGTACCGGCCGGATCGCATCTGACGGTGAATGTCTCCGGTGGCAGCACCGAGCCGACTCTTTCGCTGAACGACCGTGCGGAGCCCTTCACCGCATTGGATCAACAATAGTTTTCAGGCGGAGTGGGAGCTCACCCGAGGCGGCCTGCTGACGGTGAAGCGTGCCGGCGGTAATCTGGCGGCGTGGACGTTGACCGTGGTCGTGGATCAGCCGCCGACGGTGGCGTGGGGGGACAACCCGGGCCGGCAGTTGTCGGGCCAGCAGACACGGTTGCCCTGGCAGGTTTCTGACGACTATGGCGTGACCAATCTGCAGGCCGAACTACGGTTGCGGGATCGGCCGGATGCGCCGCCGATGATCGTGACCATTCCGTTGCCCGGCGGTTCCGCCAAGACGGCACACGGTCTCAGCCAGCCCGACCTGACCGCTCATCCCTGGGCCGGTCTCGCGGTGATCGGGCGGCTGGTCGCGCATGATGCTGTTGGACAGGATCGGCACAAGTTCCGACGCCACGTTCGAACTCGCCGAACGGCCCTTTCACAACCCGGTGGCGCGCCTGTTGATCGCCGCTCGCAAGAGCCTGAGCGTCCATCCCGACGATCGCGGTGAAGCGCTGGAAACGCTCGACGAACTGATGCAGCAGACTGATCTGTTCACCGGTGACCTAGGCGCGTTCCTGGCCCTGAGCGGAACTTACTACGGGTTGGTGCGCAACCATTCGGAAAGCGCGGTGCCCGAGGCACAGGACATGATGTGGGAACTCGCGCTGCACATGGAGGAAGGCCAGACCGAGCAAAGTGCGCGCGCGCTGGAACAGGCTCGCCAGGCCGCGCGCGATGCGATGGATAAGGCGCAGCAGCAACCGAACGATCAGAACCGGCAGGAGCTGGCGAAGAAGCTGGAGGAACTGCGGCAGGCGATCGAGCGCCACATGCAGGCGTTGATGGAGGAGGCGCAGCGCAACAACAACATCATGCCGTTCGATCCGAAGGCGATGCAGTTGTCCGACCGCGACATGCAGAAGATGGCCGAACAGGCGGAGCAGGCGGCAAAAGAAGGCCGCATGGCCGACGCGCAGCAGGAGATGGCGCAGCTGGAGAAGATGCTCGATCAGCTTCGCAACGCCCGGACGCAAGGCAACGACAGCAAGCAGGCCAACAGCAAGCGCCAGCGCGGCAAACGCCAGCAGAGCGTGGTTCAGGACCTGATCGCGCGGGAGGGCGGATTGCTGGATCACTGCGCAGCATCGCGGACACTCCTACGCCCGTCGCCGAGCGATCCCGCTGCGCAACGGGAGGCTGACAGCCGTGTGCAGCAGGCGCTTCGCCGCGCGCTGGGCGAATTGATGCAGCAGTTCACCGACCTGAGTGGCGAGGCGTCCGCCGGCCTTGGTGAGGCGGATCAGGCGATGCGCGACGCCGCAACGCAGTTGAACCAAGGGCAGGATCAGGCGGCTGGCCAGTCTCAGCAGCAGGCGATCGCCGCGCTGCAGAAGGGCAACAAGGAGATGGGCCAGGCGATGGCGAAGATGGGCCAGCAGCAGCCGGGTCAGGGTGAGGAGGGCGAGCGACGGAGATCAGGATGGCTACGAGGGTATGATGGGCATGATGATGCCCGATGGCCAGCGCGGCGACGGACGCGGAACCGGTCCGTTGCCGGGTGATCCTAACCGCGCCGACCCTAGCGGCCGCGATCCGCTTGGGACGGTACAACCAGGGCAACTCCACCGATAACGCAGATGTGGCGGTGCCGGAGGAGCGGGAGCGGCAGCGCACCCAGGCGATCCAGGAGGAACTGCGGCGGCGCGGTGCCGACCAGGAACGGCCGCGGCAGGAACTGGACTATATCGATCGGCTGCTGAAGCAGTTCTGAAGCGGGTTGCGCCTTAGACAATGATCGTTTGTGGTTGGTCCGGACCTCGGCGTGCGATGATGATCTACCCCATCACCACCTGGATTGGTCCTGGCGCGTCGCTTACCCAGAGTGGGGCGAAACCGGCGCTGTCGCCATCGGTTTGCGCAGGTACGGCGTCATTCTGCATGAAATCGATCCGCTGGCCCGGACGTGCCGAACCCCAGGCGCTCGTCCGAGCAGGTTCAGCGGCAGGGCGGCGCCGTACATCATAGCCGCACCGGGGCCGGAGCGGTCGAACAGCACCACCGAGAAGCCCGGATCGCCCGGCACCGCGTCGGCGGCTAGGCGAAACCTGCCGCCGTAAAGGCGTCCTTTGCTGATGATGACGCTGGCGGCCTCAGTTTCGGTTTCATCGATCCGCATCCGGATCACAGGGAACCTGTAGCGGGCCAGTTCGCGCATCGACTGCATCACGTAGGCGCCTTTGCCGAACAACTTCTTCAGCGGAAACGGCAGGTTGTGGACCACATGCGCATCGAACCCGACACCTAACATCTGGACGAACAGCCTGGCCCCCTCGGGGCCGTTCGCCAGGCCCGGCCACAGCGTGCAGGTGCGCCCAAACGCCAGCGCGGCGGCGACGGATTTGGGGGCGAACGGCAGACCAAGCTCATGCGCCAGGACGTTCGCGGTGCCGAGCGGAATGACGCCGAGGCAAGCAGAGGAACCCATCAGTCCATTGGCGACTTCGGCGATAGTGCCATCTCCGCCGGCCGCGACGACCATCTGCTCGCCGCGCCGGGCCGCCTCGCGCGCCAAAGCCTCGGCATGGCCGGCGCGATGGGTCTCGGCCAGATCAAGCCTAACGCCATTGGCGACGAGCACATCAAGCACCCGCCAGAGCAGATGCGCACGCCGGCGGCCGGCGACGGGATTGAAGACAATGACCATTGCGAATTGGGACCATGAGCAAATCGGCCCGGGCTGAACGAAAAGGACTGTGGGTGCCATGGTCTGATGTCATTTCCATGACAGTCCAATGACTTATTAATATCTTTAAGAAACCAATAAATTTCGCTTGCGTCATCGAATCTTAACTTCCCCGGCGCGGGAAGAACAGTATCTGGTGCGCCGCAAGCTTGATGCCGCTGACCCCAGTCAAATGGAAATGCCAATGCACCGAATGATTGCCCGAAATGAACGCCATGTCCCATATCGGCATCCCGCCTGTCTACCGGACCATTTTCATTTCGGACACGCACCTCGGGACGCGTGGCTGCCGAAGTGATTTCCTGGCAGATTTTCTGCGGCAGTCAAGTTGCCATAATTTGTTTCTTGTCGGCGACATTATCGACGGATGGCGACTACGGAAATCCTGGTATTGGGATGAAAGCCATGATGAGGTGCTGAAGCAGATCGTGCGGTACGCCCGCGCCGGCACCGACGTCACCTACATCCCCGGCAACCACGACGAGATGTTTCGCAACTGGTTGCCGGTCGGACTGGAGATTTGCGGCATCAAGATGCGGCGGGAATCGGAGCATACAACCGCCGCGGGGAAGCGCCTGCTGATGATGCATGGCGACGAGTTCGATAGTGTCGTGCGTTATGCCAAGTTCCTGGCGCTACTCGGCGACTGGGCCTACACGACCGCCCTGGTCGTAAACCGCTGGTTCAACGCCATCCGCCGCCGCCTTGGATATCCGTATTGGTCGCTTTCCGCCTGGCTGAAACGCCAGGTGAAAGAGGCGGTCAAGGCGATCAATCGGTTTGAGACCGCATTGGCTTTGGAAGCTCGGCGCCGCGGCTTCGACGGCGTGGTATGCGGCCATATCCACCACGCCGAAATGCGCGAGGTGGAAGGCGTTCTGTATCTCAACGATGGCGACTGGGTAGAAAGTTGCACCGCGCTCGTCGAACATCACGATGGGCGGCTGGAACTGATCGATTGGGCGGAGCTGAACCGGCTGTCGTTCTTCACGCCGCGCACGGTTCGGATCCCGGAAGCTGCCTGATTCCATTCCCCTCGCGGATATCGCTGATATGCTTCCGCCGGCTCCGTCGCATCGCATTCTCATCGTCACGGATGCGTGGAAGCCTCAGGTCAATGGCGTGGTCCGCACGCTGACCACCGTGGTGCAGGAACTTCAGGCGATGGGTCACGTGGTTGACGTGATCGGTCCAGACCGGTTCCGCACATTCCCTTGTCCGACTTACCCCGACATCGCCTTGTCACTGCTGCCGCGGCGGCGGTTGATTCGCCTGATCGAGGCGTTCAGGCCGGACGCGTTGCACATCGCCACCGAGGGCCCACTGGGTCTGGCCGCACGGAGTTGGGGTAAGCGCTCCGGTTTCGCGTTCACCACCGCGTTCCATACGAGGTTCGCGGAATACGTGCAGGCTCGGATAGGCCTGCCGGTGCGGCCGATCTATGCGTGGATGAGGCGCTTCCACAGCGCCGGTCAGGGCACCATGGTGGCGACCCAGTCGTTGCGTGACGAACTCAGCGCACGTGGCTTCCTCAACATCCGGTCGTGGACGCGAGGTGTCGACCTGAACCTGTTCAAGCCCTATCCGAGAACGGAGTTCGCGCATTTGCCAGGGCCGATCTTCATCTATGTCGGCCGGGTGGCGGTGGAGAAGAACATCGGAGCGTTCCTCGATCTGGACTTGCCGGGATCGAAGGTCGTGGTGGGAGGCGGCCCTCAGTTGGCGTCGCTGCAGCGGGACTATCCGAAGGTGACCTTTACCGGGCCGCGGTATGGTGAGGCGCTGGCTCGGGCCTACGCAAGTGCCGATGTGTTTGTGTTCCCTAGTCTGACCGACACGTTTGGCCTGGTGATCCTGGAGGCTTTGGCTTGCGGTACGCCCGTGGCGGCGTTCCCGGTGACCGGACCGAAGGACGTGCTGATGGACGCCAGTGGCAAGATCGGCGTTGTCCACACCGACCTGCGAATTGCCGCGATAGAGGCGCTGAAGGCGGACCGTGCGGCTTGCCGGGCGCACGCCGAGCGCTATTCGTGGCGAGCTTGCGCCGAGATTTTCCTGTCGCATCTCGTGCCGCTGATGGGCCCGCGGCAGGATGTCGGGCTCTCAGTGAGACAGAACTAGTCGTTCGATGTGGTAGAATGCGAGGCGTTTCGTTTTGGCCGTTGCAGTGCTAGCCGGCGACAGCTTCGGCGGAGCCCGGCCCGGGGGGGGCGACCGTCCCGTTGATTTAGCCGGAAAGTCTGCCATGCGGCCGATGGAACATGGGGCGAAGGGCAGTCTGCCCAACTGGTGCCCAATCTTGCCCTCAAAATGCCGGTCAAAGTCGGTTATCGGGGCGGTGGAAAACATCTCTAAGTGTTGGATTGTGGAGCAGCGATAGGAACTGGGATCCAACATTCTCAGGGCGATGGTGCCATTCGATCTGGATCAGGGAAGGATCGTCGACGCAGCTCCGGATCAAGCTGATCAGCCGGCTGCGGTACCCGCCGGGCCTGCGAGCAAGCCATCGCGTAACGTCCGGATTGGCCGTGAAGCAATCATGCCGCTGCCCATACAGTTGACAATAGCGCCACGCCAGCCCACGCACTCGTCATGCGGTCGGCCCCGACCGAAGCGGCCGCCTTAAAAGAGGCCCTTAAGGTAGCATTTCAGTGCTTTCTGTATGCAACACCGCGTGCCCGGGGCCGAAACGGTGCGCCGCGGATCCGACCGACCGGCGCCCAGCGGAGGTGAGGACTGGATGGCATGTTATATGCTCTGACTAGCCGGACTGCGGATGCTCGGTCGTCCGGCCCTCAGCGATCACGTCGCCGGGCCGCCTCGGTAGATGCGCCGTCGTCACGAGGACTCTGATGATCACTGCGCAACACATCGAGGCTGCTGAAAGTCTGCTGGGAATTGCCTATACCCCGGTGGAGCGAGAACAGATGATCGGCAATCTTGATGGGCAGGTCGCCTTGGCGGCCGCGCGTCGGAAGGTGCCGTTGGCCAATTCGATGCCTATGGCGAGTCGGTTCGACCCGCGGCTGCCCACGACCCCTGGGCCCGCCGAGCAAAAGCCCTTGCGATACAGCGCGGATGCGGCATCCTGTCCGGACGATGAGGCTGAAATTGCCTTCGCGCCTATGACGCATCTCGCCGCCTGGATCGCCAGCGGCGCCCTGACCAGCCGGCGCCTGACGGAGCTATACCTCGACCGCATCGAGGAGCTCAACCCCAAGTTGCTGTGCTTCGCGCTCGTGGCGCCGGAGCGAGCGCTCAAGGAGGCCGATTCTGCAGATGCACTCCTGCGGTCGGGCAAGCGGCTCGGGCCGCTTCACGGCATCCCCTACGGCCTCAAGGATCTGTTCGATACCGCTGGGCTTGTCACCGGCTGGGGCGCCGAACCCTTTCGCGACCGGGTGCCGGACCGCGATGCCGCGATCGTCGTAAAATTGCGCGCTGCCGGAGCGGTGCTGCTGGGCAAGACGGCCGTTGGGGCGCTCGCCTACAACGACATTTGGTACGGCGGCCAAACTCGTAACCCATGGAACCTTAACGAAGGATCGAGTGGTTCGAGCGCCGGTTCCGCGTCTGCCACGGCTGCAGGCTTGTGCGGGTTCGCGATCGGTACCGAGACGCTTGGGTCGATCACGTCACCCAGCCAGCGCTGCGGCACCACTGGGCTGCGACCGACCTTCGGGCGCGTCTCGCGCGCAGGCGGGATGTCGCTGTGCTGGTCGCTCGACAAGGTGGGACCGATTTGCCGGGCGGTAGAGGATACCGCGATGGTCCTGGCAGCGCTCAATGGCTTTGATCCGGCCGACCGGTCGTCTATCGACGCTTCTTTCAATTTTGACGCCCACGCCCCCATCGCGGGGATGCGCCTGGGTTACCTTCCCGAGGCTTTCGGCGAAGGGGCCACCGAGGTCGACCATACAGCGCTTGCCGCCGCCCGCGCGCTTGGCGTCGAGGCGGTCGAAGTCTCGCTGCCCGACCTTCCCTATAGCTCGCTGATGAACATCCTTTACGCTGAGGCCGCGGCCGCGTTCGAGGTACCTGACGCTCACCGGTCTCGACGACACACTCGCTTGGCAGGACGACGGGGCCTGGCCGAATACATTTCGGAAAGCCCGCTTCTTGTCAGCCGTGGACCACGTTCAACTCGACCGCCTGCGCTACCAGGTGATGCTCGCGCTCGATGGCCTGTTCAACGAGGTCGATGTCGTGATCGGACCTTTCATGACCGGCCCCATGTTGATCGCCAGCAACTTCACCGGCCATCCTTGCCTGCATCTGCGGGCGGGTTTTCTCGAGTGCGGCACACGTAGCGCCGCCTCGCTCGGCTCCGGCACACTCACGACCGGTGAGGCGGATCAGTCGGGGCGGCGCTTTCGAGTACCTCAGGGCATTTCACTCTGGGGACGCCTCTTCGATGAAGGACCGCTGCTGAACCTCGGCATGGCGCTGGAACGCGCACTCGGCGTCGCAACGTTGCGGCCGGAATTTCCCGCTTGAGACGCGCCGGCCCATAACGTTTTGATTTCGAACAGGGGTGAAACCATGAATCGGAGAGAATTCCTGACCTCGACGACGCTGCTGGGAGGCGCTGCCTTGTTTGCGACGCTTGACCCCTCGGCGCTGCTCGCGCAGGGCGCGCCAAAGACCGGAGGCACCTTGATCTGGGGGCACTCGGAGACGACGCAGAACCTCGACATCCACCAAACCGGCACCGCCTCGACCCTCCGCCTGCTTCAGAATGTCCATTGTGCGATCGTCACCATTGACAAGAATTTTGAGATCATCCCGAGCCTCGCCGAAAAGTTCGAGCAGAGTCCGGACCTGCTGACCTACACGTTCCATCTTCGTCCGGGCGTGAAGTTCCACACCGGCAAGACCATGACCTCAGCCGACGTCAGATACTCGTTCGAACGCTGCCGCAATCCCAAAACCGGCGCGGTGAATTTCGAGGTCTTCAATGATGTGGCGTCGATCGATACGCCGGACGACCTTACGGTTGTGATCAAGATGACACGGGTGAACGCGCCATTTCTTGCACGGCTCGCCGAAAACGGCGCCGGCGCAATCATTCCCGTTGATTCGGGCGACAGCCAGGGCACCCTCCCGGTTGGAGCAGGCCCGTTCAAGTTCGTGCGGCGCGAGTTCGGGCACGAAGTCGAACTCGTTCGCTTCGACGATTATTGGGAAGGACCGGCTTACCTGGACAAGATCATTGCACGTGAAATCACCGAGTTCGACCGTTCGGCTCACCGGGCTGCAGACCGGTGAGCTCCACATGATCAACGACATCCCAGCCGATCGCGTCGAGGAAACCAAGAAGAACGCCAAGCTCCAGACGCTGTCGTGGTTCCCGCTCAACTGGGATTTCGTCAATTTCAACCATGATTTCGAGCCCTTCAAGGACAAGCGTGTCCGGCAGGCCTTCGATCTCATGATCGACAAGGACCAGTTGCTCCAGGGCGCGCTCTGGAACCAGGGCAAGCTGACTGCATCTCCAAGCTTCCCGACGTCGAGGTCCTTTGACGGTGCTTTGAAGAACCGGCCCCAGGATCTCGAAAAGGCACAGGCTCTATTGGCCGAGGCCGGCTACGGGCCGGCCAAGCTTAAACTCGTGTTCAAAGTGACGACCAACTACCCGTACCATGTTGAAGCCTCGCAAATCATGGCGGAATGGTTCCGCGCCGGGGGCGTGGACATGAAGATCGAGCAACTCACCTGGAGCGACTGGTTGAGTCAGTGCTGGACCAACAAAGACTTTCAAATTACCATGATGAACTTCTTTACGCTGTGGGAGCCAGACTTCCTCTATTATAGCCTGTGGAACTCGACCGGCGCGTTCAACTATCGCAAGATCAAGGACCCCGAGATCGACAAGCTGACCCAACAGGCGCGCGGCACAGTCGACCCCGCGGCGCGCGCCGAGCTCTACAAGCAGGTGCAGCAGCGCATCTTCGATGAGACCCATGACGTCGTCCTGTGGTTCCGCAACGGCTCGATCGGGGCGCAGAATTCGGTGGGCGGGCTCGACACGATCGTGCATCCGAACGGCAGCAACCTGAATTTTCATAAAGTGTGGCTCAGCGTATAACCGGCGGCGCCGACCGGTTGTTCGCACGGCGTGCACGCCCGGCCGCCATCGCTTGAGGGGAACACTCGATGACACCGTTCGGGCAGTGGTTGGCTGAGATAGGGCTCGGACGCTACGACGGGGTCTTCGCCTCCAATGAGATCGACTTCGATGTCATTCGCTCACTAAATGACGCCGACCTTCGCGGGCTCGGCCTCGCGCTGGGTGATCGCAAGCGTCTGCTGCAGGCTATCGCCGAAATTGGACTTGCAATCAGGGGCGGACCCCCGACCCTCCCGACGCCGCTCCCCGAAGCCGCGGTTTCGCACGGCGGCGAACGTCGCCAGCTTACAGTGATGTTCTGCGCGACCTGGTGGGCTCGACGGCGCTAGTTGAAAAGCTCGACCCCGAAGACCTGCGGAGCCTGCTGCCACGCGTATCGAACCCTTTGTGGCGAGGTGTCGCGCGCTACGACGGGTTTATCACCGCTACGTGTCGGTGACACGGCATCCTCGACATACCTGTTGGTTCGCCCACCGCTCACAAGAGGAAGACGCCGAGCGGAGCCGTCAAGCGCGGCGTTGGAGATGTCCCCAAACGGTCAACCGGGCCTCCTCCGCCGAGGACCTGTCGGTTCGAGTTGGCATCGCCGCCGGTCCCGTCGTCGTAGGCGAAACGGCGGGTACAGGGGATAATCGAAAGCTGAGCGGTCGGCAGGACACGCCTAATCTCGCCGCGCGTCTGCAAGCACTGGCCGCCGCCAACCAGATTGTCATCGCCGCCTGACCCGCCGACTGGTGGGCAACGTCTTTGACCTGACCGACCTTCGGCGAGCACGACCTGAAAGGGATCGCCGGACGCCCGTCACGCCTGGCGGGTGGAGCGTGCCTTGCTGACGGAGAGCCGCTTCGACGCCCATCGTGGCGG
>CAVZTH010000044.1:392500-409876 GCA_963778125.1 uncultured Alphaproteobacteria bacterium | reverse complement strand
TCCTCAAGCTCATCAGTGTCACGATACACAAGGACCTCGCGGCCTTCCTCGAAGCAGTTCTCAAGATCCGGCTGATCGTCGCTGACCACCGGCGTTCCCAGCAGATACGGGTCAAAGCTACGTTGATTTAGACCATGCACAGTATTGGTTTCATGCCGGATATTCAGCACACCGATATGACTGCGATACGCCGCCGAGAGTGCCTCGACGTCAAGTTGGCCTCGGTGGATGTCATGGCTCGCTTGCGGAAAAGGTTGCCATCCCGGCCCATGGAGATCGATGGGCGTCTGCACTCGACTTAGCAGATTGACACGATGCGGTGTCGGATTCGCGACGAAGACCAGTCGTGGTGCCCGGGCGCTCGCATCGGGCTCGCCAAGACGGGTATTGGCAGCATGAGGCAAATATAAGCAACGCGATGCGAACGCCATGCTTTGATGCTGTTTCACGAAGAAACTGTCGGTATATGCAACGATATCATATTGTTCCGCGATCGGCCTATCCGTTTCGAAGAACGAGTCACCGACCCAGGCCGCGAGCGGCGGTCGATTTGGCAGCGATCTCAGCCGATCCAGTATTTCGCTCGGCATATCGAAACCTTTCACCGCCAAAATCAGATCAGGAATGAATTGTCTAACCGCTTTGACGATTAAAGCGGCCCGTGGGGCGCCTAACGCAGGCGCCAGCAGCAGCCTTTCGAGCGTGGCGCTAAGCTTCGGGTTCCGGGTCGGGCAAATCCGAACAACGTGGCCGGCGGCGATCAAACTTGCAGCACAATCTTCCAACCAATGCGTCACGCTCCCTATTTTTCCGATAACGCAGATTTTCATGCCTGGTCTTTCGAAGGCCTGCCAGATGGTCTAGTGCCGGAGTCCACGGCCCATGGTCTACGAACGCGTTGGCCTGACAGGCGCGTCTATCGTGCGGCCTTCACCGGCAGGGAACCGAGCCTCCGCCAATCCCCAGCCTACCAACAAGAAAAACCAACCTGCATTTGGAACCGTGAACAGCGACGTGGCTGAGGCGATTGGCCACAGTATGACGAACACGCTGACTAGAAGCGCCGCGCGGCGGTCGTTATGCAGGTATTCGGCTCCACCTGCGATGCGCCGTAGCCAGAGGACCGCCAGGGCAATGAACAAGGCCAACCCCGGCAGCCCGGCGGTGGTCGCGATCTGCAACCAGTAGTTATGAGGATGGATGTTGCAGCCTGCGGGGCTTGCAGGGTCGGCGATCGGGAGCCAGGAAACGCCGCCCAAATACGTTGGCTGTAAGCAGTTGTCTCTGAAGCCGTCCCATCCCAGGCCCAACCATGGATTTGCCTGGATCATCGTTACGGCTCGCCCAAAAATCGCGCCATATGGGGTCTGCCAAAACGTCTCCAATTGATGCGTGAACTGGACCACAAGTTTACCGAACGTTGGCGGCGACACCACCGGTAGCAAAGCGAGCAGCAAAGCGCCGAAAATCACGGTCAGCACCACAGGCGAGCGAAACTGGCGAAACAGCAGGCCGGTGACGCACAAACCCAGCAGCATCAATACCGACGGCATGCGCTGACCGATCAGCAACATCGTCGCGGCGGCAAAGGCCAAAACCGCTATCGCATAGAGCCACTCGAACCGGGCGCCTCTCCGCAACAGCAAGAAGCACAAAGGTAGAATTGCGGGAAACAGCACGGCTAAATATGTCCCACCCGCGATCGGGCGCGGGAACGGGCCAGTCAGCGCTCCGTCGATGTAGCGTCGGTAGCCGAGCACGCTCACGCCAAACAGGTATTGCTGCCAGCATTCCAGCATGATCCAGACGGCGACTCCCAGAACAACATACCAAAGCCGGCGGCGCGATCGAGGATCGGCCAGCACCCAGCTTTCGAGTGCCGCTGTGAACACGAAGAATCGCAGCGCCGCCACGGCCTGTTCAACCGGCTGCACCTGCGCCACGACCAATGTGCAGAACAGCATCCAGGCCCAGAGCACCAGCATCACGCGGGTGTGTGGCGCCTTCAACCAATCCCAATCCGATTCGACATACCGGCTGATCAGGAACAATATTGCGATCAGCGACAGCAGCGCATCCGCGATCGCCCTCGCGTAGGGCAGAATGACGGGCAACGCCAGCGTGGCAAAGGTCGCCAGGGTGAGAAGCCCTTTGGCGAACGCACGGCCCGAAAGGCCCTGCTTTCCGAGGTGCTTCCGCGCGCCAGCGGCCATCGGGCTGGACCTCCTTTGACCTTCGCTAGGGCACAAGTGAACCGGCGATAGACCGTCTCGATGGCATCCGCAAGCGGAGTGGCACGGCGTCGCGCTAGCCAGAACGATGTTGGGTTGCATCACTCTCGGGCCTGCCGCAAAAGGCAGCATGCGCAAGACGGTTTCTCAACTCGATATCTATATCTTCCGACAGGTGCTGTTTGCCTTGGTCATGGCAACCGGCGGACTAACCGCGCTCATCTGGTTGACGCAGTCGCTTCGCTTCGTCGACCTTGTTGTCAACCGCGGCCTTTCCTTCTTCGTCTTCATCCATCTGACCGCACTGCTAATCCCCAGCTTCGTCGCGGTCATACTCCCGATCACTACCTACGTGGTGATCCAGTTCGTTTATCAGCGCATGGCGACGGACCGGGAGCTAACGGTGATGCGCGCTGCCGGCCTCTCGCCCTGGGCACTGGCCCGTCCGGCGCTAGCGGTGGCGTTGTTGGCGACAGTTGCTGGTTACGGCCTCAGCATATGGGGCGTTCCTGCAGCGACAACGAATTTCAAGGAGTTCCAGTGGGAAATCCGCAATCGCCTCGCGGCTTTCCTGCTACAGGACGGCGTGTTCACTCCCCTGTCTGACAAACTCACGGTCTATGTCAGATCCCGCGATCAGGATGGCACGTTACGGGGAATTCTAGTGGACGATGCGCGAGATCCGACAGCCCACGCCACCATTCTGGCCGAGCGCGGTCGTCTCCTGGACAGTCCCAATGGACCGCTTGTTCGGCTGTTGGACGGCAGTCGCCAAGTGATCGACCACCAATCCGGTCGGCTGGACATGCTGACGTTCAAGCAGAACGAACTTGATCTCGCTGATGCAACCAAAGAAGACGCTGCTCGCCCAATCGACATGTCCGAGTTCCCGCTTAGTGCACTACTCGATCCGCACCCGTTATTCGAGCGCGACCGCGCGAAATGGATGGCCGAAGGCCATCGGCGACTGACCGAACCCCTGACGACATTATCGTATGCCTTGGTCGGCCTTTTCTCGGCGCTAGGTGGGAGTTTCCGGCGGCACGGCGGCATCGTCCGCCCACTCGTCACCGTTGGCGTCATGGTCGGACTGCTGGCGTTGGGCCTGGCATTTGGCACACTCGCGGCACGCAACGAGAGCCTTCTGGGCCTGATGTGGCTGCACGCCACCGTGCCCGCCGTTGTCTGCGCGTGGCTGTTGTTCACACCCTCGTTCCGACTGTCTCAAACTCGCCTGGCTGAAGCCTGACCCGATGACGGCCGCCCTAACTCTCTCGCTCTATGTCGTCAGACAGTTCGCGCTCTCGGTGCTTGGGATGTTGCTGGCACTGTCCGGGCTGGTGTCGATGTTCGACTTCATCGAGTTGTTGCGCCGTTCCGCCAATCACCCGGAGGTCAGCTTTGGCTTGGTCAGCCAAATTGCCGCGCTCCGCTTGCCCTACGTGGCCATGCAGATCCTGCCCTTCGCAATCCTGCTGGGCGGCATTCTGTGCTTCTGGCGCCTGACACGTTCATCGGAGTTAATCGTCGCCCGCGCCGCCGGGATCTCGGCGTGGGAGTTTCTGACAGCGCCGACCTTGTGCGCTTTCCTGTTCGGCGTCGTCGCGACCGCTCTGCTCAGCCCGGTCTCTTCGGTCATGCTCGGCCGGGCCGAAGCGATGGACAATGCTTATCTGCGCAGCGGCGGCGGCCCGCTCGCACTGAATGGAGGTCAGCTTTGGCTGAGGCAGTCAGATCGCCAGACGTCGCCACAGGGCGTCGCCATCATCCATGCCCAGCAAGTGGAATTACACGGCAAGCAGTTGATCGCCCAACAGGTCAGCGTGTTCCGCCTCGACGGCTCTGATAAGCTGCTGTCGCGAATCGAGGCAACCAGTGCCACCCTCGCCCGCGGAAATTGGATTCTCGACAATGCCCGCACGATCCGTCCCGACCAATTTCCGCAGCCGCCCGAACTCATGAATTTGCCGACCGACCTTACGGTGAGCAGGGTGCAAGAGAGTTTCGCGTCGCCCGACACGCTGTCATTCTGGGCTTTGCCCGGGTTCATCGCGCTGCTCGATCGATCGGGATTTTCGTCGATCCGTCACAGGTTGCACTTCCAGGCACTGCTCGCATTGCCGCTGCTTGCGGCGACCATGACGCTGGTGTCAGCCGGATTCTCCATGCGTCCGGCCCGCCGGGGTGGAGTCGCGAAGATGATTGGCAGCGGGGTGGCCGCCGGCTTCGCGCTATTTGTGGTATCGAAGATCGCCGAGGAGATCGGGCAATCTGGCGCTTTGCCCGTCATCTTGGCGGCATGGGCTCCCGCCGCATCCGGCCTTATGCTCGCCGTGGCCTTACTGCTCCACACGGAAGACGGCTGAGTATGGATGACTTGGACCGTTTGTCGCGACGGGACAAAGGCCCGAGCCCTGTCTCATCAGTCGAGAAGGTGGGCTGGCGCGCCCGCAGAACGACCGGCGGTTCTGTGCGCGCGGCATTGCGTAAGCTCTACAAGATACTGCTCGTCGCGCTGATGACCTGCAGCATCACGGCGCCGGCGTTGGCCCAATTGGGGAACTTGACCAATCGCTCGGCGGCCCCGGCACTCAACAAAAACGAGCCGGTCACGTTTTCCGCCGACGAGGTAGATTACGACAAGGACAAAGCCATTGTCACCGCCACCGGGCATGTTGAGGCCTGGCAAAACGGCCACGTAATGCGCGCCGATAAGATCACCTTCGACCGAAACACCGGTGTGGCCGCCGCAACGGGTCATGTCGTGCTGCTGGAACCAGACGGAGAAGTCTTGTTCGCCGATTACGCCGAGATGCAGAACAACATGAACGACGGCATCTTGAAGGATATGCGCGCACTTTTGCAGCAGAATGGAAAGTTGGCCGCGAATGGCGCGCAACGGACCGGCGGCCAGATCAATGAAATGTCGAAGGTCGTCTATACCACATGCAATCTATGCGCCAAGGATCCGACCAGGCCGCCACTATGGCAGATCCGTGCCGTGTCGGCCGTTCAGGACCTGGAGCACAAGAAGATAGAATTCACCGATGCGACGCTGGAGATGTTCGGTATTCCGGTCGCCTACTTTCCATATTTCTGGAATGCCGATCCCTCCGTCAAACGAGAATCAGGCATATTGCCGCCGGTGTTCGGGAGCTCGTCGAACGTCGGTTTTTTCTACGGCCAGCCCTACTATCTGGTGATTGACGACCAGTCTGACGCGACATTCTTACCGCTGATCAGCACCGAGGCAGGACCGCAATTCGACGTTGAATATCGCAGGCGCTTCAACGATGGCACGCTGTTGGTGAACACCTCTGCCGGATACGTCGACGGCACGCCTCAGGGTTCCTTCGCCTCACGCGGACAATTCAGTTACGACGACACGTGGCGCTATGGTTTCGACGTCAATCGCGCGTCATCGACAACATACGTAACCGACTTCCACCTAACCGAGGGACTGACGGGTGATCCAAACATATTGACGAGCCAGTTCTATCTAGAGGGCTTTGGCGAGGGTTCCTATGCTCGCCTTGATTCGAAGTTTTACCAGGGACTGAACACGGTCATCGACACCAGCTCGCTCCCAATCGTGTTACCGCGCTACGAGTACAGCTTCGTTGGTACGCCCGATTCGCTTGGCGGCCGGTTCTCGCTTTCGACAGGCGCCTTCAACGTGATCCGCTCCTCGGGAACCAACACCCGGCGCGCTTCACTGACGATGGATTATGAGCGACCTTTCTCCGGCCTTCTCGGGGACCAGTGGAAGATCACCGTGCACGGCGATGCCGCCGCCTACGATGCATCGGATCTCAATGGCTTACCGAATTTCTCTCCATATAACAACGCCAATACGGCCCGCGCACTGCCACAGGTGGCGGTTGACTTCCACTGGCCATTTGCGCGCGATGGCGGATCCTGGGGCACACAGCTTATCGAGCCGATCGTCCAGGTGATCGTGGCGCCGCAGAGCGGCAACAGCCAGGTGAACCGATATCCGAACGAAGACAGCCTCGATTTCGAGTTCACCGACGCGAACCTGTTCGGCTTCAACCGCTTCACCGGCATTGATCGGCTGGACGGCGGCGAGCGCGCCAACGTCGCCATGCACGGCGCCTGGTATCTAGGCGGTGTCACGTTCGACGGACTGGTCGGACAAGTTTATCGTACCAATAAGGACACTCTATTTCCCGTAGAATCCGGTCTGCGCGACCAGGTTTCAGACATCGTCGCCCGCGGCACCTTTGCGCCAACCAACTGGCTCGACGTGACCTACCGGACGCGCCTCGACAAGTCGTCGCTGGCCACTCACTACGCCGAGGCTGTCTCATCGGTGGGGGCGGAGAAGTTCCGGGTCTCCGGAGGCTACATCTACACGAATTTCAACCCGTACACCTATTACCAGCAGGCGGCTCCACCACCAGTCGGAAACCCCTATTACTTTCCGCGCAACGAGGTCACCTTAGGGGTATCATCAAAATGGGGCTTTTACAGGTTTAATGGGACGGCTGTCCGCGATGTGGCGACGAATCAAATGGTCTTGGCCGGGGCCGACGCAATCTATGAGGACGAGTGCTTCATTTTTGATCTAAGACTCTATCGGCGCTATACGAACATCAACGGTGACAATGGCGCCACCTCGATACTGTTTCTACTGACGTTCAAGACGATCGGCCAATTCGGCTATCGCGCGATGTGAGTCTGGAGTTTCTGAAATGCCGATCCCTCGCCGCGATGTTTGTTCTTGGGTTTGCAGCATGTCGCTCTGCGGCCTAACCGCATTTTTGGCGGTATCGCTCACAGTGCCCGCAACCGGTTTGGCAGCTGAGACGCCAGCGAAATCGTCCGCGCCTCACGTTTCCCTCCCCGTCCAAGCTGCGCCGGCGGACCAACAACTCACTGATGCCAGCCGCATCGCCGCCGTCGTCAACGGCGACGTGATCAGCGAGGCTGACATTGGCAATCGCGCTCGGCTATTTGCCATTTCCACCGGCCTGCCCTTGTCCACGGAAGTGATTGACCACCTGAAGTCACAAATCCTGCGCCAGTTGATCGATGAGCGGTTGCGCGTGCAGGAGGCACAGCGCCGGAAGATCGTCATCCAGGACGCTCAGATCGCGGCAGCGATCAAGGACATCGAAACTCGCAACAACCTGCAGCCGGGTGCACTTCGGGCTAAATTGGCCGCCGACGGGGTCAGCACGCGCACCTTGATCGACCAGATCCGGGCCCAGTTGGCCTGGACGCAGATGTTGCGTGCGACGATCGGTGAAAAGATCAACGTCACTGACGCCGATGTGGCGGATCAGCAGAAGTTAGCCGCTCAACAGACAGGCCAGACGGAATATCGCCTGGGGGAAATTTTTATTCCGGTGGATGACCCGGCCAACAGCGCCGACGCCCAGCATTTTGCTGAAACCGTAATCACGGAACTTCACGCCGGCGCTTCGTTCGCATTGGTCGCCGCCCAGTTCAGCCAGACCCAGACCGCGCTTGAAGGCGGCGAGCTAGGCTGGGAACAGACCAATCAGCTCGACCCCGCAGTGGACCGCGTCGTCAGCCAGATGCCGGTGGGTGCCATCAGCAATCCCATTCGGGTCCCCGGCGGCCTCTCTATCGTCACATTGCAGGCCAAGCGGGTGATCGGCAACGAAATCGCAACCGTTGCAACGATGCGGCAGGCCTTCTTTCCCTTCGCCGCCACACTGACAGATCCGCAAAAACCGACGGACCAGCAGCGGCAGGCGCTGATGAAGGCCCGATCGCTCAGTAGCAGCATCAAGAGCTGCGACCAAATGGAGGCGTATGCGAAAGCCAACAACCCGGCGAATCGCCCGATCGATCCAGGCGAGGTAAAGGTGGAAGCTGTCAGTCCACCTGCCTTCAAACAGCTTTTGGAGACCATTCCATTGGGCAAGCCGACCGAGCCGCTGATCTCCCGCGATGGGATCGCGGTCATTACCGTCTGTTCGCGCGAACAGAAAAACGTTGGAGAGATCACTGCGACACAGATCCGCAATCGCCTGGTTAATGAACGGGTGGAGATGATGTCCCGCCAAGCGATGCGCGACCTGCACCGCAAGGCGAATATCGACATCCGCGGCAACGGCGTCTGAACTCGAGCGTTCCCTGGTGGCTGAATGGCGACCGCTGCGCGAGGTCATCGTTCGCCACGGTCTTGCCGCCCGCCATTCGCTCGGACAGCACTTTTTACTCGACGGCAACCTCACCGACCGCATCGTCCGAGAGGCCGGCGATCTTGCCGGGCGCCATATCATCGAGATCGGACCCGGACCGGGCGGCTTGACCAGGTCGCTGCTGGCCTCCGCGGCGGCTGACGTCGTCGCGATCGAGCTCGACCGCCGGGCGATCGGCGCGATGATGGAGCTGGTCGAAACCGCCGGTGGTCGGCTGCAGGTCATCGAAGGCGATGCGAGGTCGGTCGATCTCGCCTCGCTGGTGCCCGCACCACGGCAAGTAGTCGCCAATCTACCCTATAATGTCGCGTCGCCGCTGCTGGTGCGATGGCTGGGTCAGGCCGCGTCGTTCGAGCGGCTGACCTTGATGTTCCAGCATGAAGTGGCCGAGCGAATCTGCGCGGAGCCGGGGACGGCGGCCTATGGGCGGCTGTCCGTGCTGGTGCAGTGGACCTGTTCCGCTCGGATTGTCGTGCGTCTGCCGCCCGCAGCATTCACCCCGCCGCCGAAAGTCTGGTCGGCGGTGGTCAGCCTGACACCACACGAGCGACAGCCGGACCCGGCGACGTTCACCCGGATGGAAGCTTTGACCGGTGCGGCATTCGGCCAGCGCCGGAAGATGTTGCGCGGGTCGCTACGTGGGTTGGGAGGAGAGGCGTTGCTAGCTCGCGCCGAGATCGCGCCCGAACGGCGCGCGGAGACGCTGTCGGTGGCGGAGTTCGATCGGCTGGTTGCGCTGATTGGGGGGCCGAATGGGTGATGGATGCCGCCTTGCCTATCACCACGCCTTCAATCATCGAACAGCATCGGCGCGAAGTGGTCGCGGCCTCGGCGGCGATCTCGGCAGTCTTGCGGGTGAAACCGAAAGCTGCATTGGTAATGTTGCTGGCCCAAGTAGCTGCAGAGCCTGTCGGCTCGTCAACCCACTCTGCACCTCGCTCTGCATTCCATCCTGGAAAGCTTCAGCAGCCACCAGGCTGACCAATGGGTCAATTTAGCCTTTTATTTAGACTCGCCCCCCTTACCGCTTTGCGCCTTCCAGGCTCGCCTCTATGAGCGCCGCCAAAGCCCGCCCGCTCACCGGCTTACGCACGAGGGTAAACGTGTCCTCCGCACCCAACGCAGCGCGCTCGCCGAGGTAGCCAGTCAGCAGGAAGCAAGGCAGATGAGGCCGCAGTTCACGCACTTTCCGGATTGTCGTCACGCCGTTGATGCCCGGCATCGATAGATCGCTCACCATAGCATCCACGATCTCACCCGCTTCGATCAAGGCAATGGCTTCAAAACCACTCGACGCCACGAGCGTGGCACAGGCCCGCTTCCTCGAGTGCCGCTGCCAAGATCTCGCGGACCAGATCATCATCATCCACCAGAAGGATGCGCGCCGAGATTTCAACCGTGGCTGTGTCTGCGCCGTCTTCGTTATCCTGCGCCGAAACAGCAACTTCATCCGCGCTTTGATGCAGCCACATAGTGACCGTGGTTCCCTTGCCGAGCGTGCTGGCGATCGACAGGGCACCGCCCGATTGCTCGGCAAAACCCCTCGCCATCGCCAGGCCAAGACCGGTGCCTCGGCCGGGTCCCTTGGTGGTGAAGAATGGCTCGCTCACGCGTGCCAGCGTGGCCGCGTCTATACCGGTTCCATTGTCAACAACACTCAGCCGCACGTAATCACCCGGCGTGAGACCGGCTGTATGATGTTCATTCTCCGCAACATGCTCGGCCGCAGCCGAGAGGATCAGCGCGCCACCATCAGGCATGGCATCTCGCGCGTTGGTGCCGAGATTGATGATCGCTGTCTCCAGTTGCGCCTGGTCGGCGACCAGTGCTGGCACATCGGGCGGGACATCCAGGCGCACCGTGATCGTGGTGCCGAGCGTATGCGCGAGCACCTCGCGCATGCTGGTAAGCAACTCCGCGGTGGCGATTGCCTCGGACCGCAACACGCCGCGACGGGCGAAGGACAACAGGCGCTGACTGATCGAGGTGCCGCGATTGGCCGCTGCAAGTGCGGTCCGAGCAAGGCGTCGGGTCCGATCATGATCGCCAGGCTTTTGCTCGATCAGCGCCGCGGCTCCTGAAACGGCTTGAAGGATATTGTTGAAGTCGTGGGCGATGCCGCCAGCCAGTTGGCCAAGCGCCTGCACCTTCTGGGCCTGCGCGAGTTGCGCAGCAAGGGTCCGCTTCTCCGTCTGGTCCCGGCTCTCGGCAATAATCCACATGACCTTGCCAGTTGCCGGATCACGCACCGGCTTGAGCGAGAAGTCGATCCAGATGTCCCGTCCACGGGCGTCTTTGACCTCGACCTCGCGATGGATCAGCGCGCCCATTCTGGCCTCGGCGATCTCCTGACGAAGGCGGTCATGTTGCTCAACAGGCCACCACGTGTTCTCCCAGAATGGCCGGCCGATGATGTCCTCGCGGGCAAGCGCGGACGCATCGAGGGCCGTGCGGTTCATTTCCAGGATTGTGCCGTCAGGTGCGAGCAGGCTGATGAACTGAAACTGAGAGTCAAAAATGCCGCGGAACCGTGCTTCAGCGGCAGCCAGCTCCGCGGTGCGTTCCGCCACACGCTGTTCAAGCTCCTGCTGGCGATTGGCCAATGCCTCCCGCGCGGCCACAATCTCGGTGATGTCCTGCTGCGCACCAATGATCCGATTGGGCCGGCCGTCTGGCCCGGAGAAGAGCTCCGCGCGCCAGGCGACCCAACGCACCGCCCCATCAGGTCGGCATATGCGACACGTGGTGCTGAGTGTGCCGCCGTCCTCGAGCAAGTTGTCTCTCTCGCCAATCACCCGGCTGCGATCCGCTGGGTGCAGCGCATTTTTCCATTCCGTCGTCGAAATATGGGTTTGTTCCGGCAGCAAGCCATAAAGTTGAACAAACTCACCAGAAATCAGCGCCAGCCGCTCGGTGAGCGTCCGATCGGAATAGGCGATACCGCCAACCTGCTGCACCAACTGCAGCCGCGCCTCGCTCTCGCGCAGCGCCGCCTCGGCCTGCTTTCGCGCAGTCATGCTTTCCGAGAACAACAGCGCCCCGCCGATCGTGCCATCGGCATGGCGCCACGGGACCATCTCCCAGCGCACCCAGTCAATGTGCCCGTCGGCACGCGGAAACGCCTCGTCGTCGGCTGACAACGTCTCGCCGGCCAACACGTGGCGATGAACGTCACGCCAGCGTTGGGGGACCTCTGGGAATATCTCGTAGTGGCTACGTCCGATCAGGGCCGCCGGCGTCTGAATATCGAGCTGGTAGTCGATCAGATAGCGGCGGCTGGCAGCGACGTAGCACATGGCGGTATCGAACATCGCGATGGCGGCGGGAGCCCCGTCGATGAACAGCCGCAGCCGCGCCTCGCTTTCGCGCAGCGCCGCCTCGGCCTGTCTTCGGGCCGTGGCGTCACGGATAATGCCGGTGAGGTGGTGCGAACCGTTGATGCCGAATGAGCTGACCGAGAGGTCGATCGGGAACTCCGAGCCATCTCGCCGGACAGCGAGCAATGCGCGGCCGGGCACGCCAATCACTCGCGGTGGGGCGCCGGAGTGGTGTGCTGCGATATAGTTGTCATGCCGTGCACCCTCGACAGCGGGCATCAGCACGCGGAGGTTGCGGCCGATCAACTCCTCAGCTTGGTCATAGCCGAACATGCGCAGCATGGCCTTGTTGACCGACCGGATTTGGCCGTCGGCCTGGGCAATGACGAAGCCGTCGGCCGCGGTGTCGACGAGCGCGCTAAATTGCGCTGCACTTTTTTGCAGCTCCGTCTGCGCATGGCGCAACGCCGTCACGTCGGTCAGGGTCTCGACCACGAGGCGTCCGCGTCCATCGGCGTAGTCGTGCAGCGTCTTGCTGGCCGAGACGATCACCTCGACGCCATCCTGGGTGCGGTGACGCAGTTCACCATTCCATGCACCCTGGCGCAGCAGTGTGTCATTGATGTCCGCGAGCGACACCGGAAACACCGTTTGCAGCAATTCATGCGAGGACCGTCCGACGGCTTGCTCCGCGGTATAGCCGCAGAGGCGGTGGCAGCCCTCCGACCAAAAATGGATGGTGCCGTCGACCTCCCGCATCATGACCGCGGCGACATTCACCATGTCGAGCAACCGCTGACGTTCGGCGACTTCTGCCGCAATACGCCTCTTTGTGGTCCTGGTCGTTAAAAGGCGGAGCCGGTGCGATGTGACGCCTAAGGGATCAAGGAGCCGGCTTGCGAACGCAAACATCAGCGGTCACCACTGAGTGAATCAGACATTCGCGTGTAATACCGAATCTTCTTGGAAATGGAATCAGATAATCGAGATACTCTCTGATTTTGGCCTGATATTTCAAATATTTTAAGTCTTTGTAAGCTATTCCTTTGTGTCATCTTGTAATCGTGCCGCTATGACAACAGACAGTATCGTTGGACGACGACCGCTTTCATACCAGCTGGCATCTTGCCAGATGCTAACTAGAATTTCGTGGTGGGTTTTGCTTCAAATCCGCAGCGAGCGCATGCTCGTGTTAGTCCGACCGCCCATGCTGAGGCGCCGCGAGGTCAGTTGTCGACTACTGCCCATCCGAAATCCAGCAGCGGCCGCGCCGCTGCGAAACGATCAAGCAGCAGCGTCGGCAGGGAGGCACTGTGGATTTCGGCGTCGGAGAGCACGCGCCGTGCAATAAGATTGCGGTGCTTCACAAACGGCTCGATCGCCGTGCCACCCCCGGCCTCGCAACCGCGCGGCAGTCGTTTCGCGCCCTCCTGGTCCGGCTCGATCGGCATACCTTTGGCGTCGAGCGCGCGCACCACCTTCAGGAACGGCTCGGGCGCAGCAAGTATTCTTTGGCGCAACCGGTCGAGCAACGGCGGCTCCGGATGCCAGAATCCGGCGGCGACAAAACAGCCGCCCGGCTCGATGTGGATGTAGAACAGGCCGGGCGCCAGCTTCGCGCCAGTGCGGCTGAGCGAGGCGCCGCAGTGCGTCTTGTACGGGCGCTTGTCCTTGGCGAAGCGGATATCGCGGTAGACGCGAAACACTGCCTTTTCCGGCTCCCCCGTGAGCGGAAGGTTGCGAGCGGCCGCGAGCGTGAGCAGGTCGGCGACGAGCGCCACCATCGGGCCGCGAACGTGCGCCTCATATTCCTCGCGCCGCGGCTTGAACCACGCGGGATCGTTGTTGTCCGCGAGCTCGCGGAGGAACTGCAGGCCCTTTGCAGGGAAGCCGGTGAAATTCATCCGTGCCGTGTCAGCCGGCTGGTTGGTTCGGAGTGCCATGCGGGGAGCCTATCGCATCACGTGCGCCTGGCCACTGGTTTAGCCGCGTCAAGGTGGGTCGTGCCAGGGGGCAGTGCAAACGCCCGATTGCGCGGCCGGGCGCTACCGCCCTGCTTCCACAACCGGGGTGCAGACGGCGGAAAGCCCGCCGATGAGGCGGGCTAATGCACTATAATCGTTTGGAAATCCTTGGTTGCGGGGATAGGATTTGAACCTATGACCTTCAGGTTATGAGCCTGACGAGCTACCGGGCTGCTCCACCCCGCGAGGGTGTGTTGGGTGGATTGGAGGACCTGGCGGCGACCTACTCTCCCGTGCCTTAAGACACAGTACCATGGGCGCTGGGGAATTTCACGGCCGAGTTCGGGATGGGATCGGGTGCAGGCTCCCCGCCAAAGCCACCAGGTCGTCCAATCCACCCCCCGGCCGGTTGGGGGAATGCCCCTGCGGCCGGGTGATGAACGGTTCTGGCTGTGTGTTGGGTAAGGAGTGCGCCGGTGCGGCCTGTGCTAAAAGGCCGCCCCGTCGTGATGCCCCGGCCTGTCATGGCGGTCCGGCCGGTCACCGGATGCCACTCTGGGGATGATTTCCATGCATGGTGTTTGTTATCGAGCCGCTCGGGCGATTAGGACCAGTTAGCTGAACGCGTTGCCGCGTGTATACATCTGGCCTATCGACGTGATGGTCTATCACGGCCCTGTAGGGTTTGACCCCTGGGAGATCTCGTTTAGAGGTAAGTTTCCCGCTTAGATGCTTTCAGCGGTTATCTTGTCCATACATAGCTACCCAGCGATGCCACGGGCGTGACAACTGGTGCACCAGAGGTATGTTCATCCCGGTCCTCTCGTACTAGGGACAAATCCTCGCAAATCTCCTTCACCCACGGCAGATAGGGACCGAACTGTCTCACGACGTTCTAAACCCAGCTCACGTACCACTTTAATCGGCGAACAGCCGAACCCTTGGGACCTGCTCCAGCCCCAGGATGTGATGAGCCGACATCGAGGTGCCAAACCTCCCCGTCGATGTGGACTCTTGGGGGAGATCAGCCTGTTATCCCTAGAGTACCTTTTATCCGTTGAGCGATGGCCCTTCCACGCGGGACCACCGGATCACTATGGCCGACTTTCGTCTCTGCTCGAGCTGTCACTCTCGCAGTCAGGCGGGCTTGTGCCATTGCACTCAGCAGCCGATGTCCGACCGGCCTGAGCCCACCATCGCGCGCCTCCGTTACTATTTGGGAGGCGACCGCCCCAGTCAAACTGCCCACCATGCAGGGTCCCGGACCGGGCTGACCGGTCGCGGTTAGACATCAGAAGAGCTCAGGGTGGTATTTCAAGGTTGGCTCCACCCAGGCTAGCGCCCAGGCTTCAAAGCCTCCCACCTATCCTACACAGCTCCCTCCTAATGCCACTGCAAAGCTGCAGTAAAGGTTCATAGGGTCTTTCCGTCTGACCGCGGGTACCCCGCATCTTCACGGGGAATTCAATTTCGCTGAGCCGATGCTGGAGACAGTGGGGAAGTCGTTACGCCATTCGTGCAGGTCGGAACTTACCCGACAAGGAATTTCGCTACCTTAGGACCGTTATAGTTACGGCCGCCGTTTACCGGGGCTTCAATTCGATGCTTGCACATCTCCTCTTAACCTTCCGGCACCGGGCAGGCGTCAGACCCTATACGTCGTCTCTCGACTTCGCAGAGCCCTGTGTTTTTACTAAACAGTCGCTACCCCCTGCTTTGTGCCACCCGCCACTGGTTGCCCAGCAACGGGTCTCGCTTATCCCGAAGTTACGCGAGCAATTTGCCTAGTTCCTTCAGCATCGTTCTCTCAAGCGCCTTGGTATGCTCTACCAGTCCACCTGTGTCGGTTTCGGGTACGGTCTATACGCTGGAGCTATTTCCCGGAACGGCGTGGCTGCACGGGCAATCCGATAAGCCCATACAACTTTGGCCATTCGTCACTTCCAGCAGGCCGGGGAATGTTAACCCCGTTCCCATCGACTACGGCTTTCGCCCTCGCCTTAGGGGCCGGCTCACCCTGCGCGGATTAACCTTGCGCAGGAACCCTTGGACTTTCGGCGACAGAGTTTCTCACTCTGTTTGTCGCTACTCATGTCAGCATTCGCACTTCCGATACCTCCACCACCCCTCACAGGTATGGCTTCGCAGGCTTACGGAACGCTCCGCTACCGCTCAGTGATCAGTGGTCAGTGATCAGTTGTCAGGAGAAAACGTCGTCTTCTGTCTTGCCAGAAGGCCTTGCAGCATCCTGGCAATTTGCTCGTATTCGTCGCGCCAGGCGGCTCCCTGTTCCGGGGAGACGTAGCCGAGGTCTTCGCCATAGCGACACCACAGACAGGATTCGTCGGCCGAGGCTAGCGCCATCACCAGATAGCGCGCGAACTCCGGCCGCGATCGGCTTAACCGCCCCACGCCCTCCATCAACAAGGCGCAGATTGATTTCGACGACCGCCGTAACTGGCTGGCGATCCCGCTGTGCTGCTCAACCCGCGGCCATTCCAGGCCGCACGATGAACCGTCAGCGACAGCGCGTAAGCACGCCGAAAGACCACAAGGTCGTCGACATCGCCCGCCATCCTTTTCTCCTGATAACTGATCACTGACCACTGACCACTGAACCCACAGCTTCGGTACGTGGCTTGAGCCCCGTTACATCTTCGGCGCGGGATTTCTTGATTAGACCAGTGAGCTATTACGCTTTCTTTAAAGGATGGCTGCTTCTAAGCCAACCTCCTGGTTGTTTTGGAATTCCCACATCCTTTCCCACTTAGCCACGATTTGGGGACCTTAGCTGGTGGTCTGGGCTGTTTCCCTCTCGACGACGGACCTTAGCACCCGCCGTCTGTCTGCCACGCTATACTCCTCGGTATTCGGAGTTTGGTTAGGTTTGGTAAGTCTTTGGGACCCCCTAGCCCATCCAGTGCTCTACCCCCGAGGGTAAACACATGACGATCTACCTCAATAGATTTCGCGGAGAACCAGCTATTTCCGAGTTTGATTGGCCTTTCACCCCTAGCCACAGCTCATCCCCGACTTTTTCAACAGGCGTGGGTTCGGCCCTCCAGTGGGTGTTACCCCACCTTCAGCCTGGCCATGGCTAGATCACTCGGTTTCGGGTCTTCTGCCCGCGACTGAACGCCCTGTTCAGACTCGCTTTCGCTGCGCCTTCGCCTATCGGCTTAAGCTTGCCGCGAACAGAAACTCGCTGACCCATTATACAAAAGGTACGCCGTCACGGCACCAGCACTTGCATGCTCGGCCGCTCCGACTGCTTGTAGGCATCCGGTTTCAGGTCTCTTTCACTCCCCTTTAGGGGTGCTTTTCACCTTTCCCTCACGGTACTTGTTCGCTATCGGTCACCAGGGAGTATTTAGGCTTGGAGGGTGGTCCCCCCATGTTCAGACAGGATTTCACGTGTCCCGCCTTACTCAAGGATTGTCTGCGCTTTACGTATACGGGGCTATCACCCGCTTTGGCCGGACTTTCCAGACCGTTCTACTTATCTTCAGACAACCACTGGCCTGTTCCGCGTTCGCTCGCCACTACTAGCGGAATCTCTGTTGATGTCTTTTCCTCCAGGTACTGAGATGTTTCAGTTCCCCGGGTTCGCCTCGTCACACTATGTATTCATGTAACGATACCCTTGCGGGTGGGTTGCCCCATTCGG
>CAVZTH010000044.1:0-387500 GCA_963778125.1 uncultured Alphaproteobacteria bacterium | reverse complement strand
ATCGGCTGCTTTTCGGCCACCAGATCGTGGGTCTCCTGTTCGACCGTCTTGCCGTCCTTTTCCGCGCGGTCGCGCAACTGCTTTTCCACCAGCGGGGTCAGCACCCAGCCGGGGCAGATCGCGTTCACCGTAACCCCGGCATTGGCCAGCTCGATCGCGGCCACCTTCGTCATGCCGAGCACGCCGTGCTTGGCCGCGACATAGGCGACTTTCTGCGGACTGGCCACCAGCCCGTGCGCCGAGGCAATGTTGATGATGCGCCCCCAGCCCTTTGCCTTCATGCCGGGGATCGCCGCCTTCATGCCGTGAAACACGCCGGACAGATTGATGGCGATGATCTGGTCCCACCGCTCGTCCGGGAAATCCTCGACGTTCGCGGTGAATTGCATGCCGGCGTTGTTGACCAGGATGTCCACCGAACCCAGCGTCTTCGTCGCTTCCGCCACCATCGCGGCGATCTGCTCGGGCTTGCTGATATCGGCGCCGCTGTAGCCGACCTTCACGCCGTGCGATGAGGCCATTTCCGACCGCACCGCCTCGATCTGCGCGGCATCGCCGAACCCATTCAGCATGATATCCGCTCCCGCCGCGGCCAGGGCGTGCGCGATCCCCAGCCCGATGCCGCTGGTCGATCCGGTGACCAGGGCGACCTTCCCCTTCAGACTCATGGCCTTCGTCCTTCCACGCTGATGTCGCCGGAATTTATGCCGCATCGCATCATGGCGGCAGGGTAACTTGTCATAGCACGCTCCGCCAGCGCGCGCAGTGACGGTCGAGGATGGCCACTGTCCATCGCGCAGCGACGCGCTGCGTCCTGGAGGATGCCGCAACGGATGCGAACGCGAAGCGGCCTTGCGGAATCGACTACCCCAGCTCGGCGAGCAAAGCCTTCGCCTCCTGCAAATCCTTGGGTGTCGAAGCCTTCGGTGAACCAATCATAAATTGGGGCGAGCAGCTCATAAGCGTCTTGGCGTTTACCTTGGCTCTGCCACAGGCGCGCGAGGCTGGTCGACGTGCGCAACTCCCACATTTTCGCCTGCTGGTGGCGCGCCCAGTCGAGTGAGGCGAGAAAGTTCCTTTCGGCGCCTTCGAGGTCGCCCTTGAGCGAGAGCATCCAGCCCTTGAGGCGCAGGATCTCGGCGTAATAAAAGCGCTCTTCCCACCCGGGGCGTTCGATTTGGGCGATCTGCTCGTCGATCAGCCGCAGGGCATTGTCGAGGTCGCCGGTCAGCGCCATGCCTTCGGCCAGGAACGCTTTCATGGCGGGCTGCGGAGCTTGCCGCCGCTCGCCTCCCAAACCGCCATACCCGCCTTGAGCGAGGCGATTCCTTCAGCGGGTTTGCCGTTCTGGATGAGTGCCTGGCCATATAAAACGGGTGCCAAATATGCCCACAGCATGGGAAGGCTGTTCTCCCGACCCAGCCGCTCACATTCTTCCGCGCGTTTGCGCAGGTCGTCGAGCTGCCAGCGGTGATCGAACTCATGCGCCCCAATGGTCAGCGCAAATCCGAGGTCGAAGGGGTGGCGGCGCCGGCGGGCATGCGCGTCTTTTTCATCGCTTAGCCGTAATGCGCGGTCCGGGTAGCCCAACATCCAGGTGCAACTCGAGGCGAAGATACCGGCCGAGTTTTGGGATCGTGGTTGACGATGTCCGCAAGATGGCGATGCTTCTCGGCGTCGTAGAGGTCCAGCACCTTGTCGGCGTGCTCCACAGCCTTGATGAGTTCGCCCCCCCAGAAGTAGCAACCGCAGGCATGCGTGTGTCCGATGATTAGCAAGTCGGAATCGCCGGTTGCCTCCGCGATGTCCAGCATCTCCTGCGCCCACGGCAGGGACTCCGCCACGCGCCCCTGCGTCAGAACGTTTTGAACAGTCCCGAGAAGATGGGCGCCAGCGCGTCGTAGCGCTCCAGCGACTTCGCCAAGGCAAGGGCTGGATGCAGGCTGGTCCAAACTTCCGGGGCGGGCCAGCCTTTGAGTGCCACCCACGCGGTGCCAAGCAGGCTGCGCAGCCCCAGTTCGCTGGCGTCCCGTTCCGATGACCGAGGCAGGGTGGAGACCAGTTCGAGCCCCTGGTTAAGATGGGAGATGGCCTCCGTCAGGGCCATGCGCTTCAACGCCAGCTCGCCAGCGGTCTGCCAGAGCGGAATAGCGGCTTCGGTAAGGCCCGCGCCGGTAAGGTGATGTGCCAGCACCTCGGGTTCGGTGCTCTTGATGTTTGGGAAGCGCTGCTCGATCACACGTGCGATCTTGGCGTGCAACTCCTGTCTTCGGCTCTTCAGCAACGAGTCGTAGGCCGCGTCCTGCACCAGCGCGTGCTTGAAGGTGTAGATCGCATCAGGCGGCGTGCCGCGACGGAAGGCCAGTCCCGACTCGCTCAGTTGCGCCAGGGCGTCATCGAGTTGTGCCGGCGGCATCGGCGCGACCGCGGCGATCAGCTCGTAGCTGAATTCGCGGCCGATCGCGGCCCCGATCTGGGCGACCTCCTTCACCGGCATGAACCGATCCAGCCGCGCCATCAGGGAGTCCCGCAGCGTGGCCGGAATGGTGACGGCGCGTGCCGAGCCAGCATACTCGTAATGATCGCCTGCCTCCTTGCAGCTTGCCTGATTCGACAATCGACTTGGTCAGCTCCTCGACAAACAGCGGCACGCCGTCGGTCCGGGTCAGGATCTGTTCGAGCAGCGCCGCGGGCAGCGCCTTGCCGCCCGCGAGCGCCGCGACCATCGCCGCGCTCTGCGCCCGGGTGAGCTTGGACAAATTCAGTGCGCCGACATGTCCTTGCTCGGACCAGCGCGACCGAAACTCCGGTCGGTGAGTGAGCACGACCAGCAGTGGAACGGTTCTTACCCGGTCGATCAGCAGATCCAACACCTCCAGCGTGGTGGGATCGGCCCAGTGCGCATCCTCGAACAGCATCACGCTGGGTCGCTGGCGGGCAGCCGCTTCGACGAGATCGACCAAGGTCCGCAGCGTCTCGTCCTTGTGCTTCTGCGGCGTCATCGGCAAGGACCCGTAGCGCTGCCTCGCAGGGGATCGACAGGATCGCAGCGACGAAGCGGACGTCGGCCAGCGGCCGGCCGTAGTGTGTGACGACCAGCGCTTCCAGCTTGTCGAGTTTCGCGTCCGACGGTTTCGTCCCGGGTGAACTTCAACGTCCGTTCGAAGTTGTCGATGATGGGCCAGAAGGCGCTGTTCACGTAGTAGGGCGAGCACTGGAAGCGCAGGGCCTGCACGCCTTCCGCTTCGAGCCGCTCGCGCAGCGTGTTGAGGATGCGGCTCTTGCCGATCCCGGGTTCACCCGACAGCAGCACTACCTGGCCTTCGCCATCCTTTGCCTGCGACCAACGGCGAAGCAGCAGATCCAATTCCTCTTTGCGGCCCACCAGCGGCGTCAGCGCGCTGTCACCGCGACTGGCATCGAAGCGGCTTTCCGTCACCTGGGCACGTTCCACGCGCCAGCCGTGAACCGGTTCCGCGATCCCCTTCAGCTCATGTTCGCCAAGATCGGTCAGTTCAAACGCGTTGCCGATCAATCGACGGGTCGAGGCAGCGATGACAATCTGGTCGGCGGCTGGCCAGTGCTTGCAGACGCGCGGCCAGATTGGGCGTGCCGCCCACCGCGGTGACCGTCTGGGCAGCGCTGGACCCGACTGGCCGCCGGCGACCACCATACCGGTGGCGATCCCGACGCCCACGTGCAACGGCACGCCTGCTGCGGTCGTGAGCTTCGGCAGCGCCTCGACCAATGCAAGGCCGGCTCGGATGGCGCGCTCAGCATCATGCTCATCCGCCTGCGGATAACCGAAATAGGCCAGCACGCCATCGGCCGAGTAGTTGGCGACATAGCCATGGTATCGTTCGATGATATCCATGCAGCACCGGTGACAAGCAGTCGTCACCTCGCACAGGTCTTCGAGATCGAGGCGCGCGGAGAGCACCCCCAAACCGGCCACGTCGCAAGCCATAACGGTTAGCTGCCGGCGCTCGGCCGACGGTGCAACCAAGCAGGGTTGCGTTTGTTTCCGCCGGACCTGTGGCAACGAGGGCTCCCGGGTTTGGTGACAGATCGGATGGGATGAAGCCCAGGACTGGACGTTCATGCCCCTCTGGGACACCCGGACCCCATGCTCGCGCCGACATAACCGACCCGCTTGGCGGCTTTGAGTGTCTGACAATTCGCCCGGGAAGCTCGCCCGCGCTTTCGGCCGAAGGTCGCATCACAGGCGCAACGAAACGGTAGCCTCGCCCGGACACCGTTTGGATGCAGCTTTCCGATGCGCGGTTGCCGTCGAGAACCTTGCGTAGCGCCACGATCTGGACGGTCAAATTGTTCGCTTCGACAGCGATGCCGGGCCAGACCTGCCGCATTATGGCATCTTTCGTCACCAGGCACACCGGGTTCCCGCAACAGGACGCCAAGAACGTCCCGTGCGCGCGACCCAATCGTCACCGGCGCCCAGACCCCCATGGAGTCCGGACGCAACAGACGTCGGAGACCGACATCAAAGCGAAAGCCCTTGAATGCGATCATCCCGAGGCTGATCACCGCGTCCATCTCTCGCAGCCCCTTCATGCGGCGCCAGCGACGCAAGCCCGATCTCAGCCGGCCAGCTCTCGATCGTGTAACATCCTACATCTCAGCCAATTGGAGGCAATTAGTTGATACCTATGTGTTTAGCAATTTTTAGCGATTTTCCCCAACGAACTGATCGATTTTTAGCAACAGAACCGCCGATGGTTGAACGAGCGATAGACCCTTCTATCGCTCGTGACAGGAGATTGCGGCTCGGTGCGCTGCCCGACATCCGATTGACAACCTGGACAAACCGGCGAGCCCAAGAGCGCTAGTCGCTCTGAGACAATGAACAATAATCATGAGGAGAAAGTACAATGCAACCGCATACCTGCTTGTTAACGGCCTTCACCTTGACCACCACTGTGGTTTTTGGGGTCGCGGCACAGCAAACTTCCAACCAGGACGCGTGGCAGGCCGGGGCGAGCGTCCTCCAGGCATACAACAAGGCGATGCAAGCGAGAGACGCCGCCGGATTGGTCGCCCTCTTCAGTGAGGATGCAATTCTTTTAACGCCGGACGGGCCACTAGTTGGTCATGCCGCGATAGAGAAGCGCTTTGAGGGGCTCTTCAAAGCCATCGTTACCAAGGAGCCGTCCAAGCTCGAAAAGGTAGTGATGATCGGCGACGCACTCAGATTGAGGACCGGAAGCTGGTCGGCGGTAGTGCAAAGCCCAAACGGATCGATGCCGGTGAAAGGCTATTGGTCAACCACCGACGTGCGTGACGGCAATTCATGGAAAATCCGAATGGAGACCGACAATGTGACCATGCCTCAGCCTCCCGGAGAGCCAGAGAAATAGCGCTCCCAGCGGTGTTGAGTTAGCACCGGCGTTACAAGTGTAGCGCCGGTGGCTGCTTGGAGGGACTTGGTGCGATCATTGGCGTCGGCAGTCTGTCTTCCCGGCAAGGGCTACGGTTACGACCCACCTCCGCGCAACAGATGATAACTCAGTTCGCCCGGATCGGTCAGGTCCGGCACCGTCCAGCCGTTCAGGTCGTATTCAGCCATACATTGCTCGGCTAAGCCCTTGAACGCCGCCGCGTTACCTGATGCCTGCGCCCCGAACAGGCAGTACCGCCTGATCTCCTCGGTCGAGCCGCCGTAGTTGATCTCGTACAGCTCGTGCCGGCCGCCGAACTCCGACCCGATGCTGTCCCACAGCAGTTTCATTAGCTTCACCCGTTCCTCGGCGCTGTAACCGTTGGATCCACGCAGGTATTTGTCGAGATACGGCCTGATTTCTGCACTTTGGAAATCGCGGGCGTGGCTGTTGAGGTAAATGAGACCGGACGCCACCGTCTGCTCGATAATATACTTGACCTTGGAGTAGGCCATCGTGGCGATGATGTGATACGCGTTGCCCGGGTCCATGTTGGGTTGCACATAGTCGCCGACCCACGGCTTCGGATCGCGTACCATGGCATCGGACAATCCCCAGAACAGGTTCCGCCATGCGATCACTTCGCCGACGTTCGCCTGCACACCGCGAAAATCCTTAGTGCCCGACGCCTCGACCGCCTTCAGCAACAGTCCGCAGATGAAATCCAGCTTCACCGCCAGCCGGGTGCACCCATGCACGACAAACCGCGGCAGAAACCCCGTCCGTGGAAAAAAGTTGTTGGCCTTCTCAACGTCACCATAGACAAAAACATTCTCCCACGGCACCAGCACTTCATCCATGATGAAGATCGCATCGTTTTCGTCCAACCGGCTGGACAACGGGTAGTCAAACGGGCTGCCCATCGCCGTCGCCGCCATCTCATAGGACGCGCGGCAGATGAATTTGATGCCGGGGGCGTTGGTCGCGATCATGAACACCGCGGCGTAGGACTTGTCCTGCAACGGAATCAGCCCGTGGTGGGCGACGAACGTGTAGTTGGTCAGCACCGACCCGGTCGCCACCACCTTGGCGCCTGACACCACGATGCCGGCGTCGGTTTCCCGCACGACGTGGCAGCACACATCGCTCACCTGATCGGGCGGCCGATCGCGATCGACGGGCGGGTGGATGATCGCGTGGTTGATGAACGGCACCCGCTCCTGGCTGAACTTGTACCAGCGCCGAGCATTCTCCTGATACGGCGCATAAAACTCCGCGTTGGCGCCGAGGGTCGCCAGAAACGCCGCCTTGTAATCCGGCGACCGGCCTACCCAGCCATAGGTGAGCCTTGCCCACGCCGCGATCGCGTCCCGCCCGGCGATCAGGTCTTGGGCCGTCTTCGGCGCCTTAAAGAAAGCGTGCGTCATCCCGCCGTTACCGGTATCTGTCGGCACCATCAACTTGGGCTGTTGTTCCGGATCGTGCATCGCGTCGAACAGACGCGCGATCATCCGCGCCGTGTTGCGAAACGCCGGATGCTCGGTGACCTTGGCCACGCGCTCGCCATATATGTAGACCGTCCGCCCGTCATCCAGGGAGGCAAGATAGTCCGCCCCTGTCATAGGCCTTTGGTCGGCGCTCTTGTCGGTGCCTGGCGACATTGTGGATCTCCCCCATTGTATTTGTCAGGGACTATCCACCGGCAGATGGCGCCGGTGCAACCGCCCCGCGTGCTCCTATCGATGGTCGTTACAAGTCTTCAATCGCCTCGGCCGCAACCGGTAAAGGACGTGCCGGCGCAGAGGGCTCCCCTCCAAGCGATTCGGATAATCGAACTCGATTGATCGAACCATCCCCAACCGCTCCATGACACGGATCGAGGCGGTGTTAAGCAGAGCCGTCATCGCGACGATCTCCTCCAGACCGACACGTCGAAAACCATCGTCGATTGCTGCTCGAGCGGCCTCGGTCGCATAACCCTGGCCCCAATACGGCCGATGCAGACGCCATACGACTTCGACCGCAGGCGTGAATGGTGCCTCGAACACAAGACGCTTTAATCCCACGGCCCCTATCAATGGGGAGACACCAGGGGCCTCCACAGCCCACGGGCAGTAGCCGGTCTCCGCCAGATGCCTTTCCGCCCGTTCCACGTATGCATCGCTTTCCTCGCGGGTCAGAACGCCCCCCAGAGACTGCATGACGGCCGGATCAGAATTTTGCTCCGCGAACGGGGGAAAATCGCTTTTCCGCCAGGGACGGAGAATCAGGCGGGCGGTTCTGATCAAAGGCGTCCTCCGCCGGCCGTGGATAAAACCAAGTCTGTTATAGTATGCAGAAGCTCCGGACGCACAGCTGGACCCGGAGCACTGATATCAATCAACCCGTAGGCGGCAAAATTTCTAGGTTCCCTGCCGGCCGCAGTGCCTATAGCATTATCGAATCATGCCCCGCGGCGACCTGTTCCCTGAGATTGGCCCCTACGAGACCGGCTATCTGCCCCTGTCCGGCGGCCACGTGATGTATTGGGAGCAAGCCGGCAACCCGAACGGCCGCCCGGTACTGTTTCTGCATGGCGGCCCGGGCGCGGGCGCGGGCGCGGTGCACCGCCGCTTCTTCGACCCGAACTTCTGGCGCATCGTTATCTTCGATCAGCGAGGCGCCGGCCGGTCACGGCCGCTCGGGGGATTGGACAACAACTCCACCCCCGATCTTGTCTCAGACATCGAGATCCTGCGGCGCCATTTGGCCATCGAGCGTTTCCTGCTGTTTGGCGGATCATGGGGATCAACCCTCGCCCTGGCCTACGCCCAGGCCCATCCCCAGCGCGTCGCCGGCGCCGTCCTGCGCGGCGTGTTCCTCGGTCGCCCGCAGGAAGTGGAGTGGTTCCTGCACGGAATGGGGCTGGTGTTTCCCGAAGCCCACGCCGCTTTCACCGGCTTTCTGCCGGAAGCCGAGCGCACGGACCTATTGGGCTCATATCTGCGGCGCCTGACCAGCCCCGATCCCTCGGACCATCTTCCGGCTGCCCGAGCCTGGTCCGTCTACGAGGGCACCTGCAGTACGCTGCTGCCCAGCCCGGAAACCGTCAGTGGTTTCTCTCAGGATCGCACCGCCCTCGGTCTTGCTCGGATCGAGGCGTTCTACTTCGCGCACGGTCTCTTCCTGCCACCCGGCGGCCTTCTGGGGCAAATGGACCGAATCAGCCACATCCCAGCGGAGATCGTGCAAGGCCGCTATGACATGATCTGCCCGGCGGCGACGGCGTTCGATCTGGCTGCCGCCTGGCGAAACGCCCGGATGACCATCGTTCCGGACGCAGGGCACTCGGCGCTGGAGCCCGGAATCCGCCGCGCCCTCGTCGCCGCCGTCGAACGCTTCCGCGGGGGGCGGTAGGCTAGGGCGCCGAGACATGGGCAAGGGCCGCGCCCAGCGGTCCCTGCAACATCGCCGAACCATCACGCTAAACAATCGGACCCTTGATCTCCCGGGTCAGCTTCTGCCGCATAGCTTCCGTGAAGTCCACGTAGGCGCGGCAGATGACCGCGAAGGCCCCCGGACCACCGATCACGTCGGCGACGTAGGACGACAGCAGGTCCGGCTCCTCATGCAGGATGCAAAGTCCGTTGATGGTAATATCCGCGGCCGCCATGCGATCACGGATCGGCGCGGGCGCGATCCCGTCGTTTGATCGCCCGTCGCCGATTACATTCACAATGTTCCGCTTCGGGACCGCGGGCACCTGAGCAAGCAACGTCAGTGACGCCAGCAAAGCCTCGCCGATTGCGGTGGTCCCGGCCGTGACCGTGCGCGGCATATTCTCGACGTCGTCCGAGAAGGCCCGCAAATCAGCCTCGGTCGAGATTAGGGTCCAGCCGGTAATAACGTCCTGCTGTCCGGCACCCGACCACAACAACAACGACAGCACACTCGTCCCGATCAGGCCGGCCGCCACCGCCGGATCACGCAACGCCGCGGCCATCCCGCCGGCGATCAGCCCGAACTCATCATACGTCACACTGGCCGACCCATCGACCGCCAGCACCATAGCCAGTTCGACGTGATCCAACGCGCCGCTCCCGCCGTCCAGATGGGATCAAAGGGCCGCCGGCCCTTTGCGGGTCCGGGCAGCGCTCGGACTTGGTACCGCACCATGCATCCGGCGTGAAGCAGCTATCTTAGAGGTCACGAACGTTGCAAAGTTCGTGCTAAATTTCGCCGCAATCGCTAGTCTACATTACTGCCGGCGCAAAAAGCCCGGCTGGAGGTCCGCATGCCAACACCCCGGAGAGAAATCCGCGGCGGCCGAGCCTTTGCGGGTCCGGTATTAGGGATCGTTATACTACTGACCTTCTACTGGTTACTGGTAGGATGGCATCAGATGCCGGCGATCATTGATTTTGCGCTCGCAATGGTGAACTAGCCGGCGAAAGCCTTAGAGACTGACCCGGAATGTTTCCGCAACGAGCTTGGATCGTCCATTTTCAGCGCGGTAGCGTAGGTCGTGCCGCCAAGCACGGGCTGGACCTCCACCAGCAATATCAATGGATTGCCGATATTGCGGTCCCGATTCAAGTCAAACTCTTAGCTATACCCGCCGCGTTGCCCCAAATCCCGGTTGTAAGCAGCGTCGAACACCCGCATCAGATCCGACCGGCTGATGCCAATATCAGCAAGCTGGCGATCAGACATGGCGGACAGCTCGCTGGCAGCTTCGTTATTGCGACGCCACGCGACGAAAGCCGCCGCTTGGCGCGACCACCAGCCCACCAAGCCCCCTTTACGCGCGCCTTTGGGCGAAGCAGAGGGGACAAGCAGGTCGGGCTCTTCCCATTTTGCGTCAATATAGCTCAAGCTGGGCAGCTTGAAGGTGAATTGAGAGTCAGCGATTTGAGCGCTCATGGCAAACGTCCAGACAGACCCAGGTGCAACGCGACGTCAGGAGGGCGGGGCGCCCCCGGGTTTTGATGCACCGCAACATAAGGCGCATGACAAGCGAATTAAGAGGGAGAAACCTGCAACTGCCATGCGGTCTACGCATGGATCATCAACAAGGTATGAGTTTGATGCACCAAACGACGCGAAGGGTCGGAAAATGAGTGAGTGCGCGTTATCAGCCCTGCGGCAAGAGCTCGCTCGACAGAGCCTCGACGGCTTTATCGTCCCTCGCGCGGACGAACATTTGGGTGAATACGTCCCGCCCTCGGCCGAACGCCTGGCGTGGCTGACCGGCTTCACCGGCAGCGCCGGGCTGGCGGTCGTGCTGGCGTCGACCGCCGCCGTCTTCACCGATGGCCGCTACGTCTTGCAACTCGCCGAACAAACGGATTCCGGCCTCTGGCAGCGTCTGCATATCACCGAGGAACCGCCGCCAACCTGGTTGGCTCAGCACGCACCGAAACAAGCCCGCATCGGTTACGACCCGCTGCTGATCAGCGAGGAAAGCCTCACCCGCTACACCGACGCGGGTCTGCAAATGGTGGCGGTCGAGCGTAATCCGATCGACGCCGTCTGGACCGACCGGCCACTTCCGCCAACCGTGCCCGCCCATCCGCATCCGCTGGCACACGCAGGTAGATCGTCGGAAGATAAGCGGGCCGACGTAGCGAAGCTGCTGCGGGACGCCAAGCAGGATGCGGCGGTGCTGACCGATCCGGCGTCGATCGCCTGGCTGCTGAATATTCGCGGGGGCGACGTGCCGTTTACGCCCTTTGCCTTAAGCTTCGCCCTGGTGCGCGCCGACGGCGCGACCGACCTGTTCATCGATCCCGTCAAGGTGGCATCCGAAACCAGGAGCTGGCTGGGCAACGCGGTATCGGTCACCGATCGGACCATGCTGTTGCCCGCCTTGGCCGGTTTGAAGGGGAAGAGCGTGCGTGTCGATCCCGCCGGATCGCCAGTCTGGTTCGCGCAGCAACTGGCCAAGGCGGGCGCCACGGTGGCCGCAGGCAGCGACCCATGCCTACTCCCGAAAGCCTGCAAAAACGACACCGAGCAGCAGGGTGCTCGCACCGCTCATCTCCGAGACGCGGCGGCTGTCTGCCGTTTCCTGCATTGGCTGTCCGTCGCCGCCCCCACCGGCCAGGAAACCGAAATGTCCGCCGCCGAGGCGTTGCTGGCGTTCAGGCGTCAGATCGACGGGTTCCGCGGCGAGAGTTTCCCCGCGATCTCCGGAGCCGGCGAGCACGGTGCGATCATCCATTACCGGGTGTCGGACGAATCCAATCGCCGCATCAAGCCGAACGAGGTGTATCTCATCAGATTCCGGTGCCCAGTATCCGGACGGAACAACGGATATCACCCGCACGATCTGGACCGGCCCCGAAACGCCGCCCGATCCCGTGCGGGACCGAGTTACCCGCGTGATGCAGGGGCATATCGCGCTGGCCACATCAATCTTTCCCAAAGGTGTCGGAGGCGCCCATCTCGACGCACTCGCTCGGCGTGCACTATGGCTCGCCGGCCTCGACTACGACCACGGCACGGGGCACGGCGTCGGCAGTTACCTGTCCGTGCACGAGGGACCCGTAAGCATCTCGCGGTTGGGCCGCCCGGTGCCGATCGCCGCGGGCATGATCCTGTCAAACGAGCCTGGGTTCTACCTGCCCGGCCATTACGGCATCCGGCTGGAGAACCTTTTGCTGGTCCAACCGGCTGCGCTGCCCAACGCCAGCAAGCCCTTCCTCTGCTTTGAGACCCTGACCCTGGCCCCCTTCGATCGCCGCCTGCTGAACCCCGCACTGATGACGGAGCCGGAGCGGACGTGGCTTGACGCTTATCACGCTCGTGTTTTTCGGGAGGTGGCACCTTCTCTGTCCGAGACTGCACAGCGGTGGCTGGCGGCGGCGTGCGCTCCACTCCCGCATTGACCGGCTGGCGAGAAGTCACGGCACGCCGCGCCCTGATATCAGGCAATCTTCAAAGGGTCGCGCGGTGGAAAGGCCAATGAGGGAACCGCCCGGCTCAACGAAAAGTTACGGTTCCAATACGGATCATGATCCAGCAAGTCACCCCAGCGCTGCCGCATGGTCGCAATGTCTCGCGCATATCTCGCCGCGTTTTCGCCCACTCGATCCGAGCCGCGAGATACCGATTCGGTATGATAAAGCTCAGCGTACAGGGGTCCATACATTGCGATACCCACGCGCCACCAGCTTGAGGCAAAGGTCGATGTCATTGAACGCCACCGGCAGCGAAACCTCGTCCAAACCACCGGCCTCCAGATAGGATTGGCGGCGCAGCATCAAACAGGCGCCGGTCACCGCGGTAACAGCCCGCACTAGATTAAGGTGGCCGAAATAGCCGACATCCGCACCGGACCTATGCAAATACTGATGTCCAGCCACGCCCCCCACGCCGACCGTAATCCCGCCATGCTGGATGGTCCCATCAGGGTACAGCAGCTTCGCCCCAACCGCGCCGATGCCGGGACGTAACGCGTGCGACGCCATCTCCCGCAGCCAGTCCGAATTAATCACGTCCACGTCGTTATTCAGCAGCAGGACGAGTTCTCCCGCCGCCTCCTTCACAGCATGGTTGTTTAGCGCCGAAAAATTGAAAGGTCCGGGATAGGGCAACACCCGCACACGATCGTCACTCCCCAGTCCCGCGAGAAGTGCCAAGGCCGAAGGCTCGTCTAACTCGTTGTCCACGATCAGCACCTCCACAGCCGGATAATCGGTCCGACGAAGCACCCCGTCCACTGCTCGGGAAAGGACATCCGCTCGATTGCGCGTAGGAATAATGACAGAGACCAGTGGTTCTGGCCTAGGAACTGGATAGATCACCCGGTTCCAAAGCGGCGTGGCCGAAGCGGGCTGCACGATGGCCTCCGGCACGCTGGGGGCCAGGAACTCTTCCACCGCGCGCCGCCCGTTGCGTGCACATCGCTCAATCGTCGATTCGGAGAACGAGCGTCCGCCGCTGCCTTGCCGCCAATGATACAAGACCCGCGGGATGTGCACGATACGGTCAGGCGTGGTCTCCGACAGCGCGCGCAATGCCAAATCGTAATCCTGGCTCCCCTCCATCCCGACGCGAAACCCGCCGACCCGTTCCACCAGGCCACGGCGATAGACGCTAAGATGATTGACTAGATTCTGCCCCAGCATCAGATCTATATCCCAATCCGGCTTGAAATAGGGTGTCGATCGCCGGCCCGCTTCGTCGACACGATCCTCGTCTGAATAAAGAAGATCCGTCTTCGGCCGGTCGGTAATGTGGTTCGCAACCTCATACAGGGCATTGGGCGCCAACAGGTCGTCGTGGTCCAACAAGGCGACAAACGAGCCGCTAGCGAGGCTCAGCGCCGAATTCGTTGCAGCCGAGATGTGGCCGTTCCGCTCCCTCCACATAACCCTGATACGCAGAGTCGGCCGCCTGAGCCGCCCGCAGCAAAGGTGCGATTGCCGGGTCGGTCGAAGCATCATCCGCGATGCAAAGTTCCCATCGCGGATAGATCTGTGCCTGCACCGATTGGATCGCCGCGAGCAAGTGCCGGGGTGCAGGATTGAAGGTCGGCATCAGAACCGATATCAGCGGCGGCTGATCCATACCGGCAATCCGGATCGTCATCGCGAGCCGCGCGGCGGCGTCGATACGATCATAGCGATCGATCCAGGCCGGGTACGCTCTGTCGATGTCACGCATGTCAGCACGCATCAAGCCAGCAATCCGGCGCAGCCGCCCGCGCAAGGGAGCCGGTAGTCGGGCGGCCACACCGATCAGGCGGCGGCGGGCGGTGGTCACCCAGCGGGTGGTAGCTATTGCTCTAATGCGACGCAGCATGGTCTTGCTGAATACACCGAACCAAGGGACGATCGTGTAGTTCGGCCAAGTCTAACTCTGACGTTCCAGGTAGTCAGCACTTAGCATGCGAAAGGCCCTGTAAGGCCCGATCGGGTTGGTTCCTTCGCGAACTCGCCCCGCTAGGGCTGGAATGGCCTTTTTGAAGCATCGGCTCGCGTGTCTACCATGACATTACTGTTACACAATTTCAAGTTTGTCGGGTAAAGGGCCGATCTATCGAGAACGCCACTCAGGGTTACGATCGAACTCTCCGGAACACGGCAATAGTGCGGCGTGCAAATCACGCAATCAACCAACGACAAACTTGTTAAGCGTGCACAGCCGCCAATCCGAACACTAACTACGGCGTTTGGCGCCCGGTTTCTGATTTAGCCACCATTTCACCGGCTCGGGTTCCGCCGCCGGAAGCTCCGGAACGCGGGGTCGGCGAGAAATGGTCGCAGCGACAACCTCAGGTTCTGAGCGCGGGCGGCGGGTCGGTTCCATCTGCCGAGCAGCCGGGGCTTCTTCCGACAACGCTCGGACAAGCTGCTCCGCCGTCTCACGCGCGGATTCTGATGCCTTCAGCGCCTTTTCGGCGGCTTTACGCACGTGGCGTTCGTCCGCGAGTTGGTGCTCATAGGATTCCGCAGCCTGTTCCGCGAGATGCTTCAGCGACAGCGCCTCTTGAAGCCGCTCCTCAAAGGCCTGCGCGTCAGCCCTGAGTTGATTGACCAGGTCACGTTCTCGACGAAAGCCTCGAACGCTTCGTTCTTTGCGAGCTCGGCATGGCCGATCTTGGTCTGCAGATCATGCACGAAGCTTTGGGTTTCCGCCAATGAACGATCGGCCTTTCTCGCGCCGCGGTCTCGGCGGCAAAAGCCGCTTCAGTGCGTTGCAAACGGCTGCTCGTCGGCGGGGGGGCCGCGGCAACCCCGCGATGGGCCGGCACTTCGTGACCCTGCTCGCGGCGCAGCACGGTAACCGGGATATCCCCATCCTGCACAAATCGGCGGCGATGCAACCCGGCATTAAATCGGTCGCTCAGTCGATGACGGCTGCTCCGATTCGTTCCGCTTCAGGTCGGTTGCGTGTGCCCCTCGCCAAACAGACCAAGAGCCTTTCGCATCTGCGATTCGGCTTCGTCAGTTGGGCTTGGACCGTCGCCGCCGCTGGATTTGGGCGCCGGGGACACTCTGGTCTGGCTGGGTTTCGCCAGACGAGATTCACGCGTCGCAATTTCAGATTTTCAGACAATTCCATCACCTGGGGATTAAGAGTGCCATAACATCGTCACACCAAACACCGCTGCGAACCGGGTATGGTTCCGCCGCAGACAGGTGATGCAATGCTCGCCTTCACTCGGTCGGTTCTTCCTTGGAAACTATGCCAATGGACATAATTTTCACGACGTGCTCTCGATTGTGGGTGCGACACTAACAGATAAACGTTAACTTCGCGTTAATCAGTCCAATTCGCGAACCCTACCCACCCTATTTAAGTGCAGACACTAACAATAGCAAGTGATCCGCCGCTTTAGGGCCTGTTAAGATTAAGCGGGACGGCTACGCTCCGTCACCGACCACTGTTATACCGGCTAAGGCCAGTTATCAAGAGGAACCGTTTTCAATGGATAAGGATACCGCCAGCATCGTGGCTGTTATCGATGACGACGACGATGTCGGTGATGTCCTCGGCGGCTTGCTGGAGACAATGGGATATCAAGTCGAGACATATCGGTCCGGCATGGATTTCCTCTCCGATGCTCAGTTCGATCGGTTGGCCTGTCTTGTGGTAGATCAAAATATGCCGCGAATGACAGGGCTTCAGATGATCGAAAGCCTAGCCGCTCGAGGCATCAACATCCCCGCTTTGCTGATCACCGGCATCCATGACGCGGATGTCGAACGCAAGGCCGCCAGCCTCGGGGTGATGACCGTATTGGAAAAGCCGATGTCTCACCACGAGCTTTTGCGCTTCATCTCGGTATCTGTCGGCTAGTGGTTCGATCCAGATGAAGCATCCGATGCGGTCGGTGGATCGGCCCAAAAACCACTAATATCGCCCATCAAGCGGGCGAGCTTGGTGGGTTCGATCCTGCTGGCAGGTTGTAGCCTGTGTATACACAGTGTCTCGATACGATCGAATCGCGTCGCTTCGGGCGTCAGGCAAGCCCGACGTCGAGCGAGCAAACTAGATCGATGGGGGCTAGTTCCGGTCTTGTAAGCATTAATTAATCTGATCAATCACGGTGGGCATCCATTAGTCGCGATCTGATGCTGCCGCTGATCAGCGACAATCGTCAGCGATCGGCTCGAATACGCCCTTGACCAGATTATCGATCCTATGAGGCCGCCTCCAGCTCTTCCGCGGCCATCAACCAGTCCTCTTCGGCCGCGGCGGCTTCCTTAGCGATGGCGGCAAGCCGGGCGTTGGCCGCCATTATCTCGGCGGCCCGACCAGAGGCATACATTGCCGGATCGGCCAGCTTGGCCTCGATGTGCGCTCGTTCGGCGGACAAGGCAGCGAGCCGCTTGCTCAGCGTCCTGAGCCTTTTTGCGAATCGGCGCCAGGGCTGCTCGGGCTTCGGCTCGTTCCCGTCGATCGTCCTTGCGGGTCACCGCGCCGGCCTTCGGCGGCGGGTCGGGCGCGCTCGACCAGCAACGCACGATAATCGTCGAGGTCGCCGTCGAACGGCTTGACCGTCCCTTCGCCGACCAGCCACAGCCGGTCCGCGACCATTTCCACAAGATTGCGGATCGTGGGTGATCAGCAGCACCGCGCCCTGAAAATCCGACAGCGCCTTTACCAGCGCATCACGCGCGTCGATATCCAGATGATTGGTCGGCTCGTCCAGGATCAGCAATTGCGGCGCGTCGCGCGTGGCCAACGCCAACAGCAGGCGCGCCTTCTCGCCGCCCGACAGATTGGCCACCGGCGTTTCCGCCCGGTCCGCATCCAGGCCGAACCGAGCCAACTGCGCGCGCAGTTTCGTCGGCGGGGCGTTTGGTAACGCACGCGCCATGTGATCGATCGGGTTTTCCGCAGCAACCAGTTCCTCGGTCTGGTGCTGCGCGAAGTAGCCGACCTTCAGCTTCGGGCCACGCCGGACCTCGCCCGACAGCGGCGCCAGCCGTTCCGCCAGCAGTTTCGCCAGTGTCGATTTGCCGTTGCCGTTGGCACCCAGCAGCGCGATCCGGTCGTCCATATCGACGGTCAGGGAGACGTTTCGCAGAATCTTGGTCTTGCCGTAGCCGATATCGACGCGATCCAGCGCCAGGATCGGCGGCGCAATGCGGGCGGGTTCCGGGAAAGTTGAAGCGTGTCGGGGCGTCCTCAATCACCGATTCGATCTGCGGCAGGCGTTCCAGCGCCTTGATCCGAGCCTGCGCCTGCCGGGCCTTCGACGCCTTGTAGCGAAAGCGGTCGATGAACGACTGGATATGCGCCCGTTCGGCCGCCACCCGTTCGGCCGCGCGGGTCTGCTGCATCGCCCGTTCCGTGCGAATGCGGACGAACTCGTCGAAGCCGCCGGGCGTGAGCGAGATCTTGCCCTTGTCCAGATGCGCGATGGCTTCCACCGCACGGTCCAGCAGGCCACGGTCATGGGAAACGACCAGCGCCGCGCCGGGAAAGCGCGCCAGCCAACCTTCCAGCCACATCGTCGCTTCCAGGTCGAGGTGGTTGGTCGGCTCGTCCAGCAGCAGCAGGTCGGGGTTGGCGAACAACGCCGTGGCCAGGGCGACGCGCATTCGCCAGCCACCCGAAAACTCCGCCGACCGGGCGCGCCTGAGCGGCCTCGTCGAAGCCCAATCCCGGCCAGGATGGTCGCCGCTCGGGCCGGCGCGGAATCGGCGCCGATGGTCATCAGCCGGTCATGCATCTCGGCCAGGCGGTGCGGATCGGCGGTCTCGGTCTCCGCCAGCAGCGCCAGCCGTTCCGGATCGCCCTGCAGGACGGTATCGAGCAGGGACATCGGTCCCTCCGGCGCTTCCTGGCGGACAGTCGCCATGCGGGCACGCGAAGACAGGCGGATGTCGCCACCATCGAGGGCGATCTCACCTGCGATCGCGCGCAGCAAGCGTTGATTTCCCGGCGCCGTTGCGCCCGACCAGACCAATGCGCCGGCCAGGATCGATCGTCAGGTCGGCTCCATTCAGCAGCGTCCGACCGCCCATCGGATGACGGCGCCAGAGATGACCAAGAGAGACATGAGCCGGGTTTAGCGCCGAGAGCAGTAGCGAGGAAGCAACCATTGTCGGGATCAAAGGGTCGCCGGCCCTTTGCGGGTGCGAGCTGAGCCCACTCTTAGTGGTTCGTCACTTCGATCATGGCACGGACCTTAGGATAAATCTCCCGCGCCCAGCGCGATCCGCTGAACACGCCGTAATGCCCGACGCCGGTCTGCAGATGGTGCCGTTTCTGGCTGATCCGCAAGCCCCGTGCAAAGGTCCAGCGCCGCCATGGTCTGGCCGATCGCACAGATGTCGTCGCGCTCGCCCTCGACCGTCAGCAGAGCGGTGCGGCGGATCGCCTCCGGCCGCACATTTTCACCGTGCCAGGTCAGTCTTCCCGAGCGGTAGATCGTGGTCCTGAAAAACCCGCTTGCACGGTTTCCAGATAGAACTCGGCCGGCAGATCCATCACCGCATCATATTCATCGTAAAACTTCGTGTGCGCTTCGGCCGCGACAACGTCGCCGCACGCCAGTGCGCGAAACTGGCTGATATGGGCGTTGATGTGGCGATCCAGGTTCATGCTCATGAACGCCGTCAATTGCAGGAATCCCGGATACACGCGCCGAACGGCGCCCTTGTAGCGCCAGGGCACGCTTGGCGATCAGTTTTTTCTCGAACCACTCGATCGCGCGGGATTTCGCCAGTTCGTTCACCTTGGTCGGGTTCTGGCGCGTGTCGATCGGGCCGGCCATCAGCGTCAGGCTGCGCGGCTGCGCCCGGTTGCCGGCCTCCGCCATAACGGCGGTGGCGGCCAAGGCGGCCACCGCCGGCTGGCAGACCGCGATCATGTGGCTGCCCTCGCCCATGACCTCCATGAACCGGATCAGGTGATCGACATACTCGTCGAACCCGAACACGCCGTCCGACAGCGGGATATCGCGCGCGTTCTTCCAGTCGGTGATATAGACATCGTGATCGGGCAGCAGGACCGCACGGTGCCACGCAGCAGTGTGGCGAAATGTCCCGACATTGGCGCCACGACCAGCACCCTGGGCTGCACGACGTCGGTGTCCTTGCGGAACCGCAGCAATGTGCCGAACGGCGTCTCGAAGCGAGCTTTCCTCAGTCGACGTCAACGACGTCGTTGCCCATTCGCGTGGATCTGAAGCCGTAATCCGGCCGCTATGCGTCAGTCCACTGTCGGCCAACAGAGTGCATGCAGCGCCGAACTGCCGCAGCGGCGGCCGGGGTGAACTCGCCCATATCCATCGCGCGAGCCAAGCCGGCGCCGAGGCGGGCCAACTGACGAGCGGGATACATCAGGTCGGCCTGCGCCTGGTATATTTTGTACATCATCGCCCGCTTGGCCACGCATCCCCTTGTCGATCGGACTGTTATACGTTGTCACAAACGCTCGCCTTATACAGTGGTCATGTTGCTATATTGCGGCGCAGCATGCCAGCACGTTCGGGGGTTGTCACCATGGCAGGGGCTACGCTTCTCATCAGCAGCAAAAATTATTCCTCCTGGTCACTGAGGGGATACCTGCTGTCGCGCCTCGCCGGACTGACTTTCGAGGAGAAAAGTGGCCGATCCCGGACGATCCGACCAATCGCAAGGAATTGCTTATGCAATCGTCTTCGATCCGCGTTCCGGCACTCATGCATGATGATGTGGTCATTTGGGACACGACTTGCGATAGCTGAATATCTCAACGAAATGTTCCCCAAAGCCGGGATGCTGCCGCCCGAACGAGCAGCCCGCGCGCGGTGCCGGTCGATTTCGGGCGAAATGCATTCTGGATTTTCCGCGCTGCGGGAAGCTTTGCCGATGAATCTGAAGCTGTTCCGGCCCGGATTCGCGGTGTGGTCGGCGGTGCAGGCGGATATCGACCGGATCACCGAGATCTGGCGCGAATGCCTGACCACCTGGAAAGGCCCGTGGCTGTTCGGCGCGAAGCCGACGATCGCCGATGCGATGTACGCGCCCGTTGTGACCCGCTTCCGCAGCTATGACGTCCAAATGCACGGCGCCTGCGAGCGCTACTGTCAGCAGATCATGGCATGGCCGGATATGAAGGAATGGTTCGCGGCAGCACAGAAGGAGCCCGATCAGATCGACGAACTGGATATCGAATTCTAGAGCATGATCACGCTGAGCGGAACGTTCAAAGCGTGTGAACCATGCGATCAAACAAGAGTCCAGGTGCCGCCGGTTCAGGCCGTAACCTCAACAAACGACGCGAAGACCCTGCCTACTCCCCAGACAACTCCCGCCGCCTGCGGTCCAGCTCGTCGCTATACCGACGCAGCGCATATTGCTCGGTCAGCAGCCCGATCACATGCCGGTTTTGCGCGTTATCGACCACCACAAGCGCATCGCTCTCGGCGTTCTCGAACATCGCCACCGCTTCCTTGATGGTCATTTGCGGCAGCAAAACCGTCTCGGCATGCTGCACGATGTCACTCACCTTGTGGTCGTCGTCGGCATCGGCATGCGCTTCGGGAAGCAGCACGATCCCGGCGTAGCGGTCGTCCTCATCCAGCGCAATCACCCGCTGCGAGGCGCCTAGCGGAAAGTCTCGCTTGAACGCGCTCAGCGGCGTTTCGGAGCGCACAGTGCGCATCTCCCGCCGCATCATCCGCCCAACGGTCAGGTTCCGCATCCAGCCGATATCGACGGCGCTCCGGATCGCCTCCCCACGCAAATGAAAGCGCCACGTAGCGAACGAATACCCGAACGTCCGCCGCACGGTCAGCGAGGACACCACGCAGGCCGCCAGCACCGCGACGGTCATCGGCAGACTGCCGGTCGCCTCCAGCGCCAGGAACCCCATGGTCAGCGGGCCGCCGATGATCGCAACGGCAAGCCCGCTCATGCCCACCAGCGCGCAGACCTCCTGCGGGATCGCATGGGCGGTGCTGACCAGCGCCAGCGCGCCGGCAAACGCCTTGCCCAGCAGCGCGCCCAGAAACAGCGAGGCGAAAAACAAGCCGCCGCGGAACCCGGAGCCGATCGAAATCGCCGAGGCCGTCGCCTTGAGCACCACCAGCAAAACGACCCAGTGCAACGGGTCGTGCACCTCGAACGATATCCCCAGCGCCCCATGGCCGGACGACAGAATAGCCGGTGTCACCAGCGCCAGGCTCCCGATCGCCAACCCACCGATTGCCGGGCGCAGCCAAACCGGGACGCCGCTTTTGCGGAACAGTTCCTCGGTGACCGTGACGCCGCGCATGATGGAGATGCCGAGCAGGGCGCACAGCATGCCAAGCGCGAGGATCGGGATATAGTCGAGCGGGTCGACATGCCCTGGTACCTGCGGCGTCAGGTCGAAGATCGAGCCGCCAAGCGCCTGCACCACGGCCTGCGACACCAGCGCGGCAACAGCCACCGGCGCGAACGCGACCAGTGTATAAGTGCCGATGACCAACTCGAATGCGTAGAAGGAGCCGGTCAGCGGAGCATTGAATGCGCCGGCGATAGCCGCGGCGGCGCCGCACCCGACCAGCAGCCGCAAATCGTTGCGCCGGACCCTGAACGCATGTCCCCAGCGGGACGCAATCGCCGATCCAATCTGAGTGTAGCCTGCTTCCAGCCCGACCGACGCGCCGACGCCATTCGACAGAATGGTCTGCAGCACGACGATCAGGCTACCGTTCAGCGACATCCTGCCGCCGAACAGCGCATTGGCCTCGATCGGATCTACCGTGCGGCGCGGACGAACCCGGGTAATTCCTAGCGTCAATAGGCCGAGGACCAAGCCTCCAACCGCAGGGACCAGCACGGTACGCAAGGGGATCGAGAGACGCCATAGCGCTCAGGCGCTGGCTCGGGCTGATCCCGAACAGGGTTTCGTGGATAAGCTGCGTCGTCTCCGTCATCATCCAAACCGCGATGCCGGTTGCGCAGCCTAAAGAACGCGGCAAGGACGACCAGCCATATTTCGTCCGCGCGAACCAGCGCACGCAGGACCTGCGGAGCGTGCATGACCGCGGAGCCGATCGGGCGCCGGGGACGTCGGGTCTGCGGACGTCTGATTAGTCGGGCTCGTCATCAGCGGCGGACGCAAGTTCCCCGGCGAGGCGGGCGCTGTGCGGGCCCGCAAGTGTGGAATCGCCGGGTGGTGGCGGCATTCAGGACGTCCAGCCGAGGAAAAAGAGGAGACAAATGTGTTTTGGGACCGGAGCCGGCCCCACGCAACAATTCATCTCCGATTGGGGCGTCCGTGTGGTAAAAACATCGCTCGACAGATTGCGATTTAGTCACGTTCCGCTTTAGTCGCCTCCAAGTCGTCCGCAATGAACGCGCGCACAACCTCCAGGATCGGTTCGTGGGCGGAAAATCCCAACGTGCGGGCATGCAGCGCCTCGAAGGCGGGCGGCCAGGTCGAAACAATGGCTGCAATGGTTTCATCCGCAACCCGCTTGACGTGCGATGACGCACCCGGCGCGACCTCGTCCAACGCTTGCAACAGATGAGCAACGGTTGTGCTGATCCCCGGCGGGTCAACGCTACGGTCGAGCCCCATCTTGCTCGTATCCATCACCGCCGCGTGCATTAGCCAGTCCACTGCCCGCCGTGGGCTGCAAACCCAAACCGCAAAATCGTCCGGAACAGGCAGTTCCGCGTCCAGCCCCAGAAGTGGCTCGCGCACAATGCCGGAGAAGAAGGAACTGGCGGCCTTGTTTGGCCGCCCCGGCCGCACGATGACCGTGGGAAGCCGTATCGAGACGGCGTCGAGGAAGCCTCGGCGGGACGCATCGGCCAGCAGCAGCTCGGCGGCGGCCTTTTGCGCGCCATAGCTGTTGCCCGGGATCTGGCGCGTATTATCCGGCAGGACGGAATTCTGGTCGGCGCTGAAGCTGGCGACCGAACTGGTGAAAACCACCCGCGGGCAGGTTCCTAGCGCCCGGCAACGATCGATCACCGCGTCCGTGCCGCGAATATTGACGCGCCGCCCAAGGTCGTAATCCGCCTCCGCCTGCGCGCTGACCACCGCCGCGAGGTGGAACACGACGTCGGTTCCCGCCGGGATCGCGTCATCGGGCAGCGCCACGACGTCGCCGCCAATAGAATTGATCGGAAAGGACGCCTCCGGCTTCGGAGGTTTGGCCACATCGAACAGCGTCAGCGCGCTGACCGGCTGGCCGCCGAGTGCGCCATCCATCGCCAATTTCGCCGCGATCTTCCGGCCTAGGAACCCGCCGCCGCCCAAGATCGAAACTTTCATCGTTCTGCCTCCTCATTGGGAGACTAGATTGCACTGGCGCGGTCGCCGGTCCACCGTCGGGGCGTGAGTATGTCCAATTCCTTCGAACTTCTAATCAATCCGAGATTTGGAACCCCAGGGGTGACGGTCCTGCCGGCGGGCGGTTTCCAGCGGGCAAAAGCCACGATCACGGCGTGGCCGGATTACGCCCCGACCCCGCTGCGCGACCTGCGGGACATAGCCGGTCCGGCGGTCGTTCGCATCAAGGACGAAGGGTCCCGCTTCGGCCTCGGCAGCTTCAAAGCGCTCGGTGGCGCTTATGCGGTGAGCAAACTGCTTGCCGCCGAACTGTCACGTCGAGGTGCTGCGCGATCAGCGTCCTCGATCGATCTGGCGGCCGGACAACACGCCGCCCATACGCAACAGATCACCCTAACCTGCGCGACCGACGGCAACCACGGCCGCTCGGTCGCATGGGGCGCGGCGCGCTTCCACTGCCTTTGCGTGATTTTTGTTCACGAAACAGTCAGCCAGGGCAGGGTTGATGCCATCGCCCAATACGGCGCCCGGGTCGTGCGCGTACCCGGCAATTACGACGACGCGGTGCGCGAGGCGGACCGTCAGGCAAAGTCAAACGGCTGGTTTGTAGTCTCCGACACCTCCTACCCCGGATATACCGAAATCCCACGCGACGTGATGCAAGGCTATCGCCTCATGGCTGACGAGGCAGCGGAGCAATGGACCGGGTTGCCGCCAACACACGTGTTCATACAGGCCGGCGTAGGCGGAGCGGCCGCCGCCGTCTCTGTGCAAATGCGGGAGCGGTTCTCACCGCCGCCGCTGCTGATCGTGGTAGAGCCCGAACGCGCGGCCTGCTTGCTGAAAAGTGCCCGAGCGGGCGTGGCGTCAGTCGTGCAAGGTGACTTGCTCACGATCATGGCCGGGTTGGCCTGTGGCGAACCCAGCCTGCTTGCGTGGCAGGAATTAGAGCGCGCAGCGTGGGCATTCCTGTCGATCCCAGACCACGCGGCGGCCGATGCCCTGCGGCTACTGGCAGCTGACGGCGTCGCCATCGGCGAATCAGGTGTCGCCGGCCTGGCTGGGTTGCGTTTGGCAATGGCCCATCCGGCTGCGCGCGCGGCGTTGCGTCTGGGCGACGACAGCCGGATCCTGCTGTTCGGAACTGAGGGCGTCACCGATCGGGTCACCTACAATCATGTTTTGTGCCCTCGGCAGAGTTAACAATTTATCAAGAGGTTGTGCTCCACTTCATGCATACACGACGGAAACGATTGCACACTTGGGCGTTAATCTGCCACACCGTCTTACTGAAGCGGAGTATGCGAATGCGTGCCGGATGGCCAATTCTAGCGACGATACTCAGCGTCACTGTCGCATACGTCGCGTACCCGTATGTAACGCTTTACCGCCTCGGGTCGGCGATTCAACGCGCTGACGCCGCTACCCTGGAATCGCTGGTCGACTGGCCGGCTGTGCGGGAGGGCATCAAGGAGGATGTCTGCGATCTGGCTTCGGACGATCCTATGCCAAAAACCGGCGGTACCTTGCCCCCGTTCGGGGCCTCTTTCATGCGCGGGATCACTTCAAACGCAATCGATCAGGCGGTGACTCCGCAGGCTGTTCTGGCCGCCACTTCAGCCCCCGCGGTGCCGGCGAACAACCCGGCGCCCCGCGGTGCCGAGGTTCATGTCGGGTGGGCGTTCTTTGACGGACTGACGACCTTCATGATCAGCCTCCACGCGCCAGGCCAAGTGGAACCCCTCAAGCTTGAGATGGACCTGCATAACGGCGAATGGCGGGTGCAGCGGGTATGGCTGCCGGCTGAGTTGCTGCGATCGGGATCGCAGACCTGATTGTCAACCTCTTGGTTTAGGCGCCTCGAACGGACCACCGGCCTTTTTCCAGGCGCCGAACCCACCCTCGATGTGGGAAACATTCTCCAGGCCCATATCCTGTGCGGTCTTGGCCGCTAGAGCGGATCGCCAGCCGCCGGCGCAAAAGAAGACGAAGCGCTTGGGTTCCGCGAACACTGGCTTGGCGTATGGGCTCTCAGGGTCGATCCAGAATTCCAGCATCCCGCGCGTACAGGCGAAGGCGCCGGGCATCTTGCCTTCGCGCTCCATCTCCCGCGGGTCGCGCAGATCAACGAACAACACGTCGGGCGTCCCGACAAGCTCAATCGCGGCTTCGACCGGAAGAGTTTGAATCTCGGCGTTCGCATCAGCGAGCAGCTGTTTGTAGCCTTTCTTGATTTGCATGCTGTCCTGCCTCCTGTCCGTCATGCCCACGTAGCGCATCAATGGGCGATTGTCTCGGCCAAGGCTCCGGCTCTTTGCGCGACGAGATCAGGGCCGGCCCAGATCTCTTTGCGGGCGACCCCGTTCACATTGCCCCAGCGCGCGCACTTCGCTATCTCAACCGGCGCGGGGAGCTGCCCTGCGCCAAGAAGCGTCAGCCAGTACGAGCGGATCTGCCACGGACCGTGAACAGCCCTGAAAACGACCTCCAGGAGCGAAGACCTTTCAGTCCAGCGCATTGCCAAATAATAAGCAGGCCACGCAAAGCAGACGAGATTCGCACAGGACCAAGATCGTCACGCCAAGGCCGCCGCCGTGAGCACCACCTGGATGCTGCGCACCGCCCGCTTGATTCTCACCCCGGTCGGCGGCAGTGATCTCGCCGATCTGCGAGCAATAAAGGCCAATCCTTCAGTGTTCGCCGTCATGCGAGGCGGCGTGCGCGACCCTGCCCAAACCGCCGAGGATCTGGCAAATGACGTCGTCTCTTGGGGCCGCTACGGCTTCGGCATCTGGGCCATCCGTGAAGCGGGCCGCTTCATGGGCATAACAGGCCTGCAGCACCGGCCCGACGGTCGCGGCGTTGCCTTGCGCTTCGCGTTGTGGCCAGAGGCCCAGGGGCGCGGCCTCGCGCGGGAAGCCGCCTTCGCCGCGCTACGTTTCGGCCACGCGCGAGCGGGCCTCGGTCGGATCATCGGGGTAGCGAGGGAGAGCAACTTCGGGTCGCGCATCGTGTTGGGCGCGATCGGCATGCGGGAAGCCGAAAAGTTCGATCAACTCGGTTACACGATGATCCTCTATGAGAGTCTCAGCCCGGGTCAGAACGGCTGAAAGCCTAACCGCTCTGCGAGACCTGGTTTTTCATCGCCGCGATCAGCGCGTCGACATTGCCGTTGTTGTGTTGCAGGTAGGACCCGTAATCCTGCCGCTGGGTCAGGCGGAGCGACGTCCCCTCGGCAACCACATCGATAATCTTTGGCGCGCTCGAAGGATTGGCGATGATCCAGTCCACCGCGGTTGGGGGATTGTTCGGCCGGACCACCGTCGTCGAAACCACCGCCTCCTCATCCTGGGGTCTGCTGCGCCCCATGGTGAACGTTACGCCTTGGTATTCGCCCAGCTTGGCGGTGATGTTGGTAACCAGAACCTCGTGAAACAGCGCCAAATATTGCTTCTGCTGCTCCGGCGTTGCCTGCTTCCAGTAGCGGCCGAGGCAGAACCGCGCGATGCCCTCGACGTCGACATCACTATTGAGGATTTGGGTCATCGCGGCGCGCTTGGCGCTGACTGAACCCGGGCCGTTGACGACCGCGACCAGTCTGTCCCCCGTCGATTTGACGAAGGCCGCCGCCTTTTCGGCGCTTTGCGCCCGAACCGATAGCGGGAAAAGGACCGACAGGGTCGCAAGGGTCAGGAAATTCCGGCGATTGATCATAAAGAGTCCGAGCTCCGGGAACGGGGTCGTTTACTGCGCGGGCGCTTTCGCCGGCTGCGGGAACCAGGCGGGAACAGTGGCCCGATTGTCGTTACGCAATTCCTCGATTTGTGCGTGACGATGCTGACGATACAAGCTGCGGAACGTAGCGTACGGATCGAGCGCCGTCTTCTTGATCTGGTCGAGCGCATCGAGAACACGCTCACGCTGGTCAATCGCGTTAAGACCCTGGCGCGACCACTTGAACGCGGACCAGCCGGTTTTGTTCGGCCCAGTGCCAATCCAGGTGAATGGGTCGAGTGCGATATTGACACCAAACCCCGCGGCGTCACGTGGATCAGACGGGCCCAGGATAGGCAGGAACAGGAACGGTCCCTCCGGCACGCCCCACAGCGCCATGGTCATGCCGAAATCCGCGTCATGATCCGGGTAACCCCATTTGGTGGCCACGTCGAAAATGCCGAACACACCCACGGTCGTGTTGATCAGGAACCGCATCGTGGTGTCACCGGCCCGTCGGGGCTTGCCTTCCAGGATGTCGTTCGCCAGCTGTACGGGCGAGCTGATATTGGACAGCACGTGGTGGACACCCTCGCGCACCGGGCCGGGTATCGCATACCGGTATGCCAGCGCGGCCGGCCGCAGGATCACCGTGTCGATGCCATTGTTGATCGCGTAGAATACCCGGTTGGTCGGCTCCAACGGGTCATTCGTCTGTTCGTAGTCGGCAAGGGCGTCCGGATCGCTCGCCGGGGGCTTGGTGGCGCACCCCGACAGATCGAAAACGGCAAGCGCCAAAAGGGCCAGTAACCATGATGCCCCGAAGAACGAGAGGCGAGTTTTTTGGACAGATCGCATTGACTTCCTCGGGCAAGGTCCGAATGCGACTGATCCTCGCGCATCCGGGCCGGGACTCACATGGCGGTTTTCGGACGGGATTGGAACACCCCGCTACTGACTTTCCTTGAAACTTCGGTGCAATGCCAATACCACGCCTTCTACAGCCGGGAAATCCCAAGATATCAGGCTCAAGCTGGCTAGATTCCCTTGCGTTTAAGCTCGAAAATGTGGATGCAGCTTCCATGGACACGCCAACCGCCACCCTGGTCCGATGGCTGACCGGCCCGCGCTTCAGCGCTCTGCCGATCAAATCAGCCGATCACCCCGCACCGAAACTGTCGTTTGAGTTCTCTCCGCCACGAACCGAGGCACTGGAACAGCAGCTTTGGACCTGTATCGAGCGCCTGGCGCCCCTGGTTCCGCGCTTCGTTTCGGTGACCTACGGCGCCGGCGGGTCAACCCAGGCCCGCACCCATGCCACGGTCGCCCGAATCGCGCGTGAGGGAAGGCTGGTCCCGGCAGCCCATCTGACCTGCGTCGGAGCGACCCGCGAAGAGGTGAACGAGGTCGCTCGCCGCTACTGGGATGCCGGCGTGCGCCATATCGTCGCTTTGCGCGGCGACCCGCCGCTGGGAACCACCTATCAACCGCATCCGGGCGGCTACCGTTTTGCCTCCGATCTCGTCGCCGGACTAAAAGAAGTCGCGGATTTCGAGATTTCCGTCGCGGCTTACCCCGAGGTGCATCCGACGGCGCCGAATCCCGTAGCGGATTTGGAGAATCTGAAGCGGAAGCTGGATGCCGGCGCGACCCGTGCGATCACCCAGTATTTCTTCGATACCTCGACCTACCTGCGGTTTATCGACTTGTGTCTGGCAGCTGGGATCAAAGCGCCGATCGTGCCAGGCATCATGCCCGTGTCGAATTACGCCCAGATCGTAAAGTTCTCCGCCATGTGCGGCGCCAGCGTGCCGGAATGGATGGGTCGGCTGTTCGAGGGCACGGAGAACGATCCGGAGACGCGGCGGATGATTGGGATGGTGGTCGCGGCGGAGCAGGTGCGGCTGCTGCAGGCGAACGGCGTGGATGAATTCCACTTCTACACCCTGAACCGCCCGGATCTGACCTACGCGATCGCGCACGTGCTTGGAGCTCGGGCGCAGAACGAAAGCGCTCAAAAGTTAGCGGGATCGGTGGCATAGAGCGGGATCGCCTGAGGCTGACCCAGTCGGAAGGCGTGAATCACGCGATCAAACATGAACTTAGACCATGATCGAACGCCGAAGTGTGGATCAACCCCAAACAATCATGGTCTGAGGCGCAAACCTCTAAATCCCTGACGCTTCTCAATGCTCCTTCACTGCCGTCACCAGCGGCGTGAAGATATAGCCGCCATGCCGGACCGTCTTGATGAACGACGGATCCTTCATGTTGGTCTCGATCTTCCGCCGCAGCCGGCTGATCTGCACATCGATACTGCGGTCAAACACCGCCGCCGCTCGGCCGTGCAGCAGATCCAGCAGATCGTCCCGCGACAGCACCTTGCGTGAGTTCTGACAGAAGATTGACAGGATATTGAATTCCCCGCTCGTTAGCGATCGCGGCGTCCCGTCCGGCGTGCACAGCTGACGGCGCGCCAGGTCCAGGCGCCAACCTTCAAAAACCAGCGTCTGCGGCGCCTCCGGTTCCGGCCTAGGATCCGTGCCGCTGGCACGTCGCATCACCGCGCGCACACGGGCGACGAGTTCCCGCGGGTTGAAGGGCTTGGGTAGGTAGTCATCGGCGCCAAGTTCCAGACCGACAATCCGGTCGGTATCGCTATTGCGGCCAGTGACCATGATGATGGGAACCGACGACTTTCCGCGCAGGCGGCGACAGATACTCAGCCCGTCCTCTCCGGGCAGGCCGACATCGAGGATCACGCAATCGATTTTTTCCCCGGACATAACCCGGTCCAGGTCACTCCCGTTGCGAGCGGCGGTGACCTCGAATCCATGATCGGTCATGCATTCCGTCATCATCCGGCTGATCTCGGGATCGTCCTCGACAACGGCCACGCGGGAAATTAAATCCATGGTCCACCTTTCGTTACGCATTGTGGCACTGTGAGCTGCTCACAAACAAGTGTAACATAAGGTCCGAAACAAATTGATACGTTTCATGTGAACAACGAGGCCGGGAGGTTTCCCGCCGCCTGCCTCTCTAGCGGTCCGGCTACCGATTAGTATAATCCCCCGGTCCAAACCGGATCGCCGCTGTGTGCGCCGATCGCATAGGGGGAACTAAGCATGAGTTTGAAGGGTGCGGCCTATATCTCGGGGGCATGGGAACATCCCACCCGCAAGGCGCCGGATAAGTCCATCGCCTTGCTGCACGCCGAATGCGCCAGGGGCGCCCTGGCGGACGCGGGCCTGACCAAGGACGACGTGGATGGCTATTTCTGCGCCGGCGATGCACCCGGAGGGCTCGGGCCGCTGTCCATGGTCGACTACATGAACCTGAAGTGCCGGCACGTGGACAGCACCGATGTCGGCGGTTCGTCATATCAATTAGCCGTCGGCCACGCGTTGGAGGCCATCGCCGCAGGCCGTTGCAACGTCGCGCTGATCACCCTCTCCGGCCGTCCCCGCAGCGAGGGCCAGGCAACCGGCACCGCGGCGCGACCCGGCAATCCCGCCGCACCCGAAATGCAGTTCGAATTTCCTTACGGTCCCGTCACGGCAAATATGTACGGCATGTGCGCACAACGTCACATGTATGAGTATGGCACCACGAGTGAGCAGCTCGCCTGGATCAAGGTCGCCGCCTCACATCATGCCCAGTACAACCCGCATGCCATGCTGCGCGATGTGGTGACCGTCGAGGACGTGGTGAGCTCACCGATGGTCTCCACGCCGCTGCACCGGCTGGATTGTTGCGTTATCAGCGACGGCGGGGGCGCCCTGGTCCTGACCAAACCTGAGATCGCCAAAAGCCTGAAGCGGCCGCTGGTCAAAGTGATCGGGGTCGGTGAAGCGCCAAAGCACCAAGCCGGCGGCGAGATCGACCTCACCTTCAGCGGCGCACGCTGGTCCGGTCCTCCGGCGTGGGAGATGGCCGGGATCAAGCCATCCGACATCAAATACGCCTCGATCTACGACAGCTTCACCATCACCGTGCTGATGCAGTTGGAAGACCTCGGCTTTTGCAAGAAAGGCGAAGGCGGAAAATTCGTTTCCGACGGCAACCTGATCTCGGGCGTCGGCAAGCTGCCGTTTAACACCGATGGCGGCGGATTGTGCTCGAACCATCCGGCCAACCGCGGCGGCATTACCAAAATCATCGAGGCCGTGCGTCAACTTCGCGGCGAAGCCCATCCCAAAGTCCAGGTCCCGAGTTGCGACCTGGCGATCGCGCACGGCACCGGCGGCCTGCTTGGCTCGCGCCACTGCGGCAGCACTGTAATCATGGAACGGGAGTAATCGGCATGGCTTTCGTAGCAAGGAAGATCCCGTTCGTTGGCACGCCCGATACCAACCCCGAAACCAAACCGTTCTTCGACGGAACGGCGGCCGGGAAACTGATGGTCCGCCGCTGCACCAGTTGCAAAAAAGTCCACTGGTATCCGCGCGAGCTCTGCCCGTTCTGCTTCGGCGAATGCGCCTGGGAGCAGGCGTCCGGCAAGGCAAAGATATACAGTCTCAGTGTGATGGAGCGCGCCAATCCGCCTTATGCCATGGCTTACGTCACGTTGGCGGAGGGACCCAGCATGCTGACCAACCTCGTCGATTGTGACTTCAAAACGTTGAAAATCGGTCAGGATGTAAAAGTAACGTTCATCCAGAGCGAGAATGAGGGTCCGTCCCTGCCATTCTTCACCCCGGCCTGATTGGTTCTTGGCAATGGCGCCGCTCCTCAAGGAGCGCGCCTTCGCCTCCTCCCCCAATATCGCCGCCGGCCATAGCCCGCGCCATCGGTTCACGCCACGGGTGGCACACTCGAACCGACCCGATCTGAACCCTGATCCTCGCAGGATGACCCCGCATGACCTGGACCGACGAAGACCGAACCTGGATGCAACGCGCCATCGCCCTGGCTCGGGAAGCCAAGGCCAGCCCAGGCAAAAACCCAATCGGCTGCGTCATCGTGCGTGACGGCCAGGTCATCGGCGAGGGCTGTAACGAAGTTGATCTGCGACACGACGCCACTGCTCACGCCGAGATCGTCTGCATGCGCCGCGCCGGCGAGTTCCTGGGATGCGAGGAACTCCGCGGAGCCGTGCTCTATACGACGCTGCAACCATGCGGGATGTGCACGATGGCCTCGATCTGGGCAAAGATCGGCCGTATCGTCCACGGGGCCGGGCGCGGCGACGTGCACAAGATGTACTTTGAGGACCGGCACCTCGATGCAGTCGATTTCATTCGCAATTCGTTCCGAGATGATCTTTCGATCGAAGGCGGCTTGATGGCGAAAGAATGCGCTGCGCTTTATGTTCCGCCGGACGCCGACGTGCCGAAAGCTGAACAATTCAACCGGTGACGGCTGGGCCGGGTGGCTCGAAGGAAATTCCTTCATATAATTCCGTGAGCGGCACCGTGATACCGATCTCAGGCATCTGCAACACACCGTCCCCCAAAACGATATGTCCCACCCAGTCATCGCCGACGCGCGCAAACACCGTCGCCTGCTGTCGGTCCTGTGCCAGCATCACGTAGCGCTGGATCGAGGGCGTGTCGCGGTACTCCTCATTCTTGGCGCCGATATCAGTGCTCGCGGTGCTTGGGCTGAGCACTTCAAATACAACTACAGGCTCCGTGACAACAAGCGTTCCACGGGGCAGCGGCGTGCATACAACGAACGCGTCTGGATAGCGGATCGACCCAGCAACGGCAATCTTCAGATTGCTGGTGTATGGTTGGCAGGGATGGCCGCGAAGCCGGCCAGTCAGCGAGAATATCAGGTTACGCTCTATAATCGAGTGCTCCGCCGTTCCGCCGGTCATCGCCATCGGCGCCAACCCGTCATATTCCCAGCGCAGTTCCTGCCTCTCCTCCCAGGCAAGGAACTCATCCAGGCTCATCGGTCGTTGAAGCGCGACGCTGACACCCAACCCTCACACCAACAGGGAAAACTATACCACATCATCCCCCCGCCCGCAGCACCGCCAGATCGCACCCCTCATCCGCCTGCAGCACCTGATCGGCGACCAAACGATCCCAACCCCGCTTCGGCTTCACCGGAGGCACCCACGACGCTCGCCGCCGCTCTAGCTCCTCAGGCGACACCAATAAATCCAGCGACCGCGCAGCAACCGATAACCGTATGCGGTCCCCGCTCTCAACCAGCCCCAACGGCCCCCCCGCCGCTGCCTCCGGCGTAATGTGCAGCACGATCGTCCCAAACGCCGTCCCCGACATCCGGCAATCGCTCATGCGCACCATGTCTTTTACCCCGGCCCGAGCCAGCCGAGATGGAATCGGCAGATACCCAGCCTCCGGCATACCCGCCGGCGTCAACGACCCGGCGTTCTTCAGGACCAGAATATCATCAGCCGTCACATCCAGCTTCGGGTCATCGATCCGGTTCGCCAGATTCTTCCAGCCCGTCGAACACCACCGCTCGCGCTTCCGTCTCGAACAATCCAGGCGTAGCCGCGCTCCGCTTCAAAATCGCCCCGCGAGGCGCCAGGGAACCGAACAGCGCAACGATCCCCCCTACCGGAGACACCGCCTCAGACCGAGCGCGAATATATCGCCGATCCACGAATGGCGGCTCCATCAGCCGTTCACCGAGCGGAACCCCGGTCACATCGATCGGGTCTAGATGCAGCAGATCGCGCAACTCCCACAGCAGGGCAGGCATGCCTCCGGCGGCGTGGAAATCTTCCATGTACCCCTCGCCGGTCGGCTTCAGATCAACCAGCACCGGCGTCGAGTCCGACATCGCGTTCAGCGCACGCAGATCCACCCGCACCCCCAGCCGCCCGGCGATCGCCGTCAGATGGATCAGCGCGTTCGTCGACCCACCCAGCGCCAGCAGCACGCGCAACGCGTTGTCCACCGCGTGGGCCGTCATGATCTGCGACGGCTTGATCGGATTGGCGATCAGCCGCATTGCCAGCGCGCCGGCTTCCTCGGCCGCTCGTAGGCGATCCGAATGCACCGCCGGGATCGACCCATGCCCCAGCGGCACCATCCCCAGCGCTTCGGCGAGACACGCCATCGTCGAGGCCGTCCCCATCACGCCGCACGTCCCGGCCGTTGTCGCCAACCGCCCCTCGATCAGCGCGATGCGCTCCTCGGTCACCTTCCCGGCGCGATACTGCGCCCAGTATCGCCGGCAATCGGTGCACGCCGACAGCCGCTCGCCCTGGAACGGAGTCGCCAGCATCGGCCCCGTTACCAGCTGCACCGACGGCACATCAGCGGACGCCGCTGCCATCAACTGCGCCGGCACGGTCTTGTCGCAGCCTCCGATCAGCACCGCCGCATCCATCGGCTGGGCGGTCAGCATCGCCTCGGTATCCAGCGCCGCCAGGTTCCGGTAGTGCATGGACGTTGGAAACAGCGACGGCTCGCACAGGGAAATCGTCGGGAACGGCATCGGCAGACCGCCGGCACCCAGCACGCCGCGCTTCACCGCCTCGATCAGCTCCGGCACCGTGCGGTGGCAGTTGTTGTACGCCGAACTGGTATCGACGATCCCCACCACCGGCCGGTCAAGCATCGCCTGCGAGTAGCCCATCGATTTCGCGAAGGACCGGCGCAAATACAACGCGAAATCCTTGTCGCCGTAGTTGGCGGTGTTGCGGGCCAACCCGCTTTTGGGTGCATGCTCGGTCATTCAACGATGTTACCCGCTACAACGCCCAGGGTGAAGACGCCGTCCAGCAGTTCTAACTACGATTGAGTCGCTGTCGCGGCGATGGCGGTGAGCTGCCCTGTTTACCGGAAAGCGCCGAAGCGGGAGACATTGACGGCCCCGCTGACCCAAGGAACTCCTCCAGAGGATATCACTTTGTGGAGGGTTCCTCGAAGCATGAGCGAAACAGTGCCGCTCAAGCCATAGTATTCGCGGCGCTAATGATGCATGATCCTCGTCTGTATTGACGAGGTTACAATGATACCTTCGAGACGTGACCTGCTGGTGACGGCCCCCGCTGCGCTTGCGCTGCACAGCGTCGCGGCTGGAGCAGCTTCGGCAGACAGTATTTCCGGGCAGGTAAAAGCGCTATTCGAATCGCTTCCGGGCACGCATACACTTAAATTTTGGGCGCCATCGACGCCCACGACAAGTGAACTGTTGGTCGAGACCCGCCCGAGTCTAAGGATATTCGTTGCCAGCGCCTTCAAAGTTTATGTCTTGGCGGCGCGTTTGAAAGCGATCGATTCTCCGGATGTGGTCGAGCGTCTGCGGACCAATAAACTGGCTTTGAACGAGAGCATCTGGTCCCTCGGAAGCGAGATCTTCTCACCTCCAGATCTGTCTGGCCTGGTCAGCGAACGCACCGCCGCCGAGGCTATGATTATGCACAGCGACAACACGGCGACGGATATGATGCTGCTGGCTACGGGGCCCGCCAATGTCCGGCAGTTCATCGCCAGTCTGGGTTTGGTGCACACGCAGATCCCCGACAGCACGCGCATCCTTGCGGCTTATTTGCTTGGACTTCCGAATTATCTCACAGCGACCTACGCGGAAGTGCTGCAAGCGTTCGAAAACGGGTCGCCCCTGGTCAATCCGTTTTTGAATAATGTAGAGACCATGGCATCATCAGCGTCCGACCTCGTCAAACTTTATTCGACGACACTTCAGGACGGGTTCTTCGATAACCCTGAAACGACCAACGAGTTTCGTCGTGTGCTGGCGCTCGCTGACGGCGTGTTCGAGGCGGTTCCCCTGGGTGTAAGTGGCTTCGCGAAAACCGGCTATGCCGATTTTCCTGGCTTTCACGTACGTAGCAACGCCGGCGCTATGACTTTCGACGGGAAATGGGTGTATTTCGCTGGCGTTATCAACTGGGATGCAGCCGAGTTGCACGATGACGCAACCGTAGCGGAATGGAAGGCGGCGTTGAAGTCTGCGCTTGAGCTGATCTACGAACACCTTTCCGCAGGCTAAGCCCTTGCAATTTGGGGCTGAGACATCCGCGGAAGCGGGCAGCCGAACGACAGCTCCGGAATGATCAGGATCGCCGGAATCACAATCACTGGTTGGCCGGAGAAGGCCTACAACAAGACCACCCCCTCAGGAGCCTTAAGTAAGCGGCATGACGACCGGACGCATCGGCGAGCCGGTCGCACCGCGCAGCCTGATGCAGGCACCGAAGAAAGCGAATTCATAGAGCCGTTCCTCCGCCAGTTCCTCAAGATAGGCCATCTCCATGATCGGAACCCCGGCCTCGGCCAGGAGATAAGTGTGGACGGGGAGGAAATTGAGCTCATGAGCGGACGGCGTCTGTTCCAGGGTCAGATTGTCGGCGCCGATCATGACCGCGCCGTTTTTCGCAAGGAACTCCGCCCCCTCGCGGTTTAGCCCGGGCGTGTCAGCGCAGAACGAATGATCGGGCCAGCGCGTCATCTGCCCAGTGTGAATAAGGACGACGTCGCCAGGTTTCAGCTTGAGGTCCTGCTTCTTCAGGCAATCCTTCAGGTCCTTCTCGCCGATCCCGTAGCTTGGCGGCAGGACCTTGACGCCCTGCATGCCAGCGATATCGAGCAACACCCCTCGTGCGAAAATCGGCGGGTGCTTCTCCGCCCCGCATTTGGTCCAGGCGCGGCTGCCGAGATGCTCTTCGGCGCTGAACTCGTTGAAGATCTTTCCGTTGTAACCAAAATGGTTAAAGGTATCGATGTGGGTCCCGCAATGCGTATACATCGAGATACTGTCGCCTGAATAGGAGACGAGCCGGTTAGCCTCCAGGCTGGCGCCCATGCTGTTCGCGACGATCTCGCCCCCCGGCGTATGGGTCATCCATATCTGGTATGGCTGGTCGCCCGCGCCGAACCAGCCCGGCATGCCAACGAAATTGTCGACCGAGAGATCGAAGACCTTCGAGGCGTCGGCACGGCTCATGATCGCCGAGCGCGATTTTGCGTCAATGAGATGCAGCATGCCGATTTCGTCGTCGTTTCCATAGGGGCTCTTTGTCACCTTATGGAACTCGGCTCCGTAGGCGATGATTTTGTCCTTCATCTCCTCGTCGACGTAGCAAACGACACACATGGCGTCCTCCCTGGGTTGCGGAGCAACATTACAGGATCCGGCATGGGCCACCAGCCTGTCTGACGGTTCATGCCCGACGAACTGGGCGCCCCAGCGGCGCGCGGCTAAGCGCAACCAAGGACACCACAACATCCGGCTGCACGGTCACCGCGGCAACACCAGCCCAAGCGCTTCACGATGTCGCCATCGGCGGATCATTAGGCAGGCGACGATGACCAATCCCGCTGACAGTCCGATCCAGATGCCAATGCCGCCGAGGCGTAACGGGAAGGCAAGCAGCACGCCCAAAGGAAGGCCAATTCCCCAATATCCGATCAGGGCGAAGATCATCGGCCAACGCGCATCGTGCAGCCCGCGCAACATGCCGGAGCCCACAACCTGCGCTCCATCGGCAATTTGAAACAATGCCGCGAAGAACAGAAACGATACCGCCAGATCGATGACCTCGGCATTGTTCGGATTACTGATGTCCAGGAATGCGGAAATCAAAAACCGCGGCGCCAGGATCATCGTCAGCGACATCGTGGCCATGAAGACAACGGCGAGCCCAAAGGCGGTCCACCCGGCGCGCCGGATCGCCGCGTGATCCTGAGCGCCGTAAGCCCTCCCCACCCGAACGGTGACCGCTTGCCCAATCCCCAGGGGCACCATGAAGCTCAGCGCCGCGAGCTGGATGGCTATCGAGTGAGCCGCAAGGGAAGCCGCACTGATCAATCCCATCAGGAAGACCGCGGCGTTGAACATCGTGACTTCAAAGCTGAGCGTCGCTGCCATAGGCAGGCCAAGGCGCCACAGCGCGCGCAAGAGAGGCCAATCGGGACGCCAGACCTTGGCAAACAACTGGAAGCACCGGAAAGGTTTCGCGACACCTGCGACGAGGCCCAGGGCCGCAAACATCATGAGGCTGGAAAGCAACGTGGCAACGCCTGACCCGGCGATACCAAGCGACCGGCAGCCACAGTGCCCAAGCATCAGACACCAGTTGGCTGCCGCATTGACCAGGAGGGCTGCAGCAACAATCAGCAGTGCCCATACCGGGCGCTCCAAGGCGCTGACGAAGGATCGCAACACGAGGTAGCACCATGAGGGCAACAGGGCCCATTGCAGCGCGTGGACATAAATTCCGGCCTTGGCGGATAGAGCGGCGTCCTGTCCCATTGCAATGAGCAGTGGCTCGCTCCACCACAACACCAGCCAGCAGGGAACCGCCAAGCAACCGGCCGACCAGAACCCCTGCTGAACGATTTTGCGCACCTCGCAAACCATGGGGGCGCTGCGGCCAAGTTCTCGCGCGATCATCGGCGTCGCCGCGTTCAACAGGCCGATGCCGAAAATCAGAGCAACGAAGTAAAGATTTGTGCCCAGCGCACCGGCCGCCAGCGTGTCGGGTCCCAGCCGGCCCATCATCATCACGTCGGTCGTACCCATCCCGATCTGCGCCAGATTGGTGAGCGCCAGCGGCCAACTCAGCTGGGCCAGAGCGCCGAGTTCCTGTAGCCATGTCTCACACTTGGTGTCGGGAACGAGGGTCATTTCGGGCATGCGTAGGCACTGCTTCACATCAGGCTCGACGAGAGCCTGCTCCGCCGCCGAGGGCGCGAGTCACCATCTCTCGGTCCAAGGTCGTAGCACGATTTCGAATGCCCAGGTCGACCGATGCTGGCGATGCAGCTGCAGATAGGTTTCCGCGATGCGTTCCGGGTCGGCCATGTTGTCGTCGACAGTCGTTCCCGCCAGTCGATGCGCTCGGGTACCGTCCTCCTGCGTCCAGCCGATCGCGGCGTCAATCGGCACGTTCGCTACGTGGATACCCTGCGGCATCAGTTCCCTCGCCATGCTCTGTGCGAGCCCGGACTTGGCATGACATGCCATCGCGAAAGCACCGCTCAACGGGAAGCCTTTCAGTGCCGCGCTCGCGTTCGTGAAGATGATCGTTCCCTTTGCGCCGTTGGCATTCGGTTTGTTTTTGCCCATCAGTCGAGCTGCCTGCTGACCCACCAAAAACGCGCTGAATGCTGCGTTCCGAAGTGTCTCGAACGCCATAATTGGATCGGCCTCCGTAATCCCCTTGCGGAAAATACCGGGAACACGGCCGTCGATATTGTGCACGAGTAGCGTGGGAGCCCCAAGGTTTCGAACAACATTCTGGAACAGCAGCCGCACGGCCGCTGGCTCGCTTGCATCGCACGCATAGCGACGCACGCCGTGCGTCTTCTCAAGATTTTGCAGGACCGATTTGTCCGGATTCCTGGCCGCGATGCCGACTCGCATGCCGCTCTCCGCGAACAGCCGAGCACAACTCGAGCTTATGCCGGGGCCGCCCCCAACGATGATTGCAACGTCTTGAACCGATGGTTGAGTCTCGTCGGATTGTGTCATTTCCATACTCCTTTTTGTCGTTGAGAAGATAGGCAAGGACGGTCACCGACCCCATCCCTGCGCGCGCCGGCGGAGCGGCGCCCTGGGGATGCGGGTCCTGATCCGCCTACCGCGCTGCGGGAAAGCCCTGCCTAGCCCGAACCGCTATGCAGGGCTTGCGACCCCCTATCCACAATTCGGCGATCAGGCCGCCGCAGTCTGCCGATAGCGGTCGGCCACTTCGCGCTGAGAAAGATGCGGCGCCATCGCCAACCGGGCCCCGTTGTAAGCAATCCACAGTCCTTCGTCGGCGAGCGGCGGAATCGTCACCACCTCCCCCTTGTCGAACCCAACCAGCGCGGCGTCCACGAGGTCCTCCACATCCATCACCTTTCCGGGCAGAAGCGCATCGGGGTCTTTACCGGAACGCTCCCAGATCTCGGTGCGGGTCGCGCCGGGCAGTACGGCCTGCACGCGGACGCCGCTGTCCTTCGCATCCGCTGCAAGTTTGAGGCTGAGATTGAGCAGGTAAGCCTTCGAGCCGCTGTAGACGCCGTCGAACAACTCGGGCGCAAGTGCCAGCACGGAAGCGATGTTGATGATAGCACCGGCTTTGCGTTGAACGAACGCTCTGCCGGCGGTGGCGGCGAGCAAGGTCGGCGCCGTGATATTGATAGCTATCAGCTTCGCCAGTTCAGCCGTCCCGTTCTCGAGCAGGCCGCCATCGAGCGATATGCCCGCATTATTCACCAATACCGTTATCGTGGCGTCGCTGGTCAGGCGGCTCTCGATCTTCGCCACGCCGGTATCGAGGCTGAGGTCGGCCGGGAGCACTTCGACGCTGCGTCCGGTCTCCGAGCGCAATCGTTTGGCGACCGCGTCCAAGCGGGCCTCGTCCCGCGCGACGAGAATGAGGTCGTGCCCGCGGTGCGCGAGCCGATCGGCGTAGACCGCGCCGATGCCGGTGGATGCCCCTGTGACGAGGGCGGTGCCCTTGGGATTGTTGGCCATCATCGATCTCCTTGCGCCCCGGGATTGGGGACACTTGCAAACAGATACTGACAAGACTATCATCCTGCAATGGACATTGAGAAATATTCCGCCGGGCCCTGTCCCATTGGTCGCGCCCTGGTGATGGTGGGCGATGCTTGGAGCTTGCTGATCCTGCGCGACGCCGGTTTTGGCCTGACACGCTTTGATCAATTCCGTAGCAGCCTGGGCATTGCGCCCAACATTCTGACGCGGCGCCTGACCGCGCTGACAAAGGCAGGCCTGCTGGAGAAAAAGAACTACCGCAAACGGCCGCCGCGGGACGAGTACTTGATAACGGCGGCGGGACGGGATTTCCTTCCGATACTTCAGGTCATCGGCGCCTGGGGCCGTCGGCACAATGGCGGCGGGGACCTTACTTACGCCGTTGATACCGAGACTGGAGAAGCGATCGATCCGGTGGTGATCGATCGTCTGACGGGGGCACCTATCGGAACACGCCCGCTGCGGCTGGTGCGGCCGGTGGCTCCCCACGCTCCTGCCGATGCCGACACGCAGCGGCAGCCCGCGCCAGAACGTCCGGGATCGCTAAGGTCGTCCGCGCCGCGGCCGCCGAAACGACCTTCCCGCCAGCAAGGGGATTCCCCATGAGCGCCACAACCATCAGCGTCGACGCCGGCTTGCTGCAACCGCCATCGCTGCCGGCGATGAGCCCCCGCACGCGCAAATTGCTCCAAGGCGCAATCGTGCCGACGCTGCTCGGTATGGCGTGGCCGAACATCCTGGTGATGTCGGCGCAAGCCTCAACCGGGCTGATCGAGACTTGGTGGATCGCGCATCTCGGCAGTGACGCGCTGACCGGCATGGCGTTGGTGTTTCCCGGCTTCATGATGATGACGATGATTTCGGGCGGTGCCATGGGCGGCGGCATCTCCTCCGCCATCGCGCGAGCGCTAGGCGCCGGCCGGCGGCGAGATGCCGACGCTCTTGTCGTGCATGCCATCCTGATCAACGGCGCGCTGGGCTTGTTCTTTTCGGCCTTGCTGCTGCTGTTCGGGCGGCCGTTATATGCTGCGATGGGCGGCCAGGGCGCCTCGCTGGAAGTCGCGATGCTGTATTCCAACGTGGTGTTTGGCGGCACCGTGCTAGTGTGGCTGATGAATGCGCTGGCCAGCGTGATCCGTGGCACCGGCAACATGTTCGTGCCCGCTATGGCGATCTGCATCGGTGTCGTTCTGCTGGTGCCGCTCTCGCCTGCCCTGATCTTCGGCTTTGGTCCGACTCCCGGCGATGGGGATCGAGGGCGGTGGTCTGGCCGTGCTGCTGACCACGACGCTGACCGCCGCTGTGCTTGGCTGGTACATCCTCGCCGGCCACAGCGTTGTGCGGGTGCGATGGTCCGGCCTGCAAGGTTCAATGCTGGCTGACATCCTGCGGGTTGGCGCGGTCGGCTCGATCAGCACGCTGCAAACCAGCCTGACGATCTTGCTGGCTACCGCGCTGGTCGGGTCGGCAGCAGGACCGGCCGGCGTCGCCGGCTACGGCACCGGCGGGCGGTTGGAATATCTGCTGATCCCCGTGGCGTTCGGCTTCGGCGGCCCAATGGTGGCACTGGTGGGCACCAATATCGGCGCCGGCCAGCCGGCACGGGCGCTGCGCATTGCACTGACCGGCGGCGCTCTGGCCTTTCTGTTGACCGAGGCGATCGGTGTCGCCGCGGCAATCTGGCCATATACCTGGCTGAGGCTGTTCGGCAACGACCCGCAGATGCTGGAGATCGGCGCCGCCTACCTGCGCACCGTGGGGCCGGCCTACGGCTTCTTCGGTCTTGGCCTGTCGCTGTATTTCGCCTCACAGGGCGCGGGTCGGCTGCTATGGCCGCTGCTGGCCGGACTGTGCCGGATGCTGATCGCCGTCGGCGGCGGGGGTCTGGCGCTGTACCTGACTGGCTCGCTGCAGTGGCTATTCGCGTTCCTGGCGCTAGCACTCATGGTATACGGCATGATCCTGGTGATCGCGGTCAGGTCAGGCGTGTGGTTTCGCAAGAAACGTTCGGTCATCCGGCTGTGGAGAGGCAAATGACACAACCCGTTTGCGTCGTGACCGGGGTCGGCCCAGGCACCGGTTCGGCTTTGTCGCGTCGCTTTGCCGCCGGTGGCTATCGCGTCGCCATGCTGGCGCGCAATGTGGCGCGGCTCACCGCGCTGGAGCAAGAATTGACGGGCGCAAGGGGATACGTCTGCGACGTCACCGACCCAGCGCAAGTCGACGCTACGATGGCGGCTGTCGAAGTTCAGCTCGGCGCACCGTCGGTGCTGATTTATAATGCGGTAGGGGGCGGCTTCGGCTCGTTCCTCGACATCGATCCCGCCATGCTCGAGCGCAACTTCCAGGTCAATACCATGGGCCTCCTCCATGTCGCTCGCCGCCTGGCGCCGGCCATGATGAACGCGGGGAAGGGCGCGATCGTCGTGACCGGCAACACGTCGGCCCTCCGAGGCAAAGCCGGTTTCGCCGGGATTCGCCCCGACCAAGGCGGCACAACGCATCCTGGCCGAAGCAATGGCGCGTGACCTTGGGCCGAAGGGGGTGCATGTCGCATATGTGGTGATTGATGCCGTGATCGACGTGCCGTGGACGCGCGAGCGCTTCAAGGAGAAGGCCGACGACTTCTTCATCAAACCGGCCGCGATCGCCGAGGAGGCCTGGCATGTGGTCCACCAGGATCGGTCAGCCTGGTCGTTCAATGTCGAGATCCGGCCATTTCACGAACCGTGGTAGAGTGCGGCTAGCGCGAAGACAGATCGAACCTTACTACTGCGACAGCGAAAGCCCGTGCTCGCTGAAGTAGCGTCCCAGTGTCTCAGGTTTTCTGTTCAGTGTCTGCCAGCGCCACATATGTGTCGGGCCGGAGCAAATACATTGCATCGCGCGCAAGGCCCGCTTTTGCATAAGCCTCCTGCCAGGGGAAAGCGTGAAGCAATAGATTTTGACGCTTGCACCAGTCGATGAGCGCGGGGTCGGGAGTGCCATACACATGGACCTGCCAACCAATGGAGCAGAAGGTGTCAAAGTTATCAGCGTCCGGCACCGGCGCCCAGGGAAGACGGTCGCCGCCCCGGACGCTTCCCGCTCGACCCACGCTGATGGCGCTGTCGTGATAGGCAATGATGATCTGAGATACCGCGCTGAACATGTAATCACGCGCGGCTTCGAATTTGAATAACGTCGGCACGATCAGCGGCGCGAGACGGGTGCGCACAAAATCCGCGAGGCGACCTTCGGCGGTCGCCAAGGTAAAAGCCTTGTCGGTGGTGGCAACGAGCTTGCGGGCGAACGCACGGCGCTCGGTTTCATACGTATCCAGAAGCGCCTCCGACGCTTGCCCGGCTAGGACGGCCTTCAGTTTCCATGCGAGATTGATGGCGTCGCCGAGGCCGGTGTTCATGCCCTGGCCGCCCGCGGGACTATGAACGTGGGCGGCGTCGCCAAGCAGAAAGCAACGGCCTTTCCGGAAATGCTCCGTAACCCGGTGATGAACGCGATAAGTCGAGAACCAGCTGACCTCCTTCACCTCCACTTGCATGTTTTGGATGGCGCGGTGGCTGACATCCTCGAATTTCAGGGTCTCGGGATGCTCTGCGCGCTCGTCGCGCACCGTGCCGATCAGCCGAGCATGGCCTTCGCCCTTCAGAGGGAAAATCGCGAGGAAGTCGGCTTCGTCCAGATCGACATGCAGCTCGCCATCGAAGGCGGGCCCCGCAGCATTCACATCGGCGACGTAAAACACTTGCTGATAAGTGCCTCCTGGAAAGCCGGTGCCGATTGTCTGCCGCACGATAGAATGGGCTCCATCGCACCCGGCGAGATACCCGGCTTGACAGGTTTCTTCCTGTCCATCTGAGCGCCGCAGTGTGACGGCGACATCGCCGCCGGTATCGCTGAAGCGGAGAAGTTCGGTTTTCCGTTCAACGGCGACGCCCATTGCTTCAAGCCGTTGGATGAGCAGTCGTTCATGCTGATCCTGTGCGTACGTGAAGGGGCCATAAGGCGTGAGATCGGCAGCAAAATTTTCGAAGGAGATACGTGTTTGTTTTCTGCCCTGAACCCAAAGATTGACAGCAGGGACTTTATGACCTTGCTCGAGAACCTCGTCCGTAAGGTCCAGCTGACGGTATAACTCCAGCGTACGTGCCTGGACAGCAACCGCGCGCGAGGTTGTGCCAGGGCCGTCTGTCTTGTCGATGATGCGTACCTTCACGCCCTGCCTGGTGAGCCACAGGGCCAAGACAAGTCCTGTTGGACCTGCTCCGGCGATAAGGACATCACCATGGCTCATAGGCTCCTCCAGCGTCGCGCGTGGCCCTTCTATCGTGGTATGTGCTGGTCGATCGTGTCGCGGTCAAGGTTTCCCGTACGAGGCTTCGCGGGCTATGCTCGCGCATATACTGAGCGCGTATCTCAACATATCCCACTATACGCCCCGGAAGCTGCCGTGATCTTGGGATCTAACGTGATCGGTGGCCAACGAAACATCGTTCGAGAATATCGGCTCTATGTACGGTCCCCTGGGCATCGTGTTGGAGAAGCTATCGCGTCCGCTACAGCGCGTGGGACATTGGGCTTCCGCCGGCAGAACCGGTTGCAGGCAACTTGCGAGGCCCGCAATGCTCGGTATACTTTTGAACCTGTGGCGGCCGCTAAAACCCTCCCCATTGCTCCCGCGTCATCGAGCCCATCCGACAACTATCTGAAGGTCGTCGTGAAACTCCCGGAAGTGCCGACCGTTCCGCCCCTCCGGCAGAAGACCAGTTGATCGGCCGGCACACCCCATCCCGCCGCATGCCCGTCAAGACTGATACAAGAGCATCGACCAGCCTATCATGATGGAGACTGCCGTGGCGAAGATTTTGCTGTTGCAAGGAGCCAATCTGACGTTCCTGGGGCGACGCGAGCCGGAGATCTATGGCTCGACGACTCCGGCTGAGCTGGACGCCATGCTGCAGCGCCATGCGCAGGATCACGGCTATCAACTGGAAATCTTCTATACCAACATCGAAGGCGAAGCGATCAACCGTTTATATCAGGCAATCGACGAAGGCTTCGATGGGCTGGTGATGAACCCGGCCGGCTTTACTTATGCGGGCTTTGCCTTGAAGGACTGCATCAAAGGGGCAGCGTTGCCGTACGTCGAGGTGCACATCAGTAGTATTGCAAAGCGCAACATCCACTGCGTTCTTTCCGATATTGCGGAAGGGGTAATCACCGGCTTTGGGATGCACTCCTACATTCTCGGCCTTGATGCGATGCTGGAGATCCTCAGAAAGAGGACAGCAGGACGCTGACCGAGCAGCAGAAAACTCATGCGTTCAAACTGACCCACTACCCCATCCCAGCGAGGGGCCGCAGGCGTCACGACGGCTGAAAAAAGACCTCCGTGGCGATTTCGAACCGGGTTGCACGACAGGGGTATGGACTCGCCTGCTTCTGCTCTGCACATTCAGGCTGTTGGTTAACGGCTCCATGCCGGCTTAAGCTTGGCTTAAACAAAAAAAGGGGAACGCTATGAAGACACCGTATTCGACGTTGCGAAAATATCTGACCGGAAGCGCCGTCGCGATCGGCGTGCTGGCCGCCACGCCCGTCTTCGCCGACGATGCACTCGATCAGGCGATGAAAAACGACAACAACTGGGCGACATACGGCCGCACCTTCGCCAACACACGGTTCAGCCCGCTCAATCAGATCACCGACCAAAATGTCGGGCAGCTGAAACTCGCATATGCCTTTCAGTTGGGCGCGCTCCGCTCCAACGAGGCCACGCCCATCGTCATCGGCGACACGCTCTATGTTCCCTCGTTCCTCCGGCCCGCGCAGCGTCTACGCGCTCGATGCCCGGACCGGGAAAATCCGCTGGCAATACCAGCCCGTCATCGCCGAGGATGTCGAGCCTTTCGTCTGCTGCGACCTCGATAGCCGCGGCGTCACCTATGCCGACGGAAAGATCCTGTTCGGAACCCTCGATGGGCGCCTGATCGCGCTCGACGCAAAGACCGGCAAAGAGGTCTGGAAGACCGAGGTCGTAGACTACAAACAGGGTTCGGCGATCACCTCGCCGCCGACGATCGCCAAGAATCTTGTGATCTCCGGCTTTGCCGGCGGCGAATATGGCGTTCGCGGTGCGATCCAAGCCTTCGACCTGGCCACCGGCAAGCTGGTTTGGAAGACCTATACAATTCCGGGACCCGGAGAGCCAGGCAACGACACCTGGAAAGGCGACAGCTGGCAGCACGGCGGCGGCGCGGCGTGGCAGGTGGGCTCTTACGACCCGAAAACCAACACGGTGTTCTATGGCACCAGCAATCCCGGCCCGTGGAACGCGGCGGTGCGCAGCACCGGAACATCGGACCTCGGCAAGCTGACCAATGCGGGTTCGTCCGCGACCCTGGCACTCGACGCCGATACCGGAAAAATCAAATGGGAGCTCCAGTCAACGCCGGCAGAGGCCTGGGATTATGACGGCGTGAACGAGCTCGTGCTCGCCGACATCACGATCGACGGCCAGAAGACTCCGGTCATGATGAAGGCCGACCGCGACGGCTTCTTCTTCGTCGCCAATCGCGACACCGGAAAGCTGATCTCGGCGAAACCATTCGTTCCGGTCAACTGGGCCAAGGGCTACGATGAGGAGACCGGTCGTCCGGTCGAGGATCCCGCCAAGCGTCCACGCCTCGATTACAAAGCGACTGATATTTGTCCAAGCTGGATGGGCGGCAAGAACTGGCAGCCGATGTCGTTCAATCCGGGCACCGGTCTGATCTACGTGACCACCAACAACATGTGCCAGGACATGAAAGGCGCGGAGGTAAACTACCGCCGCGGCGCCTTCTATCTCGGCAACGATTTCTCCGTTAACCCCGGCCATGGTGACCATCTCGGTCAGTTGCTGGCGCTTGATCCCGCAACGCAGAAACCGGCTTGGACGATGGACCTGCCGTTGCCCTGGAACGGCGGCACGATGACGACGGCGGGTAACCTGGTGTTCTTCGGCGACATCAACGGCATGTTCCACGCGCTCGACGCCAAGACCGGCAAGCCGCTGTGGGAGATGAACGTCGGCAGCGGCGTCGGAGCGGGGCCGATGACCTTCTCGGTCGACGGCAAGCAGTACGTCGCCATTCTGGTTGGGCGCGCCGAGTCGCCTCCGGCGTTCATGGGCGAGGTCGGCAAGAAGATCTTCGCGGCGACACCGGAAGGCGGAACGCTGTTCGTGTTCTCGCTGTAGTGACACCATTGGACTTGAAGGCCCGGCGGTGGAGCATCGCCGCCGGGTTGCTCTCTTTGCCCCGGTTGCTCTGTTTTATCGTCGCCGGCCTCGCGCTGATCCAACCCGCCCATGCCCAGGAAGAAGCGGCACCATTTCGCCTGTGCGCGGACCCGGACAACCTCCCGTTCAGCAGCACGAGCGAGGCGACACCGGGTTTCTACATCGAGTTGGGGCGCGACATAGCCCAGGCGTTGAAGCGGCCATTCCAGCCGGTCTGGGTGCCGACCTACAACACCAAGCGTCAGGTGCGTCTGAAGATGCTGGCCGGTCAGTGCGACGGCTTCGCCGGCGTGCCGGACGACGCCAGCTTCATGGGGCCGCGGCTGATCTTCTCGCGACCGATCGTCCAACTCGGATACGCCCTCGTCGCGCCGCCCGCGTTGGGCGTCAGCAGCGTTGCGGACCTTCGTGGCCATCGCGTGGCGGTGCAGTGGTCCTCACCGCCGCAGGACCTTCTGGCCGGCGAGAACGATGTGCAGACGGTCACGGTGCTCTCGCCGGAGGAGGCGATGCAGGACCTGCGCGACAACAAGGCCGATGCGGCGTTCATCTGGGGCGCGACCGCCGGCTGGCTAAACACCACCGTCATGCACGGTGCCTACCGCATCGTCCCGGTTGAAGGGGACCACATGCAGTGGAGCGCCGCGATCGCGTTTCCCCGCGACCGGACCGCCCTCCGCGACGACGTCGACCGCGCACTCACCGGGCTCGATACCATCCATCAACGCCCTCGCGGCCAAATATGGTTTTCCCGCCGCTTCCGGAATCGCAGCCAACGTCGCAGAGGCCACAACCGACGTCGGAAAGCCATCAGGCACCAGCGCCGGCGCGTGGCGCCGAACGCCGAAGACATCGCGGCCGGCCAGAAACTCTTCAACGAGAACTGCGCTCACTGTCACGGACCGAACGCCGTTCAAGGCGAGCAGCGCCGCAACCTACGGCTGCTGCGGCAGCGTTACGGCGAGGAAATGCCCAAGACGTTCATATTCACTGTGACACACGGACGTGTCAGCAAAGGTATGCCAAACTGGAGCGGCATCATCACCAACGATGAGTTCCAAAAGATCCTCGCGTTTCTCACCTCGGTGCAAGAACCGGCGCCCTGATCAACCTTGCGAAGTAAAACGATAGCGAATATTTCGCCGATAGGTCTCCCCAGGCCTTAGAACAGCGGACGGGAAGTTCGCGTGGTGCGGTGAGTCGGGAAGTCCTTGAGGCTCCAGCGCGAGTCCCGCGGATTGGCGGTAGATCACCCCGCCATGACCGGCAAAAGCGCCGTTGAGTTTGTTTCCGGTGTAAACCTGCACGCTGGGCTGATCGGTATGGATCTCCAGCACCCGGCCGCTGAGCCGGTCAAGGACTTTGACCGCTAGGCCATCACCGCCAAGGACAAAGCAATGATCGTAGCCCAGACCAAAGAATATCTGCGGGTCAGGCTGCAGAATCCGAGCGCCCAGGGGGGTTGCCTGACGGAAGTCGAAGGGTGTGCCTTCGACGGATCGAATTTCACCGGTCGGAATCTGCTCGGCATCGGTCGGCAGGAATGCCCTGGCGGCGATGGTGACCTCATGGTCCAGCACGTCCCTGGAAGCGGGACCGCCAAGGTTGAAATAGGGATGCGCGCTTAGGTTCATTATCGTCGGCTTGGTCGTCCGCGCCTCGAACGTTAGCGACAAGCTGTCCGCGTTGAGTTGAAAAGTTGCCCGGACGGTCACCTCGCCTGGAAACCCTTGATCCCCATCCGGGCTGACAAGGCTCAGGGCCAGCGTAGGCAGCGGGTCCGCCGCGGCGGTGGTAACGTCCCACAGCCGTTTGCTGAAGCCTTCGGCGCCACCATGCAGCGTGTTGTCGCCGTCGTTCCGGGACAGCGTGTAGGTTTGGCCATCCAACGTGAAGCTCCCGCCCGCGATGCGGTTCGCGTAGCGCCCGAGCAGGGTGCCGAAAGAGCCGGCTGTGCGGTAGCCGTCGACGTTGTCGAAACCCAGCAGGACGTGATCGCGTCGACCGTTTCGGTCGGGGGCCTCGATGCTGACCATCCGGCCGCCGAAGTCGGTGATGCGGACCCGCAGTTGGTCGTTTTCCAAAGTGTAGAGGGATGTCTCGCGACCGTCCGGTAACCGCCCAAAAGGTTCGGAGGGTAAAGCTGTCATTATCGATTTCCCCGTGTTGTCCTGTGCGCCCCTTGATCCCCGTCCGCTCCCGGGTGACGATGACCCCAACATAAACCGGGGGGAACAGACATGCCACGGCTTGACGGAAAAGTAGCCGTCATCACGGGCGCCGGAACCGGCATCGGTCGCGCGACCGCCCAGTTGTTCGCGCGCGAGGGCGCCAAGGTCGTCGTCGCGGAATTGAACGCCGAGGCCGGAGAGCAGACCGCGCAACTGATCGTTCAGGCCGGTGGCGAGGTGATCGCCATCAGGACCGATGTCACCGACCCCGACAGCATCCAGGCAACGATCGAGCAGGCGGTGCGGCACTACGGCGCACTGCACGTGCTGCACAACAACGCCGGCGGCTCCACCGCGCGGGACAGCGACGTGACGCAGGCGCCGCTGGAGGAGTTCTGGCGCGTCATCAAGCTGGATCTGTTCGGCACCTTCCTCGGCTGCCGCTTCGGCATACCGGCGATCATCCGGTCGGGCGGTGGTTCGGTGATCAACATGTCTTCGAACGTCGCCCTGATGGGTATCCCCGGGCGGGATTGCTACACCGCCGCCAAGGGCGCGGTCGCCTCGATGACCCGGTCCATGGCGGTCGAGTTCGCCCCCAACGTCCGTGTCAACGCCATCGCGCCATCCGTCACGATGACCGAGCGCGTGGCCAAACTGGTGGCCGGCAATCCCGCTTTGGACAAGCTGGCGGACTCTCACCTGCTGGGTCTGATCGAACCGGAGGACATCGCTAACATGGCGCTGTTCCTGGCGTCCGACGAGACCAGGAAAGTAACCGGACAGGTCTATCCGGTCGATAGCGGCGTCACGATATACTAAACGGGAGAGTAACAATGAAGATCAAGCGCGTGGAACATATCGCCATCGCTGTCAACTCGATGAAGCAGTCGCTCGACCTGATGCGCGACACCTTCGGGCTGGAACTGGAATACGAGGAGCAGATAGGGGCGACGAAACTGGCGATGCTGCCGGTCGGTCAAAGCTATATCGAACTGCTGGAGGGACAGGGACCTGAGTCGGGCGTGTCGAAATGGATCGCTGAAAAAGGCACCGGCCTGTTTCACATCTGTTTCGAGGTCGATGATATCGAGGGCGCCATCGCCGAACTGAAAGCCAAGCAGGTGAAACTGCAGAGCGAAACGTGGCGCACCGGCCATGGCGGCTCGAAGATCGTGTTCCTGGACCCCTCGGCGACCGGAAACGTGGTCATCGAACTCGCTGAATTGGTGCACTGACATGACCGGTTTCGTTCATCCGGAATACCTGGTCGAGACCGAATGGCTCGCCCAGCATCTGGACGATGTCGTCGTGCTGGATTGCACCACGCATCTGATTCCCGATCCGAAGATCACCTACGTGGTGAAGCCGGGGCGGGAGGATTTCGAGCGCGGTCACATTCCGGGCGCGCAATTCTGCGACGTGTCGCGGGATGTTTCCGATACGACGCAGAAGCTGAATTTCATGCGGCCAACGCCGGAGGATTTCGCCGCTGCGATGCGTCGTTTCGGGGTCAGCAATGGGACCCGCGTGGTGACCTACAGCACAGCTAATGCCTGGTGGGCGACGCGGGTCTGGTGGCTGTTGCGCGAATTCGGACACGATAACGCCGCGGTACTGAATGGTGGCTGGCAAAAGTGGACGGCGGAAAACCGCTCGATCGAAACAGGCCCTGGACATCACCGCTCGGCAGGCGATTTCGTCGTGCGTGAGCAGCGTAACCTGATGGTGGGCAAGGATGAGGTGAAGGCGGCGGTTGGTGATGCAGGCGTCTGCACGTTGAATGCGCTGCTGCCGGCGCAGCACGCTGGCAGCGGCGGAAACAGTTATGGCCGGCCAGGACGGATCGCCGGCAGCGTCAACGTTCCGGCCGCTCATCTGCTCGATCCAGCGACCAATACGTTCCTGCCGCCCGATGAATTGCGTCGCCGGATGGGGGCCGTGGGAGCGTTGGATCGTCCTGTCATCGCTTATTGCGGCGGCGGCATCGCCGCAAGCGCCGATGCGATGATCCTGACGATGCTGGGCCACACCGACGTGCGGATCTACGATGCCTCTCTGTCGGAATGGGCGAAGGACGAGAGCCTGCCAATGGAGACAGGCTGAAGAGGACGGAGCGGCGGTTCGGCGGGAACAAGCGGCCCCCCCCCGTCATGGCAGGCGCACGCCCGCCATCCACGGCTTCTGGAAACCAGCGCCGCTGGCCAGTACATCATCCCATACCGGCTTAACGGGAGGAAACAAGAATGCGCTTGAAAAACAAAATCGGCATTGTCACAGCCGCCGCCTCCGGCATGGGCCGCGCCGGCGCTATCCGCTTTGCTGCAGAGGGCGCATCAGTCGCCGTTGTCGATCTGAACAAGGAAGCGACCGACGCCGTGGTGCGGCAGATCTCCGCCGCCGGCGGCAAAGCCCTCGGCCTGTCGGGGGACCTGACCAACGACGAATTTGCCCGCGACATCGTGCGCGAGACCGCCAAGCATTTCGGCGGTCTTGATTTCGTCTGGAACCATGTCGGCACCCCCGGCCCAGCCTCCATCGAGGGACTCGACTGGAAGGATTTCGATTTCGCGATCGATCTGAATGTCCGCAGCGTTCTGGTCACCACCGAGGCGGCGCTGCCGGAATTGCGCGCCCGCGGCGGGGGATCAATTGTGTTCACCGCCTCGACGTCCGGCTTGCAGGGGTCGCCCTATAGCCCGGTCTACAACATCGCCAAATTCGGCGTAGTGGGGTTGGTGAAGGGACTGGCGAAACGCTACGGGCACGAGAATATCCGCGTCAACGCCGTCTGCCCCGGCACCACCGACACGCCCATGCTGCGGGTCTTCGTCGCTCGTCCGGACAGCCAGACGCCCGCCGGGGAAACGCCGGAAACGCTGGTCGCCAAACGAGGCGTTCTGAATCCGATGCGGCGCCTCGCCCAACCCGAGGAAATCGCCAACGCCGCGTTGTTCTTGCTGTCGGATGAGGCGTCGTTCGTGAACGGCGTTGCGCTGCCGGTGGACGGGGGTGCTACCGCCTAGACCAGATGTTCGCCTGAGACCGGGGCGACCCGTCTCACAGTATGCAGGCTTTCGAGGATTGCGCTGGATGGTCCGGCGCCGAGCCTCATGCATAGGAGACGGGTCATGGGACAGTGTATCATCTATGTCGGCCTTGACGTGCATAAGGATACCATTGCGGTCGCGGCGGCCGAAGCGGGGTTGCGGGGAGAGGTGCGCGAGCACGGAAAGATCGCCAATACACCTGCCGCCTTGACGGCGTTGACCGAGCGGGTGGCCGGTAGAGGAAGGGAGCTACGGTTTTGCTACGAGGCCGGACCGTGCGGCTATGGCATCCAACGACAACTCAGCGCGATTGGGCATGATTGTGCCGTGGTCGCTCCATCGCTGATCCCTCGCAAGCCAGGCGAGCGGATCAAAACGGATCGACGCGATGCGATCAACCTCGCCAAGCTGCACCGCGCTGGTGAACTGACCCCTGTCTGGGTGCCCGATCAGGCGCACGAGGCGATCCGTGATCTCGTCCGTGCGCGCCAGGCGGCGGTCCGCAGCCTTCGTCAATCCCGCCAGCAATTGTCCGGCTTCCTGCTGCGCCACGGTCAGCACTATCACCGCCCGGCGTGGACGTTGTTGCACCGGCGCTGGCTGGCCAGCCTGAAGTTCGACCAAGCGGTGCATCATATCGTGCTGGAGGATTGTATCGCGGCGATCGAGGCGGCGACGGCCCGACGCGATCGCCTGGAGGCAGATATCGAAGCCGCGTTGCCAGAGTGGTCTCTTGCACCGGTGGTGCAAGCGCTGCAAGCGCTGCGCGGCGTCGGTCTGGTTGCCGCGGCCACGTTAATGGCTGAACTCGGCGATATCACCCGCTTCACCAACCCTCGCCAGCTCATGGCGTATCTCGGCCTGGTGCCGTCGGAGCATTCCAGCGGCCGCACACGCCGCCAGGGCGGGATCACCAAGGCTGGTAACGGCGCGGCACGACGAATGCTCATCGAGGCGGCATGGAGCTATCGCTTTCCTGCGCGGATCAGCCGAGAGCAGCTGTTGCGGCAGGAACGTCTGGCCCGGCCGATCCGCGATATTGCCTGGAAGGCTCAGGAACGGTTGTGCCGACGCTATCGCGCGCTCGCCCGGGCCGGAAAACTGCCGACGGTGATCACCGCGGCGATTGCTCGTGAACTGGCGGGCTTTATCTGGGCGATTGCTAAAGAGGTACAGTCCGCGGCTTCCTGAAGGAAGAAGACCGGTAACGTTGCACTCCAAGGGAGTCGCCACACGCAACTGCAACATCCAATGCTGAGCAAGGTTGGGGGCACGGTCACGGCCAGGAGAACCCTCGAGTGTACCTATCAGCCGGATCCATCCGACGCTGGCCACTAGACCGAGGAAGCTCCGCGACGCATCAGGGTCCGGCGGTAACCAACCCGCGCATCAGAGCATGATCAACCGTCGTTACATGATCGTGCCTCCTGCCTTGCTCAGTGGCGGCAATGCTGAACAGCTTGAAGGCCAAGCAAGGAATTTCTGTGCCTGCAGCTTGAAACGGCGAACATGAGAGTACATCGATGCCGTGGAACCGACTAGTTGTGCGTCCCCCTTCGATCATTCCACGTGCTTAATTCGGTGAAACGCCTTGAGCAAAGCTGGCCTAAGTATCGCGAGCGCCTCCGGACGAAGAACGTCCTTATGTGCGCAGGGAAGCTCGATGAAGGATGCGTTGGGAGTGATATTGGCCCATTTGGATCGTATTTGCGATCCGAACTCACGGCTCACGGCAACTATCGCCGGCACCGCCAACGCGGTGGGTTGCCAGGATCGGATTGCGTTGCGTCGGAACCCCCAGAGCAGGAGGCGACGTGTGCGGGACAAAGCGACGCTCCCAAGACAGGCCACGAGCCGGAGCAGCAGTCGCCGTCGGCGGTCGTCCTGGCCCCAAGCGAGCAACAGTCGTTTCAGACAAAGGCGCCACGCGTTGTCGTGGACAGGCATATCCCACGCCGGCGCGTCCCTCGGTCCGTTGGGGAGATATGTGTCGAGGATGACTAGAAGTCCGACCGTGAAGCCATCTGCCAGAAGGTGGGCAACCGCTGCGTGCGCAACTGCACCGCCGAAGCTGAAGCCTGCGACACTGGCAAGTCCCTGCGGTTGCCGTCTGGCGATGTCCCGCGCAACCCAACGGCCGGTTTCCGGCAGGCTGCGGAGCACGTCACCTATCGCGTCGAGCTCCGGCGGCTCGATGACTTCGAACCGTATTTGGTTGAAGGCGCGGCGGAAATCTGCAAGGGCCAAATCGTCTCCGAGAATGCCGGGAATGAGATAGACTACAGGAACGGCACGCGATCGCAGTTCGGCCCCATCGTTCGTCAGGCTGTGCGTCAGTTGTCCTCGCGTCATGTCGGCTGACACGACGTCGAACATCAGCTTGCGGCCAAGCGTCCGTTCGAGCCTGGCCAGAAGCATAAGGATCCCGAGGGAGTCGCCACCGGCCTCGCTCCAAGTGAGGTCGGGGTTGCCCGGGGCATGAGGCAGCGCGCGACGCCAGGCGTCACTCACTACGCGGGCAACAGATGGCCCGGTGGGGTTCCGCCTGAAAGAGTAACATTCATCGCCCAGTCGTCGGTGCGGCCTTATTTCCCGGCCGGTATCGACGCACGGCGGTTCGTCCGGCCGACGCGGCTCGAATACGCGCAGAGCCTGGCGATCTATCTTTCCCGACACGGTAAGCGGAAGACGATCCAGGAACACAAACTCGGCCGGTAGCATGTACTGCGGCAGCCAGGCACTCAATTGCTCCCGCAGCTCGCGCGGCAACAGAACTTTGCTCGTTCCAACATAAGCTCTCAGGCGCGCATTCCCGCTCGCATTGTTCTCGACGATCACGGCCGCCTGATGCACATGCGATAACCGTAGCAGCGCAGCTTCGACCTCGCCGGGTTCGACCCTGATCCCCGCCAGCTTGACCTGATCGTCGATGCGCCCAAGGAACTCCAGTTCACCGGCCGCCGACCAGCGCCCCAGATCGCCCGTGCGATACATCCGGCCGCCGGCATCATCGAACGGGTCATCGACAAAGCTCTCCGCGGTCAGCGCAGATTGATTGCGGTAACCACGCGCCAGAACCGGTCCTGCGATATGAATTTCACCTGGGGCACCCTCGGAAACCGGGCTGCCCTCGGCGTCAAGTATATGCACGCGCGCGAGGCCGATTGGCCGCCCGATCGGCAAATGCTCGTCTGCGAAACGCGGCAGGAGTGCGACCGTGGTGCACGTCGTCGCCTCGGTCGGTCCGTATTGGTTGTAGATGCGCTCGACGTTCGACGCCCGGTAGAGGTCCCGGATCAAGGCGCTCCGCACCACCTCGCCACCGACATTTATGACGCGCACGCTCTCAGGTATTTGCCCCTCGCTCACAAGTTGTGACAGAACCGAGGGTGTGCCGAAAAGCATCGTCGGGTTCTCATCATCGGAGAACGGCTCGAGCGCACTAGCCTTGATCACGACGGCGCCCCCGAGGCAAAGCGGTACGAAAATCTCGAAGATCGACGGATCGAAACTCAGCGATGTGGTGGCGGCAACGCGCGCGACATCCTCGGACGAGAGTGCATGCCGTGTCCAGTCCACCAGATGTGTCGCGGTGTGAGCGAGCATCACGCCCTTTGGCCTGCCGGTCGATCCGGATGTGTAGATGATATACGCGAGATTGTCCTCGTCTCCCAAAGGCTTCGGGCGATCGTCGGGGGCTGCCGCGATGATCGCTGCGTCGCGATCGAGATCAAGCGTTTGGCCCGCAAACGGAAGCCCGCCACCGTCGGATCCCTGGGTGACCAGCACCGACGAAGCACTGTCTCGCATAATGTAGTCAAGACGCTCCGGCGGATATTTCCAATCCAACGGCACATAAGCAGCGCCGGCCTTCAGAATGCCGAACAACGCAACAACCATGTGGATAGAACGCCGAACGCAGACGGCGACTGCCACCTCAGGGCCAACGCCCAGGGTTCGCAGATGCTGTGCAAATTGGTTTGATCGCCGGTCTAGTTCCGCATACGTCACCGATTGACCGCCGTGTATCAATGCGGTGGCATCTGGGGTCGCGCGTGCCTGCGCTTCGAATAGCAGTTCAAGACGGCGCGGCGGCAACATTTCTTCGGTCATTTTTTTCTTGCCTGCTGCCTGATCGATCTTACCTTCAACCTATAGACCTACATCGCCGGTAAGACCCTCAATCCCATCCTTCACTTTGCCGGCAGTGCCTTTCGCAGTTTCTTCAATTTCATTTCGTTCATCAGCACCTCTTCCCTATTCTACGTCAAGTCAAGGTTTGTTGGCATTCCAGACAGGTCCGGAGACGTAGTCGCGGCCGATGCCTTCGGCTGGTCGGGCGACTGCTGCGCCAGCACAATGAAACGACGATAATTAAAGATGCCGACAAACGCTGGATGTACGACCTGCCGGAGAGCTTGACTGTCTGATATCATACACGTTGGTTAAATCTATCCTGTACAACTTCGTAACAATCGCAGGTGGTGTCCTCAAGCGCTTCCCGGTCAAGGATTATAATGCTGCCCCGCCTGCTATTTCCGTATGTGATGATGCCAGCTCTTTGCAGGAGCCCTGCCGCGGTGGTGATGCTTGGCTGGTAAACACACAGCATCAGGGAAAGGCATTTCTGAGTGAGCGGCAGCACGTCGCCGTCCGAACGGTCATGTGCTATCAGCAACCACCGGGCAAGGCGCTGCTCCAAATTGTGGCGACCAATGCAGGCCGCTGTCTGCATGGCCTGGGCATGCATGGCTTCGCTGTATCGCAGCAGCAGCAATCTGCGAAATTTCCTGATCAAATAGCCAATCCAATACGAACCACGCCCTGGACGTTGCGTTCTAGGACCAAACAAAGGCAGGCAGCGAATGAGAGCGATAGCAGTCAGTGCGCATCGGTCCGGAGGGATACAGTCGATGTTATCGTTTTGCGCGCCGATAGCCATGGCAGTCGGACCAGCGCAGGGCGACACTTCCGGTCCAGCGGCAGGAACCGACGTGACGCCAAGCGCAGCAACGCAGAAGCAGGTGTCCAGCCCGGACCGGAGCACTGCAGCCGGAGTTCCAGGCGCGACGAGTAGGCAGGGTGCCGAATCCGGCGAGAAAACCGACAAACCCTCTCTATCGAAAAGGCAACAATAGCTTGACGCCCGCGAAAGTGGGAAGGTCCTTTGGCCGGCGCAGCGATCTCACAACCGCCGCTTGAGATGGGCGATTGATCCGCTTATGGCGCGGTCGGGACACGGCGTTTTGGCGCACTCTCGGCTGGGGGCCATTCGGGCTGGTAACCTGCCGCTCAAGTCGGCGGGCAGTTGCTGTCCACTTGGTTAGCCGCCTGTGTGTGCAGACGTCGATGATCGTGACCAGCGCGGATCGAGGTTGGCGTCCCGTAACGGCGCACGCATCATCCTACTGCGGAGCGCGCTGGCACGCTAATTGCTTACATCATCGAAACCAACAGCCGGTACGCATGTAAATGACATCGGAGATTCAGGGGGCGACCATCAATCCGACCGCCCCCGCCGCATCCGTCCAGGCCGCGGCAACGGCGAATCACCATTTCACGTTCCATGACTTCCTCTCCGCCATCAACCCACTGCAATATCTGCCTGTAGTGGGCACAATCTACCGAGCGGTCACCGGTGACACGATTCCGGAGGCATTGCGCGACCTCGGTTCCATGTTGGTGAGCGGACTGTTGGGCGGTCCGATCGGCCTGGGTATAAATATCGGTTCGCTAATCGCCGAAAAGGTCACTGGAATAGATCCGGAGAAGATTTTCGCAACGCAACCAAAAGCGGTGGCGTCGGCAAAAGCGCTTCCCGCAACCGCGCCGCCTGCATCAGCCTCAGCCCCGCCCGCAGACCCTGACGCCGCCTCGGCTCAGCTCGCGTGGAGCTCGACGCAGCTTGCAGCCTATGGCGTCCGGTCGAGCTCGTCCGGGACCTTGACGCTCGGCGATATCGAGGGAGCGGACGTACTCAACACCCTCCAGTTGGTCCGGCTCGGCCAGGCAGCCGCGGCCTATGCCGCCAACCAGACCATGCCGCTCAAAACCGCGGCCCAGGGCGGCTGACAGGCCTCCGTCAAGCGGCAGCTACTTGCACGCCGTTACCATGATCTCCACCAGCACATCCGGTGCGGCCATCTCGGCTTGAACGCAGGCGCGAGCCGGAGCTCCCTCCTTCGGCAGCCACGGGGTCCAGATCTCGTTCATCAACACCCGGTCCTTGATGTGCTTCACCCAAATTACCGCCTGTAGCAGCCGGGTCTTGTCGGTTCCATGATGTTCGAGCATCGCATCGATCTGCGCCAGCACGTCGGCGGTTTGTCCCTTGATGTCTTGCTTGGTGTCGCGAGCCGTGATCCCCGGCAAGTAGACGAAACCGTGGTATTCGACGGCCTTCGACAGGATCGGGCCGGGTTCGGTGCGGATGATCTTGCTCATTCGGCTGCTCCAGTTCAAACGGATCGCAGCGTTCTAAGGCAAGACCCCATTTCGGGCCAGAGCATGGCGGCTTGACCCTCCGGTCGCTCCCGGTCGAACCGCGGCGGGGGAGGTGTTCCCCCGCTGCTCGTCGCCACCTTCGCTCACCTCCAGACACTCATCTCCACATAGGTTCTCTTTCTGTTCTTGACGCAAGGATGCAACCTGCACTAGAACAACGCACAACACACACCGGAACGGTCACCCATGTCCCTCAAGCCAAACTACTTCGTGGAAAGCATCATCACCTTCCTGATGCCTTACTTCGGTATCCACGCCGCCGACGTACGTGGGGTCCGAAGCGAAATCATCGATACCCTCGCCTCCTACGCCACCCGCACCCGCGCGGAGATGCTGCAGGCCGCCCAGATCATCGCTCTCGGGATGACGACGCTCGACGTCCTCGCGGAGGCCAAGACCGCGGAGATGTCCCAGTCCATGCGAATCCGCTACCGGGGCTGCGCCAACGGTCTGAACCGCTCCACTCTGAACACCGAAAAAGCCCTGGATAGGCGCCTTGACTGCGACCTGCCGGCAGCGACCCCCGAACCGGTGCCGGCACCGGTGAACGACGTCCCTGACGCCGATATGGAGATCGCCATGGCGCAGGCGCGCGCCGCGATCGAGGAGCATCGCAACAGCCGCCCCAGCCGCCATCCCGCGTCCGACACACCCAAAGACCCCATCCAGGCGCCCGCCAAGACGCCGCACCCGACGCCGCAGCAGGAACAAAACCAACAGCTTTGGGCCAGCGCCATGGTCGATACGCTCAAACAGATGGGCCTACCCAACGGACCGAGCCCGCTCGGCTAACACGTCTTTCGAAAATGCTCGATCGAAAGAAGCCCTCCGCTGCAGGGCCGCTTAATCCACCCCAAGAGCAGCATCAGCCTGATCGAGACAGCCGGGCTAATAAGATTGCGTATGAAACGCTAAGCTGGAGCGCGCGCTGACCATTTACCATCAGCCTGAACGTTTCTAGCTCGATGACAAATCGGGTTGCGCTTTCTCCATGTGCTCAGCCAGTGCCTCGTATTCCTCGGCCAAGGAAATCAGTGCATCGATCAACCGCTGATCGGAAACGATCAGCACCATACCCCGGTAGCGCAACGCCTTTTCGCGCAGCTCATCCGGCGTAAGGGTCTCCATAGTCCGATCTCCACCCATGTGGAGGAAACGGCAGGAGAGGGGCATGCGTTCGCCGAGCCGTCCTGAGTTGATCTCGGCGTTGGTCTAATGTAAGCAGCCCTTACATTCAGATGCGCGACGGTGCGGGTGCAAATGGCATATCTTAACGCGGAGACGTATCGGGAACGCGAAGGGCAGTGGCGCGAGCAAGCGGCCTATCTGGCTCCCGGCCGCGAGCAGCAAGTTTGCCTTGCTCTGGCGGAGGGCTACGCGGAGCTGATTACGCTCCTCGGACGTCCGGCTTTCAGCGACGCCGCTTCGGCGGGAAGCACCTCGAATCGTCCGGCGACCTCCGCCGGGTCAAAAACGGCACGAAAAGAGCAACCGCTAAGCGACCCGCTACGGGAATCGGTTTAGCTCTTCCCAAGCGCCTCCGCATAGGCGGCAACAGTCGCCGCAAATCCGTTCTCCAGCGCATCGGCGGTCAGTTCGTGACCGATCGAGGCCTCCGCCAGAAAGGGCACCGCCTGCATCAGCGGCGGAATATTGTGCAAATTCAGATCGTGTCCGGCGTTGACCACCAGCCCGGCATCCCTGGCTCGGGAGGCGGTTTCAGCTATGTTCGCCAGGATCGGCTGATGCGTCCCGTCGCGAAACGCAGCGGCATAGGTTCCGGTGTAGATCTCTACTCCATCGGCGCCCACCTGCCGCACCCGCTCGATCACCAGCGGATCGGGGTCGATGAACAGGATCACCCGGCACCCCAACGCCTTCATCGCGGCGATCGCCGCCGCCGCCGGCGCGGCCTGCGCCGGATCGAGTTTCCAACCCTCCTCGGAGGTAAACGCATCCGGGGCATCCGGCACCAGCGTCACCTGCTCCGGCCGTGTCTCGCGGAGGATCTGCATGAACCGATCGTCCGGGTAACCCTCGATATTGAATTCCACCGCCGGCCGCAGCGGCCGCATCAGTTCCGCCAGCATGGGCACGTCGGCTGAACGAATATGCCGCTCATCGGGCCGGGGATGTACCGTCAGCCCGCCGGCTCCTGACTCCAGCGCCACGCGAGCGAATTTGCGCAGGTCCGGAACCCCGGTGCGGCGGGAGTTTCGCAGCAAGGCGATCTTGTTCAAATTCACGCTGAGACGGGCCATGCGCAAGGATAGGCCGCGCGGACCAGGGACTCAACGCGCCTCCCACCCTCGTCGCCGGAGCGTGAATGGACTTCCCCGATTGGCTGCGAGACATAACGGTCGGATAACCCTGCCGCCTTTGTTCGGCCACGGGCCGGCGGTTCTGCATCCTTTGGGAGGATCCGCTTCGCCATGTCTAAAAAACTGGTCTCCCAGGCCAATCTGCTGGTTTTTGGCGTGCTGGTGGCAATTTTAGTAGTGATCGGGTTCACCACGTGGGACCGCTTCACCGCCGCCCGCTCGGCCCGGGAGTGGACCGAGCATACCTACAACGTGCTGGATGCGATCCACGAGCTTCAGATTGCCGAGCGGGGCGCGGAGTCCGATGAGCGTGGTTATCTGCTGACCGGCAACTCGGACTACCTCGGCCCCTACGATGCGGCGCTCAGCCACGGCTCGGTCCTGCTTGGCGATCTGAAACGCCTCACCGCCGACAACCCCGCCCAGCAGGCGCGATTGCAGACGTTGGCCCCAGCTTGGCAGCGGCGATCCCAAAGCCTCGCCGAGTTGATTCAAATTCGGCAAGACTCGGGGCTGCAGGCGGCTATCGATGCGCTCCGGACGCAGACCGGCCGGGAGGAGATCGACGCAACCCTGACGGCGATGACGACCGAGGAACAAGCACTGCTGGCCGAGCGAGAGGCCCAAGGCGTCAGCCGCGGCGACTGGGTCCAGCGCCTGATTCTTGCGGCGACCGCAATTACCATCCTCGCGTTGCTATGGGCGGCTCGGCTGCTCAATCAGGCCTATGCCCGTTCTTATCGCGCGGAGAGCGAACAACGCACTTTGGCGGTGCGGCTACGTGCGTCGCTGGACAGCCTGAGCCAAGGGCGTCGGGGTGTTCGGACCGGCTCACAAGTTGCGGCATTGGAACGAATGCTTTCAGATCCTGCTAGAGCTGCCGCCGGCGATGGTGCGCGCCGAAACGCCGTATGCAGCCTTTGCGGAACATCTCGTCGCCGACGGTGAGCCTATGCTGGAAAGCGAGGAGCAGATCGAGCACAGCCAGCAAACCAGCGGTGAGCCGATCGTCTATGAGCGGACCCACCCGACCGGCACGCGGCTCGAAATCCGGCGCACCCCGATGCCCGACGGCGGGTTTGTGCTGACCATCAGCGATATGACGAAACGAGCGCAGTCTGAGGCGGTGCTGCGCGAGTCGCAGAAAATGCAGGCGATCGGCCAGCTGACCGGCGGGATAGCGCACGACTTCAACAACCTGCTGACGGTGATCGTGGGCAATCTGGAGCTCGCGCGGATGAAGCTGGATCCGCAAAACCCGCTGGCCACGAACGTCGAGCGGTCGCTATGGGCGGCGCAGCGGGGCGGCACTCTGACCGGCCAGCTTCTGGCCTTCGCCCGCAAGCAGCCGCTGGCTCCCGCACCCATCAACCTGTCGGCGCATCTGCCGGAACTGGTGCCGTTGCTCAATCGCACCCTAGGCGAGCACATCGAGGTGCGCTTCGTGGACAGCGCCGGCTTGTGGCCCGCAATGACCGACCCGGCGCAACTGGAAAGCGCGGTGTTGAACCTGGCGCTGAATGCGCGCGATGCCATGCCGGGCGGCGGCCGGTTGACCATCGAGCTGGCCAACAAGGTGCTGGACGCCCAATACGCTCACGCCCACGCCGAGGTAACTCCTGGCGATTACGTCATGGTCGCGGTTTCGGATACCGGGCACGGCATGACCCCCGACGTCGCCGCGCGAGTGTTCGAACCGTTTTTCACCACGAAAGCCGAGGGACGGGGGACCGGCCTCGGGCTGGCGATGGTGTTCGGCTTCGTCAAGCAGTCCGAGGGTCACGTAAAGATATACTCGGAGCCCGGCGAGGGAACTTCGGTCAAGCTATACCTGCCGCGTGCGATCGGAGCGGCAATGGACATCGGTCAGCGCAGCGGAGTGCCGGCCGATCTGCCGCATGGGTCGGCGACGATCCTGGTGGTGGAAGACGAGGCCGGGGTGCGTGAGATCGCCGTCGCCATCCTGCGCAGCCTCGGCTACCGGGTGCTGGAGGCGCCCGACGGTGACGAGGGACTGCTGGTTTTCGGCGCCCACGCGGCGGAGATCGATATGCTGCTGACGGATGTAGTGCTGCCCGGCAAAGTGCGCGGCCGGGCCCTGGCGGAACGCATCACCGCGATGCGGCCGGAGGTGAAGGTGCTGTTCATGTCCGGATATACCGAGAACTCGATCGTTCATCACGGCCGGCTGGATGACGGGGTGTACCTGTTGGGCAAGCCGTTCAAGCGTGAACAACTGGCGCGGCGGGTGGCCGAGGTTTTGGCCTCCGCCTCTGCGGGGGAGGTGAGCGAGGCGGGCAATGTTGTCGATCTTAGGGCGCGTAAGCGGGATTGAGAATCGTGGGTGGTCCAGATAGCGCGGGCGGGTCAGGCGATGCAGTTTGGTTGCTGGCCCGACTTCTCTGTTGCGGTCTGGATCAATCGCTTCAGCAACTACTGGAAAGAGCAATTCGATATGCTGGCCGTGGCGTTGCAGGAGATTGAGGATGACGGGCCGCGCAAGCGAAAGGTGCCGAAACCGCCGCCGTGATGTGCTTTGAAGTATAGCCTGGCATAGGGAGATTTTACATGGAGACACACAAGATCGTCTCGCGCGACGAGTGGGTCGAGGCCCGCATTCAGCATCTGAAGCAGGAAAAGGAACTGACCCGTCTGCGCGACGAGCTGAGTGCACAGCGACGCGGTCTGCCTTGGGTCCGGGTCGACAAGGATTATGTGTTTGAAGGGTCCGACGGAAAGATTGGTCTGCCTGCGCTATTCGGCGACAAATCCCAGTTGATCGTCCAGCACTTCATGTTTGGACCGGACTGGGACGCCGGCTGCAAAAGCTGCTCGTTCTGGGCTGACAATTTCAATGGCATCGTTGTCCACCTGCAGCAGCGTGACATCGCCTTCGTTGTTGTCTCGCAGGCGCCGTTCGGCCGGATCGAAGAATATCGCAAGCGCATGGGATGGGGGTTCAACTGGGTTTCGTCATTTGGAACCGACTTCAACCATGACTATAATGTATCATTCACTCCGGAAGAAACCGCCGCGGGCGAAGTCTACTATAACTACAAGCCGCGAAAGACTTCGATGACTGAGCTTCCGGGCATCAGCGTGTTTTTCAAGGATGCGCAAGGGGATGTATTTCACACCTATTCATGCTACGAGCGTGGGCTCGACATGATGAACGCGGCCTACCACTATATTGACCTTGTGCCGAACGGCCGGAATGAGGCTGGGCTGTCCTTCCCGCAAGCGTGGGTCCGCCGTCACGATGAATACTGATGTCGATCGATGATCCAGGATCGATCCGATGAACGATGCCGAGACCGCCGAAAGGCTCTCTGACTATCGCCGTCAAATCGCCGATTTGCGCGAAGGAGGCGGGCATCCGTTGAACCGGCGGAAGTGCAGGACTGCGCTTTCCCGACGCGTGAGGGAAGCGTTCAACTGTCGGCGCTGTTCGGCGGCCGGCGGGATCTTATCGTGATCATCGTGATCCACAACATGGGCTGTTCTTGCGCCTACTGCACGCTTCGGGCCGATGGCTTCAATGGCATCTACGACCATATCGCCAGTCGTGCCGCCTTCGTCATTTCCAGCCCTGACCGCCGGATGTGCAACAAAAATTCGCCGCCAGCCGCAACTGGCGCTTCCCGATGGTGAGCCACGCCGCGACCACCTTTGCCGCGGACTAATTGGCAGAAGACGAAGATAGTAATCAGCAATCGACGCCTTCATGTTGCAGCAGCCAGCGCTTCCGCTCCAAGCCGCCACCGTAGCCGGTCAGCGTTGCATCCGCGCCGATCACCCGATGACAGGGCACGACTACGGAGATCGGGTTCGCGCCGTTCGCCATGCCAACCGCACGCACCGCCTTTGGCCGGCCCAGTCCGGCGGCGAGGCGACCATAGGTCGTGGTCTTGCCGGTCGGGATGGTGCGCAACGCCGCCCAAACCGAGCGCTGAAAAGCGGTGCCTCCGGTCTTCACCGGCAGCGAATCGATCGCCGTCAATTCGCCCTCGAAATAAGCCTCGACCGCTCGCCTGGCCGCTGAGCGCCGCGCCCTTCGGCTCCAGCCGCACACTGCCATAGTGCAGCCGCAGCAGCCGATGCATGCTCGGGGCGCGGTCTTCCCAGTCCAGGGCACGCAGTTGCGCCTCCTCATCGGTCACGGTCAGTGCCGTGCCGATCGGGGTCGCAAATGTCTCGATGAAAAAGTCGGTCATGCGCTTGCCCATAGATGTTGGGCGGCGTAGGCCCGCCACGGCCGCCAGGTTTCCGCCCGCGCCAGCAGATGCGCTCGCGGTCGGGCGCAGGCCCTCGGAGTCAGCCATCGCGCGCATCAGGCCGATATCCGCGGCCGGAAACGCGTCCGGCTCCCGCAGTTGGCGCATCGCGATATACTGCGCGGTCCATTCGCCGATGCCCGGCAGCGCCCGCAGTTGCGCGACCGCTTCCTCCAGCCCGCGCCCGGCGGCGAAGATGTGCGGGTCGGCCACCACCGCCGCCGCGACCGCCAGAAGCGCCGCGCCGCGGCTTCGCGGCATCCCCAGCGAGCCCGGATCAGCCCCGGCCAGCACCGCGGGATCAGGGAACACATGGGTCAGCGCGCCGTCCGGATCGCGCAGTTTTTCGCCGAACCGAGCTACCAGCGCGCCGGCCAGCCGGATCGCGCCGGGCACCGTGATCTGTTGTCCCAGCACCGCTCGCACGGCCAGTTCGAACCCGTCCCAGGCGCCCGGCACGCGCAATCCCGGCCGAGCCGCCACCAGCGGCGCGAGGGTGGGGTCCTTTACCAGTTGCAAGCGCGATCGCGTCCGGGTCGGCCGCCAGATCGAACACCCGGCGCAACCGCGCGATGATCTGGGGCAGCGCGGAGAGTTTGGGAAAGCGCACAGTCGCTTCCAGGGCATTTTCGCCGCCCGGCCGCACTGTGACGGTGCCCTGCTGGCCGTCCAGCCCGATGGTCCGGCGATAGACGTCCCCCTCGACGCTTTCGACCCCTACAATGGCCCGAGCGCGGAGAAAACCGAGCATCGCGGGCCAGTCATAGGGCGGGCGGTAGCGCAGCTTCAGGCTGATTTCCCCGCGTGGGCCCGGCGGACACATCGAGGCCGCCGGATCGACGCAGCGCGGTCGGCGGCCGCTTGAACAGCGCCTGAAACGTGTCGTTGAACCGGCGCAGGCTGCCAAAGCCTGCCGCCATGGCGATCTCCGTCATCGGCAGCCGGGTTTCGTGGATCAACTGCTTGGCGAGCAGCACCCGCCGGCTCTGCGCCACCGCGATTGGCGACGCGCCCAGATGTTGCTGGAACAACCGCCGAAGTTGCCGCTCACCCATTCCTACGCGGCTGGCCAGCGCGTCGACGGAGGCCTCGTCGAGCGCCCCCATCTCTACCAGCGCGAGCGCCCGCGACACGGTGTTGGAGGCGCCGCGCCAGGCGCCAAGGTCGGGCGAGGTCTCCGGCCGGCAACGCAGGCACGGGCGGAACCCGGCCTCGTGTGCGGCCGCCGCGGTCGGGAAGAAAACCACGTTCTCCGACCGAGGCGTGCGGGCCGGGCAGATCGGCCGGCAGTAGATCCCGGTCGTTTTGACGCCGGTGAACAGCCGCCCGTCGAACCGAGCATCACGAACGGCGATCGCGCGGTAGCAGGCGTCGTGGTCGAGATCGAGGGTGCCCACCGGGTTCATCCCGCTATACATCTGACAATGAGATCCTGCGGTTCAGACTTGGTCACGTCGCGTCCTCCTGAGATGGCACGGACAGTAGACGGAGACCGCGAGAAAATCTGGCCGTTTTCGGACGTGATTGACCGGGACCGATTTGGGATACCGAGGAACGCGCAGATTAGACCGTTGGGTTCGGGCGTTGTTCAAGCATTTTGCGCCTGCGATCGAGGCTTTCCGTTGGCCAAAGCTTCTCGCGATCGTAGTATTGTTCGAAAGCAGGCACTCCCGGGGGGAGGAGCACCCACGGTTGCTTTGACATCGTGAAGATGTGGATGTCCGGAGGCATTTGGTCAGGGTCGTCCAATGTGCCGACGCGAACAAATCGGATGAGGTCGCCGGCGCCCACATAATTGCTCCACAACGATATACGACAGCTCGGACAGCGTGAGATCTTCTGCCCCTTGCCGCTGTTGGAGGGTGTCCAGACGACCTCCGGACTACCCTCATACAGAACAACACGATCGGCCTCGATCAGCGCGTTCTGTGCGAACGACGTCCCGGTTTCTCGCTGACACCAACGGCAGTGACAGGCGTGAACAATCAGCGGCCTGCTCGTCAGGTGGTAGCGGACTGAACCACAGGTGCACCGGCCATTCATCGTGAAGTCGTTCATGGCGAACCTTCCGTATCGCGTTGATGGCGGATCTTCTCTGTTGTCACGACCGACGGCTATGCCGAATTTGTGCCAAACACCTCCGTGAAGTCGCCCGGTGCGGCCCGGTCCACTCAGCCACCAGGTGGAGGGCGTCACCCTCGTCGCGACGGCGCCGTGTGTTTGACAAATAGTCCGGACGCCACGGCTTGTAGCCGCAATACAGAGATGGTACCCCCACTGCAAAGAAGAGTGACGCTCTCCCGGGTTCCACGGGTCCTGGGAGGTGCGGTATGACGGTTTGGGTGGAGCAGCCGCTCTACTTTTAGGTCGGGGGTGGTTATGATGCAAATGTCAGTGTTAAAAGTTGCTGTGCTGGGAGCGACGATCATGGCCCTCGTCGCATGCAGCCAGCAGACCCCGGGACCGTACACCAAGTTTGAAGGCATGCCGCCGGATGCTACTGTAACAATGAACGAAGTCCAGGCGGCCTATATCGGTAACGCAGGCGGAGGCAGCGGGACGCTGACCTATCGAGGCGCCTCGTATCCGTTCACTGTTGCCGGTATCGGCATAGGTGGCATCGGTGCGTCCACGCTCAACGCGGTAGGCGATGTCTACAATCTTCCGAGTATCAATCTATTCCCCGGTTCTTATGCACAGGGTCAGTACGGCTTCGTGGTCGGCACAACGAGCCGCGGTGACCTTTGGCTTAAGAACCAGGCCGGGGTCGTCATGCATCTCAAAGGCCAACGGGAAGGCTTGATGTTGAGCCTCGGCGGCGACGCCATGGTTATCAACATGAAGCAGTGAAACTGCGTGCTCTCATGTTCGCCGTTTCAAGCTGCAGGCACAGAAATTCCTTGCTTGGCCTTCAAGCTGTTCAGCATTGCCGCCACTGAGCAAGGCAGGAGGCACGATCATGTAACGACGGTTGATCATGCTCTGATGCGCGGGTTGGTTACCGCCGGACCCTGATGCGTCGCGGAGCTTCCTCGGTCTAGTGGCCAGCGTCGGATGGATCCGGCTGATAGTACACTCGAGGGTTCTCCTGGCCGTGACCGTGCCCCCAACCTTGCTCAGCATTGGATGTTGCAGTTGCGTGTGGCGACTCCCTTGGAGTGCAACGTTACCGGTCTTCTTCCTTCAGGAAGCCGCGGACTGTACCTCTTTAGCAATCGCCCAGATAAAGCCCGCCAGTTCACGAGCAATCGCCGCGGTGATCACCGTCGGCAGTTTTCCGGCCCGGGCGAGCGCGCGATAGCGTCGGCACAACCGTTCCTGAGCCTTCCAGGCAATATCGCGGATCGGCCGGGCCAGACGTTCCTGCCGCAACAGCTGCTCTCGGCTGATCCGCGCAGGAAAGCGATAGCTCCATGCCGCCTCGATGAGCATTCGTCGTGCCGCGCCGTTACCAGCCTTGGTGATCCCGCCCTGGCGGCGTGTGCGGCCGCTGGAATGCTCCGACGGCACCAGGCCGAGATACGCCATGAGCTGGCGAGGGTTGGTGAAGCGGGTGATATCGCCGAGTTCAGCCATTAACGTGGCCGCGGCAACCAGACCGACGCCGCGCAGCGCTTGCAGCGCTTGCACCACCGGTGCAAGAGACCACTCTGGCAACGCGGCTTCGATATCTGCCTCCAGGCGATCGCGTCGGGCCGTCGCCGCCTCGATCGCCGCGATACAATCCTCCAGCACGATATGATGCACCGCTTGGTCGAACTTCAGGCTGGCCAGCCAGCGCCGGTGCAACAACGTCCACGCCGGGCGGTGATAGTGCTGACCGTGGCGCAGCAGGAAGCCGGACAATTGCTGGCGGGATTGACGAAGGCTGCGGACCGCCGCCTGGCGCGCACGGACGAGATCACGGATCGCCTCGTGCGCCTGATCGGGCACCCAGACAGGGGTCAGTTCACCAGCGCGGTGCAGCTTGGCGAGGTTGATCGCATCGCGTCGATCCGTTTTGATCCGCTCGCCTGGCTTGCGAGGGATCAGCGATGGAGCGACCACGGCACAATCATGCCCAATCGCGCTGAGTTGTCGTTGGATGCCATAGCCGCACGGTCCGGCCTCGTAGCAAAACCGTAGCTCCCTTCCTCTACCGGCCACCCGCTCGGTCAACGCCGTCAAGGCGGCAGGTGTATTGGCGATCTTTCCGTGCTCGCGCACCTCTCCCCGCAACCCCGCTTCGGCCGCCGCGACCGCAATGGTATCCTTATGCACGTCAAGGCCGACATAGATGATACACTGTCCCATGACCCGTCTCCTATGCATGAGGCTCGGCGCCGGACCATCCAGCGCAATCCTCGAAAGCCTGCATACTGTGAGACGGGTCGCCCCGGTCTCAGGCGAACATCTGGTCTAGTCCAATAATCCGGCTGGTCTTGTGTGTACGGCACCGACGAGAATCTGCGTCCTCCGCCGCACGTCCCGCACCAATGATCTAGTGGCTATGATCCGACGGATAGTCCCGCCAGATTATATCCGCCAGCTCTTGTTTTGTGGGCCAATTCACCTGGCCGCAAGGATGCTTCTGTCGGGATCGGACCACCAGCATGATGCAACGTTATGACAGGGGCTCCATCCCTATCGGACCGAAGCAATTGGTCAGGAGCCCAGGCGCCAACCAATCTCCGCCGCCAGATCCTCGAAGGCGTCGGCATCATATGCCCGCTCCGGCGACTGGCGGACCCATTCGTCAAGCTTTTGCGCGTCCTCGCCAACGAGAATGCGCCACCGGTCGGCCTTTACCCCATCAAGAATGATGGTTGCCGCCGTCGCCGCGCTGGTTGGAGCTTCCTCGAGAAAGTTTCGCGCCCGCTCGGCCATCCTGGCCCGGATGTCATCGTCCGACATCTCGGAAGGGTCGTTCCCCATCGAAGCGATGCGCGATCGCGCCTGCGCCACTTCCGCGTCTGTGATCTCATCCGACTCGTTGCCACTCTGGATCTTGCGCGAGTTGGCGACGATCGACGTCCCGATATGCCCCGGCATTACTACGGAGCACTTGATGTGAGGCGCATTGATCCGCAAATCGGTGATCAGCGCTTCGGAAAAGCCCTTGACCGCGAACTTCGCCGCGGCATAGGCGGTGTGCGGGATGCGTGGCCCAATCGAGGCCCAGAAGCCGTTGACGCTGCTGGTGTTGATGATGTGGCCGCTGTCCGCCCTCTGCAGCATCGGCAGGAAAGCGCGGGTGTTATAGTAGACGCCGCGCCAGCAGATGTTGAACGTCCTGTCCCACTCGTCGCGGCTATTGGCGAACATGCTGCCGCCACCGCCAATGCCGGCGTTATTGAACAGAAGATGGATCTTGTCGGTTTCCTGGCGCTCCGCCACCTCATCGCGAAACCGTAGCACCTGCGCCTCATCGGAGACATCGGCGGCATGCGTGGTAATCCGCAAGCCTTGCGGCACCCTCTCGACCTCGCACAGCCGTTTCGTTTCGTCCATGGTTCGAGTGGACACGTCGCACATCGCGACATTGCACCCTTCGGCCACCAGTTGACGGACGAGTTCGCGTCCCATCCCGGAGCCGCCGCCGGTGACAACCGCGATCCTGCCGGCAAAATCCTTCATTTGTTCGACCTCCCGTGCGTGTTACTGGTGTGAACCGGCACCCGCGAAGCGTCAATCAGTCCCTTCGCCGAATGCGGCCGGTTCGTGCTGCTGCTACTGCCATGGCGGACCTGCGACGCGGTTCGGTGGCGTTCGCTGAACTGTCAAGCGGTCGGGTCATTAGACCGGCAATGGTGATGCATCATGCCTCTTCTGGAGGGTCAGTCTCGCCGGGCAACATAGCGGGGGGTCACCAGACGTTCTGGACTCCTGTTCAACCGAACAGAACGGCACGCAAAGCGGTTAATCTTGGTTGCACATCAGTATAGAAGAGCCCAGATCGCCTCACGAGAGATTTATCGCCATGCCGGGACAACCGATCGCGCTTGATGGAGACTAGTCCTGATTGTCGACGGAAATGTGTAATGCCGAGTCAGCAGCGGCAATGAAGTTGTCACACGGCTGACATAGCTCAAACGACGTGGCTCCGCTACGGTTGCGAGGTGAGTAGGTAGGGGTAGGTTATGTCCGGCACGACAATGAATGCTGGTTTGGCGGAGGTTTCGTCGCCACGCCCTCATTTGGAAGGAAAGCCGCACATCGGCGGCGCTATCGCTTTCTTGTTGGTGCTTGTCGCGGGCCTTGGCTACGCGGCGTTCAATATCTTCAGCGACATCAGCGGTGCCGGCGAGCAAAGTCTTGCGATCGGTGCATTCGTGCTTTTGGGTATCGCCCTTCTGATTGCGCTCGGTTTCGAGTTCGTCAACGGCTTCCACGACACGGCCAACGCCGTCGCGACCGTCATCTATACCCATAGTCTGCCGCCACTGTTCGCAGTGATCTGGTCCGGCACATTCAACTTCCTCGGCGTTTTGACGTCGAGCGGAGCGGTCGCCTTTACCGTCGTCACGTTGCTGCCGGTGGAGTTGATCCTACAGGTCGGCAGCGGCGCCGGCTACGCGATGATCTTCGCGTTGCTGATCGCGGCAATTATCTGGAACCTCGGCACCTGGGCTCTCGGTCTGCCGAATAGCTCATCGCACGCATTGATCGGGTCGATCATGGGCGTGGGTTTGGCAAACCAGTTTATGGCACCCGCCGGATCGGCGACGTCGGGCGTGGATTGGGCGCAGGCGGTCAACGTGCTGAAGGCGCTGCTGTTCAGCCCCGTGATCGGTTTCGTGCTGGCGGCCCTGCTGCTCCTGCTGATGAAGCTGGTCGTTCGCATGCCCTCGCTCTACGCTGCTCCCGAGGGCAGAAAGCCGCCGCCCGGGCCGATCCGCGCGCTGCTGATACTGACCTGCACCGGCGTGTCGTTCTTCCACGGCAGCAATGACGGGCAAAAGGGCATGGGTTTGATCATGCTCATTTTGATCGGCGCCGCGCCGACGGCTTATGCATTGAACCGGGCCATTCCTGAAAGCACCACGCCCATGTTCCTGCAGGCCACGCAGGGGGCGCAGGCGGTGTTTCAGGCGCATGCCGGCGGCGCCGCTGCTCCGGCGGATGTCGCTGCCGCGCGTGCCACGGTGGGCGAGGCACTCAAAACCAAGGAAGTCAACAAGTCCGACGTCTATGCTGCCCTGGCAACGCTGACCTCCGACATCGGGCGGCAGGTGAAGGAGTACGGCTCGATCAAAACGGTGCCGGCCGCCGCGACGCCAAACGTCCGCAATGACATGTACCTGGCGTCTGACGCGGTGCGGGTCATGGGCGCCAACCCGCCCGGTTTCGACGCCGAGGACATGGGAAAGTTGAAGTCACTGCGGTCATCGTTGGACAGCGGCACGAAATTCATCCCGACCTGGGTCAAGGTTTCGGTCGCGCTGGCGCTCGGCTTGGGGACTATGGTCGGCTGGAAGCGCATTGTCGTGACGGTCGGCGAGAAAATCGGCAAGACGCATCTGACTTATGCCCAGGGCGCGTCGGCCGAAATCGTGGCGATGGCAACGATCGGGCTGGCGGACGTGTACGGCCTGCCGGTTTCGACGACCCACGTGCTGTCGAGCGGCGTCGCAGGTGCGATGGCGGCCAATGGATCGGGCCTGCAGTGGGGGACGATCAAGAACATGGCGCTGGCGTGGATTATGACATTGCCGGCGGCCATGGTGATCGCCGGATCGCTCTACGTGATCTTCCGCCAAATCTTCTGACGACAGGCGACGGATCAAGCTCGCGGCTTAACACGCGCCGGCCAGGGCGTGGCCGTGCACACCGTCCTCGATAGGCGTCGGCTTGCCGTCTAAATCTCCTCGGTTCATATGACCTCATAAAAACAAGGCGGTCGTCACACGACATAGCTTAGAAGGTCCGCGAGACAACACCGAGGACGCTGCATGCCGACTTGTTTGATAACCGGTGTCACCGGTCAGGATGGCGCCTACCTCTCTCAGTTCATGCTGCAGAAGGGCTACCGAGTTGTCGGGATGCTCCGCCGGTCAGCCTCATCGGACATGGTTGGTGAGCGTTTGCGCTGGCTTGGCATCCTGAACGACGTGGAACTGGTTGACGGCAATCTGATCGACCTGTCCAGCCTGATCCGGCTGTTGCAGACCTATCGACCGGATGAGATCTATAACCTCGGCGCGCAAAGCTTCGTCGCTGCGTCTTGGAATCAGCCACTCTTGACAGGCGAGGTTACCGGCATCGGCGCGGCCAACGTTCTGGAGGCGATGCGGATCGTCTGCCCGCAGGCCCGATTTTATCAGGCCTCATCGTCCGAGATGTTTGGCCGTATCCAGGAACCACAACAGAACGAGGGCACGCCGTTCTATCCACGCTCACCTTATGCCGTTGCCAAGCTCTATGCCCACTGGATGACGGTCAATCACCGTGAGAGCTTTGGCATGCATGCGTCGTCCGGAATCCTTTTCAATCACGAAAGCCCGTTGCGTGGCATTGAATTCGTAACGCGAAAGATCACCGACGGAGTCGCGCGTATCAAGCTCGGGCTTGCCAAAGAGTTGCCGCTTGGTAATCTCGATGCGAAGCGCGACTGGGGTCATGCGCGCGACTACGTACGTGCGATGTGGCTGATGCTTCAGCAGGATTCTCCAGACGACTACGTCGTGGCCACCGGGCGCACCACGACGATCAAGGAATTCTGCCGCCTCGCGTTCAGTCATGCGGACCTGGATTTCGAAAATCATGTCGTCACCCGCAGTGATCTATTACGTCCCGCCGAAGTCGACGTATTGCTCGGTGATGCCCGAAAGGCGCAGCAAAAGCTGGATTGGCGACCGACCGTTACACTGGAGGACATGGTCGCGGAAATGGTTGATGCCGACCTGGCGCGTCACCGAGCGCGCTTAACCCTGTAATGACGTCCGGGCCTGATACAGATACTCATCACCGGCGCCTCCGGCTTCGTCGGCAGCCATCTGCTACCGGCTCTGGCCGCGGCGTTTCCGGATACGGTTCTTGCGACGCCGGCAATCGAGTTACAAGATGCGGGGCAGGTCGAGCAGGCTGTCCAGGCGACGTCACCTGACGTTTGTATCCACCTTGCCGCGGTGTCGGCGATCGAAGCGGCGCGAGAAGTCCCGGAACACGCCTGGAACGTCAATTTCCACGGCACACTTAATCTGGCATGGGCGCTTTCCCGGCACGCGCCGGCCTGTCAAATGCTCTTCGTTTCGAGCGCTGACGCCTATGGTGCCTCTTTCAATGGCGGCGATCGTCTGGATGAACGGGCACCGCTGGCACCGCTGAGCGTCTATGCCCAAACCAAGGCGGCGGCGGATCTCTTGCTCGGCGGCATGGCGGCACAGGGTTTGCGGGTCGTGCGATTGCGTCCTTTCAACCACACCGGGCCTGGTCAATCGGCGGCTTTCGTGGTCGCCTCCTTCGCGCGGCAGATCGCTCGGATCGCCGCAGGGCTTCAACCTCCGCTGATAGAGGTTGGAAATCTTGAGACTTGGCGGGACTTTCTGGATGTCCGGGACGTCTGTGCCGCGTATATCGCTTGCATCACACATCGCGACCGTCTGGCTCCTGGTACGATCCTCAATGTGGCCTCCGGTCAGGCACGTCGGGTCGGCGATGTGCTTACCGAGCTGGCTGCGCTCGCGGGCGTGGAGCCGGATATTAAAATAGACGAATTGCGAATTCGTGCCACCGATATCCGCCGAGCTTGCGGCAATGCGTCCCGGGCGCATGAATTGCTGGATTGGTCCCCGGCCATTCCATGGGCGGAAACCCTGCAGGATTTGCTAATCGATTGGCGCGGACGCGTAACTGTCGAAAGAATTTAGTTAGCAAGCTGTTGATTGGGTTGGCGCCGGACCTTGGATTGACAGATCGGATCGTCATTCACATGTGTAGTCTTGTCGACCCAAAAGGCGGGGTCATCGGGCACCTCAGCGGACCGAGTGTTCTGGGATTTATGGGTGTCAACATTGTCTGCCAGCTCTTCTAATCAATTTTCGCGTGTCTCAAAATATGTCGTGCGAGCGAGCACCAGGTTTAGCGCAACGCAGCGGGACCAGGGGAGCCTCATCGCATTTCGCGGCATTTTGGCTGGTCTGAGCCTATCCACTAAATTGCGCCTCGTCGCGAGTTGGCGGCAAGTCCGCCACTTCAGGGATTTGTTCACCCTGCTTCCCCTTAGGCGGCGGTTCAAGCAGCGCGGCGTCCTGTTCGTTGGGTATCTAGAAGCAGGTCTTGGGCTAGGCGAATTGCTCCGCGGCTTGGTTCGTTCAATCGTGACGACCGACCAGATCTTCGCGCTCTATCCGTTCAATGTTGGTGTTGAGAGTCGATTCATCGGTCGCTTCGCGGATGACCGCTACGACTTGAGGCGTCGGTACCAGGTTAATGTCATCGAGATGGCGACGGACCAGGTGCCTTTATTGTTCCGAGAGATTGGTCGATGGAAAGTGGCGCACAGCTACAACATCCTTCGCACATACTGGGAGCTACCCCGAGCACCGTTTGAGTGGGCCGCTGCGTTGAAGGGCATTCAAGAGATCTGGGTGCCGAATGGTTTCGTCGAGAATGCTTTTCGCGGGATTTTTGACGGACCGATCAACATAATACCTCCCTGTGTTGAGGTAGCCATCGGAGAAGCATTTGACCGAGGTCGATTTGGTATGGAGGAAGGCCGATTTTATTTTGTTTTTTCGTTTGATTATTACTCCCATCCTACGCGGAAAAATCCCGTCGGCGTCGTTAGCGCCTTCCAAAGGGCATTTCCGAACCGGTCCGAAAATGTTGGCCTCGTCATCAAATCAACCGGCGCGCCCGATCGTTACTCAGAGATAAAGGCGCGCATTTTGGATGCGGCGGCCAATGATCCGCGAATTAAGATCATTGATGGTATGTTTTCCCGCGACGAGATGCTGTCCCTGATCAACCAGGCCGATTGTTATGTGTCGCTCCATCGCTCGGAAGGGTTTGGGCTGGGAATGGCTGAAGCGATGGCGTTGGGTAAGCCAGTCATTGCCACCGATTACTCAGGGAACACAGACTTTCTGTCGGAGCGCACGGGCTTTCCAGTTTCCTTCACCTTACGGCCTGTTCAGGACGGCGAGTATGTCTTCTCGGATGGTCAAAGCTGGGCAGAACCAGACGTCGCTTTAGCGGCCGACGCAATGGTGCAGGTATTCCGTAACCCAGGAGAACGGGAGGTCCGTGCGGCCTCCGGCAAGGCTTTTGTCGAAGCTCGCTACGGGCGGACAAATGTCGGTCGGATCGCGGCGCGGCGGCTGCAAGACATTTTGGCGACCGACCCGTGACAGGGTCAGACTAGCGCTTGATTTTGCGAGCCAGGGTCACCCGACCGCATGGGACGCATCGGTCGGGATTTTGACCGCTAGTCGCTCAAGCCCTCGCAAAATGTCTGGATGCGCTGAAGGCCCTCTAACAACTCGTCATCTGCGGTGGCGGTGCTGATGCGTAGGAACGGGCTCATGAAATAGGCGGCGCCGTGGACGGTGGCGACGTAGTTCTCCTCCATCAGCGCCAGACAGACATCCTCATCGGTGTTCAACTTCCGGCCGCCCGTCGTGGTCTTGCCAAGACATCCGGCGACGTTCGGGAACACGTAGAAGGCACCCTCCGGCTTGTGGCAGCTAATACCTTTCGCCGCGTTCAGCATGTCGACCGCTAGATCCCGGCGCCGCTGATACGCCTCGATCTGCGCGTCGACACCGCCCTGAGGGCCGTCCAGCGCCGCTGCCGCGGCAGCCTGTCCAACAGTCGAGACCCCCGCGGTCGCATGTCCCTGCATGACTGTCATCGCCTTGATGAGCGCTTTCGGGCCGCCGGCAAATCCGATGCGCCAGCCGGTCATGGCGTAGGTTTTGGAGACGCCCGATACCGTCAGCGTCCGGTCCTTCAGATCCGGCGCGACCTGGGCAAAGGTCGCGGGCTGGAAACCTTCGAACACGAGATGCTCATACATGTCGTCGGACAGGACCCAGACATGCGGATGCTTGCGGATGACGGCTGCGATCTCGGCGATTTCGCCGGCCGAACAACAGGCGCCGGTCGGGTTGTTGGGATTGTTGAGGATCACCCATTTGGTTCGCGGTGTGATGGCGGCCTCGATATCCTCTGCGCGCGGCTTGAAGCCGTTGTTCTGCGGGCAGTTTACGAAGATCGGGACGCCCTCGCAGAGCTGCGTCATCTGCGCGTAGGCAATCCAGCAGGGTACCGGCAGGATGACCTCGTCGCCGGGATCGACGGTCGCCATGATCGCGTTGAACAGGCACTGTTTGCCGCCGTTCGATACGCTGATCTCGTCCAGCCCATAATCCAGGCCGGAGTCACGCTTGAACTTTCGCTGGATCGCTTCCTTCAGCGCGCGGGTGCCGTCCTGGGGTGGGTACTTCGGTGTCGCCCTTCAGCGCCGCTTGATGCGCCGCCGCGATGGCGTGCGGGGGGCTGTCGAAGTTGGGTTCGCCGGTGGTCAAAGTAATCACCGGCTTGCCGGCGGCGCGAAGTTCGCGCGCCTTGATCGTCATTTGGACGCTGGGGGCTAGTTGGACCCGCCCGATCCGTTGCGATAAGCCGGGCATTTCAATGCAATCCCTGACAAAAGCGTTGGATACGGGTAATGGCCTCCCGCAACTCTTCCGTTGCGTTGGCGTAGCTGATGCGGATGTAGCCAGGGTAGCAGAACGCCGCGCCGTGAACCGTGGCAACCCCTTCCTCGGCCAGAAGTGCCAGGGCGAACGCTTCGTCATCCTTGATCAGGACGCCTCCCTTGCTGGTTTTGCCGATGCAGCCGTGGATCGATGGATAGACGTAGAAGGCGCCATCCGGCTTGCTGCAATTGATCCCCGGTGCCGCGTTCAGCATCTCGACGACCAGGTCGCGGCGCTGCTCGAACACTTTCCGCATTTCCTCGACACTTTCCTGCTGCCCGAGCAGGGCCTCGACCGCGGCGGCTTGGGCGATCGAGTTGGGGTTGGAGGTGGATTGGCTCTGCAACTTGTCCATCGCCTTGATCAGCGCCACTGGCCCAGCGGCAAAGCCGATCCGCCAGCCGGTCATCGCGTAGGCCTTTGACACGCCGTGCACCGTCAAAGTCCGGTCGCGTAACCGAGGCTCCACCTGCAGGATCGTCGCGGGCTTGAACCCGCCGTAGACCAGGCTGTCGTAGATATCGTCGGTCAGCACCCAAACATGCGGATGGCGCATCAGGACCTCGCAAATCGGCTTGAGGTCGTCCGCGCTATAGGCAGCGCCGGTTGGGTTACAGGGGTTGTTGAGCATGAACCAGCGGGTCTTCGGGGTGATCGCCGCTTCCAGATCCTCGGCACGCAGCTTGAAGCCATTGTTCTGGCCGCAGGGCACGAGAACGGGCTTGCCATCGGCGAGGGTGACGATGTCGGGGTAGCTGACCCAGCAGGGGCTCGGGATGATCACCTCGTCGCCGGCGTTGAGGGTGCCTACCATCGCGTTGAACAGCACCTGCTTGGCACCGGTCGAGATGATAATCTCCTCCGGCTTGTAGTCGATGCCGTTGTCGCGCCGGAATTTCCCGGCCACGGCTTTGCGCAGCGCGGGTGTCCCGGATACATCGGTATACTTGGTCTGGCCTTTCTCCATCGCCCGGATCGCCGCATCCTTGATGTTGCGAGGCGTGTCGAAGTCGGGCTCGCCCTGGGACAGACTGATCACGTTCTTGCCCTCGGCGATCATGCGACGCGCCACGGTGGAAATTGCGATGGTCAGGCTGGGCTGAATACGGTCGAGCCGTGCGGAAGTGACAGACATGGCAGGGTTCCTGCTGGGTGGCGAGCGCGGGAACCTAATGAACCGAACTGCGCGCGGCAACCGTTCGGATCAGGTGGCTGTTCGACGCCTGCCGAGGGGCTCTTGGCCACGAGGAGAGAGGACAACCGCCGTCAACGGAATATTAGTACTTTGCCGGCATTCTCTTGTGATGCCGCTACGCCGCCGGAGAGGTCAGGCTGCCTATGCAAGTGGACTTGCGGCCGAGGATGCGGCTTGTGCGGCCTTGATCAATGACGGCTGGATCATCCACGCGAGGCGCCTACGCACCAAAGCCGGCGAGGTGGACGCGGTGGCGGAAAAGGCCGGTGTCCTGTCCATTATAGAGATCAAATCGCGCCCATCGCTTGCCGAGGCGGCGATCGCACTGACCGCTCGGCAAAAGGGTCGGCTGGTGGCCTCGTGCGAAATCATCCTGGCCGAACATCCGGAGTGGGGCTCGAGTGGCGTCCGCTTCGATGTGGTGCTAGTGAATCCAGCGGGACAGATGAGGCGAATCGCAGACGCTTTCCGGCCCGGAGATCCCGTCAGTTACTCCGAGCGACCTTGATGTCGGACCCGGGACCGACGCCGGTAAGATACATCGTCGCATCGCCAAACCATCTTGTTTCGAATGACAAGCGGACCGGCAGCCGAGGTCCGCCGGAGACGACCGGTGCCAGCCAAGCGGACCCATGCAACGGCTGTCTGTCACGTTCCCGATCATCGCCCAACCAGAAACCGGCTACCATCCGCCCCGAAAAATCACAACGCAATGCTTTCCCGGCGAAACTGGACCGATCCGTCGGCTCCAGCGACTCCTCACCCGCGGTACGCAGCCTCGATTTCCCAAGCCCTTCTGCCGTCGTAAGTTCGCGCAGTTGTCTCGCAGCGGCCGGTTGCATCGACGACTCGGATCAATTCAGCGAGCGCGCTGAGCGTGTCAATCGTGTTGGCCTGCAACGCATCGGGCACAGGCTCCCGCTCTGCGTCGTTGGCGGGTATCAGCCGCCGAATGATCGGCTTGTCATCTTTATATTCGATATCTACCTGACGATCCACGCCGCGCCACCAGCCATCGCCGACAAAGCGGGACGGTTCGGCCTGGACGCCGTGCCAGGAGCCGTTGACTGATCCGAACTGATGGCCGCTAAAGAAGAACCCCACGGTTCCGGTTGTGTGATATTCGAGGTTTAATTGGTAGGTCCACGGGCCGAAACTGAACCCGGTTTTGACCTCGGCCACGCGCATACCGGCGGCGTATGTGTCGTAACTGGCGTGTAGCGACATGCGGGAGGCGGAAGTCGGGGTCTGCGCGAAAGCGGCGCATGGCAAAAGGCACGACAACAAGGTCAATCCATACCGCAGCATGCAGACGATGTTGTGGCGACGCGGGGGAAACCGCAAGGCCCGGCGTCGATTGGTAATGGGTCAGTTTGAATGCCGCCTCTCCAACCTTAACGGGCATTCAGTTCAAGCGGCCAAAAGGCGGGAGTTGGGCCGATTCGGGAAACACTCCAGATTTCGGACTTTTTCCGCGGCCTGTTAAGGTTGAACACGCAGGCCGGGCCAACAAGGCCGGGCCCGGCGGAGGGATACGACGTATCGTGGATCCGCGTTTCGCGGTGCAATGAAAGGTGGCGAACATGGGAAGGCTCGACGGCAAGGTCGCAGCAGTGACGGGCGGGGCATCGGGGATCGGCGAGGCGACGGTCAGGCGGTTCCTCGCCGAGGGTGCGAGCGTGGCATTCTGCGATCGGGACGGCGAGCGGGGCGAGCGCGTGGCGGCCGAGCTCGAGACCGCCGGCGCCAAGGTCACCTTCACGCAGGCTGACGTTGGCACCGAGGCCGCATGCCTCGCCTTCGTCAACGATGCCGCGCAGAAGTTTGGACGCCTCGACATCCTCATCAATAATGCGGGCATCCGTAAATACGAGAAGGTCGACGAGGCGAGCGCGGAGAGCTGGAATGAGATCCTCAACGTCAACCTGATGAGCTACGCCTTCTGTGCCAAGGTGGCGGTTCCGCTGATGCGCCGTGGCAAGGGCGGCGCGATCGTGAATGTCGCGTCCGTGCGGTCCGTGGTCGCGGGTGGCGGCAACCTGCTGTACGACACCACCAAGGCCGCGGTCGCGGGCCTGACACGAGGGCTCGCCGCCGACCACTCGGCGGAGGGCATTCGTGTGAATGCCGTCGGTCCTGGGCCGATCTTCACGCCGTTCCATGCGCGCCGGATCGCAGCGGCCGGCGAGACCGTCGAGCAATACAACGCCAAGGCCGCACAAGGCACCATGATGAGGCGCCCGGGCAGGGCCGAGGAGGTCGCCGCCGCGATCCTGTTTTTGGCCTCCGACGATGCCTCCTACGTCACGGGCGCCCTGCTGTTCGTGGACGGCGGTATGACGGCGCTATGAGGAATACTCAGCCGGCGTTCATGGTCCGATGCGCCCAATTTGCTGCGGTGCTCCGTGACCGCAGGTCGCAATCGCGGTCCGGAGTATTGGGACAAAGCGACAGGCTGTCCCGCAGCGGCTACATAGGGGCGCAGGCATACACATCCACGACTTGCTGCGCTGATCTGAACAGAGCCGTGGAGCCGGCATTCGCCGGCATCACGGGGAACAGACGCCGGAGAGTCAGTCTCAGCGGCCGTTGGTATAACGCTCCGCCTATGACCAGCGAGCCGATCAAGAACGCCAACCGGCGCTGGCCGACGCTCTGTGATCAACTGCGAACGGCCGCTTAGCTGATCGCGGTGCGCGGCGTAGCCGGACTGAGCGTGGCTGCGTGCTCCTCCGAAATATCGCGATTAGTGTAGTCAGGCAGGAACCTCACGACGATGGCGCTAACCAGCCCGCAGAGGACAAGATAGACGCCGACCGCATAGCCCGACCCGAACGTCGCCAGTAGGAGAGTGGCGATCAGCGGCGCGGGACCGCCGGCAACGATCGAGGCGAGCTGGTAGCCGAGCGAGGCGCCGCTGTAACGCAGCCGCGGCGTGAAGCATTCCGCGATCAGCGCCGCCTGCGGGCCGTATACCATTGAGTGCGGCACCATCGAGAGCACAATGGCGATGAAGATGACCGTCGGATTAGCCGTGTTCAGCAGCGGGAAATAGACAACGGCGTAGGCGGCCGTCACCAGCGAGCCGATGAAGTACATGCGCCGACGGCCGATCCGGTCCGAGAGTGATCCGAATACCGGGATCAGCATCAGGTCCACCGCAGCCGCCACCACCACCGCAACCAACAGGAAATTCCGCGAAGCGTGAAGCACGTTGATGCCATAGGTAAAGACGAAGGCGAAATAGATATACGCCGGCGCCTGCTCGGCCATGCGGACCAGCGCTGTGAGCACGATCTCCTTCGGTTGGCGCTTTATCACTTCGAGCACCGGCACGCGCTCGATGCGGTTCTCCGCGGCAATTCGCTGGAAGGTAGGGGTTTCGACAATACCGAGCCGAATCCAGAGCCCAACCGCTACCATCACGATGCTGAGGAAAAACGGCACGCGCCAGCCCCAGGCGAGGAACGCCTCGGTTGACATCGAAGCGCTGAACGCGAGGACCGCGAGGTTCGCCAACAACAGGCCGCCGGGGCCGCCCAGCTGCGGAATCGACGCGATCAGGCCGCGATTGTGGTTGCCCTTGGCCCATTCCATCGCCAGCAGGACCGAGCCGCCCCACTCACCGCCTACCCCTACGCCCTGGATGAAGCGAAGGGCGGTCAGGATCACACCGCCCCAGATGCCGATGCTCGCGTAGGTCGGCACCAAGCCCACGGCGAAGGTGGCCAAGCCGCTGATGAGCAGGGTGGCGATGAGCGTCGCCTTCCGGCCGATGCGGTCGCCGTAGTGGCCGAAGATCGCCGCCCCGATCGGACGCGCGATGAAGCCGACAGCGAAGGTGGCAAACGCTGCCAGCGTGCCAACCAGCGGATCCTCTTTCGGGAAGTATAGTGAGGCGAACACGATAGCGGCGACCTGGCCGTACAGCAGGAAGTCGTACCACTCGATGGTCGTTCCCACCATGCTCGCGATCGCTGCCCGCCGCAGTTGCCGGTCATGGTCGCGCACGTAGTCCGTATCCATCGGCTTGACAGTGCTGCTCATCTGAACGTTCTCCCAGGCTATTGGCGTGCAGTTTTTTGGTTATTGGCGGGCAGCTTATTTGGAATCCAACGGCATGGGAAGTGTACCCCTTTGGAATACTTGAGGGTTCAACGAGGTCCCGCGACGCCGGCGGCGACGAATGCTTGGATGCGGGGCGTCGATCGGGAGGGAAACCGGAAACACGGTGGGACTCTCTCTAAGGTCACCTCGATTCCGGTCCAACCGATGGGGTCCATCTCAGACGCCCGAAGCGGGATGCCGCCTATTACTATAGTTGCGGCCGATCGCAGAGGCTACACGATCGCCACCTCGGCAGCATGCACGCTGATGGCGCGCTGTGCTTTCATTCTTGCCGCGCCGACGAGTATTCGCCGACCCAAGTCTGGCCAGCGATGATCGCCGGCGGTAGCGAGACCGCTGGACGCATTTCCCAACGTCCGATTCCAATGCATACCGTCCCGGAAGCGGACCGGAACATACCACCCGCCTTTACACCTGCACTCCTTGGACAGCCTCCTCCAGTTCCTGGAAGGTTGGCATGTGCTCGTTCGGCACCATCTTGCGCCCCGAACTCGACGCTGACCTGCGGTGCGTTGCCGTGCAGGTGGGTCACCAGCACTGCTCGGATCACCTCGAGATACTTCGCTTCTTCCTCCACAATCCCTTTCATTCGCGTGGAGAATGGCGCGGCGATGCCATAAGCCAGCAAGATGCCAAGAAATGTGCCCGTCAGCGCGCCACCGATCATCGCGCCGAGAATGGCCGGCGGCTGATCGATATGCGACATCGTCTTGATCACGCCCAGGACGGCGGCGACAATCCCCAGTGCCGGCAGCCCATCGGCCATGGTTTGCATGATGTGTGAGGGGTGAAGTTCCTCTACCAGGGTCTTCTTCAGTTCCCGAGCCATGACGTCTTCGATCTGGTTCGGATCGTCTGCGTTCATGCCTACCATCCGCAGGTAGTCGCAGATGATCGTGCTGGCATGATGGTTGCTAACGATTTTCGGAAATTTCTGAAACGCCGCGCTTTCGGACGGCTTTTCGATGTGTGCCTCCAACGCCATGGCACCTTTGGTGCTTGCGAGACGGACGAGGTAGTATAGCAGGCTCAGCAGCTCGATGTAGTCCGCCTTGTGGTAGGCGGCGCCCTTTAGCATCTTGCCGAAACCGCCGGCCATGTGTTTCAGGTCGTGCAGGCTGTTCGCCATGACGGTAGTGGCAATCGCGGCACCACCGATGGTCCACATCTCGAACGGCACGGCCTCGATCAGCGGCTCCATACTGCCGCCGGAGGTCAGGTAGCTTCCGAGCACGCAGGCAAACAACAGGACCAGACCGACAATCGTCAGCATCGTTTGGAGCTCAGCGCTTCGTGCTGAAGGGGGGACCGGTAGAGGGAACAGCGGGCATCGTCGCGGCGGGCGTCGGCGCAGCGGGCGTCGGAGCAGCGGGCGTCGGGACGGCCGGCGTTTCCGCGGCGGGGGCGTCGCGCATCACCAGGATCGCAATCCGCCGATTCGCCGCGGCCAGGGGATCGGCCGGCAACAGCGGATCCCGGTCGGCGTCGCCGATCACCGATTTGATCCGCGTCTCGGGAAGTCCCGCCGTCAGTCAGCAGCCGGCGGGTCGCGTTGGCCCGTTCGGCCGACAACTCCCAGTTCGTGCGGTCCGGGCCGGGGAACGGCGCGGCGTCGGTGTGCCCGGCAATCGACAGTGGCTCATGCAGTTTCATCAGGATCGGCACGATTTTTTGGATGAGCAGTCTTGCCCGCTCATTGGGCACGGACGACCCGGTTGGGAACATCGGCAATTTGACTTCGTCGACGATTTGGATTCGGAGCCCATCCGGGGTCATGTCGATGGCGAGTTGCTTGGAAAGTTCGGCGAGCTGCGGATCGGCGTGTACGGCCTGTTTGATTTCGTCCGCTGCATGCTCGAAGGCCGCCTTTTCCTGGCGGTCTTTTTCGGCGGCGATCTCGGCCGGGGTAACCGCTCTTGGATCGGCCGGTTGGCCTTGACGCTCGACGACTGATGTACCGCCGGGGCCGGGTGCCGGACGGGTCTCTTTCTGCCCGAGGGGCTTCTGGTCGGTGTCGTCGACATCCTGGTCGTCAGCCGCGGGGCCTTTTCCGACTCCCTCCCCGGAGATGGCGCGATGCGCTTCCGTGAAAACCGGGTCGTCGCCATCTTCCGTTCGCTCAACGACCGGGAGCTTGCCCGCGGTGATCTGCTCAGCCCCACGGTCGGACACCAAGGCACCTTGGTCGAACGCGGTATGGCCGCCGAACGGCTGGCCGGTTCCGGAGGAACCGTGAGACAACTGGCTATTGGGACTGAAGTAGTCCGCGAGACCCTTCCGCTGATCCTCCGTGGTCGCGTTCAGCAGCCACATGAGGAGGAAGAATGCCATCATCGCGGTGACAAAGTCGGCGTATGCGACCTTCCAGGCGCCCCCGTGATGGCCACCTTCGACGATCTCGTACTTTTTGACGATGACCTCGCCCTTGGCGTTCTTTTTCCCGTGCTTGCCCGCCATGCCTACCCTCCAGACGGAGGCCAGAATGACGGGGAAACGTTAACCGATCGCTAACCGAAGGGAAGAATTTGGCTCGCGGGCGTGGTCGACCGGGAAAGTCCGGCGTAGCGGGCTTGTCGCGGGTGCTGCTGCTTCATGGTGGCAGCGAGTGATGTGAGAGCAAATGGACGAGGGATAACATCCCGATCGCCGGCAGATCTCAGAATCATTCTCGCCCAGCATCGCTGAACGGCAGCATCCAGACGACATAGTGGCCACCCGCGATCGGCACGAGGACGGATTTGTCAATGTCATCCAGCACCGTCAGCTCGTCCAGCATGCTCTCAACCTCATAGTCGGCGTAGATATCCTCGTTCAGATCAGCACGGTAATCGACGGCCAAAGTGTTCGGGTTGAGCCGAACGGCCAAAACGCGGTACGGGGCCTTGCCGATTTCGGCGGCGCCGCTGAGCAGGATTGACGGATCCTCTGGTGGACCTTGTTCCAGCAACTCGGAAGGCCAGCGTGGCTCCGGGAGGCGAATTGGCACGGCGTTCTGTCCTTCTGCTTTCCTGGCCTGCAGAGAAGTCAACCGGAATAGATCTTGATGCTGCGGGCGACGGTGTCGGCCACGTGCTCTTTGGTCACGACGCCTAACACCCGTTCGGTCCCGCCATCGTGGCTAACCACGATCGCCATGGTTGCGTTGCGGTCCCACATCGTGGTGATCACGTCGAAGGCGACGTCCGCCTCCCGCACGATGGTGAAGTTCGGCCGTGCGAGGTCACCCAGACGCACCTCGCCGGCGGTGACGCCCAAGGTACGGCGCAGATCGGTGTTCACACGCAAGCAGCCCACGACCGTTCCGCTCCGTGTCACGACGACATGGCGCAAGCCGCCCTCCTTCGCCGCCAGTTCCTGGAACCGTGAGAATGGCGTCGCTTCGTCCAGAACCAGCACATCGCTTTCCATGATCTCGGCTGCGCTCCGAACAAGGAACATGTTGGCGTGCAGCGCTTTCGGGATGGGATGACCGCGACGGACAAGCTTCATTGTGTAGATGTTTTCGGCCGATAGCATCCGCCGGACACCGAGAGACATCGCAACCGCCAGGATCATCGGCAGGACGATCTGGTAGTCGAGGGTCATCTCGAAGATCATCGTCACGGCGGTCATCGCCGCGCCAGTACCGCCGCCGACCATGGCGCCCATGCCGACCATAGCGAAGGCGGGCAGGGTAACCGGCGTGCCAGGGAACACCGTTTGCAGCACCGACGCGAAAGCCGCGCCAAGTGCCGCGCCCATGAACAGCGACGGGGAGAAAATCCCGCCTGACGACCCGGACCCGAGGCTGACCGAGGTCGCCAACAGCTTGGCAACGAACAGGATCAGAAGGAAGCCAGCGCCCGGGATTTGGCCTTGCAGGATGGCCTGGATCGACGAGTAACCAACGCCCTCGACGTAGTAGTGCCCGGCTTTGGTCCACAGCACGTAAATCAGGATACCGACCAGCAACATGCCCAGTACGTGGCGGATGTAACCGCCTGGGATGAGATCGAAGCCGTCTTCGATCCAATGCAATCCCCGAATGAACCCCGCCGCGGCAACCCCCGTCAGGCCTCCGAGAACAGCATAGAGGACCAAGGTCACAGCCGAACTCACATGATCGGGCATCGCGGTCAGATTGATCGGCACGTTGAACGCCGGCTGATTGCCGAAAAACAATCGGCCGATAAAGGTCGCCGTGCCGGTCGCCACGGCGACAGGCAGGAAAGTGTTGACGCTGATCTCGGGCAGCATCAGTTCGGTTGCGAACAAGACGCCGCCGATCGGTGTGTTGAAGGTCGCCGCGATGCCGGCTCCGGCGCCGGCCGCGACCAGGGTGATGCGCTGACCGGCCTGCATCCGGATAATCTGACCCAATGTGGAGCCGAGCGCGGAGCCGATCTGGATAATGGGGCCCTCACGTCCCACGGCGGCGCCGGTGCCGATCGCGATCGCCGAGGCGATCGACTTAACCACCGCTACGACGGGCCGGATTATTCCCTGCTTGTAATAGATCGCGTCCATCACCTCGGGGACGCCGTGCCCCTTTGCCTCCGGCGCGAAGTTCGAGACGATCCAGGTAACGCCGATGCCGCCGATCACGGGAACCAGGATGATCGCCGCACCCCAGGGATTGAATGGCGTGAAGACGCTGGAATCGTAGGTGAACGAGAATTGGCCGAGGAAAAACAGGTTGTGGATCAGCCCGATCAGGCCACGGAACACCACGGCGCCAAAGCCCGTGATCACCCCGACGATCAGCGCGAGCAGCGAGAGCGGCAAAAGGCGTAAGCGCCGAACGGATTCCTCGATCGGGGCGGGAGAGGCCGAGGGTGCTTTGGTCGACGTCTCGACGACCGGGGCGATTTCCGGTCCCGGGGACGGCGTGTCGTCGGTCATCTCGGCCCCCCTTTGGATGCGCGCATCAAATAGGAGCCCCTAACGCGTTCAGCACGGCCGAGTTGCGAGTGAGCCCTAAGTCGTACCCCAGCAGGAACAAACTCCATAGGTTTCATGCTGCCTGTCTTAGGGTGAGATTGTAACGGACATTCCCGGTCTGAGGATGATGGCCTTCCGCCAACGGATGCACGCCATGGAAGGTCAGCCGCGCGGGGCCGCCCCAGACGACCACGTCGCCATGAACGAGCGGCACGCGGCGCGGGCGGGCGGCGCGCGACTGCCCGCCCCAGAGAAAAGTGGCGGGAAGACCAAGCGAAACCGAGACGATCGGACTACCAAAGTCCCGCTCATTGCGATCCTGATGCAATGCCAGCCGAGCACCGGGCTCGTAACGGTTGATTAGGCAGGCGTCCGGCGTGAAGCCTGCAAACCCTGCGGCCGCGGCGGCTCGGCTGGCGAGATCACAAAAGACGACCGGCATTGGCGGCCAGCGCCGGCCAGTCTCGGGATCGATCGGGTCGTAACGGTAGCCGCCGCGGTCGGTCACCCAGCCGGCGTCGCCGCAGTTGGTCATCGCCACCGACATCGTCCAGCCGCCGGGCGTCATCATGTGACGGAACGGCGCGTCACGCACGACGACTGCCAGTGCGCCGAGCAACGCCGCGTCGACGGGTCGTGCGAACCCGCCGAGCAGCACTGCTCCTTCGCCCAGCGGCAGGTCGCGGGTGGGGTCTTCGAACAGGTCGAGTGTGTCAGGCTGCATCGTGGAAGATGATCCCCAGTGTGTGGCGATGACCGGCGCGCAGCGTGCTGACGCCATGGCGCAGATTGACGCGATAGGAGCCTCGCGTACCTCGCACCGGCCGACTGTTCACCGCGAACACAACGGCATCGCCTTTCCGCAGCGGCACCACCTCGGCCCGGCTCTGCATACGTGGTCGCTGCTCGGTCAGCACGAATTCGCCGCCTTCGAAATCCTGGCCAGGCTCCTTCAGTAGAATGGCGACCTGAAGCGGGAAGACGTGCTCGCCGTAAAGATCCTGGTGGAGGCAGTTGTAGTCATTCTTACCATACTGGAGCAGCAACGGAGTCGGACGGGTCTTGGCCGGCGGCATGGCAGCGCTCGATGAAGGCGGCATGATCGGGCGGGAAGCGGACGTCTATACCCATGGCTTCGTGCCATCGGTTGGCGATCGGCGCGAGGCGCGGGTAAAGGGCGGTGCGCAGGCTCTCGACCAACTCCGGCAGCGGATAGGCAAAGTATTTATACTCGCCGCGGCCGTAACCGTGCCGGGCCATGATGACCTGGCTGCGGAAGCGCCCTTCGTTGTCGTAGAGATCGACCATTGCGTCGCACTCCGGCGCAGACAAAAGCCGGGGCAAGATAGCCCAGCCCTGGGCGTCTAGGCCGGCGGAAGCGGCCGGCCAGTCGATCGCATCGACGCGATCGCTGCCGGCGCGAGTCTTTGTCGCGGTGCTCATGCCACACCTTCCCGGTTGATCAGTTTCCTCTTGCGTTCGACGCCCCAGCGATAGCCTGAGATCGAACCATCGGCTTTCACGACGCGATGACAGGGGATCGCGACCGCAAGGACGTTGGCGGCGCAGGCGGCGCCCACGTCCTGTGCTGTGGCCGGCAAGGGCAACGACTTGGCGATCTGGCCATAGGTGACGGTATGGCCGGCCGGAACCTCACGCAAGGCCTGCCAAACCGCTTGTTCGAGGGAGGAACCACGAATGTCGAGGGGCAGGTCCAAGCCTCTGTGCGGCGCATCGAGGAAGGTAGCGACCTGTCCGACAATGTCCGCGAGGCCCGGGTCGTCTGGTTTGAGGCGCGCATGCGGGAAGACAGCGGCCAGTTCGCTGCGTAGCGCGGGCCGGTCGTCACCCAACAGGATGGCGGCGATGCCTCCGGTGCTGGTGGCGACGAGCACGGTGCCGAGGGAGAATTTCCCGAACGCGAGACGGATTTCCTCCGCCGTCGCATCGTGTTGGATGGTGAGTGTGTCCATGACGATTTCTTTCGTTTGCGGAGGCACGTTCGCATGGGGTGGATTGGGCAGCACTCCGACGCTTGCTTCCAAATCGAAAAGGCGGTCGATGCTGATAACGCAGGCGATCGTCGCGATTGAGCGGCTTTGAGGCTGTCGGGTGAGTTCGAGATCTTAGGTGGCTTGTTTCGGAACCCCGAGCGGGCTGCTGCTGGCCTAGATGGGGCTAATCCCTACTTGCCGATGTATCGCAAAAAGGGCATAGCGCTGTTGTGGTTCGAGCACACAAGGTCAGAAGTGCATGCGAAGAGAGTGGGCAGAACCCGAGTTTCAACGGGCCATTCGGCGAGCGCTATCTATGTCCCGCTGTAACGAACAAGAACGGAGGTCACAATGGGTTGGGGTAAGAAACTAGGCGCGCTTTTAATGTTATCGGCAATGGCTGGTGCGCCGATCGCCTCTAGTCTCGCGCAAGGGGCACCGGCGGGGTTTATGGAAACCTATTTTCCGGGGCGTAGCGTTGGTGGCCGTAGCTGCCCTGGGTTGACTTGGCACATCGACCGGATGGTCCAGCCCGACAAGACCGTCAAACTGAGCGGCCCGATTTGGTATGTGGACGGTAGCGGCGTGAGCTTCGCACAAGGCACTGGTCAGCCCGATGGTCATTTTACCATTACTGTGAAGACGATGAGCGGCGATGGCCCCGATGGCACAATTTCTGGCCATCGGAAGCCCGACGGCAGCATTGATGCGACGGCATCCGGACCCCCATGCTTTGCAGGGAAGGTTCATCTGGCTCCGGGACAGACCTCCGCCAAAATGTAACTGCTTGGGATGGTGAGGCGCGATCGGGGCGAGCGACGCGCAAGTGAACGTCCGTTTCACTCAAACAGACCGACTGCCCCGGTCGGCCTCGCGATCAAGTAGAGCACGCTTTGCGCTCAATTCCCCAGCGGTAGCCCGAAAGCTCACCATCGTTCCGTACCACCCGGTGGCAGGGGATCGCCACCGCCAAGGCGTTGGCCGCACACGCCCCCGCCACTGCCCGAACGGCTTTCGGCGCACCGATCGTTCTGGCGATATCGGTGTAGGAGACGGTCTTGCCCGCCGGGATCTCCCGCAGCGCTGCCCAGACGCGCTGTTGGAAGGCGGTGCCGCGCACGTCGAGCGGCAGATCGAGCCCGATGGCCGGCGCCTCGATGAACCCGACCACCCGGGCCACCAATTCCTCGAAAGTGGCGTCGCCCCCGATCAGCGCGGCGCGCGGAAACCGATCCTGCAGTTCGTGGACCAACGTCTCCGGGTCGTCGCCGATCAGGATCGCGCAGACACCCTTCGCACTGCTCGCCACAAGAATCGAGCCAAGTGAGCAGTCGCCGACGGCAAAGCGGATCGCCGCATTAACGCCCCCGGCGCGGTAGTCGGACGGGGTCATACCGAGCATCTCGGCCGATTTTTCGTAGAAGCGGCCGTTGGAGTTGAATCCGGCGCCATAGATTGCCTCGGTCACGGTTTCGCAGCGGGTAAGCTCTTCACGAACCTTGCCGGCGCGATGGGCGACAGCGTAGTCCTTTGGGGTCACCCCGGTGACCGACTTGAAGATGCGATGGAAATAGCCGGGGCTGAGGCCGGCGGCCGCGGCCAGGTCTGCGAGCGGCGGGACATCCTCTGCCCGCTCGATCAACCGGCAGATGCGCGCCACCGTTTCGGCGTTTTGAACATCGGACGAAGGCTGGTCGGGCTTGCAACGCTTGCAGGCGTGAAAGCCGGCCGCCTCCGCGTCCTCGATCGTGTCGTGAAAGCGCACGTTCCGGGGGTTGGCTGTCCGGGAGGGGCAGGATGGGCGGCAAAAGACCCCGGTGGTCGCAACCGAATACCAAAACGTCCCGTCGGCGGCCCTATCGCGCCCGACCACACGCGCTCCAGCGCGGGTCGCGCTCCGTGGCTGTGTCTTTCGGTCTGTCGGTCACCAGTGTGGTCATTGTCGATCCTTTCCGGGTTCCTTTACCTGCGCCACAGGATGCCGGTTCCCGGACGCCGCCCGCACTCCGGCTCTTGCTTTCGAATCGAAATAGGCCGCTGGCGGGCGGAAATCCAGGACGCTGGGATCAGTGAGTTGAGTGTAGTTCATTCCCTCCGGTCGCCGCCGGAGGTCAGGGATGTGCCTTGTGGGTTGGGCCGGTTGAGCGAGAATACGCGCGAATGACTGGGTCAGCTCGATGTAGACCCTCGGAATGCGGCCTTGACGCGCCGCCATTGAACCGGACCAGAAACGATGCTCTGGTCCGGTTCATTCCGGATAGCTGTCGCCGATGATTTTCTTTCGGTCAGGCTGCTCGGATGAGGCCCAGCTGTTGTAGTGCCGTTACGCCGTCGTCCAAACCGACCTCCTCCGCGATCTTGCCGTTTTCGACACGAAGTACGGTCGTCCCGGTGAACCACATCTTGCGGCGGGAACCGGCGGGGAGGACGCCGCCGATGAGAAAGTCATCGAAAGCTGGGCCGGTGTGCGTGCCACCGCCTTCCCATCGTCCGACAACGTAGTCGCCCTCTGCAATGAGGTCCGCGGCGCCGGCGAAACCGAGATCGGGAAACGCCTCACGAAAGCCGAACATGAACGCCTTTATGTCCTCGCGACCACGGCGCGGCGCATGGAGGGAATATTGCAGGAGCATATCGGGCGCAGCCAGCTGGTCGATGATGTCCGGGTTCCACGGATTGGCCCAAAACCCTGTGAACCATCGGCCGACGGTCGCCTTGTTATCCGCTTCTTTTGACATCGTGATTTCCTTCATTTCTTGCCGTTACTTCAAGAGGTCAGCGTGTGTTCGCTGCCTGCACCGGTATTAGGCCGCGACGGCTAAGCCGAAACTCCGTTTGTTGCTGCGAAATCGGGAGTTGAGAATTCGTGGATGCCGCGCGGGGTCGACAGGCTTCAACCCTGCGTTAGGATCGCTCCGGAGCGAACGGGGGGAGAAGATGACGGACCTGATGAAGCCGACCTACGCGAGCAATATGCGCATCATCGGCCATACCGACCAAGGCGGCGGCCGCGCCGACGGTGTGCAGCTCATGATTCACCGGGGATACGCCTATATCGGGCACATCTTCTCCAAGGGTTTTTCGGTGGTCGACGTGCGCGACCCGACCAAGCCGACGCCAGTGAATTACATCGCCACACCGTCGAATACCTGGTCGATCCACTTGCAGCAGTTCGGCGACCTGTTGCTGGTGATACACGCGAAGGACATGTTCGCGCAGCCGGAGCTGTTAGACGAAAAGAACTACTACAAGGGCAAGATAGGCGACCACGGTGACGTGCCAGCGGAGCAAACCTGGTCGGCCGGCATGGCGGTTTACGACGTCAGCAAACCGGAGGCCCCGCGCCAAATTGGCTTCATGCCCGTGAAAGGCGGCGGGTTGCATCGAATCTGGTATGTCGGCGGGCGCTGGGCCTACGCCTCCGCGCTGCTGGATGGGTTCTCCGACTACATCCTGATCACCATCGATATGGCCGACCCGACCAAACCGACGCTTGCCGGGCGGTTCTGGCTGCCCGGAATGAACGTCGCGGCCGGCGAGGTAGCGAACTGGCCGAGCGAAATCGGGCGTTTCGGTCTGCATCATGCGATTATTCATGATGACATCGCCTACTGTAGTTGGCGCGATGCTTGTCTGGCCGTGGTGGACGTGAGCGACCGAGCCGCTCCGAAGTTGATCACGCACAAGGTGTGGGCGCCTCCATTCGGTGGCGGCACACACAACGCGCTGCCGCTGCCGAAGCGGGAGCTGCTGATCGTGGTGGACGAGACCGTGCTGGACAACCGCGAGGACGGCGAGAAGCCGATCTGGGTGTTCGACAACCGGGTGAAGTCCAACCCGATCAGCATCGCCACGTTCCCGGAGCCGAGCGATACTGATTATCTGAAGGTGGGGGGGCATTTCGGACCGCACAACATCTACGAAAACCGGCCTGACCAATTTGTCAGCGAGGATCTGATCTTTGCGACGTATCAGAACGCCGGCGTGCGGGTCTACGACATCCGCGACAAGTTCCGGCCGGTGGAAGTCGGTGCGTGTGTGCCGCCGCCACCCACGAAGCTGGTCGATCCGCGGCCGAACCGGCCGAAGGTTCTGCATTCGGCCGACGTGTCCGTTGACAAGAACGGGATTGTCTACTGCACGGACTTCTCGGCGGGATTGTACATTATGGAGTTCAAGGGGTAGAGCCTGTTTCGGGATAGGGTCAGTAAGGGACGCACCGGATCCCCTTCTTATGCCCGCACCTATAAAACTAGATAGATCACGAGTTTTACGCAAAGTCGTGGGCGTCTTCTCAGGCGTCGGAGAGCCCACGATTCGCGGCCCTTGAGAAAGCCGCATTTCTTGACCCTATTTAGCGGCGACTTGCGAATTGATACGGACAAAAGCGGTGTCAGGCGCTGAGATAGCTTGTGGCTCGGAAAGTTTTGACGTCTGGTTCCCTGCACGACGGACCGGCAAAGGCAGAATTGTATAAACGTATCATATTTTACGCCCTTAGGCTTATCCCACCTTGCGCAAACTCTTAAGCCGTTGCTAACTGCCGCCGCTGTGGAAGCGGACGACCCCGGATCAAGAGATTTCTCTTTCGCTTTGGCGTGTGGGATGGTTGGTCAGTCAACTGGGCGATGGTTGTTCAGTCGCAATGTTATTTTACTTGCCCTTACGGGACCATTTCTTGTCGCAGTGTGGTCTTGATTGGACCATTACTGAAGCCGGCAGGGTTTCGATCGCAATCCTACTCGACAGTGGCGCTAGCCCAATTCCGTCCGAGAACATTGAGGTTCAAAGCGGCTGAACTTGGTACTCGTCGTAATTCCTACCCGCCTGTTTGATCGTCGCAGCGCGGCAAGCCCCCAACGACGGGAGAATTCGGATAGCGATGTTAGAACGAACCTTCTTACCGTTGCTCGTTTGGCTCGGTGCTATCGACGCAATCGAGCGCCGAAAGTACCGGGTACATGTTTGTCAGTAACGAGGGCGCGGACAACATCGCCGTGATAGATCCGTATCGGGCCTATGAAGTCATCAAATGGATAGCAACCGACCATGGCCCGCGCGATATGAAGTTTCGCGAAAATCGAGAACAGCTTTTGGTTGCATGCGGCGGGGACGATGTGATCGATGTTATCGACGTCACCTCGCTGGCAATCGTGGATCACATTCCCACCGGTCACGATCCCGAAGTGTTCGAAGTCAGCCAGAACCAGCAAATTCTTTTCGTCTCTAATAAAGAAAGATCGGTGGTTCAGGAAATCAGCGTCACTGATAAAATCATCGAGAACGAAATTCGGACCGGTGCCGAACCCGAGGGTATCGCTGCCGCCAGCGACGGTAAGACCTTATACGTCACGTCCGATATCAGTGACTGGGTCCACGTGGTTGACCTAGAAGCCAGGGTTGTTACCGACAACATTCTAGTCGGCACGCACCCGAGGCGTTTCCTTCTGATGCCGGACGGAAGGCAGCTCTGGGTATCGAACGAGTTGTCGGGGGAGGTCTCGATCATTGATCGGCCGACCAAGCAGGTTACGGGAAAACTTGAATTCTCGCCGCCGTCGTCCGGTCAGTCCAATGTCACGCCGGTTGGTATGACAGTGACCAAGGACGGAAGAACCGCGTTCGTTGCGCTTGGTATGGCCAACTACGTGGCTTTTGTCGATACGGCGACACGGACGATCCGCGACTACGTGAAGGTCGGCAAGGGCGCCACGGATGTTGCCCTCAGCGCCGACGAGTCCACGCTCTACGTTGTAGATGGGCTGAGCAACGATCTTTCGATCGTTGACGTGCCGGACCGCAGGGTGATCGAGGCGGTACGGGTCGGGCGCGCACCGGTACTCAGTCCTAGCAGATGATTGAAAGAGGAGCAGCGAGCTGATCCTCCGGGATGGTCCGGCCTGCTGCGAAATTGGCATCGATCGGCGCCGGCCGACCATGGCTTTCGGTCCTGAACTCGCGAAACTCCGTAGATGGTAGGCCTTCGCCTACCATGACCCTGAACTCCTTTCGCCGCAGGAATTTAGCTGAGACGGCTTGGGGTTCCCGGTTACTTCGGCGGCTTCAGGTCGACGCCGTACTTGGCGTAGATACGCTTGATGGTGCCGTCCGCGGTCAGTTGATCGAGTGCGCTGTTGATCGCGGTGCGCAGCTCCTTGTCAGGTTTCGACATTCCGACGGAAACGTTCCAACTGAAATCCGGTTCGAGCTCGTCGATATCGACGATCCGGACAGCCTGGCCGGGATGGGTCACGTTGAAATACCCGGCTGCGGCCCGGCTGACCACCGCGCCTTCGATCTCCTTGTCGGCGAGGGCCTGCAACATCTCGTCCTCGAAGCCGAACGTCGAGGTCGTCAGTCCGCGCTTGTTGAAAGTCATGGATGCGATCGAACTGCCCATGACGCCGATTTTGCCGTGCTGATCGATCGTTTCGGCGCTCGTAATTGGGCTGTCAGACCGAACCGCCAATACGATACCGGTGCGGTAATAGGGTTTGGAGAGTTGCAACCCGGCCTCATCCTGTACTTCGGGTTGGTCAATCGCGTCCGTGACGATATCGCATCCGGATCGCCGCAGCTGATGCCCTCCGATAATCCAGATCGGTTCCAGCCTCACCCCGATCTGTTTGGCGATCGCCTCCCCAAGCTCGACCTGGAACCCTGGCGGTTCGGTCTTGCGGTTGGAGAACGGCAGCGCGTTGGGATGCAGGCATTGCCCGATCGTTCCTTGCGTTCGGATGATGTCGAGCGAACGCGCCTCGACCGGCGGCGCGAACAAACCAGCGGCCAACAGCAGCGCGGCCAGCACGGGGGATTTCATAGGGTGGATCAATCCTTCAGCGAGCGGATATAGGCGATGAGGTCGGCGAGCTGGTCAGCATCGATCGAGCCGCTGAACGACGGCATCAGCCCTTGCTTGCCGTTCATTATACGAAAAGTGATAAAGGAGTCGTCACGGGAAGTCCCCATCAATTTTGGGCCTTTGCCCGCCGATCTGCCGCCATTCTCGTGACAGTAGCCGCACCCGTGCGACGTCGAACACCGCCTCACCGCGCTTCGCCGCATCGGCCTGAGCGGTGGTACCGGAAGCTCCTTTATCATCCGCCAAACCGGAACTCGTTGTCAGCGCAAGCACGCCGCCAAACGCTATAAGCAACCGCCTGATACCTGGCATATCTCTCCATCAGACACGTGTGGAGCGGGGAATGACCCCCGCTCCTGTTAACTCCATCGCCGGCGTTGTTCGTCAATGGCTGGACGGCAGCGCATAGACAATCATCGCCCCGGCATCCGTCGGCATGGACTTCCACGGCTCTTCGCCGAATATGGTGCCATAGTCCTGTCCCGCCAGGCTACCCCAGCTCGCCGGAACAGCGATGTACTGCTTACCGCCCGCGGCATAGCTGATGATGCCGCCGGTATGGCCGATACCGTCGTTATGCGACCAGAGTTCCTTGCCGGTCTCGGCGTTGTAGGCGTGTATGATTCCCGCCGCGTCCGGCAGGAACACGAGGTTGCCGGCGGTGGCCAGCACGCTCGCCAGCGGCGGTTCACGGAAGCTCACCTGCCACTTGAGAGCGCCGGTTACGGGATCGCGCGCATCCAGATGACCGCTGTAATCGCCGCCCGGCGGCGGAACGAACTTGAATTCCGCGCCGATGTTCAACTGCACCTGCGGCTCGGTTACCGGCGTCGTCTTCTTGACGTCGAGCGTTATGCACCACTCGTTGCCGACCTTGTAATAAGCTCGGTCTTCGGGCTATATGCGCCGCTGTTCCAACTCACGCCGCCGGCTGATCGCCGGACACAGCGGCTCGCCCTCAAGCTTGCCCGGCGAGAAATCACGCCGCCCGATCAATTCGCCGGTCTTCGGGTCGATGCTCTTCACGAAGTTGGAGGCCTTAACCAGGTTCCAGACGTTTTCCATCTTCGCGTTGGAGCGGTCATAGACGAAGATGTAGCCGCTCTTGTTAGGATGCACCATCAGTTGCTTGCCGTCGCGATCGATCTGCACGAACTCACCGATCGCACTGTCAAAGTCCCAGTTATCGTGCGGCAGTTCCTGATGGTAGAATTTGAGTTTGCCGGTGTCGAGATCGATCGCGACAATCGAGCTGGTATATAGGTTATCGCCTGGCCGCGCGCCGGTGTTCTTCCAGTCTGAGCCGGCCCAGTCATAGAGAGGATCAGGATTGGCGACGCCCCACCACACCGCGTTGGTTTGCGGATCGTAGGTTCCGGGCATCCAGCCGCCGCCGCCGCCAACTCGCCAGGTGTCGTTGCCCCAGGTTTTCATCGCCTCGGGCGTGCCGCCCGATGTATCGAATTCCCACTTCTTCTTGCCGGTCGCCGCGTCGACGGCGAAGAGCGGGCCGCGATATGGCCATTCGCCGCCTTGCGCGCCGATCACGACCGTGCCGCGCGCGAAGATCGGCGCCCCGGTGAAGCCGACAGTCAGCTTTTCGGAGTCGATCAGTTTGGTATCCCAGGCCGGCTTGCCGGTCTTGGTGTCGATCGCGATCAGCCGCCCGTCGACCGTGCCGACGTAAAGCTTGCCGTCGCCCATGGCCATGCCGCGGTTATATGGCGAGTGGGTCTGCCGAGCGACCAACTGGTCGTCGAGTTCGGGAAAGTACGTCCACAGCACCTTGCCGGTGGCACCGTCGAGCGCGAATACCCGGCTAAAGGAGCCCGAATAGTATAGGACGCCGTCCTTGGCCAACGGCATCGACTCGATGCCGCGGATGGTTTTTCCCGGGAAGTGCATCCAGGCGACCTGCAGATCTTTCACGTTGTCGGCAGTGATCTGGTCGAGGCCGCTGTAATCGTACCCCTTGTATGTGCCGTGATAGCTCAGCCAGTCATTCGGGTTTGGATTGGTTGCTTCGAGTTCCTGCGCGGTCTGCGCGAACGCCGGACCGGCGACCAAGGCCGTCCCCAACGCTAGCAACGTCGCCAAACGCCTTTGATCGAATCGCATGTGCATTTCCTCCGGTGCGTAGCGAGCCACCGCACGTTGTGCGTCGGTTTCGGGCCGCTACATGGACGCACCTTATCCCGAGCGTAAGAAACGAGTAAAGAGCACGCGGGCCGAGCCGACGCGCTCTTCGTCGCTACAGGCGTCGTTCCGCGGAGCCGACCCCGGATTGCCTCCCACCCGGCAATGGTAGGATAATGCGGGTGTTCGGACTGGAAAGCGTTAGGCGCTGTTCTAGGAGCCGGTGGGCCGCCGACGAATGCGCAAGGGGAGCAGGAGACGGAGCATGACCGCCGAAGCCACGCCGTTTCGCCCGATCGTGGTGGGCAGCCAGCCGGCCAACGACACGCCGTCCTATGGCAGCACGCATCTGCGCCATCCGACGCAGCCGCCGCTGCGCATCCCCCAAACGGTGACCGAGACCACGGGCCCGCATTTCGCCGCCGCCCGTTTTGACGCAACGCCCGACTTGTCGGTGGCCAACGGCAAGCAGGCGCAAGGCGAGCGCATCATCGTCCGCGGCCGCGTGGTGGATGAGAATGACCGGCCAGTCCCGGACACCATGATCGAGATCTGGCAGGCCAACGCCGGCGGCCGTTACGACCATCCGGGGGACCAACACGACGCGCCGTTGGACCCCAATTTCCACGGCGGCGGGCGCGTGTTTTCCGATGCGGATGGCTGGTACCAGTTCACGACGATCAAGCCCGGCGCTTATCCGTGGCGCAACCACCACAACGCGTGGCGGCCGAACCATATCCATTACTCGCTGTTCGGCACCGGCTTCGCACAGCGCGTCATCACCCAGATGTATTTCCCCGGCGACCCGTTGCTGGCGCTGGACCCGGTATACCTCTCCGTTCCTGACCAGGGTGCGCGGGAGCGATTGGTCGCGCGGTTCGATATCGACATCACCTCACCGGAATGGGCGCTGGGCTATCGTTTCGATTTCGTGCTGCGGGGCCGCGAAGCCACCCCAATCGAGAACCGCTGATATGCCAGTCGCGACCGCCAACCAGACGATCGGTCCCTACTGGCATCTTATCGAGGATCCCAGCTGGTCCGACCTCACGCGCTTCGGCGCGCGGCGGCGAACAGATCGTGCTGACCGGATCGATTTATCGATGGCAGCGGGTAAGCCGGTTGTCGATGCCGCGGTCGAGATCTGGCAGACCAGCCCCGAGCGCGTCTGATACATTTCCCGCCTTTGGGCGCTGCCGCACCGACGCCAGTCGGTTCGTTCCGCTTCAGCACCCTGAAGCCAGGTCCGGTCGCCGGCATTGGGAACGCGCAACAGGCGCCGCACGTGGCGATCTCGATCTTTGCCCGCGGCTTGCTGAAGGCCTTGACCACACGGCTGTATTTCCAGGACGAACCACTGAACGAAACCGACCCCGTCCTCTCGCTGATCGAAGACGCGGGCCGCCGCCGCACCCTGATCGCACGGAAGGTTTCATCCGATACCTGGCATCTGGATATCCGGCTGCAGGGTGACAACGAGACGGTATTCATGGAGATCTGATGCGACTTATCCGCCCCGCTTGCCAAAGTCGATCGCAACCGTCTCCCTCAGCGGCACCCTCGCGGAAAAAATGGAAGCCGCCGCCGCGATCGGCTTCGACGGGGTGGAGATCTTCGAAAATGACCTGCTGACGTTTGACGGCTCGCCGGCGGACATCCGCTACCTCGCCGAAAGCCTCGGCCTGACCATCACCTGTTTCCAGCCGTTCCGCGATTTCGAAGTCGATGCCGGAGCCACAGCGTGCCCGCAACATGGACCGGGCCGAACGCAAGTTCGACGTGATGCAGCAGCTCGGCACCGAGTTGCTGCTGGTGTGCAGCAACGTGTCCCCAGCCTCGATCGACGACGATGCGCGCGCCACCGCCGACCTGGCGGAAATGGCCGAACGCGCGGACAAGCGTGGCCTGCGCGTCGGGTTCGAGGCTTTGGCCTGGGGCCGCAACATCAACAAATGGCATCACGCCTGGAAGATCGTTAACGCAGCCGACCATCCGGCGCTGGGTCTGATCGTCGATAGCTTCCACACCCTGGCGGTTGGCGACGACCTGTCCGGACTGCCCGAGGTTCCGGTCGGAAAAGATCTTTTTCGCCCAGCTTGCCGATGCTCCAAAGCTGTCGATGGACGTGCTGTCCTGGAGCCGTCATTTCCGGAACTTCCCCGGCCAGGGCCAGTTGCCGGTTGCCGCCTTCGTCGCGCGACCTGATCGGCGCGGGCTATCGGGGGCCGCTCTCGCTGGAAATCTTCAACGACGAATTCCGCTCCGCGCCCGCCAGGCTGATGGCCCGCGATGGCCTGCGGTCGCTGCTGCTGGTCGAAGCCGAGGCCGGCGCGACCGCCCTGCCTCCGATCCCCATGTTCGATGGCGTGGAGTTCCTGGAATTCGCAGTTGACGAGCAATCAGGCCGCCGACTGGGCGAGACTCTGCGCGGCCTGGGATTTCATTATGCCGGCCGCCACCGGTCCAAATCGGTCGACCTGTTCCGCCAGGGCCGGATCAACATGATCCTGAACAGTGAGCAGGACAGCGCCGCTGCCGAACATTTCCAGTTCCACGGCCCATCGGTCTGCGCCATGGCGTTTCGGGTGGATGACGCGCGACAGGCGGTAGCCCGGGCGGAGGCGCTGCTATGCCCGCCGTGGCAGGAACGCGTCGGGCCCGGTGAACGACAGATCCCGGCGGTGCGCGCACCGGACGGCACGCTGCTGTATCTGGTGGAACCCGCGTCGGACGGCGGTACGATCTACGACTGCGGATTTCAAGCTATTTCCTGAAGCAGCTGCCGGAGTCCTTACTGATCGATCGTTGATCATGTCGCTCAGGCGCTGCCGATGGGCCGGATGGACAACTTCGTACTATTCTACCGCGCGCTGTTCGGCTTCACGCCCGAACAACTGTGGGAAATCCCCGACACGATGGGGCTGATCCAAAGCCGAACGATGGCGAGCGCGGAACGCACGATCAGGTTGCCGCTGAATATATCGGAAAGCCGAGAGACGACCACGGGCCGCTTCCTGACCACGTTGTCCGGCGCCGGCGTGCAACATATCGCCATGGCCACCACCGACATCCAACAGGCCATAGGCCAGGTCGCCGCGCGGGGTGCTCAATTGTTGCCCATCCCCAGCAATTATTATGAGGATATCGAAGCGCGGTGGGGCTTGGAGCCTGCCCGATTGGAGATGTTGCGCGCCCACAATATCCTCTACGACCGCGACGACGGTGGCGAATTCCTGCATGCCTACACTGATCCGTTCGATGACCGGTTTTTTTTCGAAATCGTGCAACGGATCGGCGACTACCAGCAATACGGCGCGGCAAATGCCTCGGTACGGATGGCGGCCCAGGCGAAGCGGCGCGGGGCGTCTCCCGGGTCGGAATTGCTGGCGTAACACACCCGGTGTTGCTCTGAACGGTCTTGGATGACACATATCTGCGTTCCATCCGCGTTTCGAGGTCAATTTCTTGCGGCCACTTTCTCCTCATCTATCTCTTCCAGTTGGGCATTGAGTTCCGCACCCAGCAGCACCGCATAAGCCGAGATATAGAACCACAGCATCACACCGACGGCGGCTGCGAGTGACCCGTATGTCGCACCGAACGCGGCGATGCGCGACACGTAGAGCGACAGCAGCTCCGACACAATCAGCCACAGCACCGTGGCGAGCGCCGCTCCCGGCTTGATCCGTGGCTTGCGAGGCGAGGCCCGACAGGGGCCGAAGCGATAGAGCAGCGCAATCGAGATGAAGAAGAAGCCGATCATCATCGCTACCCCGGCGGTGTTGATCAGGGCGCCGCCATGGCGCGAAAGTCCGAGGAAATCGATCGCCGGAGACAACAGCAGCAAAACACAGATCGCCACGATCGCACACAGCACCGCGGCCAGTGTCATGGCCAGTCCGATAACCTGAAATAGCAGGTATGGCCGCTGCTCGGTGACGTCGTAGGCGACGTTAATGGCGGACAGCACGGACTTGGCGCCCGTCGAGCTGCTCCAGAATGTCAGCAGGAAACTGACGAGAAGGTGGAGGCTGAGGCTGGCGCTGCCTTGTGCGGCAAGTTGGCGCGCCCGGTCCTCGATCAGACCGGCGGCGGGCGCTGGCAGCAGCCCGGACAGCACGCTCAGTTGCTGCTCAGCGGTGGTCGGATCCAGGACCATTCCGCCGACCGAGATCAGCATGCTGATCGCCGGGAAGAGCGCCAAGGTGGCATAGAAGGCGCAGCCGGCGGCGGCGAGGGAGACCCGGTCGGTGGTGCTCGCCAGGAAGGTTCGTCCGAGCAAGGTGCGCCAGGGGCGTTCGGCGGGGACTGCGGGCTCTTGGGTCGTTTCTGCTGGCACGATTCCTCAACTCGGTGCGGCGGGCATTTGACCGATCGGCGGCGATCGCCGGTCCTAGCGGGGGCGAATATCAGGTAATTTGATACGCGCCACACGATCCTGTGGATTGCGTTGCCGGATAATGGCTGGAACGGCCGGATGGGTATAGCCGGAAGCAGACCGGAAGCATCGTAGCCAAGGCCAGCCAGACCGCCGCACCAACCTCACCTAAATCGCGTGCGGATCGAAAGCTGCCAGTCTATCGGATCAGCCCGGTCAGCGGGCTGGACGGGTCCGCACCCATCCGGCGCGGCATACGACCGGCGCGATAGGCCAACCGTCCCGCTTCGATTGCCGCCTTCATCGCGCGCGCCATCAGCATGGGGTCCTTGGCGTGCGCGATCGCTGAGTTCAACAGCACGGCATCGCAGCCCAGCTCCATCGCGATCGCAGCGTCCGACGCGGTGCCCACGCCGGCATCCACAAGGAACGGCACCGTCACGTGCTCCATCATCATGGAGATCATCGCCGGGTTCTGGATGCCCAGCCCCGATCCGATCGGCGCGCCCAGCGGCATGATCGCCACGCAGCCCATGTCCTGCAGCCGCTTCGCCGCCAGAGGATCGTCGGCGCAGTAGACCATCACCTCGAACCCATCCTTGATCAGCGCTTCGGCGGCCTCGAAGGTGCCCGGCATATCAGGATACAGCAGTGGCGGCGGCCCAAGCACTTCCAGCTTCACCAGGTTCCAGCCGCCGGCTTCCCGAGCCAGCCGCAGTGTGCGGACCGCGTCCTTGGCGGTGAAGCAGCCAGCGGTGTTGGGCAAATAGGTATATCTTTTCGGATCGACGTAGTCCTGCAGCATCGGCGCGCCGGTATCCGACAGGTTTACCCGCCGCACCGCCACGGTGACGATCTCCGCGCCGCTGGCCTCGATCGCCCGCCCGGTTTCCTCCAGATCCTTGTAGCGGCCGGTGCCGACGATCAGCCGCGACGAAAACGTGCGTCCCGCCACCGTCCAGGTGTCGTCCGTCGCGATTGCAACGTCCATACTCAGCCTCCACCGATGAAATGCACGATCTCCAGCGAGTCGCCGCTTGCCAGCCAGGTTTCGGCGTAGCGCGAGCGCGGGACGATCTCTTCGTTTCGCTCCACCGCGACCTTCTTGGTCTCCAGTCCCAGCGCAGCCAGCAATGCCGAGACGGAGAAGGCGGCGGCTGGCGCCTCGAAAACCCGGCTTTCACCGTTCAATGTCACGGTCACGGAGCTCTGCATACGCGTCAGTATGGTGCGCCGCGGTGGTCCCGGCAATGTCAGCCGAAGGCAACGCAGACCCTACCGTAGCGTCGCCCCTGTAGCCTTCGCCACCGCCGCGATGACTTTCTGACAGGCGGCCTCGATCTCCGGGTCGGTCAGAGTCCGGTCGCGCGGCTGGAAAGTGACTTCGACACCCAGTGACTTCTTCCCGTCTGCCATCCTGTCGCCGTCATACAGGTCGAACAACGTCACGCCGGTGATCAGCTGCCGCTCCGCTCCGCGGGCGGCACGCAGTACACTGTCGGCGGACACTGCGTTATCCACAATGAAGGCAAAATCGCGCCGCACCGGCTGGAACGCGGGCAGATCGGGTGGCGACTTTTTACGCCGCTTTGGATCCGAGACTGCGTCCAGGTTCAGTTCGAACACCACCATGGGTCCTTGCAGATCCAGCGCCGCTAGCAGCCGTGGGTGGATTTCGCCGAACTGCCCCATGACGGTTTTCGGTCCCTGCCGGACTAATCCAGATCGGCCGGGATGGAGGAAAGCAGGTGCCTCGGCGGTGACCTGTAACGCCTCCAACGGCACGCCGACCGCGGCCAGCAGCGCCCAGAGATCACCTTTGGCATCCATGACATCGACCGGACGCTGCGGCGCCAGCCAGTTGCGCGGCATCTGTCCCGCACGCAGGCCGGCGGCGACCAGCTTCTGCCCGTCCGGAGCATCGGTGGCGAAAGCCGGTCCGATCTCGAACAACGCCACGTCTGGGTAGCCGCGCGCCGCGTTGCGCTTCGCCGCCATGGCCAGTGTCGCCAGTGGGGTTGGGCGCAATTGGTCGAGGTCGGTGGCGATCGGGTTACTCAAACGCAGCGCGTCGGGGGTATCGCCGAACCGTTCGGCGTCAGACCGAGCCATGAAGCTGAATGTGACGCACTCCATCAGGCCGGCGGTTGCGAGGGCGCGGCGGGCGAGCGCGGTGCGTTGCTGCCGGGCGGTCAGCGTTGGTTGCGGCACCGGGCTCTCGCGCGGCAGGGAGACGGGGGGAACGGCGTCCAGGCCACGTAGACGCAGGACTTCCTCGATCAGGTCGTTCTCCGCCTCGACCGCGACGCAGCCTTCCGCGGCTTTCGCGGCTTTTATCGGATCGAGTGTCGGCGACTGATCGAGGGTGATCGGCGCGGCGATGTCGTTGCGCCAGGATGGCACGGCGACGGTCACCTGGCCGGCATCGCGGCAGCGGACCGTGAAGCCCAGGCGTTCCAGCGACGCCACAGCTTCCTCCGCTGGAATATCGGAACCGCCCAGGCTGGCGATGCGGGCGAAGCGCATCGTGGCGTCACGCTGCCAGGCCGGTTCGGCACCGGCCATCGTGACGGTGCCGGGTTCGCCGCCGCACAATTCCAGGATCATGGCGGTCGCTGCCTCGATTGCACTCGGCATCAGCGCAGGATCGAGACCGCGCTCGAACCGCTGGCGGGCGTCGGAGATGATCTGGTGGCGCCGGCCGGTGAGCGCGATGCGGATCGGATCGAATAACGCGCATTCGACGAAAACGGATGTCGTGGTTTCGTCGCAGCCGGTGGCCTCGCCTCCGATTACGCCGGCGATCGACTGCACGCCGGCGGCGTCGCAGATTGCGCAATCTTCGCGATCGACGACGTAATCCTTGCCGTTCAGCGCTCGCATCGTTTCGCCGGCGCCATGCCGCAGGATCAAGGTGTCGCCAGACAGCTTTGCCGCGTCGAAGACGTGCAGCGGCCGGCCGAGGTCGAACGTGAAGAAATTGGTGATGTCGACGAGCGCGTTGATCGGTCGCAGTCCGATGAAGGTCAGCCGGTCCTGCAGCCATTTTGGACTAGGGGAGTTCTTCAGGCCTCGAATGGTGCGGCCAATGATCCAGGGACAGGCTTCGGGAAATGCGATCTGCCATCGCGGGCCGCCATCAAACAGTGGCGGGATGGTGGCGGGCGCGAAAGGCTTAAGGGTCCCTAGACCGGCCGCCGCGAGGTCCCGCGCGATGCCCCGGACGGAGAAGCAGTCGCCCCGGTTCGGAGTGACGCCGATCTCGATGACCGGATCGTCCAAGCCTGCATAGGCAGGGTAGGACATGCCGACCGGCGCGTCGTGCGGCAGTTCGATGATGCCGGAGTGGTCGTCGCCGAGGCCCATCTCGCGGGCGGACAGGAGCATTCCGGCGCTTTGCACGCCGCGGATTTCACCGATTTTCAAGGTGATCCCGCTGCCCGGGATGTATGCCCCTGGTGCGGCAAAGACCGCCTTCATGCCGGTGTGAGCGTTGGGGGCGCCACAGACGACTGACAGGATGCCTTCGCCGTCACCGGTATCGACTTTGCAAACGCGCAGGCGGTCGGCGTTCGGGTGCTGCACCGCTTCGATGACGTGTGCGATCCGGAAGGAGGCGAGCGGTGCGCCTCGGTTCTCCACACCTTCCAGTTCAAGGCCGATCTGCGTCAGCGTGTCGGTGATCTGTTCCAGCGAGGCGTCCGTTCGCAGGTGCGACTTCAGCCAGGAGAGGGTGAATTTCATCTTTCGGGAGCCTCGAGCGTTGTCGCCGCTGCGGGCTTCACGTGCATCGGGCGTGACCCTGCGCGGATCACACTACGGGACGGGCGCTCGGCAATGGCAGCGAGGATCGACGGTGCCATTCTCAGACCCCCTCGTGCAGCATGGTCGGGGCCAGTGGGGTGAACCCGTAGTGCCGCAGCCAGCGCAAGTCGGAATCGAAGAACGGCCGCAGATCGGCCATGCCGTGCTTCAGCATGGTCACGCGCTCCACCCCCATGCCAAAGGCGAAACCTTGCCACTCGCGAGGGTCGATGCCGCAATTCGCCAGGACGCGCGGATGCACCATCCCGCTGCCGAGGATTTCCAGCCAGTCGCCGCCGTGGCCGAGTTCACCTGTCTTGCGGTTCCAGCCGATATCCACCTCCATCGAAGGTTCGGTGAACGGAAAATAGGACGAGCGGAAGCGGACCGGCAGATTCGAGATCGCGAAGAAGGTGCGGAGAAAGTCGATCAGGCAGCCTTTCAGGTGGCCGAGCGTTATATCGCGATCGATCACCAACCCCTCGCACTGATGAAACATCGGCGAGTGGGTGGCGTCGTGGTCCGCGCGATAAGTACGGCCGGTGACGATGACCCGGATCGGCGGCTCCTGCGCCAGCATCGTGCGAATCTGCCCTGGGGAGGTGTGCGTTCGGAGCACCAGCGGCGTGTTGCTGCCCCGGCCTGGGGGCAGATAGAATGTGTCGTGGTCCGCCCGGGCAGGATGATGCGCGGGGATATTCAACGCGCCGAAATTGAACCAGTCGGTCTCAACGTCGGGCCCATCGACAACGCTGCAGCCCATGGCGCCGAAGATCGCGGCGATTTCCTCCATGGTGCGGGAAATCGGGTGGATCAGCCCGTTGTCCCTGGGACGCGGCGGCAGGGTGGGATCGATCCGCTCCGACAGCACGCGTGCGTCCAGTGCGGAGTCCTCAAGCGTGATCTTCCGGCCCTCGATCGCCGACGTCAGCGCGTCCTTCAAACGGTTCAAAGCCGCCCCTCGGTCCTTGCGCTGTTCGGGGGGCGTTTTGCCAAGGTCGCGCAGCATACCGGTCAGGGTGCCGTTGCGGCCGAGCACGGCGATACGGACTGCGTCCCAGGCGCGCAGGTCGGTTGCGGCGGCCAGCGCGGCATCGGTGGAGATCTTCAGGGCTTCGAGGTCGTCGTTCATCGTTGAGTTCCGGACACGGAAAGGGCCGCCCTGTTCAGGCGGCCCCTTTTCCTTGATCGCGGTTCCGTTGGGAACCGGCGCTAGGCCGGACGTATCCGATTCACGCGCCGACGGCGGCCGTTGCCGCGTTTCTTTGCGATCAGATACTAGGCCAGGGCAGCCTGAGCCTTCTGAACGATCGCCGCGAACGAGGCCGCATCGTCGTAGGCGATGGCGGCGAGCACCTTGCGGTCCATCTCGATCCCGGCCTTTTTCAGGCCGTCGATAAATCGGCTGTAGGTCAGACCGTGCTCACGGACGGCGGCGTTGATTCGCTGAATCCACAGCCCGCGGAACTCCCGCTTTTTGACGCGGCGGTCGCGGTAGGCGTACTGCAGCGACTTCTCGAGCCGCTCCCGCGCGATGCGGTAATTCGTGGACGACCGGCCGACGAAGCCCTTGGATTGCTCCAGGACCTTCTTGTGGCGGGCGTGAGTGGTGGTGCCCCGTTTTACGCGTGCCATGCTGCCTGCCCTCCCTTATGCGATGCCGTAGGGCGCCCACTGCTTGACGGTGATCCCGTCAGCATGGGTCAGGACTTGGCTGCCGCGATTGGTTCGCTTGGCCTTCTGGCTGCGAGCGCTCAGGCCATGGCGCTTATAGCCGGGTCCCGCCAGGACCTTGCCGGTCGCGGTGATCTTGAACCGCTTTTTGACCGACGACTTGGTCTTCATTTTGGGCATTTTGATCTCCTTCTGTTCGGCTTGCCCCTTCGGATTGGGGTCAAACGGCAAGCAGTCGCGGCCGGGCATGCCCTTTCAGGCCCGGTCTCGCAGACAGGGGCGGGGTATAGCGGCGGCGGCGGCGGCAGGCAAGCACGGATCGCGCGCTACAGAGACCGCGGAATTTCGAGTCCGCTCCCGATGGTGGTCTCCAGTCGTCGACCGGTCGGGGTCGCGACCAGCTCGTCGGTGGACACTTGGCGGCATCCTATGATCCGCGTTCATTCGATCTTCCACGATTTTCGCTCGCGGGGTTATCACGTGCCGGCTTAAGGTCGATCAGCGGCGTGCCGTCCAAGCAATCCAGACCGCGGACAATGACGATATTCCTCGCCATCGACACGAGATCGACAACCGAAGACGCAATCGAATTCGGTCTGTACGGGAGATCTCAGCGCGAATGTGCCGCGTGGCTTGCCGGACACCCTTGGCACCTGAATGAGCAAGTCACGTCGTGCTTGATGCATCCAATACAGGACCTCGATGCGAGGATAAGCTGCGAGGCCTTCCAGGGCCCGTTCCCACCGCGGATCGAGTTCGATCCGGCATTCCGGCCCAGATGGATCGCCGCGCCTTGGACAGATGTCTCGCGTTGCCCAGGGCGTTCGGATTCGGCCAACAAAGTAGACCCCGGCGTCCAACTGATCTGGCAAAACGGCCAGAATTTCGCCTGGCCGGATTGTTTTATTTGAATCCATGTTTTGTCCTCCACGAATGGGCGCTGATCGAGCGAATTGGTCTCTGATGATATGACCTTGTCCGATGACGAGCGATCCGCGGAACTTTGAAAGTCGGGCTGCAGTTGCTCGGTTTTGCAACTTGATAGTTCACGCAAACGGTTGCGATATACCGCCTTTCGTTTTAGGATTTGGGTTATAGTGGTACCTCGGTTACATTAGTATGTGCCTCGATTAGTTGTATATCTTCATTCCTCGCTCGTTAAAATGAAGCGCTCTACGGTTTCAGCTACTTTTGGTTGCATAAGACCGATACTGCTTTACCAACTAAATCTCGCTAGCCTCTCGAGCCAAAATTCAACAGACGAACTCCTGACATGCGACCGTGAGGGATCCGAGCGTCCAACGAAGTGGGGTAGTCACAAGTGAAAAAAAGACCCGTAGAGGCAGACGCGAATGCGCACGCCCCAGTGTTACGTCTTGAGGATTTCTTGCCGTTTCGCCTCTCGGTCGCCGCGGATTCGGTATCGCGGTTTGTCGCTCGCCATCATCTCGCGAAATCAGGCCTCGTCACGGCGGAGTGGCGGTTGCTCGCGGCGGTCGGCCGGTTCGGCGTCCTGTCCCCAACCGCCGTCGGGGAGCTGACCGCGATGGACAAAGTAAAAGTCAGCCGGGCGTCAGCAAGCCTGGTGTCGGCAGGGTTGCTGCGACAGAGCCAGGATCCGGCTGACGGCCGCGGGCGCCTGCTGAGGCTGTCTCGACGAGGTTTGGCCCTCTATGCGGACTTTGCGCCGGCGGGTAAGGAAATCGAAGATACCCTAATGGCTGGCCTGAGCGCGTCGGAGTGGCGCTCGTTGCACAAGGCACTCGGCAAGCTGTCGGACCATGCCCGGTCCCTTGCGGATAGCTTGTAATTGTGGCGACAGCTATCGGCCGGTGATTGCCGGCGCGACTAACGTTAAACGATAAAGGAGCAATAGAACGCGGGTGTCTTGCGCGGAATCTCGGATGGCGTGCCAATAGCCTATTGCGCAACAGGAGATCGAACCCGCCATGACCATCGACCCTGCCATTCTCGCCGCCCTTTCCGGGGTTTCCACAGCCACCATCACAACGGTTCTGCTGAAAAAGGGCCTCCGAAACGTCTGGATGCGCGGCACAAGGCCGATCCGGGCCGGCCAGCCGCGTCTCATTGGGCACGCGTTCACTCTGCGCTTCGTTCCGGCGCGCGAGGATCTGGCTACGCCGGAGTCCTGGTCATCCCCCATCTCCACACGGGCCGCGATCGAGGCGATGCCGGACGGCTGTATCACTGTCGTTGATGCGATGGGGGTCACCGACGCCGGGATCTTCGGCGATATCCTGTGTGCCCGGATGGCGAAGAAGGGAGTCGCGGGTCTGGTCACCGATGGGGTAGTCCGCGACCTCGCGGGCGTCCTGGGTACCGGCCTGCCGGTGTGGTGCCAGGGCGCGGCGGCCCCCGCTTCCGTAGCCGGACTGACATTCGTGAACTGGCAAGAGCCGATCGGGTGCGGTGGCGTCGCGGTGTTTCCTGACGACGTCATCATGGTCGATGACGATGGCGCAGTCGTGATCCCGCAGAAGCTGGTGGCGGACGTGGCCGCGGTCGCTGCCGATCAGGAGCGGATGGAAGAGTGGATCATGACCCAGGTGAACGACGGCGCGCCGCTGCCCGGGCTGTATCCGCCGAACGCGGAGAACAAGGCCCGCTACGAGGCTTGGGTGAAGGCGCGGTAGTTCGAGCGAGCATTGCCTCACCAGATATGACGTTGAAGGACGGCATCGTCTCGTCTAGGAAAGCAGGCAGCGGCTGACCCATTCAGCCGCCCGGTGCAAGTGCTTCGGCAATGTGTCCCGGTCAGAAACCAAACAGGAGGGCGCCTTGATGAAGCTGTATGCCGACCCAATCACCGTGAATTGCCGCAAGGTCGTTGCGGGACTAGACCTTATCGGCGCGGAATACGAGTTGGTCCACGTCGACTACTTCACGTCTCAGCAGCGGTCGCCCGAATACATGGCGCTGAACCCGAACGCTTCGTTGCCGACACTGGTGGATGGCGAGTTTGTACTTTGGGAGTCGAATGCGATCCTGCAGTACGTCGCAGACAAGCACGGCGCGACCACCTGCTATCCAACTGATTTGCAAACACGCGCCGACATCAATCGCTGGCTGTTCTGGGAGGCGGCGCACTGGTTTCAGAGCTGTTACGTTTACCTGGTGGAGCACTGCGTGAAGCCGCTCATGCAGGCGGAGGCCGACATGGCCGTGGTGGAAGCTCAGGACGAGACGTTCCACAAGCTTGCCGGCATCCTTGACGCGCGGTTGGCTAAGAGCCGTTGGATCGCCGGTCCGAATCCGACAATCGCGGACATCGCTTTGGCCGCGCCGCCGCACTTGCACCCCTACCAGAAGCTGCCGCTCGGCCCACATCCCAATTTGCGCCGATGGATGGTTGACGAGGTCGAGAAGCTACCGTGCTGGGATCGCTCGTTCGTCGGCGAAGGCTTCACGCGCGAACGCAAGGTGGCCTGAAGGAGAGGGAATGATGCAGGACGCGGTGCGAGCTTCGCTCAACTATTCGGTCGATAACGGCATCCCACCGGACTACTACTTTTATGAGCCGGAGGAGTCGGTGAAGCCCAACCCGCCGGGCACCGATCCCCACGAGATGGAGATCGTCAACGGCTGGCCGCGCGTCGAGCAGTTCGATGCCGATCGGGAGGGGTTTGTACTGAGGCCGTTCCCGGCTGCGTTCTCCGGGTACGACGACGAGGCTGCGGTCAAGGAAACTTTCTATCCGCAAGTTGTGGACTTCGTGAAGCGCAACACGGGGGCGAAGCGGGTGGTAATCTTCGACCACACTCTGCGCAAGCGGCTGCCGGCGGATCTCAATCAGCAGACGACGGTGAACCGGCCGGCGGTTCTGCTCGTTCATAGCGACTATACTGTTGCCTCCGGCCCGCAGCGGGTGCGTGACCTGCTGCCGGACGAGGCCGATATGCTGCTGCAACGCCGTGTGGCGTTCTACAACGTCTGGAAATCGCTGTACGACGTGGTCGAGGAGTTGCCGCTGGCGATGTGCGACGCCACCAGCCAGAACGAAGGCGATATGTTGCGCATGGAACTAAAGTATCGCGAGCGCACGGGCGAGATTTACGTCATGCGGTATTCGCCATCGCATCGTTGGGTGTATTTCCCGCAGATGCGGGCGGATCAGGCGCTGCTGCTGAAGACTTATGATTCGAAAACGGACGGTCGCTCCCGCTTCGTCGGCCACTCCGCGTTCGAGGATCCGACTACCCCGCCGAACGCCCCGCGGCGCGAAAGCATCGAGGTGCGGACTATGGCTTTCTTCTGACGGTCGCCTCGGAGGGCGTTGCAAGCAATCCCGGACGCGGCGATCGTCTGCCGCGTCCGGGATTTGGCATTCACTGCTTAATCATAGCCCACACCGGTCATCGACGCCGGAGGGTTTGCAGTGTCGATCTGTCAGTGCACCCGTTCGTAGATCGCCGCGATCCCTTGCCCGCCGCCGATGCACATCGTCACTAGCGCATAACGACCGTCGATCCGCTCAAGCTCGTAGAGCGCTTTAACGGTCAGGATCACGCCGGTCGCGCCGATCGGATGGCCAAGCGAAATACCGGAGCCGTTCGGGTTGGTCTTCTCCGGGTCGAGCCCGAGATCCTTGGCAACGGCGCAGGCCTGCGCGGCGAAAGCCTCGTTGGCCTCGATCACATCCATTTGATCAAGCGATAGCCCTGCGTTTTTTAGAGCCGCTCGCGTTGCGGGCACCGGACCGATGCCCATGATATGGTAGTCAACACCGGCGTGCCCATAGGCCACCAGCCGGCCCAGCGGCTTAGCACCGCGCTTTTTCAGGGTGTCGCCGTCCATCAGCACCACGGCGGCGGCGGCATCGTTGATGCCCGAGGCGTTGCCTGCAGTGACCGTGCCGTCTTTCTTGAACACAGCCCGTAGCTTGGCCAGGTCCTCGGGCTTTGTGTTGCCGCGGACATGTTCGTCCGTGTCGAAGATCGTTTCGCCTTTGCGCGACTTTAACGTGATGGGCATGATCTGGCTCTTGAAGCGCCCCTCCTTGATCGCCTTCGCGGCGCGCTGGTGCGAGGTAATTGCTAATTCATCCTGCTGACCGCGGGTGACCTGATGAGATTCGGCCAGATTCTCAGCGGTGATGCCCATGTGCACGTTGTCGAACGGGTCGTGCAGCGCGGCGGTCATCATGTCGATCATCGCAGTGTCGCCCATGCGCGCGCCCCAGCGCATTCCGGTCGACAGATAGCCCGCTCGGCTCATGCTCTCGGCACCGCCGGCAACGGCGATGTCGGCGTCCCCGAGCGTCACTGACTGGGCGGCGGAGACGATGGCTTGCAGGCCGGACCCGCAGAGGCGGTTCAGTGTCAGGGCGGGCGCGTCCTTGGTGATGCCGGCGTTTATCGCGGCAACGCGGGACAAATACATGTCCTTGGCCTCGGTATGGACGACGTTGCCGAACACGACGTGCTGCACATCGTTCCCGGATACATTGGCGCGGGAAAGCGCCTCCCGCGCGACTTGGGCACCGAGTTCGGTCGGCGGGATGTCCTTCAGGCTGCCGCCGAAGTCGCCGATTGGCGTGCGGACGCCGGAGACAATATAAACTTCGCGCTGCATGATTGTATCCTCCTTGTCGAGATTTCCCGGATGGTTGTGTTTTCCGATCTAATCGCGTGTTGGGATCGCACGATGGTTGAGGGGACGCAAGACGCGTACTTTCCCTAGGTCTGAGGGGATGCGAGGCGCGCACTTCCCCTCCCGCCTACTCCCTGGTACGGTTGTCCTACTTTCCGGTAAACGCGTCCTACAACTCAGGGAGTCAGACGATGAACGAAATCCCCATCAACGCCCCGAATCTATGGCGGCTGGACACGCCCGGCCACTCCGGATGGGAACGAACCGCCCGAGTTGGCGACCCGAAGAAATACTTCATGGTGTCCACCGACAGCCATGCGAACGAGCCGCCGGATCTTTGGGAAAAGCGGATCGATCCGAAATATCGGGAGCGTGTGCCTCGCATCATCACCGATGACCAAGGCGTGCAGTGGCGCTACTGCGAGGGCTATCGCCCTGACCGCGTGCGGGTGATGAGCTTCGAGGGTGAGGACTGGGTGCGCTCGAAGGCCGGTGCGGACGTGCAGGAGCGTATTCGCGACAATCGCGCCGACGGGGTGGATGTCGAGATCATTTTCCCCAACAAAGGTCTGGCGATGTGGGCGACGCCCGATCCGGTGTTTGCGAATGCGCAGTGCCGGGTGTGGAACGACTGGGCGTGGGAACAGTATGGTCCGCATCCCGATGCGATGTTGCCGGTGGCCTCGATCGCGACGGGCGACCTTGAGGGCGCGATGAAGGAGATCGAGCGCGTCGCCAAGATGGGATTTCGAGCGCTGTCGCTGCCGTGCAAGCCGATCTGGGGTGGGCATGATGTGGATCATGTCAACTACAACCTGCCGCATTTCGATCCGATGTGGCGGCTGATCGAGGAAACTGATCTGCCGATCACGTTCCATGTTTCCACTGGGCGCGACCCGCGCGCGGCTCGGGGCAACGGCGGAGCGGTGGTGAACTATGTCACGCACTCGTTGGCTCCAACGATCGAGCCGGTAGCGAATTTGTGTGCGTCGGGTGTGCTGGAGCGGTTCAAGGGACTGCGGTTCGCGACGATCGAGGCTGGGATCGGCTGGGTCGCCTGGCTGCTGGAAGCGATGGATGAGGCTTACCGCAAGCACCACATGTGGGTGCGGCCGAAGTTGCAGGGCCTGCCAAGCGATTATTATCGCGCGCATGGCTTGTCGACGTTCCAGGAGGACCCGGTCGGGCTGTATCTGGCGGAACGTTTCGGGCTGATTGATAACTTCGCATGGGCGAATGACTATCCGCATCATGAGGGGACGTGGCCGCACTCGGCGGAGGCGATCGAACGGACGATGCCTGATCTGAACGATACGCAGCGCGCGAAGATCCTGGGGCTCAACGCTGCCCGGTTTTTCAAGCTGGAAGTTCCGGCGCATCAACGGATGGCGGCCTGAAGGCTGACGGGGGAGATGGGCCGTACGGCCCGTCTCCTTACGCGCGCAAAATGGGCTGTTCCCGCCGGCTCTCTGTGCGCAACTGCCCGCAAGCCGCCAGGATATCTTGCCCTCGTGGCGTCCGGATCGGCGAAGCAAACCCGGCAGCGTTCACGATCGCGGCGAAACGGTCCAGCGCCGCCTTCCCGCTCGTCTCGAACCGCGACCCCGGCCAGGGATTGAACGGGATGAGATTAACCTTCGCGGGCATTCCCGCGATTAGTCGCACCAGTTCCCGCGCCTCAGCCTCGGAGTTGTTCACGCCCTTCAGCATGATATACTCAAATGTAATCCGCCGAGCGTTGGACGATCCCGGGTAGCGCCGGCACGCGGCAAGAACCTCGGCTATTGGATACTTCCGGTTCAGCGGCACCAGTTCATCACGCAGATCGTCGCGGACGGCGTGCAGTGAGACGGCGAGGTTCACACCCAATTCAGCGCCTGCCCGATCCATCATCGGCACGACGCCTGAAGTGGACAGCGTGATCCGACGGCGGGACAGCCCGATCCCCTCGCCGTCCATGGCGATCTTCATCGCCTTGGCGACATTCATGTAGTTGTACAACGGCTCGCCCATCCCCATCAGGACGATGGTCGACAGCAGTCGCGGAGTCTCGCCTTTCGGCGACGGCCACTCGCCATAGGAATCCCGCGCCGCCATGAACTGCCCGATGATCTCCGGCGCACCCAAATTTCGCACCAGCGTCTGGGTTCCCGTATGGCAGAACCGGCAAGACAATGTGCAGCCGACCTGTGACGAAATACAAACGGCGCCGCGGTCCTCGGCAGGGTCGGGGATATAGACCGTCTCCGCTTCTTGCCCATCGCGGAATCGGAACAACCATTTGCGGGTTTCATCCACGGACGTCTGGACCACGGCCGCCTCCGGGCGGCCAATCACGAAGCGCTCAGCCAATTTGATCTGCAACGACTTGGCGATCGAGGACATCCGAGCGAAATCGGTGGCACCTTGATGGTAGATCCAGTGCCACAACTGCTTGACGCGGAACGGAGGTTCGCCGATTGCCGCCATCTCGGCTGCCAATTCGGCACGATCCATCCCGACCAGATCGCGCCGCCCGTCGGCCAGCACGACTTCAGGCGGGTCGAACAGCGCCGACTTCGCCAGAACGCGGGCGCGGTCAACTTCGGAAAGATCGCTCACTTCGCGGGACATGCCTTGACGATCGCCGCATACGCCTGGCCAAAACCTTTCAGGCTGAAACGTATCGGTCACTTCCTTTGGGCCCGGGGACCGAGCGATGGCTCGTGTGCCCTTACCGAACGCGGTGACGGCCGCCTTGCCGTCGCGGGCGAAAGCATTCCGGCCTGAGGTGTAGAATTCCAAGCCGGCCTGATCGACCTGCACGGTGACGGTCGCATTCGGCGCATAGGCGAGCCCCGCCTCGATCGCGACAGCATCGCGCCCTGCTGGCCGCTCGGTCACTGTCAGCACTACCCCCCCACGCCCAGGCAACGAGGGCGCCGAACTTTGTGCTCTGGTGAAGGCGTAACAAACGGTTTGTCCCGACTCCTTATGGGTCGCCGCCGTCCAATCGTCGAACTTGCCGATGGATTTTGGACCGTCCGCCGTAGCGTGCGCGGGAGGCGCCGGCTTTTTTGTTTCGGCGGTGGCGGCAGGCAGGGCCAGCAGCAGCGCGATAGCCAGAAAACAGGGGAATCGGATGTTCATGCGCGCAGCAATAGGGCCGCCGTGTATGCGGAACAAGCACGCCGCGCTCATGGCTTCTCCGCGTCCGTGTGAGATCCGACCGGGCGCAGCCAGTCCGGTATTGTCTTGCGGAATCGCGGCGCCCCATGGCCGGTTGGTGGCAGCGCCTGCAGGGGACCTCCCGAACCCACGGGCCGGGCGGGAAACCGTCCGTGCTGCAGCAGCCGGTCGTACAACACCAAGGCCCCGGCCACCGCCAGGTTCAGTGCGAATCGAGTGGGAATGCGGATGATGTGAGCGCACCGCTCCTGCAACGAAGCCGACAACCCGGCACGCTCCGGTCCCAAAACGTAGGCGGCATTCAGCGGATGACGGAAGGACGGCAGATCGATTGCGTTGTCCAGCAGCTCGATGCCGACCAAGGCGCACTCGCGCGGCAAAGACAGGTCGGCCACGGTTGGATAACGCCACATCGGCACATGCAGGGGCGTATCGGCGGTATCCGCCGTGCGGGCCGCGCGCGCATCCCAACCGGTTCCGATAGTGAAACAGAACGATGCGCCGAACGCGTGCCCGGTGCGAAGCAACGCACCGATGTTGGCGGATTTGGAGACACCCTCGGCGCCGATGCCGAAATACCCTCTGACCCTGGCTTCAACCATCCGGGCGGTCTATTCCGCCGCCATGACCGACGCAACAGACCGGCGACTTGCCGGGCAATACGAAGCCTATCCCTATCCGAAGCGCGACCCGCGTGATGAGGCAAGACGCATGGTGGTCGGCAGCCCCAGCCATATCCGGGAGATCGACCATTGGATCTTCGGCGCGGCTCGTCCGGCAAGCCGTCCTTTGAATGCGCTAGTCGCCGGTGGCGGCACGGGCGATGCGACCATCATGCTGGCGCAGCAGATGACCAGCCTAGGCCGAACCGGGACGGTGACCTGGCTCGACCGGTCCGCCGCGGCGCTGACGATCGCACGGGCGCGCGCGGACGCCCGCCGGCTGACCAATATCGAATGGGAGCAGCGGTCATTGCTCGATCTGCCGGGATCGGGACTTGGGCCGTTCGACTACATCGATTGCTGCGGCGTCCTGCACCATCTGCCCGATCCGGCGGAGGGACTGCGCGCGCTGTTGTCGGTGCTGGCGCCCGGCGGCGGAATGGGGTTGATGACATACGCGCCGTATGGACGGACGGGTGTCTATATGATGCAGGACGTGCTGCGCCGCCTCGCGCCGCCGGACGAGATGCCCCAACAGCGGCTTGATATTGCCCGGCGGGTGATGAAGCACTTGCCGGAAACCCAATGGCTGCGGACGCAACCGAAACTTCGACGACCATATCAACGGCGGCGATGCTGGCTTGTACGACCTGCTGCTGAACCCGCGCGACCGGGCCTATACCGTTGAGGATCTCAGCAAGTTGCTGGGCGACGCGGGGCTGCGGATCACCTGCTGGGTGGAGCCGATCCGCTACGATCCAGTCGCCATGCTGCCTGACACGAGACTGCGCGCCAGACTGGAGGCAATGGATTCAACCGGACGCGCCGCGTTGGCGGAGGCTCTGGCGGGCAATATGGCGGTCCATATCGTGTATTGCGTGCGGACCGGCGATCCGGTTCACCATGCCGATCCCGGCGCCGACACATCCGTGCCGGTTTTCCGTGAGGTCGATGGCGGAACGCTGGCGAAGGGAATTCGGCCGGATGGGACGCTGCCCGTAACGTTCGACGGTTTACGCACCATGGTCGCGCTGCCACCGCTTGCGACGGCGATCCTGCCGCTGATCGACGGCCAACGCAGCGTCGGTCAGATCGGCGGGATACTAGGCGGACGCGGCATCAAGCCGGAGGTCTTTGCGAAGGGCTGGCGCCAGACTTTTGCCGCTCTAGAGCGGGTCAACCGTGTGCTGCTTGCCGCGCCGCGCTGAGGTTGACGCAGGTCGGTCGAACGGAGGGCGCCGCCCGCTGGCCCTTATGCCCGGATAAGTCCAAGCGCCAGTTGGTTCGCCTCGTACGCCCTGTCATACTCGATTAGCCGGGCGATTTCGGCCGCAGCGTCCTCACCATAAATCCGTCCTAGCAGATACAACGTCGCGTCGATCGCCAACGAAACGCCGCCGCCGGTTACCACACCCGCATCGACGACGGAGGCAACCGTCGTCTGAACCGTCCCGCTGGCTTTCAGTGAGGCGAGTGGCGATAGTGTTTCCGCGCCGATGGCATGCCGACGCGTCGTGGCCATGCGCCCGTCCAACGCGCCCGATGCGGCCAAAATCATTGCGCCCGTGCAAACCGAGGCCACTTGCTCCGGCCGCAATTTCCGAAGATACGCCAGTATCGTCTGATCGACCGCCGCTTCCGGCCAGCCGGGACCTCCACAAACGATCACTACGTCGCATGCCGGCGCCGTGTCGACGCCGTGACTTGCCAGCACCGTCAGGCCTCCGGCCAAACGAACCGGCCCCGCCTGCCCAGCGATCACCGTTGCCTCTACAGCCGGCAAGACGCGACGCGCCATGGACACCACGCCGACGGTGCCCCCCAGATCGATCGGCTCCACGCCCTCATAGATCAGCACGCCCAACCGGGCCGCGTCGTGTCGCTGCTTCATGTCCGCTACATCACTTGGCTATGGCCGCCAAGCTCATAGCGGCCCTGTGGCAGATCACCTAACCTGGATGCCGTCGTGGCCTACCTCACGTCACCACGTTCTTCGACAGATTTCGCAGTTGCTCTCGCAGCCACATGATCGCGGGATCGGTTGAGGTCCGGCGACTTCAAGTCATCCAGACCGGAAACCGCCTGATTGAAATTGGTGGCTCAGCCATGCCCAGGCCGAAATTGGGCCCGTGCAGCAGGGCGATGCGCCGCGGCACCGTCGCGATCAGATCGCTTCGGGCAACCGTGGCAAGCGCGGCCAGGAAGTAGGGAACGGCGACAGCGACGCGCCGGGATCGCGCGTCTTGGGCGAGCAAGGTGTCCACGATCCCGCTCAGCATGCCGCCTGGGGACACCAGGACATGTCCAAAGGACGCATATTGGTCTATGGTTAACGTCATCCCCAATGCTGGATGACCGGCCCGCGCGACGACGAGGTAATCGTCTTCGAACAGGAGTTCGCGCTCGCATCCACCCCCGCGATCGTCGGTATATCCAAGTACCAGATCGATCTCCGACGATGTCAGCGCGTCGATCGCCTGGCGGCGGACAAGCGGCTGAAAAATAAACCGGGGGCCAGAGGCTGGCTTATCGGCGGCCCCGGTATCAGCGAGCAATGGTGCGAACAGCGATGTCTCATAGTCCGGCGCGGCGATGCGAAACGTTCGGCTGTCGCGCACCGGATCAAAAGTCGCCGGCTGCACCGTTCCGGCAATCAACCTGACCGCTTCGGACAGGGGTCCCCGCAAGGCAAGCGCTCGTGGAGTTGGGATGACGCCGCGAGGCGTGCGGATGAACAATTCGTCGCCGAAAATATCGCGCAGGCGCTTCATGGCGTGGCTGATGGCCGACTGCGTGAGACCGAGCCGTTTCGCTGCCGCTGAGAGTTTGCGGCTGGCCATGGCCTCTTCGAACACCAGAAGCAACGTCAGATCGAGCCGGCGCAGTTCAGTGTCGTCAAACTCGCGCATGAACCGATTTCAATCGGTGTTGTTTAGCGGAATTCATATCATCGGGTGGCGAATTTTGAGAAGCGAAACAACGGAGGCAACATGCGGATTGCGATCATCGGGACCGGGAACGTGGGCAGTGCGTTGGCCCAGGCGCTGCAACGGGCCCATCACACGATCGTCTTCGGGACGCGCAGCCCCGATCCCTCTGATGCCGATCAGGCGACGATTGCCGAGGCGGTCGCCAATGCCGAGGCAACGATTTTGGCGGTGCCGTTTGGGGCGGTCCGGGACGTGATCGCCGCGGCCGGAGGCTTTGCCGGCAAGGTCCTGATCGACGCCACCAACCCGCTGGGTATGGGTTCGCGAGGTCTGGGGCTGACGATGGGTTTTTCGACGTCAGGTGCCGAAACGATCGCGGCCATGGCGCCGGGCGCCAAGCTGTTCAAAGCCTTCAACCAGACGGGGTTCGAGAATATGGCCGACGCCACCGCCTACGCGACGCGCCCGGTCATGTTCGTTGCCGGGGACGATGCCGCCGCGAAACCGCTAGTCATGGGGCTGGCCACTGACGCCGGATTTGAAGCCGTCGACGCCGGCGATTTGGCCGAATCCCGGCTGCTGGAGGCCTACGGGATGCTCTGGATAGAGCTCGCCCGCAAGCGGGGCCTCGGGCCGGATTTCACTTTTACTCTGCAACGTAAAGGTTAGGCCGGCTCCCGACGGCTCCGGGCGTCCTTGCAGTTGCTTACTTACGCGCGGGGGATCGTGCCGGCGGAGAGGGTTTCGCCGCCGGCAGATCCTCCTCCAGCACCGTCAGATGGATCGAATACGACGTCTCCCCATCGTCGACGTCTTTGTGCACCGTCCCGATCGTCTCATCATTGACCACCATTTCGATTGATAGACCCTGGCGCTTGGGCGCCACGATGGTGATCCGCTCGCTGCCGAAGAGCTTGCGGAGGTAGGTCTGAAGGCGTTCAACTTCCGACGGTGTCATCATCGAGTCTCTTGTGTAAGGAGCATAAGCGTTTACGGGGTCGGCGGGACTTTGGCCAGCATGTTCCCCCGGTTGATAACGCAGCTTAGTCGAGCATGTGGCCAAACCGTGCGGCCTTAGTCGCTAGGTATTCGTCGTTCACGCCATTTGGAGCGAACAAATGGGGTTCGCGATCGGTGACGTCGATGCCACAGGCGATCATTGCGTCCATCTTGTCTGGATTATTGGTCAGCAGCCGGACCCGCTTTATCCCCATCAGGCGTAGCATGGTCGCCCCGACCAGAAAATTGCGCTCATCCGCGCCCCACCCCAGCACCCGGTTGGCGTCCATCGTATCCAGCCCGCGATCCTGCAGGCCATAGGCGCGCAACTTGTTCACCAAGCCGATACCGCGGCCTTCCTGCGCCAGATACAGCAGAATGCCGGCTCCGTCCTCCGCCATTCGCCGAATCGCCCCACGCAGTTGCTCACCGCAATCACAGCGCATGCTCCCCAGCAGGTCGCCGGTGAAACATTCGGAATGGATTCGGACAAGTGGAGCGTCGCGGGTCTCAGGTCGACCGATCACGATCGCGAGATGTTCGATTGCCGAGCCATCGCTGCGAAAGGCCACCACCTGGCTGTCGGGCGCGCCGCTCAGCGGCACATGAGCCGAAACAATCTGACGCAGGCCAGCGACTTCGCTGTCCATATAGCCGAGGATGTCGGCCGCCGGAACCTCGACCAACCCGTGCCGGGACATCACGGTTGCCGGGAGCGGAACCGCCAGCAAGGCCGGCAGCAACCGGCCGATCTTGGCGAGTGCAATCGCGGCGTCGGCGAGCGGCGGGGCGGGCACCGTATGTAAAACCTCCCGCACCGCCGCTTGCGCCGCGGTCGGATCGGCCAGGGATTGATAGGTCGCGATCTGATGAAGCGAAGTCCGGCAACGCGACCGCTACAGCGGCGGGCTTCGCCGACATTGGCGCACGCAGGATCGCGGCGGCTCGGGCAGGGGCCAGTATCAGCATCGGGCGGGCGGCCGACAACGCCTCCAACTCCGTCAACGAGTTGGGCCCAGCCGTCTCCGCGGCCAGGACCAGAAGCGGCGCCGCACCGCCCAGAACAACCGGCACCCCGCGCCGCAATTCCGACGCTGCTCGATGGACCAGGCGAAGCTGGCCCCTGGTCTGATCGGCCGTGGTGGCGGGCTTAGTCTGCATCGGCCGCAAGCCGCCGAAGCGTGCCAAAAAGAACCCGTTGATCGGATCCCTGAAAAATTTTGGCACAATGGGAACTAAATTCTGTCACTATTGTCCTTCAAGCCTTAAACTGTGACGGAGACAGATGACTCCCCGATACGTTATAGCATATAGGTAATGGATGGGACGAGGCGACGCTTTTGAACCTATCGGCTTGGCTTGGTGCGCGCAATGTTGTGATCGGCCAGGGAAATTAAGCCTTACCGAACCGATGTTGTCCCTATTCGGGAACATATATGGTGTATCGATCTGCTTTAGCTAAGCAAAGCGGTGGCTTCCGCAACGAGCCACGTCAAACACTTGCAAGAGGAACTTGAGAATGTCGGCAGAACGTCCGGTCCTGATCGTCGATGACGACGACGCCTTGCGTGAGACACTGGTCGATCAGCTCGCCGTCGACGGAGAGTTCGTCGCCACTGAGGCTGTCGTCGGTTGAGGCTGCCGAGGCTTGTCTCTCGAGCAAGGATGCGCGCTTCGATGCGGTCATCCTGGATGTCGGATTGCCGGACGGTGACGGCCGCGACCTGTGTTCGCGGCTTCGCAAGCAGGGCCATCGCATGCCCATTATCATGCTGACCGGTCTGGACGGCGAAACTGACGTCGTGAAGGGCCTGGATTGCGGCGCCAACGATTATATCGCCAAGCCTTTCAAACTTGCTGTTTTGCTGGCCCGCCTGCGGGCTCAGTTGCGGATTTTCGAGAATAGCGAGGATGCGGTATTCACGATCGGGCCTTACACATTCCGGCCGGCCGCCAAGCTGTTGCAGGAGCCGGCGAAGAACCGCCGCATTCGCCTGACCGAAAAGGAAGCGGCGATCCTCAAGTTTCTCTACCGTGCCGGCACTCGGTCGGTGGCAAGGCAGGTGCTGCTGAACGAGGTCTGGGGCTACAACGCCGCCGTGACCACGCATACGCTGGAAACCCACATCTACCGCCTTCGCCAGAAAATCGAGCCTGATCCGGCGAATGCCAGGTTATTGGTCACCGAGGGCGGTGGCTATCGCCTAGATCCGGAAGGCATCCCTGCGCCGCGCGCCCCCGCCGCCGCCCACGCGTGAGTCGCGGGCCGCTGTAATTGTAAACCCCTCCACCGGGGTTTGAGGTTGTTGGCGTTGAGGGGTTACCCACGCGACCCCTTCAGCGGTCTGGCGTCTAATGCCGGCGAGGATAGGCGTTCAAATGATCCCAACCGGCATGTCACGCGCACCGCTTCGCCATCGCACGGAAGTCGAAATTCCGGACCCCATTAGCACGACACCAAGCTACACTTGATCCAATAAGATACTCCCGGCAAAGCCAGAAGCTCTGCGAGAGAATACGTGAAAATTGGCAAACGAGGTCTCGTTCGGTGCGCGTAAGTCGAATGGGTAAGGGTTGGGGATGTGCAGCACCCGCCGCCACTCTATCGCCTGCCGTCCGATCCAATCAGAAAAATTACGGTGGCGAACGTGTGCATCCCGCGTGGGCGCATCATAGTCGCTAGCATAGATCACAACGAAACGAAGCGCACGAGAGAATAGTCGCTCCATGTAGCGGTCAAACGTATGGTCTTCTACAAGGTGAAAAATTACATCGAGTGACAGCGTTAGGTCGGCTGTCCCTGGGTCTTCGTTGGCTGTCATAAAGCGCTTACTGGGATCGTCTAAAAAACGCTCCGTGCAGAGCCGGACGGCTTCTGGTGAGACATCAAGCCCCACATAGGCGGGGTAGTTGGCGAGCTGCAATTGGCGGCCGTCGCCGCAGCCGAATTCGATAACGCTCGTGACACCGTTCGCGCCGACGATCTGGTTGATCGTCTCGGCCTTGAATCTCGCTAGCCGTCCGAAGGAACCCGCGCCTGAATTCCCGCCTTGAAGATAGCGCGCCTGCCAATAGGCGGCCGACCACGTAACGACCGGCGCGTGCGCCGATGTTGCACTTGCTGGTCGTGAGTGATGGCCGGGAACATCTGCGTCTTGCATGCGCAAATGTAGCCGCAAAAAGTTAACGGATGGTTAACCAATTTCATTCAAGGTCTCGGATTGCGTTAGCCCAAAGCCCTGCGTTGTCCGGTAATCTCTGTCAGCCGGCTATGTAGCCTTGCCGGATGAAAGAACGAATACCATGGCGCGTCTGTTGTTGGCCGACAGGATCAAACGCCGCGAAGACAGTTTCCTCGCTCCACTTATACCTGCGCTTGAGCGGAACTACGAAACGCGATTTATTGCAACCGGCCCCGGTGAAGAACTCGCCGCGGCTATCGCCTGGGCCGACATCGTCTGGCTGGAATGGTGCTGGGACCATGCGGTCTGGGCAACTCGGAACGCGCTGCCGACCGGCAAGCCATGCATCGTCAGGCTGCATTCAATCGAGGCATTACAGACGAGCTACCCTGGGCAACTCGATTGGTCCCGTGTCAGCCGACTAGTGACGGTGGCGAGCGACATCACCGACATTCTGCTAGATCGTTTTCCCGTGATTGTCGGCGCTGTGCCCATCCAGGTTATTCCGAATGGCATCGACACCGCCCGGTTTCGCTCTCTGCACTCCGGACCGGTTCCACATCGCTTGGGTGGGGCACCTAGAGCCAAAGAAAAACCCCATGCTGCTAATGCAGATCGCTCAACGAATCCGGCAATTCGATCCCCGCTACACGTTCCACGTCGCAGGCTCATTCACGGACCTGCGGACAGCGCGGTACCTGCGGGAGATGCAGCAGACCATGGGGCTTTGCGGAACAGTGAATTTTTGTGGCCAGGTCGAAGATATGCCGACATGGTACGCCGACAAAGGCATACTGCTCTCAACTTCAATGTACGAGAGTTTTGGTATGAACATCGGCGAAGCGATGGCTGTTGGTGCTTTTCCGGTTGTGCATCACTTTCCGGGGGCGAACCTGCTGTGGCCCCCTGAATGTCTGTTCAGCAGCGTTGATGACGCCGTTGCTCTAATCCGCTCCGCGCACCCCGGCCTCTATCGAAACTGGATCACTGAGCGCTATGGCTTGGACCGGCAGGAAGCAGCGGTGCTCAGTCTACTTAGGGATATAATGGAGTCGAGGGCCGTGGAGTTGACAACTCTCTGAAGGTGGTCTCGAAGTTCTTGCACGGAATCTACCGGAGCGCCGGCCAAAGAACCCGTGATGGCGGATAAGATCCGCACCACGGTCCTTTTGTCACGCTATCGCAGACCGAAGAAACTCAACACAGCGATAACCACAACCACGAGCCCAACGATATAGATTATGTTGTTCATGTACAGCCTCCTTGTGATGGCGATAAGCCAGCCAGACAGGCGTAAAACCCTTCAGCACGTGTTGCCGTTGCTTCAAAAACTGGTGTCGTGCCGATTGGACTAAGCCCCGCCTTTCGGCGCAATGGCGCGATCGGCGTCAGACGTGGAAGCTTTCGCCGCAGCCGCAGCGGCCTTTTTCATTTGGATTGGTAAACGTGAAGCCGGCGGTCAGGTTTTTGATTTCGTAGTCCATCACCGTGCCTATCAGGAACAACGATGCCTTCCGGTCAACCAAAACGGTGAGATCCTTGTCCCTGACCACCTCATCGGTCGGAGCCGCCTCGTCCGTCCAGGACATGTCATATGACATGCCGGAACAGCCTTTGGTCTTGACGCCGATGCGCAGCAACTTGCCCCGCTCGGCTTTCGAGTACAGCCCACGCAGCCGCTGAGCCGCCGCGTCGGTGAGGGTCATCAGGGGCGGCAAGGCGCGGGTCTTGCGAGGAGCGGTCGTTGTTGTGCTCATGGTCAAACCTATGTCGTGATCGATCAGAACATATTCAACTGCAACCGAGCTTCCTCGGTCATGCGGGAGGGATCCCATGGGGGATCCCAAACGGTTTCGACATGACAGGAGGTGACGCCCGGGACCATCAGCACCGCATTTTGCACTTGCTCAGGCAGTTCCTGGGCGCTTGGGCAGGCGGGGGCCGTCAGCGTCATCTCCACTTTCACGCCGCCGTCATCGTCGATCTCAACGGCATAAATCAGGCCGAGTTCGTAGATGTTCACCGGGATTTCCGGATCGTACACCGTTGCGATAGCCTCGATCAGGGTATCCTCGCCGGGCAGGCCGGAGGAATTGACGGGGGTTTCGCCATCCGGGGTCCAGACAGTGTTGGGTGGGCTTACGTCATTCACTGCTTGCCTCCTTTGCGCCATCAAGCGCGGCGATCAGGGCATGCCAGGGTAGCGTGGCGCACTTCACCCTGGAGGGATATTCGTGAACGCCCGCCAATGGGGTCAGACGCTCGATCGGTTCGGCGAGTGCGGCATCGCAGTCCGGGCAGTTGCCGGTTCGGGCCATTTGTCGGAAGGCCTCGAACAACCTGCGCGTGTCAGCCTTCGCGCGTCCCTGCACGGTCTCGGCCATCAGATCGGCGGAAGCGACGCTGATCGCGCATCCTCTGGCTTCGAAACCGATACGGCCGATCGTGTCGGCGTCGAATTTGACCCAGACCTGGACGCGGTCGCCGCACATCGGGTTGTCGCCCTTGGCGGTCGAATCGAAGCTCTCCAGCCGAACAGCGTGCCGGGGGCGGCGACCGTGATCCAGGATGACTTCCTGATACAGGTCGCGCAAATCGTCGAAACTTTCAGTTTGCGTCATGCAAAGAACTCCCGCACACGGATCAGCCCGTCTGCCAGGGCGTCGATTTCGGCGTGGGTTGTATAGATGCCGAAACTGGCGCGCGCGGTGCTGTCAAGGTCGAAGCGGTGCATCAATGGTTCGGCGCAATGGTGTCCCGCGCGGACGGCGATGCCTTGGCGGTCCAGCAGGGTCGCCACGTCGTGGGCATGGGCCTGGTTCATGGTAAATGAGATCACGCCGCCACGGTCCTGAGCCTGGCCGAGGATGCGCAGACCATCTACCGTGGCCAGACGCGCGAGGGCGTGTTCCGTCAGCGACGCCTCATGCGCGGCTATCGCGTCGTAGCCGATGGCGCGCACGTATTCGATTGCCGCTTTCAGGCCGATGCCTTCGAGGATCGGGGGTGTGCCAGCCTCGAATTTATGCGGCACCTGGGCCCAGGTGGATTGTTCATAGGTTACGGATGAAATCATATCCCCGCCGCCCATGAACGGCGGCATCCGCTCCAGCAGGTCCCGCTTGCCCCACAGCACGCCGATGCCGGTCGGCCCGTACAGCTTGTGGCCGGTCCAGGCGTAGAAATCGCAGCCCAGAGCACGAACGTCGACCTGGCGATGCACGATGGCCTGGGACCCGTCGAATAGTACCTTGGCGCCATGAGCATGGGCGATGCGGACGATGCGGTCCGCCGGGACGACGGTGCCGAGCACGTTGGACATATGGGTCATCGCGACGAGGCCGACCTTGCGGTCAGCGAGCAAAGCCTCATAGGCAGCCATGTCGAGTTCGCCAAGATCCGTGACCGGCGCGACCCTGAGTTCGATCCCGTGGGAATCGCGCAGCATTTGCCACGGCACGATGTTGGAATGGTGCTCCATGCCCGAAATCAGCACCGCCTGGCCGCGCTTCAGCACACCGCGCCCGTAGCTGTGGGCCATCAGGTTGAGCGCCTCGGGTACTGTTGCGGGTGAAGATAATTTCTGAGCGATCGTTGGCGTTCATCAAGGCGGCGACAGCGTCACGCGCCAATTCATAGGCCTCGGTGGTTCGCTCGCTCATCCAGTGCAGGCCGCGATGGACGTTGGCATATTGGGTTTCCATGGCGAGCACCATGGCATCGATCACCACGCGCGGCTTCTGCGCGGATGCGGCACTGTCGAGGAATACCAGCGGCTTGCCGCGAACGGTCTGCGTCAGGATCGGGAAGTCTTTCCGGATGCGCTCGACGTCCAGGGCGATGGGCTTAGTCATCACGTTCATGCTTCTTGTCTCTCCCACCACTGCCCGACGGCGGTCTCCAGCAGACGCCGGATGGTTTCATCCGCAACAGCATCCAGCGCCTCAGCGAGAAAGGCTCGCACCAGGATGGACCTGGCCTCGGCGTCCGGAATTCCACGGCTGCGGAGGTAGAACATCTGCTCGGCGTCGAGTTCCCCGACCGTGGCGCCGTGGCTGCATTTCACGTCGTCCGCGAATATTTCCAGTTCGGGCTTGGAGTTGACCTCAGCGTAAGGCGACAGCAGCAGCGCCTGGTTCATCTGATACCCGTCGGTCTTCTGGGCATCGCGGGCGACCTCGATCTTGCCCTGGAACACGCCATGGGAGCGACCGGCGAGCACGTTCTTGACCGTCTGGCGGGACGTGCAACCCGGCGCGACATGGCCGACGACGGTGGTGAAATCGGCGTGCTGTGACCCAGCCAGGATTTGCGCCGCGTTGAGATGAGCGATCGCCCGGGCACCGCTGAGCTGAGCATGGACTTCGGTCCGCGAAAGGCGCGCGCCGAGGTTCAGGGTGAAGCTGTCGTAGGTGCCGCCGGCTTCGATGTCCGCATAGGTGGTGGACACATGGAAGGCGGTGAGCGCCTCGTCCTGCAGGCGGATATGGGTCAGATGCGCGCCCTCGGCGACGTGAATTTCGGCCAAGGTGTTCAGGAGATAGGCGCCCTGCCCGACCGAAATCTCCACCACGGTCAGTTGCGAGCCTTTGGCCAGCCGGATGCTGTGACGCGGGTGGTAATCAGCCTCTCCGCCGGCGATGCTGACGAGTTGAACGACGCCGCCTTCGGCTCCCGGAGGCACGTCCAATGCGGCGCCATCGATCGCGAGCATGGTGTTGAGTGCCACCATCGGCTCGCGGTCCGGCCAGGTGAGGGTGCCGAAATCCGGCTGCTCAGCGAAGCGGGCAAATCCAGCGGGGGGCATGGCGGATAGATCCGCGCGCATCGCGCCATCGACGAACACGATGCGGGGCGCGTCCAGTATCGGCAGCCGAGCCAGCATCGTTTCCGCCTCATGCCGAGGCGGCGGGGCCGGTTGAAATTTGGCTTCCGCGAGTGGACGCAGGCTGGTGAATTTCCAGGCCTCGATCCTGCGCTGTTGCGTCCCGCCGGGCAGGCCGGATTCTTTGAATGCCGCCGCTGCCGCCGCGCGCAAGGCGGAGTCGCCTGGCAGACGCCCGATCAGATCCTGATAGCGCTGCAGGAAGCCGGCTGCTCCGGTGCTCACGCGGCCTCCGCGGTCAGGCCGGCGTAGCCACTCTTTTCCAGTTCCTTTGCCAGATCCGGGCCGCCGGAGCGAACGATGCGGCCGTTCGTCAGAACGTGGACGCGGTTCGGGACAAGATAGTCGAGCAGGCGCTGATGGTGGGTGATCACCAGGGCGGAGAATTCCGGTCCGCGCAGAGCGTTGACGCCATCGGCGACGATTTTCAACGCGTCGATGTCCAAGCCGCTGTCGGTTTCGTCCAGGATCGCCAGTTTAGGGCGCAGGATGGCCATCTGCAGGACCTCGTTGCGCTTTTTCTCGCCGCCCGAGAAGCCCACATTCACGTTGCGCTTCAACATGTCGGCCGGCATCGCCAGTTGTTTGGGCTGCGGCGCGGGCGAGCTTCAGGAATTGCACCGCGTCGAGTTCGGACTTCGCCATGCGCGCGGCGGATCGCATTCAGTGCAGTGCGCAGGAAGTTGGCGTTGTTAACGCCGGGCAATTCGACCGGCGCCTGGAACGCCAGGAACACGCCGGCGGCGGCCCGTTGTTCCGGTTCCATATTCAGAATATCGATGCCGTTGAAAGTCACGGACCCGCTGGTGACGGTAGTAGTCCTCGCGGCCCGCCAGGATGTAGCCCAGGGTTGATTTGCCGGACCCGTTCGGGCCCATGATCGCATGCACCTCGCCAGACGGCACTGTCAGATTGATACCGTTCAGTATCGGCTTGTCGCCTATCGACGCACTTAGTTCGCGAATTTCAAGCATTAGCCTACCGATCCTTCAAGCGAGACCGCCAGGAGCTTCTGCGCCTCGACGGCGAACTCCATTGGCAGTTCCTTCAAAACATCCTTGCAGAAGCCGTTGACGATCAGGCCTACGGCGTCCTCTTCCGACAACCCGCGCTGGCGGCAGTAGAACAACTGATCATCGGCGATTTTCGAAGTTGTCGCCTCGTGTTCGATCTTCGCCGTCAGGTTGCGGCTTTCGATATAGGGAACGGTGTGCGCGCCGCACTGATCACCGATCAGCAGGCTGTCGCACTGGGTGAAATTGCGGGCATTCGAGGCACTCGGCAGCATTCGCACCAAACCACGATAAGTGTTGTTGGAATGGCCGGCGCTGATGCCCTTTGAGATGATTGTGCTGCGCGATCCTTTGCCGATATGGATCATCTTGGTTCCGGTATCGGCCTGCTGGTGATTGTTGGTCACCGCGACGGAATAGAATTCTCCGACGCTATCTTCGCCATGCAGCACGCAGGAGGGATATTTCCAGGTAATCGCCGATCCGGTTTCGACCTGGGTCCAGGAAATCTTGGAGCGCGCACCACGACAGGCCCCGCGCTTGGTGACGAAGTTGTAAATGCCGCCTTTACCGTTGGCGTCGCCGGGATACCAGTTCTGCACCGTGGAGTATTTGATCTGTGCATCGTCCAGCGCAACGAGCTCGACGACGGCGGCGTGCAACTGATTTTCATCGCGCTGCGGGGCGGTGCAGCCTTCGAGATAGCTAACATGGCTGCCTTCGGCGGCGATGATGAGGGTGCGCTCGAACTGGCCGGTGTTGCGTGCATTGATGCGGAAGTATGTGGACAACTCCATCGGGCAGCGCACGCCCTTCGGGATGTAGACAAAACTGCCGTCGGTGAAGACCGCGCTGTTCAGGGCCGCGAAGAAATTGTCCGCGGTCGGGACGACCGTGCCGAGATATTGCTTTACCAGGTCGGGATGCTCGCGCACTGCCTCGCTGATGGGACAGAAGATGACCCCGGCCTTGCGCAAGGTGGCCTGGAACGTGGTGGCCACGGATACGCTGTCGAACACGGCGTCCACGGCAACCTGCGTGTTCTCGACGCTGTCGGGATCGACGCCGGCCAGGATCGCCCGCTCCTTTAGGGGAATTCCAAGCTTCTCATACATCTTGAGAAGTTCGGGATCGACTTCATCCAGGCTTTTGGGGCCAGCCTTCTTCTTCGGAGCGGCGTAATAGTGGAGATCCTGGTAGTCGATCGGCGGGTGGTCGACGCGCGCCCAGTGCGGCTCCTCCATTTTCAGCCACGCGGCGTAGGCCTTGAGGCGCCATTCCAGCATCCACTCCGGTTCCTCTTTGCGGACGGAGATCAGCCGGATGATGTCCTCGTTCAGCCCCTTCGGAGCGAAATCCATCTCGATCGTTGTCTCGAAGCCCCACTTGTAGCCGGACTGCGTGACGGACTGGACGGCATCGAGTGTTTCAGTAGCAGCAGCCATAAGGGATCCTATTCGGCAGCCGATTGAAGGGAGGCGAGCGAGGGTCGAGCATGGAGCGAGGCCTGGGTGGGCGGAGGGCGAAACGCCGGTAACAATGCGACCTGCATGTCGGCCAATGTGATATTGGACAACGCTGTGTGAATGGCCTCGTTGACGGGATCCCATCGCCCACGCATCGGACACAACCCTTGAGACTCACATCCGGATGGCGATCCCTCGACGCAGGCGGTCAGGGCGATCGGGCCATCGACGGCAGCGATCACATCGGCGATTGGTATCGCGGCGAGGCTGCGGTTCAGCCGGTAACCGCCGCGGGCGCCGCGCTGAGATGCCACGAGGTCACTGGCGGCCAATGTTTTAAGCACCTTGGCGACCGTCGGTTCGGGAATCCCTGTCGCGGCGGCGATTCCGGTCGAGGTTTGCACACCCTCTGATCCGCCGAGGCGAACAGGTACCACCACGGCGTAGTCCGTCAGCTTCGACAGCCTGAGCATGGCGTAGAAAACCCTCGGTTTCTGCGTATTTCGATTATCCGGACTATACCGGTCCTGATTGGTCCGAAATGGCGTATCCGATTGCCATCGTCAAGGGGTTTGATGGCTGGAACGAGTCGTCATGGTTTACAGGTGCGCCGGAGCGGTCGTCTTAGGGCCGACACTAGATTGCCTAGTCCCTGCGGTTCCCGCAATGGGCGAGGAAGATAAGCGTGGGGTCATAGCCGTCATCACAAAGCACCACGATACCACGCGGCATCCGCGTCGAGCGGCATGTCCGGAATAAAGCAAGAGGTGCTCGCCCCCGCTGATATGGGGCGAGAACAGCGCCTAGAAGCTAGTGGATCTCCGGGTCCGCTGTGTTGAAGCGGAGCCTGATCTCCTCGGGTGCGATGCCTCGGACGATGAAAACCAGCCGCTGGCTGTGATCTGAGTCGGGCCAGCCGTCCAGCCAGCGCGGCGGGTAGAGCGTGTGCTGGACGGCGTGCAGTTCAGCCGGCCGGCCTGGTTTGTCGGCGAATTCGACGAGTCCCTTGACTCGCAACAGATCCTCGCCGCGTTCACGCGCCAAACCGCCCAAGGCCGTGGCGAATTCAAACCGTGTCAGTTTGCGATGCAGGACCAGAGAATAAGCGCTAATCCCGCTGCTGTGCGCCGCGGCGGCCCATCGTCGCTGCTTACGCCGCCGCACGGTGGTCCCCGGGAACAGCGCCGCCGCCGGGGATGCCAGCGCGGGGCCGTCAGCGATTTCCGCCCACGGGTTGAGCGACTGCAACTGCTGCAACAGTTCCGCCGAAGCCGCCTGGATGTCCGTCTTGCTGATCAGCAGCAAGTCGGCACACGCTGCCTGGGCGGTGGCTTCGGCGAAACGTGCGATGGTAGCCTGACCCAGCAATGCGTCCACCACAGTCACCACCCGATCGCAGCGCAACATCTGTTCGAGGTACGCCTCAGCGGCAAGGGTGTAGAGGATAGGTGCGGGTTCCGCGAGCCCGCTGGTCTCTATTACCACTCGGCGGAATGGGGGCAGCGTGCCGTCGGCGCGGCTCCTTAACAGCCGATGCAGCGCGAGCGCCAAGTCCTGCTTCACCGCACAGCACATGCAGCCGCTCGGCAGTTGCAGGACATCGCCAGGGCGCGTCGCCTCCACCATCAGGTGATCGAGCCCGATTTCTCCGAACTCATTGATCAGGACCGCGGTATCCGAGGCCTCGGGATCCGCGAGTACGCGCCGCAGAAAGCTGGTCTTTCCGCTGCCGAGGAAGCCGGTAAGCAGCGCCACCGGCAGCGGCTGCGCCTCTGCGGGTGCCGGCTGCTCCAGAAGCCCAGTGGCACTCATGGCATGCTCCTGGTCATGCCGCGGCGCGGGTACACAATCCCCGGCCAGAGCCGATGGCCGAGCCGCTCGATGCGCACCAGGACGTTTTCAAACGTAAACATAGCCCTCGCCACCGAATGAACTGCCTCGCTCGGGGCAGAGCCGTTCAATCAAGGTCTGATTCAGCATCATGCATGGTGGCTTGGCTGCGTAAAGCCGGCAGGCGATCTCTTGTGACGAACAGGGGCAGGCGATCATGAAGGTCAATCGCGCGTGATGGCTTGGGTGGGAATACTCGTGGTGCCCTGATCCTTTCCGTCACCCGACGGTCCCGTTCGAGTGCGGAATTCCACGAGGAGAACAGTGATCAAAAGCCTCGAGTCAACCAAGGTGTTGACAGCAGGGTTCACTTAGCTAGATATGTAGCTAGGGAGAGAGCAATGGAACATGTTGTCAACATGCACGAGGCCAAAAGCCAGCTATCTAAATTGGTTGCGCTTGCCCAGCAGGGCGAATCAGTCACGATCTCCATCCACGGTAGGCCGGCGGTAAAGCTGGTGCCGATAAAGCCACAGCCGGTTATCGGCCTTATGAAGGATAAATGGCCACAGGTGCCGTGGAGCTCGTTCGCGGCGATGTCAGATGAAGAATCGGCGGAATGGGGGCTGTGAAGCTTCTGCTTGATACGCACGCATTTTATTGGTGGTGCCTCGACGACCCTGGGTTGTCGCCGACGGCCCGCACTTCCATCGCGGACATCCAAAAGGAAAAATACGTCAGCGCCATCACCGCCTGGGAGTTTATCACCAAGTTCCGATCGGGCAAGGAACCCGGCTTTAGCTACATCGCGGCTGATGTTTCTGGTGCGGTCGCGGCGCAGGGACTAACCGAATTAGCGATTACCATGCGCCACGCCGAGGTGGCCGCGAGTTTGCCCCTTCACCATAAAGACCCAATGGATCGGCTCCTGATCGCGCAAGCGATTGTCGAGGACATGACGATCGTCACGATCGACGGAGCCTTCACAAGCTACGCGGCTAAAACAATGTGGTAATGGACGTCGATGGGCGATTCGGGAACGCTCTGACAACCACTGGTCGAAATGCGCGACGGCATCCTCAAGCCACCAGCGACGGATAATCCAGCGTCGCCATCACCTGCGCTCGCCGCATATACCGATGCTCATCCGGCATGTAATCGGCAATAGCATTATGAACCGTACCAATATTGTCCCACATCAGCACGTCCCCCACCGCCCACCGATGCGCGTAAAGAAAATCCACCCGTTCTTGATGCCGAAACAGATAATCCAGAATTTTGTCACCTTCGAGCCGGTCCATCCCATCGATCCACATCGTGTATCCGGGATTGGCATACAGCACCTTTCGTCCGGTCAACGGATGCACCCGCACCAGCGGCTGAGAAACCGGCGGCTTCCTGCGCTTCTGCTCCTCGGTCAGCGCCGCTCGCCGAGACCCCGGCCGATGCCGCATCATCTCCCAGAATTTCTCAAAATCATGCGTCGCCGTCCGGCCCTCCAGCCGGTGCTTCATCTCGGCCGGCAATTCATCATATGCCGCATGCATGTTGCGGAACTGCGTCTCCCCGAGCGACTTGCCATTCCGCGCGGGCACCGCCTGAGCGTGCAGCACATTCGCCAGCGCGATGTCCGCACTGTACGACATGTCGGTGTGCCAACCCTGCCCGGCATCGTTAGCCCCCGACCGGCTTCCCGTCCGGACGCATCTGGTTCGACAGGATCATGATCTCAGGGAAGTCCGGCTCATGGAACTGGTTGGCGACATTCACCTCCAGGTCGCCGAACCGCCGAGCGAACGCCGCGAAAGCAGGCGTATCAAACGTCTGCCGCGGGAAACACAGCACCCCGTACTGTCCCAAAGCCCGCAGCAACGTCCGAAAATCGCCGTCCGGCAAAGGCTCCCCCAGATCGATCCCCTCGATCCGCGCACCAAGGGTCTGTCCGCCCGGTATAATCTCCATGGTCGCGTCTCCTTTGCCCGTCAGTCCGTCCGGCCAGCCAATCGCACAACCGCGGCCACCACCTCGCCCGGTGCCTCCCGCGACAGAAAATGACCGGCACGCGGGATCTGTCGCCGCTCGATCAAGCGCGTGAACAACGATCGCGAGGGATGGAAGTGGCCGGTGCCCCAACGCCGTCTTCCTCGCCATGCAAAACGATCGTCGGCACCCCAATCGCCGGTTGACTCGCCAACCGCGCCTCCAAAGCGTCATACGCCGGATCGCCCGCCGCGTTGCCGTAACGATGACGGTAAGACTGGATGGTCACATCAACGAAATCCGGATTGTCGAAACTGCTTGTGGTAGCCTGCAACGTGGCCTCATCGAACGCCATATGCGGTGACCACAGCCGCCACAGCAAACGGGTCAGCTCGCCCCGGTTTGCCGCCAAGCCTGACCGCCCGCGGTCAGTATGAAAATACCACTGATACCAGTAACGATATTCCTGCTCTGCCGCCGCCGGACGCGCGCTGGCGGCGATATCCTGGATGCCATAACCCGTAATCGCGACCAGCGCGGAAACCCGCTCCGGCCATAATGCCGCAACAACGCAGGCCGCGCGACCGCCCCAGTCGTAACCAACCAGGATCGCGCGCCGGATCGCCATCGCATCCATGAAATCCCGCACATCGGCGCCCAACGCCGCCTGCTGCCCGCTGCGAGGTGTCGCCGCGTCCAGGAACCGAGTCGGCCCGAACCCGCGCAGCCAAGGCACCAGCACGCGATACCCCGCGCCGGCCAGCGGCGGCACCACATCATCGTAATCGTGCACGTCCGACGGCCAGCCGTGCAGCAGGATAACCACCGTCCCATCCGCCGGACCGGCTTCCAGATAGCCGATCTCCAGGATCGGCGTGCGAACTGTCTTCATCCTCAGTACGCCAGGAAGCCGCCATCCACCGGCAAGGTCACGCCGGTGATATAGCGAGCCAGATCGGACGCCAGGAACACCGCCGGCCCGGCGATATCCGCCGGCTCGCCCAACCGCCCAAGCGGAATCCGCTGCGCGAAATTTGCCATGTAGTCGGGGTTCTGCCGAGCATCGGCATTGATCGGAGTGGCGATCATCCCCGGCCCGATGGCATTCACCCGCACCCCCTGCGGCGACAACTCGATCGCCAGAGCCTTGGTCAGCGCCCGCACCCCGCCCTTCGACGTCGTGTAGGCAGCCGAATTCGGCAGCGCGACGAAAGACTGGATGGAGCCGATATTGATCACCGACCCCTTCGTCGCCTTCAGTTGTGCCAGGAACGCAGTCACCATGTTGTATGGCCCGTCCAGGTTGACCGCCATCGTCGCGTCCCAATCGGCCCGGGCAGTAGCGGCCTCCAGCTTGCCGCGGCGGATGATGCCGGCGTTGTTCACCAATACGGAAATCGGGCCGAAGTGTTGCTCGATCTGGTTGGAGGCCTCATCGCACGCCGACCGGTCCGACACGTCCAACTCGAAAGCCGACGCCGCGCCGCGGATCGCCTCCGCCACACGCTCCGCTCCCGCGCGGTTCACATCGGCAACGATCACCCGAGCGCCATGCTCGGCCATTGCCCTGGCGATGCCTTCGCCGATGCCCGAACCCCCGCCGGTCACCAGCGCCAACTTGCCATCGAGCAACATCTCAGCGCATCAGATTGTTGGTTACCGCGCCGCCGGTCGCGGTCCGGCCGCCATCGACGACGTATTGCGCGCCGGTGATGTTTGACGCCAAGTCCGAGGACAGGAAGAGCACCAAATTGGCCACTTCCTCCGCCGTACCGTAGCGCCCGATGGGGATATTGGCCTGATACCGGTTCTCGACGCTCTTCGGATCATCCGGGTTCAGCATCGACTCCAGGGAATGGATCATTCGGGTATCGATCGGTCCCGGACAGACGCAGTTTACCCGGACCCCGGACCGCGCGACCTCGCCCGCCGCGGTCTTGGTCAACCCGATCACCGCATGCTTTGACGCGACGTATGCCGGCATCCCTGGCGAGGCCACCAATCCCGCCACCGAGGCCGTGTTCACCACCGCGCCGCTCCCTTGCTTGAGCATCACCGGCAGCACGTGCCGCAACCCAAGGAACACGCCTTTGACGTTCACCGCCATCACCCGGTCAAACATGTCTTCATCGTATTGATGCGTCGGCGCGAGGCTGCCTTCAATGCCGGCATTGTTGTAGAAGCAGTCGATGGATCCATACTTTTCCAGCGCAAACCTGACATAGTTCTGCACCTCGGCGGAGCTGGTGACATCGGCGGCAACGAATAATGACTCCGAACCCTTCTGGCGTAGGATTCCCGCCGTTGCCTCTCCCGCGGCCTGATCCCGGTCCACCACCACCACCTTTGCACCCCGATCAGCGAAACCCACCGCCGCCGCTCGGCCGATCCCGTTGCCCCCGCCTGTGATCAGGGCGACTTTGCCATGGAAGTCCATTGTTTCCTCGCTTCGTGGTTGGCGTTGCCCAAAAGGCTAGACCATCTGTGCGCGAACGGGAATTGCCCCGCGGTGCCAGAGACTCTGGCGTGGTCGATACCGGTCCCTTTCCAACCCGCCAAAAGTCAGCATCTTAAAGGGCGAACCCACGCGTCAGCGCGAAATCGGCTCAAGCCGCCACGCCGGAAAGCGTAAACCAATCCAACAAAGGAGCTCTCCCATGGTGCGTGTCGATCGAGTGACGACGAGAGGAGGCGATGCGGGCCAGACATCATTGGGCGACGGCACCCGGGTGTCCAAAGCGGATCCTCGGATCGAGGCGATCGGCGCCGTCGATGAAGCAAACGCCAGCATCGGCGTCCTCCGCCTTCATACCACAGCCCGCGCGGTCGAGGATGCGATGCTCGCCAGGATACAGAACGACCTATTCGACATCGGTGCGGATCTGTGCGTGCCCGGCTCCGGCGGGGACCGGCTTCGCCTGACCGACACCGCCGTGGCTCGCCTGGAAGCCGAAGTCGCAACGATGAACGCCGCGATGCCCCCGCTGAAAAGCTTCATCCTGCCCGGCGGCACCGATGCCGCGGCCTTCGCGCATATGGCCCGGGTCGCCGCCCGACGCGCGGAGCGAACGGTGGTCGCCGTCGATGACGTCAATCCGGTGATCCGCCGCTATCTCAATCGGTTGTCCGACCATCTTTTCGTTCTTGGCCGCGTGCTAAACGAAAATGCCACGACCGAGGTGCTCTGGGTACCCGGCGCCCATCGGTCGTAACGGATGCTGCCCTTGACAGCCACTGCCGCAACGGCTTCGCATCCCCCCGGATAATCCGGAACGTCGTCGGTGCCGCAGCTTTCGCTTCATTCCCCGGTGGGAGACATCACCGTCTTCGAGGAGGACGGTGCAATCGTCTCGCTGGATTGGGGCTGGGTGCCGTATCAGGACACCTCGCCGCTTCTGGAAGCTGCTCGGGAGCAGCTTCAGGCCTATTTCGACGGCGCGCTGACGGCATTTGACCTACCGCTCGCACCTCCCGGAACCGACTATCGCCGCCTGGTCTGGCAGGCGTTGTGCGACATCCCCTATGGCGAAACGCGCAGCTACCAGGCTATCGCGGCGCAGGCGGGCGGCAGCGCACGATCCGTCGGGCAGGCCAACGGGCATAACCCGATCCCCCTGATCATCCCATGCCATCGGGTTGTTGCGACGAAGCACATCGGCGGCTACTCCGGTGGAGATGGATTGCCAACCAAGCGCTGGCTACTGGCGCTGGAAAATCCGAACCGGACTTTGTTTTGAACACCTCGTCGAACGGAGACCTGACATGACAAAGGCAATCCGCATCCACGCCAATGGCGGCCCGGAGGTCATGGTGTGGGAGGATGTCCCGACACCCGATCCCGGCCCTGCCGAGGCGCTGATCAAGCAAGAAGCGGTCGGCCTGAATTTTATCGACGTCTACTATCGCACCGGCCTCTACAAGGCGCCGCACCTGCCGCTGATCATCGGCCAGGAGGGCGCCGGCACAGTGATCGCGATCGGAGCGAACGTCACCCATGTCGCCCCCGGTGATCGCGTCGCTTACGCCGGCTCGATGGGTGGCTATGCGACCGAACGGGTGATCCCCGCGGACCGCCTGGTGAAGCTACCTGACAACATCAGCTTTCAGACCGCTGCCGCGATGATGCTGCGGGGCATGACCGCGCAGTATTTGTTGCACCGGACCCATACCGTGAAGCCGGGCGAGACCATCGTCGTGCATGCCGCGGCCGGCGGCGTCGGCCTCATCATGTGCCAGTGGGCAAAACACCTCGGCGCCACGGTGATTGGCGTCGTCTCCAACGAGGAGAAAGCAGCGCTGGCCCGTGCTCATGGCGCGGCGCATGCCGTCATCGGACACGCCACGCTGGTCTCCGAGGTCAAACGCATCACCGGCGGGGCGATGGTGCCGGTGGTTTACGACAGCGTGGGGAAGGACACCTTCGCGGCCAGCATCGACTCCTTGGCGCCACTGGGTCTGATGGCGAGTTACGGCAACGCGTCAGGTCCGGTGCCGCCCGTCGAACTCAGTCTGCTCGCCGCCAAGGGCAGCTTGTTCCTGACGCGCCCGACGCTGGCGACCTACACGGCCAAGCGCGGCGATCTGGAGGCTGCCGCCGCCGACCTGTTCGGGGTGGTCGGCAGCGGGGCGGTGAAAATCCAGGTGAACCAGATGTTCAGCCTGAAGGATGCCGGCGCGGCGCACAGCGAGTTGGAGGCCAGAAAGACGACCGGCAGCACCGTGCTGCTCCCGTAGGGCGCCTACTCCGCCTCGTCGCGGACGGAAATATCTCCGCAATAACGCACTACCCGCGCTGGCCTCGGCCCGTGGTTGACGGATCGAGCCAATCGCGCCATTCTGTGGCCATCACATCTCACGGGAGGAATCAGAATGGGTGAGACAATCAAGTTGAAGGCCGCGGACGGATTTACCCTTTCCGCTTACATCGCGGGTCCGGCCAATGCCACCAAGGGCGTGGTCGTGGTCCAGGAGATTTTCGGCCTCAACCAGCACATTCGTGACATGGCCGATCGTTTCGCGGCGCTAGGCTACGCCGCAGTGGCGCCCGCGGTTTTCGACCGTGCGCAGCGCGACGTGGAGCTGGGCTACACAGAGGCCGATATTGATAAAGGCCGTGAATTCCGCATGAAGCTTTCCGACGTCGACCTGATGAAGGATATCGACGCCGCGGCCGATCATCTGGCGGGTAAGAAGCTGGCCATAGTCGGCTACTGCTTTGGCGGCACCGTCGCGTGGTGGGGTGCCACGCGGACCAAGAAGTTCCTGGCCTCGTCCTGCTGGTACGGCGGCGGCATTCCCGGCACCAAGAACGAGAGCCCCAACTGTCCGGTCCAGATGCATTTCGGCGAGAAGGATGCATCCATTCCCATGACCGACGTCGACGCGGTGCGCGCCGCGCAGCCCAAGGTCGAAGTTTACGTTTACGAAGGCGCGCAGCACGGCTTCGGCTGCGACGAGCGAGGCAGCTTCAGCAAGCCCGACTACGACCTTGCCCAACAGCGGACGGTGGACTTTTTCGCCAAGCACCTACGCTGAGAAAAGTGTCCGTCGTCCCCCGCCGAGGGGACGACGGTCGCCCGCGACGTAGGTCGCTCCGCGGGTTTTCAATCCGGTTGCCCGCTTCCGTATCCCATCAGCGACAAGTTGTGTGTCAATCTTGCAATCGACTGATCGCAATATCATCGCGGCGCGATGCGGCGTCCAATCCTGAACCATCAGGCCGATGCCGCCAACCCAAGACGTCAGCTTGAGCACCCGGGAAGCCAGGAATTGGCACCATCATCTCGCGGCCGCGCGCCGTTGGGTTTGCCTCCTGCATCTCCACGCGCCACATGTAGGCGTTTAAGCTGATGCTCAATGCGATGAAGTACCAATACATCGGCTGAAACGCGATCCCAACGAACGCGCCGCAGGTCATGAACACCGCCAAGCCACTCTGCAGCGCGTCCGACAGGCTGGTAACCCATTCCAGTTCAGCATAGGCCCTGGCCCGCTTCGCCAGTCGGCGGAGCCGATAGAGAGTAATACTCGTGATGAGCAGGAAAATTACCAAACCTGGATAACCCTGTTCTCCGAGCATTTCGAAATATATGCTGTGAAAGGCGCGAGCAAATTGGATCGTCGCCGGCTGCCCATCCGTTGCCGGAAACTCGATGTGGTTGATCAGGTATGTTTGAAACGCCCCCCCGAACGGGTGGGTCGCGGTAAACTCCAACGTCCACCGCCAAACCAAAATGCGCGTTAGAGCCGAGTTTTCCTGTTCAAAGTTTCCGATCGTCGCAACCCGTTCATTCCAGGCGCCGGATGTCGTGTAGATCATCAGACACCCGGCGATGAGGATGACGATGCCAAACCCAAGTTTCCGTTTGGCCCGCGTCCACATATACATCCCCAGCACCAATATCCCCATCAGGGCGCTTCGCTCGTAGGTGCCGATCGCGGTGACCAAAGCCAGGCCAGCGATGAACCAGTAGGCGAATGGCAATAACTTCGTGCGGGGAATCAGTTGGCCGTGCTTCGATAGGTAGATCGCCAGAGGGATCGCCATCAGACAAATGGTCGAAAGCAGGCCACCTTCGCCCAAGCCGCTATTTCCGCCTACCAACCCAAGGTTGGAGCCGTAGCCGCCGCCCGACGCCAGCGTCTTCAAGCCAAAGGGCACGAAATTCGCCGCAAGCGAGATCACGTAGGTTTGGGCGAAAGCCTCGATCTGTATCCGCGACCGGATGACGAACGGAATAAACGTGGCGAAGCCCAGCGTCTTGAAGGCCCAGTCCCATTTTTCCCATGCCGCGCTAGGAACCTGAGCCCAGATCATCGTCAGGCTGATCCAGATCATCATGGCGATCATCAGCGCCATTTCGACCGACAGCGGCGGTGGCGAGCGTCGGTCCAACAGAAGGTAGGCCCCGACCGCTACGGCCCCCATGATCATCGCGACAGGAATCTGGTTCAGCAGGATATAGGCGACGTTCTGTGGCCCGAACGTGTCCACCCACACATACCCAAGGGTGGCCACGAAAGGCGCCGCGCCGCTTACACCCAGGAACGAAGCATATACGAGCAGCAGCCAAAGGCTACGCAACAAGATCCTTCGTCCAAAACGCCTTTATCGTCCCCGGCGCCATGTCCGGGTCACGTCGCCTACCCGCTTTTTGCGCTCGATCTTTTGAAACCACGGCTGGAGCCGATCCAGACGCACCGCCCGGACGATGATCATCAGCATCATCACCGAACTAAGCATGATCCCGGCCACGTCGAGCATAAAAGCCCCCCTCGATTCGGCGTCACGCTGCCGTGGCACGCCTATACCGGCTCCGAACGCGTCAGTCACGGAAACTTGTGTTGCGACACAGTGATCGCAACTCTTGTTCCAGATTGACGTTAAACGCCACGCGGTCCTGATCGGCGCGTTCGCGACACCCCAAAATAGGGTGAGGCAATCTTTCAGCAGAGGTAGAAGAATGACGGTTTGGCGGGTTGCGGTTTTGGCGGTTCTGCTGGGTGGAATAAGTTCAGCCATCTCGGCGGAGCCGCTGCCGGCCAATGAACCGGGCGCCAAGCAAGAGGCGGAAAAACTCAACAATCTGCCGCCGGTGGCACCGTCCGCTGGCCATATCGACCAGTCCGGCCGCAAGGAGAAAGGTCGCGCTTCGTTCTACGCTCATCATTTCAGCAACCGGAAAATGGCCGATGGCCACCGGATGAACCCGAATTCGGACGTCGCCGCGAGCAAGACCCTGCCGTTGGGTAGCGTAGCCAAGGTGACGAACCTCGAGAACGGCAAGACCGCCACCGTGAAGATCGAGGATCGCGGGCCCTATGTGAAGGGCCGCGTGGTTGATCTGGCGCCTAAGGTCGCGGACCAGCTCGATCTCAAAGAGAAAGGCGTGGCTCCTGTGGAGGTCAAGCCAATCACCCTGCCGCAACCCGATGGCAGCGTGAAGCTCGGTGCCGGCGCGGCAGGGTCAAGCTCAGGGGAAGTCAGTGCGGCGGTCGAGGTAACCAAGCAACTCACCGCTCCGAAAACCGCAGAGACGACAGAGAAGTAGCTACAATACCCGCCTCGCGACCGCATCGAGCTTGGCGGCGAGTGCCATGGCACGCCGGTCTGATGACGTAATGATCGCGTTTTCCAACGCCCGATCGCACCCGCAAGGACAAAGGCCGCGCGGCTGACCGACATTCGGCACGATCGCTCGCACCAGATCACGTGCCTTGTCCGCATTTCCCAGCAGAACGCGGACGACAGCCTCCACCGTGACGTGGTCGTGATCCGGGTGCCAGCAATCAAAATCGGTCACCATCGCCACCGTCGCGTAACAAAGTTCCGCCTCGCGCGCCAATTTGGCCTCCGGCATGTTCGTCATCCCGATGACGCTACAGCCCCATGACCGATAAAGCTCACTCTCCGCCTTCGTGGAGAATTGCGGACCTTCCATGACCAGATAGGTGCCGCCGCGTGTAACCGGCAGCGACAACGACGATGCCGCCCCATACAGCGCCTCCCCCAGCCGCGAGCACACCGGATGGGCCATCGAGACATGAGCCACGACGCCGTCGCCGAAGAAGCTCTTCTCCCGGGCGAAACTGCGGTCGATGAACTGATCCACGATAACGAAGTGCCCGGGCGGGAATTCCGCATTCAGGCTCCCGACCGCCGACAAAGACAGCACATCGGTCACACCGGAGCGTTTCAACGCGTCGATGTTCGCCCGGTAGTTCAGATGCGTCGGAGAGGTTGGGTGGCCGCGGCCATGGCGCGGCAGGAACACGCATTGTATCCCGGCAAGGCGCCCGAACAGAAGCTCGTCGGACGGATCCCCCCACGGCGTCTCGACCCGCCGCCAGCTTTTGTCCTCCAGCCCGTCGATATCGTACAGGCCGGAGCCACCGATAATGCCGACAACCGGCTGAACAACGGGATCAGTGGTGGACGTCGGACCAGACCTTTCGTTTCACAGCATAGGTGAGGCCGGTCATGAACACCAGGAACAGGATCACGCGCACGCCGATCTGCTTGCGCTCCACCGTCTCCGGGTTCGCGGCCCAGGACAGGAACGTAACGACGTCATGCGCCTCCTGAGGCAGGGTGTTGCCCGTGCCGTCGGCATATTCGACGGTGCCATCCTGCAGCGGCTGCGGCATGCCGATCTGATGCCCCGGATACATCCTGTTGTAATACATCCCGTCCTGCATCTTGAATCCTGACGGCGCCTCGGCGAACCCGGTGAGGATGCCATAGACATAGTTCGGCCCCCCCTCACGGGCGTTGACGATCAACGACAGGTCAGGCGGCAGGGCGCCGTTATTGGCGGACCGAGCGGCTTTCTCGTTTGCAAACGGCGATTTGAACGGGCTGGCTGGGGTCGCCGGCCCCTCCTTCGGGTTGCCCTGGTCGTCCAATCCAGATGGCACCGTGATGCCGGCCGCGATCGCCTTGATCTGCTCCGCGTCCAGGCCGATGCCCGACAGATCCCGATAATGCAGATACTGCATCGAATGGCAGTTGGAGCAGACATTGGAATAGATCTGGAACCCCCGCTGTGCGGCCGCGAGATCGAAGGTGCCGAACAGACGATCGAAGCTCCAGTTCTCGTTCGGCATCTTTTCCTGCGCCACCGCCGGAGCGACCAGCAGCGCGGTAAGCAGCCCACAGGCGAGCGCCCTGCGCGGCACCAAACGCAGCGCCCCCATCACGCTTTCCCCATCGGCTTAGCCGGGGCGCCGCCAGGCAAGGGGCCGCCCCCACGTCCGCCGAGAACGGGCTGGCTGATGCTCTCCGGCAGCGGCAACGGTCGCTCCAATTTGCCAAGCACCGGCAGGATCACCAGGAAGTGCAGGAAATAGTATAAGGTGCACACCCGGCTCAGAATGACCCAGACGCCTTCCGGCTTGTGGGCGCCGCAAATGCCCAAAACGATCACCGCGACCACCCAAACCCAGATAATCTGGCGGTAGATCGGCCGGAACCGAGCACTGCGCACCGGCGACGTGTCCAGCCACGGCAGCACGAACAATACCAGTATTGAGCCGAACATCATGCACACGCCCAGCAGTTTGTTCGGCACAGAGCGCAGGATCGCATAGTACGGCAGGAAGTACCATTCCGGGACGATGTCCGCAGGCGTTTGCAGCGGGTTGGCAGGGATGAAGTTGTTCACGTCGCCCAGGTAGTTCGGGGCAAAGAAAACCATCGCGGCCCACACGATCAGGAACACGCAGATCCCGACGCTGTCCTTGATTGTATAGTACGGGTGGAACGGCAGCGTATCCTGCGGCGACTTCACGTCGATGCCCAGCGGATTGTTCGATCCCGTGATATGCAGCGCCGCGATATGCAGGAAGATCACCCCAACCAAAACGAACGGCAGCAGGTAGTGCAGCGCAAAGAAGCGGTTCAGGGTCGGGTTATCGACACTGTAGCCGCCCCATAGCAACGTTACGATCTTCGGCCCGACTACCGGAAACGCCGAAAACAGATTGGTGATGACCGTCGCGCCCCAATACGACATCTGGCCCCAGGGCAGCACATAGCCCATGAACGCCGTCGCCATCATCAGCAGCAGGATAACCACGCCCAGCATCCACAGCAGTTCCCGAGGCGTCTTGTATGACCCGTAATACATGCCACGGAAAATATGAATGTAGGTGACGATGAAGAACATCGACGCGCCATTCTGGTGGACGTAGCGGAGCAGCCACCCATAGTTCACGTCGCGCATGATGTGCTGGATGGCGCCGAAAGCCAGTTCGCTGTTTGGCTGGTAATCCATCGCCAGGAAGATGCCGGTGATGATCATGATCACCAGCGCCACCATCGCCAGGGCGCCAAAATTCCAGAAATAGTTGAAGTTCTTCGGAGTCGGAAAAACTCCGTATTCCTTCTGCATCATCGTGAAGATGGGCAGGCGGGTGTCGATCCAGTTGATCACTGGATTGGCGAAATCGCTCTTGGTGAGGCCGGCCATGGTTGGTTCCCAATCGGATTCGTGGGGCGCGGGTCGACGAGTGTGGCGGATCAGCCGACCTTGATCTTGGTATCGGACTCGAATGCGTAAGGTGGCACCCAAAGGTTCAGCGGCGCGGGTCCGTGGCGGACACGTCCGGAGGTGTCATACTGGCTGCCGTGACATGGGCAGAACCAGCCGCCCCAATCGCCGCGCGGGTCGGACGGCTTGTTGCCTAGCGGCACGCATCCCAGGTGGGTGCAGATGCCGATCAGCACGATCCATTGCGCGTGGCCGGCCTTCACGCGCGCTGAGTCCGGCTGTGGCTCGATCAAATCGCCCAGAGGGACGTCCTCGGCCTCCTTGATTTCGGTCGGAGTGCGGTGACGCACGAAGATCGGCTTGCCCTGCCAGACAATGGTAATGCCTTGGCCTTCGACGACGGGCGTCAGGTCCACCTCGACCGACGACAAGGCCAGAACGTCCTTCGACGGGTTCATGGAATTGATCAACGGCCAAGCGATGGCGCCCGCCCCGATCACCGCGCCGGAAATGGTAATCAATTGCAACAGATCGCGCTTGGTCACATCGCCGGAAGCGGCTTGGTGGGTAGCAGCGGCGGACGGTTCAGCCATAGTTTCCCTCAAGTTGCCTTTTCAGCCAGACCGTCGGCGCGCCTGACCAAGGGCCAACCCCGCGGCGAGCCCAAAAATACCGCCTTGTCAACGCGCCGGGTTGCCCCGGTCGTGGCGTCTGGCGCAGTCTTAGGGACTGGCATCGCCTCCTGCAACAAGTTGGCAACGGGGGGTTATCCCGACTGTCGTGTAGGAACAAGCCCCCGATGACCGAAAATCCTCCCACCGTGGCGCACGAAACACTCAAACCCGCCGCCCGGGCGTGGTTCGAGCAGCTGCGCGACCGGATCTGCGCCGCGTTCGAGGCGATCGAGGATACCAATGACGGCCGGTTTAGTGATCGGCCGCCCGGCCGCTTCCAACAAACCGCCTGGAGCCGGCCGACCGAGGACGGACAGGAAGGTGGTGGCGGGGTCATGAGCGTGATGAAGGGCCGGGTGTTCGAGAAGGTGGGGGTGAATGTCTCCACCGTCTGGGGCGAATTCAGCCCCGATTTTCGCGCCCAGATCCCAGGGGCGGCCGAAGACCCGCGTTTCTGGGCCAGCGGTATCAGCCTCGTTGCGCATATGCAAAGCCCCTTGGTCCCGGCCGCGCATTTCAACACCCGCATGCTCGTCACCACCAAAGGCTGGTTCGGCGGCGGCGGCGACCTGACCCCAATGCGCCTCGAGACCGAACAGGCCCAGCAGGATGCTGCGGATTTTCACGCAGCGTTCCGCGCCGCATGTGACCGGCACGACCCGGGCTACTACGCGACATTCAAGGACTGGTGCGACCGCTATTTCTATCTGCCGCACCGGCAGGAGCCGCGCGGCGCGGGCGGTATTTTCTTCGACCACCATTTCAGCGGCAATGCCGAGGCCGACTTCGCCTTCACGCGGGATGTTGGGGAGGCCTTTCTCGATGCCTACCCCCGAATCATCCGCCGCCGTATGGGTCAGGACTGGACCGTGGCCGACCGCGAGCACCAATTGGTTCGCCGCGGACGCTACGTCGAATTCAACCTGATCCACGACCGCGGCACACTCTTTGGCCTGAAGACGGGCGGCAACGTGGAAGCCATCCTCATGAGCCTGCCTCCCGAGGTGCGTTGGCCGTAAACCCGGCAAGCGGATGTCCGGCCCCCGCCCGGAGGAGGATCGCCCCGACCCTAGACCGGATCCCAGCCAAACACGTCGCCGGAGCGGTCGAGCGGCATGAACGCCGCCGCCATGGCGGGGATGCAGTGCTCCGCGATCGTCTCCGGCGTCCACCCTTCGGACCGTTGTATGATCCGGATCGGCCGAGGTGAACTGAACAGGATCATCTCGTTCATCCGGCAGCCGAACACCTGCCCGGTAACGTGCTTCGCCGCGTCGGAGGAAAGATAAACCGCCATCGGCGCATTCTTGTCCGGCGTCATCTGCTGGATTTTCGCCAATCTCGCCTGCTGCTCCGGCGTCGTCGCGGGGATGGAACTGGTCATCCGGCTCCAGGCGAACGGCGCGATGCAGTTGGAGCGAACGTTGTAACGCTGCATGTCCAGCGCGATCGACTTGGACAATGCGGTGATCCCCAGCTTGGCCGCCGAATAGTTCGCCTGGCCAAAATTTCCGATCAACCCGGATGTGCTGCTCATATGCACGAAGGTGCCGCTTTCCTGCTTACGATAATGTTCGGCGGCGGCGCGGGAGACGAAGAAGCTGCCGTTGAGGTGAACGGCGATGACCGACAGCCAGTCGTCCTCGGTCATCTTGTGAAAGATTACGTCGCGCAGGATGCCGGCGTTGTTCACCACGGCATCAATCCGGCCGAAATGGTCCAGCGCGGCCTGGATAATCTTCTGCGCCGAACCCCAGGCGGAGACGGATTCGGTGCAGATTTCGGCGCGACCGCCCTTCTGCTCGATCAGTTGCTTGGTCTGTTGCGCCGGGCTGGCCGATCCGCCTTCGCCGCTCAACGACGCGCCGATATCGGCGACAATCACCTTTGCGCCGGCGGCCGCCATCATCAGGGCGATCTCCCGCCCGATTCCCCCACCGGCGCCCGTCACCACCGCGACTTTTCCGTCCATCATGCCCGACATCGTTTCCTCCGGATGCGTTTGCGGCAACCTAGGCGGGTCGGGACGAGATGTGAACCCACGAGCGGTTCCAGAGCCAAGGCCGCTGCCGCTCCGGGGCTTCTTGTGACAAGTATCCGCACTTCGAAGAATTTCCGCGTGATTACCCGCCCATTAAAGCGTAACGCTAGGCCAAATACAACCTATGCGGGAAAATCGCGTGCGGGCTGGCCTTGGAACATGGCGATTCTTCCTCGCCTTCGTCGTCGTCATCTCCCATCTGTGGGCCGGCATGATCGACGGCCCTGCCGCCTATGCGGTCTGGGGCTTCTTTGTCCTCAGCGGTTATCTCATGACCCTGGTACTCACGACCAAATATGGCATCACGCCGGCCGGACTCTTGCAGTTCGCCACGAACCGCCTGTTACGCATCTACCCCTCGTTTATCGTTGCCGCAGTGCTTGGCATCGCCACCATTTTGGCCCTCCGGCCTCTAGGAATCGATCCCGCCGGCCTGAACCCGCAATTCATGCTGCCGCAAAACACGTCGGACTGGCTCAGCAACCTGGGGATGTTCCCGTTCGTCGCGCAGCGGGGGCTGCCGGTGCCGGTCGCCGCCGCGCTGTTTGTCGAGGTCTGGGCCTACGCGCTGATGCCGCTGTTCGCCAGCAGCAGAGGCGCCGCGCTTCTGGGCCTCGCCGTGTCGGTCTGCGCCAACCTTCAGTTCGGCTTCGGGATGCCGACCTTCATCCCTCGATACTGCGGATTCGCGACCGGACTGATGCCGTTCGCCGCCGGGGCGGTGGTTTACCACTATCGGGACGCCCTGCGCCGTTTTGCCTCGCCGCGGCTCAGCATCCTTGCCTGGGGTGGGCATGGCCTCTACTGGCTGCACGACGTGTATTGGCCCTGGACTTACGGATTGTGGCTTTCTGTACCGCTCTCCGCCTGGGTCGTCCTCTCTCTGGCAGAGGCCGAATCTCGCCCCGCCAAATCTGGCACCGTGGACAAGTTTGCGGGGGAGTTGTCCTACCCGATCTACCTTCTCCATACCACGGTCGCGGCCTGGTTCCTCCCCCATTTCGGCTTCGGGCGCGGTTTCGCGTTCTTCGCCGTATCATTCGCCGCGACCCTCCTGGCTGCCTGGTTCATGCTGCTCCTGGTGGACCGGCCGATGCAGCGCCTGCGCTCCGAGCTCCGCCCCGCTCGCGCGAAGCATCCCGTGACCAAAACGGAACCTTACCAAATCCACACTGGACGGCGGACGGTTCCGTAAGCGACAAGTTGGTGATCTAGTTTGCTCGCTTTGTAGTCCGTCATATGCTGTATAAGGGCGGATCATGCGCTCCGGGGTGGTCCGCGGCGCCGAAGGGAAAGAAAGCATGAATCTCCGCGCTCGGCATTGGCGCTATGGCCTATTGATCGGAACCGCGTTCGCGGCCGGCGCCGCCTTTGGGCCCGCCCTCGGCGGATTGGGTAGCGCATTCGCCCAGGATAGCAGCCACGCCGACATGTATCAGATGCTGAAAGTGTTCGGTGATGTCATGCAGCGCGTTCGGGCCGGAATACGTCGATCCGGTGGACGATAAGGAACTGGTCGAAAACGCCATCAACGGCGCGCTGACCGGTCTCGATCCGCACAGCTCCTACATGAATGCCAAAGCGTTCAAGGACATGCAGATCCAGACTAAGGGCGAATTCGGCGGTCTCGGAATCGAGGTCAGTGAGGACAAGGGCGTCATCAAGGTGGTGTCGCCGATCGACGACACCCCCGCCGCCCGCGGCGGAATTAAGCCCGGCGACATCATCACCGCGCTCGACGGCAAGACCCTGATCGGTATGTCGCTGAACGACGCCGTCGACAAGATGCGCGGCCCGCCGAACTCCAAGATCGTGCTCACCATCAAGCGCCAGGATGTCGAAAAGCCGCTGGAGGTGCCGCTGATCCGCGAAACCATCAAAATCCAGGTGGTGAAATCGCGGATGGAGCCGAACGACATCGGCTATATCCGGTTGTCTCAGTTCACCGAACAGGCTGACGCCGGGATCAAGGCTGCGGTCAAGGCCCTGAGGGCACAGAACGGAGGCAAGCTGCGCGGTTTGGTGCTTGATCTGCGGAATAACCCCGGCGGGTTGTTGGACCAGGCCGTCTCGGTCTCCTCCGACTTCATCGACCAGGGGGAGATCGTCTCCACCCGAGCGCGCCATCCGGAAGACAGCCAGCGCTGGGATGCCAAGGGTGACGACATCCTGAAGGGTGCGCCACTCGTAGTGCTCGATCAACGGCGGCTCGGCCTCCGCGTCGGAAATCGTGTCGGGCGCGCTGCAGGATCACCGCCGAGCGATCCTTCTTGGCACTGGCAGCTTCGGCAAGGGGTCGGTGCAGACCGTGATCCCGCTACCCGGCAATGGCGCCATGCGGCTGACCACCGCGCGCTACTATACTCCGTCCGGCCGGTCAATTCAGGGCCTGGGCATCACGCCCGACGTGCCGGTGCGGGAAACCCGGGAAGAGCGCCCGACCTTCGGCGGCGAGCGCGAGGCGGACTACAACAAAGTGCTGACCAATCAGGGTGGCACAGGCTCGCAGGCGCTGCCGCCTCGCAACGACCTGCCCCCGATCGCCAAGCAAATCCCGGACAAGCCACCCGAGGATTTCCCGAAGTTCGATCCGGCCAAGCCCGATGACACGGACTTCCAGCTTCAGCAGGCGGTCGGACTGGTACAGGCAATGGCGGCGCAAAAGAGCGTGTCCGCAAACTGATCCTTGTCTCGGGTCGCCCCTATCCCAGGAGTTCGGCAACTCAGCGGCCTTTTCTCAGGCTGGCAAGGGTTGGCGCGCTTCTGGGCCGGGCTGCTGCTGCTGCTGGTCCTGACGGGCGGCGTCCTGCAAATGTTAGGGCCGCCTCCGATCAAGCAGGCATCGACGATACCGACGCCAAGCTCCACAGCTTCTGGCCCCCCACCTTCTAGCTCAGCACCTGCGGCCCCCCCCACTTCGGGTCCGATCGCGCACGCCGGTCAACCTCCGGCTCAGCACGTCCCGGTCTCCGGCAAGACAGCCGAAACACCTAAAACCTTGGTGGAGGCAATTCGGCCCGGGCGAGGCACCCCTGGCCCGATTGTTGACCCGGATCCGGCGATGCTGGAGCCTAACCCGAACGACCCGAAATTGTTGCTCCCGAGGATCTCGATTGATGGCAGGGCGCCGATGGCCGCCTATGCGGCTGGTTTCGACGCGTCCACTCTGCGTCCGCGTGTCGGAGTCCTGGTGGCTGGCATCGGCATGAGCGACAGCAACAGCGTCGCGGCGATCAAGACTCTGCCGGGCGGCGTCACACTCGCGATCTCCCCCTACGCTCCCGACATGAGCCGTCTGCTCGGCATCGCTCGTTCGTATGAACACGAGTATCTGGTCTCGGTGCCGATGGAGCCCGAAGGATATCCCGTGAATGACCCGGACGATCGAGTCGCGCTGATGACATCGCTGCCCCCGGCCGAGAACCTGACCCGACTGCAGGGGATCCTGGGGCGGCTCAGCGGCTATGTCGGGGTGACGAACGCCCTGGGTTCGATGCGCGGGGAGCGTTTGACCGGCATGCCGAATCAGTTTGATTTCGTGCTGACAGAAGTGGGAAATCGCGGGCTGCTGTTCCTGGACGCGCGAACCGGCCAGAAGACACAGGCGCACGCCTGGAACCGGTCAGCGGATCTGGCGCTCGATGATGATCCGCTCGATGCGGCGATGCTGGATAAGCGCTTGGACGCGCTGACACGTCTGGCATTGGACAAGGGCTCCGCGCTGGGGGTCGTCTCCGCGCCCCGGCCGGTGGCGGTGGAGCGTGTGACGGCTTGGGCGAATACGCTGGCCTCGAAAGGCCTCGCGTTGGCGCCCGTGAGCGCGCTGGTGCAGCCGCCGGTGAAACAGGACCAAGCCAAATGAGCGATCTGCCTTACCGGCCCAATGTGGGTGCCGTGTTGTTCAACCGGGATGGACTGGTGTTCGTCGCCAGACGCGCCGACATGCCGAACGCCGAGGGACCGGCAGGGGGTTGGCAATTGCCCCAAGGCGGCATCGATGAGGGCGAGGACCCAAGGAACGCGGTGTTCCGCGAACTGGAAGAAGAGATCGGCACCCGTAAGGCCGAGGTGATCGGGGAGCATCCCGACTGGCTGACCTACGACCTTCCCCCCGATTTGCTGGGGATCGCCTGGCGCGGCCTATACCGCGGCCAGCGGCAGCGATGGTTCGCCATGCGTTTCACCGGCGAGGACAGCGATATCCGCCTGGATCTGGATCCGCACGTCGAGTTCGACGCCTGGCGCTGGGTCAGGCTGTCAGAGCTGCCCGCGCTTGCGGTGCCGTTCAAGCGCGCGATCTACGAAGTGCTGGTCAAGTCCTTCGAGCGCTTCACGCGATGTGAAGCATAGGACCCCTGGGGTCTCTTACCGACCCTACGGTTCAACTGCTCGATCGCAACCAAGGCGTCGGGTTCACCGGCGTCCCATCGTGCCGCAACTCCACATACAAAGCCGGACGTTGGGCCATCGTCCCCGGCTCCCAGTCGGGCATGATTCCCACCGGTTCCCCCGCCAGCAGGCGCTGACCCAGCTTCACGTCCAGCCGTCGGAATCCCGCCATCACAACGTGATACCCACCACCGCAGTCAATGATCAGCAGCAGCCCGTAACTCCGGAAACTCTCGGCGAAAACCACCCGCCCGCCGCACGGGGAGATGACGTGCGCGCCCGGCGGCGCATGATACGACAACCCGGTCGCCGGCCCGGCATCCGTCTGCTCCCCCCAGCCCTTGACCACGACGCCGATGACCGGCGGCTGCAACTGACCATGCGGCCCTGAGCCAGACGCGATCGTGCCCGCCCCGGTCGGGCGCGCCGACACCGTTTCTCGTTCGTGCGCCACCTGCGCCTCTGCCGGTTGCTTCTGCCGTTCCGCCCTGAGCCTTTCCTCGCGAGCCTTTGCCTCATCGGCGCGTCGCTGTGTTTCGATCGCCGCAAGTGCGGCACGCAGCAATTCCATACGACTGCCAGCAGCGGCAGCCTGACTGGCGGCCTCATCCGCCTGCGCTTCGGCCTCGGCCTCCGCCTTATGAGCGGCGTCGATCTCCTGATCCAACGCCAAGGCTTCGCGTTTCTGTGCTGCCGCAGCGTCGGCGAGGCGCGGTGCCTCCAGTCGCAGCGCCTCCGTCGCCGCATCCACCGCCGCCTGATCCCGGCGTAGCCCTTCGGCCTCGATCTCGATCTGTCGCGACATGCCTTGCAGCACCGCCAAGCCGAGGAGCGCCTGATCCGGTGGCGCCGGTACCGCCAGAAACGTCTCCACCGGGTACAGCGCCAGCCGCTCGATCAGCGGCAACAGTGGCTGTATCGCCTTGGCTCGGTCCTGCACCCGCTGCTCCGCCTCGCGCCGCTGCTGTGACAGCGCATCAATCCGCGCGGCGATATCGGCCGTGGCCGCCTCCGCTTGCCGTAATTTGGCGGCCGCTTCGACCCGCTCCTCCGCCAGGAGCAGCGTCTGCGCGGCGCTGCGGGCCGCCCGGTCGGCAGCACTCTTGTGTGCTGCAAGTTGCTCATTGCTGGAACGCTCGGCGTCTCGCAATGCTCGCTGCGTATCGGTTTCTCGAGGCGACGCGGCGCCGGCCGCCCCGGGCGCTAAAGCAGCCAGCAATAGCAGTGACCACCCGCCAACCGTCTTCAAGCGTTCGATCAAATACGACAATAGACCATGGGTCTAATAAGAAATCACCATCGGTTGGTCCATCGGCAGCGTCTCCGGGGCCGGCCCGGTGACGTTGAGGTCGCCCGCCAGAACGATTTCGACCAGCAGTCGACAACCCTCGTCGCGCGGGTGAACCCCGGCAAACAGCAAAGAGCATCCCAGGCCGCTGCAAAGCGCGTTCAGCGAATGATACGCTCCCGTCCGGTTGAGCACCTCGTGCACATCCGGCCGGTGCCGCCAGACCGGCGCCTGTTGGGCAACGCCATCGAGCGTGATCCGCACCCACTTCGTATCAACATTGCTGAGACACCAGCCGCCGACCGCTACGATCACCCCGTCCGGTGTGTCCCGGGCCACCAACTCTATGGACCATCGAGGGATCATCCCCCCGACCGCCGCGTCCGGCGCAAGTTTGGTAGACGGCGGCCCGACTGAACGTTCGGAGAAGATCCGCACCGCCGGCCCGATCGCCTTCGTCAGCCAGAGCAGGCTGAACGCCGATAAATCGCGATAACTAAGAAGGCTCAGATATGAACGTCCGACCGAGGCGGCAAGCGGCCCAAACCCCCGCGCGAAATCGTCCGTCGCCCCGGCGTCCCTGCACAAACGGGTAGTAGTCTCGGCCCCGACCGGATCGGGGTCCAGCGGAACAACCTCGGCCGAGCCGAAGCCTATCTGTTTCCCCAGGTCCTCCAGCGCGTCGCTGTCAAACAGATGCTTTCCTTCCGACAAATTCAGGAACGCCAGATCCTTTAATACCAGTAACCGCCTTGTTTTTTGCAGCAACGTCAGCACGGGCCCGGATCCCTCCGGCCAAGCGCCATCGCGCGCATATCGCTGCGTCAGGGTGTCCGCCATCGCCATACTGATCGCCTGATGGTACCGCCGGTTCGGCACCACGAACATCGCTCGCCCGCCGGTCTTCAGTATCCGGTGCACCATCGTCAGGAAGCTGCGCGTGTCAGCGATCCCGCTCAGCACCGACGTGCCGGCCACGGTGTCAGCGGTCGCGTCGCGGATTGCGGCCAGACCCCCGTCAAGCGCCGCGAACAACACCGGACAAGCCATATCGAGGTCACTGATCCGGCCCCGGCAAGCCCGCAGCACCGTCAAATCCGTATCGACAATCAGCAGGCTGCGGGCGCCCTCCCCCGAGACGATCGCCTCCGCCAGCGATCCAACGCCACATCCGAACTCGATCGCATCGCCTAGGCCAACCCCCCACCGGTTGCCGGCTGCACTTTTGATCCGCGTCAACAGATCCAAACCAGGCATCCCCTCCTGCCTCACGCAGCGGTAATGCTCAGCGTCGAGCGGCAGCCGTCCGCCAACGAAGTCGACAATCCCATCGACCAAGGCGATCGTCCGGGCGCAATCGGAGCAACGCATCTCGTGCGCGAAGATCGCTGAGAGACGGCCCCGGCACTCGGGGCAATGCAAGCGGTCTGACGGGTTCATGGTGGTGGGGCGACCCCATTCAGTCGTTCAAGGGAACCCTGCCTTACGCTGTTCCTTGTGGGCGCGAATAGCCTCTTGATAAACATTCCGTAAAAGCAGCAATTGGACGAAAACGAAGCGATTGCTCGTGGTGGGCTCGGACGCCGATATCGTACTGCTCGATCAAAAGCGCGCCGGACCGATCCGCAGGAAAACCTGCACGAGAGGGACTATACGCCATGGGTGGATTGGGATGCCGCGGCGTGGCCAAGCATCACCGTCCAGCGCGGCAAGGTTGTGGTCGAGGACGGCAAGTTCCTGCCGCGTAAGATCCGACGACGCGATACGTAGCCGCCCGGCTCTCTGAGGAAGGCTGGTCAGTTGTGCCGGGCCGGGAAATTCTGGCAACGCCCGGGCTTTCGCGTGCATTTTCCGCTTCACTGCCGGCGAACGCGGCGGGGCGCTGCCATCGTGCCATCCAAGCCGGCCCATCCCACAATTTGGGGAGCGAAAACCGGAACAACACGGGCTCGGTGCCGAGCAAGCCAGTATCTCGGCTAATATATTGATAAAGATAAGTTTATTTTCGGTGATTTTCATGCCGGGCTAAGCTTTGGAATGCTGAGCGGCGCTAAGCAGCCGGCATGAACCGGGCGACGGATAGACGGGGGAGAGTCCATGTCTGGCGCAAGCGTGGCGGGCCTTGGCTCTGCCCAGCAGCAGGAAATAGAGGAGCGGACTTATCGGAAAGTGACGCTACGGATCGTCCCTTTTCTGTTCATTTGTTATCTAGCCGCGTATCTCGATCGGGTGAATGTCGGCTTCGCCAAGCTGCAGATGCTGCATGAGTTGAACTTCAGCGAAACTGTATACGGGTTCGGCGCCGGCATTTTCTTTGTGGGCTACGTGCTGTTTGAAGTGCCGAGCAATGTGATCATGCACAAAGTTGGTGCCCGGTTGTGGATCGCCAGGATCATGATCACCTGGGGGCTGATTTCCGGCACGATGGCCTTTGTTCATTCCGCCTGGACATTCTACCTGCTGCGCTTTCTGCTCGGCGTGGCCGAGGCTGGGTTCATCCCTGGCATCCTGCTATACCTCACCTACTGGTATCCAGCCAAGCGACGCGGGCGCGTCACCGCCATCTTCCTGACAGCGATTCCAATGGCCAGCATCCTCGGCGGCCCTCTATCCGGCTGGATCCTGAATGCGGTCAGCGGCGCGCATGGGTATAGCGGCTGGCAGTGGCTGTTTATGCTGGAAACCATTCCCTCGCTATGCCTCGGCATCGTGACCCTGTTCTACCTTGACGACCGCGTCGCTTCAGTAAAATGGCTGGACGAGGATGAGAAACGCATCGTCGCCGGGAATATCGCCCGCGAAGACCAGGAGAAGGAGCAACTGTCGCATCTCTCCGCCGCGTTCAAGACCCCAAGGGTCTGGTTGCTAGGCCTGATCTACTTCTGCCTCGCTAGTGGAATCTACATCATCAGCTTCTGGCTGCCGACACTGATCAAGCAGACCGGCGTGTCCGATCCACTGCAGATCGGACTGCTGACCGCAGTGCCTTACGTCGCCGCGATCATCGCGATGATCGCCGTCAACAGCCACGCCGACCGCGTGCGTGAGCGTCGCTGGCACACGCTCATCCCGGCCATGGTGACCGCTTGCGGCCTTATCCTGACAGCCTGGGCCGTTAACAACACGCTGCTTGCGATGGCGGGGCTGGTTTTGGCGACGGCAGGGGCGTCCACGGCGCAGTCGTCATTTTGGACCTTCCCCGCGGCGTTCCTGGGCGGCGCGGCGCGGCAGCCGGCATTGCGCTGATCAACTCGCTTGGCAACATCGCAGGCTTTGCCAGCACCTTTTTGGTCGGCTGGATGACTGACCTGACCCACAGTACGTCGGCGAGCCTATATTTCTTCGCCGCGTTGCTTGCGGTCGGGGGAGCCCTGATCCTAACGATCCCAGCCCACCTCGTGGACAAATGATCAATTGGCCCAGGATGGAAGATGGTGGTGAACCCCATTCCGTCGCCTTCGAAAGTTGGTCAGTAGGCAGTTTTGAGGTGCTTGGCTGTTCGTTCGACAAGAGCGGCGAAGGTCTGGCCGTGAGGCATCTCTGTCCCGCAAGGAGAGGATCATGAAAGAGCTGTTGGACCTTGGGCAAATGCTGTCGGTTCACGCCCGGTTGTCGCGGGATCGGCTGGGCGCGCGTGATCTGGATCGGTCGCTGACCTTCGGACAATGGAACGAGCGGTCTTGTCGGTTGGCGAATGCACTGCTCGGCATCGGACTAAGCAAAGGCGATCGCTTTGCGGTGCTGGCGTATAACAGTCTCGAGTGGCTGGAAATTTATGCGGCCGCGGCGAAAGCCGGCGTGATCGTCGTACCGATCAACTTCCGTCTGGTGGGGCCTGAAGTCCGCTTCATCCTGGACAACGCGGAAGCGAAGGCCCTGATCGTGCAAGACGAACTGGCGGGCGTCGTCGAGGAGATCCGAGCGGATCTACCGATTCCGGAAAGCAATTACATCCAATTTGGTCAACGACCGTGCCCCGCCGGGTATCGCGACTACGAGGCGCTACTTGGGGAGGCGAGCGGCGGCGAGCCCGGCCAGAAGGTTCGTCCCGCCGATCCCTGGACGCTGATGTACACATCGGGAACCACAGGCAATCCGAAAGGCGTTGTTCGCAACAACCGAAGCGGGGCGCTCTTGTCCATGGTGACCGAGATCGAGCTCGGCATTCATCGCACCGACGGGGCGCTTCTCGTCATGCCGATGTGTCATGCAAATTCGCTCAATTTCTTTGGTGCGTTCGGCTACTGCGGCGGTGTGACGACGGTGTATTCGCGCAAAAGCTTCGATCCGGAGCACTGCGTTCGCACGCTCGCCGAGGGCGGAGTCACCTTCACCTCCCTGGTGCCCACCCATTACATCATGATGTTGGGTCTGCCGGCGGCCGTACGCGAACGATACGACCTCAGCAAGGTCACCAAACTGATGATTTCCTCCGCGCCGGCTCGCCAGGAGACCAAGCGCGAGGTCATGGAGATGTTTCGCAATTCCGGGCTGTTCGAACTGTACGGCGCGACGGAAATCGGATGGGCCACGATGCTCCACCCGCATGAGCAATATACCAAGCTGGGTTCGGTCGGGCGCGAATGCGTCGGGTCGGCGCCGATCAGGCTTTTGGACGAGGATGGCAACGAAGTCCCTGACGGCGCGCCCGGCGAGCTTTATGCCTGTACGCCCTATACATTCGACGAGTACTGGAAGCTGCCAGAAAAAACCCGTGCGGCGTTTAACGGCGAGCACTGCTCGGTGGGTGACATGGCCCGTCGAGACGAAGAAGGCTACATCCACCTGGTCGATCGCAAGAGCAATATGATCATCTCGGGCGGGGAGAATATCTATCCGTCAGAGGTCGAGGCGGTGATCGGCGCGCATCCTCTCGTCAAGGATGTCGCTGTCGTCGGCTTGCCTGACGAAAAATGGGGCGAGCGCGTGCAGGCGGCGGTCGTGCTGCATGAGGGCGCCACCGTTACAGAAGTGGAACTGCTTGACTGGTGCAAGGAACGTCTCGCCGGCTTCAAGCGGCCGCGTGCCTATTCGTTCCTTCAGGAGGATGAAATGCCGCGCAATGCCCTCGGTAAAGTCCTACATCGCGCGCTCAAAACCCAGTTGCTGTCGTGAGAATGCGTGCCCTGACGGCATCTCCGGGGGTGCGGGCTGTCCCATGCACGCTGTCCTGAACGTGGCGCTTCCGATATTCGCGCTGATCTCTGACGGGTTCGAGGCCACTCGCGATTGCAATGTGGTTCAGCTGGGCGTGACTTCGAGCGCGATCCTGATTCTCGCATATCGTTTGATTACGACTGTTTCGGTCCTCGTCGCATATCTCGGATAACAGAAGGAAACGGATCAAATGAAACCATCTCCTGACAGCGTTGCCGACGTCATCGCGCGGCAGCTCAAGGCACACGGCATCTCGCGCGTCTTCGCGCTATGCGGCGGCCACATAATGCCAATCTGGATGCGGCTTGATGCGCATGGGATCAGCATTGTCGACGTGCGCGACGAGCGGGCAGCTGTGCATATGGCGCAGGCGCATGCCGAATTGACGGGCCAACTGGGCGTGGCACTGGTCACCGCCGGGCCAGGTGTCACCAACGCGATGACGGGGATCGCCAACGCGCATGTGTCGCGTGCGCCGGTTCTGATCATCGCCGGCGCCAACCCACGCCCGCAGGAGAATCGGGGTGGATTGCAGGATCTGGACCATACCCATCTGGTTCGATCGATCACGCGCTATGCCCGAACGGTTCGCGAGGCGTCCCTCGCACCGGCAGAGCTGGATGAAGCGATTTCGCGGGCCCTCGGTGAGGGCGGCGAGCCCGGGCCGTCCTTCATTGATTTTCCGGCCGATACTCTACGCAGTCTGGTGCCGAAACCCCTGCAGCTCGAGGAGTATTTCCAGCCGAAGTCCCGCACGGTAACACTGCCCGATCCGGCGCAGGTCGCGCGCGCGACCGAACTGCTCTGGTCGGCGCGCCGGGTGCTGGTGATCTCCGGACGAGGCGCTCGCGGCGCCGGCCCCGAACTCATCACTTTGCTGGACCGCCTCGGCGCGGTTTATCTCGATACCGGGGAAAGCCGCGGGCTGGTGCCGAACTCGCACCCGTCGGTCGTGGGTGCGATGCGCGGGGCGGTTATGGGCGACGCGGATGTCGTGCTGACCGTCGGGCGCCGGCTCGATTTCCAGTTGGCGTATGGCTCGCCAGCGATCTTTGGCACCGCGCAGTTCGTTCGCATCGCCGACATCGCCGCCCGAACTACGGGACAACCGGCGGGGTGCGGCCGAGATCCTTGCCTCTCCCAAGGAGGCGCTGCGTGCCTTGGTGGAGGCAGCCGGCAACCGTCCGTCATCGGTGGACCGGGAATGGGCCGCCAAACTGCGCTCCGGGCATCAGGACCGGGCCCGCAAGCTGCGGCAGTCCATGGCCAGCGCAGCGTCGGACAGCCAGGGGAGGATGCATCCAAACCGGGTGCTCGACGCGCTGCAGGAGGCGATGGGGCCGGATGCTGTCGTCATCACGGATGGCGGCGATTTCCTGAGCTTCGCACGCATTGGCCTGTCGTCCCCGATGATGCTCGACCCTGGTCCTTTCGGTTGCATCGGGATCGGCGTACCTTATGGCATCTCCGCGAGCCTGGCTTTCCCGGACCGGCCGGTGATTGTGGCGACGGGCGATGGGGCGTTTGGTTTCAACGCGATCGAGATCGATACTGCCGTCCGGCACAAGGCGCCGGTTTTGATCGTGGTGGCGAACAACGGCGCCTGGCAGATCGAGGTTTATGATCAAACCGTCACGCACGGAAAGGTCGTTGGCACGCGCCTGCAATTCAGCGACCACGCGGCTATGGCGCGGGCCTTCGGCATGCACGGCGAACGCGTCGAGACGGAGGATCAGCTTCGGCCGGCGATCGAGCGCGCACTCGCTAACCGGCCGGCGCTGCTCGATGTTGTCGTGACGCCCGACGCCGTGTCATCCGATGCCAAGACCGGGCTCGCCTGGGTGCCAGACCTGCAGCCTCTGGCCGCCTGGGACGAGGCGGAGCGCCGGTGGCGAAGTAAGGAGTAGTATAGCACGGCTTCGCTCGGATCGACGAACACCCCTTGCTCGATCCGGTCGAGCAGCCATTCAGCCAAACCACTTGGCGGCCTCGAAACGCAGACCGCCAGCGCGGGCCTCCTGGCGCAGGGCTTTGGCTTTCTCGATGTCGTGACGCCGCGTTGCCTCGTCACCCGGCAGGTCGTGCTTGTCGCCGGTCATGAGGAAGTCACTGACGACAGGCATTCAGAGACATCCATCGAGCTGATCGCTTCCAGGGACGTCGTGGGCCTGGCCACGAGAACGGTGCACATCAGGAAACAGGAAAGACCGAGGAACCTTCCAAGAAAAAGGGTTTGTGGCGACACTGTCCTTTCCCCCGGAAACGCCGCCCCAGCCGGGAAAACGGTCCGCGACGGCCTCCATCCCCGGTTATAACGCGCAGTGCGTCCAACTTCAGGCCGGTGGCTCCCGGTGGCAAAGCCTGGGTTGATACTACACGCTCAACATGTCGAACGGCGCAAACGGCTGCCGTAGTACAGCGCCAGCATCGGCTTGTCCCATCCACTGCGTGATCAACGTCGTGTATACGCGGCGAAAATCCGTCGTATAGCGCATATTGCCATCGTCCAGGTCCGTCAGGCTCGGCATTTCGCCGTACATCCCGCCGTGGACTGGAGCACCGATGACGAACACCGGGCCGGCCGTGCCGTGGTCCGTGCCCAAATTGGCATTCTCGCCGACACGCCGGCCGAATTCACTGAACACCATCATCGTCACGTCGTCGGCACGTCCGAGCCGCTTCATGTCCGCCATGAATGCGGCGATATGGTCAGACACATAGGTCAGCAGCCGAGCGTGCGTGTCAGCCTGATAGACATGCGTGTCGAACGCATTGCGCGGATAGTACACGTAAAAGATCCGCGTCCCGAACCCGGCGGCGATCAGCGCGGCGACGCGATCCAGCCCGAACCGGGCAAGTCCGTAGTCGACCGGCGAATGGTAGCTGGCGCAGGCCTCGTGCACACGCTGTTCCGCGGTCTGCGCGCTGCGCGCGACGGCGAACAGAAATTCCTCGGTTGCGTTGCGCGGCTCCGAACCCGGCGCCAGCGTGCGCAACACCGCCTGCTCATCATGGAAGCCGCCGCGGGCGAATTGTGCGGGATCATCGAACACCAGCGGCACGTGGTGCTCGGCGCGCACCGCGAGCGACTGGCCCGACTGAATGTTGACAAGAAATTCGCCGCTGTCGCTGGGATCGATAGCGTCGGCAAGCCGGCCGAGCCAGCCATAGGCGTCGCCGCTGTTGGGCGCGCCGGTGTGCCAGTAGGCCATCGAGGAGAAATGCGAAAAGGACGGATGCTCGTACCCGACCCCCTGGACGATGGCCATGTGACCATCCTTGTAGAGGCGCTCGAACCCGGCCATCCGCACCGGGAAGCCGAAGTGATCGTCGATCTTCCGCAGGCTCTTGGCCGGCAATCCAAGCTTCGGCCGCGCCCGGTAATATGCGTCGTCCCCGAACGGGACGACGGTGTTGAGCCCATCATTGGCACCGGATAATTCGACCACGACGAGGATGCGTTCATTGGCCGCCGGCTTGGCTGCCTCGGCGGGACGGCTGAAGACAATCGGCGCCCCCAACCCGCCCACCAGGCCGAGCCCGGAGCCGAGCAGCGCGCCGCGCAACAGGTCCCGTCGCGCCGGTCCGCCGCGATGCTCGATTGTTCCGGCCATTTCCGTTCTCCCAAATCAATTCAGGCTGCGGCGGACCAATCCGCCCCGCCACGTAGTTAGACGAGCTGATACTCAGGCCGGCTCATGATCAGATGTGCGACCAGCCGCAGCGGCTCTTCAAGATAGGTCTGCGCCCGTCCGATGTCCGAGGTGCCGAGTTGTGCATCGAGAAACGCGATCAAGGTTCCCCTTGTATCGGCATCGATCGGCACGCTGAGCAGGCGCACGAGCAAGATATCGACTGCGTCGCCGGTGGTGCGCGCCGATCCCGCCACCACGATGTCCGTCAGGCTGAACAAGGCGGGCGCGCGGACGATCGGCTTGACCTTGCGCACGGCCTCCTGCCAGCCGTGCAGGCTGCCGAGACGCGTATTGAAATCTTCCTGCTCGGCCACGGCGTTGGCCATCGCCCGCTCACCCATCGCCTCGCCGGTTCCCGGCGTCTCCTCGGTGGTCGCGGCCGCCACGTCGGCACCACGCAGTATCCGGGTGTTGACCTCGCGGACCTGCGGGCCGGGGTCGAGGTTTGGATCAACGAAGTCGATCTGGTCGGGGAACATCACCTCGCGGGCGAAATTGCCGCGGCCAATCAGGGTCGCCGGCGTAATCCACGCCCGTCCCTGGGCCCACCCGGCGACCGTCGGCGGGTTGAGCAGCACCTGCCCAAGCGCGCCGCTGGCACTGGTGAGATCGGGGATGCCCGGCAGCGCTGTTAGGCCAAGGCGGCGATATGTAGACACGATCAGTTCGACCGGCCCCTTGATCTGTGCTCCCATCGAGGCTGGGCTATAGAAGTCCCGCGACAAGAAGATCGTCCGCAGGAACGGCGTAAGCTCATACTGGCTGTCCCGCAGCATGGCGCCGAGGCGCGCCTGTAATTCGGGGGATGGGTCGTCCCGCACGAAGAAGCGATAGATTTTTGTCGCGATGTAGACCGCGGTCACCGGCTGAGCCAGGATGATGTCGAGCACCTCAACACCGCCAAACGGGCCGGTGCGTCCGAGGAACGTCTTGTCTCGCTCATCGTGCTTGCTGGCGTCGAAGCGGAACGAGAGATCGTCGTCGATCCATCCGGTGAAGGCGCGCGCCGCCTCGCGAACATCCTGTTCGCTGTAGTTGCCCACACCCATAAGGAATAGTTCCATTACTTCGCGGCCGAAGTTCTCGTTGGGCGCGTCCTTCACGTTGCGACCGGCATCGAGGAATACGAGCATTGCCGGATCCTGCGCCACCCCAACCACAAGCGTTCGGAAATTGCCGGTTCCGTGCGCCCGCAGCATTTCCAGCTGTACCTGCATCTTGCGGTAGTCGCGGACTTTGTCGGCACCGGTCGCGAAATGCCCGTGCCAGAACAGCGCCATCTTCTCCTGCAGAGGCTGCTTGGAGAGCAGCATGCACTCAGCCCACCAATGGGCTAAACGTGTTGTCTCCAGTGAGCTGGCGCGCAGCCAGAAAAAGAAGCGGTCGACAACCGGCTGCAGTCGCCGCGGCCCCCCTGCCTTGACGCTGACGCCCATCGCGCTGCCGGTTTTGGCGGCGAGCCGCGTGGCGGCCGGCCGCGTCTCGGGAAAGTTACGCAGCGTCGGATCGTAGATTGGCGAGTGGCTGAATTCCGGCAGGTCGCTCATGGCGCTGGCGTCGAAATCAACTATTGAATTCACCGCGGCGACGGGTCCAAGACGATACAGCCGGTCGATTTGGGCTGGCGTCCCACCGAAGCCGGCGCGATCCAGGAGGTGGCGCGCGCAATCGTATGACCAATCCGAAGCTGCTATCGGCCCCATATCTCCGACCCAACCGGTCGTTGTCACGTTACCGACCATTTTTCCGTCCCATGCGCACGCCTTGTCGAACTGCCGACCTCAGACCAGGCGAGGCTACTCCGGCGAGGTCACCGCCGCAGCTTATTGCAGCGATAAGTAACTCGATCTAGCCCGGCAAAGCCGGAATGAGCTGATGCGGGCACCCTTCGGGGTCAGGTTGGCCTGGCCAAACCTTCAAATAAGGGGGGGCGCCCCGCTCGAGGCCAGCCGAGGCCCGCGTCGTCAGGAGGTTTGGCGTCCAGTGCGACGCTCGAAGTCGAGCAACCGCATTTCGATGTTTTGTTACAACATCACGGCATTTTCGAGAAGCTGGCGTGAGGCACGTATTCGAGAGCGGTACAACCATAGTCTGGCGTCAACAGATAAGCGCAGTCCCCGGCTTTGGCGCGTAGCCAAGCCGAGGAAACCACCGTTTCTGGCCGGAGCGGCACCCAGCCGATACGGCTGCAACTAGACGGTTCGCCGACCGGCGATGGCGTGGTAGATGACCAAGACCACTATCGCACCGATCACCGCCACGATAACACTGTAGATATTGAAGCCGGTTACTGGTTCGGCGCCGAAGAAGGTGAAGAGAAAGCCCCCGACGATCGCACCGACGATGCCGAGGACGATGTCAAGAATAACGCCCTCGCCAGATTTGTTGACGATCTTGCTCGCGATAAAGCCGGCGATCAGGCCGAGAACGAGCCACGCAATAATAGACATTGCAGGTTTTCCTTGTGCAGTTAGATCGATTTGTTCAGTTTCGATTTGGGATGATAGTTGCCAGGAAGTAAGCGAGGCCGCCGGCAAGCAAAAGCGACATGACGGGTTGACGCTCGACTCTGTCCGTCAGCGTCTTTTTTGCCTCGTTGGCCTGGGCGAGGAGCCCGCTGTAAGCTTCCTGCGCGTCGCCGGCAACCTGACGGGCCTTCTCCTCAAAAATCAGCATTGTCAGGCCGAGGGCCACGAGAGCCAGGAGAGGCTTCATTGGATGCTCCGTTTCAGCTGCTTGTTGACGGCTTGGCGTCCCAGGCCGGCAGGCACTATGCAGCGTTGTCAGCTATGGTAACGCGGCGAAGCGGGTGCGGATGCGAACCGGTCATCGCAAAGTTATCAAAAAGCTGATTGCTACGCCAATTCAGACTCTCTAGCGGTAGATTTTGTGGGCCAATTCAACCGACCGCATGGGATGCTTCTGTCGGATCAGACCGCTAGCAGCTCTAATTTCAGGATCTCACCGGCCAGATAGAGGCTGCCGCAAATCAGCACCCGGGCGGGACCATTCCCGCGGGGTATGTCGCGGAGCGCGTCGGTGACGCGCGGGCCAGCACGGGCGATCCCGTTGGAGGCGGCGATGATGGCCTCAACCGGCAGCGCCGCATGCTGGTCCGGTTCGCGGACCGCCCAGACGGTCTCGGCTAATGGCAGCATCGGGCGAAGAAATTCCGCGGAATCCTTGGCCTGCTTCATGCCTATGACGAGATGGATTGGCCGGTCCGCCCACCCTTTTAGGTGTTCGGCCAAGACAACACCGGCGCCGGGATTGTGGCCGCCGTCCAGCCACAGCTCCCAATCCGGGGGCAGAAGCCGCGCAAGACGTCCGTCCAAGCGTTGCAACCGAGCGGGCCATTCCGCATGGGCGACGCCGGCCGGGCTGTGCGGGAGGGCGGCGGCGCGGAGGGCGGTGATCGCGATGCCGGCGTTGTCCAGTTGGAACAGGCCGTGCAGCGACGGCATGGGGCCTTCGACCACGCCGGCACTGTCGGTATAGCGAAATCCCGCCTTGCCGGTGCTGACGTCCCAGTCCCGGCCACGCAGTCTGACCGGGGTTCCCAAGCCGCCGGCATGGTCGAGCAGGATTCGACGGACCTCAGACGGCTGCGCGCCGACGGCCACGGGAACGTTTGGCTTCATGATCCCAGCCTTTTCGCCGGCGATGACCTCCACCGAAGGTCCCAGCAGTTCGCGGTGATCAAGCGAGATGGAGGTAATGGCGCACGCGACAGGGGAAGCGACGACGTTCGTGGCATCGCCCCGTCCGCCGAGGCCGACTTCCAGGACGCACAAATCGGCAGGCGTTTCGGCGAACAGATCGAATGCGGCGGCTGTGATCACCTCGAATACGGTGATCGGAGCATCGTCGTTGATCCGTTCGATCCGCTCCATCTCGGCGATCAAGCGGTCGTCCGGGACCAGCGCGCCAGCGATGCGGATGCGTTCGTTGAAACGGACCAGATGCGGCGAGGTATAGACGTGGACGCGCTGGCCCGCGGCTTCGGCCATGGCTCGGATGAAGGCGCAGGCGCTGCCTTTGCCGTTGGTCCCCGCGACGTGAATTATCGGTGGCAGGCGACATTCGGGATGGCCGAGGCGGGCGAGCAAAATGCGGAGGCGGTCAAGGCTGAGGTCGATCAGCCTGGGATGAAGGCGCTCGAGGCGGGCGGCGATCTGATCGACGGCGTCGTTCACGCGGCGGCCTGATGCTCCTTCCGCGTCAGCAGGCCAATGAGGCGGGCCAACATCGCTTTCATCTCCGTGCGCTTGACGACCATGTCGATGATGCCATGCTCCAGCAGATATTCGGCGCGTTGGAAGCCTTCCGGAAGCTTCTCGCGCACGGTTTGCTCGATCACTCGGGCGCCGGCGAAGCCGATCATCGCACCAGGTTCGGCGATCTGGATGTCCCCGAGCATGGCGAAGGATGCGGTCACGCCGCCGGTGGTGGGGTCGGTGAGCACGACGATAAACGGCAGGCCGGCGTCCTTTACCAGACCGGTGGCGATTACGGTGCGCGGCATCTGCATCAGGCTGATCGCTCCTTCCTGCATGCGGGCGCCTCCCGACGCGGTGAAGACGATCAGGGGCACTTGTTGCAGGACCGCGAGTTCGAGCGGCGGCGAGAATGGCTTCGCCCACCGCGGCGCCCATAGAACCGGCGATAAAGTCGAACTCCATGATAGCGACGACGGCTTTTTCTCCGCCAATGGTGCCGTGGGCGACCGTGATGGCATCTTCCGTATGGGTTTTCTCGCGCGCTTCCTTGAGGCGGTCGGCGTAGCGCTTGGTGTCGCGAAATCGCAACGGATCGGCAAGGGTCTTAGGCAGTTCGATGCGGGTATAGGCGTTGTCGTCGAAGGTCCAATCCAGGCGTTCGGTCGAGGTCGCCCGGATGTGGTGGCCACAGTGCGGGCAGACCTTGCGGTTGGCCGCGAGATCTCGGTGGAAGATCATCTGCTGGCACGCGGGACACTGGTGCCAAAGGTTATCCGGTACCGACGATCGGGTGAACAGTGTGCGGATCTTGGGTCGGACGTATTCGGTAAGCCAGCTCATGAGCGCGTGGATAGCGGCGGAAGACGGGTCCGGCAAGCTCGTGTCCCATCGAAGCAGAGCAGGCGCGACCCGGATGTTCGCGTTCCAGCGGCTCCCCCTGTAGAACCGGGACGAGCATCCTGCCGGGGAGAACCTACGTGAATCTTTACCGCCTGCTACAGCGCCGGGCCGCCAGCGGCAAACCCGTCCGTGTGGGATTGATCGGTGCCGGCAAGTTCGGCTCCATGTTCCTTTCTCAGGTCCCGACCACGCCGGGCCTGGAGGTTGCGGCTATCGCCGACCTGTCGCCCGACCGCGCCCGTCAGGCCTGCCGCTCCGTAGGCTGGGCTGAGGAGGTCGTTGCCGCCACCCGCTTTGTCGATGACGCGGCTGCGATGATCGCCTTGCCGGACGTAGAAGTGGTCGTCGAAGCCACCGGCCACGCTCCGGCCGGCATCGTCCATGCCCGCCGGGCGATCCGCGAGGGAAAACACATCGTGATGGTGAATGTGGAGGCGGACGTGCTGGCCGGCCCGTTGCTGGCGCGCGAAGCCGAGGCTGCCGGCGTCGTTTACAGCCTCGCATATGGCGACCAACCGGCTTTGATCTGCGAATTGGTCGACTGGGCGCGGTCGTGTGGGTTTAGGGTGATAGCCGCCGGTAAGGGCACCAAGTATATGCCGGAATATCATGCCTCCACCCCCGACACGGTGTGGGGCTTTTACGGACTGACGCCCGAGCAGGCGAAGATCGGCGGGATGAATCCGCAGATGTTTAACTCGTTCCTTGACGGCACGAAATCGGGGATCGAGATGGCGGCGGTCGCCAACGCCTCTGGCCTGACGCCGGCGCCGGATGGATTGGTGTTTCCGCCCGTCGGCATACATGAGATGGCCGAGATGTTGCGCCCTGGGAATGCCGGGACGTTGCACCACGGTGGTCAGGTCGAAGTGATCTCCTCGGTACATCGCGACGGCACCCCGGTGAAAAACGACCTTCGCTGGGGCGTGTTCGTGGTGTTCGAGGCGCCGAACGAGTACGCGCAGCGCTGCTTCGCGGAATACGGCGTCGTTACGGACTCATCCGGTCGCGTTTCGGCACTGTATCGGCCGTTTCATTTGATCGGGCTCGAATTGAACGTCTCCATACTATCCGCGGCTTTGCGCAAGGAGGCGACCGGTGCGCCGACCGGCTTCCGCGGCGACGTGGTCTCGACGGCCAAGCGCGACCTGCGGGCTGGGGAAATGCTGGATGGCGAAGGCGGTGCGTGCGTGTGGGGCAAGCTGATGACGGCGGCGGACAGTCTGCGACACGGCGGGTTGCCGATCGGACTGGCCAACCGGGTGGCACTGGTGCGCGATGTGCCCGCCGGCCAGCCGGTAACCTGGGACGACGTGCGAATTGACGCCACAGACGAGGCCTATAAATACCGCCGCGCCATGGAAGCGGCGTTTCCGGCGTGAACGCGGGATCTGGTTTCGTATCGTGACGCAGGTGCGGGCTGCATCGGCGACCTGCCGCCCGTCCACGTCGCGGTGAAATCCGCTACTCCATTGCCTCAATCGAAGCCGATGAAACCCTCAGTCCGCACTCATCGGGCGCGCCGCCTTCAGCGCCACAAGATCGGGCACCGGCCGAGCGGTTCGGGCGTCCCCCGCCAGCAGGGTTTCCAACGCGGCGGCGACACGCAGAACCAGGGCGTCGCCGCCACGCGGGCCAACGATCTGCAAACCGAACGGCATCCCGTTCCGGTCCAACCCCACCGGCAACGAAATCGCCGGATGACCAACCACCGTCACCGCATAAGCCATCGCCAGCCAGTGGAAGTAGGTCCGCGTCGGCTTGCCGTCGATCTCGGCTGGATAGAGTTCCCGCCAGGACCGAGGACTGATGGTGATCGCCGGGGTCAGAATGACATCATAGAGGTCAAAGAACGACTGCCACCGCTGATACAGGCTCGTTTGCAGGGACAGCGCCCGAGCCACATCCTCTGCGCGATATCGCAGCCCTTCCTCGACGTTCGCGCGGACATTTGGCCCGACCTGGGCCGGAGTGTTGCGGACTTTCTCCAAATGGGAGCCCAGGAAATTCACCGCGCGCAGCACCTCGAACGCCTCGTCCGTTCCGGAGCAATCAGGCGTCGCGTCTTCCGCCCGCGCGAAGACGTCGCGGAATAATCCGGTCTTCTCGGCGAACACCGACGCGATATGTCTTTCGGTTGGCGCGAAGCCGAAGTCGGAGGTCAACGCCACGCGCAGCCTCGCCAGGTCGATCCCGGCCAGGGGGTAGAAATCGCCCGGTTTGCGCACGGCCATCCCATGCACCGTCGTCGCCAGCGGGTCGCACGCATCGTCGCCGACCATGCCGCTCAGCAGCAGCGCGGTGTCGGCTACGGTGCGCCCCATAGGACCGACCACGGGCAACCCGCTCCACCCATGCGGCCGCAGATCGGTCGGTACCAGACCCGGCGTCGGACGGAAGCCGACAACGCCGCAGAACGCGGCGGGGTTGCGCAACGACCCGCCGGTATCGGAGCCTTGGCAGATCGGGACCATTCCCGTCGCCAGCGCGACCGCCGAGCCTCCCGACGACCCGGCGCAAGACTTCGATGGATCGAATGGGTTGCCGGTCGCGCCGTAGACCGCATTGCGGGTGTTGGCGCCTGCTCCGAATTCCGGCGTGTTGGTCTTGCCAATGACAATCGCACCGGCATTGCGGATCGCGGCAACCAGACGCCGATCCTTGTCCGGGACATTGTCTCGAAACAGCGGACTGCCGTTGGTCGTGCGCAGCCCTTCCGTGGGTTCCAGGTCTTTAATCCCGATCGGCAACCCGTGCAGCGGCGGCAACACGTCGCCCCGCACCACAGCCGCATCAGCAGCCTTCGCCGCAACCCGAGCCCGGTCGAAGTCACGCGCAACCATCGCGTTAACCGCGTGATCGACCGCTTCGATTCGGGCGATGCAGCTCTCCAGCAGTTCCAGGGCCGAAAGCTGCTTGGTCCCGATCAGCCGGCGCGCTTCGACGGCTGTCAGATCACAGGGCTCCATGATCAATAGCCCAGCGCCAAACCATCTTTCCGCGGTTCCGAAGCCGCGACCAGCACACCCCGCTCATGGTCGATCCAGATCGCCTGTCCGCCGCCGTGCGGACGCTCCGCGATCTCCGGCACATGGCCCATCGCGGCCAGCTTGCGCACCAAATCGGCGGGCACACCTCGTTCCACCTGCAACTTTCCGCCGGTGGGGAACATCCGGAACAGATCGATCGACTGCTGGATGTCAAGCCCGTATTCCAGGAAATTGGTCAGGAACCAGGACTGCCCCATCGGCTGGTAATGACCGCCCATCACCCCGAACGGCATCACCGCGCGCCCGTCCTTCATCAGCATGCCCGGAATGATGGTGTGCATCGGCCGCTTGTTGCCGGCGATGCAGTTCGGGTGCCCGCGCTGCAGCCGGAAACCGAAGCCCCGGTTATGCAGCATGACGCCCGAATTGTGTGCCAGGATGCCGCTGCCGAAATTCTCGAACAGGGAGTTGATGAAACTGCACGCGTTGCCGTCCTTGTCGACGACGCAGAGATAAACTGTGTCCTTGTGCGGCGGCAGGACCGATTCGCCGGGCGCCGGCAGGACCGGCATGGCCGCCGTATCGCTGATCAGCGCCCGCTGAGCGGCAAGATACTCGGCGCTCAGAAGTTTTTTTACCGGAACATCGACCGCTCCCGGATCGGCAAGGAACGCGTCGCGATCGCGATAGGCCAGGCGTGCCGCCTCAATATGCCGGTGAGCGCGGATAACGCCGGAAGCACCGTCCGGAGCGGAGGGCAGCCCGCCGAGCATGCCAAGGATCATCAAAACAAGGAGGCCCTGGCCGTTGGGCGGGCACTGATAGACGTCGTAGCCCTTCCAGTTCAGCGTAATCGGCTCGACGAATTCGGCGTTGTGCAGACCACGGGCAAAATCTTCTTCGGTGTGCAGGCCGCCACGCGCCCGCAGCGTTGCGACCATGTCGGCCGCAACGAAGCCCTCATAGAAGGCCTTGGCGCCGTGGCGAGAGATCGCCCGTAATGTTTCCGCAAGCGCCGGCTGCGCGAAGACGTCGCCGGCTTTCGGTGCCTCGCCATTAGGCAGGAAATGCGCCGAACCGCCTTTGCGAAGTTTCGCCGTGCCACGGGCCCAATCCCAGGAGACCTTCGGATGCACCGGCCAGCCATCTTCGGCGTATCGAATCGCCGGTCGCAGCAGCTCGTCCAGCCCCTTGCGGCCGTGCGCTTTCAGCAACGTCTCCCAGGCGTTGACCGCGCCTGGGATCGTCACGGCATGGGCCGAGGTGTTTTCCAGCACCGTCATCTGCCGGCTTTCGTACCAATCGATATCAGCCGCCGCCGGTGCCCGGCCGGACCCGTTCAGCGCATATACCTTGCCCGTCCCGGCGGGCGCGTACAGGCAAAAGCAGTCGCCGCCGATTCCGGTCGATTGCGGCTCGATCACGCATTGCACCGCCACCGCCGCCACCGCGGCATCGAGCGCATTGCCTCCGGCCCGCAGAACATCCAGCGCCGTCAGGGTCGCGGCGGGCATAGACGTTGCCGCCATCCCGTGAGTGGCATAGACCGGGCTGCGGCCGGGAAGCTGGAAATCGCGCATGAAGATCCTGGGGTCGGAGTTATCGAAACCGCCACCCTATCGCAGGCCGCCGCCGAGGCCAACGCAGGAGGAATCGAAATGATGGACCAGATCAACTACGCCGACTTCGAGGCCGTCGATATCCGCGTCGGCACCATCATCAGCGCTCAGTCGTTCCCCGAGGCGCGCAAGCCGGCGTTCAAGTTGACGATCGATTTCGGGCCCGAGATCGGTATCAAGAAATCCAGTGCTCAACTCACCGTTCACTATAAAGCCGACCAGTTGCTCGGGCGCCAGATCTGCGCCGTGGTGAATTTTCCACCTCGCCAGATCGGACCGTTCATCAGTGAGGTTCTGACCTTGGGCATGCCGGACGAGGATGGGGCGGTTGTTCTGGTGAGGCCGGATTTGCGCGTGCCGAATGGGGGGCAGTTGTTCTGAGCGACAGTTTGGTGTCCGCGGCCTCATGATTGTCCCGGAGCGGGTTAATCCGGATTGCCTTCGTCGCGTCGTTCAATCCGGAAGAACGGTTGTCTTTACGATCGCACCGCGGCGACCTTCCGGGACAAAGGATGACGGAGCGGGGACATTATACCAACGGCCGCTGAGACGGACTCTTCGACGTCTACTCCCCGTCATGCCGGCGCATGCCGGCATCCACGGCTCTGTTCAGATCAGCACAGCAAGTCGTAGATGGTGGGCCTGCGCCCACCAAGGCGGCGAGAGCGCCGCGTCGATGGGTGACCCTCAGGGGCGGCTGGGATTAGGCGCGCTTAATTTGATACGAGTATCACTTAATCGCGTTTTTGTCCAGTCGACGGACCGCCGGAATCAGGGCTTGCCTCGGTGATCGGAGCGAACCCAGCCGGCGTGCAGGCCGGCTGGGCAAGGGGCACCGGTCAGGCGTTCGCGCCCGAGATGATATCGCCGAACCGCTCCCAGCTCTTACCGGACCAGCGCATAAGTTGCAGTTGCCGGATCGGGTGATAGTTTGTCGGGCCGGTGTTGATCTTAATGCCCGGAAGCAGGACCGGGTTCTCGAGATCATGCAGGTTGGTCGCCTGCTTCATCATGTTCGCCCGCGAGAAATCGCCACCACACTGCTTCAGCACGTGCAGCATCGTGTGCGTCAGCCCAAAGGCGGACACATTGCCACCGTCCTTCACATCGCCATCCGGATAGTATTTCGCCATGAACGCACGCCACTCCTTCATCCCGGCGTCACCGTCCCAGCCCGGGTCCGTCGGGTCCTTCAGGTAAGCGGAACTAATGAGGCCGATGCCATTTTCCGGCCCCGCCGGAATCATCACAGCACCGACCGAAACCGATACGCCGGTCATCACGTGCAGCGGCTTCCAGTTCATCTCCCGAACCTTACGAATGGCCTGGGCCGCGAATTTCGGCGTGGCGACCGTCATCAGCACATCGACGGCGTCGGATTGAAGGGTCACGAGCTGACTGTCGATGGTGGCGTCGGTGACCTCGTAAGATACGGCGGTGACCTGCTTGTCGTAGTTGTCCTTCAGAACGTCCCGCACGCCGTGCAGGTAGTCCTTCCCGAAATCGTCGTTCTGAAACAGGATGCCGATCTTCGCATCGGGCTTCTGCGCGGTGATGTACTTGGCATACACCTGGGACTCCGTGACATAGCTGGGCTGCCAGCCGATAGTCCACGGAAAGTCCTTATAGTCGCCCCATTTGTCGGCGCCGGTCGCCAGAAACAAATGCGGCACCTTCTTCTGGTTGACGTAGCGCACGATCGCCGAATTGGTCGGCGTGCCCAAGGTAGCGAACAAGGCGGCGACCTTGTCCTCCTCGATCAGGCGGCGCGTCTGCTCGACGGTCTTGGGAGGACTGTAGCTGTCGTCATAGGATATAAAGTTAACGTTGTGGCCGGCGAAGCCGCCCTCATCGTTGGCCATCTTGAACATGGCCGCAATGCCCTTGCCGATTGTGCCGTATGCCGACGCCGGGCCACTATACGGCATAGTGTTGCCGAGGCGGATCTCGGTCGCGGTTACACCTGGTGACTCCTCGGCGCGGACGATCGCTGGCGCCGCCGGAATGAAACCAGCCGCCGCGGCGGCTGTGAGGAGTGTTCTCCTTTGTAGCATCGTGTTGCCTCTCCCTGCTTGATTGACCCATTTCCGGGCATGCCAGGACAACCTAGGGCCGCTCGGGTTGCGTGCGCCACGAAATTTCTGTTCATCCGGCCGTCGGGCGAGCGCATCCCTGGTAGCAAGGCCTCCCCCTCGATCACGAGAGTGTTACCGCGCTATAGGGAGCCCCTTTCCGCGTGCATCGGATAGGGTCCGTGCCCAGTTTCGAGCTCACAACCGGACTTCACAGGAGATAACGATGGGCAAAGCACTGACCGATCTCGGGGCGGCTGGGGTCGCCGTATGGCTCGATGACCTAAGCCGGACGCGCATTCATTCCGGTAGTCTAGCCCGCTCGGTTGAGCAAAAGGAGATCGTGGGCATCACCACCAATCCAACGATTTTCGCCAAGGCAATCGGCGCCGGGTCGGGTTACGAAGATCAGTTGCACGATCTGGCCCTGCGCGGCACTGCCATCGGCGAGACGCTTCGGCTGCTGACCGCTTGGGACGTGCGGGCAGCCTGCGACATCATGCGACCAGCCTACGACCGCAGCGGCGGGCGGGATGGACGCGTATCGATCGAGGTGGACCCCCGGATCGCCCATGATACCGACCGCACCACTGCCGAGGCGCGCGGCCTGTGGTGGCTGGTCGACCGCCCCAACCTGTTTATCAAGATTCCGGCGACGCTCGCCGGCTTGCCCGCGATCACGGCAACCTTGGCCGCGGGGATCAGCGTCAACGTGACATTGATCTTCTCGGTCGAGCGTTATAAGGCGGTTCTTGATGCGTTCCTTGAGGGGCTAGAGCAGCGGGCGGCAGGCGGCGGCAGTCTGGCGGGGATCGAAAGCGTCGCTTCGTTTTTCGTCAGCCGGGTTGATACCGAGGTGGACAAGCGGCTCGACCAGATAAAGTCCGGCGACGCGGCCAGATTGCGCGGCCAGGCCGCTGTGGCGAACAGCCGGCTGGCCTACGAAGTCTATGAGCAAATGCTCGGGTCGGCGCGATGGAAGGCTCTGGCCGCGAAAGGGGCTAAGGCGCAGCGCTTGTTGTGGGCCTCCACCGGAGTTAAGGACAAGTCTGTACCCGGACACCAAATATGTCGTCGAACTGGTCGCTCGCGACACCGTCAACACCATGCCCGAGGCGACACTGCACGCGGTCGCCGACCATGGCGAGGTTCGCGGCGACACGATCCGCGGCACTTACGCGGCGGCTCATGCGCTGATGGCCGATCTGGGACGTGTCGGGGTGGATTTGGCCGACGTGGCGGATCTGCTCGAGCGGCAGGGCGTTGAATTGTTTGAAAAGAGTTGGGAGGAACTGATCGCTTCGGTGACCGAACAGGTGGAGAAGGCTGGCGCGTCGGTCATGCCGGGGGGTGCGGTCAAACCCGCCGGGCGCGATGGGGCCGCCCCGGCTGCGGCGGCGCCTCACCGAGCTGCCTGAGGAGGGATACGGCGCCAGACTAACCTGATTTAGGGCAATAAGACGCCGGTCCGGGTGAAAACCGGGCCGTGCGGCTAAGGGGAGAGAGTCGATATGACTGATGGTTTCGTTGTCGCGAATTTTCGTCATGTGGCGCACGGCGCGCAGGAAGGCCAGTTCGCTGTAGGCGACAAACGCAAGGCCGCCGACCTGTACGATTTGGCGCCAATCTACCGGCAATTGCTGGATGAGCCTGTCACAGTAACACTTGCGGTCACCGGGCCGGATGGCCGGCCGAGCCTGACGCCGATGTGGTTCGACCATGCGGATGGGGAGGTGCTGGTCAACACGGCGTCGCATCGGAACAAGTGCCAATGGATCCGCGATAATCCCCGGCTCTCGGTGCTGCTGGTGAACCCGAAGAACCCGTACCACTGGATGCAGATCAAGTGCACGGTGCGGCGGGAGTTGCGGGAGTGGGACGACGGGGGCGACTACGTCACACGACAAACCGATCGGATTTGGACGAAGTATACCGGGCAACCCGGGCCCTACGGTTTGCGTGATCCGAAGATCGATGAGAAGCGGGTGCTGTTCTTCTGTGGGATCGACCGGGTCGCCACGTTCGGGGTTCCATAGGGGCTCCAACTCTGCGGCTTTTCGGCTGCTGAGTTGGTAACGGTGCGAAAGTTGGGTTTGGCGGAACAGCGAAGGCGGCGACCCTCTGAGCTTTGTGGGAGCGGGTATATTATACGGAGCGGTTACCGAGCGACGCTGAGACCGCGCATAAAATTATCCCGGATCCGCGAGGGATCCCGCTCGGTTGTTTCTATCGGCTTCTGGTTATCGATCCGACAGCCGACCAGCCACGGGCCGTCTTCCTTCAACGCGCGCTGGATTAAATCCTGAAAGTCGTCCTCATCGGCCGCCCATGCACTGCACGCCAAACCGGACGCCTGAGCGATCCCGACGATATCGGCGCCCTGCCCTGTTGCTGTGATTTGGCCTCCGGTGATCTGGTACGCGCCGTTGTCCATGATTACGATGCACAGATTCTTTTGTGCACGCGCCGCCACCGTGGACAGCGAGCCGAGCTGCATCAGGATCGACCCGTCGCCCTCCAGCGCAAACACTTTCCGACGTGGCTGAGCTATCGCGACGCCAAGTGCGATCGGCACCGCCAACCCCATACTGCCCAGCATGTAGAAGTTCTGTTGCCGACGGCCGGAGGGAGAGTCCGAGGCCGCCCAAAGATCGAAATTGGTGTAGCCGATGCCGCCGATCACCGCCTCATCCTGATGCAGCAGCCCGATCATCCGCTTGGTGATGTCGTAACGGTTCATCACCTTCGCCTGCTCCCGGTTCGCCGGGTGGTTCGACAAATCCGCCATGATCCGACCCCTACTTCGCGAAAACCTTGCCACCGGTCAGCAGTGGCGAGAGGATGAAACAGACCGGCGCCTTCGTTGCGAACGATTGAACCAGGCTCCGGTCCAGGATGAACTCTGCCTCGTTCAGCCGCGTTATCGTGTGGGTCTCGATGCACAACGCATCCAGGACCGGACGCATTGTCCTCGCTACCAGTGACTGGCCGATGTTGAATTCGCCCAGCGTCCCCCGCTCCGACACCATCATCAGCGATGGGATCTGGAACGGCACCGATAGCGATGCGATCACATTTGCCAGGGTTGCGAATCCGCTTGTCTGCATCAGCAGGATGCCGCGCAGGCCGCCCATCCAGGCGCCAGCGTTGATGCCCAGCGCTTCTTCCTCGCGGGTGCAGGCGAAGGCGGTGAAGAATGGGTCGGCCTCGATCGCTTCGATCAGCGGACGCAGCACGTTGTCGGGCACGTAGGTGGCCAGCTTTACATCGTGGCGTTTCAACACGTCCCGCACGATCTCATGCCAGGTGCGCGCGCCCGCACCATCAACGTCTGCGGCATCCGCCATCTGGCCCCCTCCATTCGACCTCTGGTGGCCGAGTTCGCACGCCTTGCACGATCCCGCAACCGTTCGTAGGAACGTAGCCCTCGGCGGAGGGAACGAGTGCCGGATCGGACAAGGATTTACGACGTGCTGGTTGCCGGCGGCGGCAACGCCGCATTGTGCGCCGCGATCACCGCGCGCCAGGCCGGCGCCAGCGTGCTGCTGGTGGAAAGCGCCCCCAGGGCGTTCCGTGGTGGCAACAGCCGGCACACCCGCAACCTGAGGGCGATGCATGACCGGCCCAATGAGGTGCTGACTGACGCCTACAAGGAAGATGAATACTGGGATGACCTGTTGCGAGTAACCGGCGGCCAAACCGATGAATTGCTCGCGCGCATGACCATCAGAGCGTCCTCCGGCCTGTTTGGCTGGATGAAGGCGGCGGGCGTGCGTTTCCAACCGTCGCTGACCGGAACACTGAATCTTGGCCGAACCAATGCCTTCTTTCTGGGCGGCGGCAAGGCCTTGGTGAATGCCTACTATCTCACCGCCGAAAAGCTCGGGGTCGAAATCCTGTATGACACCGAGGTCGTCGCCCTCAACATGGACGACGGGGCAGTGCGGTCGATCGATATCACCTACAAGGGTTTCCCCGAAACGATCCGTGCCCGTTGCGTGGTGGCATCGTCGGGCGGGTTTCAGGCCAATCTGGAGTGGATGCGCGAATACTGGGGCGATGCCGTGGACAACTTCGTGATCCGCGGCACGCCGTATAACCGCGGGCGGGTATTGAAGAATTTGCTTGACCAGGGCGTTGGGGCAGTCGGCGACCCGACCCAGTTCCACGCTGTGGCACTGGATGCAAGAGCACCGAAGTTCGATGGCGGGATCACAACTCGTCTGGACAGCGTGCCCTACAGCGTGGTGGTCAACCGCAATGGCGAACGGTTCTACGATGAGGGGGAGGATGTCTGGCCGAAACGATATGCCATCTGGGGGCGGCTGATCGCTCAGCAGCCCGGCCAGATCGCTTATTCCATTTGCGATGCGAAAGCATTCACCCTGTTCATGCCTTCGGTGTTCCCGGCGATGAAGGCGAACAGCCTCGAGGAACTGGCGGTCCAGATGAAGCTGGACCCGGCGAAGGTCCGCGAAACGATCGACGGCTTCAACCAAGCGGTACAGCCCGGGCAAGTGTTCGACAACCTGAAACTGGACGGCAATGCGACCCAGGGTCTGACGCCCAACAAGACCAACTGGGCGCGCGCCGTAGACAAGCCGCCGTTCTATGGCTACCCGCTGCGCCCCGGCATCACCTTCACCTACCTCGGCGTCCGAGTGAACGACAAGGCGCAGGTGCTGATGGAGAGCGGTCAGCCCGCCGCCAACCTGTTCGCATCCGGCGAGATCATGTCGGGCAATATCCTCGGCAAGGGCTATCTGGCCGGGTTCGGCATGACCATCGGGACGGTGTTCGGCCGCATCGCCGGCCAGGAGGCAGCGCGTCGTGCAAGAAACTGACGCCGTCAGAAATGCTCGACGGGAAATGGAGATTTGCAATGCTTGCCGATACTGCGAAGGATTTTGCGCGGTCTTTCCGGCGGTGGAACTGCGTCGAGAGTTCTCATCCGGCGATCTGAGCTACCTTGCTAACCTCTGCCATAACTGCCGAGGCTGTTATTACGCGTGTCAATACAGCCCGCCGCACGCATGGGGGGTCAACGTCCCGAAGACGCTGGCTGAAGTGCGCGCCGAAAGCTATGTCGAGTATGCTTGGCCGAGGCCTCTGGCGGCCATGTTTAGCCGCAACGGCACGGTGGTCTCACTGATAGCCGCGTTGGGCATCGCCGTGGTGCTGATCCTGAGCATGTTGTTGAACACGCCGGCCAATTTCCTTGGCACCCATGGCTCTGAGCCGGGATCTTTCTACAATATCATTCCGCTGTGGGCGATGCAGATCGTCGGTATCGCGACGTTCGGCTTCTCGATTGTGGCGCTGGCGATGGGGGCTCGAAACTTCTGGCGAGATGCTGGGCCGCTCGATAAGGTTGGCCCGATTTCTACGGTTATCGCGCTTTGGGATGTACTGACGCTGAAGAACCTGGGCGGCGGGGGTAACGGATGCAACGACAACTCCGAGGCATTCTCGATGCGCCGGCGTTTTCTTCATCACGCGATGTTCTATGGCTTCCTGCTGTGTTTCGCTGCAACAACGACGGGGTTTATCTACCATACCTTTGTCGGGTGGCCGGCGCCGTATCCGTTCATCAGCGCTCCGGTGGTGCTGGGAACCGTTGGCGGCGTGCTGATGATGGTTGGCACGATCGGGCTGCTGGCGATGAAGTTCGTGGACGACCCGATACCGAATGTCCGGCGCCTGCTCGGAGGGGACGTCTCGCTGCTGATGCTGCTGGCGATGATCGCGCTGACGGGCCTGGTTCTGCTCGCGGTGCGCGCCACCGGAGCGATGGGTCTGGCGATGGCGATCCACCTCGGCTTCGTCCTGGCGTTCTTTCTGGTGCTGCCATACTCCAAGATGGTGCATGGCATTTACCGTTCAGCCGCGCTGCTACGCCGAGCGGTCGAACGCAAGATGAAGCCGCTCGGCGGGGAGTAGGTGCCTAGCCACATGCGCTCAGAGATTGCTCATGCCACCGTCAATGACGAACTCGCTGCCTACGGTAAAGGCATCATGCGCTTCCATCGACTATGACGAGCATGTCTGTTCTACTCAGCCCCCGATGATACATCCGCACAGGAAACAGACCCCGGGGGACGTGGCAGCACATTATGACACGCTCGATCGGTTTTATCGCGAGATCTGGGGCGAGCACGTGCACCACGGCTACTGGCGGACCGGCCACGAGACTCCCGAGGATGCCGCCGCTGCGCTGGTCGACCTGGTTGCCGATCGGCTCGACCTCGAGCCAGGCCACGTAGTCTGCGACATTGGCTGCGGCTACGGCGCCACGGCGCAGGCGCTCGCCGAGACGCATGACGTGGCGGTCACCGGTATTACGCTCTCCGCCGTGCAGAATGCACGCGCAGCGCGGCGGGTCGCCGCTCGGGGCGCCTTGACGTTCGAGGTGCGGGACTGGCTCGCCAATGACTTTCCCTCGGCCAGCTTCGACCGCGCCTATGCGATCGAGAGTACCCGAGCACATGGACGACAAAGTACGCTGCTTCGCCGAGGCCTTCCGCACTTTGCGCCCCGGAGGGCGGTTGGTCGTTTGCGCGTGGCTGGCGAACCGCACCCCACGCCCATGGCACGTCCGCTACCTCCTTAAGCCGATCTGCCAAGAGGGGCGGCTACCTGGGCTCGGCGATGAGGCGGAGTATGTGGATCTGCTTCGCCTGGCGGGTTTTGCCGTATCGAATGTAGAAGACATCAGCACGGCCGTCGCGCGCACCTGGTCGGTTTGCGTCCGCCGCGCTGTGCGTAGGCTCGCTACCGACTCCCGGTACCGGCGCTTCGTTCTCCGCGACAACTCCCGCGATCGAATATTTGCCATAACGTTGTTCCGGATGCTGCTGGCCTACCGCACCGGCGCGATACGCTACGCCGTATTGACCGCCACCAAAGGCAAGCGACTGAACGGCCGCCTGCACTCTCATATGGCCGATGCCGAACGGACCGACGAAATGCCAAAAACCTAACCGCACTCGCCGCCCGATCCGGGGCTGCGCAGCGGGAACATTGCCACCCGCGACCAGAAGTGCTGCGCTGATGACGGGGTCAGTCCGATGAAGCGCGACCGACGGGGAGGGACGGTGCGGCTCCGGCCCAGGTCGTCACGAAATCCCTGACCTCCGGCCGAGGAAAAGGCGAGGAACCGCCGGTCCGGGTGCCGATGTACAGAAACCCGACAATGTCATCGTCGGCGTTCAGACCCAACGCCAGCTTCACCGCCGGATCGTAAGCAGGCGCCCCGGTCTTCCAGACGGCGCCGTAGCCCAGCGCCGGTGCGGCCAGCATGATCGTCTGTGCGGCCGCCGATGCGGACGCGATCTGCTCGATCTCCGGAATCTTGTGGCCCCGCAGAACCTTCGCCGCCACCGCCACGATCACCGGCGAGCGGAATGCCTTATCGCGCTCCCATTGCAATTCGGCATCGGAAACGGTCGGTTTGCGGCGGCGCAACGAGTTCGCCAACAACGCGCCGAATGCCGCACGCTGGTCCTCTTTGATGAGCACGAAACGCCATGGCCGCAGACGGCCATGATCCGGCGCGCGCACCGCGCTGGCGAACATCTGGTCCAGTTCGTCGGCCGAGGGGGCCGGAGCTTCCAGTTTTAACGCCGATTCACGGCTGAGCATCAACTCAAGTGCGTCCATCATGGTCCTCCATCGGACACAACCTAAGGGTTGGCCAGCGTTTCGCCAATCGACAAGGGCTGACATGACAACCGATTTGGCCTCATTCTTGCGTCGCCACAACAGCCTTTCCTGACGGCCGATGCGGCTCGCGCATCGGTGCCCGGAAGATAGGCAGCGGCCGGGGCGCGGCGAGTAGGAGTGGTGCATGCGGGTTCAGCGCGATTGCGTTTTGGCGGCTGCCCTGGTCGTCGTTAAGTCTCCCGATCCTGGCCGGATCGTGGCAGAACAGCGCATCACCCCGGAGCGGGCCCGCGATGTCATCCCCTGAAACTGACGATGTTCCCCGCCATCCAGCTTCGCTTAGGGTGGCCGCTTGAAGCCTGTGCAGATGGCGGAGGCGGCGCTGGCCGCCGACCGCGCCCATGCTGACCCCGCAATCTGGATTCTTCGGCGCGCTGACGAAGCAATACTGACCGATGCCGCCGCGCGAGAGGTGGAGGGGCCGCGCGACCGGCCGCTTTGGGGCGTGCCCTTCGCCGTCAAGGACAATATCGACGTTGCCGGGATGCCCACGACCGCGGCCTGTCCCGGTTTCGCCACTATACCAGACCGGGATGCACCCGCCGTGCGTCGCCTGCTGGATGCGGGGGCGGTGCTGATCGGAAAGACCAACCTCGATCAGTTCGCAACCGGGCTGGTTGGCACCCGTAGTCCCTACGGTGTGCCGCGCAACGTTTTCGACGCGGCGCTGGTGCCGGGCGGTTCATCCTCCGGGTCAGCGTGCGCCGTCGCGGCCGGGATCGTGCGGTTCGCTCTCGGCACCGATACTGCCGGATCAGGCCGCGTACCGGCCGCGTTCGGCAATATCGTCGGGTTGAAACCCACGATTGGCAGTGTATCGGCGGGAGGCATGGTTCCGGCCTGCCGCTCGATCGATACGATCTCGGTATTCGCTCGTTCGGTGGACGAGGCACTCGCCGTGCAGCGCATCATCGCCGAGTTTGATCCAACCGATCCCTATGCCCGCCGAGCGCCGTTCCCGCATTTGCGCCGGGCTGCGTTGTCGACCGGCCGTGTGGCGATGGGCGATGTCGCGTCCCTATGCGATCCCGATGTCGCGGCCGCTTATCGAGACGCCGGTGTTTTCCTGAACGCCGAGCCGGTCGATATGGCGATGTTTCTTGAAGTCGCCAATCTTCTCTATGAGGGCCCTTGGGTATCCGAACGCACCGCGGCTCTCCGAACGGTGATCGAGACAACGCCTGACGTCCTCTTCCCGGTCACCCGAGCGATTCTGGAGGCCGGCCTGCGCCGGCTGACTGTGGACGCCTTTGACGCTTTCCATTTGTTGCAGCAGGCCCGCCGGCAGGCCGCGCTATTATTTGCTGAGTACGATGCTCTGCTGCTGCCCACCGCTCCCTTTTGTCCCACGATGGCTGAGGTCGCGGCGGACCCGCAAGGTCCCAATCGCCGTCTGGGCACGTTCACCAACTTCGCCAACCTCTGCGACATGGCCGCGTTCGCCGTCCCCATCGGGCGCCCCGCCATTGGTGGCGTGCTGCTCGGTGCCGCGTGGTCCGAGGGACGCCTCGCTCCGTTGGCCAACTCGTTGCACCGTCATTTCGCGACAACCGTGGGCGCCACCGCCCAGCGGTTGCCGCCACCCGCCGAATCCGACCCGCTGGAAGCGAACGAGATCGCGTTGTTCTGCATCGGCGCCCATATGTCTGGCCTGCCGCTGAATTGGCAGCTCACTGCCGTCGGTGGTCGCTTCCTGCGGGAAACGCAGACTCAACCGGTTTATCGCTTGTTCGCCCTCGGCAACCGACCCGGCATGGTCCGCGCGGCGGATGGAGCCGCGATCACCGGGGAGGTTTGGGCTTTGCCGACCACGGCGATAGGCGTCCTGCTCGCGCAGGTGCCTCCGCCATTGGGCTTCGGGACGGTGACGCTGGAAGATGGCCCTTGCCTCGGGTTTCTGGCAGAGTCGGCTGGCGTCGCGGATGCGACCGAAATTACTGATCTCGGCGGCTGGCGCGCCTGGCTGCGATCGAACACCAGGGACTGACGATGGACGAAGCCGCTTTGGACGCCTTGATCGATGCCGGAACCGCGGCTCTTGGGATCAAAATGAAAGCCGAGTGGAGGCCGGCGGTGCGCATGCATCTGGCGATCTCCCTCGATCATGCCGCAATCGTTCTGGAGACGCCGCTCGCTGATCATCTTGATCCCGCGCCGGTGTTCCGGGCCTGATGAAGGCCACCGAAATCGCCGCTGAGGTCGGCGCCGGTCAAGCACGTGCCACAGATGTCGTGGCGGCGTGTCTGGACAGGATCGAGAGGTTCAATCCGGTGCTGAACGCATTCACCGCGGTGACGGCCGAGCGGGCGCGGGCCAAGGCGGCGGCGTTGGATGCGGCGATCGCGGCGGGGGCGCGACCTGGGGCGCTGGCGGGCGTCCCGTTCGCGGTCAAGAATCTGATCGATGTCGCGGGTTTACCTACGCTGGCCGGATCGAAAATCAATCGCGACCATCCGCCCGCGATCGCCGATGCGCCGCTGATCTCACGCTTGGAAGCCGCCGGCGCGATCCTGGTGGGTGCGCTGAACATGGGCGAATATGCCTATGACTTCACCGGCGAGAACGTGCACTACGGTCCGTCACGGAATCCATTCGACACGAAGCGCATGACCGGTGGGTCATCCGGCGGATCCGGCGGCGCCGTCGGCGGCGGTTTGGTGCCGCTGGCACTGGGATCGGATACCAACGGGTCAATTCGCGTGCCGGCGTCGTTCTGCGGCTTGTTCGGATTGAAACCAACGTACGGGCGCCTGACGCGGGCAGGCAGCTTTCCTTTCGTGTCAGAGTCTGGATCATATCGGACCGTTGGCTCGTTCGACGGGGGATCTGGCCGCATCCTATGACGCGATGCAGGGATATCGATTCTGCTGATCCTGTCTGTGTCGACCGGCCGGTGGAAGCGGTTTCCGGCCTGCTGCATAAGGGCATTGGCGCGCTGCGCATTGCTTCCGCTGGCGGGTATTTCCGCGCTGGGGGATCGCCCGAAGCTTTGGTGGCGGTGGATGCCGTCGCGGCGACGGTTGGAGCGACCGAAACGATCACGATTGCGGACGGACAACAGGCTCGCAGCGCGGCCTACATCATCACGACCACCGAAGGGGCGGCGCTGCATCTGGAACGGCTGCGCGAGACGCCTGATGATTTCGATGCCGATGTTCGAGATCGACTGATCGCCGGCGCGCTTCTGCCGGCTGCCGCGGTCGTGCAGGCGCAAAAATTCCGCCGTTGGTTCCGCGAGGAAATGCTGCGTCTCTTCCAGCGTGTCGACGCGATCCTGGCGCCGGCGACCCCCTGTGTGGCGCCCTTGATTGGCCAGAAGACGTTTGTGCTGGACGGCAAGGAAATGCCCACCCGAGCAAATATCGGTCTGTATACGCAACCGATTTCCTTTATCGGTCTGCCAGTTGTCGTGGTTCCCGTGATGACGGCGCTTGGCCTGCCCATCGGAGTGCAGATCATTACCGCGCCATGGCGTGAAGATCTCGCGATGCGGATCGCCCAGCATTTGGAAACCTCCGGTGTTGTCAGCGCGCCTGTGCCTGCTTTGGGAGCGTGACCGATGGACATCAACCTGCCCGCCGTGAAGACGGAGGTGGAAGCAGCGTTCGCACTTTACGAAACGGCACTGGTGACGAACGACATCGATACGTTGCAAGAGCTGTTCTGGAACAGTCCGCACACGATCCGCTATGGCCTCTCTGAAAACCTTTACGGCTATCAGGCGATAGGCGCCTTCCGAGCTGCGAGGTCTCCCGTGGGGCTCGCGAGGACGACCTCGAGAACGGTCATCACGACTTATGGCAACGATTTCGCGACCGCCGCCACGCTGTTTCATCGCGAAACGAGTCCGGGCAAGGTCGGGCGGCAGATGCAGACCTGGGCTCGGACGCCAGACGGTTGGCGGGTGGTCGCTGCGCATGTCAGCGTGATCGACGCAGTATGACGGGCGGGATATGGATCAAGGACCCCCTGGGGATTCTGGCTGATGGCGCGGAACGTGGTGTCGTCGTCGATACATGCCGTATCGTCGAATGCGTGGCGCAAGGCGCAGAACCGGCCACGCCGGATGTAACGGTTTTCGATGCCAGCCGCCATGTCGTCGTGCCGGGCTTGATCAATACGCACCATCATTTCTATCAGACGCTGACGCGAGCTAGCCCCGCCGCCCTCGACCGCGAACTGTTTCCCTGGCTGCAAGCGCTGTATCCACTTTGGGCTCGCCTGACGCCGGATACGCTGGATGCCGCCGTCACAGTCGCGATGGCGGAGCTTCTGCTGTCCGGCTGCACGACAACCACCGACCACCACTACGTCTTCCCAACTGGCCTGGAAGCTGCCATCGATACCGAGATTGAAGCGGCCCAGCGCCTGGGTATTCGCGTCGTGCTGACTCGCGGGTCGATGAACCTGTCTCAGCGCGACGGCGGATTGCCGCCGGACAGTGTCGTGCAGGATCAGGACACCATCCTAGCCGACAGTGAACGTCTGATCGCGCGCTATCACGATGCGACACAAGGCGCGATGGTTCAGGTGGCACTGGCGCCATGCTCGCCGTTCAGCGTCACCACATCGCTGATGTCCGCCACCGCCGCGTTGGCTGAACGAACAAACGTCCGTTTGCACACCCATCTCGCCGAAACCTCCGATGAAGAAGCATTCTGCCTGGCGAGATTCGGTTGCCGACCACTGGATTACCTCGAGCAAAACGGCTGGTTGAACGACCGCACCTGGCTGGCCCACGGTGTCCACTTCGAATTCGACCGAAATCGCCCGGCTGGCAAAGGCAGGCACCTGCGTCACGCACTGCCCATGTAGCAACCAGATTCTAGCAAGCGGCCCATGCCGGGTGTGCGAGATGGAGCAGGCCGGCATGCATGTCGGCCTCGGCGTCGACGGCTCGGCGTCGAACAATGCGTCGAACCTGATGCAGGAGGTGCGGGCGGCCTTCATGCTGCAGCGCGCTCGCTATGGTGTGGAGAAAGTGAGCCACAAGGACGCGTTACGCTGGGCCACCGCGGGATCCGCCGCCTGCATCGGCCGGCCGGAGCTCGGCCGCATCGCCGTTGGGATGCAAGCAGATCTGGCACTGTTTACACTCGACGAATTACGGTTCTCTGGGGCGTCGGATCCGATCGCCGCGCTGGTGCTCTGCGGCGCCCACCGAGCCGACCAAGTCATGGTGGCCGGGCGGTGGGTCGTAGAAGACAGTGAGATCCCGGGAGTGGACTTGACAGCCTTGATTTCGCGGCACAATTCCGCTGCGAAAGCTCTGCACGCGGGTTAGGGAGCGCCTGACATGGCCGACTATGATCTGGTGATCGCCGACGGCACGGTGGTTACGCCGTTCGATATGTTTCAAGCCGACGTCGGTGTGGTGGATGGTCGCATCGCCGCGGTCGGGACGAGCCTGAGCGGCCGACGCACCATCGATGCAAACGGGTTGCTGGTGATGCCGGGTGGCGTCAACTCGCATTGTCACATCGAGCAATTACAAGCGAACGGCGGCGCGGACGAGGAAACCTGGACCACCGGAAGCGCATCGGCGTTGGCTGGCGGCACGACGAGCGTGATCACGTTCTCCACCCAATTTAAAGGCCACGGGATTTTAGAACCGCTGGCCGAATATCGCCGGCGCGCGGCCAAGGCGATGGTGGACTATACCTTCCACCAGATCATCACCGACGCAACCGATGAGGTAATCTTCAACGAAGTGCCTCAGGTTGTCGCGTCCGGCGTTCGCAGCCTGAAGGTGTTTCTCACATACGACCCGATGCATCTAGACGACCGCCAATTCATTCGCGTTCTGGCCGCCGCCCGGCGGACGGGCGCGTTCGTGACGGTCCACTGTGAGAACTACGATGCGATCAACTGGCGGACCGCCGCACTGTTAGCCGACAATCGGACTGCGCCGAAGTATCACGCCTGGTCACGTCCCAGCGTGATCGAGCGCGAGGCGACACACCGGGCGATAGCGTTAGCCGAGATGGTCGACCAGCCAATTCAGGTTTTCCATGTCTCCTGCCCCGAAGTGGCAGAGGAAATCGCGCGTGCAAAATCGCGCGGCTTGAAAGTATGGGGTGAAACCTGTCCACAGTATCTCGTTCTCTCAGCCGACCATATGGACCGGCCCGGCTTCGAGGGTGCCAAGTTCATGTGCAGCCCAGCGCCGCGCGATGCCGCAGCCAACGAGGGTCTATGGAAAATGATTCGGGAGGGTGTACTGGATGTTGCTTCCTCGGATCATAGCGGCTGGAGCTACGAAACGCCTGTCGGCAAACGGGTTCACGGGCTCGATGCGCCGTTCCGGGATATTCCTAATGGGGTGCCTGGGCTCGGTTCGCGCTTGCCGATCCTGTTCAGTGAAGGCGTCTCGAAAGGCCGCATCGACCTTTGTGCGTTCGTGCGTCTCACGTCTTCTAACCCAGCACGACTGTTTGGGCTCTATCCGCGCAAGGGCACGATTGCGCCGGGCGCGGATGCTGATCTTGTACTGTGGGACGCGAAGAAGCAGGTCGTCATCACCAACCAGCTGATGCAGCACATCATCGATTACACGCCGTACGAAGGTCTTGAGGTGACGGGGTGGCCCGTGTCAACCATCCGGCGTGGCGAGGTTGTTATGAAAGACGGTGTCGTCCAAGCCGAGCCGGGCACGGGTCAGTTTCTGGCGCGCGCGCCGTATGACCTGATCAAACCCACCGGTAACGTTCCGTTCGGCTTCGACGCCAGCGCTTTCCTGGTTTGAACAAGAGAATTATCCATGAGCGTGATCGACATCACCGCGGGCGGCTACACCTTCAAGGCCAGGTTCGAGGACGGGAACGCCCCGAAGACGTGCGCAAAATTTCGGTCTCTCCTGCCGTACCGGGAACGCATTATCCATGTCCGTTGGAGCGGAGAAGGGTGTTGGATCCCGCTGGGTGACCTGGATCTAGGTCTGCCTTTCGAAAATCACACCAGCTACCCCGCCCCCGGCCAATTTCTGCTCTACCCGGGCGGGATTTCCGAAACCGAGATCCTGCTGGCCTACGGCGGCGTCCAGTTCGCGAGCAAAATGGGGCAGCTAGCCGGCAACCATTTCTTGACCGTTGTGGAAGGTAACGAAAATCTGGCGGCCTTGGGCAAGATGGTGCTGTGGCAGGGCGCCCAAGACATCGAATTCAAAAGCTCCTGAGGTTCAAACGTTTTAGCGGGCGACAAGCCGTCGCAGAAGATCGCCGGCGTTCGGATCGCCGAGCGCAACCGCCTTCACATACCACTCTAAGGCGCGCGTTGAGTCTTGGGCGCTCGCCGACGGCGCGAAATTCCGATCGTAGGTCTTTCCCATCGCCACCGCCGCCGCGGCATTCCCGCCCTCTGCAGCGCGCTGGAACAGCAGGCGGGCAGAGGCGATGTCTCCGAGCTCCAAGGCCTCGTTGCCCCGCTTCATCAACACGGCCATCAGTGCGGGGGGTAACGTTTCGGCCGCCTTAGTCGGCGGCGGTTGTTGCGCCTCCGGGCGGGCAAAGCTCGGCGGTTGGGGCTGAACAGGCGGTGGACTTGGTAGCCCGGATAAGCCTCTGTAGAGGAACACAGAGGCCCCGGTCACGAGCAACCCCGCGGCGACGATCTGCAGGACGCGATCCTTGACGTCTGCTGTTTCGCGCGTGTCGGAGCGCGACCTCGGGCGGGGTGGGGGAGGTCCGATGACTGAATCCACCGTCTTGGCCGTGATCATCACGTCGCCTCGGGCAAAGCCCGCCGTCAGCGCGGCCTCCATAACGCGATTGACGGTGCCTGGCAGACCGTCAGAGCGAGCGGTAATGAGCTTAATGGCTTCGGGCGTGATCAGCCGCCGCGTCGTACCGCCCGCGACCCACAAGGAACGCTCGATATATTGGCGGACCTCGGCGGGAGTAAGCCGCAACAAGCGAACCGTGTTTCGCGCAAGGCCCGCGAGCTCAGCGACCTCGGGGCGCGCCAGCTCGGGGGCGGAACCGCTTAATACGATTGCAGCACTATGAGGATCATCCGGATTTTCGCGAGCGAGGTACCGCAGCAGGCTGACACAGTCGTCCGGTAATAGTTCAAAATCATCGACCAATAGCGCCTTGTGGGGAGGTTGATGAAAGATTTCGAGTTCGCCGTCCAGCGACGCCATAAGTTGCTCGATGCTGATACGCTCGCCGGGTGGCCGTGAGATCATGATAGTCCGCAGGCCCGACTCGGCCGCGACTGCCGCCGCCGATCTCAGCGTTTCCGTCTTGCCGACACCTCCCTCGCCGGCAAGAATGATCACACCGTGGCCGTTCACCATGTGGTCGATCAGCAATTCGAACGCGCGCCTGTGGGATCCGAAGAGAATGTATCCGGACGTGTCTGATGGGCCGCCGAACGGGGGCTTCGACAAGCCGTATAGGTCAAGGTAGTCAGACGGTTGACCCGGAGCGACTGGGGCACGTGCCGGTTCCGTCACCGTCATGGTTTTCATCAGATTCGGAGGCCGGCGCATTTCGGAATCCACGAGCATGACTGCGGATTGCACTATAGATGATACCCGCGCGCGGCGTTTGTCCGAGCGATCACCATACCGTGACCAACTTTACGCAAGTTTTATGAGAGCCGCTCACACCTTCGGATTTGAACACGACATAAACAAAGCTGGTCGGCGCGCGCGGAGAATTCTGGTCACAAATTGTGATGCTCAGGGATGAAAGTCGCTGTGCAGACCGAAGGCCTCCTGGTGTTGATAGGTTCAGCTGGAACTGGAACGCGCGGCGTTCATCGCCAACCAGATCCGACGAAGGAGCCGCCAGACCCCATAGCGTTCCCGTCGGTCCGGTAACATCAGCGATCTTACTAGATTTGGTTGTTCCCACGGGACGTCGTGGTAGCCGCGGTTGAGGAAGTGGCTCCCCGGATCCTCACGCCAAGTGTCCGGAAAGAAGACGACGATATCACGCTCTGTTCTCGGCGGTCGCTCGCGCACCGGGCGCCCGGAAATCCGCGCGATCAGGGCCTCTGCCAGATCGCGGCCAGGACCAAGGCGAACCGCACAGATTGGTGTATTCCTTGGATTCATCTCGATTAGGTAGGCGGCGCCGGTCGCCGCTTCGATCATGAAATCGAAACCAATCATTCCTGACAAGCCAAGCGACTTCACGATCCGAGTGGCGCTATCGATCATTTCGGCATTTTGGATGATGCGTACAACCGTGGATGGCCCGGTGGCGGACTCTGTTGCAACTGCCTCGGCACAGGTTGCCGCCAAGACCTCCCCCTGCCAACACGCTACGCCGACGTTGGCCGGCCAGCCATCGACATAACTTTGAACAGACATCGCCGGCCGTTCACGCAGCAGCCAGGACCTCATGTCAAAGTAGTTACTTTCAAGTAGCATCTCGCGCAGCGCCAAACGACCCGTAACAGGCTGAGTCATCCGCCGGTAGGCATTCTTGGCAGCGGCCGAGTCAGAGATGATCCGCACCCCAAAGCCCGCCCAGCTCCCATCGGCCTTCAGCACAAATGGCGTCGCATTCGCCTCTGCCCAATGGTCCAGCGCTTCTTCGCCTGAAAGCGGCATGGAAGGTGGGACGCGAACACCCTCTTGCCGCGCGAGTGCCAGTAGCGCGGCGCGGGACGTGACTATGGCAAAACTTTCAGCGGGAGATGTTGATCGTTCGATCAAGTCTTTGACCAACTGATGTCGTGTGCCTCTCCAGAGCGCATGAAGATTGCGTACCGGTACGCTCATCGCATGGTATAATGATATCCGGCCGAAGTCGAAGCGCCGCAGCTTCCAGACTGCGCTGCGGTGCCGAGGCACGATAGATCGCTCGATGTGAGAACAAGTCGAGCACCCGGGCGGGGTGGTGGCTCGGCGCGATAAGACTGACTGTCGCGCCGGCGTCGTGTAACTCCATTGCTAAGCGAGCTGTCGACGGTAATTGACCGGTGGCCGCCAACAGGATGTGCGGTTCCCGGACCAAGTCCTGTTCGCTATAGACACCCATATCAACAACGCGAACCACATCCTCCACGAGCCCGCGAGGCGAGGATCTGGTCGCGAGTTCAGCTACGACGCGCATGTCCTTACCGTCTTTCAGGAGTGAGTTACTGGACACGATGAGGTCCGTTCCACGAAAAGGTTGACGTTTCCGTTGCGGCAGAAAACCATAATCGGAACGATAAGAAAAGCGTTTAGCCGCGCGATAAGGCGGTTGTGATGGGCGCGATCACGTGACCGTCAGGAGCAATTGCTTCAGGCTATTCGACCAAGCCGGACGGTAGCGGGTTGAGTCGTTGCGGATACCGAGGGATTGGAAATGCGGGGTTTTGCTCGGGCCCGAACGGCGACAAAAACAACGCCGGTCTGGATCCGTATTGACGATTACGCCAAGGGGATACCGCTGATCCCAACCTCGTCACGCGCCAATGACCTGGGCGTGCCGGGAACCGTGTGAACTAGCTAACGGCTTCCAGTTCGTCATCGGGACTGGCGCTCACGATCTCCTGTCGCTGGCGCCGCCGCGATAACCACCGATGGCCAGATACTGCCACCTGACCCATAAAGGTTCGAGCACCGGCGAAACTGCTTAGCAATGTCTCGCCATTGGCCATCCGGAACTTGAAGGCCTCTTCGCCGCGCAAAAAATCGACATGGCTAAGTCCGCGGTCAAATGACCAGCGAGCATACTCCACGATAAGGATCGTTCCTGGAGAGGCCCGATCAAAGGCAGCGTCATAGGCGGTGAAGTAGGCTTCCATACGCCCGGCATAGACAAAATTGATCGAGGCGGCCGCGACCTTGCCACCACACTCCAGCAGGAAGATCCTCGCCATACCTGATCGCCAGGCATGGTCTAGGATTGCACGCAACACGGGACCATCGGGGCCAAGCAGGGGCGAATTCGGGTCATTGATTCGAAGCCAAATCTCTTTCAGCCGTGTGATCTCGTCGAACAGAACCGTAGCATTTTCGGCTGGCTCGACGAACCGGAAGCTCACATCGCCGCCCAATTCCGCAAGGATGCGTTTCCCGCGTGTGTGATTATTGCGTCCTTTTTTGTTCAGGGAACGAAAAAAGGATTCGCCGTCCGGCCAGCGATTGTCGATGCGCATGCACCGGTCGCTCCGGTCCCCGAGATGCAACCGTCCGCCGTCACTGACAAGCCGGTCCAGGAATTCCCGGCATTTGGAGTCAGCTCTGACCTGCTGCAGGTTTATTAAATCGAAGCCACCGATCCGGGCCAGACCGTCCCAAAGCAATGCGAGAACATCAGTATTGTCGTATGTAGGGTCTACCAAACAGTCGCAATAATCGGAAAATAGCTGTGCCGCCCAGGACATAACACGCAGTCCCGACCGGCGATGCACAGCACATGGCATCGAGCCGCGCAGCTGGTCGCCCTCCCAGGCAACTGCTATCTGAAGCTTGATGTCGCGGCGATCGCGCACGCCAGAGATCCATCCAGTGATCCAGTCATGATGCTGGAATACGAAGCCACCCGAACGCTCCCACAGTTGCCGCCACGCCAGCTAAATCGCTGCGAACCGTGCAACGTCGGTGATGATCTCGATCCTCAGAGTCACACAGTCTCTCCGGCATGATGGCGTGGACGCACCGCTTCGCGCCGAGGTCCGACCAAGCCAAGCCGGAGAGCGATCTTCTTCAACGGAACGAAATGAAGCTTGTAAAGTGACTGATATTCGTCGTGCTCGTTGTCAGTCAATCCAAATACGAAATCTTCATCCGGTTCGGGAACAACCAAGGTTCCGAACATGCGGTCCCAGATACTCAGGCCCAGGCCAAAATTCCGGTCCCAGTGCTTCTCTGCGACGCTGTGGTGCAGCTGATGATAGTGCGGGCTGAGCAGGACCGCGTCGAGATGCCGTCCATATGATAATTTCCAGTGCGTATGGCGCACGAAATCCATCATCAAGATGATGTTCCGCAGAGCGTAGATATTGATTCCGAAAACGGTCAATTCCACCGGGTCCAGAGCAAAGAACAGCCAGATGCCGTAACATAGGCCCGGGATCACCCCATCCCACCACCAATTCATGATCTCGTCGAGCGGATGCACGCGCTCCCTGGTAACTCCGATCATTACCTGGGCAGAATGGTGAACCTTATGCAGCTCCCATAAAATCGGAATTTGATGCTGCATACGGTGATATAAATAGTAGGATAAATCGTAAGCGAGCAGCATGGTGATAGTGAAGGCGAATAGCAGCCCGGGACCAGCCGGCGAGACCGGATGACTCGGAGGGCCCAGGATGCTGCTGAGCACCCAATACGCGAAATGCCCCGCCACTGCGGTGGAGATCACCAGCGGCACCACCAGAAGCGGGATGAAAATACGTCGCGACAGCCAGAACAAAAAGTCCGCTCGAGCGGACGGATGATGAAAGACTTCCGGGGGCAAACAGTGCCTCATGAAGTCCCGAAACGACCGGTGCCCGGAATTCGCTCGAATGTAAGTGACGACGACCGCCAAGATGATCGTAGCCCAGAGCAGAAGCAACTCGATCCCGTTCGCGCCTGACACGTGGCGCCAAGCGAGTTCGAAAAAATGGTGGATCATTTCAGGCATCGCTAATTCACCGTCACGCTTTGTTCGGTCGAGCGCCAGCCAAGAAGCCGGGCAGCGATCGCTCCGAGATGGATAACCAAGCAAATCCCCGCGTTGGACAGATCCTCCTGCCTAGATATGAGGAAAATCTTGCTCGCCGCCAGATAAATATCGCTAGCTCCAAGCATCTTGCTGTCGCCCCGCCTCCCGGAGATTAATGAATGGCTCCATCCCGGCAGTGCCATCGCGACCGATTGGCGGATCATCGGCCGCCTTCCTCGATCGGCGGCCAGATCGATGACGTCGTGGGCCCGTCACGAGGCGTCAGCGATTTATATAAGGACTCAACCGATTGGGCGAAAGCCTGCATGGTAAACAAACGCTCGTACAGCAGCTTACCCGCTTCGGCCAAGCCGCTGCCAAGCTCCGGCACATCGGCCAGCGCAAGGATCGGCGGCAGCAATTTCCTCCTGGTCCCCCGGCGCAACGAATAAAGCCGTACGCCGGTCCTCCAGTACCTCAGGTATCGAACCGACCGGTGTGCAGATGACCGGCGTCCGAGAGGCCAGCGCCTCAAGTATAACCAGCGGCAATCCTTCGTCGTATGCCGGCAGGATCAACGCATCCGAGTTGACCATCAGCGAACGGGCGTGATCCTGGCTTACCCATCCGGTGAACGTGACCCGATCACCGATACCGAGCCTAGCCGCCATCTCACGATACGTATCGACAGGACCGCCGCCGGCCATTGTCAGAACTATGTCCCGTGCCGCGATGCCAGGGGAGGCGAGGGCGTGGAGCAGATCCTTGACGCCTTTTCTTTCCAGGAGATTGCCGACGAACAGCAGGCGAAAACGCCCATCTCGGGATGGTGTGCGCGGCTTCAACGTGGTCGCGGGAACGCCGTTGTAGATGACACCGACCCGGTTCGGCCGTACACCAAATGTATCGACTAGCCAACGACGCCAGACGTCCCCTAGGACCACACAGTGATCGGCGCTGCGAAACATCCAGCGAAGCAACGCTTTTCCCGATCTGCCGGTCGTCGCATAAGATTGCACGAGCTGTGCGGCATGAAGATGCAGCAACACGCGACCGCCCGCCAGCTTGGTTGCGCCCAGCAATGCTGCCTTGCGATAAACGCTGCCACGCTCGGCAAGATTCAGATGAACTACGGCGAGACGGCCGCGAGCGCCCTCCAGCAAAATCCGCCCGGCGGCAAGCGCGAGGAAGACCAGCGAGAAAGCGACATGCCCGCCGCCCCTTGATTCCAAGCGCCGGAGATCGAAACGATCCGACGCGTCGCGCGGCATAGAAGCAAGGTAGTCCATGATGCTGCCCATGCCGCCGCCGACTTGCCCATAGGGGCTAACAAGAAACACTGTTCGCCGGTTGCTCATCAAAATACATGCCCCCTCACAACGCGCTCATCTGAAACAACGGCGGCGATCATCTGGTTCTCCATATTTCGTCGCTGCGGCCGAAAGACGTAGTCGAGGTGCATCTCAGCCGCTCGCGATCCGGCGAGGCCCCGAGGCGACCGCGCGTCGTCCATTTACCGGGCGTGTGGCGGGCGGCCATCCGCCGCCGCCACAACGGCTGCGTCTAGCTCAGGCCGGAACGACCAGCAGCGACGATCGCGGACCGCCGATCGACCGTAGATCCGGCACCGAAGCGAGCACCACCAAACCTGTATCCATTTCCAAAGCCTCCGGCCGGAGGTAGATCGCACGGAAGAAATGGGACATTAGGATCGAGCCGATCGAGAGCAGCATGCTGACCACCAAGCCAGCCATCAGGATCAGCCGGCGGGTCGGTTGCGGTTGTGCCGGCACGCGCGGCGGCTGGACGATGCGCACCGAGGATTCGCGATGCGCTTCGACGGCCTCGACTGTCTGCCGCTCATCGAGGATTTTAGTCACCGCTCTGTAGTTGTCTTCGAGAACTGCCCGATTGCGCTCCAATTGATGCAATTGCAGTTCATCCGCATCCAAGGCAGCGACTTGCTTATTCATCGCCGTGAGCTGGGCGGCGATGGAGTCGTGCCCCGCCAAGCTCGATCGCAGGTCAGCTTCCGTCTTATTGCGGTCGGCTTGCACGGAATAGGCCTGCGAAGCCTGCATCCGGGCGATGTCCGTCTCGCGTTCAAGCATAGCTTGGCGGGCCGCATCGACTGCAGGAGACCCGCGATAATGCGTTTGAGCATCCTCTTGCCGCTGCTGGTATGCTTGCACCATCCCTTGCAATGCTGCCGCAGCGTTGGGGGGGCCCTTCTTGTTTCCCGCCACCGCGCCGAGTTGCTGGTTCAACTGAGTCAATCGCGCGGTCTGTTCCGCAATTGTAGCTTCGGATTTTGTCAGCGCCGCCTCCAGGTCGCCCTGCTGTCTCAGCAAGATGGCTCGGCGTTCGGAGAAGTTGCTGATATCGTGCTGCTGCTTAAACGCCTGGAGCGTAGAGTCTGCGTTAGCCAGCTGCTTGCCCACGACGTCTTGTTGCACCTGCACGATCGGCGCCTGGACGTCGCCATAAAGCTTCGACCGCAACGTGAGATACTGCGATTCCAGCACGCGCAGCGCGTCCGCCGATACATTTTTGTCCGGGTTAGAGAATTCCAGGCCTATGACGCTGGATTTTTTATCCACTGTGATCGTAAGATTGCGCGCGAATGCATCAATCGCACGCGACATCGGGTCGGCGGCCTCTGTATCGGTCGCTCTTTCTGTGGTCCCTAATGTGTCGGTCAGTAACCGGCGCACATCCTGGGTCCATTTCGTAATCGGGCCCGGCTTTTCGAACAGCTTTGGATACATCTTCTCGATGCCGACTTCCCGGATCACTGTCCGGTGCAGGTCATCGCTTCCAAGTATGCTTGATTCCGTGCGCAGCACCTGCTCCGCATCTACCCCGCCGCCACCATTGCTGAACTGTTGGCCGGCCGCCGGGCGGAACGTGTGCTCCGTTCCTAGCAGAACGAGCAGGCTGGATTTAGCTTTGTAATCGGGCTGCACCTGCACCGCGATCACAACACTAAGGGCTGTGATACAAAAGAAAATCAGGCAGACGCGCGCCTTTTGCGAAAACGCGGTCAGCAGCAGGTCGCGGATGACCAAACGCGGCGGAAGGGCGAGGGTGTCGTTCATGATTGGAGTCCTGCCAGGTTCACACGGGGTGGGCGGGCGCCCAAGCCCTCAGAAGTTCGGCGCAGTGCTGTCGAGGCCCGACGGCGCAAAGATAGTGCCGGCTCGGTATGCGGATATCCGGTCATGGCCGCCATGCACGAGACCACGGTTGCCGGAGGGCGAAGCGCCCTCGTGGCCGTCCCTCCTTCAGATTATGCAGTTGATCTTGAAGGACGGCAAAGCCGAAGCCGATCGTCGCGGAGATGTAACGTAACGTTAGTCTCGACGGCTCCTGGATCGTTCGCCAAAGCCATTCCATCCCCAGCGATTGCCAGCGCCATGATGCCCGCCGGACCAATCCAAGTTCGATCTTCACCGCTTGACCGACGCAAAAAGCCCAACAGGGCGGGAGAATCGAACGGTAAGAGTCTACAAACACTTCACTGCGGGGCGCGCCAACCGCCATGATGAGCAAGGTGGTTCGGTGTTCTTTGATCAATTCCGCGAGGTGAAGGGAGTATTTGGCATCGCGCTCAAATCCAAATGGAGGGATCGCGACACCGCAAACCACACCATTGCGCGATGCCCATTCCTCAACGGCGCGTTGCGTCCGCTCGCTATCGACCACGAAAAACAACCGATGTGGTTGTGCATAAGGCGCCAGCCGCATTAGTTCGGATGTGATCTCGCACCCTGTCACCCGCGCAACGCGGAGACCGCACCACCGCGCATAGGCCTGAACCGGCCAACCATCGCAGACTACTCGCGCAGCGTTACGATAAGCCCGCGCCAAAGGAGGCGATCGGCGGATCCTTGCGATATGGTCGATGTTGGGCGTGACGACCAATGCGACCCCATCCGCCGGCATATGCTGCACCGCGACGCGAGCGATTTGCCGAGCGGAATCCATGCTAAGCTTAAGGCCAAATGGATTGGACACCTGCATCTCTAAACTGCCCAGGCGCGATGCGGAGTAAGCGACCGGAACAGCGCCAGGTAACGTGTCGCGCAAGCCGCGTAACTGAATTCCCCGGCGCGTTGCCGCAGCATCTCGGCTGGGAACCGGCTTCGCAACGATGCCACTTGATCCATTGCACGAGCCATGGCCGCCGGATTGCGTGTTTCCACCAGCACGCCGTAGCGGCCGTCCTCGAGGATCTCAGCGGGTCCATACTCACAGCGCGTGGAGATCACCGGCGTGCCGCAACCCAAGGCCTCAACAATGACGTTTCCGAAACCTTCGCAACGGGAACTCAGCACAAACGCATCGGCCTGACGAATAAACGGTAAGACGTTAGACTGAAAGCCTAGAAAGTCGACTGAGCGCTCCAAACCCAATTGAGCGACCAGGTCTCTCAACGTTTCGCTCAACGGACCGGTGCCAAGAATAATCAGTCGGCTGTCGAATTGCCGGCGATAAATCGCTAGCGCCCGGATCATCGTTTCGTGATCCTTGTGCGCTACCATCCGACCGGCAGTTACGAAAACCGGAATCCGCGGCTGCTCAAACCACCGATGATCGGCAGGCTCCTCGGAACGAGCTTGAAAATCAGGACCCACGACGGGATTGTTGATCGTCAGGACTTGCTCACTCTGCAATCCGGCCAACGCCGCCAATTCTGTCGCCACTCCTCCAGAAACCGCCACGGCCCGGGTAATCAAGGGGGAGAGGATGCGATAGGATAAACCGAGGTATCGATACAGCCAGGTCCCCTCGAGAGCAAAACTCGTGGAGATCGGATTATGCTGACAGATTACTACCTTGGTGGCACTACAGCTGATTGCTTTTGCCAAAAGTGCGGCGACATTATTCAGGTCGACATTCGACAGTAGGATGTCCGGCTTCTCCGTGCGCAAGAAACGCGCCAGACGCGGAATGTCCATCACCGTACGAGACCCTTGCAACTCCACGATGCGCAACCCGGCCGGGACCTTGTCAAGCAGGTCGCCCTGAAGCCGGTGCAGCACCAGTGTCACGTCAACACCATACCGGCGGAATTCTTGGGCGATAATCAAGCTCTGCCGCTCGACCCCGCCTGCCCTGAGGTCGTGCATATAAATCGCCACGGACATCGCCCGCTTCGCACTGCTCGCGCGCGATGGCGTTGATACACCCGTCAGGCGCCTGGCAAGAGAGGCCGAGACCGACACGGACATGCTTAGGCCACTCCGGCTGAAGCAAACATCCTGGAGGCCCGGCCCAACAGCTTCTTCCGGAACACGCTCAGGTCCAGCACGAAACGCTTACCGTCCACCCAGAACCGCTTCCCATCGTGAACCAGGGTGTGCAGTCCGTGCGGAAACGGTCCTGACTTGTCCGGTCGCAGTTCAGCGACAGGCAACTCGCGAAATTCCGTCCCGGTCAACGTTAGGATTTCGTGGATCACGACAGCGGCGCCATATGTGGCAGCGCAGTCCTGGCCCGGGCGGAACAAGCGGCCTTCGAAATTGAACACCATTCCGGCCGGCCGAGCGCCACGGACGTCGATCCTGACGGGCCAACGCGCATGCGGCGTCCACGGACCGGATAGCTGTGAAGCGTGCAGCAGGCAAAGATTGTCATGGCCGCCGAGATCAAGATCTGTGCAGCCAAGCCAATACCGTCCATTCCAGCGAAACAACGTCGGGTCTGCCAGTCGGGCATTGGGCGCGACGTCGCAGATGGGGACGAGTTGCCCATCATCGTCCAGCCGATAGATCCGGGTGGCGCCACGTTCCGTCGATTCCGGAACGCAATAGATCCCTTGGCTATCACGGAACGTGCACGGATAAGAATGATGCCAGCCATCGTCGAGCACCACAGTCGGCGGTGCCAGCATTCCGTCCGCTGCAGCAACGGAAACGATCCGGCCGACCCCATCGGTCAGCGGCATTTCCTCGCATAGGATCCGGTCTGTGCCAGGCCAAGGGAACGGATCCGCAAGATAACGGCTTCCCGTCTTGACCCGGTACCATTCAACATCGCCCAGATCTCCAGCGGACAGGACCTGTTTCATCGGCGCGGTGGAGGACCCAATACTCCACCACTCCACCATTAGGCGATTGTGCCACTTTGCCAGGAGTGCACAGAACCACCCCGACGGTCCGCTGGGCGAGACGGCGGGCGTGGTTCCAGAGGGTCCGCGTGCGTGCCCCAGCGCGGCATCACGTACGAAGCGCATCGCCAAGCGGTTCACAGCCAGGTTGTAAGACGCTTTGGTCCCCCGGGTACCTACCGTTCCCTCGTCCAGGATTTCCGGCGCAGTCGATCCTGGCTGATATTGCACCAAGCGGACCGTCATCGCATACGGTGGCCGATGCCAGTGGCGAGCAAGCAACCCGGCCTCATTTAAGCTTTTTCCCGCCGCGGTTTCGAGCCGCCACAACAGAGCATCGCACGGCGGCGAACAGGCTGGTTCGAACCGCGGTATCACGACCTCGGTCAGCGACGGATCGGCCAAAGCCGCATTGACGATCTCGCCGCTGTCAATTCCGGAAAGCACAACTACGACCGGCGGCTTGCGAACGGCAGTCCACGCGCTCGCGTTTCCCAGCGAAGCAGAGATGGCAGTCGAGGATTTCATCTTAACGCCGCCCCATCCAGCGAGGGAGTACACTCGGTTCCCGGTTGAGGACCGCGCCGACGGTTTGACCGCCTAAGCGCTCCAACAGAGCTTTCGCCGCCTCTATTTCCCATTGCTTCGTACGGCCTGCGGCCACCACCAGCACCGACCCGTCGCAGTACCGCGACACGGCAGCGGATTCGGGGGCTTCGGTCGGCGGCGTATCCAGCACGATCACGGGGTATGTCCCCCGAAGCATGTCCAGCATCGATTGCAACCGGTCGCCGCCCAGCGCCAACAAAGGACGGTCGCCAGGTCCCAACCGAGCCCACAGCAGATTCTTGGCGTCGCGAGCGTGCGTGATGGCGTCGGAGAGGGGCAAACCGCGACGTAGCGCATCAAACAAAGTCAACGGTTGAGGTTCGATCGATCCGCGCCGGGGCCTCGATGGGGGCGCATTGCAGTCGATGTAGAGTACAGCTTGTGCGCAATCGTCAGCAGCTACGCGAGCATAGCCGGATGCCACGAAACTGGCGCCAGCGCCGGGTGTGGGCGAGATGAATTGCACAACCAACGGCATCGCGCTGGTTCGGCGTGCTTCGATCGCATAGTATAGTTCGACGAACGCCGAGTGATGCCGCGCAACGGCGCCAATTCCGATCCGCACAGGCGCCAGGGCATGCTCCTCCGCCGGTTGCATGGCGGTTGGCGATTTGCGGAGGATCGTCAGTTCAGGGTTTGACAGCCTGTTCACGTGGGCTTTCTCCAAATCCAATCTAGGCTTCAATCGAAGTGACCTAGCCTGCGCTCAGAACTGCAAACTAGACGGTACCGAACGGCCTGCGAAATCAAAACGCATTGTCATCGGCGAAAACCAGCTGCGCGGTACGCCACAATATCTTGAGGTCGAATGCCAACGACCAGTTTTCGATATAATAAAGGTCGTGATTGACCCGATGGACGATCTTATCGACACTGTCCAGTGCGCCACGGTAACCATTTACCTGCGCCCAGCCAGTTATTCCCGGCTTTACACGGTGACGTGATGCATATACGGGAACCGCTTCTTCCAAGGCCAATCCACCGGCGGTCGTGGCCAGCGCATGAGGCCGTGGACCGACCAATGACATATCACCTTTTAATACGTTCAGAAGTTGGGGCAACTCATCGAGACTGGTCCTACGCAACCATGCGCCAAAGGGCGTCACGCGCTTATCGCCGCGAAATGCTTGCTCGGTCGCATCCGCATCTGACAGGTGAGTAAACATGGAACGAAACTTCAATACTTCGATCACGCGGTTGTTATACCCAAGCCGCCGTTGGCGAAAAAACACTGGGCCCCTAGATGTCGATTTGATCAGGGCCGCGATGGCCAGCATCACAGGCGAAATAAAAACCAGCAGCCCAAGAGACAGAATGACATCTTCGGCCCGCTTAAGCAGCGCCCCACGCCCCCCAATCGGCCGTGTGCAAACCATTAGCAATGGCAAGTCCAATGTCCGATCGGCGCGCCGAAGCGGCAGGTTCAGCCCGTTCATGCCCGGATAAATGTAGACATCGACCGGCGCCATCGAAATTCGATCGATGACCGCGCGCGTTTGCTCGCCGGCAGACCATGGCAAGGCGATGAGCACCGTATCCACCGCATCTTGTCGGATCATGCGCTCCAACACGTCAATATTGCCGAAATGCGGCAACCCCAAGAGACTTCCTGGTGTCTGCGCAGCCGAGGTGTGCGCCACCATGCCGATCACATCGTAGCTGCGACGCGAGCTTGAGCGGATGTGCGAGAGAAGATCCTCAATCTGCTCCTCCGCCCCGACAATCACAGTACGGTTAAGCGGTTCGGGCCCAGCATGAAACCGTAGCCGCAATAACCGAGCTGTGATGAGAGCAATGAGCCCGACGAACAGGAATACCGGCAGCCAGGGCCCACGCAAGGTCGAGCCCATGTGCTCAAGTCCGCGGTGCTCCCACCCTGCCGCCAACGGTCCCGCCACCGCGGCGACGCAGAAGGTTGCCAGCGCTCCGATGGCTACGGCCTGCAACCAGGCGAGGGCGACCTTCCGCCATGGCAGCACGCGGCTCATGATCTCCGGCGCATCGTAAAGACCGCGTTCAAAAAAGCTCAGGATCAGGCATACGGTTAAGCAGGCCATCGGGATGACAACGGGCGACGAGGTGAGCTCCCGCGCTGGATTGAAGATCGCAAAACAGAGGAACGCGGAACAGGACGTTACCGCCGCATCCAGGCCAATCAGTCGGGCGGTGCGGCCCGCTAGGCGCGCTCGGGGGGCGAAGAGGGCCGCGTGGTCGTCCAGGACCTCCGTCATGGCCGAAGCCGATTTGGCGATGTCGATGGCTATATCCGGTTCAGCCATTCCAGGCATCAAACGTGTCCTCATCCTGTTTGCGGCCGACACCGCTTACCGACGCACCCACAAGCCTCGGTCCCGCGTGGCTTGGCGGGCTTGAACACCGATTGGCGGGTAACGCTGTAGGTGGCGCCTGACCTTAGTCTCGACCAACGCACTTTAAGTCCGGGCGGTTCGAGAGGCCGACCTGACAAAGCAACGCTAACGCACCGAGAGTGGTATTCGAAACCAAACTCTGCGTGTACCGCGATCACATGAAACATTTCGAGAGGCGCCCGACTGCCGCAGAGGAAGGAGTCCAAGGCCGGATGAAAACGGCATATATCGGGACATAGTTCTTAGAAGGAGGATTATGTTCCCTAAACGCACGGTTATCGAGGTGACTTTTGCCATTTTCTCCGTTCGTTCAGCAGAAAATGATGATCTAGATGCAACATGTGTTTGAACGGAGAACGATGCGACATTGCCCGGAATTAATGCGTCAAGCGCGCGGCTGCTCTAAGAGGAAGCACGTCGTCGTAGTCATTACTGCAACAAGGCAGTAATTAGCTGCTTAAAAAGCAGCAATATTAAGGAAAGGACGCCCTCGGGATTTTCTGGAACTGGCGGCCATACATCTCGATGCCGACGGCAGCAGTCGCTGCTCAATCACTCCCGGGAGCTGATAATTTCGCCAATCACATTGGCGCCAGCGATAAACAGCGACGAGGCATCGATCGTGCGCCCGCCGAAAATCGCAAGTTTCGTGTTCCGACGCTTGCGTGCGGCTGCGAAACCACTGACGGGCAACTCGAGGGTATTCGCGCTGTAAATATGAAACCCTCTGGTGGCAGTAGGCCTCCAGGAGCGTACGGCAGGCCCCGCGGAGCATCACCTTGCCAGGACATAGGTCAGCTCCGGGAAGCGGTGCAGCCACGGGATGCTTCAGCGGTCGGGTCACGCGTCTCCGGCAGGTCGACCAGCAGCCTATTCCTCCTTTATCGAAACGTGACCCAACGCCTGGAGGAAAGCCATGTGGCCCGACGCCTCGATCACGCCGGAATGCGAACCTTCATCTCCGAAATACCGTGGATAAAGTTGGAGTAGATACGCTTCGGTTCCTCCATCAGTTCGATCACCGGGAAGCGCTTCATGATCTCCTCCCACAGGGTTATCAACTGCATCTCGGCCAGACGATTGCCGACACAGCGATGCACACCGAAGCCGAAGGACAAATGATGGCGCGGGCGGGCTCGGTCGATGATGAATGCGTTCGGGTCGTCGATCGACTCCTCGTCGCGGTTGCCAGAGACGTACCACATCACGACTTTGTCCCCGGTCTTGATCTGCTTGCCGCCAAGCTCTGCGTCCGCGACCGCCGTGCGCCGCATATGGATAATGGGCGACACCCAGCGGATAATCTCCGGCACCATGCTGGTTACTAGCGCCGGGTTGTCGCGCAGTTTCTGATATTCTGCCGGGTGCTTGCACAGCGCCCACAACCCGCCGCTCATGGAATTGCGCGTCGTGTCGTTGCCGCCAACGATCAGGAGCGTGAGATTGCCAAGAAACTCGGCCGGGTCATCGACCAGGTTTTTAGTCGCTTCGCCATGCGCCAGCATGGAGATCAGGTCGAAGCCCGGCGGTCGAGCCGCGCGATCATGCCACATAGTGGTGAATGTACGCAGCGCCTCCGTTAGGATTTCGAGTCGCTTTTCTTCTGAATCCACCAGACCGCCCGCATTCACATCCTGAGTCGCACAATCCGACCAATAGGTGAGCTTGCCGCGCTCCTCGAGTGGGAAGTCGAACAGGGTGGTCAACATCAGCGTGGTCAACTCGATCGACACGCGCTGCACCCAATCGAAGGTTTCTCCGCGCGGCAACCCGTCCAGCACCTTGCAAACACGCTCCCGGATGATGCCTGCCATGTTGTTGAGATTGGCCGGCGCCACGATCGGACTAACGACCTTGCGCTGCTCGTCGTGGCGAGGTGGGTCCATGGAGATGAAGCTGGACCGACGGTACTCCATCGGCCGGTCGGTAACGCTGATGCCGCCCAGCTTCGCCTCGGATGAATAGATTTCGGGGCGGGTCTCAACCGCCATGATATCCTTAAACTTTGTCACCGACCAAAACGAACCGTACATCCCGTTCTCGCGGTAATGCACCGGGTCCTCCCGTCGCAAACGATCGAAATAGGGATAATAGATGTCGTTCTGGTACAGCCGCGGATCGCTCACATCAATCCGGTCAAGAGGCGTGGCCGCAGCATCCGAGGCTGGATCGAAACGGACCGGCGCATTCATGTTTAAATCCTCCTATTTCGTTAATGCTGTCCTTCCGGCATCCGCACCACCAGCCCATCCAGAGCGTTGGTAACGGGGATTTGGCAAGACAGCCGAGAATCGGGCTGAGTGACAGCGGCGAAGCTCAGCATACTGGCTTCCTGCGATCCCGGCGGCGGTAGTCCAATGGTGCTCAGCCACGCGGCGTCGACATAGACGTGGCAAGTCGCGCAGGCGCACTCCCCCCCGCAATCGGCGTCAATACCGGGTACGTTGTTCTCAACCGCGCCTTGCATCACAGATTTGCCGACAGGAACCTCGACCGGGTGTTCCGTCCCGTTGTGCTCGATATAGGTAATCGTGGGCATACAGCCGTTTCCTTGCTATGACGCGAGTTCTTGCATTGATACTGACATATCTTCAATACGCTGCGCGAGTGAGACGTTTTCGCTTGGCGATGATCCGCCGCCCGCCCATAAACTCAGGCGCGGAATTGACCGCCTCCACCGCCTGAACGGTGCCGTCCCCAGTCAAATGGAACAAGGCGAATTTGGCCGCGGCAACATCGCCGCGAACGGCGATCTCCGTGGTATCGAAGGGCAGCCCAACGATCTGCAGCCGCAGGTCATATTGGTCTGACCAGAACCATGGCACCTCCGGCGTAGGTGGCGGTTTTCCGCAGATCATCGCGGCGGCTTGCTTGGCCTGCTCGAGCGCGTTCGGCACGCTCTCGAGCCGACCGATCCGGTCATACAGTGGCAGCGGGCGGCTGGTGCAATCGCCGATCGCGAAAATTGCCGGATCGTCCGTGCGCGCCGTCGAGGTCCACCACGATGCCGTTGTGGCACGTTAGCCCCGCCTCCCGAGCGAGTTCGTCGTTCGCGACGGCGCCGACCCCGATGAGCGCTGCGCTGCACGGGATTAGCCGCCCGTCGCCGAGCCGGACGCCGGCTATTTTGCCATCCGCACCCTCCAAAGTCGCGACTTCGGCATTCACCTCGATCGCGACGCCCTTAGCGCGATGGTAGGTCTGGAAGAATTCCGACAGGATCGGACAGGCGACCCTCGCCAGCACGCGGCTTTCGCGTTCTATCACGGTAACCTCAGCCCCCAGCGCTCGGGCCGAGGCCGCGGCCTCCAGTCCGATATACCCGCCGCCGATAACCGCCAACTTCGCGCCGGGGCGCAACGCGGCCTTCAGCCTGTCGGCGTCGGCGGCCGAGCGCAGCTCGAGCACGTCATCGAGGCCGGCGCCGGGCAGCGGCAACCGCCGCGCTCGCGCGCCCAGTGCCAGGATCAGGTAGTCGTAGGCCACCGTCTCGCCATCAGACAACGCAACCCTTTTGGCCGATCGGTCGATTCCGGTCACCCGAATCCCCAGCCGCAAATCGATGGTCGCGCTCAGATAGAATTTGGCTGGCCGCAGCGCCAGGCTCTCAGCCGTTGCCTCGCCGGTCAGCCAGGCTTTCGACAAAGGCGGCCGCTGATAAGGAGGCAACGGTTCCTCGCCGATCAGGGTGATCGCGCCTGTCCAACCCAACTGCCGAAGCATGGCCGCTGCCGATCCACCTGCATGGCCAGCCCCGGCGATCACGATATGTCGGCTGTCCTGGTCCACCGCTCGCTCCCGTGTTCGCTTCATCCCAGCGGCTTGGGGGCTCCAGCCCCGCGGTGGGATAGGAGCAGCGGCAGGCCGGTTCGGCAAGCGGTGGATATTTTGGTTTTCGCGCAGGGTGGCGGTCGACAATCCTCGCCCTTCTACTTGCCAATGATAGAAAGAAAATCTTTTTAAAATTGCATATTGCATTCTGCCAGAAAAATATCCTCTTATACCCGCGAAGCCGGTTTGCCGCTGTTGAGCGCAGGAGAATGGCAAGATGACCAATTCGGCACGCATCCCGTCCCCGGACAGCCCGATCGCTGCGGTCATGTCGATGCGGTGTCGGCGCTTCGTTTGAAAACCCGCTCGAACCCGCTTCCCCCGACGTTGGTCCCCGAAAGGACCCCTCCAATGTTGCAGTCCCACGTTATCGATGTTGATGGTGCCTTCGTCGGCGCCGCTGTCCGCCTCGACAAGGGCTATCGCTTCATCGCCACCGACATTAAACTCGACGATCTAGACGGATCGATCTGGCCGACCCTGGACGATATTCAGCGCCTCGCCCGCCGTATCTACCTCGGTGGCCGGGTGAGCTACCCGGCGCGGGCCTCCTGAGCGGAGAGGAAGCGCGAAAGCTGGGCTCGATAACCCGAACATGCGCGTGACATTCCATAGGCGGCGTTTGCTCGCCGCCGCGTTGACATTGCGCGCGATCCGGCGGGCGGTCGCCGCCGAGGCCAGGACGATGTGTCTCGGATCCCAGCAAGGGGGACCGGTCTGAGGACCGCCAAGGCACCAGACACCAAGCCGCGGTTAGCTCAATAGGCGAGGAGTGCAACCAAAGCCCGTCTCTGTTCGGTTGAGAGCTCCTTTGCGTCGAGTGTAGCGTCCTTGTCTTTGTCAGCCGCCGCAAACCCTTTCTACACAAGGGCCAGAAATTCCACTTTGTCCAGCGTATTGTCCTTGTCTTTGTCGGCCTTGAACAGGTCGTTACGACCGAGTATTCTGGTCAACTCCCTGGCGTCAAGCATGCCTTCTTTATCCGTACAGCGTTCCACGCTGATAGGCTGCGTAGGGCATTTTGGTCCCATCGTCAGAAAGTGACGCGCACCCCACCGAACCCGCCAACCGGTGCGGCGGGGCTGTAAGCCCGTGGGTTCGTCGCGGTAGGTGCCTGAGCAAGAAACACCGCTGCGGTTGGCGAGAACGTCCCATAAGTGTAGTATTTTTCGTTGGTGACGTTCTCGACCGAAGCGAATAGCTGGATGCGGGGAGCGACCTGGTAACTGGTGCTCACGTTCAGCGTCACGAAGGCGGGCAGCTTTGGCGTCAGATTTGCCGCGTCGCCGAACAGGTATTGACCGCTCTGGGCGATGCCGGTGATGGCGAGCGTCCATTGATCGGTAACGCGGTAGGTCAGACCAAGCTTGCCCTGATGCGCCGGGATACCCGGCAAATGATCTCCAGACGCGATAGTGATGTTGCCGTTAGCGTCCGCAGCGGGATTACTGCCCGCGGCCTCCACGAAGCCGCTTTGGTAGGTTGCATCGGTGTAGGTGTAGGCGAGAAAGGCGGACCAGCGCGGGGTCTTGTACCTGGAAGCCCGCATCCACCCCCTGCCGCTGTGTCTGGCCGACATTGGTGAAGAAGGCTCGGTTCAGCGTCACGCTGTTGACGAAGATGATGTCGTCGCTGAGGTTGCTCCGATAGAAACCGAGATTGTAGTTCAGCCGGTCATCCTCCCCGACGCCGACGCTCCCCCGCAAACCGGCCTCGACGGTGTGCGCGACCACTTGCTTGAGATTCGGGTCGCCTACGAAAAAATTGGCCAGACTGCATGAATTGTTCGGTCCAGCGCAGGAAAGCTCCGCTGGCGTGGGAGCGCGATTCGCTTCCGCGTAACCGGCATAGGCCGTCAGCCACGGCGTCACCTTGTAGGTCACACCGGCTGCAGGATTAAGGTGTGTATAGGAGTGGTCGCCGGTGAGACCGCCGCCGTTCTGATCGTTGAGGTCGATCTCGGCCGCGTTGAACCGGGCCGAAGCGGTCAGCGCGAGGCGGTCGGTGAGGTTGAAGGTGTCGGCGATGAACGCCCCATAATAAGCATCGCTGATGCCAACCCTTACAGGCGCATTGGTCCCGGGTTCGTCGATCACCACGCCTGGACCGACGAAATCACGGGAAGCGTCGATGCCACCGATATAGGAGATGCCGGTGAACTCGGTCTGTGCACCATCAAAGCTGACGCCGGCGACCAGATGGTTGTTGAAGCCGAAGATGGTCTGCGTGTCGGTCGCCTGGATCGACGCACCGTAGCCGTTAGTGTTCGTCGTCTGCTGGTCCAGTTCTGAATACGCGAACGGACTTGGACCGACGAAGGCCGGAATCGTGGCGCCACCATACGTCGTGCTAGGGCCCGTATCGAAGCACAACAGGCCCGATCCGTCGGTGCACGGCGTGTCGTTCGATGCGTTGCCGTTGCCCACGCGCTGCAGAAAATTGTTGTAGTAGGTGACAGCCTGTAGTGAGACTGTATCGCTAATCGCCACATCGCTCGACAGGCTGACTTGCAGGAATCGGTTGCTGATCCGGTTTGGTCCAGTAAACTGGGCGGCTGGATCAGCGGCAAGCAGTTCGATCGGCGAGGTCCCCGGTCCGTTCAGTACCGAGTTTGCCAGCAGAACGTTGAAATGCAACTCACCCGTGGCGCCGCGCCAACCGACATCGCCATAGAAATTCTCGATGTCCGACGATTGCACATCGCGCCAACCGTCCTGATGGACGCCGCTTACCGCGACATACATCGCGGTATTGCCGCTTTGCTTGCCGTACTGGAAGTCGCCCCCGTAGGTGTCGAACGATCCACCGTGAAAGCTGATTTCGCCGCCTTGATACGTGAAGCCGTTCTTGAGACGCACGTTTAGCGCACCTCCGAGGGCGTTTAGGCCAAATACGGGGTTCGACCCTTCCAAGTTCATTTGGTCGATTGCAAGGTTGGGCAACAGATCGAAATTCACCGTGTCGCCGAACGCCGAGTTGAACCGAACGCCGTTGACATACACGGCGAGCCCCTGCGGGGTCCCTTGCAGCGCCGATGCCTCGAACCCGTGATAGAACATGGACGGCTGGTAGGGATTGCCCGATGCAGAATCGAGGTTGACGCCGCCGACTTGCTCGTTCAGCGCGCGAACGGCATCCGGTGCGATGAGCGTGCCGCCGCGCGTAAGGTCGTCGCCCTTCAGCACATTGGTTTCGGCCGGCACCGTATCGCGATCGACACCCGATCCTAGCAACGGGGACGCTGCTATGATGTCGACAGGCGGTAATGTGACCGACAACGGTTCCCCCGTATCGGTGGGGGCCTGTTGCGCGCGGGCGGCTACCCACGCAAGCGCGAGAAATGCGGCAACGCCAGCCAGCGTGCCCGCAGTGCGTCGGACATCGCGCCATGAGCATCTTGCCATATATATTCAGTACCCCACCCAGCTCTTGTTATCCGGAATTGTCACCCAACCGCTCTTATGCCGCCAATGGCACACGTTCCCGAACCCGGCGGGAAAAGTTCCCGATCTTCGCGCAATGCTCCGTTTCGGATAACATCTACGCGGGGAGGACTCTCGCCGGCCATGTCGCTTCGCCTTCGATTGATGGCATCCATCATAATCGTTCTGCTTGTGAGCCTTTGCATCGGCGGGTTGGCAGCGGGCTGGCACGCCATCCGATCGGTGCGGACGGAGATGCAGGCGGCGCTCGCGGTGGGTGCTCAGACGCTCCGCAACGGGATCGATGATTTGCCGGGCGCGGGCGATCCGGGAGACGAACTCGGGCGGCTCGTGCGTACATTTGATGGCGGTCGTCACGTTCGGGCCGTGCTGCGGGATGCCACCGGTGGGTTACGGTCGGCCTCGACGCTCCCGAGGCTGGCGCCGAAGGCGCCGGCATGGTTCGTCGCCTTACTTGCGCCTTCGTTCGCGCCTGTCCGTCTCGATGGGGGGGCTGGGAACGTCATCACGATCGAAGCCGATCCCCGAAACGAGGTCGGGGAGGTGTGGACGCAGCTTCAGGATGATCTCGTCGCGGTCGGGTTGTTCTGCGGGCTAAGTATAGTGCTTGTCAGCCTCCTGGTGGGACGCGCCTTGCGTCCGCTCGACAGGCTTTCGGGGGCACTTGCCTCTTTCGGCTCAGGCGAATTCGCGGTCCGGGTCGAGCACGCCGGGCCACCCGAACTCGCGCGGCTCGCTCAGGGGTTCAACACGATGGCGGAGCGGCTGGACGAGGCGCAGACACGCAACCTGCGGCTCACCGAACAACTGCTGACGTTGCAGGAGGAGGAGCGGACGGACCTCGCGCGGGATTTGCACGACGAGGTGGGCCCCTTCCTGTTCGCGGTCCATCTGGATGCAGCTGCAATCGAGCAGGCGGTCGCGTCGGGCCGGACCGCCGATGTGCCGGAGCGCGCACACGCGATCCGCGAAGCCGTCGGTCACATGCAGCGCCATGTCCGCGCCATGCTGCATCGGCTGCGCTCGGTTAGCCCGGTTGAGGGCGGCCTGGTTCCCGCGCTGGACAACCTCGTCGCGTTCTGGCGCGCACGGCAACCAACGATCGATTATCTCCTCGATGTCTCGGTCGACGAGGATGGAATTGGCGAAGCGACTATGGCGGCAATCTACCGTCTGGCGCAGGAGGGGCTGAACAATGCGGTTCGCCATGGGCGCCCGAAGCGGATCGAAATCGCTGTTCAGCCCGGAGACAGCGGGGAAATTGTAGTGCACGTAGCCGACGACGGGACAGGGCTCGCGGAGCCGGGCCCCCCCGGGAGCGGCTTTATCGGGTTAGGCTTCAGGGGCATGCGGGAGCGTGTCGAGGGGCTCGGCGGGTCGCTCCGTGTGGGTCCAGGCAAGGATGGAAGAGGACTTGTCGTGACAGCGCGGTTGCCCTGCACCGTGACAATGGAGGCGGTGTGAAGGTTTTGCTCGTTGACGACCATGCTATTGTTCGCTCCGGGCTTCGGCGGCTGTTCGCGGCATTGCCGGGGGTTCAGATCAGCGAGGCGGCAACCGGGCGGGACGCGCTCGCAATAGTGCGAGCCGACCGGCCGGCACTCATCGTGCTCGATCTCAACCTACCTGGCCTTGGCGGGTTAGAGTTGCTGCGGCGCCTTCTGGCCGAACATTCGGAGGCTCGGGTGGTGGTGCTGAGCATGCACGCCGAGGCGCTCTACGCGACCCGCGCGTTGCGTGCCGGGGCCGCCGGATATCTCAGCAAGAACGCTTCGCCTGAAGAACTGCTGGAGGCGGTCCGGCGCGTGGCCGAGGGAGGACGTTATATCGAGGCTGAGATCGCGCAGGGGCTGGCGCTGAAAGGGTCCGCGGACGGTAGGCTGATGGAGCGGCTGTCCGAGCGAGACCTCGAGATCATGCGTCTGCTCGGAGACGGTCAGGGCCTGTCCAATATCGCCGACGCGCTTGGCGTCAGCTACAAGACGGTTGCCAATACATGCAGTCAGATCAAGGCGAAACTTGGCGTGGCGCGGACCGCTGATCTCGTTCGGTTGTCGATTGATCGAGGCGTGGCGTAACCGCTTGATCGCTAGTTGGAATGTCCGAGCGCGTGAATGATGTCACCTGCGAGTCCGATGCCTGATCGCTTCGGCTGGTAGTTCGGCCGCGGCATTTCGTTGGCACCAAAATTGCTGCGCTTTCGCCGGTCACCGAGGCAATGTTCGCCGTTAGGCAACACACAGATTTCATTAAATTGCCCCACCGATCGACTGTGCTCTGGGACGCCACTGCACGGCCGCCATCGAAAAGAGGCATTCCGTAAAGTCGCGGCGCTAGTGGTGCGTCGGCACCAGCAAGAAAAGGGACACAGGATGTCGAATAGTCAGGGCGTGCCGACCCTCGAAATACCCGGGGCGGATCCGACGCTTTACAACCAGGACCTCGCGCCGGCGGCGCCCGAGGGCCGCACCTGGGGCGTTTTTAGCCTGTTCGCGATGTGGATGTCCGATGTCCACTCGGTCGGCGGCTATACCTTTGCTGCTAGCCTGTTCTTTCTCGGTCTGACCGGGTGGCAGGTGTTGATATCCATGTTGGTCGGCATCACGGTGGTCTACTTCCTGATGAACCTGATCGGGCGCCCGTCGCTGCGCCTCGGCATTCCCTATCCGGTGGTGGCACGCATCTCCTTCGGGGTCATGGGTGCAAACCTTGCCGCGATGGTCCGCGGTGTGGTCGGCATCGTTTGGTATGGAGTACAAACATATTTCGCCTCTAAGGCCGTACAAGTGCTCGTCGTTACTTTGTTACCGACGGCAGCCGATCTGACCCACAACAATTTCCTCGGCCTCTCCACGCTAGCCTGGTTCAGTTTTCTGTTTATGTGGTTATTTCAGTTGCTGATCTTCCTCAGTGGTATGGAGCGCATTCGGCGCTTCATCGACTTCTGCGGGCCAGTTGTTTACGTCGTCATGTTCGCACTGGCGATCTGGATCCTGTGGCAGACCGGATTCTCCAGCCTCGATCTGCAACTTAGCCCGCCGGCCGCCTCGACCGGAGCAACACTAGGTGTCATGGCGAACGCAGCCATGCTGATCGTGGCCTATTTCGCCGCACTCCTGCTCAATTTCGGAGATTTCGCCCGCTTCGGGAAGGACGAGTCTGCCATGAAAATGGGCAACTTCCTCGGGCTGCCCGTCAACTTTCTAGTCTTCTCGATCATCACCGTGATTGTGACAGCGGGAACACTAAAGGTGTTTGGGCAGGCGATCATGGACCCGGTCCGGATCGTCGAGCGGATTGGCAATCCGGTGGTCGTGATCATAGGCTCGATCACCTTCATCGTCGCGACCATGGGGATCAACATCGTCGCGAACTTCGTCTCTCCTGCGTACAACATCGCCAATCTTTACCCGGAACGCATAAATTTCAGACTTGGCGGACTGATCACTTCCGTGCTGTCGGTCCTGGTGTGTCCCTGGCTGTTCGTTGCCAGTCCTCATGCGATAACCTTGTTCGTCAGCATTTTCGGTTCGGTGCTCGGCCCGATGTTCGGGATTATCGTTGCCGATTACTACCTAGTGAAACGCGAGGCGGTCGACGTCAATGACCTCTACACAATGTCGCCGAGCGGCGCCTACTATTATGACGGCGGCTGGAACTCTAAGGCGCTGATAGCCCTGGCCGTCGCTGGAACGCTGTCAATTGGTCTGGCATTGTTGGGTGCCTATGGCGCGATATTCAATGTCGGCGATTGGGGATGGCTAATCGGAGCAGGCGCGGGAGCGATCACGTATCGGAGCCTATCGGGACAAGGCGGCACGGCCATGGCTGTCCGTGCGGGAGAATGACGCAGCCTCCGGGGAGTGGCCTGAAAACGCGTGCTTCGATCGGCTATGCCGCCGCGGCGTCGGTCCGCATGCCCAAGCGCCGCAATGCCCGGTCGATCCACTGAGCGGTCAGCTTCTCCTGCGTCCCGTTCTGGCCGAGCCTGTCATGCAGCGCTGGGAAATCCACCCGGTCCAGTGCCTGATCCTGGTTGAAGCAGGAGAAAACGACGGTCCGTGCCCCAGTCACCGGGTCGGTTTGCGGCTGCAGGCACTGCGCGCAGACCTCCTTCATCATGCACTGCATGGGGGAGTTGATCGACCCGACCGCCGTATGACCCGCCTTCAGGTATGGCGCCAGCAAGCCATGCCGCGCAGCGCCGACGCCTTGCATCATGAGGTCGGAGCCGATGACGATCATGTGCTCCGCGTCGGATAACTTAACCGCCTGATCACCGAGCGCACCCGACCCGTAAGCGGCCATCCCCTGCACGATGTTGCCGACAAAGGAGCGATCCTGTGGCCGGTCGGGTTTCGGCGTGAAGCCTGGAGCCTCGTCGCAGCACCAGACGATGACGTCGGCTGCGCGCTCGATTTCGGCGACTTTGTAGCGATCGCGGATCGCCTTGTAACCGGCGAAGTAGATTACCTTCGACCCCGCCGCCCGCGTCGCGGCGCCGATGGAGAACAGCACCGCATTGCCCAGTCCGCCGCCGACAAGCGCGACGGTGGTCCCGGCATGGATCTCGGTGGCCGTGCCGGTCGGCCCCATCAGGATCACCGGCTCCCCTGGCTTCAGCAGAGCGCAGAGGTCGGAGCTGCCGCCCATCTCCAGAACAATGACGCTGACCAGACCGGCGGCTGGATCTGTCCAGGCGCCGGTCATCGCCAAACCTTCCATATTCAGCACCGTGCGGCCAATCCCGGATTCATCATCGTGCATGGCAAGGACTTCGAAATTCTGCAGCCGGTAGAACTGTCCCGGCCGGAAAGCGCGGGCAGCGGCGGGTGCTCTGATCACGACCTCGATGATAGTGGGGGTGAGGCGGTGCACTGCATGCACGGTGGCATTCAGGTCCTCTCGAGCTACGGCGATCAGGTCCGGGCCGGGTACGTTGGTGGCCGGCTGCGCCGCTAAGGCGCGGGAAACGATGGGGTAGCCGCGTTTAGCTCCCCCCATGGCCTTGACGACATTGCCAAAGAAGCTGGGGTGCAGGTCGCCGAAGAAGCTGATGAAGCGGCCATTCTCGGCGCGGTGCATCAGCACGTGGGTTTCACCTGGCTTGGCCAGGCCGCGCACAGGTTCAACCTTGGCGCCGTTCTGATCGACTGCCTGGAAGTAACGGCCATCCAACTGGATACGGTGATCCTCCCGAGCCAGCACCGTGTTCGGCTGGGTGCCGGCGGCGACCAGGATGGCGCGCGCGGGCAGTGTCGCTTCCGTTCCGTCGGCGTGCTTCACCCGCAACCCTGCAGCGTGTCCATCGGTGTCCGTTTCGACCGCGACGGGAGTGAGGCCCTCGGCGAAGCGCACGGCTTCCTCCATCGCCTTGGCTACTTCCTCATGGTTCAGCGTGTAGGAAGGGCTGTCCACCAAGCGGCGGCGATAGGCGATGGTCGCGCCGCCCCAGCTTTCCAGCAAAGCGGCCAGCGCCGGTTCCCGCCCTTGTTTCGCAGCCGCCTCTCGTTCCGCCTGGATCGCCGCGGCATGTGACAAGAATTCGTCGGCGATCCGGGCTTCCTCTGGCCTCCAGGGCAGGCGGACCGCCATCTCGCCTTTATCCGCCACCAGGGCGCGGTAGCGCAGGGCGAATTTCTCCACTTGCCGGACGTAATAGGCGAGGCTTTCGGTCGCGGTATCGATCGCCGTCAGTCCGCCGCCGATCACCACCACAGGCATGCGGAGCTGCAAATTGGCGATCGAAGACGTTTTCGCCGCGCCGGTCAGTTGCAGCGCCATCAGGAAATCGGAGGCCTGGCGGACGCCACGTGCCAGCCCGTTCGGGATGTCGAGCACAGTCGGCTTGCCGGCACCCATACATAGCGCGATGTGGTCGAAGCCCATCGCCCAAGCATCGTCCATCGACAGAGTAGCGCCGCCGCCGAAGCGGACGCCGCCGAAATGGGCAAATTGTTGCGCGCGGCGTTCGAGCAGCAGGCGCACGACTTTGAGATAATTCTTGTTCCAGCGGACGGTGATACCGTACTCGGCCACCCCGCCGAACCCGGCCATGACGCGATCGTCGAGGTTCTCGAACAGGGTCTCGACGTCGCGCACGGGCGCCGAAACGTCGAAGTTCAGGGGCTCGATCTTCAACCCGTCAACCGCGACGATGGTATGGCCATCGTTCATCAGGTGGTGCGCCAGGGTGAACCCGGCGGGGCCGAGGCCGACGATCAGGACCTTGCGCCCGCTATCGGGGCGGGGCAGGGGACGCCGGATGTCCAGCGGATTCCAGCGCGTCAAAAGGGAATAAATCTCGAAGCCCCAGGGCAGCTTCAGCACATCCTTCAGGACGGAGGTCTCGGCCTGTGGAATATCGACCGCCTCCTGCTTCTGGTAGATGCAGGCCTTCATGCAGTCATTGCAGATGCGGTGGCCGGTCGCCGCCATCATCGGGTTGTCGATGGCGATCGTCGCGAAGGCGCCCAGCACGTGACCAGCGGCGCGCAGCGTATGCATCTCGGAAATTTTCTCGTCGAGCGGACAGCCGGCGAGGGTGACGCCGAACACCGACTTCTGAAACTGTCCGGTCTTGCGGTCCTTCAGCCCGGTCGAGCAGGAGTCCTTCCCCTGGGTATGGCACCAGATGCAGTAATTCACCTGGTCCAAGGCCTGCTGGGTGTTCATCCCATGATCAGTAAGGGCAAAGCCCTCGCGGTGGCGCCAGTCATGCTTCGGCAGACGCAGCATCGTGACGCCGTCGCGCTCGATTGTCTCGACCGGCACGAGGTGCTGGGGATCGATCCGGCGTGGCACGTGGAACAGCGTGCCGCCACGATGGTGGGCCTTTCCTTCCGGCGTCAGGGTCGCCCAGGCGGCATAACGGAGGGCTTCGTCCAGCGCCGCTGGGTCGTTTTCCGAAGCGGCGACCTGGGTGGCGAAGGTCTTTTCGGTCAGCGGCGCGCCGATCCGAGCTTCCAGGGCCGCGCGCAGAGCGGGGCCGTCGAAGGCGGAGGGGTCGGGGTATTTCTTCACGGCCTGACGCTGCACGAACAGACGCTTGCAGGCGTGGATCGGGTCGAGTTCCAGCGTCTGCTGCATCAGTTCCGCGGTGTCTGGCTGGATGCCGAATAGCTCCGCAACGAATCCGTCCAGATGGGGACCCAGCGCCACGACCAGATCAAATTCGTCGCGGCTGGATAGGCTGTCGGGGGCGGCGCGGGCGGCGAGCAGGCGATGGTGGAGGCCGGTGTCCTGGACGGACAGGGTATTGAGGAACTGCTTGTCCAGCCGGATCAGGCCATCGCGGCCGTTCAGATCGGCGAAGGTGAAGCCAAAGCCGAGAGGCTCGAAGACACTCACTTGGGGGATACCACTTTCTAAGATCGGGCAAATTCAAGGAAAACCGCGGTGCGGATGCCACAGGAGCCCGGGTCAGGCAACCTCGTGTCATTGGGGCACCCGTGCAGCCGTCGTAGTAGGGGGATCGGTGCTGTTCTTGCAATCAGAGGGCAGCTACCGGAAATCCCGGGTTGGCACCTTGATGCCTTTCCTGGGGACAATGCGCAGGTCCCGAACATAGATATCGCGGCTCGCACTCATCTTTTTCTCGCGCGGGTCTGGTTGGCTGCCATGTCTGGCCTCGTCGCCGCGACCGTAGGGCAGAGGGAACGGTTTGTCGTCACGTTCCCCAACCCCCCGCAGCAGATCGGACAGATCGGTCAGGTGTTCGGCGATCACGTGGATCACCTCGCCTTCCCGCTGCAATTTCCCGCGGCAGGCGATCATGCTGGCGGACAACACCAGCCGCCGATGCGCTTCGAATACCGAGGGCCAGAGGATCAGGTTGGCGTGGCCGGTCTCGTCCTCGATCGTGACGAATAGCACCCCATGCGCGCTGCCTGGCCGTTGCCGCACCAGGATGATGCCGGCTACCTCGACACGCTTGCCGTCACGGATTGTCATCAGGTCAGCGCAGCGGACGACGTGGCGCACGGCGAGGTCCTGGCGCAAGAAACTGACCGGATGGCGGCGTAAGCTCAGACCGGTGGCGCGGTAGTCCTCTACCACCTCCCGGCCGGCGGTCATCGCCGCCAGCGCCACTTCGGGTTCCGCGTCCGGTTCGGCGGGAGCGGTGTCGAACAGCGGCAGCCTCGTGTCCGACAGGCCGCGGATCGCCCACAACGCCTGCCGCCGGTTCAGCCCCAAGGTCTGGAACGCATCCGCTTCCGCCAGGCGTTCCAGTGCCGCAACCGGGATGTCTGCCCGGCGCCACAGGTCCTCGATCGAGCGGTATTTTGTCGTGCGCCGGGCGAGCACCTCGTTCGCATGGATTTGGGCGAGCCCCTTGGTCATGCGCAGGCCGAGACGCACGGCGTGTTGTCCTATCTGTCCCTGCCCCTCTCGCATCAGATGGTCAGGGAACGGGGCATGATCAGACAGCGGCTCCAGCGTGCAGTCCCAAGCGGACTCGTTTACCGAGACCGGGCGCACTTCCACGTTATGCAACCGGGCATCGCGGACGATCTGCGCGGTGGCATAGAACCCCATCGGTTGCGCATTCAGCAGCGCGCAGCAGAACACATCCGGATGGTGGCACTTTACCCATGACGAGGCGTAGGCGATCAGCGCGAAACTCGCGGCGTGACTTTCCGGAAAACCGTAACTGCCGAAACCTTCAATTTGAGAAAACGTCTTCTCGGCGAATTCGGCGTTGTAGCCGCGTTCGACCATGCCGGCGATCAGCTTTTCCTTGAAGATCGAAACCCCGCCGGTGAACTTGAAGGTCGCCATGCTGCGGCGAAGCGCATCGGCTTCCGATGGTGTGAAGCCGGCACAGACGATCGCCACCTGCATCGCCTGTTCCTGAAACAGCGGAACGCCCAGCGTCTTTTCCAACACACGACGCAATTCCGGTGTTGGATACTCGACTTTCTCCAGTCCATCGCGACGGCGCAGATACGGATGCACCATGTCGCCCTGGATCGGCCCCGGCCTGACGATCGCCACTTGAATAACGATATCGTAGAACGTGCGCGGCTTCAGCCGCGGCAGCATCGACATCTGGGCTCGGGATTCGATCTGAAACGTCCCCAGCGTGTCGGCTTTGCGGATCATCGCGTAGGTGGCGGGGTCCTCGGCCGGGATCGCTGCCAGATCCAGCACCTGGCCTTTGTGTTGCGACATAAGATCGAATGCCCGCCGCATGCAGCCCAGCATGCCAAGACCGAGCACATCGACCTTCATGAAGCGGAGGATGTCGATGTCGTCTTTGTCCCACTCGATTACCTGGCGGTTGACCATGCTGGCTGGCTCGATGGGCACCAGATCGTCCAGTCGTTCCTCGGTCAACACGAAGCCGCCTGGGTGTTGCGACATGTGCCGCGGAAACCCGATCAGCGCGCGCGCCAGATCCATCGTCAGGCGCAGCCGGCGGTCCTCCAGGTTGAAATTCAGTGCCGCGGCGTGTTCCTCGGCGACGCCTTCCTCGCTCCAACTCCAGACCTGAGAAGCAAGGGCGCTGGTCACATCCTCGGTCAGACCCAATGCCTTGCCGACGTCGCGTACTGCACCGCGGCCGCGATAGCGGATGATGGTGGCGCAGAGCGCGGCACGATGGCGGCCATAAGTATGGTAGATCCACTGGATCACTTCCTCGCGCCGCTCATGTTCGAAATCCACGTCTATATCGGGTGGCTCGCGGCGTTCGGCACTGACGAAACGTTCGAACAGAAGGTCGCTGCGGGTGGGATCGATGGAGGTGATCCCCAACACGAAACACACCGCCGAATTCGCCGCCGACCCGCGTCCCTGGCATAGGATGCCTTGGGAGCGAGCGAACCGGACGATGCTGTCAACCGTAAGGAAATACGGTGCATAGTCCAGGTCTGCGATCAGATCGAGTTCATGGCGGAGCTGGCGGGTGATTTTTTCTGGGGCTCCGTCGGGATAACGTGCGGCGGCACCATCCCAGGTTCGTTGCTCTAGTGTTTGTTGCGCGGTCAGGCCGGGGATGTGGACTTCATGCGGATACTGGTAGCGGAGTTCGTCCAGACTGAACTGGCAGCGATCAACGATCTCTTGTGTGCGGGCAACGGCGTCCTGATGGCGAACAAATAGGCGAACCATTTCTTCAGGCGATTGTAAATGGCGTACCGTTGATCGCTCGCGGCGGTAACCGAGTTCGTCGATGGTGCATCCTTCGCGAATGCAGGTCAGCACATCCCGTAAAATATGCCTGCCGGGCGCGTGGTATAGCACGTTGTTGGTGGCGACGGCCGGGACGCCGAGAGAGGCGGCTGTGTCGGTAATGATGCGCAGTCTGACGGCATCGTTGGGACGCTGCTTCAACGTCAGGGCGACATAAGCCCGGTCGCCGAAATCCGCTTTCAGGCAGCGCAGATTTTCTTCAGTGGGATCCGTGCAGAGGATGCCGATCAGATCTTCTGATGCCGCCGCCAGATCCGGCCAATACAATTCGCATTTGCCTTTGCCCGCGCGGCCTTTTCCTTGCGTCAGCAGGCGGGTGAGGCGGGAATAGCCGGTTCGGCTGGTTGGATAGACCAGCACCGACGGGCCGTCCTTCAGGTCCAACCGGCACCCGACAATCAGGCGGATGCCGGCTTCCTTGGCACGCTGGTGTGCGCGGACGATACCGGCCAGGGAATTCCGGTCGGTGACGGCCAGCGCCTTCATGCGCAAGACGGCGGCGCGAGCCACAAGTTCCTCGATATGCGAGGCACCGCGCAGGAAACTGTAGTTCGTTGTCACCTGTAGTTCGGTATAGGGCTGCATCATGGGAGTGCGCGTCGCACCGTTCGTTCCGCCCCTACAGGCGTGTTTTTAACACGGGGGAAGTAGCCTGATTTGGCTGCGGTGCGCCTGCTCGGACGACTACCAAACTTAGAAGGTAGAGTATGCACTGTTTAATTCGGTTTGGTATTATGAATCGGAAGCGCTTCACACTCGAAGAATCAAAAAAACCCATGCAGAAACCACCGCATATCCCCCGTCTCCATATCACTCCCATTGCCTCTCCGGAACAGCCAGAAACGGCGTCCATCTTCATCCTCCACACGGAAATAATCCCGCACCGACACCCACTCCTGGTCACGCTTCCACCATTCCCCAGCGATGCGTTCCGGCCCATCGGCGTGCCGCACCTTGTGACGCACCCGCCGCCAGGTGAATGCCACCGGCGGATGATCCGGCAGCAGCGCCATCGCATCGATCGGCTGAGGCGGATGGAGCAGCCGCACCGGACGCGGCAAATCGGCGGGCCAGCCTCCAGTCACCTGGGTCAACGCCGGCACCTCGACGGATGGATCGTTCCGGCACGTCACTTTCAACCGGTACGAGGCGATACACCTCTCCCTCCCCCAACCGATTGGCCAGGCGATCCACCAGTGGAGCCAGATCGGGCGACGCCTCTGCCACCAGCGACGAGGCAGCCTGCACGAAACCCAAAGTATCGGCCACGGCGACGATCAGCTGCATCGCCTCCACGCCCAGGCCCGGATCAACGCGCTCCAGCCGCTCATCCAGCATGCGGGCGAGATGGCGGGCATCGCGCACCGGGCGAGCCGTGCCGATGCGAATAGCCTGAACCGACCCATCCACACGCTCGAACCGCAAATCCAGCCGGCGAGCGCCCAATCCGGCCCTCTCCAGATCGCCACAAACCTGGGCAACCAACGACGCAATCACGGTGGAAAAAGCCTCCGCAGTCAGCAGCGGTTCGACAAATCCCAGCCTGGCCTGGATCGATGCTGAAGGGGCCACCGGCACGATCGGCTCGAACAACACCCCCGCCGCCTGATCCAACCTCTTTGCCAACTCAACCCCGAACCGCCTCACCAAAGGCGCCCGGGCCGCTGCGGCCAAAGGCCCAACCCGCTCGAACCCCATCAGACGCAGATCGGCCAGCATGTCAGCCGGCAGGCGCAACGCCTCGATCGGAAATTCGGCCATGACGTCCTCGCCCGGAGGCACCACTCCGCCAGAGCCAAACCGAGCCACCGCATGCGCGACAGCCGGGGTATCTGCAACGGCAGCGCGCGCGGCCAAACCTTGGGAATTCAATCGACTGACCAGATCGCGTAGCAGCCGCGTTTCTCCACCATGCAGATGTGTGCTGCCGGTGACGTCGATCCATAGTCCGTCCGGCGGATCGACCGCAGTCAGCGGCGCATAGCGCAAGCACCACTCCGCCAGCCGGCGCAGCAACGCCGCATCGCCCTGCGATCCGCGTCACGGACCTTAAGCCCGGGCACCAAAGCCTGAGCTTGCGCCAGCTTCATCCCAGGCCGTAGGCCCAGGGCTGCCGCCGTGGTATCTACCGCCATTACCACCCGGCTGGTTACGGTGACTAAAGGAAGGTCAGGGCGCTGCCCTGGACCCGCAAAGGACCGAAGGCCCTTTGATCCCGTCAACGGGTGGGTCGCGCCCTGGCCTTCCTTAGGCTGCCTTAACCGATCGATCGGCAGTGTCGGGAACCAGACCGAGACGACCCGTCGCATTGCAAGCCTCCACAATCCAGGATCCAGGTTCGCCGCCACGGCATCGGGTCAGATCCAGTCGCCATCTGGCGCGTCCAAGGCCCGGTGTATCCGGGGCGTGGGGCAGAGCGGGTGGCGACGGCAAGGCGGCGATCCGCCAGCGAGTGGCGGCGGCGGTTGGCTCGTTCAGGGCGGGGTCGTCGAAGCTGTGGCTGCGCCGGATCAGGATGGCCAGAATGCCGGACTGCTCCGCCGCCAATTGCAGCCGGCGCGAGGCAACCAGGCTCAGCCGCCCGCTATGCTCAGCGACCACCGCGGCAAGGCCGGAATGTCGGAAACCTTCTTCCATGACGGGCAGCACCTGTTTGCCGGCCTCGGCGAAGACGATGCGACTGGGGTCCAGCCCGACGCCAGCAAGGCCGGGGGCGAACAGGTCGGCCTGCCGCAGCACCCACAGGATGGGGCCGTCCAGACGCGCCAGTATACCGGCGATGAACAGAGTAGCAGCGGCGGCGTGTTCCGTGTCGGGACCGACCGAGGCAGCCTCATGCAAGGCGCCGAGGCGGATGCCACCGGTGGGCAGAACCTGGTCCATCGCCGCGATGTCCATGGGGATTGATCGCTCTGTTGAACCGCGCGCGTGTAAGCGTTCGATCCGTGCAATCCGTTCACGGAGACGGGCGATAGCAGGGGATAGCGCGGGCGTCCCCTTTGCAACTGGCGCCCGACTTGGAAGTAGCACCGCCTGGAATGCCTCCTCTCTTGGCGAGGACCCAATCGGGAAAGGCATTTTGGGGATAGCGAGGTCAGTGAACATAACGGGAACTTAGACCCGAGCGATAGCCGAGTCGAGTTCTCATGATCGTGGCTTTTGGATTTCTTTGATTCCGGTCAATCGACCGTTTTGATGCGCGGCGACTCGTGCTTAAGCCCGGTACGAGGGATCTGCGGGACTCGCAACTGCGTCTTCCAGAGACTCAAAGTGGGTAAGATCGCGCGCGTGAAGAGCAGTGCAGCCCGCGCGTCTGCACTGCCTCGATTGCGAATGGAGCAATTCGAAATGATCAATTCCCGACCGATTGCACCGCGCTGAACGGCAGTGTGAGGCCTCCCAATTGTACCTGAACGGTGCCGCTGTTGTTCTGAATCGATGTCGCGGTACCAGTAACAGTGAAGGGAACCTGCGACGTCGCCCCATTCGCGCCGAGCGCGGTCACCGTTACCTTATAAGGCCCGTCAGGCATGGTCGTGCCATTTGCACTTTGGCCATTCCATGACCAACTGTTGGCCCCGGCGGCGCTTGTCAGCGACGCGGTTTGCACCTGCGCTCCCGCGCTGTTGTAGACCGCTATGCCGACGGGTTCCGCCGTCGCGGTATTGAATTTGATCTCCGCGCTGCCGTTCTGCAACGAAAGTTGCGGGCTTGTAACCGTCACCGGCTTGCCAATCAGCGAGGCTGACTGCTCGATCTGACTTGCCTGGGTCAACTGGATGAGCTGCGTCAGGTCGCTGTTCGTGCTGATCTGCTGCTCCACGCTCGTGAATTGCACCAGTTCGCTAGTGAACTGATTTGAATCCAGCGGGGATGACGGATCCTGATTCTGCAACTGCGTCATCAACAACGACAAGAAGTTTGTAAAATTATTGCTAAGGCTACCCAAAGCCGTCGTGCCGACCTGAGAGATGGTAGAGCCTGTGGAAGAAGTGCCTCCCGTGGCCGGGGCTGAAATAGTTCCAGACATGAAAAGAGTCTCCTTTGGATGCTCAGGCTGTAATGTCCAAACCGGCGCGGTACACGCGAGGGGTTGCCGAAGCGGTCGTGGCATTGGCGCTCGACGGCCGGCCGCCGGACCTGCGGGTCGTGTCCCACGACGAGTAGCTGCCTCTGCCCCCGCCGGCGAAGCGGCCCGCATCTGGATTACCATTGGCGCCACGCCCGGACGACGGATGCTGCCCCCCGGCTGAGGCTGCCCCGGTGCTTCCAGACGGTGCCGCTACCGATACCGGCGGCGGCTGAACGGCATGAAACGTGAGCGTTCGCCCGGCGGCCGGTATGCCGGCGCCGTCCAGGGCGCGATGCAAGGCGGGCTGATCCTGTTGCAGCGCCTGCAAGGTTTTCGGGTCGTCCGCGGTAAGTTCTATGTGTGCCGCGCCGGAGGCCGCTCTCTCGATGCGCACCTGCACCATTCCGAGCTCAGCGGGGTGCAGCCGAACCGTCATTTGCTCGCCGCCGAGTGCGCTCTTTGCCAACATTATCATGGTCGGGGCAATTTGCGCCGCGTGGGTGCCCATCTTGGTCGGCAGTGCTGGATCAGTTGCCACGGTGCCGGACGTCGTGGACGAGGAGGAAAGGGCGTTGGGCGAAGCCATCTGCTCGATTTGTGTTTTGCCGTCCGCCGACCCCAAGGCGGTCTTGGCAGTAGGGTCAGCAGCATGAAGTCCGTTTTTTCGATCGGTGGTTGCGGTCGGCGAGTTCGGTCGCCGCCGGAGTCGGGGCTTGAGACCATGGCGATGGTTGATACGACGTAGGTGGTGCTTCGCGTGCCGACGAAGTTTCGGGGATGCTTGCGGCTGCCGATGTTCGTTGTTGGGGTTTGCCGGGATCCGCCGGAGGGCTCGGTGTAAGATCCGGTGAGCTCTTTGCCGGAAGCGCCACCGGCGGCCTATTCCCATCAAGGCCAGCAACCGTCTGTTCGTCGGCCTCCGACGGTCCGACAAATTTGGGGGCTGGCTTTCGCAGCATAGACGGCAGCTCGAGACCCGGCACCGCCTCTGGCAACTCTGCAGCCACCATCGCGAGCGCAGGTGCTAGCGGAGCCGCAGGCAACTCGTTACCCGCCGCAGCCTGCACACCCACAGCGTCAGGCATCCTGGTGACCACTGTCGAGGGCGCGGGCACAGCCTCGATGTCCGACCCTGAAGGGGCAGGCATAGGTGCTGGCGTCTCGCTATCCGACACTGACGGGGCAGTCAGAGGCGACATCCCGACACCCGACACTGAGGGCGCAGGCATCGGCGCTGGCATCCCGATAACCGATCCTGAGGGCGCAGACATCGGCGCCGGCATCCCGATAACCGATCCTGAGGGCGCAGGCATCGGCGCCGGCATCCCGATAACCGACCCTGAAGGCGCAGGCGTCGGCGCCGGCATCCCGATAACCGACCCTGAGGGCGCAGGCGTCGGCGCCGGCATCCCGATAACCGACCCTGAGGGCGCAGGCGTCGGCGCCGGCATCCCGATAACCGACCCTGGGGGCGCAGGCATCGGCGCCGGCATCCCGATAACCGACCCTGAGGGCGCAGGCGTCGGCGCCGGCATCCCGACAAACGACCCTGAGGGCGCAGGCGTCGGCACCTGCATCCCGACAAACGACTCTGAGGGCGCAGGCACGGTCGACATCTCCTCGGCCACGACCGCTGATGAAGACACTGCGACATCCGCCTCAGCGGACGCCTGGGGCGCCGGAGGCAACCCAGTGGTAGCAGGCGGCGGCACCGCAGTAGGGACATCCATATCCGCCTCTGCGGACGCCCACGCGGCCCCTGGCACCTCGTTATCAACAACCGAAGGTGTCGACACAGTTGCTGACGCTCCGTTACCTACCCTTACGGGCGCTGCAATCGCCGCCGCTAGCATCTGGTTTGTAACCCCTGCGGACCCAGGCGCCGCCGCTGACATCCCATTGGCTCCTGCGGGCGCAGGCACAGCCGCCGGCAGCGTGCCACCCACTCCTTCGTGCGCCGCGTTAGCGGCTGGCACCACCACCCCACCCGCGCGTGCGGGCACCGTCGCCACAGCCGCTCTACCAAACGCAGTAGACGCAGGAATAGCCGTAGCAGCCGCAGCAGGTATCGGCACAGCAGCGGTCAATCCGATACCCACGCGCGCCGGAGACGCCGTAGGCACCCCGATATCCACCACAGTCGGCCCAGGCGCGGCTGTATTGTCCGACGTCGGTGCCGGCGCTGCCGCTGGCATCCCACTTCGGCGCACTGCGGCGGCCGGAACAACGGAAGTCGACACCGCGGATGAAAGCCCAAGAGACGCCGGGCCAACGATCGCAGGCGACCTGAACGTGGGCGAAATCGAGTCGGGTGACCCGGCAACTGTAGAAGCCGCCCCAAGATCAGCGGCCAAGGTTGGGGTCGGGACAACGGCGGCCAGGTTACGTGTCTGCGCAGCGGGCGTCGAAGCCGCGAGGATGCGCACGGCGGACCTCGGCGCCGTGACAGACGAAGCGAACCTCTCCCCCACGGCCGTCGCGACATCAGGTGATGATTGACCCGACCGCGGACGGGCAGCCGCGGATACGCCTGACGTGGACGCAGCGACCACAGGCAGAGTAAATACCGCGCTCAGCGACGAAGTGGCCGTGAGGACTTGGACAGCAGTCGGGGTAGATCCCGCCCTTTGAAATGATGTCGAGCCCGCGGCCGCAGTCCCCGACGCGGTGGACGTAGGCCCAGCAGGCAAATGGAGATTGATCTTGGGCGTTGAGGGGGTCGCTGTATCCTCGGCCAGCGGAGCGACTGAGGATGCGGCTGAATTGCCCGCGCCCGACAAGCCCGCAGCTTCTGCCTGCACATTAAATGCGGACGCATCGGTCTCGGGTGCGCCAGATAAGGCCGCAGCCTGAGGACGCACAACAGGCACTACTGGAGTTGCCTCGGGGACGGGCGTCAACGGTGCAGCGGGGACAGCTCCGGCAGCTGCAGCAGCCTCACCTAACGCGGGCGTGGTTGAAGCAGCCGGCCCGACAATGCGATCGTGGGTCGTGCTCGCGAAGCTAACGGCCCTCTGAATACGCGCCGGCTTCGTTCCTCGACTAGAATTCGCCAGTATAGCAGCCGAGGCCGCCGGCGGTTCGGACGAACGCTGCACCACCAGATGCTTGGGGATTACCACCGCAAAGTCGTCGGGAGCACCCGGGCTCGTTGCCGCTTCGTCCGCTTCATGGACGGACCGCAACACCTGCCCAAACGTCTCGTCGCTTCCGGCCGAGGCGGGAATGCCAACTTGAGGGACAGGGTTTCCGATTATGACCGGTGCGATCGCTAGCGCGGCGTGCAAGTCTTTCTCCTGCCTCCGGAGGATGTCCGGCAAGCGCCAGTTCCAAAGCAATGTTCAGGCCATGCTAGAAAAGGGGCCGATCCGCCATTCTGCACGGGTCCACCGGGCACGAACAACCGGGTCAACCGCGTCCTCCGGCAGAATTTGCCTACCCGATCCTACGCAAAGTCCCGCAAATCCATTGCTCCATTCTTGGCACGGTTTCTGCTCCGTGGCCGTGCGAGCAGCTCGGAGCCTTAAAACATGTCCTTATTCGGTGCGATCAATACGGCTGTCAGCGGACTAACCGCGCAGTCCACCTCATTCGGCAATATCAGCGAGGATGTCGCCAACAGCCAGACCGTCGGCTTCAAGCGTGTTGACACCAGCTTCACCGATTACCTGACAACCAGCACGGCAACCGATAATGTGCCCGGCGCAGTCGTCGCCACGCCCGACTATGTAAACAACGTTCAGGGCACCGTGACTCAGACGGACAATCCGTTGGGCATGGCCATCGCCGGCCAAGGGTTTTTTGCCGTTTCCCAGCCAACCGGCTAGTATCAATGGCGTGACCACGTTTAATCCGCAGCAATACTACACACGGGCCGGCGACTTTACGATGAATGCCACGGCTATCTGGTGAACAGCGCGGGACAGTACCTGAACGGATGGTCGGTCAATTCCACGACCGGCGTCGCCAATCAGAACGCGCTGGTGCCGATCCAGGTCAACCAGTCCACTTATAACCCCGTCGCGACCCAGAACGTAACTCTTGCCGCCAACCTGCCCGCGACCCCGACGACCGGCACCGCGACAACGGCTTCCCCCCTGTCATCGCAGATCACCGTTTACGATCTCGCTGGGGACCGCCCATACCGTCACGCTGAACTGGACACAGGCGGTGAACGGCAGTGGGACAGGCTATACCAAACCAATGGAATGTTCAGGTCGAAGTGCCGGATGCCGCGTCAACGCTCGGCAACGGAACAACACTCAAATTACACCAACGCCGGACAGGCGACGGTGACATTTGCGCAGCGGCTAGCAGCACAGTTCCGCCATCGGGCACTATCGATTCGGTCACCCCGGTCGCATCGGCGGAGCCCCGGTCACCGGCGCCCCCGTCGTACGGTCACCGCAGACGCCTCTCCTTTAGGCAGCCCGCTCGGCACACCGATTACAACCACAAGCACTGCAACCGCCGCAAATGGCGACACGATCGTAACCGACACGTCAGATGACGGCCAACAGACCACAACCACGGTTACCACCACCACCCCCGGCGCCGGCACCCTGACGGGCGGCGGAGCCTATAATGCGGCGGCAACCAACCAGTCGGCCGCATCGCTGAGTCTCACCACCAATTTCGGCTCCGGCAACCAGACGATCAACCTCAATCTGGGCACCTACGGCGGAACCACTGGTGTGACCCAGTTTGCCGGGACCGCCTACAGCCTGCTTGGCCTGACCCAGGACGGCGTCCCGCCAGGCAGCTTCTCGGGCGTCACCACCCAGGCCAACGGCAATGTCGTCGTCAACTACAACAACGGCCAGACCCGCACCATCGCGCAGATCCCGCTGGTGACCTTCAACGCCCCGGACTGCGCTGCAAAGCCAGAACGGACAGTCCTTCACCGCCACCCCGGCGCAGTGGTTCGCCGTTGGCCGTGGCGGCAAGCACCAACGGCGCCGGGAATCTGGTGACCGGATCGGTCGAGGGCTCCAACGTCGATATCGCGACCGAGTTCTCCAATCTGATCGTGGCTCAGCAGGCCTATTCGTCCAATGCCAAAGTGGTCACCACAGCAAATCAGATGCTGCAGGCCACCCTGCAGATGATCGCCTGACGCACTCTGACCGATGGGTCTCGACTCCGCCCTTTCGATCGCCACCGGGGGCCTGGCGAACATCAACGCGCAGTTCGCGCTGATCTCGCAGAACGTCGCCAACGCCGCCACGCCCGGCTACGCGGCCGAGATCAGCAATCAGCAGGCCTGTGACCGCGGACGGGCATGCCGCTGGGCGTGCAGACCGGCCCGGCGACGCTCCAGATCGACCAGGCTCTGCAAAGCACGGTGACACAACAGAACGCCACCGTCAGCGGCGCTGCAGACCACCCAGACAGCCCTGCAAGCGATCGACAGCGTGCTCGGCACGCCGGGGTCGGGCAACGACATCGGCAGCCTGCTCGGCAACCTGCAGAACAGCTTTTCGACCTGCTGACAGATCCCAGCAACCAGACCCAGCAAAGCGCGGTGGTTTCATCCGCGACAACCCTCGCGCAGGGGATCAACGCTCTCAGCACGCCTATGGACGCCAGCGCCAGGCTGCGCAGAACGACCTGGAATCGGCGGTCACCACGCTGAATGCCACCCTGGCGACGATCGGCCAGCTCAGCAACCAGATCATCGCCCTGAAGCCGACCAACCAGAGCACCGCCGATCTGGAAAACCAGCGGAACGCGGCGGTGCAGACGCTGTCGCAACTGCTCAACGGTCAAGACGTGGAGCAACCCGAACGGCGACCTGACGGTGTTCACGTCCAGCGGCCTGGCTTGCCGACCCAGCTCGACAGCATCCCGTTCTCTATGGCCAGTTCCATCCACCGCCGCCCGGATCGTACTATCCCGGCGGCGGCATCCGCGGCATCACCCTGGGTGGTGCCGACGTGACCAGCCAGATGGCCGGCGGCCAGATCGGCGCCGATATCACCTTGCGCGACACCACCCTGCCGACCGACCAGGCGGAGCTGGACGAATTCGCCCTACGGCGTGTCCAGCCGGTTCGCCGGCGCAGGGTCTGACCCTGTTCACTGACCCCGCACGGCAATGTGCCGTCAGGCGGCGGCACGCCGGCGCAGTCGGGCTATGTCGGCTTCGCCGGCAACGATCCAGGTCAACCCAGCCGTCACCGCCGATCCGTCGCTGGTGCGCGACGGCACCAATACCATCGCCAACAGTCGACCGGCACCGGCCGATTTCACGCCCAATCCGCAGGCTGGTCCCAACGGTACGCCACCAGCGGGGCCGGCCGGCTTCACCACGCTGATCAGCAACATCGTCAACTACACCTTCGGCACCCAGGCTGCAGGCCGGGGTCACCCAGCCGGCCCTGAACACCACGGCCTCGGCGCCTCGCGGCAACCTGACCGCCCGTTCAGCGCATCCCGGCGGACGCACTGTCGGACTTCGCGACGAGCCTCGTATCGTCCCAGCGCAGCAGAGCGCCACCACCACCAGCCAACCTGACAACCGAACAGGCGCTGCAGACCAGCCTGAACGCCAGGGTCGCAGCGGTCAGCGGCGTCAACATGGATACCGAAATGTCGCTGATGCTGAGCCTGCAGAACGCCTATGGCGCGAATGCCCGCGTGATCGCGGGTGTCAGGCGATGTTCACCGCCATCTGCAGGCCGTCCAATGAGCACCACGATCGGCGGCATGAGCGCTGGCTATGGCACTGCTCGGCACGCTGATCGCCAACAGCACCAGCGTTCACCAGCAACTCGATACGCTGACCGAACAGGTGAGCACGGCCTGGTGTCCCAGACTTATGCCGGCCTTGGCAGTCAGGCCGGCCTGGTGTCTCTGATCTGAACCCGCAGCTCGACCGCGCTGCAGACGTCTCAGACCAACATCAATCAGGCGACCGGCACGATGCAGGTCACCCAGACGGCGATGACCCAGATCCAGCAGATCGCGTCCACCTTCGCCGACGACATGCCCGACCTGAACAACGCTCAATCTCGACCGAGGTCGACAGCATCGCGGCCCAGGCCAACGCCAAGCGCTGCACCAGGTCGCCGACCTGCTGGACACCCAGGACGGCAGATAATTACGTCTTCGGCGGCCAGGACAGCGCAACCCGCCAGTGCCCTCGCCCGACGATATCCTGTCCTCGGGCTTCTACACCCAGATCAATGCCGCGGTCGCCGGCGCTGTCCGACCAACGGTGCCGCGGCGACCACCTGCGGCGACGCTGTCGATATGCCAGTTCAAACGCCACCGGCACCTCGCCGTTCTCCGCCTATATGTCGCAGCCGGCTCCCGCCATTAGCGCCCCGATCGTTGCAGACCGGCGAGGGGGGCACGGTGCAGACCGGATTGTTGGCCAGCGCGAATTCCGTCGCCGTCATCCACCGGAACGTCCACCACCGGATCCTATATGCGCGACCTGATGCGGGCCCTGGCGACGATGGGATCGATGTCCAGTTCTCAGGTCAACGATCCGAGTTTCGCAGCGCTGGTGCAAGACACCGGCACCAGCCTGAACGGCGTCGTGAGTGCGATGGCAACCGACGTCGGCGTGCTGGGCAACACCCAGGCCAACCTGACCAGCGACGCAGACACAACTGTCCGACACGGCACGGCACTGACCAGTCAAGTTTCCGCCGTGCAGGACGTCGACATGGCCCCACACTCTCCAACCTGACCGCCATGCAGACGCAACTACAGGCGTCCTATCGCCTGATCAGCGGCGAAAACAGTCTGTCGCTGCTAAACTTCCTTCCGGCCGCAGCTGAAAATATCTTTGTATTGTTCATCTTCTGTTAACTTTGCTTCCTGCATTATTCTATCGAGCTCGCAAAAGGCGGGCATGACATCAGGACCCGAAGGGTAAGACACCATGTCCCTCGAATCAGTCAACACCAACATGGGCGCGATGGTCGCGCTCCAGTCCCTGGAAACCACCCAGTCCCAGCTCGCGTCAACCCAGAAGCAGATCTCCACTGGCTATCGCGTCGCCGACTTCCACCGATGACGGTGCGGCCTATGCAATCGCGCAGAGCATCCGCTCGACCGTCGGCGCGTTGACCAGTGCCAACCAGCAGCTCGGCAGCGTGCAGGGCTTGCTGCAACCACGCAGTCCGGCCTGAACAACATCTCCAACATGATGGCCAGCATGCGCGACGTGCTGGTCAAACTGTCGGGCAACAGCCTTCAAGCACCCAGCAACAGACTATCGATAGAGCAGTATGCGTCGATGCTGGCGAACGTGCAGATCTTATCTCAGGACGCCAGCTATAACGGCAAGACGTCTGATCGGCAACATTACCGGCAGTTCGGACAGCTTCGGTCGGTCGCGGTCGCCGAAACGAAAGCGGCTCGACCTACGGCATCGCGTCCTTCGGCGGCTCCGCTTTGTATCATGATCGATCAGCTCTCGTCACCACCACTCTAGCTGATCTGCCGACGGTCGGCATCGATCGCGGCGCTGATCACCGCAACCGGCACGTTCATCAACCAGATGAACGCGGTCGGCACCGATCTGAACACGATCGGCAGTTCGATCAACTACGTCAACAACCAGACCACCTACAACAGCGACAAAGATCGACGCGCTGAATAGCGGCCTCGGGTCGCTGGTGGATGCCGATCTGGCGAAGGAATCCGCGCAGCTCACCGCCTTGCAGATCCGCCAGCAGCTTGGCACGCAGGCACTCTCGCTCGCGAACCAGGCGCCGCAGACACTGCTCAGCCTGTTCAAGTAATCGTCTTCGGCCTCTGGCCGGCCCACGTAAGGGCCGGCCAGTCACCAGGATACGCACGGCATCGAAACAGCGCTCGGGCCATCACGCCTCGCCTTCGCGCCGCGGAAGGGACTCTAATGTCTAATCTCGTTCTGGAGCTGCGCCAAGGCGAAGTGATGATCGTGAACGGGGCGCCGATCCGCTTCCGCACCCGATCGCGCATCGAACTGACCGCCAAGGCGCGCTTCCTGTTCGGCAAGCAGATCATGCCGCCCGACCAGGTGGACAGTCCCGCCCGGCGGATCTACTTCGCGCTTCAATCAGCCTATATTGGAAGCGAAATCGGAGCGCGAGGGCGGCCTGGATTCCGCCAGGCATTTCATCGCCGATTTCCAGCAGGCGACCACGTCCGACCTGGTCCGCATGATCCTCGACCAGGCTCTGGTCGCGGCCGAGGAAGACGATTGCTACCAGGCGCTTAAGCTCATTCGCCGGATCATACAGCACGAAGACGCGGTGCTAGGTAAAACGCCGATCATGTCCATTCCAACAGGGAATAGTGATCACCATGCCAATCCCGAGCCATGCCATCCAGGCGTATAAGACCGCTTCCCGCTACCGTTCGCAGCGCGACCAGGAAGCGGACGTGTTCCGCCAGGCTATCGCCGCACTGAAAAGCGCCAGGGATGCCAGAACCGATTCAACAGATCCGTGCGCTGGCCGATAATCGTCGCCTGTGGATGATGGTCACCGATCTGATGCGCGACCCCGGCAACGCCCTGCCGGAACCATTAAGAGCATCGATTATTTCGGTCGGTCGAAGCGTGCAGCGGGAAATGGACCAGGAAAAGCCGGATTTCGACTTCCTTATATCAATCAACGAGAACATTGCCGCCGGCCTGGCCGGGCAGCCCTGACCAATGAGCGGGTCACTCAGCTATCTGACCAGCCTATTCAGTTCCTCGTTCGGAGCTGGCAATTCTCATTTTGAACGCCATCTATGGCAGTCGGCAGTCCCTCCGCCAGCGCAGAATCCCGGTGCAGGCCCTGGCATCAGCGGAAGCCAACCAGACGCAGGATCTCAAGGTCACCGCCGCTCAGCCGGCCGTGCAGCGCGCCATCACCGCACTTCACCCAGGCAGTAAATTCCGCCAAGAGCGTCACCCAGTTCTTGTCCAACCCGGCGGTGATGAACGTCCTGCTCACCGCGAACGGCATGAGCGACCAGATCGGTTACACCGCACTGGCGACCAAGGCACTGACCTCCAACCTGAGCGATCCGAATTCGCTGGCCAACTCGCTGACCGACACGCGCTGGAAAACTCTTGCGACCACCTACAACTTCGCCGCCAACGGCCTGAGCGCCATCCAAACGCCAGCGGCTATCGCCTCGATCGCAGCCGCGTACACAAAAGCGACCTGGGCGAACAACGAGGACTCCGTTACGCCCGGCCTGTCAAATGCGCTGGCTTTCAAGGCGCAGGCCTCGACGATAACGTCCGTCGATCAAATCCTCGGCGACCCCACTTTACGCACTGTCGTCACCACCGCGCTCGGCATTCCCCAAGCAAATCGCCTTCCAGGACCTCGGTGCGCAGGAAAATGCGATAAGCACTCGGGTCGATATCAAGCAATTCCAGGACCCCAAGTTCGTCGAGACCTTCGTCCAGCGCTACCTGATCGCCAACAGCGGTTCGTCCTCCGCCACATCTACGCCCGATCTTACGACCCTGGCGGTACAGGGGCAGGGCATCCTCGCCTGATTGTTTCCTTCACGGCTCAAAAGGAGCCCGGCCAATGGACACACTTCACGTCACGGCGAGTGCGGACGCGCTTCGCAATCGAGCCTCGGCACTTATAGACGCAGGGCGCATCGGAGCGGCGCGGCCAATCCTTGCGGCCGCCCGAGCGCTGAGCCCGGAATCGCCCGAATTCGCGCTGACTCGGCGCGCGAATCGCCTTGGGCAGCGGCACGTGGGATGAAGCGCTGCAAGAACTTGACAACGGCATCGCCGCCGCACCGGACCACGTCGGGCTGCTGAAATGCCGGGCGGATGTCCGGCAAAGGATCGGCGACCACGAAGGCGCAGCGCGGGACGCGGCCGACGCGGTGATCGCCGATCCCGCCGACCCCGGGCCAAGGCGATTCTCGGGGCGGCACTGCTTGAGCTAGGACATGGCGCTGACGCGGTGGCTTGCCTGCGCGAGGCAGTGGCGGGCACACCGAACGGCTCTGCCTACCGGGAGGCGCTGGCCCGCGCGCTGGAAAGAATCGGCGATACTGATGCGGCCCTGCGGGTCCTGACCGAGGGTATCGCCATGTCTCCCGGCCAGCCTACCCATGCGCAACAGCTGCCATTCTGCTGTGCATCCGCCGACGAGATTTCAGACCAGGCAGCCCGACTGGCCGAACAGGCTCGGTCTAGTGGCGTCGCCGACGCCTGCACCTTCGGTATGAAAGGCCATGCGCTGTCAAGCCTCGGCGACCACGATCAAGCCGTCGTCGCATACCAGGAAGCGCTCAAGCTTGCTCCCGAAGATCCTTACGTTCGGCATCTCGTCGTCGCGGCCACCGCGATGCCGAGTTCAAAACGCGCGCCCGAGGAATACATCCGCACCGTCTTTGATGGCTATGCGGATCGCTTCGAAAACCATCTGATTTCGCTTCGACTACGGCATTCCGGGGGCAATTCGTGGTGTCTTGCTGAACCACCCAAGGATCGCGTCCGGCCTGTCCCTTGGTCACGTTCTCGACCTTGGGTGCGGAACCGGCCTCGTCGCACTGGCAATCGGTGATCTGCCGATCGAATCGTTCACCGGTGTCGATTTGTCGCCGCGCATGCTGGCCCACGCCAAGGCGAAGCGTATTTATGCTGAACTGCGCGAAGGCGACATCATCGCCGACCTAAAGGCGCACTCGCAGCGCTGGCCGCTGATCGTCGCAGCGGACGTGCTGTGCTATCTGGGTGCACTGGAGGAACTTCTTGCAGTGGTTCACCAAAGCTTGGAGCCCGGTGGTTGGTTTGTGTTCTCGGTCGAGCGCATATTGCCCGATCACGAGGGGGTCGTCCCCGGCAATGGAAACTGGGCGCTGCAGCGGCAGTGTCGGTATGCCCACTCTGAAGATTACGTCTACGAAGCGCTCTGCGCGGCTGGTTTCCGGGTGTTGCGCGTGGATCGCCCGGCCATCCGGCAGGAAGCCGGAGACCGACGTCCCAGGCTTGCTGCTGACCGTCGAGCGTACTCGCGATGACCGTTGAAAGCCGCTCGCTTCCGGTTGGCGTAGACCTACTGGCCGAGGGGCGCTTCAAGGATGCGCTGGCACCCCTTCGGCTAACCGTGTCGCTTGGCGACACAGCACCCGCAACCCTTCTGAACCTGGCGATTGCGGAAGATCGCGCCGGCGACCGGGATCGCGCGCGGCGCTTGATCCGGATGGTGGCGAACCAGTTTCCCGCGTGGGACGAGCCAATCCTGCGCCTCGCGGAGAGTTTGCGCGCCGCGGGAGAATCAGCGGCGGCCGAGGAAAAGTATCGTCAGGTTCTGGAACTTAATCCCTACCGCCAAGAAGCGATGACCGCGCTGGCCGGTCTGCTACTGATGCGTGGGGAGCCTCAACAAGCCCGCGACCTGTTGCTGCAATGCTGCGGCATTGCAGGCGACAACGCCGAAGCATGGAACGCGCTCGGACTAGCCTTGCGGGAAACAGGTGCGTTCAGCCTTGCATTGTCGGCCTTCGTGAACGCCCAGCGGCTTCGGCCTGATCAGGTTGACTATGTCCTGAACGGCGTCGAGGTCACCTTGAACGCGAACGAAGGCGATGCTGAATTGGCCCGCCTGACACTGGCTTGCGAGCAAACACCTCTCAATCCAGCCCTCCAGGTCGGGCGCGGAATGCTCCTCGACTTTCTCGGGCGTAAGGTCGAAGCGATCGATGCACTTGAAGCCGCGACCCAAATGGCGCCGGACGCGCTCGTGCCCCTGCGTCTGCTGAGCAGGCTGCTGGCGCCCTCCCGTCGAACTCGATTACACCGAGAAGGTGATGCGGCGGCTATGCTACGCTTGACCCCGACAATCCGCAGGAAAGCAACAATCACGCCGCAGTGCTGATGCGAATGCATCGCTTCGGTGAGGCCCGGGTCATCCTGTTGGAAAATCTAGATCGCCACGGACCAAGCACAAACGTACTATCCAACCTCGCCAACACGACGGCCTGCCTGGGCGAGCAGGATGAGGCAGCGAAGATCGCACGCCGGGCCATCGAGCGTGATCCTTCGGCGGTTCTGCCTCGGCGCGCCTTGTGCAGCGTGCTGCCCTATTGCGAGGGCGTAACGGGCGCGACGCTGCTGGAGGCAATGCAGGACTGTTCAGCCGTTCTGCCGCGCACGCCACGACCGGGATGCGAAAACAAGCCCGAACAGAACCGGCCGCTGATCGTGGGCCTGCTTTCAGGGTCGTTGCGTTCACACCCGGTCGGCTGGCTCACCGTCGCCGGGTTCGAGGCGCTCGATCCGGACCAGTTTAGTCTGGTGTGCCTGACGCAGAACACCGCCCCCAAGGACCCGATGGCCCGGCGCTTTCGCGCCGCCGCGCGTGACTGGATTGAGATCGATAGCCTGAGCGACGCAGCCCTGACCGACCTCGCCCGCGCCATGGAGATCGACATTCTGATCGACCTCGGCGGCTATGGCGATGCCGCCCGCATGTCGGCCTGTGCCAATCGCCTGGCGCCGGTCCAGATTAAGTGGGTCGGTATGCAGTCGCACAGTTCCGGACTAGCCGAGATGGACTGGTTTCTGACCGATCGATGGGAAACGCCAGATGGATTCGAACGTTTCTACAGCGAGAAGTTGCTGCGTCTGCCAGAAGGATACGTCTGCTACAGCCCGCCGCCGCATGCCCCCGATGTGGTCGAAGCGCCGGCCCTGAAGAATGGGTTCGTCACCTTCGGCTGCTTCAACAACCTGGCCAAAATCACGCCTCGAGTGATGGAAACCTGGGCGAATATCTTAGACCGTGTCCCCACAGCTCGGATGATTCTTAAGACCCACCAGCTATCCCATGCCCCTACCGCCGACAAGCTCCGGACAAACTTCGCCGCACTCGGAGTTTCCGTCGATCGCATTGAATTGCGGGGATCCTCCGGGCATCGCTCGTTCATGGGCGAGTACGGTGACGTCGACATCGTGTTGGACCCGTTCCCTTATTCGGGTGGACTGACGACATGCGAGGCACTGTGGATGGGCGTGCCGACCATTACGCTGCCTGGCGAGATTTTCGCCTCGCGCCACTCAACCAGCCACTTAAGCAATGCCGGCCTTGCCGACTGGGTCACGGAGTCCGTCGATGATTATATCGAAATGGCCGTCGCTCGAGCGTCCTGTCCGGCCGCGCTGGCCCATCTGAGATCGGGCTTACGGGAACAGGTCCGGCGGAGCCCGCTGTGCGACGCGCCTCGTTTCGGCAGAAACTTGGGAGCCGCGCTTCGTGAGGCGTGGCGCGCCTGGTGCTTAGGGCGTGAAACAGCCGCTGCTTGCTTATCGTCCGCCGCTTGACTCAATAAGCAGGACGCCCCGTCGGTAAGCTCGGGGCTTGCACCGGCGCACCGCTGATGGTCCCATGCGGGGACTGGGCGACAAAGAGCCCGGCACGGGGAGGCTGAGGCGTGAGCCGTGGAGGCGATTCCGAGACCGCGACGATGCCCAACGGCATCGAAGCCCCACCGCTGCTGGAGGTCCGTGGAGCCTCGAAGCAGTTCGGCGCCACGCGCGCGCTGGACAATGTCACCGTGCGCGTCGACCATGGTGAGATCGTGGCTCTGCTCGGCGAAAACGGTGCCGGGAAATCCACCCTGATCAAGGCTTTGGCTGGCGTCCACGCATTGGACGGCGGCAGCATCCGCTTCCGCGGCCACGATACCCCGGACGGCCTGCGCGGCCTGCCGATCGCCTTCATCCACCAGGATCTCGGACTGATCGAGTGGATGACGGTCGCGGAGAATATCTGCCTCGCACTCGGCTACCCGCGTCGTCTCGGTCTGGTGGACTGGAACAAGGCGCGGGCAGCGGGCGGCGCGGGCACTGCAAACCGTGGGCGCCGATATCGATCCCGATGCGCGTGTGGCCTCGCTCAGCCGCACGGAGAAATCCCTGGTGGCGATCAGCCGAGCCCTCGCCGCGGAGGTGGAGCTTCTGGTGTTGGATGAACCCACCGCCAGCCTGCCCGCCAACGAGGTGGCGCGGCTGTTCACCAGCCTGCGCCGCCTACGCGCACAGGGTGTGGGCATGATCTACGTTTCACACCGGCTTGACGAGGTGTTCGAGATCGCTGACCGCATCGTGGTGCTGCGCGACGGCCGGGTCGTCGGCGAGCGCGGCTCCGCGGGCACCCGCCCCGAAGAGATCATCCTGTTGATCGTCGGACGCGAGCCCTCGCAGATTTTTCGCCGCCCCGCACAGCGCGCCGGTTCGGCACGACTGGAACTCGCGGCGGTAAACGTTGGCGATGTCGGGCCGATCGACTGCCGGCTGCATGCGGGCGAGATCGTCGGCCTGGTCGGCCTGCGTGGCGCCGGACAGGAAAGCGTGGGGCGCGCGCTGTTCGGGCTCGCATCGCTGACAACTGGGCGAATATTGCTGGACGGCCAGCAAATCACGCCGGCATCGCCACGCCGGGCAATGCGGCAGGGCATCAATCTGATCTGCGCCGACCGGATGGCCGAACTCGATGGTGCAGAACCTCAGTGTGCGAGAGAACCTGTTCCTCAACCCCCTCGCCGCCGGTTCGCATGCACTCCGGGCGATCTGGCCGCGCCGCGAGCACGGTGCCGCCCGCCGGCTTGGGCAGGATATCGGATTGCGGCCCAACGATCCCGAATTGCCGATCGAATGGCTGTCAGGCGGGAACCAGCAGAAGGTGGTGGTCGGCCGCTGGCTGCACCTGAAGAGCAAGATCTACATCTTCGAGGACCCCACGGCCGGAGTGGATGTCGGCGCCAAGGCCGAAATCTACCGCCTGTTCGATGTGGCGCTGAAGCGCGGCGCGGCGATCCTGCTGGTTTCCACCGATTTCGAAGAGGTCGAAAAGATCTGCCACCGTGCGCTGGTATTCGATCGAGGACGGGTTGTCGCGGAACTGGGCGTCGAGGATTTGTCGGCTGAAAACCTGCTTGCCGCAGCTTCGGCGAGCATCGGCCAGGTGACCGCCGCTATGACCCGGATCGACCCGTTACAGGCGGCCCATGCAATCCCTTAAGTCGAATGCCCTTGAACCCACTCGCTCGGAGCTTGCCGGGCTGACACGCTTGCAGACAGCCATTCGGTTATTGCCGATTTACGGCCTGCCGATCCTGGCGCTGCTGCTGGCGGTCTTCTTTTCCATCCTGCTGCCGGATTCGTTTCCGACCGAGCTCAACGTCCGCTCGATCCTGAGCGACAAGGGCATTATCGCGCTACTGTCGCTGGGTGCGATGCTGCCGATGATGGCTGGGCGTATCGACCTCACTATCGGCTTCGGCATCGTCCTGTGGCACATCCTGGCGATCAGCCTCCAGGTCTGGTTTCACGTCCCTTGGCCTCTGGCGATGTTGCTCGTTGTGCTCTGCGGCGGCTTGGCCGGACTGATCAACGGCCTGCTGGTGGAGGTCGCGCAGATCGACAGCTTCATCGCCACCCTGGGCACCGGCACGATCTTTTATGCGCTGGCTCTGTGGCTCAGCGGCGGGCGGCAGGTGATGGGCCACCTCGACCCGGGCTTCATCGACATCAACGCACTGGCGCCGCTCGGAATACCGATGCCAGCCGTCTACGTGATCCTGCTCGGCCTCGGCCTCTGGGTGATGACGGAGCGGCTTCCGTTGGGGCGGCATTTATACGCGATCGGAGCCAACGAGAAGGCGGCCGCGCTCAACGGCATCCCGGTGCGAACCTATGTGATCGGCGTGTTCGTTGGCTCCGGACTGGTCGCCGGATTCACCGGCTGTGTGCTGGCATCGAAGCTGCAGATTGGCCAAGCCAACGTGGGGCTGGATTATCTGCTGCCGGCGCTGGTCGGTGCATTCCTCGGCACCACCACGATCAAGCCGGGCCGGGTGAATGTCCTCGGCACCATCGTCGGAGTGCTGATCCTGGCGATCGGCATCTCGGGAATTCAGCAGCTTGGCGGTGAATTCTTCGTCGAGCCGATGTTCAACGGCACCACCCTGATCATCGCCATCGCGATGGCCGGCTTCGCGCAACGGCGGCGGTCGGTGACGGTGACGAAAGCGGCGAAGCCGCTACCCCCGGCCAGGTGACGTTTTCAGCGCGCGCAAGGGCAGCCGCGTGATTTGCAGAAGCTGCCAACGAGGGGAAAGGGAATATGATGTCAAAATTTGGAGCGTCTCCACTGGCCGTACTGGCCACGGTCGCGGTGCTGTCCGCCTCGGCGGTCAGCGTCCGGGCGGCCGATGATGCCTACATGACCGAGGCCAAGGCCTACGTCGCCAAAGGGACGGCACCGGCCGCGCCATGGAACGGCCCCACCACCGGCCCGAAGGCGCAACCACATAAGCTTGTGATTTACGCCTCAGCGGATCAGCGCAACGGTGGTGCCCAGGGCGTGGGCGATGGGGCGCAGGAAGCGGCCAAAGTCATCGGCTGGGATTTTCGTGTACTCGATGGCCAGGGCTCGGTGGCGCAGCGCACGTCGGCGTTGAATGAGGCGATCGCGCTAAAGCCCGACGGTATCATCCTCGGCACCATCGATGCCAAGGAGCAGGCACCGGTGATCGAGCACGCGGTGAAGCTCGGCATCAAGGTGGTCGGCTGGCATTCCGCCGGGGCACCTGGCCCGGTGGCAGACCCGCCTGTCATCACCAACATCACGACAGAACCGACCGAGGTCGGCAAGCTGGCCGCGATGTACGCCGTCGTGGATTCGAACGGCACCGCCGGCGCAGTGGTGATCGGCGACAATCTCTACGCGATCAGCACGGTCAAGACCGATGCCTCGATCGCCGCGATCAAGGGATGCAAGGGCTGCTCGGTGCTGGCGTTCGAGGATACCCCGATCGCCGACGCCGCCAATCGGATGCCACAGCTGACCACCACGCTGTTGGCCAGGTATGGCAAGAAGTGGACCTACGCCATCGCGGTGAATGATCTCTGGTTCGACTTCGCCGCGCCGTCGCTTCAGGCGGCCGGCATCAATCCGGACGGCGGATACCCGAGGTTGATTTCCGCGGGCGACGGATCAGTGCCGGCATTCCAGCGCATCCGCGAGCATCACTATCAGATTGGGACGGTCGCGGAACCACTGCATCTGCACGGGTGGATGTGTATAGACGAGTTGAACCGCGCATTTGCGGGCGAAAAGCCGAGCGGCTTCGTCCCGCCACCGCATCTGTTCATTGCCGCCAACCTGGATCACGACGGCGGCCCGGATAATACTTATGACCCGGAAAATGGTTACAAGGATATCTACAAGAAAATCTGGGGAAAATAGCCGCCGAGACGGATTCCGTCGCGATCGGGGCCTCGACCCAGACTTCGGGTCGAGGACTACCGTCACCGTCTACATTTTAATGAACGCCAGCAGGTCGGCATTGATCGTTTCTGCCTCTGTGGTAGGCATGCCGTGCGGGAACCCCTTGTAGCTTTTCAGGGTCCCATTCCTCAGCAGCTTCGCGGACATTGGCCCGGAGGCGACGTAAGGCACGATCTGATCGTCTTCGCTATGCATGACCAACACCGGGACGGTGATCTTCTTGAGGTCCTCGGTGAAGTCGGTTTGGGAAAAGGCTACGATGCCGTCGTAATGCGCCTTGGCACCCCCCATCATCCCCTGACGCCACCAATTCTGGATGACGGCCTCCGAGACCTTCGCACCCGGCCGGTTGTAACCATAAAAAGGCCCCGCCGGCAGGTCGCGATAAAACTGCGAACGATTGGCGGCGAGTTGTGCCTGCAGACCGTCGAACACCTCCTTGGGCAGGCCAAGAGGATTGGCCGCCGTTTTCACCATGAGCGGCGGCACCGCACTGATCAGCGCGGCCTTCGCCACCCGGCTTTCCCCATGTCGCGCCAGATAGTGCGCCACCTCGCCGCCGCCGGTGGAATGACCGACATGGACGGCCTTCTTCAAATCGAGATGCGCTGTCAGGGCCGCTAGGTCGTCCGCATAATGGTCCATGTCGTGGCCATCGGCGGTCTGGGCCGAGCGGCCGTGCCCGCGGCGATCATGGGCGATAACACGATATCCGTGATGCAGGAAGAACAGCAACTGCGTGTCCCAATCGTCCGCGGACAGCGGCCAGCCGTGACTGAACACGATTGGCTGCCCCGAACCCCAGTCTTTGTAAAAGATCTCCGTGCCATCCTTGATGGTAATCGTGGGCATCTAAGCACTCCTTAAACGCGGGCTGTCATAGCCCGACCGCCGCTGAGGCGAGCTACATCCATCCCCCATCAACCACCCATAACTGGGCGGTGCACATCCGGCTGTCGTCCGAGGCCAACCAGAGCACCATGCGAGCGACATCTGCCGGCACTACCTTGGTCTTCAGGCACTGGTCGCGCATCAGCTCCGCCTCGGCCTCCGGGGTCAGCCACAACTCAATCTGCCGCTGCGTCATGATCCATCCCGGGATCATGCAATTGACCCGGATGCCGTGTCCCCCAAGATCACGCGCCATGCCTTTCGTAAGCCCCTCCACCGCCGCCTTGCTGCTGGTATAGGCCGGCATGCCGCCTTGATTTCTGTGCCAGGAGATCGAGCCGAAGTTGATGATCGAACCGCTCCCCGCGTGCCGCATCATCGGTGCGACCGCCTGTATAGCGAAGAATTGGTGGCGCAAGTTGGTCGCAATGCGCTCATCCCAATACTCTACAGTAACATCCTCGTAGCCATGCCTCTGGTCGTTGCCCGCATTGTTGACCAGTACCGAGATCGGCCCGAGCCGCCGGCCAACCTCTCCGATGGCCGCCTGTAGCGCCGGAATATCCCGCAGATCGCATGGCAGATACGTCGGCGGCGTCAGGTCTTCCTTCCGTAGCGCCTCAATCAACCGCGACGCTGCCTCATCGGAAAAGTCAAAGAACGCGACCTTCGCCCCTTGGCGAGCAAACTGAGTGACCTCCTCCGCGCCAATTCCGCTGGCCCCGCCGGTGACCAGCACGACGCGGTCACGAAGACTGGGATAAACGGCGAACCCTTCGCTCATAGCTTACGCTCCTTCAATTGACGCACCGCATCGGCGATCGTTTCCTCGGGTGGTCCGCTAATATCGACGACGATCGGATGCTCATCAGCACCCGGCTCCTCCAGGGTCGCGAACTGGCTGTCCAGCAACGCCGGTGGCATGAAATGCCCCGCCCTCGCCTGCATCCGCTCAGCGATCAACGCCTTCGAGCCGCGTAGGTAGATCAACACCGTGTCCCGGCGATCCCCGATCAGAATATCCCGATAGGCGCGTTTCAGCGCCGAACAAGCCACCACCGCCGACTGCCCCGCCGCCAGTAACTCATCCTCCCGCGCCGCGATCGCCCGCAGCCACGGCCAGCGATCCTCATCGGTCAGAGGCGTCGCCGCCTTCATCTTTGCGATGTTGGCTGGAGGATGGAACTTATCCCCCTCCAGAAGCACCCAGCCCTCCTGTCGAGCCACACCGGCCGCGATCGTGGTCTTGCCGCTGCCCGACACGCCCATCATCAGAACGATGGTCACCGCTTTCCAGGCTCGACATGCCCGCCTAAGCCGAACCCCATGGCCGACCGCACTTTCTCCGCGAAACCCATCCGGCCCCGTCCAACCACGCCGATCTGCATCGACCATCCTCCGTCGCTGTACGGCCTAGGCCATTTCGCGCCCGCAGCCTGCCACATGCTGTCCCGATGGCAAGGTGTCGCTGCTACTGACGAATAAGTTACCACCGTAAGTCGTTCGACCGGCCTCGGCCTCTGCGGCTTTCTGTCGCGATGTAGGACATGCGCGACAGCGGCGGGCGGTACATTCCCGCTTGTTTCCCTGCTGCGCGTTGACAAGGTTCCGTTGCGGCGATCAACGCAAAGTGCCTGCCGCCACGCTGGTGAGCACGCTGACTAGAGATTGGTGAAACGCTATCTTAGGAGATCGGACCATGACTAACGTTAGTTCCGACAAAAAGCCGGCCCGGCTGGTTGGGCTCAACCACATCGCGCTGGAGGTCGGCGACGTGGAGGCGGCGCTCGCATTCTACGGGCGGATCTTCGACTTCAAGTTGCGCGGCAAAACCGAAGGAGCGGCCTTCATCGACATGGGCGACCAGTTTATTGCGCTTACGAAAGGGTCTGTCCGTGCCCCGACAAGCCACCGGCACGTGGGATTGGTCGTGGATGATCGGTCGGCGGTTCGGGCCCTTGCGATTGAGGCCGGCGCTCAGCTCGTCGATGGGCCGTTCCTGGACTTCATCGATCCCTGGGGAAACCGCGTGGAGGTCGTTGAATATGCCAACGTTCAGTTCACCAAGGCCCCGCCCGTGTTAAGCGCCATGCAGCTTGAACTGGAAAAGAACGAGTCTGCCAAGCGCGAGTTGGCTGCAAAGGGCATGCTGCCCACGGCCGCTAATCGGCAGGTTGTGACGCCGATCTGATTCCCGGTACGAAAGTTTCGGATCAACTTGTCGGAGCCTCGCGTCACCGCTCCATGATCTGCCCAGGCGCGGTCTCAGAAATGGAACGAAAGCGACGCCGAACCGAACTGATGCAGACCGCCGGTTTGACCATTGAATTCCTGCGTCTGTGCCACGTAGGCAAAAGTTAGCCGCATGCCATAGGCCATGACAGCGAAGCCACCCTGCATCTCGGCGACGTCCCACACGGTCGAAACATGCGGGCCACCACGGAACGGCGTGGCCTGCAGCAGAAGGTCGTAGGCGACAGCCTGTCCGTCCGCGCCCGCGAATACATACCATGAGAACGGGCGAGTGGGGGTGAATGCATCGCCGCCACTCAGACCCGGCCGAACGCGCGGCACGCCGAAATCCGACCCGAGGCCCTGGCCGAAGCGAAAGGTCACGCCGGTCTGCAGGTAATCACGCAGATCGCCGAGCCCGATCGTCAGCGACGGCAGAGCATCGGTTTCCATGCCGGCGACGGTCCCTAGCGGCAGGCGCCAGGTGCGTTCGTGCAGCAGTTCGATTGCCGGTGTGTTCTCGATCTGGCTGCCCCATCCATTCGGGTGGGACTGGCCGATAATGCTGTGGAAGCCGTTCTGCACCTGCTCCGCGCCCGAACCCGGGCCAACGACGCCCAGACTGAGGGTCAGGACGCTTCTGGTGTCGTCACCGTCGCTCATCAGCGAGAAATTGCCGAGCAATACACCGGCATAAGGCCGATCGTAGGGGCTCGGAATGAATCTGGAAGTATCCGCCGGCGTGTAGATCTGTTGGGTGAGGTCGATCGCGACTCGTTGCTGACCGCCGCCCCACAGGGTATTGCCCAAGTCAGCCAGGAAGTTCGGGACTTGAACTCGTCGGCGAGGTCCACCCCAGGCGCAGCCCGTTGACGTAATAACGGTCGGTGGGGTGTCCGGCGGAAATTGAGGCGTTTTCGTCCTGCAAGGTCCAGATGCTCAACGGGTCTGCCGCGGGCTGCGCCTTTGCCGCGATGGCGGGCAGCAGGAGAAGCGCGGTAAGGGCCGTCGTAGTCCGAAAATTCATGCAGCGGGCACTTTGAGCAGGAGAGACGCCGTGGCCCTAGACATGATGGGGAAAGTCCCCTCGCGTCAACACTTGAGATGCAGAGCCCCGCAGCATAGTTTGTCCTCAACGGGATGGGTGGCCGAGCGGTTGAAGGCAGCGGTCTTGAAAACCGCCGTGCGTGCAAGCGCACCGTGGGTTCGAATCCCACCCCATCCGCCATCTTCGAAGCGGTATCAATATGTTACGGGCCGGGTCCTTCTACTATCCCTCATTAGGTTGCGGTTGGCCTCCCGCGCCAGTAGGCCAGAGCCATGCCACGCTGCCACCGCGTAGGGACAGACGCTCGCTTGCCAGGCAAGGCTGATGTGCTTTTGCCGCCACACGTCGGGCGTCAACTTTCCTGGCAGTTGCCATCGTCCGCCACGGAAAGCGAACGGCTTCCTGCAACCAACGGCTTTGAGCGTCGGCTGCCCTCCCACCTCCCGAAGGGCCATACTCGTAGACCAGCAACACTACGCCCAGGATTTACTGCGCTACCTCGGCCAGATCGGCTTCGGCCGCGGCTTGTAACCCCAGCGCCTGGGCTAACCGCTCCAGCCGCCGTAACACGCTTTCCCCGGCGAAAACGCCACTGTTTTCACGCAAGTGCAGCACCAGCCGAGGACCCTCGATTCGCAGTCGTGTGCCCGCCAGCAGATCCTTCGTCCCGGCCGACAGCGTGTAGGCTAAGCGCAGCGCGATCCCCAGCACTTCAGCCTGGCTCGCGGTTCCGACGTCGAGCAGCAGTCGTGACGGCCGCAGAAACGCGGCATCCGGCTCTGCCTCGTACCGCAGCGCCACCGCCAAGGCCAGAAACGCCCGGGATCGGTGATCCAGTCCCACCCCCGGCTGGCGTAACACGCGCAGAAAGGCCTGCTCCGCCCGGAATTCCGGATGATCATGGCTGCCGAGATCCGACATCCAGCACATCGCCTCGCGCAACCGAGCCTCGGCCGGCGACTCCTGAGCAAATAGCGGCCGCGTCCACGCGATCAGCGCGGGCGGCAGGGATGGATCGCGACCAAGCCTTGCGGCCATTTCCCATGCAGCGCTCAACATCGGGTCCTGCTCCTGGATCTCCCGAGGCATCCGGTGCATGAACCAGCCCTCACGCAACCCGCTGGCGCTGAACACCACGCGACGCACGTTTGTCAACCGCAGCAGCCGGCGCAGCGCGGCGGCGGCGAATGGCAGGTCGTCGATGCGGCGGCGTGGCGCTCCCGGAAGCCGTTCCAGCACCCTGCGTGGAGCGGTGGATATCAGGCCGGCAAGGTCGCGCGCTTCCTCACCCCCAATGGTGTAATGATGTACCATTTGAAGCGGATAGCCAGTCTGCGCAATGTGGATGCGCGCCAAAGCTCGCCAGGCTCCGCCGACCAGATATAGGTCGCCGTCGGCCGCCTGACTCAGCCATGGCACGGTCTGTAAATCCGCCTCGGCGATCGCCCTGGCCCTTAGCGGGTCGCCCCCAGACCGTTCAGCCAGCCTGATGACTCCTAATTTTAAAGTCTGCGAGGGACCCCGCGCTCCGCCGACCAACCGCACGACTTCCAAGGAGCCGCCGCCGATATCCGCGAGCACACCGTTCGCGGCGGGAATCCCGCACAGCATGCCTTCGGCCGCATAAGCCGCTTCCTCGAGACCCGAGAGGATACGAATTGGCACGCCCGGCATCCGTTCTTGCAACGCATTGACGAAGTCCGCGCCATTATCCGCATCGCGCACGGCGGCGGTCGCCAGAACCTCGAATGGCTGCGCACCCATCGCGCGCGCGATGGCGTGGTAGCGATGCATCACCGTCAGCGCCTGCGTCACGCCGTCTTCGTTCAGCATCCCGGTGGTCTGCATCCCGCGGCCCAGCCGTAATACCGCCTTTTCGTTGAAGATCGGCACAGGGTTTCGCGTGTGGCCCTCAAAAACCACAAGCCGCACGGAATTGGATCCCAGATCGACAACACCGCAACGAGGCAATGGCGCAGGTGGGGCGAAGCTCATGAGTCAGTCCTGCGTCAGCCTGTCCTGGCGTCGGGACGGCGGCACTGGCGCCGCCACGGCCGGTCCGTGTAACGCCGATCCGCGCCCGGACAGAGACGGGTTGGTCATGAAGTAATCATGCACGGAGACCGGCTTGCGACCGGGGCCGACGCGTGTCCAGGTGCCGTCGGAGCTGAGTTCCCAGGACTGCAGCGAGTTTTTCAGATTGGTCACCATGATCTGGTCCAGCACCTGAGCGTGTACGGTCGGATTGTGAATTGGCACCAGCGTTTCCACGCGCCAGTCCATGTTCCGCTCCATCCAGTCGGCGGAGCTGATGAATACACGTGCATGCCGGCTTGGCATCAAGTGCCCGTTGCCGAACGCGTAGATACGGCCGTGCTCCAGAAAGCGTCCAACAATTGATTTGATCCTGATATGGTCTGATAGGCCTGGCACGCCCGGACGAAGGCAGCAAATGCCGCGGATCACCCCCATAACCTTCACACCGGCGCCTGAGGCTTCATAGAGCGCATCGATCAGCTCCACGTCCGTGAGGCTGTTCATCTTCAGCCAGATGGTCGCGGGTTTTCCATCACGCGCGAACGCAACCTCCTGGTGGATCAGCGCCAGCAGTTTGGCGCGAGTCGTCAGCGGGCTGAATCCAATTTCCTCCATCATTTCCGGTCGGGCGTACCCGGTCATGAAATTGAACAATCGAGCGGAGTTGCGTGTCAGAGCAGGGTCGGTGGTGAAGAAGCTTAGGTCCGTGTAGATACGCGCCGTAATGGGGTGGTAGTTTCCGGTGCCGAAATGAGCGTAGGAACGGATCGCCCCCGCTTCGCGGCGCACCACTAACGACAATTTCGCATGAGTTTTCAATCCGGTGAAACCATAGACAACCTGAACGCCGGCGGCTTCCATGCGTCGCGCGAGCCGGATATTGGCTTCCTCGTCAAAGCGAGCACGCAACTCGACCATGGCGGTGACTGACTTGCCGGCCTCAGCCGCTTCGATCAGCGCGTTGACGATCGTGCTGTCGCGGCTGGTGCGATAGAGAGTCTGTTTGATCGCGATGACCGCCGGGTCCTGAGCGGCCTGGCGCAGGAACTGCACCACGACGTCAAAGCTCTCATACGGATGATGGACAATGATGTCCTTCGCCCGGATCGCGGCGAAGCAATCACCGCCGAAATCCCGGATGCGTTCCGGAAAGCGCGGCGCATAAGGCGCAAACTGCAGATCGTGGCGGTCCTCGACGATCATCTGCTTCATGTCGGCAAGACCCAGCAGCCGCTGGTCGTCATGGATCTCGTCCGGTGCAACGTCCAGTTCGTCGATCACCAGTTCCCGCAGTTCCGGCGGCATGCCCGCAGCGATTTCCAGATGTATCGCCACGCCGCGGCGCCGTCGCTTGAGAGCGGTCTCATATGACCGCACCAGATCCTCTGCTTCTTCCTCAAATTCGACGTCGGTGTCGCGGATCACCCGGAACAGCCCGTGACCGGTCAGCCGGAATCCGGGAAACACACGATCGAGGAAAAGCACCACCAGATCGTCCAGCAGGATGAAGCGGACTGGCCCTCCTGCATCCCCAGCCGGAAGACGTATGAAGCGCTCCACTTGGCTTGAAAGCGGCAACAAGCCGCGCATGGCCACGCCGTCCTCCTGACGCACGAGATGCAACGCCAGAACAAGCCCAAAATTGGAGATGAATGGAAATGGATGCGCCGGATCGACCGCGAGGGGGGTCACGACCGGAAAAACCCGCTCCATGAACCACGAATCGAGCCAAGTTTTTTCGCTCTCCGTCAGCCCTTTGGTGCCGCAAAGCACGACCCCGGCTTCGCCCAGAAGGGTCAGCAACTCGCCCAGGATGCGCTGCTGGTCGGCCAAGAGCGACTCGGCTCGTAGCTTGATGTCGGTCAACTGCTGAGCCGCCGTCCGCCCATCGGCCGAGGTAAAAGTGGCGCCCGCTTTCGCCTGCCCAATGAGCGCCGCGACACGCACGGAGTAGAATTCGTCAAGATTGGACGCACTGATCGATAGGAAGCGCAGCCGCTCCAGCAGGGGATGGCGAGGGTTCTCCGCCTCCTCCAAAACGCGGTGGTTGAAATCCAACCAGGATAGCTCTCGGTTAATGAACCTCTCGGGGCGGGCCAAATCGGCCGAAGGTTCCGACTTGAGTTCGGTCTTCGTCCTTCCGTGCTTCGTTGCGGCGGACTTCCCGGCGACGGTGTCCGCGTGCTCCATCAGTTCCCCAGCATCGGCCTTCAGCACCATTGGCGCAGTCCTTTCGCGAGACCCGCCACCATCTTACAGGAAGCGATGGGCCGAGGACGAGGGGGCAGCCTCCGAAGCCGAAGTTTCCTGCGATTCGGATACGGAAAGTTCGTTAAGCACTCGACCCGCAAGATGCCGCGTGATTGCCATTCCGGATACCAAACTCTCCCGGTCCAACCGCGCGACAGCTTCACGCAGCACCGCGGGGGAGCGAGGCAGCCGGAGCAGCAACCACTTCTGGACCGCCTGACTGATCATCAACTGACGGTCCGCCAGTAGCTTTATCAATAGCGCCTCCAGCAGATCGTCGTCCGGTTGCCCGACCTCAACCACGGTGATTGCGCGCAGACGGCTTGACAGATCAGGAAGTTGGACTGGCCAGCGTGAGGGCGCGGTGCGGCCCGACAGCAACACACGCAGCCGTCGGTCTGCTGCGGTGTTCAGGAAATGAAACAGTAGCGTCTCGTCGCGGACCGCATCGGCATCATCCAGCGCCAAAGCCCCATCGCGGGGCACGCCATCGAGATCAGTCAGCGCCTGTGCCCCGACAGCAAAATCGCGCCTGTCTGCTGCGCCCAGATATGCAACAAGTGGGATTTTCCGCAGCCCGTCGGACCGAACAGCGCCAGACGCCGCTCCGGCCAGTCGGTCTCCAACCAAGCCAGTGCCGCCCGATTTGAACATGCCCGAATAAAATCGTGCGCATCGAATCGGGGCTGGTGCTGAAACGGCAACGGCAACTGGAAAAGGTCTTTTTGCATCAGACGGAGGGCGGATCCAGATAAAGCGGGCTCGCCAGGTAGCGCCGTAGCCAGAACCGTGCCAGCACGCCTATCGTCGCCGCCACAGGCACCGCAAGCATTACGCCCAGGAAGCCGAACGCGGCTCCGCCGGCGAACAAGGCGAAAATCACCCAGACCGCCGGCAACTCCACTCGATCGCCCAGAAAGCGCGGGTAGATCACGTAGCCCTCCAGGATCTGGCCTATGACCAGCACGCAGCCGACCACCACGACGCCGCGCCAATGTGGGAACTGCGCCAGCGCCAAACCGATCGCGGTCAACCCCCCGGAGATAGAGCCAACATAGGGAATGAAGGACAGCAGTCCAGCCATCAGCCCGACGATCAACCCGAGGTCCAGCCCCGCTACAGTTAGGCCGGCAGCGTAGTACAAGGCGAGAAACAGGCAGCACAACGCCTGCCCACGCACCCAGGCTGACAAAATCCGATCTACCTCACGCGCCTGTGCTCGGATGACATCTCGGTAGCGGTGGGGTAGCCACGAATTGATCATTCGCATCACCCTCGGCCAGTCCCGCAGGAGATAAAAGCCCACCACGGGGGTCACCACGGCCAGCGACAGCAGGTTGAAGATGGCGAAGCTACCGCCGATCAAGCCCGTGACGGTCGACAGCAGGATACTCAACATCGATCCTGCCTGACCGCTGACCAGGTCGCGTAATTTGTCGTTGACCACGTCGGGTCCGAAGTTTTCCTGCAGATGGGTCAGAACCTCACGCGCCCAGCCCTGCATCAGGGTGGCATACTGCGGAATCCGGTTCACCAGCAGGCCGATCTGCACGATCACCAGCGGATATAGCAGCAATGCGAATAGCAGCACTCCAGCGATAACTCCGAGGATCATCAACAGCGCCGCCATTCCGCGCGGCAACCCCAATCGCGTCAGATGCATCGTCGGCGGATCAAGCGCATACGCCAGCACCGCCGCCGCTACGAACGGCGCCAGGACCGAGGCGAACAACTGTAGCGCCAGCCAGAACGCAACCAGCAGCCCGATGATCAGCGCGAAACGCTGGGCCCGCGTCGCATGAAACGTCGTCCGCGTCGACGGGGCCATCTGGTCAGTCTGGATGATGAATGGATCCTGGTCGGCGGCCGGCACCTCATTCCCCTCGGGCTGTGTTCCAGACATACGCCGCACCCGAGGCAAGCGTGGTGAGCGCCACGCACCAAGTCAGCCCGACGGCCAACCCTGGGATGCCGAGGCCGAACCCGCCGTGCAGTAGGCTTACCCCAATCAATACGATCTGCAATACGGTATTTAGTTTAGAGATATACAGCGGGCGGATCGTCACCGCATGCCCTAAAACCGCGAGCACCACGATTCCCCCGACGATCAAGAGGTCTCGGAACACCACTAGAATGGCCAGCCAGGCCGGCAGAACACCGATCGCGGCAAGCGTGATATACATTGTTACCACCAGCGCCTTGTCGGCGACGGGATCCATCAACGCGCCGATCGCGTTCCCGCCATACCTCCGAGCCAGCCAGCCGTCGAAGGCGTCGGAAAGGCCGGCGGCGACAAAAAGCCAAAATGCGTCGCCGATCCGGTGCACCAGCACCAGCCAGAACGCCAGCGGCACGGCGCATAGCCGCCCAAACGTTATGATGTTAGCCAAATTCACCAGAGAGCCGCTGGTTCTACCTCCGGCCGGCGATCCATCAGGCATTCGAATTTGCCTTTATCCGGTGGATTGCAATCAGTAGTCGGCCCATGTTTTCTGTCTGCCTCCGCCTACTGACCCGCACAGAACAATGAGGTTGCCATGACCACCGGTGATAACCAAGGCAGGCTTCCGGCGGAAAATACTCGCAGTGGCCAGGATTACCGCACTGCGGGCGTGGATATCGAGGCAGGCGACGCGCTGGTAGAAGCGATCAAGCCGCTCGCCAAGGCGACTGCCCGACCAGGCGCGATGGGCGGATTAGGTGGGTTCGGTGCGCTGTTCGACCTGAAAGCGGCGGGCTTTTCCGATCCGGTGCTGGTGTCCACCACCGACGGCGTCGGGACAAAGCTGAAAATCGCCGTGGAGACCGGGCTGCACGATAGCGTGGGCGTCGATCTCGTAGCGATGTGCGTCAACGATCTGGCTACGCACGGCGCCGAACCACTGTTTTTCTTGGATTATTTCGCGACAGGCAAATTGTCGGTCCCGCAGGCCAGATCGGTCATCGCCGGGATTGCCAGCGGATGTCTCGAGGCCGGCTGCGCTCTGGTTGGGGGCGAGACGGCGGAAATGCCGGGGATGTATGCGGATGGCGACTACGACCTGGCTGGCTTCGCAGTTGGTGCGGCGGAGCGTGGCCATCTGCTCCCCCGGCCAATCGAGGCCGGCGATACGATCCTGGGCGTTGCCAGCGCGGGCGTCCATTCGAACGGCTTTTCGCTCGTCCGCCGGATTGTGCAGATCGCCGGCCTCGCCTGGACCGATGCGGCACCGTTCGCGCCCGACCAGGCCTTGGGGCCAGCGCTGATGACGCCCACTCGGATTTATGTGCGAGCGGTATTGGCCCTCCACCGAGCCGGGTTATTGAAAGCGGCCGCACACATCACCGGTGGTGGCCTTCCAGGCAATCTGCCCCGGGTGCTACCCGAGGGGACAGTCGCAGCGCTGACTCCAACCTGGCCGGTGCCGCCGGTCTTCAACTGGCTCGCCCGCGCTGGTAGGGTCGAGAACAGCGAGATGGTGCGCGTGTTCAACTGTGGCATCGGCATGGCTCTTGTGGTGTCGGATCCCGACGCGGCCGTGGCAATTCTCGAGGCCGAAGGGGAAACCGTTAGCCGGATCGGTGAGATCGAGACGGCCGGCCCGTATGTCCCGGACAGACATACAGGCCAGGGCGCTCCCTCGGTTCGATTCGACCCACCGCCCGGTTGGCTGGCTTGAGGCGCCGCGTCGCCATCCTGATCAGCGGCCGCGGCTCTAACATGGCGGCGCTGATCGCCGCCGCCGGTGATCCGGCGTTTCCCGCGGAAGTTGTGCTGGTGCTGTCGAACCGCCCGGATGCTTCGGGTTTGGCGGTTGCTCGGGCCGCTGGGGTCAGCGCCGAAGCGGTTGATCATCGGATGTTTCCAGACCGGGCGGCGCATGAGGTCGCGATCGATGCCGCCTTACGCGGAGCGGACATCGAGATCGTCTGTTTGGCCGGTTATATGCGGCTGCTGACGCCGTTCCTGGTCAATGCGTGGGCGGGCCGGATGTTGAACATTCACCCCAGTCTTTTGCCGTCGTTCCCCGGTCTGAACACTCATGCTCGTGCTCTGTCCGCAGGGGTGAAAGTGCATGGCTGCACGGTCCATCTGGTGACGGAGGTGATGGATGCCGGCCCGATCCTGGCCCAGACGGCCGTGCCGGTGCTGCCGGGTGACACCGAGGACGATCTTGCGAAGCGTGTATTGCGGCGCGAACACGCGACCTATCCGGCCGCTCTAGCGGCGTTTGTGACGGGCCTGACGGCAGAACCGCCGGAATTGGGGGCATTTTTGGCCAATCCGCAACCATGGCGAACCTCGGAACCAGAGGTATAATCCTCGACGCGCTAGCCCCGACTTTGGGTAAAGCCACGACGGGTCATCCCCTTACCGCTGGCCAGGGAACTTCTCGCCTCTTGCCGCGGAGTCCAGGTCTGCCCTAGAACGCTCCGTAATGTTGACTTGCGCCTGAGGAATATCATGCCCAGCCACGGCACTGCTAGCTACACCGAACCGGAAACGATGGAGGGCCTGATAGCCGATCGGGAGAGGATGTGGCACGGGTTTACCAACGCCACCATCGGTGTCGTCGTCTTCATGGTGGTCCTTTTGATCGGGATGGCGGTATTCCTCCTATAGTTCGGCTCTGACTTTCGGACCGTGCGGCCCTAGCCGGGGTCATATCCTTCTGAGCATGCGTTCCCATCTGCGGCGGGCAACGCACCGAACGTTGGAGGCTCGGCTTCCGCAAACGAATTCCCTGGAAGCCGCGCTTCCTGGCGCGACTGTCCTAAAAAGGTAACCGCAAGCCCTTAATGAGATTGCGGGCAAATGGTTGATTAAGTGGCGTCGTTGCTGGCCACACGTCCGTAGATGGGCAAACCGCGTCGGGGCAAGAAAGCGCTAAGCGCGAGGCGGATACTCTCGCGACCGTATACTCCACGATCGCTTACAAGATACTGTCTCAACCAAGGTCTTGATGTATCAAGCCGCCAGCAAACACACGATCGACGAGGCCGTCGGGATGGAAAATAAGCCTGGCCGGATCGCCCCTATTCCTGAGCCAAAGGAGAGACAAAATGAACATTCCCCTGGCGACCGAAAACATGCTGGCCGAGATCGATGGTTCAATCGGCTGGATGACATTCAACAAGCCGGGCCGCCGCAACGCGGTGTCATTGGACATGTGGGAGGCCATCCCTGCGATTCTCGATCGGTTTGAGCATGACCCTGCGGTTCGCGTCGTCGTTCTAAAAGGCGCTGGTGATCAGGCCTTTGTTTCCGGCGCAGATATTTCCCAATTCGAAAAGGCGCGCTCGTCGCCGGAAAGCAACGCCAATTATGAGCAGGTTAGCGGCGAGGCTGGCCGGCGCCTGGCGGTCTTCCCGAAGCCGACGATCGCAATGATACGTGGCTTTTGCATCGGTGGCGGCCTAGCGATTGCAATCGACTGCGACATCCGCATCGCCAATGAAGGAGCTAGATTTGGCATTCCGGCCGCGAGGTTAGGATTGGGCTACGCGGCAACTGGGGTAAAACAACTGATGGAGCTGGTGGGCCCTTCCTTCACGAAGGAGATCTTTTTCACCGCACGGCACTTCTCCGCCGCCGAGGCGCTGGAGATGGGTCTGGTCAACCGGGTCGTGGCGGATGAAGCACTGCAGGACTATACGCGTCAGGTACTGCGCGACGATAAGTGACAATGCGCCGATGACCATGCACGCTTTGAAGCTTACGGTTGGCGAGCTCGTTCGGGGCGAAAAGGCCGACTTGGCGGCCTGCGACCGACTGGTGAAAGCGTGTTTCGAAAGCGAGGATTTTATCGAGGGCCGCCGGGCATTCATGGAAAAGCGACGTCCAATGTTCCAGGGCAAATAGGTTGCTCATGTGGTGTAGATGCTTTTTTCCAATTCGATCGCGGCTCAAGACTTATTGCGTTATCAGAATGTGATCATTAATGGCAGCGTTCGTGACGGATCGTCCGGGCGTCTCATCTCCTGATAGAAACGAAAAACACCGTCTAAGGCATCAGCACCGGAATGCCCAAAAAAATTTCCGTTGACGCAACGATGTACAGTCTGTAGAACGCTGCCTACCATGGCACTAATGTTGGGAACATGACGTTCCCGACCGCCGTCTGGATTGAATACAAGATGATCGGATTTATTGAACGATTTCCCTCTCACTCTGATCTCAAAAGACGACACCTAGATCCAGATTTTACTTCAGTGTCCTGAAGCAATCAGAATTACAGATTTCTTGATACTGTTATAAATGTTGCGTATTAATACCATATATAAACAGCAGCAAGTCAGCGGCGGAATTGGTAGTACCGAGTACTCCAGGATATCGGATTACACGTTAGGACGGAGAATGACATGGCGTTTACAGGAATCACGATACCAGGAGCCTCTTCTTCCCCACCGGTAACAATTTCTGCGAGTAGCGGAGATATCCTGACACTGGCAGCAAAGATAAGCCAGTTACTCGGGGCCGTGCCGCCGGCCAACCTCCTGGTGACAGAGATCAAGACGGGGGCAACGTTACCCGCCGCTCCGGCGCCAGTGAGTGGAGATACCACCGAATTGGCGCTGAACGGACCTGGCGGTCTCGATACCAGCATCCCCGGCGGATATTCTTATGTCGGGGTAGCCGATGCCACATCAGATACCTTGACCGGAACGAACGTGGTCCTCGTCACGGACACGATCGGTGGAACCTACAATGTATCGGGCACCAGCACTGTAGCAGCAACGGGCGGCGACAACACTGTCAACGCGACCGGCAGCTATGTTCTTTCGTTCGGTACCGGGAACAATCAGGTTATCGCCTCTGGTTCGGGCACGATCGCCACGGGTTCGGGACACAGCACAGTCGTGGCGGCAAACACGTCGGGGCCGGGGAACGTTATCGACTCGAATGGCGTCGCCGACGTCGTAAATACCCTATTTGGGAATAACACCGTCAACGCGACTGGTAACAGCAGCACCATAGTTGGCGGCCTTGGCGCTCTTTCGATAAACGTGACCGCCAATCACGATCTCATCCTCGCGGGTGCCGGTTCAACAACGGTCAATGCGGCGGGGGCGGCCAACTATATCGCCGGGTCCGGTGATCCGGGCACCAATCTCACCGTCGTTGACTCCGGTCAGGGCGACATCGTCAATGCCCTCTCATCCTCGGTCAATGTCACGACCTCGGGCGGCAACGCGTTTATCCAGGGCGGCGCGCCGGGATTGACCCTCACGATCTATGACACGGGATCCCATGACGTCTTCAACGCCCTTGGTGGCAACGAAGTAGCCACCCTTGCCGGCTCGGGGGCTTATCTGCAAGGTGGCGCTTCGGGCCCCTCGATGACCGCTCTGGACATGGGCACCAACGACACCATCAACGCATTGGCGAGCGGAGTGGCGGTCACGGCCGGCGGCGGAAGCACCGGCCTTTATGTGAATGGTGGCAGTGGCCCACTGATGTTTGTCGGCGGCGCGAATGCATCGACCGTTTATGGTAGTTCCGTAGCATCGACCGTAACGTCCGGGCTAGGTGGCGTATATTTTGTGGCAAACGGCGGTTCGAACGCCGTTTCCGGCGTAACGGGGTCAACCTCCTCCATCCTCGGATCTGCAGACAGTCACGTAACCTTCTCGGGCGCCGGCAATCTTATTTACTCGGCCGCGACCGGAAATGTCACCCTGAACGCAGCCGCGGCATCGGGGAACCTGAACGTCTGGCTGCCAGGGTCCGGCACAGGTGCCAATTCGATCACGCTTGGCAGCGGCAACAACACTGTGACAGCGGGTGCTGGTTCGGATACCCTTAGCGGCGGAAATGGAACCAACCTGTTCCTGTTCGTCGCTGGTCAAACCGCCGGCGCGACCGATTACATCACAAATTCTCCAGCAAATATCGCAAATGACACGTTCAGCTTTAACAACTATGGCGCCTCCCCGACAGAGGCTGTAACCGGTGGCGCGGTTACCCTGACTTTGTCGGACAATACGAAGGTCGTTTTCACGAATCTCACCAGCACGTCCGAGCTGGATGGCCATCTCAACTTCTATAACGCGCCAAAATCCTAACATACCGGCTTAACGGAAGGCCCGCCCTCACACGGCGGGCCTTTTGCGTTGACGACGTCGGATCGTCTTGGACGCCGCAGAGCGTCCTTGATAACCCAGTCCCCTGTGGTGCACTGTAGATCAATTCAACGGAATCTGGTCTGGACCATCCACCGTGATGCAATGGTTATCAAAATCTCTCGGCGGTTACCGAGCCCGCCTGATTGAGAGGTTGATTCCCGAGGTGGTACGCAACCAGGACGAGATCGATCAGCTCGGAAAACAGGTCTTACGAAATAGCAAGGAAATTCAGCAACTCGATCAGCACGCCGAGTTAAGTCGACAGAGGATCGAGGATCTCGACCACCAAGTCCTGTCCGACCGTGAGGCGATCGAGCAACTCAATCATCAAATCGTTCAATATCGCCAGGACATCGAGCAGCTTGGCAGCCACGTCGTGTCTAATCGCGAGAAGATCGATCAGCTTGATCAGCGGCTAGTGCACTCTCTCCAAGAGATCGATCAGCTTGGTCAGAAAGTCATACAGCATCGTCGGGACCTCGGCACAGAGATAGCACGCCACAGTGAGGAGATCGATCAACTTGCCAGAAAATGGAGTGCAACAGCAGAGGCCGAGGCTCACTATCGGAAAGAGGCTAGATGTCGGCAGCTCATCTCAAGCGCCATTGCGCGATATTTTGTCATGGGCGAGCGAAGCAAGGACACGTCGATCCCGTTTGAAGACGTCAAGGTCGATAGCAACGCTAATTGGATTCCCGAGATCCTCGGGCGAGCGGAGCTCTCCGAACCGGAGTTCATGGTCTTCAAACATTTCCACCAAGACGCGGGCACAATTCTAGACATTGGCGCCAACTATGGATACGCGGCCGCTAGCATCTGGGCGGCCGGCGCCACATCCAAGATCCTGTCGTTCGAACCAAATCCCTGGCATCGGCCATGCTTATTGCGAATCAAGGAGATGCGGCCGGCCCTGTTCGATTTTATCCATTTAGGTTTGGGCTCGACTGATAGCTCGAACTCGTTTCATTATTCCGGTGATAGAGGGGATCGGGATCAGTGCTCTCAGCTCTGCTGCAATGGAAGCTGAGATCGACTGGGCACTGCCAGAAAATCTCGTGCAACACATGGTGCACGATCATCCCGGTCTGAACTCACCGCGTCTCCAATTCACCGAAGTCACATGGCACACGGAGCGATTGGATGACGTCCTGCCGAAGTATCCGTTCGACATCGACGTCTCTAATATAACGGCGATGAAGATCGACGTCGAGGGGTTTGAGGCCGCGGTGCTCGCGGGTGCCGTCCAAACGCTCCGCCTCCATAAGCCACTCATCATGATCGAAGGCGCTAACCGAAACGCCGACGTGGTTGCCTGTCTCGTCTCCGCTTGGCTACTGCTACGCGGATTTTGTGGTTGACCATGTGGTCCTGGCTGATCAGCTGTCATCGAACTCAAATGGCTTCTTCCTGCATAAAGACAGGCTGGATTATTATAGATCAATCGGTTTGCTAGGCTCAGGATCGAGCGATATCATTTGATCCACGAGCCTGGGGGTCGGATCAATCACTTCGTAGCAGTTTTGATATGCGTCCGAACGCTTTGTGCCCAGCCGCGCGCGCTTGATCGCGGAGCGAGGTCGTTCCCAAAGTAATTGCAGGCGACGATGCCACTACGGCAGGCCCGTCAGCACGCTCGTCGGAAAATACGGGGCGATCACGATGCCACACCCTGATGTAGAGGTGGCCGAAGGTGCCGAGAAACAGAAACTCAAATTTCAGGTGAGGAACGCTAGGAACCCACTCGGCGAACGCTCGCCCTTCACCGATATCGATCCGATGAGGCCAATCGTCAAGCACCAGCACCGACCCATGAGACAGCCGATTTGCCAAATATTGCAGACACTGACAGCTCGGTTCGTAGATGTCACAATCGACCCGAGCAAAGGCGATCTTACTGTACGCTGTGGCCTCATCGGTTACGAGACTATCGGCAAAGAAACCCTCGATTAGTTTTATCCGTGGCCGCTCCGCGACACGAAGATTCGTTTCGACCATTTGGCGAGAAGCTGAATATGTCCCCTCCTCCCAGAATGAGCTATCAAACTCCGGGTGCGGTGCGCTTAGCCCCTTAAAACTATCAAAACCTAGGATAGGCCTCCGGATCTCGAGCCTTTCCGTGGCCTCAAACAAATGACCCGTCCACCAACCCTCAAAGACACCGAATTCCGCTATCGCACCTTCCACATTATGATCACGGATACTGATAATAAGGTCGTCGACATATTCGACCTCGACAGCCAGAAGACTCTGATGGGCTTTGTTTCCCCAAGTCGAGTTTGCCGGAAAACTGGTAGCAAACACGACGCCTGGGATCGGGATTTGCGCCCCAAAAGTGGCCATGCTCCAGTTCGCGTAGGTGTGTCTTTGGCTCGCCTCGAGGGTTTCCTGAGTTGTTTGTCCCCGAACAGGAGAAAGCATTGGCTCTGTTTCGCCGATCGTTCGAATGCGAAATTCACGCTCCCTCTGCGCTTCGCACCGGTCTGTCGCGGCCACTACGTTCGTTGCGTAGAAACTCGAAACGGGAGACCCCTTGGGCGTGATTACGAATGCTAATTCCTCCCCCAAAAGTCCACCGTTGATCATCTGCTCCCTTAGCTCGATCGTGATAGGAGTTTCCACACGAGGCCCGGAAATCGCTGAGGTCGCCTCAGGCTCAAGTCCGCTGATCGCAGTCGAAACTTCAAGCAGGTCATATCCGGCAGCCCGCGCCAGGCACAAAACCGAATGCGGTGAATACATATTCAGTTTGCTCGGGTAACTGAACCAATCGTAATGATCGAAACCATAGGCCGTCGGGAACAATGCCATCGCGTTTGGCACTAACATGATGACAATCGATCTGCTGGATAGCAATGGGGCCAGCTCGCGGAAGTAGGACAATGGATCCGCCATCCGCTCCAGCATATAAAAGCCGTAAACCACGTTTGGCCGAACCGTGGAGTGTTGAAAGAACTCAATGTCCGATTCAGCGAAAATCGATGCGTTACCGCGGGCACGACCTTGATCAACTGCGCCGGTGTCCAAATCCGTTCCGGTCACGGTATAGCCCATCCGGTCGAACTCAAGGACTGTGCCGCCAAATGCACAGCCACTCTCGTGAAAGCGATCAGATTGGCCGAATCCGTAGCGCGCAGAAATTTTTAGGATCAGTTCCGAACGAAACTTTACCCTCGCAGGTTCATAGTCTGCGTCGACATTTGACCAGGAGATGGACGAAGCTGGGTATATATCCTGGTAATAGCGAGTTAGCACATCCGCGGCGGGGGGGACAAAAAACACATGACCGCAATCGAGGCATCGCCTGGCAGGATGCTGAACGCCTTCAAACTCTCGTAGCTGCTGTCTTGCCTGCTGTACCGAGTAACTCGCCCTTCGCCTGATCACGGAATATACATGGCATGTCGAATGAGCTTTCACGAAGCTTCGCATTCTGCGGCGGCTTATCATCGAGAAGCTCCAAGCGTCAATCCGATGTCGCCTCAAACGCGGCCGTATACATCCTCGAGACGCACGATGTCATCCTCTCCGAGATATGCACCGGATTGCACCTCAATCAGCGTCAACGGAATACGTCCTGGATTCTCCAGCCGATGCACACAGCCCAGTGGCAGGTAAACGTTCTCATTCTCGCGCACAATCAAAATCTCAGCGTCGCGGGTCACCCTGGCGGTGCCATTCACGACGATCCAATGCTCCGCTCGGTGGAAATGACTCTGTAACGACAATTGCCGCCCAGGCGAGACAACGATGCGTTTGACCTGGAATCGATCGCCCTGGATCAGGCTCTCGTAAAAGCCCCAGGGGCGATAGCAGCGATTATGCGTAATCGCTTCCGGCCGGCCGGCTGCCTTCAACCGCTCCACCACTTTTTTCACGTCCTGCGACTGATCACGGTGCATTGCAAGGACGGCGTCTTCAGTCACGACCACCACTGCATCCTGCAACCCGACCACCGCGGTAAGAACACCATCACTGCGGACGTAGCAGTTCTCAGCCCCCTCCAGCAGCACATCGCCCAAAGCCACGTTGCCGGAGCTGTCTTTTACACCAAGCTCCCACAGGGCCTTCCAGCTTCCCACATCCGACCATCCAAGATCCGTCGGCACCACCGCGGCCCGACTGGTTCGCTCAGCGACCGCATAGTCGAAGCTGATCGACGGGCACAGGCTAAAGGCCTCAGAGCCAAGACGAATGAAATCCTGGTCCGCCGTCCGGTCCGCCACGGCTTGGCTCACCATGAGCAGGACCTCCGGGGCATGCTGCTCCAACTCCTCGAGCAACGTGCGAGCGGTGAAGAGAAACATTCCGGAATTCCACAAATGATGACCGCCAGTGACAAAGCGTGCTGCCGTCGAGGTATCCGGCTTTTCCGAAAAACGGGCTACCGAATAGACACCTGCCGAATCCGGTAAGGCCGCGCCGATTTCGATATAACCGTAGCCCGTTTCTGGTGCTGTCGGCTTCATGCCGAACGTCACGATCTTCCCAACCCGAGCGGCCCCGGCCGCCGCCTGAACCGCGATTTGAAGGGCTGACTCGTCAGCAATCGACGCGTCGGCGGCCATGATCCACAAAACCGCGTCTGGATTTTGCTCCGCCACCAATAACGCTGCCGCCGCGATCGCCGGGGCGCTGTTGCGGCCGACCGGCTCCAGCACGATGCGAGCATCCGTGATACCAGCGGCGCGGAGCTGTTCGGCTATGAGGAAACGATGCTCGTTGTTGCACACGATAATCGGAGGAGCGAATTCGGGAGTGACGGCCCTCAGCGCGGTTTGCTGCATCATTGTACGCTCTGAAACCAACGCCCAAAGCTGTTTAGGAAAACTGTCCCGCGACACCGGCCATAGCCGCGTGCCGGAGCCGCCGGACAGGATAACGGGAACGATACGATTATCAGTCATGGCCTATATCCAGCTAGTTCGCTCCTTTGTGGCCCATCTCAGCCGTCGTTGCCAAGCCGGAAGCGCGGCTGCCCAAGTGACCATCGCTCGACACGTGTAGCTTGGAGCACTCGTCACCGCCGGACCTCCCCCTCGACCATCCGTAATCAGAAAAGTTGATTACGGATTTGCCGGATGCTCGCGAGTCTGGCATACGCCGCGGCCACAGCGCTACCCGCATTCCGGGTGACGCCGCAGTCTCGCGTGTACGAAACAATGAGGAGGGGAAATCCCGGATGACCGCAGCGCAACTGTTGATCCTGGCCTGCGGACTCGCAGCGCTGGTCTACGGCCTCATAACCGGCCGCCAGGTGCTTGCCTCGGATGCCGGAACGGCTCGGATGCAGGAGATTTCGGCGGCCGTCCAAGAAGGTGCCCGCGCCTACCTGAACCGGCAATATATGACGATCGGCATCGTCGGGCTTGTGATCCTGGTCCTGCTAGGTCTGATCTTAGGCATCCATACCGCGATTGGATTTGCGATCGGGGCAATCCTGTCCGCCGCCGCGGGATTTATAGGCATGAACGTGTCGGTCCGGGCAAACGTGCGCACCGCTCAGGCATCACGCCGAGGTCTCGCTGCCGGACTTGACGTTGCCTTCAAGGCAGGTGCGATCACCGGCATGCTGGTCGTTGGCTTGGGCCTTCTGGGAGTGGCCGGCTATTACTTCGTCCTACGCGGCGGCTACGGTGGCCCGATCACCGACGATCAACTCCGTAAAGTGCTGGAGGCGATGGTCGCGTTGGGTTTCGGCGGATCGCTGATCTCCATATTCGCCCGTTTGGGCGGTGGCATCTTTACCAAGGGTGCAGATGTAGGTGCTGACCTTGTGGGTAAAGTTGAAGCAGGCATCCCGGAGGATGATCCCCGCAACCCCGCCGTGATCGCCGACAACGTGGGCGACAACGTCGGAGATTGCGCCGGAATGGCGGCTGATCTGTTCGAGACCTACGCGGTCACCATCGTCGCAACGATGCTGCTGGCTGGAATCTTCTTCACCGGCGCAATCCGCGACTCACTGCTGATGTTACCGTTGGGCATCTGCGCAATTTGCATCCTGACCTCTATCGCCGGCACCTACTTTGTAAAGCTGGGGGCGGACAACGGGATAATGAAGGCGCTTTACCGTGGTTTGATCGTTACCGGCGGCCTCTCTGTTGTGGGTATCGCCGTTATCATCGTTATCACCATCGGCTTCACGGCGCCGTTGGAGATGGTGGGCGGCGGATCGGTGAACGGGTGGGAACTGTTTGTCTGCGCCCTGGCCGGGCTGGCCATTACCGGACTGATCGTGGTGATTACCGAATATTACACGGCCACCGAGTACCGGCCGGTGAGGTCGATTGCGCAAAGCTCCACTACCGGTCACGGCACCAACGTGATCCAGGGGTTGGCGATCTCGATGGAGGCCACGGCGCTCCCTGTGATCGTAATCAGCATCGGCATCATCTTCACCTTCACCGTAGCTGGCCTGTTCGGAATTGCGGTGGCCGCAACGACGATGTTGTCGCTGGCTGGTATGATTGTCGCGTTGGACGCCTATGGCCCGGTAACCGACAACGCCGGCGGCATTGCTGAAATGGCGGATCTGCCAAAGGAGGTGCGCGTCACGACCGACGCTTTGGATGCCGTTGGCAACACCACGAAGGCGGTGACCAAAGGGTATGCGATCGGCTCAGCCGGTTTGGCTTCGCTCGTGCTGTTTGCAGCATACACGCAGGACTTGACGCATTACTTTCCGGATCTGCATGTCGATTTTGCGCTGCAGAATCCCTATGTTGTGGTCGGACTTTTCATCGGCGGTCTGCTGCCCTACCTGTTCGGCGCGATGGGCATGACCGCGGTAGGACGCGCGGCGGGATCGGTCGTAGTTGAGGTCCGCCGCCAATTTCGGGATATTCCCGGGATAATGGAAGGCACCGCCAAGCCTGAATACGGCAAGGCCGTAGATCTACTAACCAAGGCGGCGATCAAGGAGATGATTTTACCATCTCTGCTGCCGATCGGCGCGCCAATCGTGCTGTGGGTGGTGATCGACATTATCGCGGGCCGGGCGGCGGCATTTGCATCGTTGGGCGCAATGCTGTTGGGCACGATCGTGACGGGATTGTTTGTCGCGATCTCGATGACTTCGGGCGGCGGCGCCTGGGACAACGCCAAGAAATATATTGAAGAAGGCAACCATGGCGGCAAGGGCTCCGATGCGCACAAGGCTGCGGTAACCGGGGATACCGTGGGCGACCCTTATAAAGATACGGCCGGCCCGGCGGTGAACCCGATGATCAAGATCACCAACATCGTTGCGTTGCTGATGCTGGCGATTCTGGCGGGCTGGCTAAGATAGGCCTTCTCGGATAAAGAAGCCCTGGAGGCGCTTCCAGGGCTTCTTTGTCGGCTTCTACCGCGCTAGCGGCCGGTACTTGATCCGGTGCGGCTCCGTGGCATCCGCCCCCAACCGCCGCCGCTTGTCCTCCTCATATGCCTGGAAGTTCCCCTCAAACCACTCCACGTGGCTGTCACCCTCAAACGCGAGGATGTGAGTCGCCAGACGATCCAGAAACCACCGGTCATGGCTGATGATTACCGCGCACCCAGCGAATTCAGTGAGCGCCTCTTCCAGCGCCCGCAATGTGTCGACGTCCAGGTCGTTGGTCGGCTCATCCAGCAGCAGCACGTTGTGCTCAATCTTTAGCATCTTCGCGAGATGCACACGGTTGCGTTCCCCACCCGACAGAATGCCGACCTTTTTTTGTTGATCAGACCCTTTGAAGTTGAATGCGGCCACATACGCCCTGGACTGCACCGCCCGCTTGCCGAGGTAGATCACCTCCTCGCCTCCGCTGACCTCCTGCCAAACAGTCTTGTCCGGGTCCAAGCTGTCGCGTGACTGATCAACGTAGCCCAACTTTACCGTTTCGCCGATGCGTAACGATCCGCTGTCCGGCTGTTCCTGTCCCGTTATCATTCGGAACAATGTTGTCTTGCCGGCCCCGTTTGGCCCAATAACACCAACAATCCCACCCGGCGGCAGCTTGAAATTGAGTCCTTCGATTAAAACGTTGTTGCCATACCCCTTCCGCAGATCCTCCGCCTCAATCACGATATTTCCCAACCGAGGCCCCGGCGGAATCACAATCTCCGCCACGCCCGTCACCAATTCCTGTGATTTCTGCAGCATCTCCTCATACTTTGCGATGCGCGCTCGGCTTTTCGTCTGCCGCGCGCGAGGGGACGCCGCGATCCATTCCGATTCCGCCGCCAACGCACGCTGCCGAGCGCTTTCCTCTTTCTCCTCCTGCTGCAGCCGTTTGCGCTTTTGCTGTAGCCACGACGAGTAATTCCCCTCGAACGGATATCCGCGCCCACGCTCCAGTTCCAGCATCCAGCTGGTTACGTTGTCCAGAAAGTAACGATCATGGGTGACGACCATCACGGTGCCGGCGTAATCGTGCAACGTATGTTCCAGCCATGCGACGCTTTCGGCGTCCAGATGGTTGGTTGGCTCGTCTAGCAGCAGTAGGTCGGGCTTCTCCAGCAGCAGTTTGCATAGCGCTACGCGTCGCTTCTCCCCGCCAGACAAGTTCGTCACCGGCGCTTCCGCCGGCGGACAGCGCAGCGCATCCAGTGCGATATCCACCTTGCGATCCAACTCCCACCCGTCCTGGGAGTCGATCTTCTCCTGTAGATCACCCTGCTCGGTGAGCAGCGCATTCATCTCCTCGTCGCTCATCGGTTCGGCAAATCGGGAGGAGATTTCGTTGAACCGGTTCAGCGCGGCCTTCAGCTCGGCAAAAGCTTCCTCAACATTCTCTCCCACCGTCTTGGTCGGGTCGAGCGGCGGTTCCTGCGCCAAATAGCCAACTGTCGCGCCAGGCGCCGCCCAGGCTTCCCCGCCATATTCGGTTTCAATCCCAGCCATGATTTTCATCAGCGTCGATTTGCCGGCGCCGTTAACCCCCAATACGCCGATTTTCACTCCGGGGAGGAAGGACAGCGTTATACCCTTGAAGACCTCTCGTCCGCCGGGAAAGGCCTTCGTCAAATCCTTCATCACATAAACGTACTGATAGCTGGCCATGATCCATCGCTTCGCTGTTTGAAGTGAGTTCTAACGCGCAATGCCCCCGTTGGGTAGGCAAGAGCGTAGCGGTCTACGACGGATGGGACCGGCGTCGGCTGCAGGACAGCGTGGTGCACTTGGCCTGTCCAGGGAGAGGATGACCCCCAATCCTAAGCTGCCATGCGACCGGTTGGACGGACGGAATTTGGGCTTCCGGCCGCCACATCCGGTTAAGCACCGCTACGCCGATGGCAGTCTCGGTCTGCTGGCCAGCAATGCCGCGGGCTCGATCGGCAATTCGTAACGACCAATTGTCGTTTCTAGTAAGGAGCGTTGGCCGTGGTCGGTCGCAATTGGTAGGGGAGGTGGCCTTCTGCAATCATCGCCATGCTCCGCGATCGTCTGGTAGGCTGGAAAGTGCGAAGGCACACGGCGCGGCATGTCCTGATCGTCCTCGACTGTAGGGTATCTGTTCATATCTCGTGGCGGCACACGCCAACCCCGGCGGCGCGTCCCGATGGTGTTCTCTGGATGACCGCAACAATGGCGCCGGCGGCGGATCGGTGGGAATCGGGATGGGACCGGGCGGCTCCTCGATCGGCGTTGGTTCGTCCGGATCGGGAACCACTGGCGGATCGCCGGGAGGAACCGGCGGATCCGACAGCGCGTCTATGCTGCAAAAGTATTATGACCGCAACGGCCGCACCGCATCCTGTGCTGTACGGCCAGCAAGATCAAGCAGGCGGCTAGTCGATTCAAACGCATGGTTGATCGCATCAAGGTAGAGATCGCGCTGCACCTCGGCGACCTCAATTGCATTCTTGCACCGCAGTAAATCCTGTGGCTTGTGCGCCGCATGCTCCATCGTGTGGTCCATCATCTCGAGCCACGCATGCTGCATGCTTTGCAAGCCGCGGCTCATTACCATAGCGCTTGAAAACAGCGCTTGGACGCGTTGCGACGACCGTTCCGAGGCATCGCGATAGATGTCCATTACCTGAGCGGCCGACGACATCAAATGGTGCCCGCGGCCTAAGCCCATCTCAGCGACGCGGCTACCGACACCGGCCGCGGTCCGTACGCCCAGCAGCAACACCTCTCGGCTCTGCTCGGCCGCCTTGGTCGACATGTTGGTGGCAGCATGAGCGGTTTCAGTAACCGTTTCAGTCATGCTCTGAGCGATTTCCTTGGTTCGGTCCGCGCCATTCTGCGCGACCTCGCTGGTCTCGCTGATGGCCTCTTTCGCTGCCTTTCCCGCCGCCTCGATACTAGCCTGACTGGATCTGGCCGCATGATCCGTCGTCCTTTTGGCGGTTTCAGCGGATTTGGTTGTTTCTGACATGATCTGTCCTTTGTGGGGAATGGCATATGTCGGCGTTCTCCGAATAGGCTGACCAAATGGGCCACGGCCAGCGGCTTCCGTATGAACGCAGCTGCAGCATAACGCGCATAACGACAGACGGGTGATTCACGGACGCGTCATTCCGGGCGCATCAGCCAGTGCCCGTTCCGTTTCGGGACCGGATTCAGGGGTCGCCATCGGGATTGGACGCTCAGCCATTTGGCGGAAACCCTCGATTGCGCGGCGCAAAGCGACCGATCGCTTGCTTTCCGGTTCCAAAACGAAGAGAACGAGCGAGCGAGCGGTTATTTCGTAAGTTTCACCCGTTTGAAATGATTCATGACTGCTATCTTCTGGATTGTTGGTGTCGAGCAGGCAGCGCCAGAGAACGCCGCCGACGACCTCGGGTAGGGCGAAGTTCACCACGTCATGATGAGCGTTCAGCACCAGCAGCGCCGTTGCGTCCATAGCCGGCCGCTTGATCCCGCTGGCCTGGGCGCGCCCGTCAAGCAGCATGCCGAAGCAACGGGCGTTGGTATCGCTCCAATGCGCGTCCTCGATATCGTGACCGGAGGGTGACAGCCAGCGGACATCGCGGACATCGAGGTCCGAATTGTACTCCCCGGTGAGGAAACGGGATCGGCGCAAGATTGGGAAGGACTGCCGCAACACGATGATTTTGCGGACAAACTCCGCAAGTTCGACTTCCTTTTCGCCAAAATTCCAATTCAACCAGCTTATTTCGTTATCCTGGCAATAGGCATTGTTGTTGCCTTTCTGCGTGCGGCCGAACTCATCGCCGGCGAGCACCATCGGCGTGCCCTGCGCCAGCAAGAGGGTCGCCAGCAGGTTGCGCTTCTGCCGTTCGCGCAGTGCGATGATCTCGGGGTCGTCGGTCTGACCTTCGGCGCCACAATTCCAGGATTGATTATCGGAGTGACCATCCCGGCCGTCCTCGCCATTAGCCTCGTTATGCTTTTCGTTGTAAGATACCAGGTCGTTGAGCGTGAAGCCGTCATGTGCGGTGATGAAATTTACGCTTGCCCATGCCTTGCGGCCGCGGCGAGCAAAGGAATCCGCTGATGCTGACAGGCGAGTCGCCATTTCGGCCTGCTTGCCAGAGTCCCCTTTCCAATAGGCGCGCACGGTATCGCGGAACTTGTCGTTCCACTCCGCCCAGCCTGGCGGAAAACCGCCGACCTGGTAGCCCCCCGGCCCTATATCCCAAGGCTCGGCGATCAGTTTCGTCGCGGAGAGAACCGGATCCTGCAGGCAACTTTGCAAGAAACCATGCGCCTCGTTGAAGCCGTGGTCCTCGCGCGCAAGGATCGTCCCGAGATCGAAGCGGAATCCGTCGATGTGCATTTCTGATGCCCAGTAGCGCAAACTGTCGGTGACCATCTGCACTACACGCGCATGACTCATATTCAGCGTGTTTCCGGTTCCAGTGTCATTAATATAGTAGCGCGGATTGTCCGGCATCAGACGATAATAAGACAGATTATCTATACCGCGGAACGAAAGCGTCGGCCCATTCTCGTTACCCTCGGCGGTGTGATTGTAAACAACGTCAAGGATTACCTCCAGGCCGGCATCGTGAAGGCGCGCGACCATCTCCTTGAATTCTGAAAAGACGAAGTCGGGAACCGCGGAATAGCGCGGATCAGGAGCGAAGAAGCCGATCGAGTTGTAGCCCCAATAGTTGGTAAGACCCTTGTCCAGCAGATAGCTGTCGTTCACGAAGGCGTGGATCGGCAGGAGTTCGACCGAAGTGACGCCGAGGGTCTTGATGTAGTCCACGACCTCCTTGCGGCCCAGACCAGCAAAAGTGCCACGCAGATGTTCGGGGACCGCTGGGTGCAGCTTGGTATAGCCGCGGACATGGGTCTCGTAGATGATGGTGCGATCCCAGGGGATAGAAGGGGCACGCTCGCGGCCCCAGGTGAAAGCGGGGTCGATCACGCGAGATTTGGGCATAAAGCGGGCGCTGTCGCGTTCATCGAACGTGGTGTCGTCCTTGCCCATCGTGTAGCCGAACACAGCGTGATCCCATTTGAGGCTGCCGATGTGGGCCTTGGCATACGGGTCGAGGCACAGCTTGTTCGGATTGAAGCGATGGCCCGCGCCAGGATCGTATGGGCCGTGAACTCGGTAGCCGTAGGTGGTGCCGGGGCGGGCGTCCGGCAGGTAGCCGTGCCACACCTCATTGGTATATTCCGGGAGTTCGATCCGTTCGAGTTCTCGCTGACCGGTGTCATCGAACAAGCATAGCTCGACCTTCGTCGCGTTGGCCGAGAACAGCGTGAAATTGACACCGAGGCCGTCCCAGGTCGCGCCAAGCTGGTGGGGCGAGCCTTCACTGACGCGGGACTTCTGAATTGCAGGGGGCATAGAGACCTCTTACAAGCGGTGTTGGTCAGCGGGGCAAAAAAAGGGGGGCACACGGCCCCCCTTTTTCGATCATTGATCGATCAGGCAGTAAGTCGTCCGAGGACATAGCCGATAGCCAACGCAATAAGCGAGGCGGTGATCGGCTGCGACTTGATGACGTCGCTGAATTGACCCGCTGCCTGCTGTGCCTGTCCTGCCGCCTGGTTGTACAGGCCCTGCGCCTGGGTCTTGCTATCGCCTGTCACGTTACCGACGGTCTCTTGCACGCGGCCGCCAAACTCGCGGGCTGTCCCTTCAACGCGGTCATTCATAATAAGCCTCCTAGTTAACCGCAGCCTTAACACGCGGCGGAGGCGTCGGTTGCAATGTATGAACCGGATGTGCGCTCGTGCCACAACAGAGGCTTGGACGCTAGGCTGCCAGCGTAGCGTGCGGCTCTGCGTCCTCCAGGATCATTGCGGCAGCCTTTTCGCCGATCATGATCGTCGGGGCATTGGTATTGCCCCCAACGATTACAGGCATAATCGAGGCATCAACAACACGCAATCCGCCGATCCCATGGACGCGTAACCGCGGATCGACCACCGCCATACGGCCGCTCCCCATACCGCAGGTGCCGACTGGGTGGAGGTTGGAAACGCCGCGTCGACGGATGTCCTCGGCGATTTCTTCGTCGGTGCGAGTGGCGACACCGGGCGCGGTTTCCTCCACGATCAGTTTCTGCACTGCGCGCTGACAGGCAATGCTACGGGCAATGTGGACGCCGGCGATCATCACGCGCATGTCGTTTTCGGACCGCAGGAAGTTGAATTTGATCTCGGGTGGCGCGAAGGGATCCTTAGCGCGTAGGCGAACGGTGCCCCGGCCTTCGGGCGCGAGGTGTACCGGGCTGATGGAGATACCGGGGAATGGATGGGAAATGATCCCATCGGCGGTGCGGTCGATGGTGCTCCACGCGGAGATGTTGAACTGGAGGTCTGGTCGCTCCAGGCGCTGATCGCTTCGGACCAGGGCGCCGACATACAGGCCGTTGCCTGACATCTGGCCGGAGCGGAAGAACACATACTGGGCGCCCGCGATGAGGCGGTAGGGCAGGCTGTATTGCAGGGCGTTCAGCGACAGGTTCTTGGAAATGCGATAGGTGCAGTAGGTGTTGAAGTGGTCTTGCAGGTTGGACCCGACGCCGGGAATGTCACGGACCACCGGGATGCCCATTTCCGTTAGGTGTTGGGCGGGACCAACGCCGGAAAGTTGCAGAAGCTGTGGAGAGCCGTAGGCGCCTCCCGAGACGATGACTTCGCGGCCGGCGTGGGCAGTTTCCAAGCCTTTCGGGGTGCGGAATTCGACGCCGGTCGCCTTGTTGCCGTCGAACAGGATCCGGGTGGCGTGAGCCCTGGTTTTGATGGTGAGGTTGGGGCGGGTTTTGGCCATGCGCAGGTAGGCGGCGGCCGTGCTCCAGCGGCGTTTGTCCTTGGTTGTGGTCTGGTAGTAGCCGCAGCCCTCCTGTTTCGCCCCGTTGAAGTCGGGATTATAGGGGATGCCGGCTTGTTGGCACGCCTCCAGCAGGGCTTTGGCGATTTCCCATTCGTACGGCTGGTTGGATACACGTAACGGACCGCCCGAACCGTGATATTCGTCGGCTCCGCGTTCGTTGTCCTCGGCTTTGCGGAAGTAGGGGAGGACGGACTCGTAGTCCCAGCCTTGGTTACCGAGCTGACGCCATTGGTCGTAGTCGGCGGCGTTGCCGCGCATGTAGATCATGCCGTTGATGGAACTGGTGCCGCCCAGGACCTTGCCGCGGGGCTGGTACATGGTGCGGCCGTTCAGTTCCTTTTCCGGTTCCGACTCGAACTTCCAGTTCACCTTCGGGTCGACAAAGGTTTTCGCGTAACCCATCGGGATGTGGATCCAGGGGTTGATGTCCCTGCCGCCCGCCTCCAGGAGAAGGACCTTGTACCGGCCCGATTCAGTCAGCCGAGCGGCGAGGACGCAGCCGGCGGAGCCTGCTCCGGTTACGATGTAGTCGTAGGTGTCTGGCACGCCTTGCTCCCGCTTGTTTCGGGAGAGGATCGCGCTTGTTGGCGTTGTTGGCAAATGGGCGTGGCCCCGGGCGCACGTAGCGGCATGACGCGAACCGTTATTGCGCTACGGCTTCGAGGTCGTTAGTTTCCCAGACGATGCGGGTGTAGCTCAATGGTAGAGTCCCAGCCTTCCAAGCTGGCTGTGCGGGTTCGATTCCCGTCACCCGCTTTAGTCGAATTCGGACAAGGTGTCGGTGGTGACGCGAGCCGAGGCAATATGCTAGGTCCGATCCGGCCTTGTCTCTGGCCTCGGCCGGTCGGCCCTGTGCCGATCGAAAATCAGTTAGCGACGCCATCTGGGACGTGTGGGCGCCGGTCTGCTATCTGACCGCTAACGCCAGAAAGAGTGCCCACCTATCTGCTTAACTAATCCATCGGATTATATCCGCTAGGGCTTCAACGCGCTGAGCAGGGGAGTGGCTGGCGCGCAAAACATGTGACCCAGCAAAGAGATCAGCCACGGGTCGCCGCTTCGGCGAACAGCGATCGGAGCGAACCCCTCCAGCGTTCGCTCCCCTGCCGTGCCAGCGTTCTCCGGCAAAAATTTGGCACCGGCACAATCCCTAACGATGCGATAGAGAAATTAATCGTATGCCACATCCTTAGTGACGCCAGTATAATTTTTGCGACATATGGTAGCCGTTCGACGGTCAAAATCGCTGGAACTCGGTCACATTCGTCTCATGGCATAGCGACAAAGACGTATATATCCAGATAAAGTTAGTTCCCTCGCGTCAAAAAATTCATTGCACGATGCGTTAGTTTGTTGACGGATCGCTTATAAATGTTGCACAACCTAGAGATGAGAGGGATCAACGCACCGATTGATCTCGTAGTCACAAGGAAACTAAATGTCCAAAGCGTTCATCGCGAAAGTCCTTCAGCAATCAACGGAGGTGACCGGCGCCGCTGCCAACCGGGCGACCAATGATCTGATCGACTCTATCGTCAGGGAAATGAAGAAGTCCGGGAAATTCACCCTCCCCAGCTTCGGCACGTTCACGGTTCGCAAGACCAAGGCGCGCAAGGCACTCAATCCGCGCACCGGCGAATCGATCAAAGTCAAGGCCGGCAAGACCGTTCGCTTCAAAGCCTCTCCGGTGTTGAAGAAGTCGGTCTGAATCGAGGCAGTATCGCTGGGAACACGCCGGATCGCTGAAACGCTCCGGCCGCTGAAACAGTGTCACGCCAAGTCGCCGATCTTACGCGCTGGTCTATGAGTTCGCACGCAAAACGCGCGGCCAGAAGAAATTCCTTGTTTCCTTCGGGTCCCATAATGGGGCTCTCGACTACGCCCGCGATCGTCCAACCGGGCACGCGGGACCACCACTCTGTCACCCGCTCGCAAACCGCACGATGAACAGCGGCGTCGCGCACGACCCCTTTGCCGCCGACCGAAGCGGCTCCGGCCTCGAACTGCGGCTTGATCAGCACGATCGCCCATGCGCCCGTTACACACAGCGCCAATGGCGCTGGCAAAAGGGTTGCCAACCCGATGAAGCTGGCATCACACACCAAGGCACCTATTGGATCCGGCACCGCTTGCCGGGTCAGATAACGCGCGTTCGTCTTCTCATGCACCACAACTCGCGGGTCGCAGCGCAGCCTCCAGGCAAGTTGCCCGTGCCCGACATCCACCGCGTGCACCTTCGCCGCCCCGTGTGCCAGCAGCACATCGGTGAACCCCCCCGTCGAGGCTCCCACATCCAGGCAAATCCGCCCCTCCACGGGGAATCCAAAACTCGCCAATCCATGCGCCAACTTTAGCCCGCCGCGCGATACCCACGGGTGATCCTGCCCCCTGACCTCGAGAGCCGTGTCCTCCAACAGCAGATCCCCCGCCTTGGCGACCCGCCGCTCCCCGGAGAACACCTTCCCCGCCAAAATCAGCGCCTGAGCCCGTGTGCGACTTTCCACCAGGCCGCGAGCCACCAGCAACTGGTCGGCGCGGGACTTCATTATTCCAGCGGCCGGGTTCCGAGCGACCCATCCGACCGCTGCACCAACGCCTCGACGCGCGCCTCGACTTCCGCGAGCTTGGCTTCGCAGTGGCGGCGCAGCTTGACGCCGCGCTCGAACGCCTGCACCGCCGCATCCAGCTTTAGCGTGCCACCCTCCAGTCCACGCACGATCTGGTCTAGCTCCGCCAACGCATCCTCGAACGACAACTGGCTGATATCGTCTTCCGGCATAGTTGGGCGGCCTTTGTGTTGGTGAGGAAGGCCAGGGCTCCGCCCTTGACCCGCAAAGGGCCGGCGGCCCTTTGATCCCATTCATTTAGGGGATTGGGGAGGAGGGGGCAACCGAAGCCGTGGCGACCAAATCGTAGCCCCCTCTTCCCCAATCCCGCTATAGAGCGGTTCCAAGGGGCGCCGCCCCTTGGCGGGGTCGAGGGGCAGCGCCCCTGCGCCTTCCCTCACATCCGCATAAGCCGCCGGACGTGCACGGCAACCGAGGCCGCCAGCGCATCGAGATCATAGCCGCCCTCCAAGACCGAAACCAGCCTGCCACCGCAGTGCTTCTCGGCAACGGCGACCAGTTGATCCGTAATCCAGGCGTAGTCGGTGGTTTCGAGACGCAGCTGCGCCAGCGGGTCCGCGGCATGGGCGTCAAACCCCGCGGAGATAATCAGCAATCCTGGAGCGAATGCGTCCAGCGCGGGCAGAATGATGTTCGACCAGGCGTTGCGAAAGGCAACACCGCCATCACGCGGACGCAGCGGCGCGTTGATGATGTTATCGGCAATGCCGCGTTCCGAGGGCTCGCCGGTGCCGGGATAGCAAGGGCTCTGGTGAGTGGAGGCATAGAACAGGTCCGGATCGGCGGCGAACATGGCCTGCGTGCCGTTGCCGTGGTGCACGTCGAAGTCGACCACCGCGATCCGCTTAATCCCCCACCGGGCACGACCGTGCATCGCCGCAACGGCAGCATTGTTGAATAAGCAAAAGCCCATCGGCCGGTTAGGTTCGGCATGGTGTCCCGGCGGCCGCACCGCCGCAAAAGCCGCTCGGGCCCATCCCTCCATGACCGCATCGACCGCCATGCAGGCGCCACCGGCGGCGCGGGCAGCCGCCTCGGCACTGCCGTTGCTCATGACCGTGTCGCCATCGAGTTGCACCGGCTCGCCCAGGTCGGGACGGATCGACAGGATCCCCTCCACATAGGTCTGGGGATGCACCCGGCTCAGTTGCTCAACCGTGGCCATCGGCGCGGATTCCCGCAGCAGATGGGAAAATTCCGGTGCTTCCAGCGCGGCAAGCACGGCTCGCAGGCGTTCGGCGGTTTCAGGATGGTAAGGCCCGGTATCATGTTCCAGGCATGCCGGATGGGTGATCAACGCGGTGGTCACATCAGCTGCCCTTCTTCTCAGGATCTTCCGCGCGGCGGCGGATCACGAAGCTAAATACGCCAGCCTCGTCACTCCACGCCAGCAGGGCATGACCAGTTTCGCGGCAGAATGCCTGAAAATCAGCTACGGCCGCTCGATCCGTCGCCAGTACGCGCAGCCGCTCGCCGGCCGCCATGCCACGCAGTGCCCGGTTGGCCTTTAATACCGGCAGCGGGCAGTTCATGCCTTTGACGTCCAGCAGGGTCTCGCTCATACCAGTAAGATGCGTACGACCGGGCGATTGAACAAGCAAGCCGGTCGGGAAGGTTTTCAACTGCTCGCGGCTCGCCGCACCAAAACATCCATGGTTAGCCCGATGCCCTGGACGTCGCGCCGATCGCCGTCAGCTTAAGGGAAGTAAAGGCATGCATTGCTGTCCAACAGACCGAGACTGCCATCGGCGTAGCGGTGCTGAACGGATGTTGGCGGCCGGACGCCCAGATTTTGTCCGTTGCGAAACGGTCGTCGGATAGCAGCTTGGATTTGGGATTTATCTGGCCCGGGACAGGCCAATTACATTGCCGCTCGAAACCGGATGACTTCGACAAACGCTCGAACGAAAATGGCGGGACTTACGTTCGGAGGAGTATCTTGCTCACTTCGCCGTAGATAGCCATTTAAGGGTCCGAGAGGTAATGACATGCAACGGATGAAGGTTGGGGAAGGCGCACCGCCGCAGCGTCCCGGCGGCAACTGGCTGGCCGGAATAGTGATCGGCTCTGCTATCATGACCATGGCGACTCAGGCCATGCTGATCGGCACAACCGCGGCCATCAGGGACTCTACCTTGAAGGGTTAGTGTGCGGAAGGCGCGTTTCACAGGGTCAAGGGGGCTTCGTCCATGGTCAGGAACAATACGGAACCAGCCTGCCAGTCGGATCCGGAGCCGATTTCTAAGAGGGGGCTGGAAACCGATTTAGGGTTGTCCGTCGGCGAACCCTAACGGCAATCGCTCAAGGGGCACGCCACCAAGTAGTGATCACTTGCTCCAGACGGCGATAGCGATAACCATCCGCATACTGGTATGGTGCCGCCCCACGAATTGCAGCGGCTAGTTCCGGATGGACCCATGACTCACCATCGAATCGGCATCGACCTGGGCGGCACCAAAATCGAGATCGCGATTCTAGGCCCCGACGGCACCGAGATACTGCGGCAGCGGATCTCGACCCCCCATGCCTACAACGACACCGTGGACGCCATCGCCGCTCTGGTGCGCCAGTCTGAAGCCAAGCTGGGCATTACCGCGACGGTCGGGATCGGCATCCCGGGCGTGATCAGCCCGGCTACCGGCCTGGTAAAGGGTGCCAATTCCATCGCCCTGAACGGCCGCCGCCTCGACCACGACGTCAGCGAGGCGCTCGACCGCGAGGTACGCGTCGAGAACGACGCCAACTGCTTCGCCCTGAGCGAAGCCACCGATGGCGCCGCCATAGGCTTCGGCGTCGTGTTTGGGGTCATCCTGGGCACCGGATGCGGCGGCGGAATCGTCATGCAAGGCAGGGTCCACCGCGGCCCGCACCGGATCGCCGGGGAATGGGGCCATACACCGTTGCCCTGGCCGACTGGTGTGGAGATTCCCGGCAACCTCTGCTGGTGCGGCAAGCACGGCTGTTTGGAAACCTACGTCGCCGGTCCGTCCCTCGCGCGCGACTGCGACGGACCCGGCGCCCACGACGCCGGAGCCCTGCCGGCCCGCGCTGCTTCGGGTGACAAGGCTGCGACCGCGGCGATGGACCGCCACGCCGACCGGCTGGCGCGCGGGCTGGCGGTGGTGATCAACATACTCGACCCGGACGTCATCGTGTTGGGCGGCGGCTTGTCGAACATGAGCCACCTTTACACGGAACTGCCGCGCCGCATCCCGACTTATGCGTTCAGCGATACCATCGCGACCCCGATTTTGCGCAACAAGCACGGCGACTCGTCCGGCGTGCGCGGCGCTGCCTGGCTCTGGCCAAACTGACGTGCCGTCCTTGTGCCGCGATTGCTATCTCGTCGCGGACACGATCATCCCCGCGTCGCGGACACGATCGCACCACGCGCAGCCTACTGCCCGAATTGCCGCGGCGGCCGGCTCGTGCATCATCGCTCCCTGCTGCGGCTGACCGTTGCCCATATCGACTGTGATGCGTTCTATGCCAGCGTCGAGAAACGCGATCGGCCGGAGCTTCAGTCACGTCCCGTGATCGTCGGCGGCGGCACACGGGGGGTGGTTACGGCTGCCTGTTATGTCGCCCGTATCTACGGCGTGAAGAGCGCGATGCCGATGTTCAAGGCGTTGAAAGCGTGCCCCGACGCGGTCGTCATCAAACCGGACTTCTCGAAATACACCGCTGCCTCCCGCCAAATACGCACCTTGATGAACGAACTGACACCGCTGGTGCAGCCGCTGTCGATCGACGAAGCCGTGCTGGACCTGTCGGGAACCGAGGCCCTGCATGGCTCGGCTCCGGCCGTCGTGCTGGCCCGTTTCGCGAGCGCGGTGGAACGGCAGGTCGGCATCACCGTGTCGATCGGCCTCGCGGCGAACCGGTTGATGGCGAAGATCGCCGCCGGCCGGGGCAAGCCGCGCGGCTTCACGGTGATCGACGCCGAGGAAGCCGCGTCCCTGCTGGCGCCGGAAAGCGTCCGGCTGTTGCCCGGCGTCGGCGCCGCCCTGGCGCGCAAGCTGGAGACCATCGGGATCACCCGGCTGGGACAGTTGCAAGCTCTGCAGGATCGAGACGCCATGCGAAAACTCGGCGACGATGGGCCCGCCCTGATCCGTCGCGCCCGGGGTGAAGACACGCGCCTCGTCAATCCCTGCACGCGAAGCGAAATCGGTCAGCGCGGAAACCACGTTTGAACATGACCTGTCCACGGTCGCGGAACTGGAACGCCCGCTCTGGCGTCTCTGCGAAAAGCTGGCACGCCGGCTGAAGGAACAGGATTTGGCGGCCGGTGGCGTAGTCCTGAAGCTAAAGACCTCCCGCTTCACCTCACGAACCAGGGCGGGGCGCCTATCCAGCCCAACCGTGCTGCCTGACCGGTTGTTCGACCTGGCACGCGCGTTGCTGGCCAAAGAGGCGACCGGCATGGCGTTTCGGTTGATCGGGATCGGCGCTAACCCGTTGCTCGCCGGTTCCGACGCCGATCAAGGTGACTTAGCTGACACGACCACGCCGAGGCGGGCGGCGGCGCAGGCTGCGATCGACGCGTTGCGCGGGCGGTTTGGAGAAGCCGCGATCGCGCGCGGCCGTTCGCTGCGCTGAATGACCGTTCCGCTCACCGTTTCGGCGTCACCGAAACGATTTACCGAGCGATTTTCAGCCGTTATTCGCCAAATCTGGTTCGAAGGTATGAACCCTTGAACGAGGAAAGCAGCCTTAGTATGTGTTTTAATTGGTAAATTTCCGTTCATTCCAGCGATACGAAATGGCAATAGTAACGTCATATTATCACTTGAGCCTGACGGTTGTCGGTTTACTCTGTGGCATAACGTCCTGAATGCGAAGCGACGACCTCGGCGAAGCTGCCCCGGGCCGCTCAAATAGGCCAATAATGGCAACTTCTTGCCGAAAATTTGTAGAACCTCATCGCGGCACGAAGCGGTTGCGGCATCGCCGAGAACCCGTGCCGGATCGCCGGTCGAAGCGCATAATCGATGCCAATCACACACTATATCGTCATTCGGTATAGTTTTGATTATTATAATATAAAGACCGGAACAAATCGGGTTGGTACACCATCTCGTTACGCGACACGAATTCGCTCGCATGACCAATATCTGATGGCAGTCGTCGCTGCGGTTCGGGGACGGCCGCTCATCCACAGGAAAGGTATAGAAGTATGATCACTAACGAGGTCAGCGACGGTCTGGCCGGCATCCTGCGAACCGCTATCGTGGAACTCGTCCGCCGTGACGGCCCCGATTTGTCGGCTCGCCAGCTCGGCGTGTTCCTGACGTGCTATCTGGAAACCGAGGCACAGACGGTTCGCGGACTGGCCGCGAAGCTGGGTGTGTCCAAACCGGCAATTACGCGCGCGCTCGATCGGCTGTCCGAGTTCGACCTGGTGCGCCGGAAGACCGATCCGTTGGATCGTCGCAGCGTGCTGGTGCAGCGCACCGCCACGGGCATGGCGTTCTTGCGCGAGATGCGGACAATCCTTCGCGATGCCGCTTCGACCCTAAGGATCACGGCAGAGCCGGCGCAAGCACGCGCGCGCGGAAACGAGCCTGTGAGAGCGACCCACTAAATCCCGGGCCGCGGCAGTTCGCGGCCCGGCCGCCCCTGAGTGCTTGGTGTTGGCTCGGACGTTTTCGTCCTCGCCAAACGATATGGTGCGGCGATGCGTAGTTACCCAATTGGTTCTGGAATCTGCTCCCCGGACCTGGATAGGATTGCGCTGTATTCAGAACTATCCGCTCAAGTAGACAATTTACTGTCGGGCGAAGTCGATGTTATCGCTAACTTGGCCAACACCGCGGCGGCAATCTACCACACCCTGCCGTCGGTGAATTGGGCAGGTTTTTACCTCGCCCGTGGCGCGGAATTGGTTTTGGGCCCGTTCCAGGGCAAACCGGCCTGTGGAAGAATTCCTCTTGGCCGCGGCGTGTGCGGCACGGCGGCAGTTCGGCGCGAGTCTATACTGGTGCCGGACGTGCATGCTTTCCCCGGGCATATTGCTTGCGACGCAGCCTCCAGGTCTGAGCTCGTGGTGCCTTTGATCCGCGACCAGATACTGATTGGCGTACTCGATTTGGACAGTCCGCTGCAGGCGCGCTTCGATGCCCGGGATCAGGCGGGCTGCGAGGCGCTGGTAAAAGTTTTAATTAGCCATCTAGGCGCAGTTCCCGCGCTTTGAACACCCAGGGTCCCCCTCGCCCAAAACAGTTGGTGACAATACGTAGAAGAAACAGCAAGTATTCATTCGCTTTCCCTTGCTCGTCCTGGCCGGCCACCATGGCCCTCACCTCGACCCAAAGATAGCACTCCCCACGCGCACCCAAGTCGCCCCGCACGCAATCGCGACCTCGAAATCCGCTGACATTCCCATCGAAACCGTCTTCAGCCCATGCCGTGCCGCCCGTTCGGCCAACCATGTAAAATGCGGCCTAGGATCCTCATCGAGCGGCGGCACGCACATCAGGCCAACCAGAGCAGCACCGAACCGCGCCTGGCAGGCATCAATGAACTCGTCTGCCCGATCCCGGTCGATGCCGGACTTTTGCGGTTCCGACCCCGTGTTCACCTCGATCAGCAACGCCGGCGTCCGTCCTTCCCGGGAGATGGCGGCCTCGATCGCGTCAGCCAGTTTCGGCCGGTCGAGCGACTCGATCACGTCGGCAATTCGCACCGCCTCCCGTGCCTTGTTGGTCTGCAGGCCGCCGATGATGTGCAGGCTAAGAGTGTGGTCCGGCCGCAATGCCGGAAATTTGGCGGCCGCCTCCTGAACGCGGTTCTCGCCAAAGACCATTTGCCCAGCGGCCAAAGCGGCAACGATTGCCTCGACCGGTTTGGTCTTTGACACCGCGACAAGCGTTACGTCCTCAGGCTTGCGGCCGGCGGCGATGGCGGCGTTGGCAATGCGGTCCTGGACGCGGCGCAGATTATCCGAGATTGAATCGCTCATTCGCCCTCATAAGCCGAATATTGTCTTCCCTCTACCACGGCGGACCCCACGAAACGACTGCCTGGTGCGCCCCGCCATCGAGAGGCCCGGCGAAGGTCGTTCTGCCTCAAACCAACCGACCGGCTTGCCGCAACTCCGGCCTCGGACGCGGGCCTGCCTTGGCGTTGTCGCGCTCACCTTGCTATTGGTCTGCCCGGCAAGTCGCCCCGCTACGGAAACCTTCCGCCGCTGACTGAAGAAGGCGTTGCTCTACTGCGTCGTTTTCTCGTGCGCACGGGAGTAGCGCCGAGCGACCGGATTGCGCAATGATGGGTTTGCAGCGGGAGGAACGTGATGTGAGGGCGGAACGGGCAGAAGCATCTCGAGCGCCGATCCAGCAAGCTTGGGCTCGTAGAGACCGATCTGACCAGAACGAAATGAGCGGCCATGGCTCGGTCGCGGACTGAAGCATCGCCGTGCGGCGAACTTGTCTCCTCGAGCGTTGGCCGGCCGGCCGCTCCTGCTCGAGAACGGTCAAGGGTCGTCTGACCATGACGCGGAGAGCGGGGTAAGTGCGGTGCGCGCGGCCATGACACAGTCCGTTCGCGATCGGTCAGCCTGCCCGCCGGCTGGTGTTTCACCGGACGCCCTGGCCTCGCTCATCCTTGTCGTCGGGGCGCCGCGCTCCGGCACGACCTGGCTGGCCAAGATCATTGATAGCCACCCCGACGTGCTTTATCGCCATGAACCGGACGAGACGTTGCCCGGTTCGGCCTCGCTGACCGGGGCGGCGTTGCAGGGGTTGCTGGCGGACTGGGTTGCCGATCGCGGCGCCCGCTCGGCCAGCAAGCGACCGTTCTTTCCCAAATCCTGGCAGCCGGCCTGGGCCCTGACGCTTCGGACCCTGTTCGCCGGAGCCATTAGTGCGGCCGCCCGTTTGCCGGCGCCGCTGAACCGGCTGGCGCGAGTAGGTATCCCCGACCTGATGCGCCGGCCGGCGCCCCGCGTGGCGATCAAGTCGGTCCGGTGGGCCGAGGGCGCGGCGATCCTCGCTCGCACCCTGCCGGCCAGCCGCACGATCTTCATCCTGCGGCATCCCTGCGGCCAGGTGGCGTCGGTGATGCGCGGCGCTCGCCAACGCCGGTTCGACTTGGGGACCGACGGCACCGACATGCCGTTCGACGAGGCCGCCACACGTCCCTTCGCCGCCGCCCACGGGATCAGTGACGGATCGTTCCCCGCCCTGCCCGAAGCGGCGAAATATGCCTGGAGCTGGCGCGCATTCAACGAACCGGCCTACGCGGCGCTGGCTGCTCAGGCGAATGTCCATGTCGTGTTGTACGAGGCGCTTTGCGCTCGGCCGCAAACCCAGGCGCGCCGCATCCTCACATTCGCCGGTCTGGAATGGAACGCGCAGACCGAGAATTTCGTGACCCGGAGCACCCTCCACCAGGCAAATGCCGACTATTACGGCATTTTCCGCGATGCCTCCGTCGCGGCGGAGGCTTGGCGGAAAACGATGTCGCCGGCCGATCAGGCGGCCGTCCGAGCGGTCGTGGCCGCCTCGCCGCTGGCACGGTTCTGGCCTGATCTGATGAATGCGCCGGCATAACCAGCCGACCGCGGATCGATTCTGCCGCTGTGAAGCGCATGGTCTTGCGTGATCTAGTGATAGCCGCGTGACATTGCACCGCAAAAGCGTCAGAGTTTCCGTGTGAATGTCCTCTCGCCCCCCAGAGCCCGGCTGCAGATCGAGATCGTGCATGATCTGATATGCCCTTGGTGCTACCTGGGCGTCCGGCGCCTGCTGCGGACATTGCGCCGCCGTCCCGACATCACGTTCGAGCTGATTTGGCGCCCGTTCCTGCTCAACCCGGATATGCCAAAGGCCGGCATGCCGCGCCCGGACTACGTGGTGCGCAAATTCGGTGGCGAGGAGCGGGCGCGTAGACTGTATGCGACGATCGGTGAAGTCGGCCGGCATGAGGGGCTGGAGTTTCGTTTCGAACGCATCAGGCGGACGCCGTCCTCGGTCGATGCCCATCGGCTGGTCCGCTATGCCTCGGGATACGGCCGGGCGGACAGTATGGTGGAGGCGCTGTTCGCGGCGCATTTCACCGATGGGCACGATATCGGCGACCATGGCGTGCTGATCGCGGTGGCCTCGGCGTGCGGGATGGATCCCGTCGGGGTGCGGCGGTTTCTGACCTCCGACGCCGAGGCCGAGGGCGTCCACACCGATAATCTGCGGGCGCACCGGCTGGGGATCAACGGCGTGCCCTGCTTCGTCGTCGATGGCGCGCATGCGATCGCCGGCGCGCAGGAGCCCGAAGTGATCGAGCGGCATGCTGGACATCGCCACGGTGGACGCGGTTCGTTTCTGATGCGTTGGGGCGTGGTGGCGCTGCTGGTGGTGACCGGCATGGCGTCCTCGCGACCACCACCGTGTCCGGGTTGCTCGAAGCCGGCGGCCCCGCCTAGCATGAGCGGAGAAACCGGGAAGGAAACCGTTCAGATGACCGCTGAAATCAAGGCTCAGCTTGCGCCGCATGGCGTGCTTCGCGCCGGCATCAACCTGTCGAACTTCCTGCTGGTCACTGGGCGGAGTGAGTCGGGCGACCCCGAGGGGGTGTCACCGAGCATGGCGCGCGCGATCGCGGATCGGCTGGGGGTGGCGGTGAAGTATGTGCCGTTCCCGAAGCCCGGCGAACTGGCGGACCAAGCCGGCCACGACGTTTGGGACATCGGGCTGATCGGCGCCGAGCCCGCTCGGGCGGAAAAGATCGCGTTTACAGCGGCTTATGCGGAGATCCAGGCGACTTATATGGTGCCGCCGGGGTCGCCGCTGAAGACGATCGCCGACGTTGACAAGCCAGGGGTGCGGATCGCGGTGGCGGCACGCAGCGCCTACGGTTTGTGGCTGGAGCGGAATATCGCGCATGCGACACTGATACAGTCGAACAGCCTGGACTCGTCGTATGAGCAGTTCGTGGCGGAGAAGCTGGAGGCGTTGGCGGGGTTGCGGCCGCGGTTGCTGTCGGATGTGGAGAAGATGCCGGGGGCGGTGATCCTGAGCGGGCAGTTTACCGCTGTGCAGCAGGCGGTTGGGACGGCGAAGGCGAATGTCGCGGCGGCGGCGTGGTTGCGGGCGTTCGTGGAAGAGGCGAAGGCGTCGGGGCTGGTGGCGAAGTTTATCGAGCAGTTCAAGGTGCAGGGGCTGTCGGTGGCGCCGCCGGGGTGAAGATGGGCTTCGGCCTGGGCCGGTCGAGCTGGACTTTGGATCAGACGGCCGGGGCGGCGGCTCGCGTGGCCGGAGATTGCGCTTCGCGCGGCGATGTTGGCTTGCGCGGCGACGCGGGCTTCGGCTCGCTTGAGGCTGGCGGCGATGCGCAGGTCGCGCTGGCGCTGCTCGTAGGCTTGAGTCCAGGTCAGGCCCTGGGCCTTGGCGGCGACGGTGACTGTGCGGGTGTCCTCGATCAGGCCGAGGGCTTTCTCGATTTTTGGTTCGGGTTGGGCGGGTTCGGGCTGGGTTGCGGCGGGGATGCCCGCGCGACGGGCGGTCTGGAGTTTGTCCAGGCGACGCTGGGCTTTGTGGGATTCGCGGCTGAGGCTGACGGCGCTGCCGCGGAGGCGGAGGGTTCTGGTCAGCGGCATGTCCGGGGTGGCGGCCTGGCCGAGCGCTTCGAGCGCTTGAAAGCTGAAGCTGATGACGTTGGCGGCGAGCCGGAGTTCGTCCTGGGTTTCGGGGTGGTAGGCAGCGAGCATCTGGGCCGCGGCTTCGCGGGCCGCGGTCATGTCGCCGGCGGCGCCGGTGAGGAAGAGTGCCGGCGAGGCTGGGTGAGGATGGTTTCCAGGACGGCGGCGGGGAGCGTCTTGGCGAGGGACATGGGTGGGTGGCCTTGGGCTGTTGTTCGATGTCTGTTCGCGGCGCACAATAGGCAATTTTTCGTTAGAATGCAAGAATAAAATCTTTGGGCTCACCGTGACGGTGTCGGAATAGCGAGGTCGCTATCCGGGGATAGCGGAGGGCATCGGGCGATGGCTGCCAAGGGATTGTTATGCTGTCTAGTGGCGGACCGCTGCCATTTGCGCGGAGATGCTGTCGGCGGGTTTCGGCGGGCGACGTGGCGTGGTTTTCAACTTCGTTCCGGTCATAGGGACGAAAACCATAATACATTGGCCCGAAAGGGCCGAGGAAAGTTTCCGAAAGTCTTGATTTGTGTGCAGTCGCTACCCGCCTTGCCGGTTTGCTAACAGCGGTTCCTCAAAGCTATGGTCAGCCGTCAACGGCCTTACGCCATCGGATGAGCAAAACGCGCTTTGACCCCAGCTAGACACCCTTCTCGGGACAGCAAGTCACAAGATGCTCTGAAACGCGTTAGAAGATGACTTAAATGATTGGGGATCACCGTGACCAAGCAAACTGCCCGCCCGCTCAAGATAGGGTTGATGCTTCCTCTGGAAGAACACGGTGACGGCAACGCGAGTCGCTGGAGCGATCTCAAGCTGATGGCTCAACACGCTGAGGCTGTTGGTTTCGATTTGCTCTGGTTACCTGATCATCTAACGTACAATTTTGCAGCAGTGGCAGGTATATCGGGCGTTCCGCCTTGGGGAATGTGGGAATGCTGGTCAATGCTCTCCTCTCTGGCAGCGGTTACAACGCGCGTCGAGCTCGGAACCTTTGTCGCCTGCACGAGCTTCCGCAACCCGGCTCTGTTAGCCAAGATGGCCGACACCGTTGATGAGATCAGCGGCGGCCGGCTCACTCTAGGTTTGGGCGCTGGGTATCAGGAGACCGATTTTCGAGCATTCGGCTATCCCTTCGACCACCTCGTCGGTCGGTTCGAGGAAGCTTTGCGGATCGTCCACACGCTCTTACGCGCAGGAGCGATTGACTTTCATGGAAAATATTACGCTGCCCAAGGTTGTGAACTCCGACCTCGTGGGCCTCGTCGAAGAGGCCCTCCGATTCTGATTGGGGCAAAGCGACCCCGCACGCTCCGGCTTGCTGCCCAATATGCCGATTACTGGAACGGCTTCGGCGTCAACGAAGCGAAGAAGCTCGCCCCAGTGCGGGAAGCGGTGGACGCCGCCTGTGTCGAGGTGGGCCGCGACCCGACGACCCTCCAGAGAACTTCGTTGATGCTGATTGACCTCCCTGGGGCATACGAAGGCTCGTTCGCAGATGAGTTTCGCCGATATCGTTCGGCATGGGCCTCTATCCCCCTCGACGCCCCTGAGAGGTTAGCTGAGCTCCTTCGAGCCTTCGCTCGTGAGGGGGTAAGCCTTGTTCATCTATGGCCGCAGCCAAACAATCTGGCTGCGATTGACGCTTTCGCACCCGTTCTGGAGCTCCTCGATCAGGGATAATTTGGTCGATCGGTTACGCAATCATTGCGGTCATATCTTCCGGAAAATCCGGAAGAATGCACGACAGCAGTAGCATGAGCAGGGCTGCCTCGACGCGGCCCCGCTCCTGATCGCTGCCCCCTTCCTCTATCCCAACGTCCAGGGGCCGGTGTTCTCCTGCCTGCCAGCAGACTTGCCGCTGGCCATTTCTTACACCTGATACCTGCCGCTACTTCCCAATAGGCTGTAGCATGCCGAGGGCAGAAGAACCATTCTTTACTTCGACCACTCCAATGACTTTCGAGATCGAATAGTCAGAGAACGGATCACCCGATGGAGCGTTGACTTGAGCTGACACCAGTTCCGCTTTGCAAGTATCACCAACAACTGGAGCCTTGAGGACGCTAACTCGTTTTGTTTCGGGGGACAGTGAAATATAGTTCAGAAGAACGGCTATTGGCTTACAGGACCCTGATACCGATCTATATTCCACCGTGACGAAATCCTGTCCGTTCACGGTGCCGATAGCACGCTTCGCGTCAGCGGTGGGTTCAGAGCGCGATGCGCCGGGACGAACCGGCCAACCGTAATACGCCTTAAGGGCGGCGGATGGCTCGGTTTGCGGGCCAAAGACTCCTGCGAGCATCCACCGCCCCTTGATCCCCTCAGGTGAATCAAAACCTTCGACATCGACATAGAAATACGCCACCGAGTAGGGACCAAACATGTACGCTCGCTCAATGGAGGTGATATTGATTCCGCCGGTCGTTCCTTTCGCCGGTTCGATCCCAGATGGAAGCGCTTTCCGGATGGCGGCTTCATCCCAAACGACACTAACGGAAACGACACTCATCCCAGCAGTCAGATAGGGTGGCGGCTGAATCTGATCGGCAGCGTTCGACGATACGGAACAAACCGCTAATGTGGCGCCAGCTATCACGCCGAGGCCGAGAGTTCTTGGAGGATCGGGCAGTGAACAGAGTTTCGAACATTTGCGTTTCCTCATTGAAATTTATGGGACTTCCCGGTGGGCGGCGTGCGAGCTCGCGTCAAATTCATTCTTACGCCTCTTGGGTTCACCGGCTTGAGGCACGCGTGGTGGCGATGAAAGATCGAGGTGCGCCCGAAGAATTCGCGGCGCGCGCGGTCAGTCCACACACGTCCCGGCCATAGCGTCAAAAGAAACGGCTGTGTAATCAAGATGGCGGCAGCGCCAAACACAAGAGGCATCTTCCCTACATCAGATTGATCCGCACCCGCACGACGGAGGGACGAAGCCGGGCGACGGCGTGTGTCCATCATACCTTCTATTTCCAAGAGCGGCAACGGAATGAGCCACCAGGCTGTCTTTGAGATCTATGGCCGATGCCGGGGGCGATGATCCTGAGCGGGCAGCTTACCGCCGTGGCGGCGTGCCTGCGGGCGTTCGCAGAAGAGGCTGGTGGGTGCGTCGAGTTGTTCAAGGTGCAGGGGCTGTCGGTGGCGCCGTCGGGGTGAAAAGGCTTTGGCTGGCCGAGTGAACGTCATTCTGCGAACGGCACGTACCCTGGCCGCTGGCGGGCCCTGGTGATTAAAGTCAGACGGATTTGGCAGATGCGCTTGGCTTTCGAAGCATAATAGAGGCAGGCGTCGAGCGTAAAATTCTATCCAAGTCACGCAGGGTCTGTGACAACTTGACAGACCAATTCTTTGCGGGAAGGATGGAATACATACGGGGAAACAGCAAGATGACGCAGGCACCCTATCTGTGCGCTTTGGGGCTTCTTTTCACTTTTGGTGCGATTGACGCGGCCCGCGCCGAAGCGCCGGCGGCATGCGTCGATACCACACCCCACAAGGAACAATTCGTTGCGATCGCTCCAGGTGTGAAGCTGCACGTCATGGATTGGGGCGGTACGGGTGAGACAATGGTGTTGCTGACCGGACTCGGTGACAACGCCCACGTGTTTAGTCAGTTTGCGTATTGCCCGGGCGAAGGCCGCGGCATTCGGGAAGCGGTTTGCTGATTGTTTCGCCATTGCCCGGGCGACGACAGGATCAAGGCTGGCCGGCGCGGCGACGGCAAGCTCCGACGGGCGCGGCGGCGTGGTGTTCAGTGCCTTGTGCATGATTGCCGTCAGACTGCCTTCGAACGGGCGAACGCCGGTTAGAAGCTGATACAGCAGCACACCGGCCGAGTAGATGTCGCTGCGCCGGTCGATCGACTGGCCCATCAACTGCTCGGGCGACATGTAGGCCGGCGTGCCCAGCACGGTTCCGACCACGGTCATGACGCTGCTCTCGATCCGAGCGATGCCGAAATCCGCCAGCTTGACCTGGCCATCGTTGGCGAGGATCACATTGCCGGGCTTAATGTCGCGATGCATCACGCCTTTGTCGTGGCTGTACTGCAGACCGGCGAGAAGGTGCTCCATGATCCGCACGGTTTCCGACACCCGAAAGCGCTGCCCGGCGTCGAGGCATTGCTTGAGCGACTGGCCCTCGACGAACTCCATGACGATGTAGGCGTTTTCGTCCAACTCGCCGTAGTCGTAAACACTGACGATATTGCGGTGCGACAGCCGTCCGGCTGCTTGCGCTTCGTTCTTGAACCGGGCGAGCGCGTCGTGTGCCTCGGCATCGTCGGGATCGAGCAGGCGCACCGTCTTGATGGCGACGCGGCGGCCGATGACCGGGTCCCAGCCGTCGTAGACCGTGCCCATCGCGCCACGGCCCAGCACCCCACGGATCTGATATTTTCCGAGTGCGGCGGGTGCAGACCTACTCCCGCTCATCCCAGGCCACCTCCATCACCACCGCGGTGACGTTGTCGGTGGCGTTCCGGTCCAGAGTGGCATCGACCAACTTCTCGGCGGTCTCCTCGACCGAGGTCGCCGCCAACAGGGCCAAGATGGTGTCGTCGTCCAGCACCTTCGAAAGACCGTCACTGCACAGCAGGAACCGGTCGCCGGTGGCAACGCTGCCGATAACCTTGTCCAGTTCCATGGACTCAGCCTGGTCGCCAACGGCGCGGGTGATGATATTGGCGCGTGGATGGCCCTCGGCATCGGCCTCGTTGATCTCACCGGCGTCGACCAGTTCCTGCACAAGGCTGTGATCGCGCGTGATCTGCTGCAGGATGCCGTCGCGCAACAGATAGGCGCGCGAGTCGCCGGCCCAGAGGCAGGCGAAATGCCCGTGGCGGACGATGAGGACTACGACCGTCGAGGCAACGAGGGAGCCCTCCCCTTTGCGGGCGGCGCATTCGCGCAGGGCGGTATGGGCCGCGCTGATGCGCAGCCGAACCTGGGCGAGCATCTCCTCGGCTGTCAGTTCGAGAGGGATGGTCGCCAGGGTGGTGGCGATCATCTCGGAGGCGACCTCACCGGCATCGTGGCCGCCGGCGCCGTCCGCCACCGCCCACAGGCCGAGGTCGGAGCGATCGACGAACATGTCCTCGTTATGGTCGCGCTTGGTGCCCGGGTGGGTGACGGCGTGGCTGCGGAACTGCTCCATGGTCGGTCTGCCTGTTCAGGGTGCCGCGTGCGTGGCGTCCAACATCTCGACGAAGGTAGCGCGATCCGGGAATGCATCCAAGCAGAGGCTTTGGGGAAATTCGTGTTTCAGTAGGCTGACAGGCAGCCAGCGCGATGTCCTCCTATGGTCAATACGATGACGATCCTCGACCCGGTTTCCCTGGTAGCTCGTTCTGTCGGTTGGTTGTCCGAAGCGCCACTTGCTGGCCGCTTATGACCTCCGCGATGCAGTGCCCGGAGCTGCCGGCGTCCTTGGGCAACTCGCGTCGCCCCTAAACGCGGAGCGGCAGCCACGGGTCGTGTTTCCGGGTCACCACAGCCCGGTGCGACGCGGCGACAATGCAAAGCCAGTGCCCAGGGCGCTGAACTTGTCGGACACCGCCGCGAGCCGGTCGTCCCAGGCTTGGTTGATCGGTTGATTTTCGGCCAGGGCGTGGAAACGCACCATGATCATGATCAGGAACAGCGGCTTGATGAATGCCGACCGCAGGGTGCCGGCCAGCAGAATGGCGATCAGCACCGTCACGATCCCGCCGCTCTCGCGCACGCCGGTGGGCAACATGACGGTGATCGCCGCCGCGGGAGCCAGCAGAAGCAGCCACAGGACGGCCGTCAATACGCGCTCGAGGATCACGATCCAGATTGAGGTCATCAGGATCGGTTTGGCATTCTGTGCGTAGTAGACTAAGCCTTCTCGCGCGCCGACCCAGGAATTACCGTCGTTACGAGCGAGGTTGTAGGACAGGATAACCTTGTCCAGGTAGCGCGTCGCGGCGCGCAGGATCATCGTGACGAGACTTGAAAGGCTTTCCAGGCCCGGGATTGGGATCATCTGATCGATCCAGTCCAGGGTTCGATGAAAGGTGTTGATAATTCCACGCACCATCATGTTCATGCCGAACAGGATGTTGGCCTCGCCGAAGCGCCCGAGGACGACGCGCTTGCCGTAGGAGAGCATGGACTCGCTGTCGTTGCCGACCTGGCCGCGGACGATTAATTCGGTCAGCACCGCGACATGGCCGCAAGCCAGGAGATGCAGGGCGTAGCGTAGGACGGTGCCCCAGAACCAGCCGACGCCGACTACGCACAACACGAACCACAACACGCCGAAGGCACCTGCGATATGGGTGCCGAACCAGGCGGCGCCACCGAACGCGACGATAATCCAGATGATGCATGCGACGGAGTAGGCCAGCAGAATGCCAAACCGGGCAAAGGCGTAAGGCATGGTCCTGATCAGCAGGCCAAATGCCGTCATCAACCCGTGGTCCCGCACGGTCAGGCCGTAACTATGACGGACTGGCGGCGGGACGCTCATCCACGCGCTAGGTTCAGGTGCGCGCGGTTGAGGTATTGCGCCTGCGCCAGGGTCCGACATGACTGCTCCGGTGGAGTTGTTTTGTTACACAGTATAGCGGCTTCGGCCTGCGGTCACGCGCGAACAGATGGTCGTGAAACCGGTTCGCGATTAGCTCATTCCGGTGGTTAAGCCGCGAATTTCGTTGGCTCCCTCACCAGATAGCGTTGCATGACCGCCATATCGGGATCGCGGCCGAGGCCGGGACCGTTTGGTACCTTCACCCGGCCGTCCTTCGCCTCCACCATGTCGTGGTAGGGACTGGCCTCCAGATCAACGAACAAGCGCTCGAATGGCGCATCGGGTGCCAGGGCGGCGTTGACGTGGAGGCTGGCCAGATAGCCCGGGCCGAAATAGGCGTTGTGCGGCACCAGACGGACGGCGAAAGCTTTGGCCAGAGCAGCGACTTCCACCATCGCCGACGGGCCGCCGATCTTGGTTATGCTCGGTTGGGCGATATCTTGTGCTCCCGCCTCGAACGCCGCGCGGAAATCGTGCAGACCGGCAGAATTTTCTCCAGCGGCGATGGGGATGCCGCCTTCCAACCGCACGCGGGATAGACCGTCGTGGTCACCGGGCGGCCAGACGGGTTCCTCCAGCCAGGTCAGATCCAGGTCCTCCAGGTCGCGCGCCATTTCCAGGGCCTTCCAGACCGTCCAGGGGCAGTTGACGTCAACCATCAGTCTCGCGTTGTCGCCGAGGGCGTCACGGCCGGCGGTGATTTCCGGAAGGGTGATCTCGTGCAGCTTGACGTCGCGGTAGCCCCGGGTGGCGGCCCGTTCGCATGCGGCGCCGACCTGGGCGGCCTCGCCGTAACGGAGCAGGCTGGCGTAGGAGGTCAGGGTCTCGGTGGGGGCGCCGCCGAGCAGGCGCCAGAGTGGCTGGTTGGCTGATTTGCCGGCGATATCCCATAGGGCGATGTCCATGGCGGATATGGCGAAGGCGTGCGGGCCGTTGCAGCCGTAGAGGTGGAACATTTGCGACAGCCGGTGACGCAGGCCGGCGATGTCGCGGGCGTCCTGACCGAGCACGGCGGGGGCGAGTTGGGTGTCGAGGACAGCCAGGGATCCGGCGGCGGTGGCGTGTCCGAACGCCTCGCCCCAGCCGTCGATGCCGGCGTCGGTCATGACCCGGAGCCAGACCGTGTTCATGCTTTGCCAGTTCAGCCCGCCCAACGCCTTTGGCTTGCCGCCCATGTCGAACGGGGTTTGGGTCCAGTACGTTTCTATCGCGGTGATTTTCATGGCGTTTCCTTTTTCTGGCTGTCCGGACTCTGCCGCACGGCGAGCCGAAGCGCCAGTCGGTGTGCCTCGCCGGGGCGGCCCTGACTCGTAAAGGCGGGGTTTGAGATGGTGGCGGAGGTCGGCGCGTAGGACCTTAAGCGCCGGAAAACGCAGTATATCAGCGGCCCATTCATATGGCGTTAACCTATCGTCCTGATACTCGGGATCAATTGACTAGATCCCACAGGTGCCATCCCGACAATGATCACGTTTCCTGCCCTGAGAGTAGTGGCAGTCCTCCTCCTGCTAACACCGATCGCGGGCGGTGCGGCGCTTAGTGCCGCGCTGGTCGGCGAGACCGGTCGGGTCGAGGTGGCTCCTGTGCCGGAGCAAGCACTCAATCAGCTCAAAGCAGAGTATCGCCGACCGGACACCATCCCTTTTCCTGCGGACAACCCATACACGCCTGCCAAGGCTTTGCTTGGTCAGATGCTGTTCTCCGACACTCGGCTCTCTGACGCCGGCGAGCTTGCCTGCGCTTCCTGCCACAACCCCGCCTTCGACTACGGCGATGGTCTGTCCAAAGCTATCGGCCACGGCATGCGGCCATTAGCTCGGCGGTCAATCAGCGTTATAAACAGCGCGTGGGGCCAGCTCTTCATGTGGGACGGTCGCGCCGGCACGCTGGAAGAGCAGGTGTTGGGTCCCATCGAGTCTCCGTCCGAAATGAATCAATCAATCGACCGCGTGATCCGTATCTTGTCCGAAACCGACAAGTACGAGCTAGCGTTCTCGGTCGCCTTCCCGCACCAAACGATCACGCCGACCACCATAGCCAAGGCCATCGCAACCTACGAGCGTACGCTCGTCTCGGCGATCGCTCCTTTCGACGCATGGATTGACGGCGACGAAAGCAGCATCTCCAATTCCGCCAAGCGCGGCTTCGAATTGTTCAACTCCAAAGCAAGGTGTGCGTTTTGCCACACTGGATGGCTCCTCACCGATGACGGTTTCCACGATACCGGGCTGCCGGATGACGACATCGGGCGCGGTCAATTCTTCCCATCCACCATCAAGTTACAACACGCGTTTAAAACGCCTAGCCTGCGCGACACCTCGCTCCGAGGGCCATACATGCACGACGGTTCGTTGCCCACGCTTGAGTCGGTCGTTAGACAATACGATCAAGGTGGCGTTCACCGCCCCAGCCAATCAGAACTGATCGAACCTCTCGGCCTCTCACCGGAGGAGCAACGGGACATCATCGCTTTCCTGCGCACCCTGGCGAGTCCCGTCCGCTCGACCTTCGTTCCAATACTACCACGCTGAGGTAATGTTCAAGGAGCGGCCATGCGCACGATCTATCTCATTCCCACCACAATTCTGGCCCTGTTATCGACGGTGGCAGGAGCCGCGGACCAAATCGTCCGGCAGAAAGGTCGCGCGTTTTCCGTTGCAGCAATGACCGTAGCGCGCGGTCAACCCGTGATGTTCCTGAACGATGACACCGTGCCGCATAATGTCATGTCCTCGACGCCGGAGAATGCTTTCGATCTCGGGTCGCAGACGCCAGGCAGCGCGACCCCAGTAAGCTTCGATCGTGCCGGCATCGTGACAGTCATTTGCGCGATTCATCCGCGCATGCGCATGGTCATAACTGTCACCGATTGAACGATGTCTCTCAGTAAAAAACTCTGGATCGCCTTCGGCCTGATCGCGAGCCTCTCCATCGGTCTTGCTGTCTACGGCGCGTGCGCGCTGGGCACGATGGGGGATCAGATCGTTCGCTTATACGATAAATCGCTCGTGGGCGTGAACTACGCCCGCGCCGCCGCCACAGCCTTAAGTGAAGCGCGTCGCCTGATGGATCAACGTCTGGCGCTGGGGCCCGATCGGTCACCGGAGGCCGTCAAGTCGCTTCAGCGGGCTAAGCTGGACATAGAAGAAGACCTCCGGATCGTGCGGCAGCGGGCACACGATGTAGAGGTCATAAGCACTCTCGATAAGGCAGAGAAGTCGATCTCTGATTGGTTCCTCAGCGAAGCAATGATCCTCGCTCCGCCACCTGAGGGGATCACGGCGCTTCCTATGCCGGCTGTGATCGAACGACAAAGCGCGGCGTCGACGGCCTGGCTGGACGACCTCGTGGAGCAAGTTGCTGCCGACGGCTTCGCCCATCGCGAGCGCGCGCAACGCGAGATAAGGGCCTCGATTGCCGTTCTGACAACCCTATCCGGTGGGATCATAGTAGTAGCCGGGGTCTTCGGCCTGCTCTTCGCCCATTTGATGATCCGCCCCATCCGCGCCGCCACCCGCGTCGCGGCAGCTGTCGCGGCTGGCAATGCCGCCGAGATCGCTGTCACCAGACGCAGCGACGAGATTGGTGGCTTGCTCGCTTCACTCGCGACGATGCAGGCCAACCTGCGGAGCCGGGAGGCGCAGGCCCTGGATCTGTTGCATGACAAGGACCGGACGGCAAAGGCGCTGGGATTGATCAATCTCCAGTTCGACACTGCGTTGAACAACATGCCCGTCGGCTTGCTGATGTGCGACAGCACGTTGCGTATAGCGGTTGTCAATCATCGGCTTTGCGCCATGTTCGGACTAGATTTTGACAGCATCCCTCCGGGCACCAGCTATCGCGATTTGGTTACCCTCAGTGTGTCAGTGGGGAACCATCCAGGCTGCACTGTGGATGAGGTATTGGCGGCGCGTACTCCGGTGTTCGAGAGGCGCCAACCCGCCGCCGCAATCAGGACGATTGCCGGCGGCCGGAGCATTGCCATATCGTACGAACCGATGTCGGACGGTGGTTGGATCGCCACTTGTGAGGACATCACCGAGCGCCGCAAGTCGGACGAGCAAATTGTCTTCCTTGCGCGCCATGACGCGTTGACCAAACTGCCCAATCGCGTGCTGTTTCAGGAGCGCCTTGAGCAGGCGTTGACGCAGGCCGAAAGAGGCACTGGGTTTGCCCTGCTGTGGCTCGATCTTGACCGCTTCAAGGCGGTCAACGATGTCCTCGGGCATCCGATCGGGGATAAGCTGCTGTGCGCGGTGGCAGGACGTCTCCAGGAATTGCTGCGAGCCACAGACACGGTTGCCAGGTTGGGGGGAGACGAATTCGCGATCCTTCAGGTCGGCGTCGCTGCGCCGGCTGACGCGACTGTCCTCGCCCGGCGGATTCTGCAGGTGATCAGTCAAGCCTACGAGTTGGATAGTCATCAGGTCGTTATTGGCGCCAGTATTGGCATTGTGCTGGCCCCTGGCGGCGGCAGTGCTCACCCGGTGGGTCTGATGAGAGACGCAGATCTGGCTCTCTATCGCGCAAAACAGGACGGTCGAAACACTTGGCGTTTCTTCGAGCCAGCCATGGATACGTCTGCAAAGGCGCGGCACCAGATGGAGCAAGATCTGCGAGGTGCCCTGCCATCGGGGCAGCTGGAGTTGCACTATCAACCGATCGTGTGCAGCCGAAGCCGAACCGTTACTGGCTTCGAAACGCTGCTCCGCTGGCGTCATCCGACGCGCGGTCTGGTGTCGCCCGGCGAATTCATATCGGTGGCCGAGGAGATGGGCATTATCACGCAAATCGGGGCTTGGGTCCTGCAGCAGGCGTGCTTCGAGGCCGCCACCTGGCCTGAGCATCTAAGGGTGGCGGTCAATCTCTCGACAGTCCAATTCCGCGATCAGACGCTGCTCGGTACTGTTGTTGACAGCTTGCGGAGCTCTGGCGTCGAACCGCGGCGTCTCGAGCTGGAGATCACAGAGTCGGTGCCTCTTCAGAACGACCAGGCTACCCTATCGACCCTGCATGCTTTGCGCGCACTTGGTATCCGCATCGCGCTGGATGATTTCGGAACAGGCTATTCGTCGCTCTCGTATCTCCGTAGCTTTCCGTTCGACACGATCAAGATCGACCAATCCTTTGTCAGGGAGTTAGAGAATCGCGACGACTGCGTCGCAATTGTGAGGGCCATCGCTGCTCTCTGTACTACCATGAATAGAAACAGCACCGCGGAAGGCGTTGAGACTGAAGAGCAGTTTGCAATGCTCGCTGCCGCGGGGTGCACCGAAATTCAAGGCTATCTTATTAGCAGGCCGGTTCTTCCCAGTGCACTTCCTGCGCTGATCAGGCGGCTGTCCGAGAAAAAGACCCGGCTTATGCCTGCGCTTGTGGGCCCCCCGGTCACGGCCGCTCGATAGGAGACGATCGGCTCGGATACCGATGTCTGTCTAACGATGCCGCGTTTCCCCATCGCCACATTGCGCTGTATGAAGCGGCGATCAATCCACCAAACGACACATCGGCGACCCAATGGCAGGCCATTCGCAGTTTAAGAACATCATGCACCGCAAGGGTGCGCAGGATGCCCGGCGCGCTCGGCAGTTCGCGCGAATTATCCGGGAAATCACCGTCTCCGCCCGGCGCGGCCTGCCGGACCCGGCCTCGAACCCGCGCCTTCGCGCGGCAGTGATAGCGGCCCGCCAGGCTAATATGCCGAAAGACACCGTCGATCGGGCGATCAAGAAGGCCGCCGGCTCCGGCGGTGGCGAGGACTACGTCGACGTCCGATATGAGGGCTACGGCCCAGCCGGCGTCGCCGTCATCGTTGAGGCTCTGACCGACAACCGCAATCGCACCGCCTCCGACGTACGCACCGCATTCAACAAGCACGGCGGAGCGCTTGGTGAGACCAACGCCGTCAGCTTCATGTTCAACCGGTTAGGCGCGATCCGGTATTCGGCGTCGGTCGCCAGCGCCGACGACATGTTGGAAGCCGCCATCGAAGCTGGGGCTGAAAACGCCGAAAGCGATGCCGAGGCCCACGAGATTACCTGCCGCGTCGAGGATTTCTTCGCCGTGCGCGACGCGCTGGAAGCGCGCTTCGGGCTCCCCGAAAGCGCCAAGCTCGACTGGCGGCCAACAACCACCGTGATGCTGGATGAGGAACGCGCCGCGGGTCTGCTCAAACTCCTCGACGCGCTCGAAGAGAATGATGATGTGCAGAACGTCTACGCGAACTTCGATGTCCCAGAGGCGGTTATGCAGAAGCTGTCAGATTGATCCTCACCCGTATTATCCTCGGCTGACTCGTTACCGGAAGCGATAGCGGATATTGTCACACGGCGGGGCTGGTGCTGTGCCCAGCCCCCCCGATGATCAGTTGACAAGCGCCACCGAGCGCTTGGCCTCGACCGCGACGCGTTCGGCACGCCGGGTTATTTCCAGCACCGAACCGGCCGGCCCGGCGGCCGTTGGCATTGACACATTAATCGTCTGCCCGGGAAGAATCCGGCTGCTGAATTGGATGGCCGGCGGCTGGTGTAGTGCATCAGCGCTGGCATCCTGGCTCGCCCTGACAGCAACAATGACATGGAAGCCGTCAGGGCGGTCCACGAAGTAGGTCACAGCGGAAGCGTCCGCCGAGAGTTGCGTCACGACCGATTGGCCCTCCGTCAACTCGGTTGCCACCGCCGGACTTGCCACCAAGGCCGCCCCCAGCAGAGCCGGAACCAACAAGCGGGAGATTGAAACGATATTCATGGTGTTGCCTTCTGTGATTTGGGCCAGATTGTCATATTCGATAGCAGACGCTATATAAGGCACCGAGGATCGCTGGTTCAAGGAATTATATATCAATTGCTATGGAAAAGCTTGCCAAACGCCCACCGGGTCGTCCGCGGAGCTTCAGCCTGGAGGCTGCGCTGGATCGGGCGATCCCGATCTTTTGGGCCAAAGGTTATGATGGCGCCTCGTTCCGCGACCTCACTAGCGCCATGGGCATCAGCCCGCCCAGTCTGATGGCGGCCTTTGGTGACAAGCGCGGGCTGTTCGACGCAGCAGTCGCGCGCTACGCGCAGACCATCGCCACCAGGCACATGACTGCGCTCGAAGGTTCGAGCGACCTGCGCGAGCGTCTCACCTCGTTCTTCGCGGCGGTGATCGCCAATGCGGCGGGCGATGATCATCCGAGCGGCTGTCTCGTCACTTGCGCGCTCGCCGACCTGGCGGGTGACGACGCGGCAGCGAGTGCTCAACTCGCCATGCTGGTAGCGGCCGCGGACGCTTCGCTGACGCGGCAGTTTCAGGATGCCGGGTTCGATCCCGAGGAGGCGCGCGGCCGCGCCCAGATCGCCGCGGCGACGATGCACAGTCTCACTTTGCGTGCCCGCGCCGGCACGTCGAGGGGCGAGCTTCAACGAGTCAGCGACGCGGCGGTGAAACTTCTGAGCCGGTAGGCTGGCGAGCCGGGAAGGACCATAACCATGCCCATACCAGTTATCGTGGACTGCGATCCCGGCACAGACGACGCGCTCGCCATCCTCTTGGCGCTCGCCTCGCCTGAACTGACGGTCCTCGCCATCACCGTGGCTGGCGGTAATGTCGGGCTGATGCACACGCTGCGCAATGCATGCGCGCTCACCACGCTGGCTGGCTCGAAAACCCCGGTCTACGCCGGCGCTGACCGTCCGCTACTCGGTGCCTTCGCCAGCGCGATAACGATTCACGGCGAGAACGGCCTCGGCGGCATCGAACTGCCGGACGGTGCCCCACCGGCCGCCGAACTCGCCGCCGATGCCATCCGCCGGACGCTGCGGACAGCCCCCGAACCGGTCACCCTGGTCGGTATAGGTCCCGCCACCAATCTCGCCCTCGCCCTGACCACCGAACCCACAGTCGCCGCCAACGTTGCGCAGATCGTCCTCATGAGTGGCGCCTGGGGCGAGGGGAACGTCACACAAGGCGCGGAGTTCAATGCCTGGAGCGATCCGGAAGCTGTCGCCGTCCTGCTGCAATGCGGCCGCCCGGTGGTTTTCGCGACCCTGGAACTCACCGCTCAGGCGCTCGTGACACCAGCCCGCTTAGATGCCTGGCGCGCCCTCGGCAACGGCCGATGCCTCAAGACGGCCTGCGATATTCAGGCCACAGTTCCCCCATCCCTCCGTCTCGGGGGATCGCCGTTGCACGACCCCTGCACCGTCGCCTGGCTGGTACGTCCCGACCTCTTTACCACCCGCCCTTGCTCCATTCGAATGGACCTCGGACCCGGCCCGAGCCGAGGCCGCACCGTGATCGACCGATGGGGCCGCTCCAATGACCCTATTAATGCCATCGTTCTGGAAACCCTTGACGCCCCCCGGTTCTTCGATTTGCTGGGAGAAAGGCTTACCCAACTGCCCTGATCGCTGGCGTGCGAGCGAACCTATCGCCGGTCCCTCGGCCCAATGGTAGACGCTTGTCGCTCGTCCTGAACAACCAAGGGTGGGATACAGATAAAGGCCTGCATAGAGCCATAAGCAGCGCACATCGCCGTGTCTATCCCGAGGTCGTCGTTGACAATGCAGGTTCCGGGAAACGGGATCCGTCTCTTCCTGAGGGGTAGACAACATTTCAGCAAGGCGCGCGCTCCTTTAGGCGACACGGAATAAGCCTGTAAGCCAAATGAGTGCACAAGCTTGACTGCGGTCGAGGTGACATTCTCGTATCGGAATCTTCGATAGTCCCCGAAGACACGGTTGTCATAGAATTCTGAGATTGGCTTTTGAAAAGCCGAAATCGACCCATAAAAAGAGTGGATCGAAAATATAACCCCACTGAATTATATCCCAGTCTGCCGGCAAGCTTGATGCTATTCGCACCGATTCTTCGCGAAAATTAGGACAGCAAATAGTATCATCCTCCATTATCGTAACCACTTTATTTTCCGAACTCGCCTTCTTCCACAAACCGATGTGGGATAGAGCACATCCCAATGCACTCGGTGTATAGGAGAGGCCCTCCGTAATAGTTCCGTCCGTTACCAATTCCTTCCGGTTCACTACCGCTCCATCTACGGCTGATATTCTCAGGATATTGTCAAGATGGGAATTACAATCATTAAATTTTGCCAATCGGTCCGTGCTGCGGTCGAGATTGATCAAATGAATTTGCTCCAGCGTCGCGAGAGTGTCGCAGGGGGGGGCAATACTCCGTATTGCCGAACGCTGGCAGTATTGGACTGAGGCGTCTGCCGATACTTCTCTGACTCCCAGCCATTCTTCTATTCCACATTTGACGAATGCCCGAGCAACTGCTTCGCTGCCCAGCGGATTTAAGTGGAACATGTCATGGAAAATGTCCGACCGCGCGCCTAACTCAAGTTCCAGATCGAAAAGCGGGATTCCAGCACTGATGGCGGAGCGTCGTGTAACATCATTCATCTGCTTTCTAGCATCAACCTGACGATCGAAGTCCGCCTTGTTGCTGAATGCCTTCTGTACATATTCTCCGCTGAACACCTGCCGATGCGGCACCGTAGCATATCCCACCGAAATATTGAAAAGCCTCGCCGCAGTGGCAAACATGGTTAGCATCTTCATACGGTCGTCGAAAGATGGGCACAGGAGGTTTTCATTGTCCCGCCAAGTGTTGGTTGCAGTTGCATCAACAATCGGTTCAACCCAGCAATCGTGGCTCCAGTAACTCGCCTTCAAATAGGCGACATCCACGTCCACAATCCCTGTCATCAGGATTACAGCCGCGGGCCTTATCGGAATGAGCTTATTAAGAAAGACATTTAGCGAATGGAGGATGGTGGTCCCACCATAGCCACCATTTAAGACCGATATCTCAAGCCCCAGCTCGTCGCATAGTATGTCCTCTAGCCTCGAGCAAAACCGATGATCAGGTTCAACGTACATGCTTTCAACGACGCTATCACCGATGACCACGATCTTCCGGCCGTGGGTCCGGCCGCCTGAGCGTGGAAGAATGAATCCGTCTTGGTCCGTCGTGATCTTGTAGGGTTGGCGGATCAGGGATGAGTTGCGTGCCGCAACATACGAGTCTGACGGTGTTTCAATTATCGTGCTGCAAGGTCGGAACTCTTTCAGACGGATAAATCGTTTCCCCGCGGACCCGGAGACCATCGGGTCAGAGGAATCACCCAAGCCGCTGACTTGATGTCCCGCCTCGGCATCGCGCCCCGCAGCAGAGATTTGGCTGTGACGGTGTTGGGCTGCAACTGACTGCGCCGGTAGACGAAGTTGGACAGCAGGGGGCTCGTCAAGTCGTCGATGCAACCCCGACCTTGCCTCGTCCGGGAACGGCATTGTCTCGCAACTCATGAACATGCGTACGAGGTCGGCCGAGGCAGCGGACGCTGCCACATGGAAGCTTGCAGGATCGCTTGCCAGGGGATGCTCGGCAGCGTCGTATTCCAATTCCGTCACGCACCCGTCGATATGACTTCTCGGGCTGACCCCGTAGTTGGTGTGCGGCAGGTCGTCCACAAGTGCCGCATGTTGGACCCCATTTGAAACGCAATTGCTATCTGGATGCCGCGCATGGTTGTCCCCTAATGTTGTAAATTCGGCCGTGGAGGGCAAAAACACGCCATCGCTATTTCCGTTGATAAGGCACGCCGCTTTGTGCGTGGGTATCCATCCCCCCTCGGTTACCGTCCATGATAAAAGGATCGGCGCCCGCTCGGCGAAGGGCGGACGGTCGAGGCGAATGGGACGCCATCCGCCAGCCTCAATTTCACCGTTCACGAGAGTATCCGGCTGGTCGTCGTTCGTGATCAGCAGAAATCTAAATCTCTGCTTGAATACTGCAAGGTATTTTGTGATGGTGTCATTTGACAAGTGCTGAAAGACGTCCTTGCAAAGGAGAAGATCTGCATCGGGCACATCGTCAAGCGATTCAAATACTTCGAAAGACACGCCGGAGCGCGCAAAATTTTGGCGATTTGCCTCAATCAGGTCAGGCACCAAGTCAAGACCGACGTAGTCTACGCCGCTCCAGTTCATAAGGCGAGAAAATTGCCAATCTCCGCAGCCGAAGTCTACAACCGACTTAATGCCGCTGTCTTCAATAAAAGATTGTACGAATTTCATGTATGAAGTGTTGTTGCTTGGAAGGGATCCCACCCCGGAACCGTATCCCCACTCGTTTTTTATGTAGATTTGGCTAAACTTTTCTCGGATTTGTGTTTCCTCGCACGGTTCCGAACCAAAAGAGCTGTTTGCCGGTCGCGGGCCTGACAAGGAGGTACCACACGGATCAGCGGATTCAGCAGTCGGTGCCGCAAGGGACAAGTCGTAGCCAAAGTAATCGCAATACTCACGCGTCTGCTGTAAGATTTCATTTTCCTGTGCTATGCTAAGATTATCCCTGAACTTGCCGATCCTCCCGTCGCCGACATGGTTCGCATGCCAGTGCGTCTCCCTGTCCCAAATCGCTTCGCCGCGAATGGAACCGGCTGCTTCCAGAAGCTTGATCTTCTCTTGTACCGCCTCAGGGGCAAGCGCGGCCAGGATTTCCGCACGATGAGCCTCGGATGGGATGACGTGGAGCATGGCGGCAATCCGGTCGAAGGTCTCGACACTGCCGATGAATTTGTCCTCGTACCGGAAAACGGGGAGTTTGCGCAGCCGCGACAGAGCCACCAATCGCTCCGCACTCCACGCAATTGCCTTGAGCGCCTCTTCAAAGCTGGTTGCCAGGCTATTGGGAAACCGCTGCATGAATGAGACGACAGCGTCCCTCGGATCGCGCACCGTGATAACAGCCGGTTCGCCGGAATCGACGATATAGGATTGAAAGTCCTCCATCGGGTTCTGCGACTTCGCGACGATCAACGGCGAGCCCGGGGCGTCCCAAGGTAAATTCGCCTTTAAGTCACGATGGACCGAAACGAAATCCACGGCTTCCGCCCGGCAGATCTCCCGCACCAGATTGAACATCCAGGTTGAGCCGCTGCCGTGTTGACCGAAGCAGCCAAATACGCGTGGCTTGCCTGGTCTCACATCCTGACTGAGGCCGGGCACGCTTCGAGCACCCGTCGAGCGTATCGGCGCGATGGGGTTCGAGCCACCCTTGCCATCCAAATCGCGTGACAGCAACGATCGTGCCCGTTCGACGCCGTCCACGACGTGTTGCTCGCTGTCTTCGCCAAATGCGATGTAACCGTAAACCTGCCGGTTATCCAGATATTGCGTTACTTCCGCCTGTCGGGCGCTATCTGAAAACACGATATACTCGTGACGATTCGTGGCATCTTCATAGTTCAGGACCGGGATCATATCGCCGCGTATCAGATAGGTCGTGTGCACGACGGGCACTTCTATCACACCGCAAACCCACCGGTTCAAAATCCATTGATATTGATCGCAGTTCTTATAGTAGCCGTTTGCGTCGACTTCAGCGTGGTAGTTGGAATAGAACTGGCCCGCTTCGATCGATCGCAGCAATGGCGACACGATCGGAAGATTGAGCGCGAGCAATTCACGCAGCGTACAGGGCCGAATGAAATTGTCCACATCGGCAACAAAATAGAAATCACACTTGTGTTCAACCGCTCGCCGCAGGCTGATATTCCGGATACGGCCCAGGACACGAAAACGCGTTGCGTTCCATTCATGGACGCCAAACTGCTGGACCGGTTCGGGCACGTCGTCCGCGACGAACTCGACCGCGGCGTACAAATGCCCGACCTGTTCGACCCACTCACGCAGAATGCGTTCCGTCCCATCGGTGTTGTTGTTGGTCCGAACATAAAGCACGATCGAAGACTTGGGGTAATCCAGCGCTTCGATGCACTCGAGGTACAGCGGCAACATCCGCTCCTTCTGTTTCGCCAGGATCGCCACCATGACACGGGGCGTCCCGAATACCCGCGATCGCAACTGACGCTCGGCTAGCAGGGCATGCTGATCCACCAAATTCGATTGTCCGAGCGAACCAAGGTCGCGGTCACGGTGGCCGGGAAGCTTTTCGAGCGAAAAGCGCGCGTTCTGGCCCACGCGTTCACGCTGATCAGCCGGTAGTGCGCTGCCCGCAAGCAGGCGAAGGCAAGCGTCGAGCGCCTCGCGGTGATGTCCCGACCAATAACCGTTGATTGCCAGCTCATCAAAAAGACCATACGCGTAGACCCAGCTTTCAACGAACAAACCGCCGGCCGGCATAGAGATATCACATCCCCGCTTGGCATATTGATAGCCCTCTTCGTTGCGTCCCTTAGACCGGCAGAAACGGGCGGCGCCATGCAGGGCCTCGGCCCGCGTGGGCGCCGCCTCGGTTGCTCGAAGATAGGTCGCGATCACCTCCTCGACGGAAAAACCGAGTGCCTCCTGCAATTTTGCCGCCTCGTATAGGCTTTCAAAAACTTCTTCGGCCCAAAAGCCAAGGTCCGCTCGCTTCAGATAATGCACCAGCGCTTTTTCACGCTCCCCACAATCCCGATAGCTCTGGGCAAGATAGAACGTGTAGCGGGAGATCAGGAACGGCTCGGTTTCTGTCAGGAGGGCCTTGGCGAGCATCGCGGCATCGTCCTGATATTTAGCCGGATTCTCGTTTCGGGCGCCCCCTCGGCCGGTCTCGATATAAAACCCCTCGGCGCTGCTGCGCGAAAGCGGACCCGCGGGGGCTTCCAAATATTCATGTAATACCGCCTTGAAGCAAAACGGCAGCTTGTTGGCGCATATTTGCGGGCGATAGAAGCGAGACCCGCCGTGGCGGATCTGCACGTCATACAAGTCGTCCCGCATGCCTGCCTTGAAGGCCGCGGGATCAAAATCCTTGGGAAGCACCAACAGGTCGTCAGCGTCTATAATCAGGGCGTAGTCAATTTGCTCCAGCTCACGCAGCTTCACCAGGACGTGGGACCGGTTATACGCGAAATCACGCCAAGGCTCCTCGATCACCATCCCTGGCATGGCCGCTCGCTCTAGCCAGTCGGTGATGAGCTGTTGCGTGCCGTCGGTGGAGCCGGTGTCTTCGATCAGCACGTAGTCGACAAGCGGACGTACGCTGTCCAGGCACCGTGTGATCACCTTGGACTCGTTCTTGACGATCATGCACAGGCCGATTGTTGTCATCGCTGGATCTCGCTGCTTCTGCCGGCCATGGAGGCCCGCTGATGGTGTTAAGGGGTTGATCGAAATGAAATCGTCTACATTGATCCCGCCGCGGCGAGGTTCGTTCGAGCCGCTGTCAGGTGCCGCATTGATAGCCGCGGCGGACGTCAGACAATCCGCAGAGCTTCTCGCAGATAAGCCGGCAATGCGGGCGACGCCTGCAGTTCGACACAGCTGGCCTCCCACGTGTTAAGATATTCCGCGATGGGAACACCAGGTACGGCCCGGCCACCGGTTCAGTGCGCCCACTGCCTCGATGCAGCCGGGCTCCGCCTCATATCGGGCCAGTAATATCAGCGACACCGCCTGGGCGAAGGGGTTCAGGCCGCCTCCCGCTTCGATCTCGCTCCGGTGGCGGTCAAACCAGGTGCTGAAATCCCCAATGGCTCCCTGTTCGGCGGCGAGTTTGCCATACCGTTCGACGATGTTCTGGCGGTATTCGAGGACGGCGTCGCCGTAAGCGGCATCGCCGGCGAACGGCGGGGTCTGCTTCCAATTTCGCGCGAGGTTGCCCAAGCCACGCAGCGAAAGCGCCTCGACCATTGCCTCCTCCAGCCATTGGCACGGCGCGGCCGGTTTTGCGTTGGCTTGCCAGCTATTGGCTAGGACGTGGCCTAGTTCATGGCCGAACTGGTAGGCGAGTTGCGACCACGCGCGCTCACCGACGTCAACTATGATCCAGGCCATGCCGTTGCCCTCGGGATGCAGCCAAACTGCCGGGGTTCCGGAGGTGTGTTGGTCAACCCGCAGCCGTCGGGGCTGGCGGTCTGAAACAAGCCGCACGCCATCAAGACATGAATGGCGCATCCGTTCGAGCACTTGCTCCGCCGAATTAGGCAGCATTTGCCCCCAATCCCCGGCAAGCTCGATGGGAGCGGAAAGCAGCGTGACATCCCGCTCGACAGGAGGAGTCAACAGTGTCTTTGCCACTTTACCTCGCTCGCCGGTTTCACCATAGGCATCCCCAATGCCTGCAACGACCATCAAGCGTGCTGCGCCTGTGATGATCAGGTTGCGGCGTGTGTTCGTCAGGATTCGGTCCACCAACGTCCGTTGATATCAAAATCAATCAAATCGGCGCAGCAGGTTATCGCGGAGTTGAGTTCGGAAATTCGTCTCGCGTCTCCGGCCATCGCCGATGCCCTACCGACCTAAACCATGATGCCGGCGTCTAGCAATTTTTAAATTCCGCTTCGCGGTGATTAGTCGGGGTTTCGGCTCCGTATTTCGGGCAAGGTTTAGGAGACCCTTCGCACGTGTGGACGCTCCTTGGGCGGGAACCAGGAAATTCAGCCGGGCAACTCCGGAGATCGCGACGGCTCCGGACCCGGACGCTCCGAGATCCCCGTCAGCAAAGCAGGCAATTTTAGCACCTGACCACAACAGGTTATCTAACGCGACTCTTCAGCAGACCCCACCAACACCCCTGCTCCAGGCTGGAGCTAATCTGCCTCGATCAACAAGAAGACTGCAAGTTTCGGGATGTCGCCAACAAATCGATATTATCGCCGGGTGGCGGTCGGGCAAATCTCTCATGCGATTCGCCTGACCGTCCAGCTTGCAATAAGCGGCCCGTGCGTATGCCCGCAACTAACTAAGTTAGCGCGAAGTTGCTGGCAAGAAGTGACGGTTGACTCACACCCGATAGCAAGAGCGAAACGGAGCTGGAACCGGAACCGCCAAGATTGATCGACGTCGAGCCACCCGGCGCAGTCGTCATGGCTGCCTGGACGGCACCGAAGTTCGCGAAGCTCGAGGCACTGAGCTCAATGACGTCATGCGTCAAGTCGAAACCGGTGATCGTATGTAAGCCGGCCGCAGGGGTCTTAAAGACAAACTCATCCGGCGTCGTTGGTGTCGCCGCCAGCACCTCGTTGGCTGATCCGCTGTTGATAAATCGCATCGAGTCGGTGCCCAAAACATTCCACGACGTGGCCGCTCCCGGTCATCCCCGCAGGGGGCGATACGATCGCATCGACTAGCAATCGTTGTTCCTTGCATCTCCCACACGCGAACCGAGCCATTTTCGTTTTGCAAAACGATGTCGGTCTTTCCGTCATTGTTGAAGTCGCCGGTGCTCTGGATGTGCCATGCCGGCCCCGGATTGGTGGCGACGACGCCGGATTGAATGATCGTCGTTCCTTTCATGTCCCAGATTGCAACCTTGCCGTTGGTGTTTTGCCAAAGGATGTCGGTGTTTCCGTCGCCGTAGAAATCGCCAGTGCCCTTAATCTGCCATGCCTGCCCGGGGTTCGTCGCGACCGAGCCGTCTAGGAGGATGGTTGTGCCGTTCATCTCCCAAATCCTGACCAAGCCAGTGGCGGTGTTTTGCCACAGGATGTCGGGATTTCCGTCGCCGTAGAAATCACCGGTGCCCTTAATCTGCCATACCGACGTGGGGTTTGCGACGATCCCGGATTGAACGACCGTGGGTCCATTCATGTCCCAGATAGCAGGCTGGCCAGCGCGTTCTGAAACAGCAGATCGGTATTGCCATCGCGATAGAAGTCGCCCGTCGCCCTGATGTAACCCCAGGAGGTGCCGGTCGCGCCGGGATAAACTGGGGCGGGCTGGGCAATGCTTGTGACGCTGGTCCCGTTCGTCTGCAACATTTCGACCGAGCCGTTGGCGTTCTGGAGCGCGATGTCAGCGCTATCGCCGGGGTAGAAGCCGCCGCTCGCCATCGCGAACCAAGTTGGCCCGTTGCTGTTCGGTGTTACTGGGCCAGTTCCCGGATGAAGCGATCGCCGAGCCGTTCATCCGCCACACTTCGAGCTGGCCATTATTGTTCTGCAACAGGATGTCCGTGTTCGGGGTGCCGGCCGGACCCGTGAGACCGGTGGCTCCGGTCGCGCCCGTCGAACCTATCGCACCCGTCGAGCCAGTGGCACCTGTCGAGCCGGTATCACCCGTGGCGCCAGTCGCACCCGTCAAGCCGGTGGCACCTGTCGAGCCGGTATCACCTGTGGCGCCAGTCGCACCTGTCGAGCCGGTGGCGCCAGTCGCACCCGTCAAGCCGGTGGCACCTGTGGCGCCGGTCGCACCTATCGAGCCGGTGGCTCCGGTCGCACCCGTCAAGCCGGTGGCACCCGTCAAGCCGGTGGCACCTGTCGAACCCGTGGCACCTGTCGAACCCATCGCTCCGGTCGAGCCAGTGGCACCGGTCGAGCCAGGTGGCACCGGTCGCGCCGGTCACACCCGTCGAACCCGTCGAACCCGTGGCACCTGTCGAACCCGTCGCTCCGGTCGAGCCGGTGGCACCTGTCGAACCGGTCGTCACCTGTGGCGCCGGTCGCACCTGTCGCGCCGGTCGCACCTGTCGCGCCGGTCGCACCTGTGGCGCCGGTCACACCCGTCGAACCCGTCGAGCCGGTGGCACCTGTCGAGCCGGTCGCACCTGTCGAGCCGGTGGCACCTGTCGAACCCGTCGCTCCGGTCGAGCCAGTGGCACCTGTCGCGCCGGTCACACCCGTCGAACCGGTGGCACCTGTCGAACCCGTCGCTCCGGTTGAGCCGGTGGCACCTGTCGCACCGGTATCACCTGTGGCGCCGGTCGCACCTGTGGCGCCGGTGGCACCTGTCGCGCGACCGCGTCGGTCACCTGTCGAACCCGTCGCTCCGGTTGAGCCGGTGGCACCTGTCGCACCGGTATCACCTGTGGCGCCGGTGGCACCTGTCGCGCCGGTCACACCTGTCGAACCCGTCGCTCCGGTCGAGCCAGTGGCACCTGTCGACGCCGGTATCACCCGTCGAGCCGGTGGCACCTGTCGAACCCGTCGCTCCGGTCGAGCCAGTGGCACCGGTCGCGCCGGTATCACCTGTGGCGCCAGTCGCACCCGTCAAGCCGGTGACACCTGTCGAACCCGTCGCTCCGGTCGAGCCGGTGGCACCCGTGGCGCCGGTATCACCCGTCAAGCCGGTGGCACCTGTCGAACCCGTCGCTCCGGTCGAGCCAGTGGCACCGGTCGCGCCGGTATCACCTGTGGCGCCAGTCGCACCCGTCAAGCCGGTGACACCTGTCGAACCCGTCGCTCCGGTCGAGCCGGTGGCACCCGTGGCGCCGGTATCACCCGTCAAGCCGGTGGCACCTGCCGAACCCGTCGCTCCGGTCGAGCCAGTGGCACCTGTCGACCCGGTGCCTCCGGTGGCGCCCGTCGCGCCCGTGGCGCCCGTCGCGCCGGTATCACCGGTCGCTCCCCCTGAGGGCCCCGTCAGACCCGTGGCGCCGGTCGCGCCGGTGTCGCCGGTCGCACCCGTGTCGCCGGTCGCTCCGGTGGCCCCCGTCTTACCGGTCGCCCCTGTCTTACCCGTAGCACCGGTCGCTCCGGTGACGCCGGTCGCTCCGGTGGTCCCTGTCTTACCCGTGGCGCCGGTCGCACCCGTGGCACCGGTCGCTCCGGTGGCGCCGGTCGCACCCGTGTCACCGGTCGCACCCGTGTCACCGGTCGCACCCGTGGCGCCAGTCAGGCCCGTGGCGCCGGTCGCACCCGTGTCACCGGTCGCACCCGTGTCGCCGGTCGCACCCGTGGCCCCAGTCGCTCCGGTGGCGCCGGTTGCACCCGTGTCGCCGGTCGCACCCGTGTCGCCGGTCGCACCCGTAGCGCCAGTCAGGCCCGTGGCACCCGTGGCGCCGGTCTTACCCGTGGCTCCGGTCGCTCCGGTCATCCCAGTCACGCCGGTCGCTCCGGTCGCGCCAGTCTTACCCGTGGCGCCAGTCAGACCCGTGGCACCAGTCGCACCCGTGACACCGACCTTACCCGTGAGCCCTGTCTTACCCGTCGCGCCGGTATCACCCGTGACGCCGGTCGCACCCGTGGCACCCGTGGCGCCGGTCGCACCCGTGGCGCCGGTCGCTCCGGTCAGACCAGTGGCACCGGTGGCACCCGTCGCGCCCGTGTTTCCTGTCAGACCTGTGGCTCCGGTGGCCCCGGTCAGACCCGTGGCTCCGGTCTTACCGGTGGCTCCGGTCAGGCCTGTGGCGCCGGTCGCACCCGTGGCGCCGGTATCACCCGTATCGCCGGTCGCTCCGGTGGCGCCGGTCGTCCCGGTGGCGCCGGTCGCTCCCGTGTCGCCGGTCGCGCCCGTGTCGCCGGTCATCCCCGTGGCGCCGGTCGCACCCGTGGCGCCGGTCGCCCCGGTGGCGCCTGTCTTACCCGTGGCTCCGGTCATCCCCGTGGCTCCGGTCATCCCCGTGGCGCCGGTTGCGCCGGTTGCGCCTGTCTTACCCGTGGCTCCGGTATCACCCGTGGCGCCGGTCGCGCCCGTGGCGCCGGTCATCCCCGTGGCGCCTGTCTTACCCGTGGCTCCGGTCATCCCCGTGGCTCCGGTCATCCCCGTGGCGCCGGTCGCACCCGTGTCGCCGGTCGCACCCGTGGCGCCGGTGGCGCCGGTGGCGCCGGTCATCCCCGTGGCGCCGGTGTCGCCCGTGTCGCCGATGTTGCTTAAGCCGACGGTGCCTGTTGCGCCGGTGCTGCCCGCTGCGTCGGTCGCAACCACGCTACCAGTGGCGCCACCGGTAACAGTGTAATCGGCTTCAAATGTGCCGGACGCGTTAAACGCGTCAATGGAATAGGGCGCATCCGCTTGGGGAAGAACAATGGTAAACGAATAAGCACCGGTTGCGGGGGTGCCGCCAGTGAAACGACTGCCCAGCGCGCTACTAGAGTCGCTGGATACGGTGGTCGTCGCGCCGATGAGAGACGCCGAGTCAGGGGCGGTGTGTTCCACGAAGTATATGGGGGTAGCGGGGGCTGTGCCGTCCAACGTATCCGCAGTATCGGTACCGCTGAGCGTAACGACTTCGTATGGAGTACCGGACATTGCGATTCTCGCTGTTCTAAAGATTGGCCAAAAGTCGTTGTTAGAGTGCTTAAGGTATAAATCCGCCAACTGATCGAGGCTTCGCAATCTTGCGGGCGTGGCCAACTGCTTGCGGTGCTGGCGGCTCCAAAAAGTGCGAAAAGACCAAGCGGGTCAGGCGGCCTGGATGATCTCCAAGATCAACACTCCGGCCGTAGTTAGCCAAATAGCCGCTAACAAACCGCGTTCTATCGGCGTGCCTTTGCCGACGCCAAATAGCGCGAGGCTGCACCTGTTGCAGTGCTGTCCGACCACCGTGTTGCGCAGGGCAAATTTTCACGGTGGCGGCGTAGCGGATTATCATTACGTATGCAAGATATTCCTTATAATTAATATGGAGCGGATCGTAACAATGGGGACTTCTCGAAAACCTTCCTTCTCCTCACACCGGCAATCCCGGGTTTTCCTTGGTGCGACGCGATTGGGTAGCCCTGTGCAGCTGAGCGGAATAAAAACGGGCATAAGGCTATTCAAAGAGCTGTTCTCATTTTGCTGTGCGGCGGGGGTCTGGCGTCCCCCGCGGTTGGCTGCGTCCTTATTGGAACGGTCTCGGCCTCGGAACGGTTCAGCAGATTTTCTGACTTGCCTGGGCGGCCGAACCACGATTGGCCGCTGTGTGTCGATCCAGCGGCGTTTTCTCGGCTCGGTGCGCCGTGGCTGCCGGTCATTTATTGGAACTGGCGGGACCCTCTTAACCCGCCCGAATTGCTTTCCAACGAATGGGGTCCACGTCAGGCTGCGATCGTGGGTGCGGCGATCACGACGAACAAAGAGGTCTGGTTAAGCGGCAATCCCCACCGAATTCACGAGGTGCCACGTTGTATTAACGAATTTATGACTTTCTCTTGCCGGTGTTATCGTATCAGACGCAACGTCGCCATCGGAGGCTCAACGCTGCCGTATTTGCCAGTCCTGCAAGGAAGGATAAACGGAGGTTGACAACTGGAGCACCAGCTCAGAACCTCGGCGGATTGTTGCGTGAATGGCGGCAGAAGCGGCGCATGCGCCAGTTCGACTTGGCCGCCGATGCCGAAATTTCCTCGAAACGGCTCGGCCTTATGGAAGCGGGTCGGTTAAGGCCAAGCCGAGGGATGCTACTCCATTTGGCTGCGTGTCTGGACGTTCCTTTACGCGAGAAGAACGCCCTGCTGAGCGCCGCGGGATTCGGCCCCCTCTTTGAGGAACACGCATTCCACGTGCCTGCCCTGGACATCGTTCGACGCGCAATCGAAACCGTGCTCGCGGCGCATGACCCTTGCCCAGCCCTCGTAGTGGACCGGCACTGGACCATGCTTTCCGCGAACCGTGCGGTTGCCCATCTGGTGGCCGGCGCCGAACCCTTGCTACTGCGTCCTCCGGTCAACGTCTTGCGGTTGTTCCTACATCCAGCTGGTTTGGCTTCGCGTATCGTCAATCTAGCCCAGTGGCGCGCCAATGTGATAGCTCGTCTGCTTCGGCAGATTGATCTGAGCGGCGAACTCGAGGCTGCTGGATATGGCGGAGGAAATTCGCAACTATCCGTACCCGCGCGACAATGCGTCCCCTGACCATGTTGAGACTGGAGTTGTAACGACACCGTTTCGGCTGGCCACGATCGACGGTGTGCTCTCCTTCTTCAGCACCACAACGTTGTTTAGCACCCCTGTCGATATCACAGTCTCGGAACTGGCGATTGAAGCTTTCCTTCCGGCCGATGCCGAAACCGCGGAGATCATGCGGCGTGTCGTGCAGCGGGATAACACGGATCCGACGACTGTCGCCCAATCGGGCGTCGAACTGGTCTAGGTATGGATGGGCCGTTGGGTTCAAGTCGGTTTTGCGCGAGATGGGCATAGGTTCGAATGCGATCATGGGGGCCGGGCTTTGATACGATTTCGCGATAACGTCCATGCCTAGCCTCACGCCCCAGCTGGCTTAGGCGATCGGCTCGTAGTTCTCCACCCGTATCGAAGCGATGTGCGTGAAGCATCGCTTCGGCAAGCCTCGATCAAGATGTCCGACGAGGCCAGCATCGTGCTGCGCATCGAGACCACGACCAACGATGTGTCGTTTTTCAAGCATCACCGAAGGTGGAACACCGCAACGGCCTCACCACAAGCGACCTCGCACCGGTCAAGAAGTCGATCTGCAGCCTGATCTATCTGCGCGAGATTCTGCTGCGTTGTCACCGGCGATATCCCGCTCACCTCTGCGCGCTCGACGACTTCTCCGCCGGGGTTCATGCGTCATGTCGAGCACCCAAGCTCGCGCAGCAGCGGCCTGGTGTAGTCGTCGAGGTGATTTTGCGGCCAGACAGGCGCTCTGCTTCGCCGATCTCGGCCAGACCGCGGCGCACCGCTTCCTCGCTGCACACTTTGTGTATGCCTAGCGAGCCACATTCGCGATGTGGATGGCTTGACCAGTCGAATTCGGCTCGCTCAAATGCCGTCAGTCGAGGGGCCGCTGGCGCCTCCGGGGCAAGTGAGTACGCGATCCAGGGGACAACATGCAGAAACCTCATGCAGGACCGGCGCAGTCGGAGCAGGCAATCAGGGTACGGGCGCTCGAATCCATCCTCACCGAGAAGGGGTTGATCTCGCCCGCGGCCCTCGACGCGTTGGTGGACACCTACGAGACCAAGATCGGGCCGCGCAACGGCGCCAAAGTGGTGGCGCGCGCCTGGGTCGATCCGGCGTACAAGCAGCGCCTGTTGACCGACGCCACCGCCGCCATCAAGGAATTCGGATTCTCCGGCCTCCAGGGCGAGGACATGGTAGTGCTGGAGAACACGCCGGAGGTCCACAACGTCGTCGTGTGCACGCTATGCTCCTGCTATCCGTGGCCGACCCTGGGCTTGCCTCCGATCTGGTATAAATCCGCCCCCTACCGCGCCCGCGTGGTGGCCGATCCACGTGGGGTGCTCAAGGAGTTCGGCACCGAAGTGCCTGAAACCACGGAAGTTCGAGTGTCCGACACTACCGCCGAACTTCGTTATCTAGTGTTGCCGGAACGCCCGGCGGGAACTGACGGAATGACCGAAGAACAACTGGCCGCGTTGGTCACGCGAGAACTCGATGATCGGTGTGGCGAAGGTGAAGGCGCCATGAACGGTATTCACGATCTGGGTGGTATGCACGGGCTTGGGCCGGTGCTCGCCGAAGCCAATGAACCGGTGTTCCACGAACCGTGGGAAGGGCGCGCCTTCGCTTTGTTCGCCTCCACCTTTGTGTTCGCAGGCTACACGGTGGACGAGTTCCGTCATGCCATCGAGAAAATCCCGCCGGCACATTACCTCGAATCTTCCTATTACGAGCATTGGATGCACGCGTTCGAGGAAGTGCTGCTCAAGCGCGGCATCGTCACGCGCGCGGAACTTGACGCCCGGATCGAGAAATTGCGGCAGGAGGAGGCGAACTGATGCTGCTGACCGCTGAGATCGTGCCTACGGTGGTCGCCACCGGGGCGTCCGCCCGCGTCGCCGAACATGTCGCCCCACGTTTCCGTGTTGGCGACCGGGTGCGCGTGCGCAACCTCAATCCGACCACGCACACCCGCCTGCCGCGCTACATTCGCGACAAGGTCGGCATCGTTGAATTCGATTACGGCGTCTTCGCGTTCCCCGATACTCATGCTCATGGCCAAGGCGAGCATCCGCAGCATTGTTACCGCGTCCGCTTTACCGCGCGCGAGTTGTGGGGTCCCACTGCCGCTGAACGCGACACGCTACGCGTGGATGTGTTCGACGATTACATGGACCCGGACTGACGCCGTGAGTGACACCAATAGTTCACCGCTGCTTTCTCGCGCGCTGCCGAACTTTGACGATGCTGACCTGATCTTTGCGGAACCGTGGGAGGCCAGGGCGTTCGCGATCATCGTAAACCTTGCTCAAGCCGGACATTTCGCGTGGGGCGAGTGGGTTGACTGCTTCTCGCAGGAGGTCGCCCGCGCCACTGCCGCTGAAGCCTCCGGAGCGCCCGCAAAGACCTATTACGAGCAATGGCTAGACGCGGCCGAGACACTGCTGGTGACGAAAGGCGTCACCTCGCGCCCGCAACTGCAGGCCAAGCGCTTCGCCATCGGCGCGGTCGGCCCGGCGCACGCAATCACGTGAAAGTTCCCGTCACGATCCTGACTGGCTTCCTCGGCGCCGGCAAAACCACGCTGCTCAATCGCATCCTTACGGAGCGTCACAACGAGCGGATCGCGGTGATCGAGAACGAGTTCGGCGACGCCGGCATCGATAACGACCTGCTGCTGTCCGGCGGCGAGGAGCAGGTGATCGAGATGAACAACGGCTGCATCTGCTGCACTGTGCGCGGCGATCTGATGCGTATCCTCGGCGAGTTGCGTCAGCGTCGCGAGCGGAATGCGGACGCCTTCAACCGCGTGATCATCGAAACCACCGGGCTCGCCGACCCGGCGCCCGTGGCGCAGACCTTCTTTATCGACGAAGATATCGCGGCCTATTACGCTCTGGATGCCATCGTGACCGTGGTTGATGCAAAACACGCCGGCGGCCAGCTCGACGACTTCCACGAGGCCCAGGAACAAGTAGGTTTCGCCGACCGCATCCTGTTGAGCAAGTCCGACCTGGTGAGCGAGGCGGACCGCGACCTACTAAGTGCCCGCCTGCGTCACATCAACCCGCGCGCGCCGGTGCGTTCGGTGCATTTTGGTGAAACTCCAGTCGCGGATCTGCTGGACATCGGCGGGTTCTCGCTGGACAGCATTTTAGAAATCGAGCCGGGCTTTCTGGCTGAAGATCACCACGAACATGACGACGAGGTGCAGTCGTTTGTGTTCGCCACCATGGCTCCGTTCGACCAGGAGCGCCTACAGGCGTTCTTTCGCGACCTGATCGCAGACCATGCGCCGAACCTGCTGCGATACAAAGGCGTTGTCGCGTTCGACGGGTTGGACCAACAGGTGGTGTTCCAGGGTGTGCATATGATGATGGGCTCGGACGTCGGACGCGACTGGAGACCCGGGGTGGCGCGGGAGTCGAAGCTCGTATTCATTGGGCGCAGATTGCCGCGAGACGAGATTTTGGCACGACTGGATCGTTGCACTACGTGAGGACCGGGCGCCGAGCGCGAGAGCTTCGCGCGATCGGCACTGAGGCCCCGGGATCGCTCCGTCTCAAGTCAGAAATAGGAATGTCAAGGTGAGCTGCAGCAGCCAGGTCTCGTTGCTGGCCTCAGGGCGTATGGCATTGTAGTAGCTGTCGATCGCCAGCTTCACAGGTTGATTGCCCGCCCGGAACGTCTTGGCGATCCCGCCCCCGATCGGGACGGTCCAGACCTGCCCGGTCTTCGACAGCCAGTTCGCGGTGATGTTAGGCGAGGATCCGACCGACCAGCCATCGCCGAAATGGTAGCTGATAAACGGATTGATCAGCAGGCTGTTGGTTCGGTCGCTGCTCTGTGGAGGACCCCCGAACGACCAGATGTTGTTGACGACAGCACCCAGTACCCAGGGACTATCGCGGTTCGTGCTGAAGAATGCCACGGACGGCCCTGAGCCCCATTTATTGACCCCGAGCGCCGTGTTGGTCGCGGACGGATAAGACAGAACCGGGCCGGCGCCCCAGTAGAAGCCCTCGCCGCGGGCCGGCGACAGGAAGAAGGTGGTGTAACCATTGCCCAGCCCGGATTCCCAGCTGTCGCCGAGCTTCTTGGGTGGCTGCGCGTATGCTGGCAACTTTGTTCGGGTGATCAACGACCAATCGTCGTTCAGCCTGAACGGGACTACGGCCTGATCGAGTTCGAAAGTATCCTTGGTGGCGTAGTAGGGGCCATCGTTGAACGTCTGCCTCGTAGCGCAGGGGGATCGTGATCGTCAAAGTCACCGGGTTCTCGGTTTCTTTGGACAAGTCGTTATTCGTCAATTGAGATTGGCTCGCGGGGGCTGCCGACTGGCCTAAAGCCGCGGTACTCCAGAGAGTTGCGAGCGCAAGCACGCCTGCGACCCAAGGGCATGTCGCGGGCACACGCCTGTTGAGCCCGGACGCCGGGCGGGGGCGCGGCGTTGATACTTCGGTGGTCTCGATTGCCACGTTGGCGTCTCGCCCCATCCAAATAGGTCGGTAGTTCCAAAGCATTTTTATGGCTCGTGTGGTTGGGGCATCAAGTCTTCATATGAGCTGCACAGTATCCTTGGTTGCCAGACGCTCACGCTAGCTGATCGCCTTAGCTGTTGATAGGTCAATCCTCGTATGGCAGCGGTGGATTCTTTGCCTAGATTATCTGGTCGATACTTCTGCCAAATTTGCATAGCCGGAAAAGCGTCTTGCTTCTAATATGACGACGAGGCTGGTGGCGTAGGGCGATCTGGGTTGCGAAGACTCCAGTTCGTTCTGCTCCTGATTGCGCGCGTACCACGTAGAGGGTTCCAGATATGAAGCACGCCGCGACGTTAGTTTTCGCTGTAGCCGCCATGCTTTCGCTGTCCACGGGCCCCATCGCGGCGCAAGAAAAGAAACCCAATATCGTCGTCATCATGGGCGACGACATCGGTATGTGGAACATCGGCGCTTACCATCGCGGCATGATGGCCGGCACGACGCCAAACCTTGATCAAATCGCCAAGGAAGGCATGATTTTCACCGACTATTACGCCGAAGCGAGCTGCACGGCGGGTCGCGCGAACTTCATTACGGGTGAGTTGCCAATTCGCACTGGGATGACGACGGTGGGCCAGGCGGGTGCCAAAATCGGCATCCCAGCGGAAGCGAGCACCATCGCAACGGCGCTCAAGGAACAGGGCTACGAGACCGGTCAGTTCGGCAAAAACCATCTCGGTGACATGAACGAATTCCTGCCGACGGTCCACGGGTTCGACGAGTTTTTCGGCTATCTATACCACCTGGACGCGATGGAAGACCCGGCGCATCCCAACTACCCGCAGAATCTCCTGAACGTGGTCGGCCCACGCAATATGGTGCATAGCTGGGCAACGACGGTCGATGACCAGGCGGAGATGCCACGATGGGGCAAGATCGGCAAACAGAGGATCGAGGACGCCGGCCCGCTGTATCCGAAGCGCATGGAGACCGTGGATGACGAGATCCGCGATCTGGCCATAAATTTTATCGACAAGGCAAAGAAAGATGGGAAGCCGTTCTTCGTCTGGCTCAATCCCACTCGCATGCACATCGTCACGCATCTATCCCCGAAGTATGAAGCGCTGCGCAACTCGGATAATGGCTGGTCGGAAGAAGAAGCCGGAATGGCCCAACTCGATGACGACGTCGGTTTGGTAATGAAGAAGCTCAAAGACATCGGCGAAGACGAGAACACCATCGTCGTGTTCACCACCGACAACGGCACCGAAGTCTTCACCTGGCCCGATGGCGGTCAGACGCCGTTCGCACAGTCCAAGGGAACGGTCCTTGAGGGCGGCTTTCGCGTGCCCGCGCTGCTTCGCTGGCCCGGTCATGTCCCAGCGGGTTCGGTGCAGAACGGTATCTTCTCCGGCATGGACTGGTACCCGACCTTTCTCGATGCCGCGGGCAACCCGAACATCACGGAACAGTTGCTCAAAGGGGTAAAGCTCGGCGACGTGACTTATAAAAATCATCTGGACGGCTACGATCAGATGGCCGCCATCACCGGCAAGGGCCCGTCTGCGCGGCACGAGATCTTCTACCTCGGCGAAAGCACTATCGGCGCGGTTCGTATTGACGATTACAAGTTCCGCTTCATTGACCAACCTCAGGGCTGGCTGGGTGAAAAGACGCATCCTGACGTGCCTTACATCACCAACCTGCGCCTTGATCCATTCGAGCGCACGGGCTGGCCCAGCAACGGGACGAAAGACGGGGCGCAGCAATATTTCGATTGGTTCAAATACCAATTCTGGCGCTTTGTATTTGTGCAACAGGTAATGGGCAAGGAAATCCAGACCTTCCTCGACTTCCCACCGATGCAACGTGGGGCAAGCTTCAACCTTGACGCGCTGAAGGCGGAAATGGCGAAAAGGATGGCCGAGGCAGAGCAGGCGGCCAAAGGCCCAAGCAACTAAATCGGTTTGACCTCCAAGCCGGGTGGCTCGCGAGGGCCGCCCGGGGGGCTCGGCTTGGCGTCGAATACGTGCCTTTCAGGCAATGATGAAGGCCGCCTCGCTGTCGAAAGCAAATCGACAAAGTCTACGGCTCGCCCACAACGTCCAGGCCGTTTTCCAACCATAAACGGCGGGCTACCGACCGCTGAAATCTTGCCGCTCGTAGTCTTCGGTAGGCTGGCTGGACGGATCAGCGTGATGGAGTGCACGGATATTTCATGCGCCATCGTCACTGCTTCCCGGATAGTACGCAACAATGGTTCGATGTCGAGATGCATCCGCTGGGTCCGCTCGACTTCCTGCACGACTACAAGACGTTCTGCCCCGGTTTCGTCCGTGACCGAAAACGCAGCACCGCAGTCGCGTCGTAGTGCCGGATGGCTGTCCTGAACGGTCCGCTCGATATCTTGGGGATAGTGGTTCATACCGCGAATGATGATCAGATCCTTGATCCGGCCAGTCAGGTACACCGCGCCGTCTGGATCGAGAAATCCTAGATCGCCGGTCCGCAGCCACGGTTCGCTGCTATCGCCGGCGATCCGCGCCTCGAACGTCGCCGCTGTCGCCTCCGGATCATGCCAATAGCCGCGCGCGATACTGGGGCCTGACACCCACACTTCACCAACCGATAAAGCCGGAACCTGACGCGACGTTTCCGGGTTCACGACGGCGACGCGAGCGCCGGGAACACACCGCCCGCTGGCGACGACCCATTGTGCGTCGACATCGTCGCGTGGCGCCGTCACCAGGTCGTTCCGCATTGCGTCGCGGCTTACGCGCCGTCGCACCGGCTCGGCGCCGCGACGACCGCCCGAGACCAGCAGGGTCGCCTCCGCCAGTCCGTAGCCCGGATACATTGTCCCTGGGTCGAAGCCATATGGCGCAAAAGCCCGCGTAAATCGTTCGATCGTGTCGGCCTGAACCGGTTCGGCGCCGTTCAGCGCGAGCTGCCAACAGGACAGGTCGATACCGAGCATCATCTCCGGCTGCAGACGGCTGACGCACAGATCGAACGCGAAGTTGGGAGAACTGGTCAGCGCCGCGCGATTGGCATGGATCTCCTGAAGCCAATTCAAAGGCCGTCGCATGAACGCGGCGGGCGCCAGCAGGACCGACAGGCCGCCAAGATACAATGGCTGCATCACGCCCATCATAAGTCCCATGTCGTGATACAGCGGCACCCAACTCACGCTGATCGCGCGCGCCGGATTGCTCATGCACAAGCGGATCATTTCAAGGTTGGCGATAATGTTGCCGTGAGAAACCATCACGCCCTTGGGGCTCGATGTCGAACCCGACGTGTATTGCAACAGCGCGATATCATCGGGCGCGGGCGCGCGAACCCCCAACTCCGGTGCCGGGGGTATGTCGTCAGCGGCGTCCACGACCATCCATGAGAAACTTGTGCCGTGGAATTTTTCCTTCAGGTCCGTCCGTCCGTCCCATAGATCACTGCTCGTCAAAACGACGCGCGGCGCACAATTCTTTAGAATTGCCGCGCTTGAATCCCGTGCGGCGGTTCGTCTGGGAACCATCAACGGCACGGCGATAACGCCGGCGGCAAGGCAGCCGAAGAATGCCACAATGAAATCTAGTCCGGGCGGGAACAACAGAATGGCCCGATCGCCAGGGGTGGTTTGCCGGGACAACTGCGCGGCGGTGGCGCGCGCGCGCATTTCGAGCTCGCGGTAGGTCAGGGTCGCCCGAGGGCCTTCCCGCTCGGGGACGTATGCGAACGCTTGGCCGTCCGGGTTCTCCTGCGCCCGCTTCGCCAGCAGATCGGTCATCGACGCCGGTCTGTATTGAAACAGGTCCGCGTCCAAACCTGTCACCGTCGCCGGGCCGGCGCGGCTGACCGCTCGGCCAGCCGTTTCATGATGAACCGTGCCAATTCGGTGACGGTAGGATGCTCGATCGCGGTCTCGAACTCGAGTTCCAGTCCCAGCCAGTCCTCGAGCGCGGTCACCATGAACACCGCCTCGGCTGAATCAAGTCCGAACCCGGCGAAGTTCGCGTCATCCTCAATCCGATTCCGCGGAATACGCAGCGCTTTTGCCAGATAGTCGCCGCACCATGTTCGAACGGCCGCTTCTGTCACATCCTGATCAAGGGGTGTCACGATAACTCCAGTTGTCTGCCGAGAGGGAACGAGGCGCGAAATCACAGCATTCCTTTATCGAAAATGCGCATTTCATTGTTTGGCCGTAGCGATGTGTTGACGCCGGGATTTTCTTCCGAAGCAACCATGCACCGACGCGTCGGGTACGGCAGAGCAACCATCAGCGCACCTCCGTTGTTCGCTCGGCGGCGGGACGCAACGCGGCGACAATCCGTTCCTCAATCTCCCGTGCGACATTGTTGCGGTAATGCACTCCGTCAGCGAAGTTGGCGGGATCACGGGTGACAGCGTCGTCAACGCGGAAATCCAGAAACGTGGCGTGGTGCCGACCGGCCAATGAACCTTCCAGCATGGATTTGCACGCCGTTTCGACCAAGGCCCCAACGTTGTTGGCCGGGTCGAGCAGCGGGGCGTAGATCGGCGGCACCACGATGACAACGGATGCTTCCAGCGGCAGCCTCGCGATCTGATCCCGCAGACGGTTAATCCATGGAAATTGCAGCGGGAACTTCGCGATGGAGAGATCCTCGACCGGTTCCGGAACTTGTGGCACGAACGCAAAATTTTTGCCTGCCAGGTAATCCGAATAGCCCACCGGGTCGGTCCGAGCTCGCATTCCAAGCGCGATCTGCACCCGCCAGACCGCGCGATCCAACGATTTGCTGTTCAGCACATGGGCCACGTAGTCGCGGTTGCCGCCATAAAGCCAGAAGGGAAACGGATGCGTGACCTGAAGATCAGGGCTTTGCGCGCACCAGCTATTGTCGGCCACCAGGATGAGGGCGCGCATCTCGTCGTGGTGGGAGGAGAACCATCCCATCATCGCCAGTTGCTCCCGCGGCCCGGTCGCGGGCACCGTCAACTGCGTGAAGCTCAGGTGGGTGGGCGGCCCAATGCGGTGCGGATCGATCAGCTGACCGGTCGAATTGCCGAAGACCGCACCATCGAACGCAGGATCGCGCCCGCGGCTGACATTCGCCATGCGCGGATTGTGATCATCAATACCGACAATTCCCAACGTCGGGAAACGGGCGCTGTCATACGGATCGATCAGCAGCAACAGGGTGAACAACAGCCCACCCAGACCGAAAAAGGTGGCGCAAAAAGCGATGATCCAACGGCGCCAGGACGCGTTGGCGCCCGCGTCGGCTACGACGCCGGCTGGAGGATCAAAACTTGAAGTAGATGAACTCATAGGTCTCATCACCTCCGAGCAGCGTCATCATCGCCATGCAGACCAGACCGAATGCAACAGGAACGATCATTCTTGGCCGATCGCAGATGCGGGCGCAAAGCTCCCGTGACCCCGGCAGCAGCGTCGCGAACGCGATGGCCACCCCGAGAACCCACGACTTTCCCAACAATTCGAGACTCGGCGCCACGGCCAGCCCCGAGTAGAGGTGCCACGCCGCGCCCAGTGTGCCGGTGCGAAACACGATCCCGCTCAGCAGGAAAAACAGGACGGTGAGAAACCAACCAACCACACGCGGCGGCCGGATGGCGTAGCGCCGCCAACCCAGGGCGACGATGATGGCCACGCCGTGCATGACGCCCCAAAGGACGAAATTCCAGCCCGCGCCATGCCACAGGCCGCACAGCGCCATGGTCGCAAGGATTGCCACGACATACTGCGCGACGGTGTGGCGGGTCCCCGCAACGCGCATATCGGCCAGCGGCAAGAAGACGTAATCCCGCAGGAAGCGCGACAACGTCATATGCCAACGTTGCCAAAACACTAAGATACTGGGTGCCCGAAATGGCGCGTTGAAGTTATCGGGGAGCCGAATTCCGAAAATCAGCGCGATCCCGATGGCCATGTCGGAATAACCGGCGAAATCGAAGAAGATCTGGAAACCGAAGCCCAGTGCCAGCCACGCTGACCCGTCCGTGACCGGCGTCTCGGCGGCCGCCTGGTAGATCGGATTGACGATATGACCGATCGGATCTCCGAACGCGACTTTTTCGACCAAGCCGAGGACGATGAAGGTAATCCCCAGCGCGCAACGCCGTTCCCACCCGGGACCGAATGCCCGCTGACCGTATTGATTGCCCACTTCTGACCATCGCGCCAGGGGACCCGCGGCCGCCTGAGGGAAAAAGCAGATATAAAGCGCGTAACGGTCGAGTGTCGCCAACTCGGCGCGCCCACGCCGAAGATCTGCTAAATACATGATGTGGTGGAAAGTAAAGAAGCTGATGCCGATGGGCAGCGTGAGATGCAACCGGCCGAGCGGAATGCCGGTCAGCGCGGTCAAAGTGGCAGCGAAGAAATCGGCGTATTTGTACGAGCCCAGTACCATCAGGGTAAAAACGATCGCGGCGGTGATGATCGCGCCGTTCCGGGTTCGCCCAAACCATCGCGCGGCCAGCCAGTTTACGACGATCAACCCCAGGAGGAGGGGGATAAATTCCGGGTTCCAGAGGCCGTAAAACAGCAGTGAAGCCAGGATCAACACCGGCACACGCAATCGCGCGTAACCGTCGATAGCCCGGTATGCGAGCAGAGATCCAGGTAGGAACGCCAGGAGAAAGGAGTAACTGTTAAACAGCATGCTTAATCGAATTGAGCCTTGGTACCTGAGCGACCGCCGTACTATGGACGTTGTCTGGCCACAAGTCGGTGGCTCATTCGTGTCCTGCGCCGCCCAACGTGCTGAAGACCAACGGATACAATCTCGAACACAACTTTGGACACGGCAAGAAAACCCCGGCCAACGCTCTCGTCACCCTCAACCTACGCGTGTTCGCGTTTCACGCCGCGCTCATCTCGGCGTCATCGGCGCGCCGCCGTCATCGCCAGGTTCCATTCTGAAGATGCCCGGCGCAATTGGCGCGAGATTTGGCCCGCGATCGACTGGCTGCGTGAGCGCGTTCGCAGATCGGTTTGTATGCACCGCCACAGCGGAGAACATTTGCTGACGCCTGGATTGAAACTCGACCATCCAGCCCAACCCAAAGATCCTTCGCTCCCGACTTCATCATTGTCCCATCCCGCACTCCTATGCTTATCTCCCCGCTATGCCAGGAACATTACCAGAACCGTTCGCCGGCTGGTTCGCGGCCCAGGGTTGGGCACCCAGGCCGCACCAGATCGCGATGCTCGAAAGTGCGCGCGCCGGTGAAAGTGTCCTGCTGATTGCCCCGACCGGCGGCGGCAAGACGCTCGCCGGCTTTCTGCCCAGCCTGGTCGATCTCGCCGCCAACCCGCGTCCTGGCTTACACACGCTCTACGTCAGCCCGCTGAAGGCCCTGGCTACGGACATCGCCCGCAATCTGACCCGTCCGGTCCAGGACATGGGCCTGCCCATCACCATTGAGGCCCGCACCGGGGACACCCCCGCCAACCGCCGCGCCCGACAAAGGGCCGCCCCGCCGCATATGCTTCTTACGACGCCGGAGAGCCTTGCCGTCCTACTCTCACTGCCGGACGCCCCGACCTTCTTTGGCACCCTCGCCTGCATCGTCATGGACGAGGTCCACGCGCTGGCTGGCACAAAGCGCGGGGATCAACTTGCCCTGGGCGTCGCTCGCTTGGGCACCCTTGCACCCGATGCGCGGCGCATCGGCTTGTCTGCCACCGTCGCCCACCCCGACGCCATCCAGGCCTACACCGGAGCCGCCAAGCGCATCGAGGTAGCCGATGGCGCGCCACCCGAACTTCGGATGATCTTGCCGGAGGGCCGCCTGTCCTGGTCCGGCCACATGGGCCTGGAAGCCGCCCCGCAGGTCATGGGGCACATCAAAAACGCTGGTATGACAATCGTCTTCGTCAACACCCGCGCCCAGGCCGAACTCATGTTCCAGGCGTTGTGGAAGTTGAATGACGCTACCCTTCCGATCGCCCTCCACCACGGCTCGCTAGAAGTCGAGCAACGCCGCAAGGTCGAAGCCGCCATGGCCGCCGGCGGCCTGCGCGCGGTGGTGGCGACCTCCTCGTTGGATCTGGGGATCGATTGGGGCGGCGTCGATCAGGTTATCCAGATCGGTGCACCCAAAGGTGTCTCCCGCCTGTTGCAGCGTGTCGGCCGGGCAAATCACCGCATGGACGAGGCGTCCAAAGCCATCCTGGTCCCCGCCAACCGCTTCGAGGTCCTGGAATGCGAGGCGGCGATACTGGGCGTCGGTGCGCGCGAACTGGACGGCGACCCACCCCGACCCGGCGGTTTGGATGTTCTGGCCCAGCACCTGCTCGCCCTGGCCTGCAGCGCCCCGTTCCGCCCTGGAGAAATCTATTCGGAAGTTACGACCGCCGCCCCGTATGCCGACCTGACCCGCGCCGATTTCGACGACGTGCTACGCTTCGTCGAGGACGGCGGATATGTTCTCAGCGCCTACGATCAATGGAAAAAATTGTTCCGCGACAGTGAAGGCCGGATGCACGTTCGCAACGCCCGTACCGCCGCCGCGCTGCGGATGAACATCGGCACTATCGTCGAAGCGCCCGTTCTGAAGGTGCGGCTGGTCGGCAAGCGCGGGTTCGGACCTACCCTTGGCGAGGTCGAGGAATATTTCATCAATTTGCTTCGTCCTGGCGACACCTTCATGTTCGCCGGCCGGCTGTTACGCTTCGTCCGGGTTCGTGACACCGTCGCCGAATGCATGGAGGGTGGCGATGGCGACCCCATGGTCCCCGCCTACGAAGGCGGCCGCTTGCCGCTTACTACCAATCTCGCCGACCGGGTGCGCGGCCTGCTGCAAACTCCCGATAAATGGCACCTGTTCCCCGACCAGGTGCGCGACTGGTTGCAACTGCAACGCGGCATTTCCCGCCTGCCCGGCCGCTCCGACCTGCTGGTCGAGACTTTTCCGCGCGGCGACCGCTGGTATCTGGTCGCCTACTGCTTCGAGGGCCGCAACGCCCACCAAACTCTCGGTATGCTAATCACCAAACGCATGGAGCGCGCCGGCTACGCCCCGCTGGGCTTCGTCGCCACAGACTATGTATTGGGCATTTGGTCGGCCAACCAACCGCGCAACGTCGCCGTGCTGTTCGACCAGGACATGCTGGGCGACGACCTGGAGTCCTGGCTGGCCGACAGTTCCATGCTGAAACGCACGTTCCGCAATGTCGCGGTGATCGCCGGCCTGATTCAGCGAAACGTGCCAGGGGCGGAAAAAAACCGCCGGCAGGTGACTGTCAACAGCGACCTGATCTACGAGGTGCTGCGACGCCACCAGCCAGACCATATCCTGCTGCGCGCGACCCGGGCCGATGCTGCCTCGGGTCTGATCGATGTCGGCCGCATCGCCGGTATGCTCGCTCGGGTGCGAGGAAAGATTGTGCATATGGTGCTGTCGCGGGTTTCGCCGCTGGCGGTGCCGGTGTTGTTGGAGATCGGGCGGGAAAGCGTGCGAACCGACGCCGACGAAGAAGCCATGTTGGCCGAAGCCGAAGCTATCATCGCCGAAGCCACCGGCGAGGCCGAGCCGTCACCGGTGCCGGCGATCCACCGGGCCAACCAGGCCCGCCGGCCGACCGGTGGGCAGAAGACCTACCTCCCACGACGCCCGCCCGCCCGGCAATCGGACCTGTTCTCGTGACTGCCGCTCCGATCCATCTGGTCGGCGAGCGGCTGATGCTCGATCCGATGGGCGCGCTGTTCTGGCCGGAGCAGCGGCTGCTGGCGGTGTCGGACCTGCATCTGGAGAAAGGCTCGTCCTTTGCCCGCCGCGGCATGCTGCTGCCACCGTGGGACACCCATGCCACGATTGATCGCCTGACGCTGCTGTTACGCCGCTGGTCGCCCGAAACCGTTGTCGCTCTGGGCGACTCGTTCCACGACAGGTTGGGGTCCGGCCGCTTGCCGGCGACCGAGCAGCACAGGCTGCGGGCGATGACCGAGGCACATCGGTTTATCTGGGTGCAGGGCAATCACGATCCCACGCCTCCGGACCGGCTACGCGGGGCATGGGTCGAAACCCACAGCGCCGGCCCGATGGTGTTCCGCCATCAGGCCATCGCCTCCGCCGACCCGGGGGAAGTTGTTGGCCACCACCATCCGAAGGCGACCATCCCGGCGCGGGCCGGATCGGTCAGCCGGCCGTGCTTCGTTTTTGACGGCCGTCGCCTGATGATGCCGGCCTTCGGCGCCTATACCGGCGGCCTAGATGTCCGCGATCCCGCGATCAACCGCCTGTTCCCGCGCGGCGGCCGCGTGTTCTTGTTGGGCAAGGAGCGGTTGTTCAGCTTCGAAATCGGCCGGGACAGTGCCCCACGAAGCGGATAAAGCAGCGGCTGGTATCCGCTCGACCTGTCGATCTCAACGTTGTTTCAACGGAAGCGTTGCGATTTACGCTAAAGACCTGGAGCGAGCTAAGGCTCGAATTTGGAGCGACAACCCTGAAATCGATCAGCCTCGGCGCCTGAGGTAAACGCGGTTACAGCGTCCCGCCTCGCCGCCCTGCCATCGCCCCCAGCCGCAGCCGCAGCGCGTTCAGCTTGATGAATCCCTTTGCATCGACCTGGTCATAAGCGCCCTGATCGTCCTCAAACGTGACAACCTTCGACGAATACAGGCTGTTCGGGCTTTCTCGCCCGATGCAGGTGACATTGCCCTTATACAGTTTCAGCCGCACGCGTCCCGTCACACTGTGTTGGCTGGCGTCGATCAGCGCCTGCAGCATGCGACGCTCCGGGCTGAACCAGAAGCCGTTGTAAATCAGCTCCGCATAGCGAGGCATCAGGCTGTCCTTCAGGTGCGCCGCCTCACGATCCAGCGTGATACTCTCGATCCCGCGGTGCGCTGCCAGCAGGATCGTGCCCCCCGGCGTCTCATACACCCCCCGGGATTTCATGCCGACGAACCGGTTCTCTACCAGATCTAGCCGTCCGATCCCGTTGGCTTTCCCCAGTTCATTGAGCTGCGTCAAGATTGAGGCCGGGGACAACGTCACCCCATTGATCGCCACCGGATCCCCGCCAACGAAATCCATCGATATGACCGTCGCCTTGTCCGGCGCGTCCTCCGGCCGGACGGTGCGCTGATAGACGATCTCATCCGCCTCCTCGCCGGGATCTTCCAGAAGCTTGCCCTCCGATGACGAGTGCAGCAGATTCGCATCCACGCTGAAAGGAGCCTCGCCGCGCTTATCCTTGGCTATCGGAATTTGATGCTTCTCCGCGAACTCGATCAGCCGCGTCCGACTGGTCAGGTCCCATTCCCGCCATGGTGCTATGATCTTGATGTCCGGCTTCAGGGCGTAATAGGATAGCTCGAACCTCACTTGGTCGTTGCCCTTGCCGGTCGCCCCATGCGCCACTGCATCGGCGCCGACCTGTTCAGCGATTTCAATCTGCCTCTGCGCGATCAACGGGCGCGCAATCGAGGTCCCCAGCAAGTATTGCCCCTCGTACAGCGTGTTGGCGCGGAACATAGGAAACACGAAGTCGCGGACAAATTCTTCACGCAAGTCATCGACGAAGATTTCCTTCACCCCGAACATCTCGGCCTTCTTGCGCGCCGGCCCCAGTTCTTCGCCCTGTCCGAGGTCGGCCGTGAAGGTCACCACCTCGCAGCCATAGGTGGTTTGCAGCCAGCGCAGGATCACGCTGGTGTCCAACCCGCCCGAGTAGGCGAGAACGACTTTTTTCACATCCTTGACGGCCATTGCGGGGGGACTCTCCGAACTTTTCGCGCCCGGGAGTATCGCCCACCGCTCCTATCGCGCAAGTGACGTCCCGACACCTGTCAGTAGCACATGATATGTCCAGTTTAGGCAGCACACGTTCTGTCCAGTGGCAGTGGTGTTCCGCGACAGCTCTGATGGCCGGTCGGCGACACGGGCGGATGGCCGCGCATGGCCCGCGTTATCGCGCACTCGCGATCTACCTCGGCGATGATCTGTTCTCCCGCCTGGGCGGGCTTGACGCCCACCGAACACTCAACCGGTGGCAAGCAACGAATGGGCGGTATCAGTGAGCGGGCAATAAACGTTTGCGGGTCTTGCTTGTTACCGGCGCCACTTCGGTGATCAAGGCCCGCGCCGAAGCCGGGCATCATGAGCCGCGTCAACAGGCCGTACACATGATTGCAGGCGATCCGCCCGTCAGAACTCTTACTTTGCCTCTTGCATCCAAGGGGCCGTCCACACAATAGCACCAACGCCTTCAGCCAAGTTAATCCGTCAATGCTGGTGTTCTCGTGCGAAGCCGCTTACGCAACGCGGATAGGCCAATCGACCGCACTTCGCCCACATCCATGGCTATTGCACCAACGATATACACGACCGTTCCAAGCGCAATTGCCATTAGCAGGCCGACCCAGCTCAGCGGAAAACGAATCAGGGTCAGCGTCAGGGCCATCGGCAAGATCGCGAGCCCACAGGTGAATACCTGCCGAATCGGCAGCCAAACGGGAAATAGCGACGTTCCAAGAAACCAGCCGACAACCACGGTTGCACCCTGGCAAAACAGCGCGGTCCAGGCCGCTCCCATCATTCCGTATCGGGGGACGATATAGATGTTGAGGGCGATGTTCATGACGGTCGCCGGTCCATAGGTCCAAAGCATCAATAACGGGCGGCCGGCCAGATGGAACGCGTGGTCAATGAAATGCGAACGCAGCCCGCGGGCCAAGGCGGTAAGGCTCATGATCGGCAGCAGCGCCGCTACTCCGGACCGGAAATCAGATCCGACCAGGACGGCTGCGATGTGGTCGGCTGTCAGGGCTAGACCGGCACAGGCGGGCAAGGAGACAGCGAGCAGCGCGATCCCGTTACGGCCAGCTTGGACGCGCGCCGCCTCCCGCCCCTCGTTTTCCAAAACCTGCACGACAAGGGGAAAGGTCGCGGTGGTGATGGAGGCGCAAATCAGGGTGGTCGGCCGTTCGACCAAATTGTATGCGACAGCGTAAACGCCGAGCACACCCGTCCCCGCCAGCGACCCGAGCAAGAACCGGTCACTGTTCTGCAGGATCACAGCCGTCGCGGCCACTGCCACCAGCGGCCAGGCATATTCGACCAGTCGGAGCAATTCCGCCCGATCCAAGGCTTTGGCGGTCCGGCGGAACGGCGACGCCAGTAGCCCGACATCGAAAGCTGAACAGAGGATGGCGGCGATCAGTAAGCCCAGAATTATCGCTTCAGCGCCGTATCCGAGAACATATAGCGCGGGCAGGCCCAGCCCGAAACCGAGCACGGCGTGCATACACTCGACGGTATTGTACCGACCGATCAGGTTGCCGCAGCGGTTGACCGACTGGTTCAATTGCACAAGTGACCGGAACAGCAGCATCGGCAGGGCCAGCCACGCCGCTAGGCGGTATTCCGATGGCAAAGGGATCAGCAAGCCGGCACAGACGCTGATCACGACCACCGCGAAGCACATGCCGTAGAAGACTAGATAGGCCTCTTTGAGGAGGCCGTCCCGCCGTCCATCCCGTGCGGCCGCCGGGAAAAACCGCGTCACCGCGATCGGCAGCGCGTAGAACAAGGACGTCTGCAACACGAGGACCGCAGAAAACACATAACTGTAGGTACCGAAAGCCGCTGGCGACAGCAGCCGGGTATAGGCATACACCATCGCAATCGAAACGATTGCCGGAATCACGTTGGATGGAACGTAACCGATAATCTGGCGGTACACGCGGAAGATGCCTCGTGAGGAAATTTAGTAGGCTATCGCAATTATTAGCTCAAAAGTTCGCGTAGGTAAATGCGCCTGAATTTGCCCACGGAATTGTGGAAAAACAATTTCCCCTGACCAGCCGCCCGAAACGAGCGCCGACGGGTATCATAATGACCGACCGGATTAAGCAAAGCCAAATCACGTTGGCATGACGGCATTCATTCCAATCTCAGAAAGAGGGGTATGGTGTTACCGTGCTGAACCGCCCATCGACGGAAAATGGTGCGCCCGGCAGGACTCGAACCTGCAACCGAGCGGTTATGAGCCGCCAGCTCTAACCAATTGAGCTACAGGCGCGCACTTCGCGGCTTAATGCCCCTAGGTGTTGCCCCGCGTCAACGACGGACCCCCTCCGCATCATCCCATTGGCATATTGTGGCTCGCAACCAAGTGCCTGACGCGGCCGGTTCACCCGCGACGGAACGTCACCACCAGCACATCGCGATATCCCGGCGTCGCCGGGTCTAGGGGTTCCACAGGCGTTACGCCGTGCAGGACCCTGGCATCGTCCACCAAAGCAGCATCCAATGGCTGTGTCAGCGTAAATTCCCCCAGTTGCGTTCCCGCCAGGTCGTGAACCGAGGTCATACCGCTGGCGATATTGGTGCGGTGCACCAGCAACACCAGCACGTAGTCCACTCCGTCGCGGTGCGAACCCTCGGGGGTCGGGCGGCCAGCCTCGCCGCGCCGCGCCTCGATACGGAACTGATGCACCTCGACGTGCCAAGCGCGCTCTGGGCTTAGCATCCCGAACAAAGTCCGGCAAAACATCAGCACCGTCGTTAAACTTGCGGTGGACCCCGCCCGCTCAGTTACCGGTTCAAACCATCGCTCGATCCCGCCATTCAGCGTGTTGTAGTCGCGGCTCTGGAAATGCGGTTGAGCCGGTTGACGAACGATCCCACTCGCCGTAACCGCGAAAACCGCGTGGCGGCGTTTCCGATAACGGCCACCATCCGCCATGTAGGTGTCCGGCCCCAGGTCGTTCCAGCTCGCGGCGAATTCTGGCCAGTCGGTCAGCGCACCGGCCTGCTCCAGCAACCCGCGCATTTCGGCCGCCCGGACGAACCGGTAATCCGTCGGCCCGAAGCTGCTCAGTCAGCTGCTGCAGCGTGTTCATGGCCTTCCTCTTTTTCAACAGGGGCGGGACCAACTTGGATAGAGTGATCGTCTGCACCGGGTTGAAAATCCTGATCCCAAGCTCCTGAAACCGCCGCTTCATGCGCCGGTTGAATTCCCGCTGCACGGGCCAACGGCCCGAATCCGTGCAGACCACCTGCCCGGCGATCGTCACCGCGGCGCCATCCACCTTATCGACCCCCCAAAGCTGGAAGTCGCTCAACATTTGCGCTGACAAGGCAGGATCCGAGCGCATCCCGGCCACGATCGCCGGCAATTCGGCGGCAACGCGATCGGTGTCCTCGTCAAAGGCAACGCTGACACTGACCGCAGCGTTGCCCAGCCCGCGGTTCGTCGTTGGTGACGCTGGTGACCGAGCTGAACGGGAATAATGTGAACCGACCCGTCGCCGGCGCGCAACCGGATGGTGCGCACGGACAGGGCCTCCACCACGCCGGTCAGGCCGGAAACGGTGACCGTGTCGCCGACCTGCATGGCATTCTCCAGCAGCAGGAAGATGCCGGTGATCAGGTCCTGCACCAGTTTCTGCGACCCGAAACCGATCGCCACGCCGACGATGCCGGCACCGGCCAGCAGCGGCGCGATGTTGATGCCGATCTCGCTGAGGATCATCAGGCCGGCGATGATCGCGATGGTGATCAGCAGCGTGCGAGCGCAGCAACGGCAGCAGGGTGCGCAGCCGGGCCGATTTGGCGATCTGGGCATCCCGCTCCAGGCGGTCCAGATGCTGCTGGACGCCGCCGTTTATCGCCTCCCATACCCCGAACGCCAGCACGATGGTGATCAGGAGTGTTCCGCTCGCCGACAGGATACGCAGGCCAAGCGCGCTGTCGACCAGCCACAGGAAGGTGTTCAGGCCGTAGAGTTGCAGCAGTCCGAGGATGCACAGCAGATAGATCGTCAGGCGCAGCGCGACGGTCGACCACCGGATGGTAGACTCTCAGCCTTGCGTGCATTCCGGGGTAAAGGCTGGGGGCATCGGGTCCGGGCCGCATGACTCGGTCCACCATGCCCAGCAGCACAGCAAGAGCCAATCGCGCAGCGATCAGCACCAGGGCGGTGACGATGAAATAGTGCAGCACCGCAGCGTAGCCGTGCGGCACTTCGATCGCCCAGATCAGCCAGCCGGCGACCAGGAAGAACAGCGCGACCCAGTGCCAGACCCGGGCAAAGCGGTTGCGCAGGCGGGCAACCATGCCGGCGCCGCCTTCTGGCGCGCGCAGCCAGCGGCGCACGGCCCGGCGGTTCCGCATGACGATGTATGCCAGACAGAGGTGCAGCACGAGGCCAACGCCTTTTTCCAAGGCGTCGTGGGCGATATCGGACAGACCCAGCAGCAGGCCGACCTCGCCGATCGCGTAGCCCAGCACGGCGATCAGGATCAGCCGCCGCGCCCAGTACATCAGGTAGGTGGCGGCGGCATCCCGGCAGGTGGAACAGGCGCAGGCGGGATGCTTCGGGCGACAGCAGCATGCGCGCGAGGCACAGCAACGCGACGCAGATGGCGTAGGCGTCGACGACCGCCAGAATGATCAGCCGGCTATGGTCTGGCCGCCGAGTCTCGATCCGGCAATCAGGTGTCCGATCAGGACGATGCCAAGCACCGGGACCAGTTCCAAGGACAAGCGGGCGAGGACCAGGGGCACGCGTTTCAGCAGTGTCCAGGCCGACGGGCGCGGGCGGTGTGGCACGGGCGCCTCGATCTCCGCCGGCCTCGGCACGGGCGACAGCCGGTTCGTCGGCTCGGTGTGGGCTGGCCGCCATCGGCTTCCGGGCCGACATCGTTGTCTTCGTCGGAATCTGCCGGTGACGCTGGTTCTTCCGATGCGGGGAGCGAACGCGGGGTGCCAGGCCTTCCAGGCCGCGAATCGGCCGCCGCATGGCGCGTCGGAGGCCATATTCGACGGCCGCTGCCGCAGGCCAGCACGAGCGCCACCCGCCAGGAGACATCGACCAAAATATCGCGGGCCAGTCGGGTTGGTCGCCACCATCACGACCCAGCCGTAGAGCAGCGGCAGGCTTTGCACTGTATCGCAGCGCGTCCATCGCCTGGGTGCCGAGATGGTTGACGAAGGCCGATGCCGACAGCAGGACCTGGGCCCCCAGGCTGTCGGGTGCGAGCGGAATTTTCAGGCCCTCGACTGTGGTCTCGGTCGGCGGCGGTTTGGCCTGTCCGGCGGGCGTGCCTCGCGGCAGGCTCTCGCAGCGGCCCGGTGTCGAGGCCGGGCAGGTTGCGCCTTGATGATGGCGTTCAACGTGGCGGCGAAGGCGGCGCGTTTGGCCGGGTCGTTCAACACGTCCAGCGCCGCGCGGGCCTCTTCGGCGGATAATGGCAGGCGCGTGAGCGCCGGTTGCCGGCTTCTGCGCGAACGATGGCGCTGGCGCGCCAAGAGCATGGCGCACAGAATGATGAGAATGAACGCGTATCATCGGCGGGTACGACCACAGATGCCGTCGCCGGGTCAACGCAATTTCGGACATGACAGATGCTGTGCCTTCGAATGTCCACATCCGCCCATTCCTGGCGGCAGCTTCGACAGCGCGGGCACTTCCACAAATCGCGGCCGAGCCCCTATAGTAGGGTGATGCACGGTTTCCTGACGGTCCTGGTCGGTATCCTGATGCTCGCGACGCTGGGCGTGCTGATCGCCGGCATGGTCGGGATGGTGCGGGAAGGCAACCCGCGACGATCCAACAAACTCATGCAATGGCGCGTGCTGCTGCAGGGCGCGGCAATCCTGCTGTTCATGATCCTCATGAGCCTTCTGCGTTCCTGACCGGCGCTCGTCGCGCGTGATGCGTTTGACACGTATCAAACCCCGCTCAATATGGTCCGGCGCCCTCTCGCGGAGAACGGACGCTCGGAACCGAGACGGTGCCGGGCGTTTAAGTATGTGCTCATCAACGTCCCTAGGAAGCGGTACGGTTCCCCATGAAGATCATTGTCCCCGTCAAACGGGTTGTTGACTACAATGTGAAGGTGCGCGTGAAGTCCGACGGCTCCGGCATCGAGACCTCCGGCGTGAAAATGTCGATGAACCCTTTTGATGAGATCGCGGTCGAGGAAGCGGTTCGACCTGAAGGAAAAAGGCATCGCCACCGAAATCATCGCCGTCTCCATGGGTGTTCCGCAATGCGCGGAAACCATTCGCACCGCGCTGGCCATGGGCGCCGATCGCGGGATCCTGGTGGAAAGCGACGCCGACCTCCAGCCGCTGGCCGTTGCCAAGTTGCTGAAGGCGATCGTGGACCAGGAGCAGCCGCAGGATCGTCATCCTCGGCAAACAGGCCATTGACGACGACATGAGCGCCACCGGCCAAATGCTCGCCGCACTGCTGGGTTGGTCGCAGGGCACCTTCGCCAGCAAGCTGGCCGTCGAGGGCGACACGCTGACGGTAACGCGCGAAGTGGATGGCGGACTGGAGACGGTCGCGCTGACCTTGCCGTCTATCGTCACCACCGACCTGCGGCTGAACGAGCCGCGCTACGCCTCGCTGCCGAATATCATGAAGGCGCGGAAAAAGCCGATCGCCAACATGAAACCGGCCGATCTGGGCGTTGACGTCACGCCGCGTTTGACCCTGATCAAGGTATCCGAACCGCCGAAGCGTAAAGCTGGCCAAAAGGTCAAATCGGTGGCGGAACTGGTGAACAAACTCCGCACTGAAGCGAAGGTGATCTGACGATGACGAGCCTCGTTCTCCTCGAATCCGACGAGTCCGGTATCAAGCAGCCGTCTCGCAGCGCGGTCGCCGCCGCCGCCGCCTTGGGCGAGGTTCATGTGCTGGTGGCAGGCGTAAATCTCGGGACCGCCGCCCAGGCGGCGGCGAAATTGCCGGGCGTTGCTAAGGTGCTGGTCGCGGACAACCCCGCGCTGGACCATCTGCTGGCGGAGCCGACGGCCGCGCTGCTGCTCGCTCTGGCACCGTCGTATTCGCATCTGCTGGCAGCGACGACAGCGGTTGGCAAGAACGTGATGCCGCGTGTGGCCGCGCTGCTGGATCTGCAGCCGATCAGCGACATCGCCGCGGTGGTAGACGCCGATACCTTCGTCCGTCCGATCTACGCCGGTAATGGCATGGCGACCGTGAAGTCGTCGGATGCGAAGAAAATCATCACCGTACGCGCCGCCAGCTTCGATCCGGTCGAAGCCGACGGCGGCAGCGCCCCGACCGAAACTGTAAGAGTCGGCGACATGCCTGAATTGTCAAAATTCGTCTCCGCTGAGCTGTCCAAGAGCGAGCGCCCGGAGTTGACTGCCGCCCGGGTGGTGATCTCCGGCGGCCGCGGCATGCAGAACGGCGAAAACTTCAAGCTTATCGACCCGATTGCTGATAAGTTGGGGGCTGCGGTTGGTGCGTCGCGTGCGGCAGTGGACGCAGGTTTCGTGCCCAATGAGTTCCAGGTCGGTCAGACCGGGAAAATCGTCGCGCCGGACTTGTATGTCGCTGATCGGAATTTCGGGGGCCATTCAGCACCTCGCCGGCATGAAGGACAGCAAGGTCATCGTGGCGATCAACAAGGATGAGGAAGCGCCCATCTTCCAGGTCGCCGATTACGGCCTGGTGGCTGATCTGTTCAACGCGCTGCCGGAGCTGGCAGCGGAACTGGAGCGCTCTTGAATGAATGTCGACGTCAAACCTGCCGCTGGTATGGCACCGATGGTTACCGAACCGCCGGAAATCAACACAGTTGGTGTCATAGGCGCCGGACAGATGGGCAACGGCATCGCTCATGTCTGCGCTTTGGCGGGTTTGCCGGTGACGATCGTCGATATCAAGCAGGATGCGCTGACGAAAGCCCTTTCACTGATGGCCCGCAACATGGACCGTCAGGTCAATCGCTCCATCATTACCTCGGATCAGCGAGATGAGGCGCTGGCACGGGTCAAGACCGCCACCGACTACGCCGCGTTCGCTGATGCGGACCTGGTGATCGAGGCGGCGACGGAGAAGGAGGATGTCAAGCGGCAGATCTTCAAAGTCGCTGATCCCCAATCTGAACCATCCTGCCTGGTGGCATCGAATACGTCTTCGATCTCGATCACGCGGCTGGGCGCGGCGACCGACCGGCCGGAAAAATTCATCGGCATGCACTTCATGAATCCGGTCCCGGTCATGAAGCTCGTCGAGATCATCCGCGGCATCGCGACCGATGAGCCGACGTTCCAGGCGGTGAAGAATTTGGCGCAGACGCTAGGCAAGGTCAGCGCGGTGGCCGAGGATTTCCCCGCGTTCATCGTGAACCGGATCCTGGTGCCGATGATCAACGAGGCGGTTTACGCGCTATATGAGGGCGTCGGATCGGTTTCCGCGATCGACACGTCGATGAAATTGGGCGCCAACCATCCGATGGGACCGCTGGAACTCGCCGACTTCATCGGGCTGGATACCTGCCTGTCGATCATGCAGGTGCTGTATGAGGGTCTGTCCGACAGCAAATACCGCCCTTGCCCCTTGCTGGTGAAGTATGTAGAGGCGGGCTGGTACGGCCGCAAAACCGGACGCGGCTTCTACGACTACACCCAGACCCCGCCTCGTCCGACGCGATAAGCCTTGCTATCAGTGGGATCAAAGGGTGCTTCGCACCCTTTGCGGGTCTGGGCAGAGCCCAGCTATTGCGCGAGATCCCCAGCCGCTTTGCGCGTCGCCGCGACCGCTTCGCGCGCCGCCCTGGCCATCAAGCCGCTATCATTGGCGATCGTGCAGAGCTGGAAACCCATCTGCATCATCCGGGCGGCATAGGCGGCGCGTGCCATTGTGGATACCGGCGAATTTCCCATGCCTCTTACAAGAGGCCAGCAACTTGCCGTAGATCTCGAGAATGATCGGCTCCTCGCGATCCAGGATCGGGATCAGGCCAAGTGACAAGCCCATGTCGGATGGGCCGATATAAATGCCATTGATGCCAGGGACGCTCAGGATTTCGTCGATATTGTCGATGGCCTGCTGAGTCTCGATCATCGGGATGACCAGGATCTCGCTGTTCGCGGTCGCCTGATAGCTGCTCGCTTCGCCATACATCGCGGCTCGGATCGGGCCGTTGCTGCGCTTGCCGACGGGCGGATACAGGGAGGCGTCGGCCAGTTGTTTTGCCTCGGCCGCGGTATTCACCATCGGGCAGATGATGCCCATCGCGCCGCCGTCCAGGCACTTGCCGATGATGCCAGGCTCATTCCACGGCACGCGGACCAGCGGAGTGACCGGGTGTCCCTGCATCGCCTGGAAACATTGGACCATCGACTGATAGTCCTGCACGCCGTGCTGCATGTCGACGGTGACGCTGTCCCACCCGCACTGCGCCATCACCTCGGCTGAGAAACCGGACGGTATAGCAAGCCATCCGTTGACGTTCGCCTTGCCGGCATCGATGCGCGCCTTGAGTTTGGTAGGCATGGAAACGTTTCTCCAGGACTGATAAGACCCGCAAGCTAGGCGGGGGGCGCAGGAGCGTCAACGCGAGCCGGGTTGAAATGGAATTTGGCGAGCTAATTCAGCATCGACTTCAAAATATCGAGCTTTGCCCTTACACTATTCGCCACGGCTCCTTCCGGTACAAGTTTCAGGAACTGCCGATAGCAGTCCCTGGCCGCCGCCACCTGCTCCAGCCGCTGATTCATGATGCCGGCCTGATGCCAAAGCTCTGCCTGATCTGGCGCGATCAGCAGCATGTCCTCGGTGCAGCGTAGGCCGCCGCGTAGGTCGCCAGCCTCTAACCGTCGGGTCAGAATGTTGTTCTGCAGTCGTAGCAACACCCGCCGCGTGCTCATGGGCTGCAAAAGCCCAGGCCGCAATTCGGCCTTTTCTCCCTCGACACGCTTCAGCAATGCCCGCAATTCCCGCGCCGACACGACCTGGCCGCCGTTGAACACATCAATCACGACCTGGGTCTTGTGGCCCTCCAGCGCGACCAGAAAATGCGCCGGAAAATCTACCCCATGACTGCCCCAGCCAGCGGCTCGAGCCGCGTGAAGCCAGATCACGCCCAGCGCCACCGGTAAACCGCGCCGCCGTTCGGTCACCCGGATCAGATTGGCGTTCGCCAGATCGTCATAGGTATCCACATCGCCGGAGTAACCAAACTTTCCCGCCAGCACGTCTGTCAGCGCAGTGGCCCTAGCCGGTAAATCCTCCTTTTCCATAGCGGCGGCGCGTATCACCGCATCTTGGGCCAGGTCTGACAGATGCCGCGCCGCCGCCTGCCAATCGGCGTCGGGAGCATCCACGCGGGCGAGTTGCAGGGCGGCGTTACCGATATCGATCTCGGAGTCCACCAATTGGCCGATCGCCGCCAGTGCCGCCCTGGGTTCCGCTCATCGCCCTCGCGTTACTCCGCCGCCTGCTGTGGAAGGTAGATTTCCTTGCCGGCTTGAGCAAATTCCGCACTCTTCGCTTCCAGTCCAGCGATCCGTTCTGCTTCCACACGCAAATCCTGCGTGATCTTCATCGAGCAGAATTTCGGCCCGCACATGGAACAGAAGTGCGCAACTTTATGCGCCTCCTTAGGCAGTGTCTCGTCATGGAAAGATCGTGCCGTATCCGGATCGAGGGACAGATTGAACTGGTCCTCCCACCGGAACTCGAACCGCGCGCGGCTGACCGCATCGTCGCGCAACTTCGCCGCCGGATGCCCCTTTGCCAGATCCGCCGCATGTGCGGCGATCCGATATGTAATGACACCCGTCTTGACGTCGTCCCGGTTCGGCAGCCCCAGATGCTCCTTCGGCGTGACGTAGCACAGCATAGCGGTACCGAACCAACCGATCATAGCCGCGCCGATCGCGCTGGTGATGTGGTCGTAGCCTGGCGCGATATCCGTCGTCAGCGGCCCAAGCGTATAGAACGGAGCCTCGCCGCACTCGCGCAACTGCTTGTCCATGTTGACCTTTATCTTGTGCATCGGCACATGGCCGGGGCCTTCGATCATCACTTGGCAACCTTTCTTCCAAGCGACCTTGGTCAACTCGCCGAGCGTCTCCAACTCCCCGAACTGGGCCGCGTCATTGGCGTCGGCATTCGATCCCGGCCGCAGCCCATCGCCTAACGAGAACGACACATCGTATTTGCGCATGATGTCGCAAATCTCGTCGAAGCGCTCATACAAGAAGCTTTCCTTGTGCTTCGACAGGCACCACTTCGCCATGATCGAACCACCGCGGGACACGATCCCAGTAACTCGCTTTGCCGTCAGCGGGACATACTGAAGCCGAACGCCGGCATGGATAGTGAAGTAATCGACGCCCTGTTCCGCCTGCTCGATCAGCGTGTCCTTGAACACCTCCCAGTCCAGTTTGGTCGGGTCGCCATCGACCTTCTCCAGCGCCTGGTAGATCGGCACCGTGCCGATCGGCACCGGCGAATTTCGAACAATCCAGCCGCGGATGTTGTGGATATTGCGACCGGTGGAAAGGTCCATCACCGTGTCGCCACCCCAACGGATCGCCCACACCAGCTTCTCGACTTCTTCAGCGACGCCTGAAGTGACGGCGGAATTACCGATATTGGCGTTGATCTTCACCAGGAAATTACGGCCGATGATGACCGGCTCGAGCTCCGGATGGTTGATGTTGGCTGGAATGATCGCGCGCCCTCGGGCAATCTCGCCGCGGACGAATTCCGGAGTGATGAACGCGGGAATTTCCGCGCCGAAGCTCTCACCGTCGGCGACACGTTCCTCCGCTCCTTCGATCATCTTCGCTCGGCCCATATTCTCGCGATGAGCGACGTAGATCATTTCCTCGGTGATGATCCCGGCACGGGCGAACTCATACTGCGTAACGATCTGACCTGGCGCGCCCCCGTAGATCGGCAATTCGGCGGGGCACGGGGGAACCAGCTTGTCGCCGGTGATGTTGCCATTGTCCTCCGGCCGGACCGCTCGCGCCGTAACGCGATCGAAGCCACGCTTGGCTATCCATTCGCGGCGGATCGGCGGTAGACCAGCCTCCAGGTCGATTGTTACCGAAGGATCGGTATAGACGCCTGAGCAGTCATAGGCCCGGTACGGCTCTTCCTTCGCGCTGGGATCAAGCGTGATTTCGCGGAACGGCACCAGGATGTCGGGACGGCCTTCCGGGCTGCTGTAGATCTTGGCCGAGCCAGCGATCGGACCAGAGGTCACCGAACTTGGGCGGGTGGTGGATTTCGATTGGACCGTCATGGACCTCTCCTTCATCATGCCCGAAGCATGCTCGCAATCGGTGGACGCGCGGGTATCCTCCGACGATCGAAACGGGGTCTTATGGCTGCGACCCGTCCCTCCGCCGGAATGACCCGGATCAGGTTCAAGGGTCATCGCACCGCCGGTTACGCCGGTTTGCCGCGATATCTCAGCCCCGCTGGTGGGGCACCCCTGGGTAATGCGACAGGATGCGGCGGGTTGGGAAGCAGTGTCAAATCAGGAAACTGGCGGATGGCTTCCTGACCACCCTGCCCGCGACGCGGCTCTAGCGCTTCGTCCTCCGACTGGGATTGATTTCAATCGACTGGATGATTCAATGGAGACGCGGTCCGGTTTCGACCCACCAACAAATAGGCTGGTCTCGACCGAAAGACTTGTCATAGGAAACCCGCCACCGAATAATTCGGCTAGCCCCGCTGATGTGTTAGTTGGGGGCGGCCCACGCAACAACATCAGACGTGGAGGGATCCTTGGCACGGGCAGAGTTCGAGCTGGCTTATGGTCGCGGCATGCTGCCTTTGACGCTGCCGGCGGCCGCCGAACCGACGATCATCCGCAAGGCGGTGCTACCCAAAATGCCCGACAATGCGGCGGCCATCCGCGACGCATTCGATCATCCGATCGAAGTCAAGGCCGCTGCGCGATCTGGCGCGGGGACGACGGAGCGCCTGCATTCTGATCTGCGACATCACCCGCCCGGTGCCGAACCGCCTGTTCCTGCGCCCGATGATCGAGACGATGGTCGAGCGCGGCATTCCGCTCGAGCAGATCACAGTCCTGGTGGCGACCGGCCTGCATCGCCCGAACGAGGGCGCGAACTCGCGGAACTGGTCGGCGACCCGTGGGTGATGGCGAATGTGCGCGTCGTCAATCACTTTGCGCGGGACGACGCAGACCATGTCGATCTCGGCCCACCGCCACGCGCGGCACGCCGGTCAGCATCGACCGGCTCTTCGTCGAGGCCGATCTGCGCATCGCCACCGGCCTGGTCGAGCCGCATTTCATGGCCGGCTGGTCCGGCGGCCGCAAGGTGGTGGCGCCCGGCGTCGCCCACCACGCAACCATCCGCACCTTCCACTCGGCGCGCTTCATGGAAGATCCGCTCGCCGTCCAGTGCAACCTCGTCGGCAATCCGCTGCACGAGGAACAGCTGGAGATCGTCCGCAAGCTCGGCGAACTCTATGCGCTGAACACCGTCATCGACGAGGACCGCGACCTGCGTTCACGTCACATTCGGCGAGATCATCGCCAGCCATCTGGCGGCGGTGGCGTTCATCGAGGACGCGACGCGCATCGCGGTCGGCCGCGCGCTTCAAGACCGTGGTCACCTCCTCGGCCGGCTACCCGCTCGACAAGACCTACTACCAGACCGTCAAGGGCATGGTGACGCCGCTCGACATTCTGGAGCCGGGCGGCACGCTGATCATCGCCTCCGCAATGCTCGGAAGGCTTCGGCTCGCCGGAATTTCGCGAAGCGCAGGCGCGGCTTGTCGAGCTGGGCCCGGAGCGGTTCCTGGCGACGCTGACGGCGAAGTCGCTGGCCGAGATCGATGAGTGGCAGACCGAGATGCAGCTGAAGCCGATGCGCGTCGGCCGCATTCAGCTCTACACCGACGGGCCTGGACGCGGAGGAACGGCGCATCACCGGCGTCGAGATCATCCCGTTCGGTCGAGGCCGCCATCGCCGAAAGCATCGCGCCGCCACGGCGACCCCGCAGTCGCGGTCATCCCCGAGGGCCCCTATGTCGTGCCGGTCCATGCAGGCCGCGTGACGCGACATGCGAGCATATCCACCTCGATGCGGTCGGCGGCATCGCCGGCGACATGTTCGTCGCCGCCTTGATCGATGCGTTCCCGGATTTTCGCAGTCGCGCGTGCTGGCCGATGCACGGGCGGTGCTGCCGGCAGGATACGAGCGGCAGCTCCGGGAAACACGGCAAGCGGCATACTGCGCGGCCTCCGCTTCGGCCTCGGCGGTGAATCCCATGGATCATCGCCGCGGCGCACGGCAGCAGTTTCCTGGACTTGGTGGGACGGATCCGAACGGCGCGCTGGCGGACGGATCGGCGGAGCAGGCGGTCGCCATCCTGACCCTCCTCGCCGGGGTCGAAGCCGCAATCCATCACGTCCCGATCGAGGACGTGCATTTCCACGAAATCGCCGACTGGGATTCGCTGCTCGACGTCGTCGCCGCCGGCAGCATCGCCGCCGCGCTGCCGACGGCGCGATGGACCGTCTCGCCGCTGCCCCGCGGCGGCGGCCTGGTCAAGACACAGCATGGCCTGCTGCCGGTACCGGCCCCCGCGACCGCGGCATTGCTGACCGGCTTCGCCTGGCGCGACGACGGCGTCGGCGGGGAGCGGGTGACCCCGACCGGCGCGGCGATACTGCGCCACCTGATCGGCCCCGACGGCAGCGGTTCCTCCCGCAGCGGTTCCTCCCCTGGGGGCAGGCTCGTCTCAATCGGCACGGGGGCAGGCACAAAGACGCTGCCGGGCATTCCGAACGTCCTGCGCGCGCTGGTGTTTGAGGCCGACAAGACGCCCGATACGCGGGAACAGATCGTGGTCGTGAGTTTCGAGATCGACGACATGACCGGCGAGGAGATCGCGGTCGCAGCCGATCGTCTTCGGAAGGTCGAGGGCGTGCTTGACCTCACCGTTGGCCAGGTTCAGGGCAAAAAGGGCCGCCTGATGCAGTCGTTTCGCCTGCTGGTCCGGCCCGACCAAAGCGACGCGGTCGTCGAGCGCTGCTTCCTTGAAACCTCGACGATTGGGCTCCGGGTGGCGGAGGAACGGCGGTTGGTGCTGCCCCGCCGGCTCGCGCGGGCCGAGGCCGGCGGCATCGAAATCGGTATAAAGGCGGTCGAGCGTAACGGCGGCGTCACGACCAAGGCGGAGAGCGACGATCTGTTGGCCGACAGCCTCGAGGCGCGCCGCCGCATGAAGCGGCTGGCCGAGGAGGTTCTCGAGGGATGAACACCAGCCTCGAGGCGCGTCTCGGCCGCCATACGCATCTGGCGATCGCAGTTAGCGGCGGCGTCGACAGCATGACGTTAGCCACTTTTGCTCACCGGCTGCGGCAAAAGGGGGGTATGGGCTCGGTCGAGATGATCCATGCGGTTTCGCCCGCCGTGCCACTGGCCGCGACCGAGCGTGTCCGGGCGAGGGCCGAGCGCGAAGGCTGGCACCTGACGGTGACAGGCAGCCGGCGAATTTGACGATCCGCGCTACCGGACCAATCCGGTCAACCGCTGCTATTTCTGCAAAACCAATCTCTACGATCGGATTCGCGCGCTTACGGCAGGCGCCATCGCGTCGGGCGCCAATCTTGACGATCTGGGCGATTATCGGCCGGGGCTTCTGGCCGCATCGGAGCGAGCAGTCGTGCATCCCTATATCGAAGCCGGAATGGACAAGGCGTCGGTCCGGGCGCTTGCCCGGCGGCTGGGCCTTGCCGAAGTCGCCGAACTGCCGGCCCAGCCATGCCTTGCCAGCCGAGTCGAAACCGGCATCGCGATCGATGCGGCCGACCTCGCCTTCATCGATCTGGTGGAAACGCGCCTTGCCAAAGAGGCCCCGGCAGGCATGGCGCTTCGTTGCAGAGTTACCCTGGCCGGCATCAAAGTCGAGGCTGGCAAAGAGGCCGCGGATGCTGAGGCGCTGGCTGATCTGGCCAGCGGTCTCTGCCGCGACCATGGCCGCCATCTCGCCGGCATCGGGCCATACAGGCGCGGCGCCATGTTCGTGCACAGCTGACGTTGGAGCCGCCCGAGTTCCAGATCGACTGGGATCGCGAGCGCCGAACCGGCGTTCCCGAGGCCATTCTCTGCCAGGGTAAGACCCCAGCCCAAATCGATGCGATCATTGTCGCCTCCGCCGGTCGTCGGCTTCTGTTGACGCGTCTCTCCGCCGCCGCTCACGAGGCACTGGGTCCGGAAACGCGTGAATTATTGGATTATGATTTGCTGTCGCGAACCGCGATTCTGGGAGAGGGCATTGCGCTCTCGGATAGCGGGATAGGTATCGTAGCGGCCGGCACGTCAGACCTGCCGGTCGCGCGGGAGGCGGCGCGGACGCTCGCCTTCACAGGCCATCGCGCCGAGATCACCGTAGATGTGGGCGTCGCTGGGCTGTGGCGCCTGATGGACCGCCTCGACGCCTTGTGCCAATGCCGCCTGCTGATTGCAGTGGCTGGCATGGAGGGCGCACTGTTCAGCGTGCTTGCCGGTCTTGTTGGAGCACCGGTCATAGCTGTCCCAACCTCTGTCGGCTATGGCGTCGCAGAAGGCGGCAACGCTGCGCTCCACGCCGCGCTGGCGAGTTGTGCACCCGGCCTTGTCGTGGTGAACATCGACAACGGTTTTGGAGCGGCCGCGGCGGCGCTCAAGATGCTACGTGCGGGCGAATTTCGGCCGGGCTCAACTAAAGAAATGGCCGCCAACCAGGCGCAAGCGCCGGATTTCATGGGCGATACTTGTGGAACGGCCTTGACCGAACCCGGGCTGTAAAGATTGGCTGAGCTAAAACTCGAACTCCGGGCCATCGACATACCGGAATCGTTCCAGTGCATCCGGGCGCAACGTAAAGCCGAGCCCCGGCCGGTCAGGGGCATGCACCATACCGTCCGGGCGAATGTCGAACGGCTCGTTGAACAAATCCCACATCATCGGCATGTAGCCTTGCGTGACCTCGAGGATGTGGCAGTTGGCGGCCGCCATCGCGACGTGAATGCTCGCCGCGAACAGCACCCCGCTGCCCCAGGCGTGCGGCGCTAGACGCACCCCGTGCGCCGAAGTCAGCGCCGCGATCCGGCGGATTTCTGTCATGCCGCCGGCCCGAGCGATGTCCGGTTGCGCGATGTCGAGGGCACGCCGTTCAAGCAGATCCTGGAAATCGAACCGGGTGAACTCGCGCTCGCCGGAGGCGATGGGAATGGTGGTCGATCGGCGCACCTCCGCCTGACCGGCGTGATCGTCCGGCGATACCGGTTCCTCGAACCAGGCGATGTCATAGGGCTCGAGTTCCCTGGCGAGCTTGATGGCGGTGGAGACCTCGAGCGAGCCGTGCGCGTCGACCATCAATTCGACGTCGGGGCCAAGCCCACGCCGGGCCGCCTTCACCCGGCGCACGCATTTGGCGATCGAGAACCCGTCACGGCCGACAACGCGCATCTTGGCGGCGGTGAAGCCCTTGGCGGCGTAGCCCGCGAGTTCTGCCTCTGCCTCGTCGCCCGGCGCCCATCCGCCGCTGGCATAGCCTCGCACCGAGCTTCGCACCGCGCCAAGTGCCTGATAGAGCGGAATGCCGAGCGCCTGCGCCTTCGCGTCCCACACTGCGATGTCGACGCCGGCGATCGCTTCCATGATGACGCCCCGGCGACGGCTTTCGTCGGCCTGTGTCACGCCACGCTCCAGCGCCGGCTTGCTGCGCGAGCCGTTATACATCTTCTCGTAAATGCGCTCGGAAAACATGGGGTCTTCACCCACGACTTCCGGCGCGAGCTCGTGCTCGACAATAGCCGCGACGATCGGCGGCGTTCCAAGAGCCGCGCCGATGCCGGCGATGCCAGTGTCGAGCTCGACCCGAATGAGTGTGGCGTCACTCTTGACCTTTGTTCCAAGGTCGGTGCGATGACGCTTCTCCGTGGGAACCGGTGCCGACATTGGTATGGCAGACACTCGGACGATGTTCATGGGCTCGTTCATCCCCGGCGGTTTGGTTCTGTCGCGATTATACTCGCTTGCGGAGGCGACTAAATAATCGCGTGCCGGGCCTGGTGTAAACGCCGGACCTAGACGCTGATAGCGCCTCGCTTGAGCCTGGTGCCCACGGAATCGGACGTTGATTGTCGCCGGCGCGCTCGACCGCAGCGTGGAAATGGCCAAATCTCAGCTCGAGATTCCGCACGTCTTGAATCTCGAGGCGCCCTGAATTTTGCGGTCTGCGCCGCTTGAGAGTTCCGGCGCGTCCACACGACACTTGGTCCGCGCGCCAGCGTTCGATCCTTTCGGCTGACGATCGCGGGCCTTTCCGCGCAGGCCTTCCCGCGCGACACTGGCGGTATGCCGTCTCAAACGTCCCGCATTGTAATCCGGGTTTCGCGCCAGACCCGTCTGACCGCTGTGATCGTTGCCAGCGCGCTGTTCATGCAGAACCTCAATTCAACGGTCATCGCGACCGCGCTGCCGACCATGGCGCGATCCTTCGGCTACGACCCAGTCCGGATGAACGTGGCGCTGACATCCTACCTGCTTAGCCTGACGGTGTTTATCCCCGCCAGCGGCTGGGTAGCGGATCGGTATGGCACGCGTACCGTGTTCCAGTGGGCGATTGTTGTGTTCACCGTTGGCTCGATCTTGTGCGGCCTGTCCAACGGGCTCGTTGAACTGGTCGCTGCGCGCGTGCTGCAGGGACTCGGCGGAGCGATGATGGTCCCCGTCGGCCGACTGCTGCTTCTGCGCACGGCCGCGAAATCAGAGCTGGTGGCTGCCATGGCCTGGCTGACTGTTCCGGCGCTGCTGGGGCCGGTCGTCGGGCCGCCGGTTGGCGGGTTCATCGTCACCTATTTCAACTGGCGCTGGACATTCTTTATCAATATTCCGGTCGGCTTGATCGGATTGGTCGCGGTCACGATCTTCGTCCAGGATTTTCGGGAACTACCTAAAGGCGCCTTCGACATCAAAGGCCTGGCGCTGACCGGTCTGGCGCTCGTCTGCGGAATGTTCGGCTTGGAGACCGCAGGCCGCGGCCTGATCGCGCCCGAGGTAACCGAGGCGATGATCGCCGCCAGCCTCGCGCTCGCCTTTCTCTACTACCTTCATGCCCGGCGCCACCCTACGCCGCTGCTCGATTTTACGTTGATGAGGCTGCCCTGCTTCCGCCTGTCGTTCAGCGGCATGATGCTGTTTCGCACCGGCATCGGAGCCATTCCATTCCTGTTGCCGCTAATGCTGCAGGTCGGTTTCGGCGATTCGGCCGTGCAGAGTGGTCTGATCACCTTCGCCAGCTCTGCCGGCGCGCTGGTTATGAAGCCGGCGGCACAACATGCGCTGCGGTTGTTTGGCTTTCGCGCCACGCTGATCTGGAACGGGATACTGTCCAGCATCATGCTGACGATTTGCGCACTGTTTCGCCCCACTTGGCCCGCAGCGGCGATCTATCTGGTGCTACTGGTCGGCGGATTTCTGCGCTCGCTGCAGTTCACCGCCTTCAATACCTTGGCCTATGGCGATGTTCCGCGTGCCCAAATGAGCGGGGCAACCAGCCTCTATACCGCCGGTCAGCAGCTTGCCGCGACAATCGGGGTGTCGGTCGGCGCCCTCGCATTGGAGGTCGCGCGTACCCTCTCGCAGCATCGGACACCAGAGACAGCCGACTTCAGTGCCGCCTTTGTCGTCGTGGGATTGTTGACGCTGGCCGCAGTACCGATCGCGTTCCTGATGCCGGCCACCGCGGGCGATGACCTGACCGGCCGAAACCCGCCCGAGCCTCCGCCGCCCAAGCCCGCGCCGGTCTCTCGGCCGGCAGGGTGAGGCAGCGAGGCGCTCTCGCTAGTGTGAGTGATGCGGCCTTGAAAAACCGGCCGCGTCGGCAAATACTTCGCCGTATGGAAAACTATCAGCCCTCACCTACCGGACCGTCCCCGCGATCGCCGCGGAGCGATCTGGCGAAGATTTGTGGTCAAGCTGCACCGAACTCACGTTCACCCATTCGCGCCTGCACGACGAGAACGCTCGGCGCAGTCACGAGGCGGGTTGGAATGAAGCGCTCGACAAATTGGAGCGTCACTTCCTCACACTGAAAGGAGATCTTCATGACCACGCATAAAGTCGTCACTGAGCAGCAATGGATAGAGGCACGCCGCACGCTTCTGGTTGAAGAGAAGGCCTTGACGCGAGAACGGGATCGCCTCGCGGAGAAGCGGCGTTCGCTCCCTTGGGTCAAGGTCGAAAAGAGCTATGCCTTCGAAGGCACCGAAGGCAGCGTAACACTGGCTGAATTGTTCGACGGGCGCAGCCAACTCATCGTCTATCACTTCATGTTCGGTCCTGACTGGGAGGAAGGCTGCCCGGGCTGCTCGTTGCTTTCAGACCAGATCGACGGACCACGGCAGCATTTCGAACACAACGATGTCAGCTTCGTTGCAGTCTCGCGCGGCCCGATCGGGACGCTCCAGACGTATCGCAAGCGTATGGGCTGGACGTTCCGCTGGGTCTCCTCGGCCGGCAACGATTTCAACTTCGACTATCATGTCTCCTTTCCGGAAGGCGCACGTGAGAAGGGCGTTTTCTACAATTTTGAGGAGCGGCCTGATCCGGGAATAGATGAACTGTCGGGTGTCAGCGTGTTCCACAAAGACGACGACGGAACGATCTACCACACGTACTCAAGCTACGGCCGCGGCGGCGAGATGTATCTGCCCGTTTATAGCTGGCTTGATATTGTGCCTCGCGGCCGCAACGAAACCAACAAAGGCAATCTCACCGACTGGGTGCGGCGTCACGACCGCTACGAGGACGATGGGCGGACCCAGAGGTCGGCTCGGCGACCGGCGCGTCTTGAGGCGTAGCGGTGCCCTGCTGGGCGTGGTTCAAAATCGCCGCATCGCGCTTGGCCGACAGCCGGAAGTCAATGGTCTGGCCGCGGCTGTCGACGGCTCGATACAGGTTGATCCGGCGGCCCTTGACCTTCACATATCTCTCGTCCACCCGCCAGGAGCCGTTGCTCATGCGCGGGTGGGGTCCACTTCTCCAGTTCAGCCGCATAGGCCAGATCCAGCGGAAGATGGTGGTGTGGACCTCGACGCCCCGGACTCTACGCGTGGAGCAGTTCCAACGCCTCCTCGTAGATTTCCATGTTCTTGCCGAAAGAAATCGCCGCGGCCTGCGCGCCGGAGACCAGATGCATCCAGCGCCAGGGCTCACGCGTCGTGTAAAATTCCTCAACAATCGCCTGGTGATGCTTGAAGGCGTGCATCTCGGTGAAACTATCGTGGCAGACGATCTCGCCGAGGCGTTTCATCAGCACCTGCGCGTCATAGCCGCAATTCACATATTGCTGCGCCAGGTTCACAGTCCCCTTGACCTCCGGCACCGCTCGCATCAGTCCCAGATTGGTTACCTGGGACCAATCGGTTGGCGGCTGCTGATAGATACTCTGAGTGATGGCCTCCAGCAGTTCATCCTGAGTCCGCTGCGGCAGCGCCGCGACCGCCGCCATGTCCGGCTGCGGGGCGGGCTCCATCCGGTACTGCGTTGATTTTACTTCCGGACCGGTGTGCCAGAGCAACAGTATCAGTAACTTGTTCCGTTGGCTAAGGCCGTTGAGGCGGAGCAAATAGCGCCGGAGATTGGCGCTGGTGTGCAGATGAACATCCATCGGGTTCCCGGTGAGCGACCGGAGGAAAAGGCCCGCGGCGCCGATCGACAACGCCTCGCCCGCGCCTTCCAGGGACAGTCCATCGGCCAAGGCTTCCGCCATTAGCACCGGAATGTCGTTGTAGTTGTCGCATCGACCGATTGCTTCGCCCAAAATCCCGACCGCTGATGTTTCGTCCTCGCCACTCTGTTGCCGAGTGACGCGCCCCAGCAGGTCATGCTTTTCGATCAGCGCATCGATGTCCGGGATCGCCCGGGCGACCGGGAAGCGCGTGACATATCGCACCGCCGGCCGCATCAGAACCGGAAGGAGGTCTGGGTCCATCTCCTCGAGCGCGCGGAAGGTGAAGGCGGGAAAGATGAAGTAGTGATCGTCCATGGCATTCTTCGGGATAGCCACGCTGAGCAGGAGGTCGAGCGCCTCAACCGGCGCTATGTTTTTCCAGAGCCATAGAAAACAATGGTCGGCCTTGTTGGTCTCGCCCCGCTTGACCGCGGCGAGGAAGGCCTCCTTGGTCGCCTCTACGCCGCCTGCATCCAACGGCTCGAATTCCAGGAGGCTGTACGGCCCCATCGCCGGATGGTGAATATGCTTATTCGACAGCGCCACGTGTTGCAGGACCGGGACGAAACTCTGCTCACCCTCCAGGCGGGCGACCAGCTTCGACACCGCGTACAGGCCGGCCAGGGGATGCAGCGGCCCGCCGTGATGACCCGGCGGAAGGTCCGATGAGCGCGCGACCGCCATAGCAGAGGCGGTCAGCATGGTACGGGGCGGCACCCCGGCCCGCAGTTTCTCAAGCGTGCGGTCGACGATCTCTGACGGAGACGTCTCCTCGATAAACTGGACCAGAGGCTCGATGGCGTCGGCAAATTGGACACGATTTGGCATCGGCGATTTCCCTCGCTTATGGCTTATCACACGGGGTTCTGCTCGGACGTCACGATCATTGAACAGTCGGTTTAGGCGACCCTTGCTCAACCGCGCTTCAGGCCCGAGCGGCACAAGAGCGTCGTAACTTTTCCGATGGGATCGTTATCCACGATATCCGGGGTGTCAAATCCGGGAGGGGGTCGCCGACGGAAGGTGCCCCCGTACGGTCACAAACGCGCGTCGCCCGACGATCACGAGGTGTGGTCCCCCGGTCACCTGACTTGCCTTGACCTGCTCGCCTTGAAACAAGACTTCTCATGACGAAACGATGAAGGCTGGATAGTGGCCGCACACGCAGGTTGCGGCGCGGTGGGGGGTCTGTCATAAATCGCCGAGGTTTTCGGCGGCGCACCATATCTGGCGGCTCGACGATTTGTACTGCTCCAGGTGTTGCGCTCCGGATACAAAGGAGTTGGCTTTGCCTGACGGCGGATCGCTGTTTTTCGATTTGTTGATGCACACAGCGTCGCGCCCAAGGCGCTGTCTGTGACCCATATTCCCAATCTTCAAACGCTAGTGCTGAACGCGGACATGCAGCCATTGAGCTGGGGGCCATTGTCCGTCTGGTCTTGGCAGGACGCGCTGGTCGCGGTGCTTCAGGAACGGGTCATTCCGGTCATTAACTATGACGTGGAAGTACACTCAACGCGGCGCGCGTTCCAGATTCCATCCGTCGTCGCGTTGAAGCGCTTTCATAAGCGCCGGAAGGTGGCATTTACCCGCTACCATGTCTTCCTGCGCGACCGCTTCAGCTGCCAGTATCTGTGGTGATACGCTGCCGGCCAAGGAGTTGACGTTCGACCATATCGTGCCGCGCTCAAAGGGCGGATTTACCAGCTGGACCAACGTGGTGACCTGCTGTCAGTCCGACAATTTGTTCAAGGGCAGCCGGTCCTTGAAACAGTCCGGTCTTCGCCTGCGCTGCTACCCGGTCGAACCGACGCCGCATCAGATCGATGAGGCTGCGAGGTGGCACGTGTCGCGTGAAAATCTGCATCGCACATGGTTGGACTTCCTATACTGGGATGCCGACCTGGAAGCTTGAGTTCCGCGCTGGCTCAGGGCGGAAACAAGTCATTCCGGAACAGTGTAGGGCAATCAAACTCTGGGTTAGGGGAACGACATGCGGCGCCGAGACCTAATCGGTGGGACTTATGTTGCTCGCATCACCCGCGGTGGCTGAAAAAGATCGCGCGGCTCGCGAACCTGTCTGACAAGCGGCGGCGGCTGCGACTTATGGACGCTGGCGGGCGTACCCTCCGCGGCAATCGCGACGTTCCGCTCAGGGCGATCATGCTCTACATTGCGCTGAACGCAGAAACACGGAGGAAATCATGCAGGGCGTCGTATTCACCGGTGACCGCGAGTTGGAACTGATGACGTTTCCCGACCCAACCCCAGGCCTGGGCGAGGTCGTCATCGAGATGAAAGCCTCCGGCATGTGCGGGTCCGACTTACACCAGTATCGCCGGCCCAGGGCCCAGGCGCGCAATGCCACCGGCCTGCCGCCCAATCCGAATCCGACCATCGGCGGCCACGAACCATGCGGCGTGGTCTCCGCCATCGGCCCAGGCGTGCTTCCCGCCGCGGCGAAAATCGGTGAGCGCGTCATGGTGCACCATTATCAGGGCTGCACTCAGTGCGCTCACTGCCGGTCGGGATGGCAACAACTGTGCCAGGAGGTGCCGGTGAAAGTGTACGGCAACAATGAGCATGGCGGGCATGCGAAATACCTCAAGGTGCCGGCCAACACCTTAGTGCCGCTTCGAGAGGAGCTGACTTTCACCGCCGGCGCAGCTATCGCCTGCGGCTCGGGCACCGCCTATGGTGCGCTTCGGCGGATGAATATCTCCGGCCGCGACACCATCGCGATATTCGGCCAGGGACCGGTCGGCCTCGCCGGCACGCAATTCGCCAAGGCAATGGGCGCCCGCGTGATCGCCCTGGACATCAGCCCCCAGAGGCTGCAACGAGCCAAGGAATTCGGCGCGGATGAGGTTGTCGATCCGGGCTCGAACGATCCAGTCGCGGCGATCAAGGATTTGACCGGCGGCCACTACGCCGACCTGACGCTGGATACCTCCTCGAACGCCGAGGCGAGAGTGAACGCCATCCGCAGCACCAAGGTGTGGGGGACGATGTGCTTTGTGGGCGAGGGCGGCGATGTCCATATCGATGTCAGTCCGCACCTGCTGCGCCGGCAGATGACACTGGTGGCATCCTGGACATTCTCCAACACCATCCAGGCGGAGTGCGCGGATTTCTGCGTCGAGCGGAAGGTCGACGTGGACCGGTTGTTCACCCACCGTTGGAAATTGGATCAGGCGGAGGAGGCGTACAAGCTGTTCGACAAGCAGTCGGACGGCAAGGGCGTATTCCTGATCTGATGCCGCTTCGTGCTCGCGTGGTTGGCCGGCGAGGCAAACCTCTGTGAAGGTGGACGCCCGGTCAGCCTTGGAGGAGGCTGAAACGATCCGTCGTGACGTCGCGTGGCTCTACTGCGAAGCGGGCAAACGAGGCCTGATCGTCGGCACTTCCGGCAACGTCAGCGGCCGAGCGCGTGACAGTATGGTGATCACTCCGTCCGGCGGCGACCCCGAGGCGGCGCCGGATCTGGTGTTCGTATCTCTTGACGGGACGGTTCGCGGCGGGGGCACCCCGTCAAGCGAGTGGGCAATGCACGCGGCGGCTTACGGCGTCTGCCCCGAGGCGGCGTTCGTGGTGCATACTCACGCCGACGCCTGCACGGCCCTGGCCTGTCTTGGAACGAAGCTGCCGGCATTTCATTACATGGTCGTGCAGTTCGGTGGCGCCGATGTTCGGTGCGCGCCATACGTAACATTCGGAACGACGGCCTTGGCGGAGGCCGCGGCAGAGGCGATGCGCGGTCGCAGCGCGTGCCTGCTCGCCAACCACGGCATGATCGTATGCGCGGCAACGGCGGCGCAGGCTCTATCCCGAGCGACATTGCTGGAGACATTATGCCGGCAGTATTTGCTGGCGCTTGCGGCGGGGACACCTCGACTGCTGACCCAACAAGAAATGCTGGCCGCACAGGAACGGTTCAGGACCTACGGTCCGTCCAGACAATCGCCGTAGGTCACGTCATTACAGGTGTTGGGCAAATACCGAATTTGAACAACAAGGATCCTTCCATGACGATCCCTTTGACTGGCCGCGTTGCCCTGGTCACCGGCGCCTCCCGCGGCATTGGCGCCGCTATCGCGCGGGCTCTGGCCGAAGCCGGGGCGGACGTCGCCATCAACTACCGCGACCGCGCTACGGAGGCCGCCGCCGTTGCCGCCCAAATTACAGCCGTCGGCCGCCGATCCATTACGCTCGCCGCCGATGTGTCCAAAAGCGCCGCCGTCGCCGGGATGGTGCGAACGATAGAAGACAAGCTCGGTCCGATCGACATCCTGATCAACAATGCGGGCATCGCGCTCATCCGAGGTATCGATGATCTCACCGAAGCCGATTTCGATACGACAATATCGGTCAACCTGAAATCCGTATTCCTCTGCACCCAGGCCGTCGTGCCGCATATGCGGACGCGCGGCTGGGGGCGTATCGTCAATATCTCCTCCGGCGCGGCGCGCGGCGCCGGCGGCGTTGGTGTGCACTACAACGCCTCGAAGGCTGGCATGGAGGGCATGACACGCGGTTACGCAGCAAGGCTGGTGAAGCAAGGCATAACCGTGAACGCGGTCGCACCCTCGCTGATCGAGACCGATATGGTGAAATCTGGCCTTGCCTCGTCGGCCGCCCGAATTCCACTTGGTCGTTTCGGAACGTCGGCGGAGGTGGCCCAGGTCGTCATGATGCTGATCGGAAATGAATACATGACTGGGCAGACCATCGCGCTGTCGGGCGGGATGGCGTTCAACTGATGGTCTCGTCCGCGCAGTCCCGCATCTTACCTTGACCGGCCCATCCACTGCCCGCCTGCTTCGATCCATGCCGCTGTGGCCGCTTGCCGCGACACTCGCGGTGCAGACCTTGGCGACGATGGCACTTTACTCCCTGCCCGCGGTCGCTCCGGCGGTTGCGGGAGACCTGCACGTCCGCGGTACCTTGGTTGGCAGCTTTGTGGCGATGGCTTACGGCGTCGGGATTCTGTCCGCGCTGGTCTCCCCCGGCATGGTCAGGCGTTATGGCGGCGTCCGGGCAACTCAGGTCGTTTTGCTGGCCGCGGCAGGCATGCTGGTTGTGGCCGCGCTCGGTTCCGGCGTAAGCGGCCTTGCCCTCGCCGTCATTGTCCTGGGCTTGGGCTACGGCGCCGCGGCACCGGCCAGCACTCATCTGCTGGTGCCGCAAACCCCACAGCCGGTGTTCAACCTGGTGATGTCGCTGCGGCAGATCGGCGTCCCTCTGGGCGGTGTGCTGGCCGCGCTGATTCTGCCGCCGCTCACCCTGGCGATCGGCTGGCGCGGCGCCTTGCTGACCGAGCTGGGACCGGTCCTGCTGCTGATGGTGGCCATGGAATTCCCGCGTCGGCGGTGGGACGAGGACCGAGAGCCTGGTCGTCGCGTGCTGGGCCGCACACTGTTGCATCCGTTTGCGCTGCTGCGGGAGCCGCGCTTTCGCCGGCTGTCCGTCGCCGCCTTCGTCTATGCCGGTCTGGCGCTGTGCCTCGTTGCGTTTATGACCGTGCAACTGACGACGGTCGTCGGGTTTAGTCTTGTGCAGGCGGGTCGAATTCTGGCCGCCTACCAGATTGCAGGTTCGGTCAGCCGGCCGATCTGGGGATGGATTGCCGACCGCTTCCTGACGCCGGCGCAAACCTTGGCGGTCCTGGGGATGGGAATGGCGATCGCGTCAGTGATGACCGGGCTGTATAGCCCGAACTGGCCTGCTTGGGCGGTCATGGCAAACGCGCTGTTGGCCGGATGCACGTCCGGCGGATACACCGGGGTCGGATACGCGGAATACGCTGCCTTGGGCGGGTCTCGCCGGACCGAGGCCACAGGTTTGGGAACCGCAATTTTCTTCTCTGGAGGAATGGCGGCACCGCCGGTGTTCGGCACCGCGGTGGCAGCGCTGGGAGGATATGGGGCGAGTTACACTGTCGCCGCGGGATGTGCTCTGGTGAGCGCGGTGTTGTTAGTGCTACCGGTTTCGGCGGACTGGCGCCGAAGACAGTGATTGTCCCCGGCGTCTGCTGTTCTGGCAGCAATTCTAAATTCGTATTCGGCGATGATTTTGCAGGGCTTCAGGTCCATCCTCGGGGAGGGGACGGGAAAGTCCTCTGCTCAAGGTGGCCGGACCGCTGCTGCGGCGATGGACTGCGGGAGGTGGGACCAGTCCTCGAAGACCACTCAACCGTGATGGTCCGCAGATGCTCGAAGAAGCGGTTGGTCGGGCCGCGCGCGATGACCGCGGTTCGCCAGGCGAGAATGCCAAGATAAGCGGCGGTGTGGAATGCGAAAGCGAGCAGGTTGAGGGTGACCAGGATGCTGGCCAGGGTTTTCTTGCCTTGGCCAAAGTTGTGTTCGAGATTGTATCCGTTGGTCTTGAGCACGTTGAAAGTCTCGTTCTCGATCTTCCACCGAGCGCGGCCGCAGGCGGCCAGTTCGGCGACGCCGTCGGGGGTGATGGCGAGATCGGTGACGAAGCTGTTGTAATAGGTTCGCTTTACCTTGGCGTTGAGGATCTCGATGGAGAACCAGTGACCAGGATGGCATCGTCCGTGCCGCGCAGCGGCACGGCGTTCAGCCAGCTGTAGATCGTGGTGGTGCGTTTGCCGCGTTTGCAGACGGTCTGTCGATGTTCTTGCAGTTCGGCGCCATGCAGGTATTCGGCGACAGTCTGATGGGATGTGGAGTTACAGGTCAGAAAGAAGTTGCCGCCGGCATCGTGGATGGCGGCGACGATCGACTGGCAGGCAAACAGATCGTCACCGAGATAGACCGGCCGGAGATGGGCAAGGCCAGCGCCGTACCGAGCCAGCCAGCGTTTCGCGGCGTTGCGGTCGCAATCCTGCTTCTCCGCCCGTCCTGCGGCGCTATGAACTCCGGCGGCAGTGGCAGCATCTGCTTATGGCCCGGTGCGACCATGCTGGCACCGAGGAAGGCGTTGCAGTATTCCGTGCCGCCATCCGCGCGCCGGCGCGTCGAACATTGCGCGCATTTGATCTTGCGCGAGCAGAAGTGCTCGGTCCCATCAAGCGCGATTGGCACCCGCCGGTCCAGGCATCGGAACGGCGTCAGCGGCCCGGCCGCCTCGATCGCCTGCAACAGCCCATCGAACGCCGCCGACGGGGCTCCGTCCAGCATCAGGCGGATGTAGTTGTCGGAAGGGATCGCCGACATGGCGAACAACGTCTCGCAGTTCGATCGGCCGAGGCCTTCCTCCAGCACGCGCTGATGCGCCGGGAGCGACGGGCTTCCCATGAAGAAGACCGCGAACGCCGACAGACCGATATCGGCCATCGTGTAGTCGCCGTCACGCCGCGGTCTCTTGCGCCGGTCGGGAAGACCGGCGCAGACCTCGCCCAACGCCCCGATCAGTTGTTCAATGGCGCTCACTTCGCTCTAGAATCGATGATCCTAAATCCGGCAGTTGGCTAAATTGGCGCTTATTCGTTCGAGGCGTTTTACAACCCGCGGTAGGTTTCAAGTCGGGGCGAGGCGCAGCGGCGGCTGAAGTTGGCGTCCGTGCAGGAAGTGTCGCAGGGCCTCGCTGAGGATAGGATACCACTTTGCCAACGGGTCCAACTGCTCCGCATTGATCCGCAAGTTGGCCAGGAAGCCGGCGATTCGCACGCAGGCTCGACGTGCGGTGTCCCGCATGCCGTGCGTGCTGCTGATGCTCAGTGTCACTTGGCCGGCATGCTGGGTCCGTCGCGCGATCGCGGACAGTAACAATGGCCGGCTGGTCAGTGCCTCGCGGTGATGCTCGGGGTCTGCCAAACGCGTGAACAGGCTCCACCAGTTGTAGACCAACGCCACCGTGCCGGCGAGCAGCCGGCAACGATGCAAATCCTGTGTCGTGAAGCCGCCCCATCCCCACTGGTTCTTCAGCTCATCGAAGACGTTCTCGCAATCGGCCCGGTCGCGATACAACTGGCCCAGGGTCAGGATTTCGTGCTTCAACGAGGTAACCAGCGCAGCGTATTCCCACAGTTCCTTGTCCGCTTCGACTTCGCCAAAGCTCAGCAACGGTTGGGCAGGGTCGCTTCGGTCGCTGATCGCGACGCCGTGCGCCAGTTTGCGGCGCAACAGGATAATACGGCGATGCCGGCTCCAGCCATGCAAGCGCAGACTGGTTTCCTTGCCTTGCCATCCTTGACCGGCCTCCGCCCAATCGCTGTGGCGCATGGCACGGACCAGATCGCGTTTCACATTCGCTGTCATGCGTAGGCGGAACAAATACGCCAGATCGTTTTGCTCCGCGCGCGACATAACACGCTCGATGCCCCAGGATTTGTCGCCGCGTAGCAGCGCCGGACGGCGTGTTGGACCGAGATGATCCAGCAATGACCACAGTCCGTCGGTGGCGTGCGCGACGTTGTATTGGTCGCCAGGCAGAAAGTCGACGCGCAACACCAGCCGCAGGCTGGATAGCATGTAGGTATGGTAAGCGTGGGATGGCCGGCCAGGTTTGGCCGGATTGTAACCGATTTCGGCGCCTTCCTGATGCCCGTACAAAGTCTTCACGGTGCTGTCCATATCCAGCACCCACGGTTCGCTCAGCAGCGGGGTGGTGCAATAATCCAGATGATTTTGCAGCCAGTTCAGGCCTTTGGCCTCGTCGATCTTGGTCAGGCCGCGGCGCTCCGCATCCTCGCTGACGATCTTGCGCATCCCAAGCAAAGGTGGGTTAACCGGGTCGCAACGCAGTGTGGTCACATGCGCATACCGGCGATGGCCGGACAGCACCGACAGCATCACTGTGCCGAGCAGGTCTCGCTTCCTCGGTGCGTTCGGGCTGGTCAACGACAGCGGGCAATCGGCGACCCAGGCGTCAAACAGTCCGGCTTGCTTCAGATAATCGATGAAGAATGGCAACTGCCCGAGCGGCGTGAGCGGTGCTGTCGAATCCCACTCGACATGGACGCGGCCGGCAAAGGTGTCCGCTGTCGCCGAATAAACCTCAACCGAGGGTTGTTCACCCGATGGGTGGGCCAAAACTGCATGGGTTGTTGTCCGCATCCCAGCAGATTCCAACGATTCGGGCCGCATCGGCAATCAGCTAACTGCCGGATTTAGGATGATCGAGTCCGCGCACAAGAGAAAACCCCTGCATGCTGTGGGCGGTCGTCAAGAAATCCACAACATGTGGCATATCGGGCTCAGGTCACCTGCGTGACGACTACGAGCGCGACTCAATCGCATTTAGAACGGCTGCCGTTCTTGTGGCGGGTTTGACCGTGGCGCCCTCCGGGGAAAATCGCTCAGGAACGTCCGTTTCAAGAGTGCAGACCGAATGGATCAGATCACGCGCCTACCGATTTGGCGGACGGAGCCGAATGTTGTCTCGGGGAGGGACAGACGGGAGCGGGTCGCCGACGCGCAACCCGGCGACCGCTCGACGGTTCCCGAACATTCCTGACGCCCTACCCTAATCGTACGACCCGACCAGAGTGATCTATGAACACGCCCCTGCAGCGGACCGAAATTAGATTCCCTGACGCTGATCTGCTCCGCCCATCTGGTCAGCCGTCTCTATTATCCGGTCCTGATCCCGCTGTTCCCTATGCTGCACGACCGCTCGGCCTGAGCTTGGTCAATCAGCGTTGAGTGCCAAGCTTTACGAACAAATCGCCAGACGCGTTGGAGAGTGGGCGGATTTTCAAGTGAGAAGGCGGTTCTGGCTCAGTCTGGCATCGGCAACGTCTTTGCTTTGGATACGATTGCACGGTACGCGAGCCCGGTGCCTAATGAGCGGCCATGGGAAGGCATTGCCTCCCGACCAGGTGGCCAGCGGTAGAACCCGGGACGCAGTGGGACAGGCTGCGGCTGATCGTTCGGTCGGTCCGCAGGCCGGCACCGGGATGGTCTGACGGGCCGAAACGATTAGACCCAGGGCCTCCGCGCCCACCTCCAGGCGGATGATCAGCTGCGTGCTATCGTTTGTGCCATTCCAACCTCCTCTTTACGGAATCTGAAGGCGCTCCCGGCCCTTCAAACAGGTCAGTTCACAGATAAGGTACGCAATACCGACATGAAAGGGCCGGTGGCCGCCGCGATCATCGCGGCTTGCGGGGTGCCCGAGACGGTTCCGTTGACCTTGCTGATCACCACCGATGAAGAAACCGCCAAGCAAGGTGCCGTGTCATCGCCGAGCAGTCGGATTGGTGCAGACGGCGCGGCCGAGCGGGATTTTGGTGGTCGAGCCGACGGGGTTGCATCCCGTGCGGGGTCATCGCAGCAATATCGTGTTCACTTGCGTGCCGGCGGCCGTTCAGGCGCACAGCGCTAAGGAACCGGGCGGAATGCCAACTGGGCACGGATCCCGTTTCTAGTCCGATACTTTGCGCGATTTTGAGTTCAAGTTACTGATCTAGCAGACTTCTGCCGAAACGAGCAGTCATGTAACGTGACAAAAAATTCTTGACACGACGCGAACTCGGCCTGATCCCCTTCGCGCATGTATGTGGCAACCATCCCCAACCGAGGCTCACCGCCCGCCATCCTGCTACGGGAAAGCTACCGCGAGGCCGGCAAGACCAAAAATCGCACATTGGCCAATCTGTCCGATTGGCCCAGCGAACGGATCGAACTGTTCCGCGCCCTGCTGCGTGGCGACAAATTGGCTCGCGTCGGCGACAGCGGTTTCGAAATCCGCCGCTCCCTCCCGCACGGCCACGTCCTGGCCGCGCTCACCGTCGCCCGGCGCATCGGCCTCGATGACCTGCTGCCACGCCGTGCCCCGCAACGCCGGCGCGATCTGGCGTTGGCTCTCATCGTCGCTAGGCTGCTCGATCCGGCGGCCAAGCTGGCCACCGCCCGGATGCTCGACCGCGCCACCGCCAGCCACTCGCTGGGTGAGACCCTTGGCCTCGGCGGCGTCGCCGTGCGCGAGATCTACGCCACCCTCGACTGGCTCGGCAGCGAGCAGGCGTTCATCGAAAACACGCTGGCTCGCCGCCATCTCAAAAACGGCATGCTGGTGCTCTACGATGTCACCTCCACCTACCTCGAGGGACGCTGCTGTCCGCTGGCACGCCACGGCTACAGCCGCGACAGCCGTGGCGACCGGCCGCAACTGGTGATCGGCCTGCTCTGTGCCGCGGACGGCTGTCCGGTCGCGGTCGAGGTGTTCGAGGGCAATACCGCCGATCCGGCCACCGTCGCGGCTCAGGTCGCCAAGCTGAAGCAGCGCTTCCGGTTGCGCCACGTGGTCCTGGTCGGCGACCGCGGCATGCTCACCGCCGCGCGCATCGAGCAAACCCTGCGCCCGGCCGGGCTCGACTGGATCACCGCGCTGCGCGGCCCGGCGATCCGGCAGCTGGCAGGAAGCCGGCGCGCTGCAGTTCTCCTTGTTCGACACACGGGATATGGCGGAGATCAGCAGTCCGGACTATCCGGACGAGCGGCTGGTGGTGTGCAAGAACCCGCTGCTGGCCGAGGAACGACGGCGCAAGCGCGACGAACTGCTGGCGCTCACCGAGGCGGACCTGGGCAAGATCCAGGCCCGGGTGGGGCGCGAGAAGAACCCGCTGCGCGGGGCCGCGGCGATCGGCAAGGCGGTCGGCGCGGTCATGGGCAAGCGCAAGATGGCCAAGCATTTCGAGCTGACCATCACCGACGACGCGTTCAGCTTCACCCGCAAGACCGAGGCGATCGCCGACGAGGCCAGGTTCGACGGCTTCTACGTGCTGCGCACCAGCCTTTCGGCCGCAACAGGCCGATACCGCCGCCACGGTGCGGGCCTACAAAAGCCTCGCCCAGGTGGAGCGCGCGTTCCGCTGCATCAAGACCGTCGATCTGGAGCTGCGGCCGGTGTTTCACTGGACCGCGCCACGGGTGCGGGCGCATGTCCTGCTGTGCATGCTGGCGTATTATCTGGAATGGCACATGCGCCAGCCATTGGCGCCGATGCTGTTCGACGATCATGACCGTGCCGCGGCCGAGGCCGAGCGGGCGTCGCCGGTGGCCAAGGCCAAGGTCTCGAAGGCGGCTTACCGGAAGGCGTCCACCCAGCGCATCGAGGCTCGGCGACGGCCAGGTCCAGCCGGCGCACAGCTTCCGCACCCTACTGGACGATCTGGCGACGCTGACCCGCAACACCGTCTGCTTCGGAGGAGACAAGATGCTGACCGTTCACGCTACCCCGACGCCCGTGCAGCGCCGGGCATTCAGCTTGCTGGAGGTCGAATTGGCAGCGGCGTAGACAGAGCGCGGTTTGGGTTTAGAGTTGCATCAATGGCTTGCGTCGAAAAAGCGGTAAAGTTCGGGCTAGCGGAAATGATGACCCTGTTCGAACGGCTGAGGACGGATCGCTCGCCGCAGGATGATAACTACGACCCGCCGTTCAGCGATTTCAGCGTGGTAATCGACAACCACGGCGCCACCATCAACGCACTGTTCCTGTAGCGACGGCGCGGATCAAATTCAGCTACTCGGCTGCGATCGACCCAGTGCCGATCCAAAAGATGGTGCGCGAGGAAGCGTCTCGGCATGACGTGACGGTGACAGAGGCCGAAGAAGGGATGCCACCGGAACTTTACGCCGATCATCCTTTTGTTCGTCAATGTGTTGATGTTGCAGGCCAGCCCCCAACCAGAGCACCATTCGGCACCGATGCGTCGATCTTGCAGAACATCGCGCCATGCGTGGTGATGGGACCCGGCGATATCGATGTCGCGCACAGACCGGCGGAAGCGGTCCGCTTAAGCGATCTCACGGCAACCATCCCGGTGTTTCGATTGGCGCTAAAGCTGACGCCTTGACGGGCCGGGTCAAAGACCAGCCCACTCAAGGTTGGCAGACCATTTCAGCCAAACCGGTCAGATGATGGTCCATCTTCGTTATTTACCCGCGCGAAACGTGGCGCTCAGCGCGATGATACGTGGTTAGCGTGCGGGGTGCCTCATGTGCGAATGACTGAGCAAATGCGCTGCCAATACCAAGGCTGAGGACCGCGAAGCGGCCAGAATTCACTGTTTCATCGAACTCCTCCATTGCGACCAGCGGCCGGCAAATCCAAGTCACGCCGAACAATCGCAGGAGCATACGTAGGCATTCCGGTCCGCCTCGGCTCATGATCTGCACGCCCAGGTGACATGCCTTTTGCATTTTATGCGATGCCCGGCGGCGGGTCGCCGCGAGACAGATTTGTAACTCACGAAGCAACGGCATAGTCTGGATAGGCGATGGATCTGATCAACGGCCTGCAAACCTTTATCCGCGTTGTCGAAACCGGCTCTTTCTCCGCGGTCGCTCGCGAAGGCAACAACAGCCAATCGGCGGTGACCCGACAGGTCGCGCAACTGGAGGAGCACTTCGGGGTTCGGCTGTTTCACCGCACCACCCGCAAGCTTAGCCTGACCGATGAGGGCCAGGATCTGGTCAACCGGGCGCGGCATCTGCTGGAGGAAGCCGAGGATCTGGAGGACACATTCGGCAAGGACGGCGGTAGCCCAACCGGGCTCGTCCGCATCGGTATCCCGATTGGCGCGGCCATCATGATGGTACCGGACTTCACCAGCCTCTTGGGCAAGTATCCTGGCTTGGCCGTGGAGCTTGTGGTCAGCGAGCAGATGGACGACCTGATCGCGGAGCGGCTGGACCTTGCTCTTAGGTTTGGCCAATCCCCGGATACCTCGTTGGTGTCGCGCGCTCTCGCCACCGTCGGATCTGCGCCAGTGGCGGCGCCGGCGTATCTGGAGCGATACGGCGCGCCCGAGCATCCGTCCGACCTGGCAAAACATGTCTGCATCATCCATGAGCGAGGGGCGGACAGCATGCGGTGGTTGTTCACCGGCCCGGATGGTCCGCTGGAAGTCGAGGTTCACAGCTCGTTCCGATCCAATAATAGCCTGATCGTGCGGCAGGCGGCGACCTCCGGCTATGGGATAGCGCTGTTGGGCGATCCTTTGACGATCAACGACATCCGCTCGGGGCGGCTATATCGTTTGTTACCAAACTATGTGGCGAGCCGCCGCCAGGTCTTCATCGTCTACCCGTCACGCCGCCACCTTCCCCAGCGGACCCGTGTTGTCATCGACTTCTTGATCGATGCGTTTCGTCATTTGGAGGCGCGGCTGCGTGACGGGCGGGAATGGGGTGAAACCGACGCGACTTTCCTGGTTTGAGGAGGCGACCCGCTAGTCTTCATGTTGTAGGCGGTCAGGCCGACGCTCGTTGTGTCGCCACACGAACGAACGTGAATGCGATCCTGCCCGTCGCGCGAAGGGTGCCGAACAAGGACCCTGCGACTTTCGACTGCCCGCCCGTGCGACGCCGATAAGGCAGCGGGATTTCGTTAATCCGCAATCCGCCGCGGGCGGCCTTCATCTGCATCTCGATATTCCAGCCATACGTCATCTCCCGCATGCGCAGATTCCTCAGCACGTTTCGCCGGATCGCTCGGTAGGCGCACATGTCGCTGTAGCGCACGCCATACAGCGCGCCCATGCCCCACCCCGCCGCTCGCCCGGCCAGGACCTGATGCCAGTGCATCGATCCTGGGTCACGCCCGCCAAGCGTTCGGGACGCCAGCACGAAATCATGACGCCCCTGACAGAACCGGTCCGGCTATCAACCCGAGCAGGTCGCCGCGATCGGCACCATCGCCATCGAGAAACACGAGGACATCACATTGGGCAGCGTCGGCACCCGCCTGACAGGCCCGCCCATAGCCTCGCCCGGCATCGATCACTCTGGCGCCGGCGCGACGGGCCGTGTCTTGCGTCCCGTCCGAGCTGCCGCCGTCGGCAACGATCACCTCCCGCGCGATGTCGCGGGGAATTTCGCGGACCACCGCGGCAATAGCCACAGCTTCGTTAAAGGTAGGGATGATAACGGTTACATCGGCTGTCATGGATCGGCACCCGCGCGTTCGGTTTATGGCCCCGCGGGCAGGGGCGCTACAAACTCCATCGTAATCCACAATTCTGGCACGGCGTTGGCGGCGAGGCACTCAACAGAGACCCGCGAAACCCCCGGTAGGCAGGACTGTTCCAGATTTCCCGCAACGTCTGCTGGGTCACGTCGCCCAACGTATAATTCTCGTATCCGCGCGCCGAAAACGGAGCGATGCAGCACGGCAGCGCTCGTCCATGCGCGGTGAAATACATCAGTGACCACGGGCGCCGGCAAGTTGCCCACGGTTTGTCGTCCGCCGAACGCTTGAGGCTTAGCCCTGGTTCGGTGGCGCCAGAGGCATTCAATGTCACGCCCAGTTCAGCGCCGATTACCTGAGCCGCCTCGATCGCCGACTGCTCAGCATTGCTGGTTTGCTCAAATAACGAAGCCTCAGGACGCGCCTTGCCGAAGCCAAACTCGTCGAACACTAATCGTTGCAAATGCACTTCCTTGACGCCCATCGAAGCCGCCAGCCGCACAAACTCTGGCAACTGCTCGACCGTTTCCTTCAAACCCGTGAGCCATAGCGACACGCGCGGATTCACCGACGCCCATCTGCCGCTGGTATGACGTGAATTTCGTCACGTCCCGGACGATGCGCGGGAAGAAATCTTTGCCGCGGATGGCGGCATAGCTCTTCCGATCGGCCGCATCCAGCGACACGCGCAACTCGTCCAATCCGGTATCGAGAAGTTCCGGGAATTTCTTCGGGTTCAGCAATGTCCCGTTGGTGTTGAACAGCACATAGGTGCCGCGATCCTTCAGGTACCGGATCATTCTCGGCAGGGTCTTTACCAGCATCGGCTCACCCACGCCGTGGAGCACGACGCGCGCGACGGCGGGCACCTGGTCGACAATGCGCGTAAACAGGTCCCAACTCATATCGGCCGGTGGCTCTAGGTCCTCGAAGGTGCGGGGACAGGTTTCGCACAGCAGATTGCAGCGGTTGGTGACTTCCAGATAGAGGCATACCGGAGGTGCCTCGGCGACATCGTGCCGCGCCGCCGTCACAGCTTCGAAATACCGACTCGGATCTTTCAAGGTTGTCGTCGGCATCACGGGATTTCTCTGATCGGTGCGGCGGCGAGAGGACAGCCGCGGGTAAGCGAAAACCAACGCGATCGCCGGGAGGTAGACGACCGATGGCCAAAACAGGCGATCTCCGAAGGTGTCAAGGTAAAGCAGGATCGATCCCGTGGCCATCCACAGCACCGCGGGCGATGGGGCGAGCACGCAAGGCACTGCCAGCCACGCGAAGTACCAGGGGTAATGCGGGCTGATGACGAAAATAAGGAGAGCCATCATGGCGCCAGCGGCGCCGCAGATCGCCACCGGATCGTTCGGTCGCCTGACGAACGCGAACCAGGCAGCGGAAGCGCCTAGAACAACAACCCCGGCAGCCTTGTAAAGCGCGGCTGCCCATTCCGGCAGCGCCATGACCCGAGACAGTCCGGCCAGCAGCCAGAACCCATCACCACTGTCGTAGCCCTCCTCGGACCCGTACCCTCCCAGATAGCCAAACACGCGGGTGCCGACACTGCTGTAAATCGCATACAACGCGGCTACGGTGACGACCGTCGCGAGGGCGCTCCGCCACCCGGCGCGCCTGCGCCACAGCACGGGTGCCACCACCGCGGGCAGGAACTTCGTCGCGATTGCCAACCCCAACGCGAACCCGGCCCACGAGTCCCGTTGGAGCACTCGCAGCAGCAAGGCCGCGGCCAACAATCCGATCGCCACGGCGTCGACATGGCCATTTCCCGCAAAAGCCCAGACTGGCAAGGGGTTCCAGGCGTAAATCAGCACGCGCTCGCCCGGCAGCTTCGCCGCCGCCAGGAGTCGCAGCAGACAGAACACGGCCAGTGCCTCGAACCCGACCATGGTCGCCTTGACGGCAGTCACGCCGGGCCAGACAAATCCCACCGCCCCGAACACCAACTGCGCCGCCGGGGGGTAGATCGTTCGGGCATACTCGGCCCGAGCGATGCGCGGGAAGATCAGATCATCGCGCAACGGCTTCAGCGCCGGATCTGCCGGCAGGTAGCGGTAAGGGTTGACGCCGGCTAGCCTGTACCCGCCCGTCCCAGACGTAGCGATAGATGTCGGTGGACAGGAACGGCGGCGACATGATCAGCGGCAGGCGCAACGCCGCCGCGACCAACAGCACGACCCAAACGCCGCGGCGGGTGCCCGTGCGTCGCGTCACCAGCAGCACCGCCAACAGATAGACCGCCGCGCTGACACCGGCGATAACGACAAAGCAACTCTTCAAGCCGATCGAGCCGATGCCCAGCGCGCCAGGCACGTGTAACGACAGGCAAGCCATCGTCAGGGCGAACAGAACACCGCCGAGTAGCCAAAGCCGGATCATTCCGCGGCTTGGCCCAGATCCCCGTGATGCCATCCCATCTGTGCCAGCGCGCGTGCCGTAAACGGCGCGGCATAGGGTACCAGGTCCGAACTCGTAGGACCCTCTGTTCGGTGGCGGCTCAGCGGAGGCGCGCCCATCCCCGTCGCGGGATCAGGCGTCTCCGCCGCCAGGCGCTTCAGCGAAGTCAGGATCATCCACGTCATACCATGAAGGCAGCTCAACAACTGCCAGCCCCAGTTCCGCCGCTCGGCTTCGGGTCGTTTCGGCTACGCGATCCGTGCTCCAGGGTATATTGGCCAACAAATGTGCGTGTGCGGCGTTCGTGCCAAGCAGATAGTAGCCGCCGTCATCCGCTGGGCCCAGAACGATGCGATCGCCCTCCCCCGCCAGCGCGACCGCGGTTCGCACCAGCAGCGCGGTCGGCAACGTCGGACTGTCGGCGTTCAGCACCACCGCCGACTCGTGGCCGCGCGCAAGCATCGCGCGGATGGCATGCAGCAGACAGCGCCCAAGCCCCTGCACGTCCGGTGGCATTAGCGGGGAACCATCCGCCAGCAATCGCCCTGTGCCTTCCGCGAGATGCCCATCGAACAGTGCCTCATTCCCCGCCGGGGCATAGGCGACATAGCCTGTGATTGGGGTCTCTCGGCCAGCCGCGGCGATGCTCTCGGAGATGTCGCGTAGGAATGCCGCGCTCAGTGCCGCCGCTTGGTCCGGCAGTAGGGGTGGACAAAGCCTGGTCTTGGAAAATCCCGGTTGCGGCGCCTTTGCCATAATACCGATCGCGCAGTCCGGCCTACGTCCCATGCGTCATATCCCGCTGAACCAGTTTTAGCCCCGATGTGTCCAGAACCCCCTGGGCTGCTGGCTGGCGACGTAGGTGGTCGTAACAAACTACAGAATTCTTGAGAGCTATTTTGGTCGCAATTCGCATCTTGAAAGGGTGGCGATACCGTTTCGGCAGAATGTCATCTGACCGCTTGACGCGGTCCGTTCCCGCGGGTGCATCGGGGTGGGCATGTCGATCAAGGCCCTCGTAGTAGCCTTTAACGCACTAAAGAGCGCACTCAAGCCAACATATTCTTCTGCCGTATCGGCAGCGCGCAACGGTAGAAACCCCGGAGGCGGGCAGGCAAGGCGTATCGCAGATAACGACAAGCCTGCGGACGCGACAGCAAGAGCCTACGTCGCGAAAAATCGCGTTGTGCCCGATATCGGCCCAACACTGGTGATGGCAATTCCCCGGATGAATCCCTCTTCACATTGCTGAAGATTGTGCTCTCGCGATACCCTCCAGAAATCCCGCACAGGAACATCCCATGCCCCAGCTCTTGCCTGCGCTCAGTCTGGTCGCGGTCCCCGGCCGCCGTCGCCAGACCATCGAAATCGCCCAGGAGATCGAGCGCAAGGGTTTCGCCGGCATCTATTCGCCCAGCATGTTCGGCAATATGTCATTGTGCGAAGCACTGGCCTGGAACACCACAAACATCTCGTTCGGCACCGCAATCGCGCCAATCTACCAGCGCACCCTTGGCGATTTCGCTCAGAGTGCAGCGATGATGCATGAGGTGTCCGGCGGCCGTTTCCGGCTGGGGATCGGCGTGGCGCACGGGCCTTCACATGTCCGGATGGGCGTCACGCCCGGCAAGCCGCTGGGAGACATCCGCGGGTTCGTGGAGAAGTTCCGCGCCCAGGAGGGTCTCGGCACCCTGCCGCCGATCATCGTCGCTGCGTTGCGGCGCAAGATGGTGGCGCTGGCGGGCGAGATCGCCGAGGGCGTGGTGTTTGCCAATGCGTCCCGCTCCCACATGGCGGTATCTCTTGCCTCGCTGCCCGACGATAAGCGCTCAGATCCTGGCTTCTTCGTCGGCAACATGATACCGACCTGCATAAGCGATGACATCGAAGCCGCGAAGGCGGTGAACCGCCGCACCCTGACCAATTACGGCTTTCTGCCGAATTACCGGAATTATTGGAGGGAAGCCGGCTACCAGGAAGAAATGGACGCGATCGAGGCCGCGATAGCGGAAGGCCGCAGGGATGACGTGCCGAGCTACTTTTCCGACCAATGGCTCGGCGACAATACGTTGTTTGGGCCGGCGGCCAAAGTGCGGGAGGGTGTTGAGGCCTGGCGCGACGCGGGCGTACGCGACCCGATCATCGTGCCATCCTCCGCCGAGGGCAACCAGATCAAGGCGTTGAAAGAAGTTTTCGAAGCGTTTGCTTGAGCAAATCGCCTGCTAGGCTAGCTCACAGCGCTGGACGAGCGGAAGCAATCCCCGCAGCCTTGCGCCCTTTTGACAAGCTGCGGCGCCAGCTTACGGCTCGATCCCTAGCGGGGTCCCTATTCGTAGTACCCTGCTGACTTAAACTGAGAGTTCCCCGCACCGCTCATAGGGTCTAGTCTTGATCCTACCTACCAGCAGGAGTCCTCATGGCACCGCCCCCACAGTTCGGCGCGAACTCCGTCGCCGCCCGCGACATCGCCAACGTGCTGCATCCCTACACCGACCTGGAGGCGCACCAGCAAGTCGGACCCGTGGTGATCTCTCATGGCAAGGGCGTGCGGGTCTGGGACGAGTCCGGCAAAGAATACATCGAATCCGTTGCCGGCCTATGGTGCGCCGCGCTCGGTTTTGACAACGAGCGGCTGGTGCGGGCCGCTACCAACCAGATGCGTAAGCTGCCATTCTACCACGGGTTTACTGCCAAGTCGCACGAGCCGATGATCGAGCTGGCGGAAATGCTCATCGCTCGCGCCCCAGTGCCCATGAGTAAGGTGTTCTTTGCCAACTCCGGTTCCGAGGCAAATGACTCCGCCATCAAGATGGTCTGGTACCTGAATAACGCCCTCGGCCGGCCGTTGAAAAAAAAGATCATCGGGCGCGTCAAAGGCTATCACGGCATCACCATCGGTTCGGCATCGTTGACCGGGCTGGCGGTCAATCACCGCAGCTTCGACGTTCCGCTGCCAGGCTTCCTGCACACGATGACCCCGCATTTTTACCACGGTGCACTTCCCGGTGAATCCGAGGATGAATACGCCACGCGCCTCGCGGATGAACTCGAAAAGCTTATTCTGGACGAGGGGCCGGAGACCATCGCCGCGATGTGGGCGGAGCCGATCATGGGCGCCGGCGGCGTGATTTTGCCGCCACGGGGCTATTTCCCGAAGATCCAGGCAATACTGCGCAAATACGATGTGCTGCTGGTCGCCGATGAGGTGATTTGCGGCTTCTGGCGCACCGGTTCGTACTGGGGCAGCCAGACCTTCGACATCGCCCCGGATATCGTCGTATGCGCCAAGGCGCTGTCAGCGTCTTTCCTGCCGATCAGCGCGGTAATGGTGAACGACCCGGTGTTCCGGGCGCTAGCCCAGGAAAGCCACGCAATCGGCACGTTCGGGCACGGTTTCACCTACTCGGGCCATCCGGTTCCCGCCGCCGTGGCAATCGAGACGCTGAAGTTGTACGATGAGCTGGAAATCGGCGCCCACGTCGGCTCCGTCGGCCCGCATATGCAAACGGAACTGCGCCGCCGATTTGCCGAGCACCCGTTGGTGGGTGAGGTCCGCGGCTGCGGTTTGATAGCGGCGGTCGAGCTGGTGGCAGACCCCGCCACCCACAAGAATTTCGATCCGAAAGCCAAAGTGGGTGCCCGCATGACTAAGCTTTGTGAAGAGAACGGCGTGATCGCCCGCGCGGTAACGAACGATTCGCTGTGCTTCAGCCCGCCACTGGTGATTTCTACGGCGGAGATCAATGAGATGCTCGATCGCGTCGGCAAAGCTCTGGACGAGCTGACCGTCCAACTGAGGCGGGAGCAAATCGCGCCCGTGAACTGACCGCTCGACCAAGAGGCGTCGCGCACGTAATGTCTTTAGCCGGCTTTGAGGATCTACAAAGGTGATCCTCATTGCTGGCAGCCCGGCACTCTAGGGTCGGGAACTTATTCACTACAGATAAAATAGGACGGTGGCGGCAAGACAAATCGCTGAAAAGAACGTGTGGGCACAGCGGTCATAGCGCATCGCAATCCGCCGCCAGTCTTTCAGTTTGGCGAACATGTTCTCGATCTTATGGCGCCATTTGTAGAGCGCCTTGTCGTAGTCGAGCGGCTGTTTGCGGTTCTTGGTCGGCGGAATACACACTCTTATCCCCCGCTTGTTCAAGGCGGCGCGGAAATGATCGCTGTCGTAGCCACGGTCGCCGATCAAAGTGCTGCCCGCAGGCAGCGTCTCAAGCAGCAGCTGAGCACCGGTATGGTCGCTCATCTGGCCCTCGGTCAGCAGCAGAGTAAGCGGCCTGCCCTGCCCGCGCACACGGCGTGGAGCTTGGAATTCAACCCGCCCTTGGTGCGCCCAATGCAGCGCGAAGGGCCCCCTTTTTCCGTAGGCTGGCGGCCGTCCGATGCGCTTTGAGATGCGTCGAGTTCGATCATGATCCGCTCGGGCCTGGGGCCTTCACCGGCCAATCCAGCAAAGATCCGTTCGAACACGCCGTTGCGGCTCCAGCGGACGAAGCGATTATACAGGGTCTTGTGTGAGCCATACTCTTTGGGCGCATCCTTCCACTGCAATCCGTTGCGGATCACGTAAATGATTCCGCTTATCACCCGCCGGTCGTCGACCCGCGGTTTGCCGTGAGAGCGGGGGAAATGCGGGCTGATCCGAACCATCTGTCGCTCGCTCAGCAGGAACAATTTGCTCATGGCGGATACCTCCGCCAATCCCAGAATCATGGACTGTCGAGCCGCGTCAAGTCGTTAATGGGTCCTGAGCCTAGTTCAGCCGGCGCAACGCCGCGAACGGATGCTGCTCGGATTCGTCGTCGACCGCCGGCATCTCCACGCCCAGCATCCGCGGATAAGGGTCGAGGGCCAGCCCGAGCTGTTCGGCGGCTGCCTCCCCCAGATCTATAACGTTGCCCTCGAACGGGATTTCATCGTCCGATTCCGGGTCTATATCGTCCGTCTCCTGGCCGGCCGGCACAAAGCGGACCTGAAACACCTCCTCAACCGGGGCGTCGAAATCGTCCAGGCTGACGACGCAGGTCTGCGTGACCGTTGCTCGCAACGCCCCGCGCGCAAGCACCATATCTCGCCCGTTCCGGATCAAGTGGAAGGTGCAGGACACCGCCAGCACGGCCGGAAGAGCCATCCGCACGGCGAGTGCGGCACATTCGGTCGGTGTGGCCTCGACGGTCAAATCCAGACCCTGTGGACCGATGCGCTCCAATGACAACGGCCGATGGAATTCGGGAGTCATCGCGCGGCCTCCGCTGCCGGCAGAAAAGCAATATCGCCCTGCAGCATGGCCTCAATGCCCTGTTCGGCAAGACAAGCGGCCTGTGCCCGAGCCACCCGCCGCAAGGCTGAAGCTGCTCCCACGGGAGCGTCCGCCCCACGCCAAAGGTTGCGGGCCAAGGACTTCTCCAGCGCGGATGAATCGTCCCACGCCGCGGCATAAGCAGCACTGCGGCCGTGAAAGGCTTCCCACATGGCTCGGTTGCGCTTGCCCACGGACATGTCGCCCACACCCATCTCCCGCAGATTGACGTCCATATCCAGGAACATCGCGTCGAACACCGCCTGCGCCAGGGCCGGCCCTGGTGGGGGGGCGGGGGCCTCGCTCAACCGGCGAATAGTGAGGTAGATATACAGTCCGATGGCGTCGAATCGTCCATCTAGCGTATCAGGTATACCGAGTGTGGCGTAGAGAAACGGATCGCGCGCCGCGGTCACCGCGGTGCCGTAAATCTGGAAGGCCGCGCGCTCTAGCTTGTCGCGCTTGCTAAGGAAACCGGCCATTCCCGCCTCATGATGCCATTGACACGGCCGAGTGGGCCGCTACACGCAGCTATAGTAACACCGGGCGTCGATCCAACCAGCCGGTGATCAGAGTTCCCGGGAGTAAGAGTGCCAACCACGCCACGTCACCTGATACTGATCGCCTGCCTGCTTCTGTCCTCTTGCGGCTGGCTGATGCCGGCACCTGTCGTTCGCGGCAATAAGGTGGACCCGGAGTCGCTGAAGGAACTGGTGCCCGGCACCTCCACCAAGGCCGATGTGTCCGCGGTGATCGGCTCGCCCACCGCGAGGGATGCATTCGACGACAACACTTGGCTGTATATCAGCGAACTGACACGTGAGCGCATCGGCCGCACGTTGGGAGAGTTAAACCAGAACGTCGTCGTGATCAATTTTGACGGTAAGGGCGTACTGACGAACGTTCACCAGTTGGACAAGGCTGATGCGCTGCCGGTGACCGTTATCGCTCGCACTACCCCCTCCCCGGGAACCGAGGCGTCATTCATGCAACAGCTTCTGGGCAACATTGGCCGCTTCAATCCGGCGGGAATCGTACCGACTGGAGGCACCGGGGCCTCAGGCGGTGGTTTTGGCGGATCCCCGGCGCAATGACCGTCTTGTTAGCCCACCGTTGCTGAGACAGGTTTCTGACAGTCCTGCTGGGACGCATACAGCCGGATAATGGCTCGGGTAGGCCGGGGTGAAGATAGCTGGCAAGGCCAGACGTGAGCGTCCGTGGAGTGCGATGGGAACCGAGCTGAAGTGACGGGATCCGCCGCGCGCGAACAGCCTTCTACGCAATTCGGACGTCAGGCGGTGATCGCGCGGTGTGGCATGTTACCTGGGGCTGGCATGGCGTCGCGAGCCACACGGGACTGCTCCCAAGATTGGTAGGCCAGCACCGCCGACAAGACCACAAACGTCCCGATCGCCACTGCAAGATAGAGCACGTTTCCAGTCGTCATAATCCCCTCCGTTGATCACTGGGCGGAGAAATAGAGCGTTAGAGGCAAGTGGACATTGATCTAGGTCAAACTCACCTAGGCACGCCGGATGCATCGCGCAACTCGCGGCCGATGTCATTGCCGTTGTCACGGCGGCGGGGGCTTTGCAGTAAACGAGGTCTCTGGTTTGTAGCTTGAGCACTGTCAGCCGTTCAAAGACTGGATCCCGCTTCGCGCAGCTGGCAGCGTCCTAGTAGTTGGTTATTAGCTGACAAATCTCAGCTGTTCACGCGGTGGAGCATCCGAGAATGACCTCAACCCTTCACGCCGACCAAATTGTGTTCGACGGCCTGATCGTTGCCAACTGGGATCCAGACATCGTTCACGATAATGCGGCGTGGCGGGCTTACCGCCGCGAGCTGCATTTGCTGCATCTGGGAAGGATTTCACAGACACCATGCTCAACGTCGCGCGCTGGAACGCCTGCTTTCGTGAATATCCCGACCTCGTCGTGAAGGCTCGGACGGTCGCCGACATCCGTAAGGCCAAGGCAGATGACCGGACCGCGGCCGTTCTCGGCTTCCAGAACGTCTCCGCATTTGAGGATCAGATCGGAGCCATTCAGTTGTTCAGGGAATTGGGCATCGGTATCGCGCAAATGGCGTATAACACGCAAAACCTCGTCGGATCAGGCTGCTATGAGAGCCACGACGGCGGCCTTTCCGACTTCGGCCACGATGTGGTGGCGGAGATGAATCGGGTCGGCATGTTGTGCGACCTCAGCCATGTCGGCCCCATCACCATCCGCGACGTCATCCTGGCTTCGCGAATGACGGTCTGCTTCTCGCATTGCCTTCCCGCCGCGTTGAAGGCCCATCCTCGCAATAAATCGGATAAGGAGTTGGGTTTCATCGCGGACCACGGCGGCTTCGTCGGTGTCACGAAGTTCCCGCCTTTTCTACCCAAAGGACCGGAATCCACTGTTGATGACTACGTTGCCGAGATCGAATACGTGATCGATCTTGTCGGCGAAGACGCCGTAGGCATCGGCACTGATTTTACGCAGGGCTATGGGAAACTATTCCTCGACTGGATCACCCAGGACCAAGGCCGCGGCCGAAAGCTAACCGACTTCGGCGAGATCCGCAATCCGGCCAGGATGGACACCATCTGGGGCTATCCCAACCTCCCCTCGGCCATGCAACCAGCAATTCTAAATTCGTGCTCGACGATGATTTTGCAGGGCTTCAGGTCCATCCTCGGGGAGGGGACGGGAAAGCCCTCTGCTCAAGGTGGCCTGACCGCTACTGCGGCGATGGACTGCAGGAGGTGGGACCGGTCCGGGAAGACCACGAAAACCGTGATGGTCCGCAGATGCTCGAAGAAGCGGGCGGTCGGGCCGCGCGCGATCACCGCGGTTCGCCAGGCGAGGATGCCAAGATAAGCGGCGGTGTGGAACGCGAAGGCGAGCAGGTTGAGGGTGACCAGGACGCTGGCCAGGGTTTTCTTGCCGTGACCAAAGTTGTGTTCGAGATTGTATTCGTTGGTCTTGAGCAGGTTGAAAGTCTCGTTGCACCGAGCGCGGCCGCAAGCGGCCAGTTCGGCGACGCCGTCGGGGGTGATGGCGAGATCGGCGACGAAGCTGTTGTAATAGGCTCGCTTCCCCTTGGCTTTGAGGATCTCGATGGAGAACCAGCGACCGGGATGGCATCATCCGTGCCGCGCAGCGGCACGGCGTTCAGCCAGCGGTAGATCGTGGTGGTGCGTTTGCCGCGTTTGCAGACGGTCTGTCGATGTTCCTGCAGGTCGGCGCCATGCAGGTATTCGGCGACAGTCTGATGGGATGTGGAGTTCAGGTCAGAATGAAGTTGCAGCCGGCATCTTGGATGTCGGCGACAATCGGCTGGCAGGCAGTAAGCGAAAGCCCATCCCCACCTGTCGCGGCTTCGGCGTGATCGGCGACATTGCCGGCGCTGACCATGCTGTGGGGTTGGGAGAATGGACGAGGGCTCATACGAGGCGCGTAAGAGCGCTCCTGTGGATCGTGTTGAGGTGACGGTGCGCGCTGAGCGTCGGCGTCGCTGGAGCGCGGAGGAGAAGCTTCGGATTGTCCGCGAAACGCTCCGCCCGGGTGCGGTTGCGCAGGTCGTGGCGGACCAGAACGGCATCGGAACCGGGCTGCTGTATACGTGGCGCAAACAGATGCTCGCCGCAGCGATCACCGGCTTTGCCGCCGTCGAGACGGTTGCCGAGCCACCGGCGGCGCCGCTTCTGCCGGCTCCCGCGGTGGCCGGCGAACCGTCAGGCCCGGCAACCATGGATATCGCGGTCGAGGTCGAATTACCCAATGGTGCGCGGGTGCGTGTTGGCAACGGCGCCGGCGCGGCGCTGTTGTGCGATGTGTTTGCGGCATTGGATCGGCGCTGATGCTGCCGGCCGGGGTGCGCGTCTATGTCGCGTGTGGCGTGACGGATATGAGGAAAGGCTTCGATGGGCTGGCGGCTCTGGTGCACACCGCACTGGCGCTTGACCCGTATAGCGGCGCGGTTTTCCTGTTTCGGGGGAAACGCGGTGACCTTTTGAAGGCGCTGCTCTGGGACGGCCAGGGTCTCGTTCTCTATGCCAAACGTCTTGAACGCGGCCGCTTCGTTTGGCCGCAGACGACGACCGGTACCGTGACCCTGACCAACCACAAATGTCGATGTTGTTCGATCACGCATGTTGATGCCCCTCATGATGAGGCTGACAAATTCTGAGATCGACGCAGTTGACTGTGTGGTCGCGCAAGTTTCTGACCGCATCGAGAACCAACGGGGTATCTTGGAAGAGGTAGGCCCCGCTCGGCTGCCGATCGATCAAAAGCTGCTTCTTTTTGATCTGCACGTAGATCCAGTTCACCGGAATATTCAGTCGGCTGGCTAATTCCGGAGCGCTGAGCAGACTGGAGCCATGGGACCACCTGTTGCGCGGCTCGGTCACCCTGATGCCGGCGCGGCGCCGGATCTGTCCCACTGTGATCGGTAGGACCGTGTTCTCGCAAGTTGGGGAGCGGTGACCCTCGCCAGTGAGGACCGCGGCGATTGCGTCGTCGGGCATACCATTGCCGGCAAGTTCCAGCGCCCGATTACGCATTTCCGTGCCTCGCGTGAGTTTGGCGACGGAGTTGACCTTCATCTTGACGTCGAGGTTGCTCACAGCGCCACCGCGCCAGACGATTCTGACCACAGCGAGATCGTGCTCGCCGCGATCAAGCACGACCTTCTCGACAAGACACCGCAACAGCGCCTTGCGTTGAGCATCCGTGGTGGCTGGATCCTTCCAAATGTGTGGGAGGTGCCCGGCGAGGTTCACGACTTTGCCAAGCATGGCCTTACCAATCCCCATTTGACCGATGGCCTGTGGCGAGGATTGCTGAGCAAGCGCCTCTTCCGCCGCTCGGACCTCGCTCAAGGCGACTTCCCAGCGTCGTTCGAGTTCCGCAGCGACGAGACGATTATCGGGGTCGACCTTGTTGAACTGGCGTTCGGCCAGCGAGGCGGCATAGCGCTTGCGCTCGAGCTGCCGTTCGGCACTGGCTCGCAGCGCCGTATCCACCTGCTGCTGGGCGCGCCGAGCCCTGGACAGCGCGTCCAGCTCGGCAGGCGCGAGGGCCGTCAGGAAGGCATCCGCCACTACCGCGTCTACCCGTGCGGCACGGATGTACTGGCAGGCCGGCGAGCCCTCATTGGAACGCAGATGGTTACATACATATTGCCCGCCGCCCTTGTAGCGGACATACATCTTATGGCCGCACCGCGCGCACCAGGCGATGCCGTGCAACAGAAGATCGCCGTCGCGGGGAGCGCCTCTCGTCTTGGTGCGCATGTATTCGGCCCGGTTATCCTTTATGACATTACGGATCATTTCGTAAGTCGCCCAGTCGACGTAAGCAGGATATCGATCCTTCACGACAATCCGCCATTCCTCGATTGGCCGCGGCACTTTTGCCCGCGACGCGCCCTCACGAGCGAGTTCGCGCATGCGGGTGCGGCCATAGACGAAGGCACCGGCATAGGCAGGATTTTTGAGGATCGCGGCGACGGAACAGATCGTCGCTCGTGCCCAACACAAATCGCCATGCCGGTCCCGGCGAGGCAGGTCGAGACCACGATCGTTGAGTAGGCGCATGACCTTGCCGACAGTGCGGAACTTCAGGAACATCTCGAACACAAGACCCAGCCGCTCCTGAACCGCCATGTCAGGGTCTTTGACGACCACACCACTTGGGTCACGCACGAGACCGATTGGCAAGCAGAGTGCAAGTTCGCCGCGCTCGGCTTTGGCGAGAAGCCCGGCGGTCAGGCGACTGCGGATTGTGTGCAGTTCAAGCTCGGATATCGTTCCCTTCAGTCCCAGAAGCAGCCGGCCGTTGGCGCTGGCCGGATCATAGACGCCGTCGCGATCGGCGATAAGGCAACCGCGCAAGCCACAAATATCCAAGAGCGGGTACCAGTCGGAGCAGTTGCGCGCCAGCCGCGTCACGTCGATCGACAAGATCAACCCGACCTCGCTAAGCCCGACCCGGCCCACGAGTTCTTTAAAGCCGCTCCGCTGCGCAACCGACGCCCCGCTCAGGCCGAGATCCGCATCGATCACGTCGATATCGGCCTCATGCCATCCGAGTTCCCGAGCGCGCTGGCGAAGCGCGTATTGGAGCCGCAGGCTTTCCTGATTGCTTACCACCTGGTGGGGTGTCGATTGCCGGACGTAGACCACGGCCTTGCGCGCCAGGTGGACCGGCTTGATCAGTTCGGACTTCACGAGAAATCTCCGCCAGAACCGCGGCAACGTCGTCGACAATCTGTCGCCGCAGACCCGGCGGCAGCGCCGCCCAGAGATCTTTCGGATCTACGCTCATCGGATTCGAGACATTCGACCGCCGATATAAGCTCGCAGAGTGCCTCTATACTCAATTTTGTCCGATTCGCACTCGCTTCATCAGGCTCAGTTGCAGATATTGGAACCAATAGACTTGTTCCGCCTCTATGCTCGACTTCGTACGAAGTCGGAAAATTGCCGCCTCTATGCGATGAACGACAGATGACGCGGAAGGATCGTCCGTATAGAGGATGTCGCGGATCTAGAACCTGGACCACTTCGGCTAAAAATTCGTCAGGTTCACCAGAGGGGATATTCCTGTAGGCCTTCGTTGGAGGGGATCGATTGGAGAATGCCCGCCTGGACCGCCCGTCCGGAGGTTGCCGCCTGACAAAAAGGTGGCGCGGCCCATCTCCGATTGTACCGGTCCAAAACATTGCTATTCTGCACCGGTGGATACCGCACTCGCCATCCTGCAAACAGAGAACGCCGCGCTGCGCGCGCAGTTGGCCGAGCGGGATGCGGCGCTGGCGGTCGCCAATGCGCAGATCGAGGCGCTGACCTTCAACCTGGCTGTGCTGAAGCGGCGCCAGTTCGGACAATCCTCGGAAAGGCTCGCGGCCGAGATCGAGCAGTTGGAACTGCGTCTGGAAGATCTCGAGGAAAGCCGGGCGGAACAAAGCGCGAAGCAGCCGCAAGCCGCGCCACCAGGTCCGGGCAAATCCCGTAAACCGGCTCTCCGCAAACCGTTGCCGCCGCATCTGCCGCGGGAGACCGTGGTGCATGAGCCCGAGATCATCTGTGTCTGCCAGCAGTGCGACCGGTCCAAACTGGCGCGCCTGGGTGAAGACGTCACCGAGGTGCTGGAGAAAAGCCCGGCGCGTCTGAAGGTGGTCCGCCACGTCCGTCCCCGCTATGCCTGCCGCACGTGCGAGGGCGTGTTCCAGGCCCCCGCGCCGGACCTGCCCATCGAGCGCGGCAGGCCTGGCCCCGGCCTGATCGCCAATGTGGTGGTCAGCAAATTCTGCGACGGCCTGCCGCTGCATCGGCAATCGGTGATCCTGGCGCGCGAGGGCATCGAGATCGACCGTGCCACCCTGGCCGACTGGCTGGGCCATGCCGCCTGGTGGCTGGCGCCACTCACCATCATGATTGGCCAGTACATCATGAGCTTGCCGGTGATCCACACCGACGACACCACGATCAAGGTGCTGGCACCGGGCCATGGCAAGACCCGCACCGGGCGCTTCTGGGTCTATGCTGTCGATCCACGAATCTGGTCGGGTGTGGGTCCACCGGCAGCGTTCTACCGTTACAGTCCAGACCGGGATGGCGAGCGCCCGCGCGGGCACCTCGCTGGCTTCAGTGGGTTC
>CAVZTH010000043.1:0-501604 GCA_963778125.1 uncultured Alphaproteobacteria bacterium | reverse complement strand
GGGTGCGCGTTAGCTGCGATTCCACCGCGGCGAGTAGCTCTGCGGGAAAACGCGCCGGATTTTCGGATGCAGAAACTAGGCGCTAAAGTCCGGCGCGTCCCGGATTGAGAATCGTCAATCCCCCATTATTACTCTCGTGTATCCCTTAGCTGCCGGCGGCAGCTTTTTGGTCATTAGGGTTTGAGCACAGATATCCGCCGCTCCGGCCACCGGGTTTGTGTCGCCGGGCATCGTCACCCACCCGTCCTTTTTGATCATGTTGCTTCGGTCGTAGCTGTCGGCCTTCGTCAGCGCAGCAAGCTGAGCAACCGCATCGGGGCCTTGGTTGAACCGTGTGACGCAGCTTGCGGACGCCATGTGTGTCTGTGCCCCATCGGCCGCCTATAACCAATATGTCTTTTGCCGACGGCGACGCGCTTGTCGGCGGCGGTGCGGACCGCCATGCTATTGGGATGTTTGTCGTGGTGCGCGCTGCCGCGCCAGAACTTAATAGCCAGTCACCAACCTGGTCGCGCGGAGCGACATGTTCCGCTGAGAAATCAGCATCCTCCATGGGATCGAACGGAATATTTTTTCGCCCGGAGGCAGTCCGGTTCGCCGCCATGAGCGCCACGATCGTGGCGACGCCGGTCGAAAGGTGCCTTTCCATGATTATTTTCCATCAATGGATCGTTGCCGGGGGCACCGCGGGCTCCACGGTTCCACCGCCGTAGCCGGTGTCCGTTCCATAACAGGCGACCGGCGCTGACGGAAAAAGAATCCTGCTTCGGCGAAGAGTTCACCCAGCCCTTGCAAGGGGCCGAGCGCGAATTCGGCGCCTTGCGCCGAGAGGAGGGCGGTGCATAGCGCTTTCCCAGCTAGATCGCTGTTGCCGGCTTGAGTGAGGCTGGCTGCGTGCAGCAGACGCCTCTCGTCGTCGGACACATGTGGGCAGCGCGGGCAGTGAATAGCGATCGGCCGCCGAACCGTGCGAGTGATGATCGCCATCAATGCATCGACGGAGAAAGCCGCGTCGGATGTGCCGGCGGCCTCAAGCCCCTGGCACAGCCGTGGCATCGGATCTTCGTCACGGCGGTAGGAATCGACCCACCAGCGAATGGCGATGAGCAGGACACATTCGGCGGGGTCGAGAGCCGCCGAGTGATTGGGGTATCCGGCCGGGCGGAGGGGTAGCTGAATGATCTGTCCCACGGGCATCTCCGAGTTGCTGCCTGCAAGATGACTAAAATGAGAATGCGTCGCAATAGCGAAATCTACCCCGCCCGGTTTGCTCTTGATAACGTGTTTGACGAGAATGCCGGTCGACGTCGCGCAGCTGGAGATTCATGCTCCCAACCATCGAAAATGGGGTCCGCCTCGGTCGGCGGCACTGCGAAAGGATCCTGGATTTTCTTCATCGATGCCAAAGGCACCCTTTACAACAATCTGATCTCTGCGAGCTTCGAGGACTGAACTGCGCCGCCGAGGAAAAGCATCGAGGGTCGAATCATCTCAGTGACGCAGGTGGGCGATGCTGCCGCGGTCCCCCCAGTTTCAAAGGCAGGACCGATGAATTGCTCGACTTCCACAATCTGCCGAGGATCAACGGCGCCTGGAAGATCACGAACAAGACCGTCACCCACAGGAGCGGGTAGCTGCCCCAGTAAGCGGCGTGAAACTCGCTCGAAAGATCAACTGTGGGCCGCGCGGAAGAAATCGACGAAGAACGCAAGCCAAGAGATTGATTAGTATTCGATTGTGGTCAACCCGGATGAACCACCGGTGGTCCTTTTGCCATCCCTTGGCATTGGTCGCGGGTCTTCTGGACCGAGAAATTAGTTCACGAATTAGACTTCGCTGCCCTCGCTAACTCGTCCATCGTTCTTTCGTGGTCCTTCCGGTTCTGTCTTAGGCGCAGACGCCGCGGACGGCCGCCAATCCGGCTGGCTTGTCACAGCATAAAAATTATCTATCATCAATCCTTCTTTAACGATCGGTCGCGGTTCGCGTTGAGGGAAAGTCAATGGGAATATACGAAGCTCTTGTTTGGTCGCCCGCCGGCCTGGCGGCACCCGGTGGCGTCACGTTTCCACCCAACTCGGCATCCTATGACGCCGACATGACCGCTTGGATCGATCTGTTGCCTATGCTCACGACGCAGATGTTCGAAGGCAGGTATATCATGGCGATTATTCAGGCCCGCAATACCGGCCGGCCCTGGAGTGACCAGGCCAGGAACTTCCAGTTCAGCCCAACCGAAGACTGCATGCTCGCTGCCTACTGCGTCTCGGCCAATCTAGGTAAGCCCTACACATCGGGCCTGTGCTCCGGGGATTATGTCAAGAACATGATGGCGGCGGCGCAGACCGGCATCGCCGTCGAAAATTACCGCCCAGCTCAACGGGCCTCGACCGATTTGTTCCAGGTCTTTCAGTGTTCTGCAAAAGGAACAAAATTAGCGTTCCGTGGATGTCTGATACTGATCAATTCCTATAAAAAGCGCGGACTTCCCGATATCGAGGCCAGCGTCAAAGCCGCCGCCGACATGGCCCAGAAAGATCAATGGGGCTGGAAAGGCGGCGTCTTTCCAGCCCTGGTCAACCGGTCTCCTGGCGCGCGGCCGCGCGGCGCGGGTGGCTGGACGACCCCACGCGCGTGACAGCTTTTGGACTGTATCAGGGCCATTCCGCAGGATCCAACGCGAGGCTGCCGCAAAAAGGCGAATGCGTCCGGATCGACGCCATGGGTCTGCGCCGTGCTGCGTTGCCGCCGGATATCACTATGCTTCCTTAGCCGAAGCGTAAGCGCCCCGTTGGTCATAAGAGGGCTGCAACAGAAATGGAATCATAGGTCCCACATCCTGATTCCGTGACCGCCATAGTTTTGTAGTCTTTATCGCCAGGATTTTGACAGCGTTGCTTTATGCCACGCCACACACTGTATTCTGGCGTGTGACACAGACCATGCTTTAGCCCATTTTTGTTTCCCCGGGGTTGCTGCCATTGTTTCTCCCTGCGACCAAGGCATCCCAGCCGGCTGTTTCGATCGGGCTGAATTTTGCATCAGTCCTGGCCAGCCACTCACGCACCAGGATGCCCCCTCGATCATCGAGATCGTATCGTGTCCGGCCGAACCAAGCACAACCAACTATCTGCAATGCTGCCGTGGACTTGGAAAAATAACAACCCGGTCGGCGTCAATACGGCGTAGCGTCAAAACAGGCGTGGCCCTGGCGCTACATTTACGTTAATGCAACGGAAAAGGTCTGAGTTTTTACAGCTCCGATTTTGGTTCAGAACCCTTAAGATATACACAGTCTGGATCGGTGGGGAGCGGATAATCGGCTCCGCTCCGCTAAAACGAAACGCCTCTTAGAAGTCTGTCAGATGAGACGCTTGCTCATATACACGGCCGCGCCGAATTGGGGGTGAACTTCCTCACGATCAACTCGATATCCCACGTGCTTATAGAGCTTAATATTGTCGGTAAAGCTGCCATTCGTGTAGAGTCGCACCTCCCCCAGTCCGAGCGATTGGGCGAGTTCTTCTGCGTGGCCCAGGAGGGCACGGCCATAGCCATGACCCTTATGGGCGGGCGACACCGCGACGTTCACAATGAGCAGGTGGTCAACTTCGGGCCGCATCTCGATCAGCGCCGCTAGTTCGCCGCCAAGATGCAGCAGGTCCACCATGTGGTCGCGAACGGCCAGGTCATAGTCGGCGTTCATCGGCCCGGGCTCCCGACCAATGACAGGCACCCACTTGGCATAAGCCGCCCGCGCCAGATCGCGGACAGCTGTGGTGTCTGGCGGAGTTGCGCGACGCAAACCCGCACGGATCGTGTCCGTCAGAGGTGTAGCGGAGACCAGACTTTCCGATGGTGACAGCTTATTCCGCACGGTCGTCTCCTGTGCGAAGGACAAAGAAATACCCTATGCATCAGTTCCTGGCGCAAGACCCAGATGGTTATCATGCTGAGCCTTGTTGCCCGGCTCGGCAAACGAGCCGCACCACCGCTTTTCTTCTTGATGCGCCCGTTTGTCCACGTGGTTTGGCGTGCCGCCCTTTCACGGAGTAGAGGTGAGCCGTCCCTTTAGACGAGGCAGGGCCATGAACACTGACCTGATCGACCTCATCTGCTCGACCCGGGCCATGCGTCGGCTGAAGCCGGACCCGGTGCCACCCCAATTGATCAATCAAATCCTGCGAGCCGCCACCGCCGCGCCCCCTGCCAGCAACATGTATGGCTGGCGTTTCTTGGTGATCCGCGATCAAACGATCAAAAATGCTGTCGCCGATAAGTACCGGCGCCTCTGGTACGATGAAGGCGGCGGACCTGCTTTCCGTCAAGCGGCGCCGAGTCGCGTCCGATACCAACAGATGTTAGACGCCTGCGACTACCAAGCGGATCACCTGCACGAAGCGCCCGTCTGGATCGTGCCGTGCCAGCTGGGCCACGCCCGGACCTGGGATGCGGGCTCAGGTATCTACCCGGCGGTGCAAAATATGCTGTTGGCGGCCCGTGCCCTAGGACTGGGTGCGACGCTGACGACGCTGTTTCAATACGCAGAAGAGGCCGAAGCAATGTTGGGGCTGCCGGACGACGCACACTCCTATGCAATCCTGCCGATCGGTTATCCGTTGGGCAATTTCGGTCCGGTCGCTCCAGTGCTGCTGGAAGAAGTGGTGTTCGCCGATCGGTGGGGAGAGAAGTGGTCAGGTGGCTGACCAGTGCGATTTTCTTAATTTTGCGGCTATGACTTGGCTGAATGATCTCGAGTGAATACTAATAAACCAAAGAGGCAACGGTATACGCTACCAAGTTGGAAATAAGAAGAAGGACAGCGGACGCAAAAGCTCCGCGCCGCCTTCGTGGATTGCGGCAGCCCCGGACCGACGCACTCGTCGGTCGCTTCGCATCCCGCGCCTTAGTTCAGGTGGAACGCGGGTGCGCGGAGCCTTCAACCAATGTCAGCCATTCGACAGCACCGAGACCGCCCGATCGAGCTGCGGGTCACTGTCCCGCCGAGTACGCGAATCGAAGGGCACCGCGATTGTTGGGTCAACGCCGATCCCCTCCAGCCGTTCGCCATCAACGCGGACGTCATCGACGGCGAGCAGCAGCAGGTCGCCGTTGCTCATCAGGAACGCTGTGGCCGCCAGCACCGCGCCGCTGGTGTGGCTACCGATCACCTCGCCAAGCCGGTATTTCTCGAAGCCGTAGGCGAGCACTTCCTTGCCGCTGCGCGAGCGTTCGTTCACCAGCATGGCGGCGGGGCGGCGCCACTTCACGTTGTCGAGCCGGGTGCGGCCGTCGCGGTCACGCACCTGCATTGTCGGCGCGCGGGCATTGAACAGATCCAGGTAATCGGGCACGGCGCCGCCCCAGCCCTCGCGAAGATCGAGCACCAGCGCGTCGGCATCCTTCAGCGCTCCCTCGCCGAGCAATTGCTCGAGAGCTTCCTGGTAGGCGTCACTGGCGTAGGACCAGACGTGCACGTAGCCGATGTGCATCCCGTTTTCCGTCGGGATCAGTCGCGCGCTCGCCTTCAGCCCCTGCAGGAACATCTCGTGCGGTTGCAGTTCGGCTGGCGTAACGGCAAGCGGCTCGACCGGCTCCGCCCGCCTGGCGGCGGATCGAGAGCACGACCGGGGTGCCAATCTTGTTCCGGAATGACAGCACCGGACCGAACGGGGCACCATCGGCGGCAACGATCTCATCGCCCACCAGCAGCCCGGCGCGCTGTGCGGGCGCATCTCCGATCACGCCGGTGACGAAGATATGGCCCGCGGGGTCGGCGCGGGTGAAGATGCCGATGCCTGGATAGGTGATCTTCCCACCGGGGAACACGCGTTCCAGGCCGCGATGGCGCAGGGCGCCGGCAAATATGTCGGCCAACTGGTAGTATGCGGGCTCCGCCGGCGTGTACAGCTCGGTGTGGGAGGCGTGCAGTTCCGCGAGCATGGCGTTGATGACCTCGGCCAACGCGTCCTCTGATCCCGGCGCGGCCGCCTGAGGTGCGTAGCGTTCACGCGTGGACGCCCAGTCCAGACCGCGCAGCCTCGGGTCATAGAAACGGTCCCGCACGGTCCGCCACACCTCGTCGAGCACGGCCTTGTTGCTGTTCGCGCGTGCCTGGGCTGACGCGTCGGCGGGCGTCGCGGGCGTCGAAGCGAGGGAGCTCCCGGCGCCGGCGAGCGAAAGGACGAACGCCAGTGCAGCCAGGCGACGCATCTAGTTCTGCTCGGTCACGCGGATGAGCCGGTCATGCGCCGAATCGGCGCCCCAGACCTCGCCGGGCCGGCCGAGCAACTGGCGGATCCAGACGTCATTCCGCTGTCCGGCGATGCGGCTGAACTGGCCGGTGGCCGGATCGAAACGCAGCAGTGTGCCGGGACCGAAATCGCTCACCCACACGACGTCGTGCTGATCGACGTAAACCCCATAAGGCTGCGGACCTGTCGCCGGGCAGACGCCAGGATCGCCAAGTGTTCTTGCTGGGGTCGAAACGAGCAAGCTGCCCCGCGAGGAACTCGCTGATCCACAGCGCGCCCTGCGAATCCGACCAGATTCGCCGGGCGCCCTGCCGCGGGCGTCGGCGGCTCGATCACCGTGGCCACGCCGGTCGCGGGATCGATGCGCGCGATGTAACTGCCCGCCAGTGACGCAAAGTAGACCGCGCCGTCGGGCGTGGTGGTGATGCCATAGGCGCCCGGGCCGCGCGGCGCGTCCCAGACGCGCACCTCGCCCGATCCTTCGGGTCCACCCGGCCATAGATCCCGCCCTGGCCGGTGAACCAGAGCACGCCCGACTTGTCGAAGGTCGCGGTGTTGAGATTCGCGCGGGACCGAGTCGGCGGGGAGCGGGAAACGACGGATCGCGTGCGAGGCCGGATCGACCCGCAGGATCGCGTTGAGACCGCCATCGGTTACCCACGGCGCGCCATCCGGGCCGACGATGACGCCGTGCGGCGCCGAGCCGCTGCCGAGCGGGAACTCGTCCACATGGCCCGACGCGGGGTCCAGGCGGCCGAGCGCACCGGCTCGCCTGGGCGGTGAACCACACCGTGCCGTCCGGTGCGGGCGCTACGTCGTGCGGGCCGCTGCCCTCGGGAGTGGAAACTCGGTCCAGGCCGGCGCCGCGTCCGCGCGTCCCGCCCAGGCGAGAAGGAGCACAAACGCCAGCTCGGATGAATTTGGTCATGACGGTTCCAGTTTCAGCCTGCGCTGGTTGCACCCGCCTTGCCCGAGGGGGGCGGGGAAGTGGGGCGATGTGATGAGGAATGTAAGAGTTTCCTTGGTTAAATCGGTAGCGTCACGGTGGCTTTAACCCCACCCGCTGGACGGTTCGCGATCACGACATCACCGCCGTGTGCCCGCATGATATTGCGAGCGATCGGCAGCCCCAGCCCCACCCCACCTGTTTCCCGGTTCCGGCTGGGTTCTCCGCGGTGGAACGGCTCGAACACGCGATCCAAGTCCGCCGGCGGGATGCCCGGGCCGTCGTCCTCGACCTCCACCATCACCATGCGATCGGCGTCCTGAGACAGCCGCACCGTGGCGGAGCCGCCGTAGATGACGGCATTGGTGACAAGGTTGACCAGCACGCGCTTTGAGGCCGCGATCTGCTCCGCAGATGTGGAGAGTTACCCGGCTAAATCGGTAGCGTCACGGTGGCTTTTACCCCACCCGCCGGACGGTTCGCGATCACGACATCACCGCCGTGTGCCCGCATGATATTGCGGGCGATCGGCAGCCCCAGCCCCACCCCACCTGTCTCCCGGTTCCGGCTCGGTTCTCCGCGGTGGAACGGCTCGAACACACGATCCAAGTCCGCCGGCGGGATACCTGGGCCGTCGTCCTCGACCTCCACCATCACCATGCGATCAGCGTCCTGAGACAGCCGCACCGTGGCGGAGCCGCCGTAGATCACGGCATTGGTGACCAGGTTGACCAGCACTCGCTTGAGAGCCAGTGATCGCGCCCGAACGGTGAGGTGCGCCGGGCCGTCGTAGCGCAGCTTGTCCAGCACATCCGGGTGCGCATCCCCTGCCTCATCCAAAATCGTGCGCAACAGCTCCGCCAGATCCAGCGACGACACGGGCTCCGTCGTCCGTGCGTCCCGCCCGAACGCCAGAGTGGCGGATACCATTGCCTCCAGCTCCTCCAGATCGGCCAGGATTTTGCCGCGCTGTTCATCGTCTTCGACAAACTCCGCGCGGAGCTTCAGACGCGTGATCGGCGTGCGCAAATCGTGTCCGATGGCGGTCAGCAGTTCGGTCCGGTCTTGCACGAAGCGCCGGATCCGGGCGGCCATGGTGTTGAATGCCACCGCCGCGACGGCGACCTCGGTCGGGCCATTTTCCGGCAAGGGCGGGGCGTTGACGTCCCGCCCGAGGGCCTCCGCCGCCTCGGCCAGCGTCCGCACCGGAGCGGTCAACTGGCGCACCGCCCACACTGTCAGCAGCGCGGCGGCGGCCGTCATCAACACGAACGCTGTCAGGAAGGTCGGCGAGTGCCACGGCCGCAGCGGTTCCAACGCCGCCGTCACGTTGATCCAGCCGCCATCCGGAAGGCGCATCGCGATGATCGCCTGATGCCATGGATGGCCGCCGTAGATGATCAACTCGCGCCACCTTATCTGCGGGGCGCCAAGGGGGACCAGATTGAGGTTGACCCGCAGCAGGCCTCGTTCGGGTGGTGCCATCTCCGGGGTGTCCACCTGGGGCGGAGAATCGCTCAATACCGCCGTGAGATCGGGGCCGCGATGCATTTCCGCGAGGATGTCTGGCCGCCGAGCCGGATCGGTCAGCGCGATGGTGCGGTAGACGCCGACCACGCGCACCGCGAGGTCGCGTGCCTGCGCCAGGCGCTGCACATCCAGCCGGTCGAGGGCGTGGATGGTCAGACCGGCCATTTGCACCAGGGCCAAACCGATCAAAAGCACCAGGGCAGTTCGCGTGGCGAGGCTGCGCGGCCAGATGCGAAATTTCATTACGCGCCCCATTTTGTGGCGTCCTAACGGGGCAGCGTATTCTGCCGGGTCAGGCGCGCTCGACGGTGGCAGCGAGGACATATCCGCCCCCGCGAACCGTCTTTATAAGCTGCGCCTTCCGCCCGTCATCCTCCAGCTTGCGCCTAAGCCGGGACACCGCGACGTCGATTGCCCGATCGAACGGGCCTGCCTGACGGCCGCGCAGCAGGTCCAACAGCATGTCGCGCGTCAGCACCCGGTTCGCCCGCTCCACCAATGCCTGCAGCAGGTCGTATTCGCCACCGGTCAGGGCGACTTCAACCCCCTCCGGATTAAGTAGCCGGCGACGAGCGGGCTCCAAGGTCCAGTCGTTGAAGCGGAACCCGCGCATGGATAAGTCACGCTTCGGCTCTGCCTGATCGCTCGAGCGGCGGAGGACCGCGCGGATTCGAGCCAGCAGTTCGCGGGGATTGAAGGGTTTCGACAGATAATCGTCGGCACCGAGCTCCAGACCGATGATCCGGTCAGTCTCCTCGCCCATCGCGGTCAGCATGACGATGGGTATCTCGCCCTGGCTGCGCAGCCAGCGTGCGAGGTCGAGGCCGAGACTCGCCAGGAAGCATCAGGTCGAGCACCACAAGCTGATAGTGGCCATTTATCCATGCGCGTCGCGCCTCCCGGCCGTCGCGCACGGCGGTGACGCGGATGCGCTGCTTCTCCAGGAAGCGGGCGAGAAGATCGCGGATCTCGCGATCGTCGTCGACGACAAGGATGTGTGGCGTCTGGTCCATGGACTGTAACATACAACGACCGAGACCAGGTCAAAACGACCGTTGCAATTTATTGCAATTCGTCGCCCTGCTGAGCGGATTCGAGCGGGCTGGATGCGCCATCTATTGGCTACGCAACTCAAGGAGGGGAATCCAGTGCGTCAGACCTTACTCGCCGCCGCGGCGGCTTTCGTAATCGGTGGCATCGCTACAGGGGCGGTGCTGTCGCAAGCCCAGCAAACGCCACCGCCGGCACATGTGACAGAAGATGGAGCGCCCGGTCCTGGGGGGATGGGTTGGGCTCATCGCATGATGCACCAGGGGATGATGCATCAACGCGCGTTCAACCGGCGTGCTTTCGCCCTGATCTATCGGCAGGAAGACCGGCAACTCGCGCCGGCCGACGTGCAGAAAATCGCCGAAGCCTTCTTGCTGTGGAGGGGCAACCATACCTGGAAGGTCTCGGACGTGGCACCGACAGCGGATGGTCCGATCGGGTTTACCCTGACCACGCCGGAGGGTTCGGTGGTGGCGAAGTTCACCATGGACCCGCATACCGGGCGCATCCAGCGGGTTGGTTGACAGGGCGACATTCGCCGGGCCGGATATGGACGTCCGAGCCCGGCGATGCTGCTGGTGGCGATCCAGTTGGCGGCGATGCTGAACGCTGCTTCTCAGGCGCGTTTCACGCCGGTGAACAGGATCAACCCTTTCACCATACCGGACAGGTCGGCGCGGTAGGCAGCGGGTTGGTAGTACAGCCCCAGAGGCATGCACGGCGCATCGACGAATGCTTGGCGCTGCATGTCGGCGGCGAGTGCCTTCTGGGTCGGCAAATCGGTCGCTCGTAGCCACTGGTCGCGGATGGCCTCGGACTTCGGGCTGTCAGGCCAGCCGAACCAGGCATCCTTGCCATTGCCGCGCAGCGCCTGATCGCAGGCGGGGTTGTCCCAATCGAAGCCGCCCCACATGGAGCCGAAGATGCTCCAGCCGCCCTCATTGATCTGTGCCTTGCTGAACATTCGCTGCACGACGGTTCCCCAGTCCAGCGATACGTAATCGACATTCAGCCCGAGTTTGGTGAGAAGATCGGCGCCTACCTCGCAGATCGCGCTGATGCGCGCGACGTCGGTGGCACCCATGAAGACGACCTTCTCGCCCTTGTAGCCGGCCGCCATGATCTCCTTGCGCAACGCGCCGAGGTCTGGGTTGGCGCTGAAATTCTCCATGCCGGCGTCCGAGGCGTAGAGCGAACTCGGGGCAAAAAATCCGACATGATCGTTGATGACATCCGGTCCGGCCTCCCCGGCGACGGCGGTCATGAACTCTTTCTGGTTTACCGCCCGCAGCGCCGCGCGGCGGATCGCCGGGTTGTCGAACGGAGGGTTCAAATGGTTGAAGCGCAACACGCCGATCAGACCCCTGGTCTCCAGCACCTCGACACGGAGGTTGCGGTCCGCCCGCAGTGAGGGAACCAGATCCATCACCGGTTGCTCGACCCAATCGACTTCGCCGGCTTTAAGCGCTGCGGCCTGGGTGGACGGATCGGGTGTGGTGAGCCACTCGACGCGGTCGAAATTGGCGATACGTGGGCCGGCGCAGAAACTGGCGATGCCCTCGCGCGGGCGGTATTTTTCGAATTTCGCGTAGGCATTCCGCGCACCGGGGACGCGTTCGTCCGGCAGGAAGCGGAACGGGCCACTGCCGACCATCTCAGTGATGCGTTTCCCAGGCGGGGTATTGGCCAACCGCTCGGGCATGATCACCGCCATCGGGGCGGTGGGTTTGGCCAGCGCCTGGGGCAGCAGCGCGAACGGCCGTTTCAGGCGGAAGACGACGGTTCGGTCGTTGGGCGCCGACAGGTCGTCTGTCGCCGCCATCAGCGCCTGGCCGAACGCGTCGGCCGTGCCCCAGCGGCGCAGGCTGGCGACGACATCCCGGCCCAGCACCGGAGTGCGGTCGTGGAATAGTAATCCGTCGCGCAATGTCAGCGTCCAGACTTTTTGGTCCGCGTCCACGGCGTGGCCTGCCAGCATCTGATATTGCGGGTTGCCCTCGGCATCGAGCGCGAACAGCGTATCGAACACCATCATCACGTGGTTGCGCGTCACGAAGGCGCTGATCAGCGGATCAAGCAGCGCGAGATCGGCATAGGGCACGAACTTCAGCGTGGTGGCGGATGCCGCCCGGACGATAGCGGGACGGGCGATGCCACCAACCAAGGCAGAGGCGGCGGCATGGCGGACAAACTGGCGTCTTTTCATTCTGATCGGCTCCACGTCCGGTTCTACAGACCGGCGCGCGAGTGGAGCAGCAAAAAACGCGCCAGCTTGGGGGTTAGACCATGATGGTTTGGGTCTGATCCACGCTTGGCGGTCGATCATGGTCTAAGCTTATGTTTGATCGCGTGATTCACGCCTTCTGACTGGGTCAGCCTCAGGCGATCACGCTCTAGGTCGTCGCGCGTGATATAATCCGAAACGGCACCTGCACCCGGTCACTGTCGCGAGGCGCCTCACCCGCCAGCCGCCGTAGCAGGAACGCCGCCGCTGACCGGCCGGTGCCCACGCCCTCCAGGCTGACCGTGGTGATTGGCGGCTCGTTCATCTCGCTGAGTTCCATGTTGCCGAAACCGCAGACCGCGAGCTGGTCCGGTACGGCGATGCCTTGAATCCGAGCCTCGGTGACGACGCCGAAGGCGTGCAGGTCGGAGCCGCAGAAGACGGCGCAACGCTGGTCCAGGAAGGGCAATAAGTGAAGCATTCCCTCGCGCCCGGCGGCTATGGTGCTGGGCGTCGGCATCACCTTCTCCAGAACCAGAGTGCCACCGAGTTCGGCGACCGTTCTGGTGAAGCCTCGGGCGCGCGTCAGTGCCCTGGTGTCGTTGGCGATCAGCACGGCGAACCGGTCGTGGCCCTTGGCGGCCAGAAAAGCCGCGACCTCGGCGCCGACCTGGGCGTGGTCGAAGCCAATCAGCATGTCGATCGGGCGGCTGGAGACATCCCAGATTTCCACCACGGGAATGCGGGCCTCGATCAGCATCTGCAATGCCGCCGGGCTGTAGCCCGATCCGGTGATCAGCATCGCATCGGGGCGGCGGCCCAGGACCGCGCGGAACAATGCCTCGTCGTCGGTGTCGTCGTAGCCGCAGATCGACAGCATCACCTGGTAGCCGGCGTGCCGCATGGCGGCGGAGAAAGCGTGGACGAGGCCGGCGAACATCGGATGGGCGATGGTGGGCACGATGGCCGACACCATGCGCGACTTACGCGAGGACAGGCCGCCGGCGATCAGGTTGGGAACGTAGCCCAGGCGATCAATCGCCTCCCGCACCTTGGCGGTGGTTTCGGGCGAGACGCGGTCTGGCGTGTTGATCACCCGTGAGACCGTCATCGGCGCGACCCCGGCCGCAGCCGCAACGTCAGTGATCTTCACCGGCGCGGATCGCGTGGCGGGGGCGCGCGCCGTTTCGTCCACCTGGGTTTCCTCGGTTGTCGGCTTGAGAGGGGAGCTTAGCGCGGCGGACCCGATCCGGCCAGCGCAGATGACAAGCAGTTTACAAATCCCGGGGAATGGCGTTCCGGGACGTCGCCATAATCAGGCTGAGCATGGTCTGGCGGCCGCTTGGGTCTGGAACAATGCCGCTCGTTGGCACATCATCCCTTCGTTCAATCAGCAGGAGGAAACCAACATGCTGAAATCCGGCGTATCGATGTTCTTCACCGATTATTCGATGGCGCCCGGCGACGCTCGGCATGCGCTGGAGCAGCGCGGCTTCGAGTCCGTCTGGGCTCCCGAGCATTCCCATATCCCGCTTTCGCGGAAGTCGCCGTTTCCCGAGTGGTGGCGAGTCTGCCGAAGCGCTATTACGACGCGATGGACCCGTTCGTGACGTCTGACCGCGGCGGCGGCGGCGACCAAGACGCTGAAGGTCGGCACCGGGGTCTGCCTGGTGGCGCAGCGCGATCCGATCCAGACGGCAAAGCTGGTGGCCTCGATCGATCAGGTGTCCGGCGGGCGGTTCCTGTTCGGTATCGGCAACAGTTGGAACCAGGACGAGTTGGAAGACCACGGCGTGAAATTCGCCGATCGCCACAAGGTGGCTCGGGAGCGGGTCGAGGCGATGAAGGAGATCTGGACCAAAACCAAGCCGGAATATCACGGCGAATTCGTCAACTTCGATCCGATGATGGCGTGGCCGAAGCCGGTGCAGAAGCCGCATCCGCCGGTGATCGTGGGCGGAGCGTTTCCATATTCGGCGAGGCGGGCGATCCGTTACGGCGAAGGCTGGATCCCGCAGGCGGCGCGCGGCAGCTACAGCGAGATCGGCGACCTGATCCCGGAGTTCCGGAAAATGGCGACCGAAGCCGGCCGCAATCCGGACGAGATCGCGATCACGGTGTGGTTCCCGCGACGCGAACTGGACCTGATGAAGCGCTATGCCGATCTTGGGGTGGAGCGGGTGGTGTTCAATCTGGACTCGGAAGGAGCAGACAAGGTCGTTCCGGTTCTGGATGAGATCGCCGAATTCATGCACAAGGCGAACGGGTGATACCACTGGGGCTCGCTTCAACTCGTCGACCCGCTCCCTGAATATAAGGCGGCTGAGGCCACCCACTTCGGTGCATCCGCCAAAATCACATCCGATGCCTTCTCGGAAATCGTATATATCGGAGTAACGATAAAGAAACCAGGAATTCGGGGAAACACCGACGCATCCACGACTCGCAGCCCCTGGATTCCATGCACGCGAAACCGGCTGTCCACAACCGCCATCGGGTCGCCAACCGGCCCGATCCGATTGCTGCACGAGGCGTGGTGGCCCCACGCTTCCCGCACGACATGGCGGGCTATCGCGCCAGGCGATGCAATCGACGCGCCTGGGATCACCTCCTCCTGGGCGATGCCGATCGGTCCATAAAGCGACCGCTGCATATGGCGTACAAACCCGATGCCGGAGACTACAGAATCGAGGTCCTCGCCGTTGGGATCGTTGCCTTCGCTGAAGTAACGGAAGTTGATCTCCGGCGGGTCGCGCGGATCGGCTGATCGCAACTTTACCGTGCCGGCGGTGTTGCGCGTGTGCGCCTTCAGGATGGCCCAGGTAAAGAAGTCCTTATCGCGGATGGCCTGCGAATATCCCGGATAGTAGCCGCGAAAGTAGCCTGGCACACCGAATATGAAAAGATCCGGTTCGGCGCGGGCTGGCGAAGAGGAGCGGATTATTCCGGTCAGCACGCCGTTCGTGGCATACACGCCCTCGCCTCGCAGCCACGCGGCATAGCAGGGGTCATCGGTCTGCCCGGTGCCGGGGACCCTGAAACCGCAGTCGCGCAGAATGGCAAAGTCCTTCTTCATGCGCGTCACGACCGTGGCTTCGTAACGATCCTGCAGGTTCTCACCGACGCCTGGCAGGTCGATAACGACAGGGATTGAATGGAGCCTTAGCTCCTCTGCCGGGCCGACGCCCGATAGTTTCAGAAGCTGCGGGCTGTTAAAAGCGCCAGCCGAGAGAATGACCTCCCGCCTGACGAGCAAGCGTTGACGCGGAACGGGCTCCGGCCCCGCGCCCGCGGCGCGTGCGTCAGCGCGATACAGACTGGGCGCCTCCATGAATTCAACGCCGGTGGCGCGCGAGCCCTCGAACAGGACCCGCGTGACGAGCGTGTTGGTGCGGATGATCAGATTGTTCGGCAAGGCACGGGCGGTCGCCTCGATATGCTGGCGTGTCCCCGCTCGACGCCCCTTGGTGGCGGAGAACGGCACGTTAAACAAACCCGCGCGCCCCTCTGTCAGTATACGCCAGTCATTCGGATCGAGGTCGCCACGGAGCAGCGGGGTGAGGACCTGTTGCAATCCGGCGCCGCGTATCGCGGAGAGAACGACTTTCTGGAGTTGCAAGTCGGCCGCGAGAAGAGTTGGATCCGCCACCTGGGTCGGCAGCCACCCGTTGAATCCATGTCCGTTCAAATTAATCGGCAGTTGAGGACGGTACTCGCAGCGTTCCAGGCGTTGGAAGTAGACGTTCATCGCCTCGCTGCGCCAAGAGGAATCACCGGTGAGTGCTGCAATACCGTCCCAGTCGGCGTTGTCGGCGCGGATGGTGATCATGGCATGGTGGGCCGTGCATCCACCGAGGGTGGCGGCGCGCGGGTAGAAGATGCCTTGTTTGCCGACGACGTATTTGCTGTCCTGCCTTTGCAGGGTGTCATCCGTGTAGTGTCGCACGTAATAGGCCCAGGAAAGCGCAGGATCCTCGGTCGCCAGCGGATGGAATGTGGGTATCTGAGAATCCAGCGGCTCTTCGTTGCCACCGGCTTCTATCAGCACGACTTTATATCCGGCTTTGGCGAGATTGGCGGCCAAAGGTCCGCCACCCGCGCCCGAGCCGACGACGATATAATCCACTGGTGCCGACGGGCTAAGTGCTGTTCCGGCCATTGACGCGGGCGTGCTGTCACAGGCGCTGAGCCCAATGGCAGAGACCGCCATGCCGGCGGCAGCGCGGCCAACGTCCCGCCGCGACAATGGTGAATTCGGAGATTGCGCCATGTTATATCTCAGAAGGTCTTAACGAACGCGATCAACGCGTGCTTGTCCTCGTCCGGAAGCTCGGATCCAAAGTAATGTCCCCGATTGACCACGTAATCGGGGCAGCGACTGAGCGCGTAGAGCGGACGGGCAACGTTGGCGAATACTTGCATGGCCTGTGCATCGGTGGCGCCCGCCGGCAAGGTCTTAAGATCGTGGATCAGCCGCGCGAGCAGCTGCACGACATCGGCGTCATGCATCAGGCGTTGCCGGCCTCTTCCCTCGGGGAGCAGGTCGAGGTTCGCGATCAAATCAACCGGCGTTCCCTTGGGAATTGGTCCGACCTCGATACCGCCCTGACCGTCGAACAGCGATGGCACGATCAGGCTCGCGAAGGGTTCGGATTTGCGCACGAACTCCGGCAGATAGCCGGCAGGAATGCGCAGGTAGCTGGAAGCCGTGGTGCGGTCTATTACGCCTGGAATGCGATTGCCGAACACCGGGTCGGAGGCCCTTTGTGCCGGCCACAGCATCTGCGTGATGGAAGCATTGAAGGAAGACATGCGCGCCACGACCGAGGGCTCCGGATTGAACGGACCGACACTGTTGTTCAGAAGGAATGGTGCAGTAGACCACAAGCTGATCAGACTGGGCACCCGCGTGTAGCCGCGGCCGCCGGCGGGCATGGTGAAGGGCTGTGGCTCGCCGGTGAAGGGATCGTAGACGGTGATGGTGCCGACCGACGGGAGCGACTTGTAGCTTTCCGAGGAAAAGTCGCTCCAGACCTCGCCTTGCAAGCTGTTGCTGGCGAGCGGGCTGCAAGCGTTGGTCTGCAGCAAGGTCACTGGGACGCGCATGTCAGTGGACAGAAAGTTGTCCGCGAGAAAGTCGTCCGCGACGACAATCTGGCGCATCTGCTGCTTGAACGGGTCCGAGTGTGTCCAAGTCCAATACTTGTCCCAGCATGCCAGGTAGTCTGGCCCGATGCACGCACCCGGGTCCGCGCCAGCGGGTATTTCCGGTTGCTTGCTGGAATGGCAGCCGGCGCAGTTTTCCGCGAAGACAATCTTGCCGCGGTTCAATTTTGGTGCGTCCCTGGTTAAGTAACGGGTGCCACCGGGCGCATCCGCGAGTTTGTGCGGGTACGAAGCTTTCAGGAGAAACAAGGCCATGTCCACCGTTCGCGCCTCGGTCGCCCCCCAATAGTTGGAGTTTGCCCGCATATCCGCGATTTCGATCGGTGTTTGACGTTTGCCGCCGATCAACGGGATGAAGTGTTGGGTCCATTCCTCACTGAACAGGCCGATATTGACGTAAACCCGATTGAGGGCGCCGAGCGTGCCGACCGAGTTGGAGCCGTCCTTCAGCACGTGCGGGGTGAAAACCGTTGACGGCGGTTGGAAAAACTGCGTCAGCGGACCTTGCTGAACGTAGTCATTAAACTGCCGGTTGTTGAGTTCTCCGCCGGCCAATGTTTCGCGGCCCCAACTGCGCGCTGCGTTCAGCCGGGGCCATACGTTATAGACCGCGTTCATGGTGCGGGGATTGTTGATATAATCCGTGGCAACCAAAGACGTATCGAGCGAGCCGGGCCGAGATGTATGGAGCACTTGAAACAGATAGTTGGATTTGTCCGACCGCCAGTTGAAAATGCGATCCACCCAAAAGTATTGCGCGCCGACGAGTGAACTCAGGTTATCGAAGCGCGGATGTTCAGCATCGGCTGGCGGCCGATCCGGGTTTGGGCCAACATGACAGAAACCGCATGACATGCCGACGCGATATGGCCGCACCAGACCCTTCGAGTTGTAGTACGCCGGATCGGTGTAGTAGCGAACTGGGTCCCATCGCCGCGCCGCTGCTTCGTCGAATGCCGGATTCGGAAAAAGCCGGAGTCCCATGATGCCGCTCGGCGCGCCATAAAGCGAGCCGACGGGAACGGTTCGACCCCGGGCGCCAATTGCCACGCCCGGGTATTTCTGGGCGTTGCCGAAAGGATCCGGTGCGCAGTCGTCTCTGCGGCGATCCAACCATAGTCCATACCGGTCGGGATCAGGTCCTTTTGCCTTGTCGAAGCACGGCTCATTGACCAGCCCGAGATAGTGCCAGCGGCTGTCGCGACTGAATTTCAGATAAGGATAGGAAGACAATATTTTCAGCAGGTCGAAGGAGCCGAAGGTATAGTTGGTCACGCTATCCCAAAAACGGTCGTTACCCCCGGTCCAGACAATCCAGGTATTGCGGCCTTTGACTTCGTCTGATGACAGCGGCAGGGCGCCATCCATTGCCTTGAAATAGTCCTCATCGGCGACGGGAAGAGAATTCGACACTCCGGGAGGCGACCGCGGCTTCGTCACGTGTCGGCACTGATTGTAGGACAGGTTGGCACGAGGCCGACAAGATCGCGATGCCAAGCATCGCAGCGCGCAACAAATTGCTGTGCCATGGAACACCGCCCATGATCGCCTCCCAATTGTTGCAGCACGCTAGCTATATTTTCCGCATGCAGTCCACTGTAAAAGACCACCACACGCGTTCGCGAACAGATTGACGAAATTGAAGGCTACAGCGCGCGGCGATACCGCATTCCGACCGAACACAGGAATAGCCCCATGCCGACGGCGGCGAAGACCATCAGGGCCAAGTAGTACGATCCGGTCACGCTGACGATCAGACCGACGATGACCGGAATGACAATGCCGGAAATATTGCCGGCGAAATTCATGCACCCGGCGAGGAAACCGGCCTTCTCGCCGCCGATCAGCAGTGCCGGCAACGTCCAATACATGCCGCACCAGCGCAGGAAGAAAAGCGTCGTCGCCAACAGGGTGATGACCATGGCTTCCGCATGCACGAAGGCGACCAGGAACACCGCGATCGTCGCCAGTCCGGCGGAAATGCCGAACAGCGTGCGGTATACTGTCTCGGTGGCGCCGGTTTTGTGCAGGAAATGATCCAGCAATTGGCCACCCACCAACTCACCGGCAAAACCGGCGAAGAAAATCAGGAATGAGGCCCATCCGAGCGCGCCGATGTTCAATCCTTGGGTCTTGGCCAGGAAGCTTGGCACCCAGGTAAGAAAACCGTACCAAAGCGAATTGAAACAGAACCAGCCGACGAACAGCAACCAAATCGACGGCGTACGGAAAACCGCGGTGATCGAGGTGGCAGGCCCGGCATCCGCGGCGGAGCGATCCAGGCCATCCTGGATATGTTCCCGCTCGGGCGGATTGACCGATCCATGCTCGTGCGGATGGTTGCGGATATAGAACCAGGCGAACCCGCCGCAGGCCATCGTCGCAAGACCGGCTGCGAGAAATGCCAGCCGCCATGATCCCAGGGTGGCGATAAGGCCGGCGATGATTAGCGACCCTAGTGCTGTTCCTAGCGGCGCCCCGCCGTCCAACAGCGCCGCCGCTCGGCCGCGTTCCGTCGGCGTCATCCACATGCCGATCAGTTTGGCGCCGGCTGGATAGATCGGTCCCTCGGCCAGACCAAGCCCGAGGCGCGTGAGCAGCATGGTGATCCAGCCGGTGGAAGCGGCGGCGAGCGCGGCGAAGGCGCCCCACCCGATGGTCGCCCCGGCGATCACCAAGCGCGGCAAGAACCGATCGGCGAGCATGCCGCCTGGGATCTGCATCAAGCAGTAGGTCCAGAAGAAACTGCTGAGCAGGAGGCCCTGAATGGCCGGAGAGATATTGAACTCGTGGCTGATCATCGGCATGGCGACCGAGAGAGATGCGCGGTCGATGTAGTTGATCGCGACGGTTCCCAGGATCAGTAAGAAGATGCGCCACCGGACGTTCGTCATGCCGGATGTCGCAGTGGAGCGCCCGGCCGTTCCAGCCGCGAGTTCATTCATGCCGCTTGCCTCCGTCCCAATCGGACAGGAGGCCTGCCGAATGTCCGGGGCTACAACGTCATGAGGGTGGTTCGGTTGCGCGGACAGCCACTGTCAGCGTTTGCCGGTTGGCACCTGGTTGAACGGCTTGTTCTTGTCCACACGAATGTCGGACGGCAGGCCCAACACCCGTTCGGCGATGATATTGCGAAGTATCTCATCCGAGCCACCGGCGATGCGTCCGCTCGGCGACGACAGCAGCGCCGCCTGGAACATCCCGTGGGCCTCCGTCAGATCGTCATCGACCACCAAACCGCCTGCGCCCATCAGATCGATTCCGTAGCTGGCGATGTCCTGCAGCTTCGAGGCGTTCACCAGCTTGTGGATGGAGTTCTCCGGGCCCGGTGTCTCGCCTTTCGACAGCGCGGTCATGGTGCGGAACCGGGTGAACTTCAGGCCCTGCGCGCGTGCGTGCCACTCGGCGATGCGTTCGCGCACGGCGGCGTTTTGCAGCGCCGGCTTGCCGTCGACCTTGAGCCTCCGGCTGAGTTCGATCAGATCATCGACGTCGGGCCGCTGCACGTCGCCCACCGCGAGCCGCTCGTTCATCAGCGTGGTCAGCGAGACCTTCCAGCCCTGCCCGACGGCGCCGAGACGTTGGGCGTCCGGCACGCGGACGTCGGTGAAGAACACTTCGTTGAAGTGCCGTGCGCCGGACATCTGGTGGATCGGGCGAACCTCGATGCCGGGGGACTTCATATCCAGGAAAAAGAAGGTGAGTCCTTCATGTTTCGGAACGTTGGGATCGGTGCGCACGACGATGATGCCGAAATCCGACAGATGCGCGCCGGAGGTCCAGATTTTCTGCCCGTTGATGATCCAGTCGTCGCCGTCCCGTTCAGCGCGGGTGCGCAACGCCGCGAGATCCGACCCACCAGCGGGTTCGCTGAAAAGCTGGCACCATACTTCCTTGCCATGCAGCGCAGGACGCACGTAGCGGTCCAGTTGTTCCGGCTTCGCGTAGGCCATCATCGTTGGGATGCACATGCCCAGGCCGATCTCATACAGGCCGCGGGGCACGACGAAATCGTCTTCTTCCTGATTGTAGATCACCTGCAGGATGGGCGAGGCTTCTTTACCGCCGAACCGTTTCGGCCAGGTGAGGCCCGCGAAACCTGCCTCGGCCTTCTTCGCCTGCCATTCCTTGCAGCGACGGACGGCCTCGGCGTCGACGCCGCTTTGCCGCAGGACTGGCTTCGCGCTCGCCTTAAGTTCGGCATTGGCGCTGAGAAACGCGCGCGCCTCAGCGCGGAATGCGGCCTCTTCCGGCGTATCGTTGAAGTCCATGACGCGATCTTCCTTACGCTGCGTTGCGGGTTTCGAGCAGATCGACCAGACGGTCCTTCCAGAACGGCGCTGACCCTATCGCCAGACCGAGCTGTTTGGATCGGCGGTAGAACAGATGACAGTCAACCGCCCAGGTGAAGCCGATGCCGCCATGCGTCTGGATATTTTCCTTCGAGGCCAGATCGAATGCTTCGGTGGCCGAGACCCGGGCTGTCGCCGCGGCCAGTGCCAGGTCGGTTGCGTCGGCCCCAAGCGCCCAGGCTCCGTAGTATGCATTTGAGCGCGCTAGCTCCAGGGCTACGTACATGTCCGCCAGCTTGTGCTTGATCGCCTGGAACGATCCGATGGGCCGGCCGAAGGCGAAGCGTTCCTGGGCATACTCGCACGCCATCTGCAGGCAGGCGTCGGCGCCCCCTACCTGCTCGAACGCGAACAAGATCGCCGCCCGATCCAGCACCCGCTGGACGGCGCCCCAGCCGCCGGATCCCAGCTTCTGCACGGGCATGGAAATGAACTCCAGGCGGGCGTGGTTGCGGGTGGGGTCCAGTGTTTCCAGGTCGCGACGGCGGGCGCCGGATAGCTCGGCGAGGAACAGGCCGGGCTGGCGATGTTCGTCGCAGGCGACCACGACGGCGATATCGGCGATGCCGCCGTCCGCCACGGGCCATTTTGCCCCGGTCAGACGACCGCCGACGACGCGGGCGTGGATCGCCGAGGGTTCGGGATTGCCGTTGCCCTCGGACAGCGCCAGACAGCCGATCAACGATCCATCCGCCAGTTTGGGTAACCACTCCCGCCGCTGCGCATCCGATCCGGCTGTCAGTATCGCCTCGGCGGCCAGATAGGCGGTGGAACCGAACGGCACCGGCGCGACCGCTCGGCCCATTTCCTCAGCCAGCACGCACAGGCCTTCGTAACCCAGACCGGCGCCCCCGAACTCTTCGGGAAGCGCGGCACCGATCCAGCCCATCCCGGCAATCGCGCGCCACAGGTCAGCGGCATAGGGCTCCTGGCCGTCCAGGGTCCGCCGAACGACCGCGGGTGTGCACTGTTCCGACAGGAACCGCCTGGCTTGGTCGCGGAGCTGTTTGAGGTCGTCCGAAAAGTCGAAGTTCATGGTCTTTTCCCCCTTGGCGCAAGTTGCCAGCCGGGATGCCCGATGTGAAGTCGGCTTGGGATTCTTACGGGCAACCGCGCGATCTTCTAGACGGGCAGCAATCGCCGGTGCGGTTGTTTCGGCAAGATCGCCTCGATCGGATCGCCGAGGCGGACCTCCCCGCCGGTCAGAACAACCGCCATGATGCCGGCTTTGCGGATCAGCTTCCCGGCTTGATCCCGGTCAAGGGTCGCGGCCATCAATCCGGGCCTGAAGCGGTTGAGTTGAGTGCAGGGGTTGCGCAGGCCGGTGACCTTGAGTTCGGCGGTGACGCCGATCCGTAGGACAGTGTCCGTGGGCAGGCCCAGCAGATCAAGGCCGCGCGTCAGGATGTTCTCGCCGATATCGCCGGGGCCGATCACGAAACCTTGCGGCTCAAGTGCATCCAGCAATTCACGGTGCAGTAGATGGACCTGGCGCAGATTGGGCTGCGTGGGATCGCGTGCGACACGGGATCGGTGCTTTACCGTCTTGCCGAGATGCGCATCGCCTTCGACGCCGAGGCCTGCCACCAGGCGGATCCACATCCTGGCCTGCTTGCTGAACCGGTGCGTGCCGGCTTGACTGACGGCTTCGACGTAACCCGGCATCGATCAGGCTCCGAGCGTCTACTTCGGCGCGATCGCGCAGGTGTGGTCCTGCAATTCCTCTCCGGACCCGCGATCGCCGGCGGCCAGGTCGGCATGATCGTCCAGCAGAACGAAACCGTTGGTATTGTCCGAGAACGTCGCCCCGACCGCGACCAGGGTGTGCATCCCCATGTCTGCCAATGCTTTCGGGTCAGCATCCGCCAGCAGGCGGAAGGGATCGACCCCGTCCAGCGTCGACTGATCGATCCGGATGGCCCGATAGAGATGCCCGGCAAGCGGCGTCGGCAACGCTGCCCAGGCGGTGGTGATTTTGTCGAGGTTAGCGGCCAGGATATCGTGAACGTCGGGACGGATGCAGTCGATATGAATATGCAATTGATCCTGAGTGCGGCCTTTCACGGAGTTTATCGCCAGCGATAGCGCAGTCGCGTGGCAGGGACGTGTGCAGGCGCTGTTCGACGAATTACCGGGCCTGCCACGCGGCTTCCCAGTAATTCGTTTCGCCTGGAGCCAAGATTGCCGGATCCTCGATCCCGCCGATGCCGCGCTGTCGGGATCAGCAGGAATTGGGCGATCCCATTTATATCCTTGAGGACGGCGAAACCCTTTTCGACTCCGGTGGCAATATCGACGGCGGCACATGGCGAGGGGCGTGTTCGGTCTCTTCGTGCGGCACGCACTGGCCGTTGACGATCTTCCACAGCGCGGAGGGATCGGCGGCGCGTCCGCTGACTGGGGTAAGCAGCAGTGCAAGCAGCAACACCCCACGCATCAGCCGGCCTCCAGTTCCGATCCCGCCAGCAGTTCGCATAGCTTCGCCATTTCGGTATGGTCCGCATCCGCGTCCGAATTTTGCCTGCGCCGAAACGATCATCTCGTTGACCAGTGCGGATAGCGGCGCCGCGGTGGCGGTCTCTCGGCCGACCTGCAGGGCGATGGACAGATCCTTTGCCAGCAGTCCCATAGTAAAGCCGGCATCGAACTTTCGCGACAGCACGAATTGCTTGAATTTCTTCTGCGTGGAATTGTTCATGCCGGTGGCCGCGTTCAGGACATCCGTCATCACGGCGGGATCGAGGCCGAAGCGCTGGCCGATCAGCAACGCCTCGATCCCGATCAGGAAGCCGCCGGTGCTGACGAGGTTGTTCAAGCGCCTTCATCGCCTGACCGGACCCGACCGCGCCGGTCTTCAGCACCGATTACCCATCGCCGACAGCACCGGCATCGCCCGATCGATGGTTGCTTCGTCGCCACCGACCATGATCGCAAGCTGCCCGGTCTTCGCCCGCGGCACGCCGCCCGACACCGGGGCGTCGATCAGCACGCCCCCCAACGCCGCAACCTGCTCCGCCAGACGCTGCGTGACCGACGGGGACGCCGGAGCTCATTTCGATGATGATGGTGCCAGGCTTCATGCCGGCGAACAGGTTGTCGTCACCGCCGGACGAGCACACGCTCGACGATCACGCTGGTCGGCAGCATCGGTGACGATCACGTCCGAGGTCTCGGCCAGTTGGCGCAGCGAGTCGGGGGCGAAACCGCCGATCTGCTGCACGAAGTTGTTCGCCGTATCGCGCCGGGAGTCGTTCACGTTGACGGTGAAGCCGGCTTTCACGAGGCAAGCCGCCATCGGCCAGCCCATGTTGCCGACGCCGATGAAGCCGACGGTTTTGGTCATGTCCGATTACCCTTTCGCAGCGTCGACTTCCTTGAACACCTCGGTGGCGATCTTGAACGCCTCCAGGCACGCCGGAATGCCGCAATAGGCGCCGACCTGCATCAGGATTTCCTTGATCTCGTCGCGGCGTGACGCCGTTGGTCAGCGCAGCTTTCAGGTGCAGGCGCAACTCGGCGCCGCGGTTCAGCGCGGACAGCATGGTGAGGTTGATCATGCTGCGGGTCTTGCGGTCGATCCCCGGACGAGTCCAGCACATGCCCCACGCGATCTCGGTGGTCATCTGCTGGAATGCCGCGTTGAAATCGTCGGCGCGCGCCAGCGAGGCATCGACGTAGTCTTTTCCCAGCACTTCGCGACGGACGGCGAGGCCCTTCTTGAACAGTTCGCTTTGATATTCGGGACGGTTCGGGACTTCGACCATGGTTTGTCTCCTCGGTGATGCTAGTGTCGCCAATTCACCCAACCGCATCGGATGCTTCTGCCGGGATCGAACCACTATGCGCCGGAACCTAGGCCGCACACGGTATGGGAGCAAGCTGGGCGGCGGCGGGCTCCGGACTCAGCGAGGCTCGCTCAACCAGCCCTTGCTCAGCGCGAAGCGGATGACTTCGACCCGATTGCGGAATCCCAGCTTCTCCATCGCGCGTGCTTTGTAGGTGTCGACGGATTTCACGCCGATATGCAACGTGTTCGCGATGGACTTGTTGCTGTGGCCGATGGCGGTGAGGCGAAGCACGTCGATCTCCCGCGGGCTGAGCTCGGGGATCGCCTTCACCTCCGTGTCGGCATGCTGACGGGCTGTCGTCCTGCCGACCGCGCGCGCGGCAATCGCCGGGTCAAGATAAATGCCGCCGGCCGCCACCGCGTGAATGGCGCGCCGCAGCTCCTCCGTTGCCGATCGCTTCAGGACATAGCCGGCGACACCGAGATCCAGCAGCTGGCGCAAATAGGCCGCGTCCTCGTGCATGGTCAGGATCAGCACGCGGCATTGCGGGCAGGCATCTAAAAGCCTGGCGGCGACCTCGATGCCGTTCAAGCGCGGGCATCGACAGATCCAGTACCGCAACGTCGGGCTGCAGGTCTATGGCCAGCCGGAGGGCGGTCGGTCCGTCCCGGGCCTCGCCCACCAGTTCAAGCCCGTCGTCAGCGAAAAGAAAGCGCTTTTATGCCGTCCAGCACCAACGGATGGTCGTCGGCCAGGAAAACGCGCAGCGGTGGAGCCGGTTGCTCGGTTATTGCTGTCATGATGGGACCCGAATAAAGAGTGTGGTTCCGTGACCGGGTGCCGATTCGACCTCGAGCGATCCATTCACCAGCGCCAGGCGCTCACGAATGCCAAGTAGCCCCAGGCGCTTGGCGGGAGATGTCGGTATCGCAGGCGTTGAAGCCACGACCGTCGTCGTCGATGATCATCGTGACGAGCTTGTCGTCGGCACCCTAGAACCACGCCGACGCGCGTCGCTCCGGCATGGCGCACGACATTGGTCAGCGCCTCCTGCAGAACCCGGTACAAGGTCGTCTCGATATCGGGGGACAGGCGTTTGTTCGCAGCGTAAGATGCAGGTCGAACTGAATGGCGGAGCGTTCGCTCCAGGTCTCCAAAAGATTCCTGATCGCGGTCTGAATGGGAAGATCGTCCAAGGCAGTGGGCCGGATCTCCCAGGCCATCCGGTTGATATCGCGCCCACACTCGGCGGCGATATTTTTCAGTGCGGTCAAGCGTTCTTGAAAGTCCGCAGTGGCGTTGGCGCGGCCGATGCCTTCAAGACCAAGTTGCAGGAGCGTCAGCGACTGACCCAGGGTATCGTGCAGCTCCCGCGCGATCCGCAGACGCTCCGCCTCCTGATCCGAAACGGTTCGGCGCAAGACCTGCGACAGTTCCGCTCTCCACCGACGCGCGCGCCGCTCGGTTTCCTGCTTCAACGCCTCGGCCGTGCGCCTGCAACTCCTCCAGGCGCGCATCCAGTTCGATCGTCATTTTCTCTTGCTGCTGCCGTGCCGCCTCGCGTTCGCGGGCGGTCTGGTCGATCCGCCGAAGCACCACCTCCAACAGCGACAAGCGTAAATGGTGCGCTGCCTCCAACTCGGCGGAAAGCCATGGCGACGAATGTAGCCGCACCGTCTCTCGCCACTCCGCGAAGCTGTTACGAGGCGTCAGGTTTACGCGATCGGCGCCGGCATCGACCAGTTTTGCCGGGATTTCCGGCCCAGGACACTGTCCGGCTCAGTCTCCGGGCGAAACCACAGGACATAGTCGCGCGGCACCCTTGACACGGACAAGGCGAGTAGGCCGGAGGCAGTGTCGGGGAAGCCTTGAGCGGGCGGCCATAAACGCGTGCAGGCAGTCGGTGTGGAAGATACCATCTTCGACTGTCGCATTCAGCCAGTTCACCAGCGCTTCGACCTCTGCCGCGGCCGGCGTCGTCCCGATCGCACTGAGCCGTCCGTCGACCCAAAGCCCGACTCCGGCCGCCGGGATCAGGTCCAGCAGGGTTGGACGCGTTTCGGATCAAACCGTCGTTGAGGTCGGGTTGGAGGCTGATCTGCCTGACCAGTTCCTCGTGAATGCGTGCTTTGTGCAGTTGTGCTTCCAGATCCGCTTCTATGAGCCTCATATTCAGATAAGAAGAGGTCATCTCCGCGAATAATTCGCAGACCTCGCGCAGACTGTGCGGCAAATAGCGCGGGGCGTTGTGATGACAGGCGATCAGGCCCCAGAGTTGACCGCGCAAGATCAGCGACAACGAGATCGACGCGACCACGCCCATATTGGCCAAGTATTGGCGATGCACTGGGGAGACACTGCGAAGAACACTTTGGCTGAGATCGAGCGGCTGGCCGGTCAGGGGATTGAGTGGCGGCACGATAACCGCGGGCGCGTAGCGTGCGTCGGGAATGTTACGGATCCAGTTCGCCAGGTAGAGCAACCGCACCTGGCGCGGAATGTCGGACGCAGGGAAATGAAGGCCGAGAAATGAGTCAATGCCCGGACCGCGCGCCTCAGCGATCACCGCGCCGCTGCCGTCGGGGTCGAAGCGATAGACCATGACGCGGTCGAAGCCTGTCACATCACGAACTTCCGTCGCGATCGCCTGGTAAAGTGCTGGTAGCGAATCACTGCGCTGCACATTCCGAACCATCCCTTGAACCTGCGCCATGGCATTTTCGGCGATCGGCATCTGCCGCGGCTCAAGCTCCAGAATCAGTAGCTCGCCGCTCAGATGCACTATTGCATCAGTCACTTCGTCTCCTGCCGCTGCCATCTCGAAAGCATGGACGGGACGATGCAGAGAGCGACCGGATCCGAGCAGATCGCGTAAACGCTGGCGTTGCCAGGGCAGAAAGACATTCGCCGCGGCCGCACCCAGCAATTCTGGCGCCGACGCACCTAAAAGCCTCGCCGTGTCGCCGCCGGCGTGGACGATGTGCAGATCGCTCGGATCAAGCGTCAAGCAAGGCGCCGTGTGGTTGAATCGATCCGGGAGTGTGGACCGGCTCGCGATCGCAGTTGGTTAAGTCAACCGCACCAAAATCTATCGTCTGGTCAATCATGGCGTTCGCATGGTTGAGATGCTTTCTGAACCCACCGGCCGATGACCGAGAAACGCCGATCGTTGGGCTAGGCTATTACAACTATATCGGGCTGACTACCTGCCCCAGCTTGTCTGAGGCAATTCCTAATGACCGCGTGCAAAGAAGCGCTACAGGCAACCAATGTCCGGGAAATGACGGACATTGGCACAGCAACTGCGGTCAAGTCACTGACGTTGGGAGCAGTCGGACCGGCCTGGAATGTTCGCGGTACGACTGCTAGTTTTTAGAAGGCATTGATCTGGGTCAAACCTCCGAAGGACGTCAGCTATGGAAAAATTCGTTGCCCAACACAACATTTCTCACTTCGAAGAGCTATTGCGCAATGAAGAGGATCCCAACGAAAGGCGCATTCTCGAGGTGATGCTCCGCGAAGAGCGGGCAAGGCTGGCGGAGGCAGAGGCCCGCTGGAGCCCATCCTTAGGCTGTCGTTCCGTCCCAGCGACAGACCGTGTGGCCTGCTGAGTGGGGTTCCGGAACTTAACCGGGAGATGGCGCGCGACTGGCACCCGGTAATACGGGCAGGGCAGGGCTCGCCGCGTTGACAGCATCCGGGCGGCGGGGCAAAGCGGATGAACGAGCTGAAGATTGCTGGAGACGTTCATGCCGACGCGCCGCCGAACCATGCTTACGGGCGCTGCCGCGCTGTCGTTGCCGGCGATCCGCCGAGCCCGGGCCGCCTCCACGATCAAGATCGGCGTGCTTTCTGACATGTCCGGGCAATATGCCGAGGCTTCCGGACCTGGCGACTTGCTGGCGGCTCAGATGGCAGCGGAAGACTTCATGCAGTCGCATCCGAGACCTGACTGTTCAGGTCGTGCAAGGCGACATGCTGCTGAAGCCGGACGTCGGTGCGGCGATTGCCCGCGGCTGGTACGATCAAGACGGCGTCGATGCGATCTTCGATATTCCGCAATCGGCGGTGGCGATCGCGGTGGGTCAGGTCGCGAGGGAAAAGGATAAGGTCGTCATTTTCACCGTCCGCCGGTATACCCGGCCCTGACCGGAAAATACTGCACGCCGAACCAAATCCAGTGGACCTATGATCTGTGGAGCAACGCCAACGCGATCACCCGCGGCCTGGTCGAAGCCGGCGGCGACAGCTGGTTTTTCATCAAGCCGGACTACATCTCCGGCCACACCATGGCCAAGGACACCGGCCGCGATCGTCGAGCAGCTTGGCGGCAAGGTGGCCGGCATGGCGGCCTACCCGTTCCCCGGCACCACCGATTTCTCCGCCTATATCGTGCAGGCGCAGGCCAGCAAGGCAAAGGTCCTGTGCCTCGCCAACGCCGGCGACGACACCGCCAACTGCATCAAGCAGGCGCACGAATTCGGTTTGCCGCAGTCGGGCGTGAAGATCGCGGCCCTGGTCTATCAGGACTACATTGCCCGCTCGGTCGGGCTGGAGCATGGCGCAGGGCATCATCGGCGCGATGCCGTTCTACTGGGACATGAACGACGATACCCGAGCTTTTGCGGCCCGCTTCACGCCGCGCTATCACAACGCTCGGCCGAACTATTATCATGCTGGTTCCTACTCGGCGGTGACGCACTACCTGAAGGCGGTGGTCGCGATGGGGCCGGACAAGGCGAAGGTCAGCGGCCGCGCGGTGGTGGAGCAGATGAAGGCGCTGCCGGTGGCCGATCCGCTGTATGGCACCGGCACCGTGCGGGCCGACGGCAAATTCATCCATGCCAACCGCGTTTGGGAGACAAAGACTCCGGCTGAGTTGAAGGGCGAATGGGACCAGTTCAAGCTGCTGACGACGATACCGCAGGACAAAGCGTTCCAGACGATGGAAACGCTGGGCTGCGCCGTGCGTGAAAAGCTGACGCTTCGCAGCGCGGCGGGCGCTGCTGGCGGCAGGCCTGATCACGCCGGCGGCGTTGCCGGAGGTGGAAGCGACCGAGGCACGCTATGCGGTCGCCGTTTCTCCCGCCATGCGGGCGCTGATCGAGGCTCCCGACGATCCGATCGGGCGGCAGTTCATTCCGGATTTTTCGGAATTGGTGACCGCGGCGCACGAAAGCGCGGACCCCATCGGCGACGATGCGCTGTCTCCGGTCAAGGGCGTGGTGCATCGCTATCCGGATCGGGCGCTGCTGAAGCCGCTGCTGATCTGTCCGGTTTATTGCCGGTTCTGCTTCCGGCGGGAGCATGTCGGTCCTGACGGCGGGGTGCTGACGGATGCCGAGCTGCAAGCCGCGCTCGGCGTGGTTCGCGGCGCATCCGGAGGTGACCGAGGTTATTCTCACCGGGGGCGATCCGCTGATGCTTTCGGCGCGGCGGTTGCGGACGATTGTCGGGAGCCTTGTCGGCGATGCCGCATGTTCAGACGATCCGCATCCACTCGCGCGTGCCGGTGGCGGACCCGGAGCGGCTGACGGACGAACTGGCCGGCGCGATGGAGACCGACCGGTCGATGTGGCTGGTGGTCCATGCCAACCACGCGCGCGAGTTCACGCCGGCCGCAGGCGCGGCGTTACGGCGGGTGCGGGTGCTGGGGATCCCGTTGCTGGGCCAGTCGGTGCTGTTGCGGGGCGTCAACGACAACTCGGCGGCGCTGGAGGCGCTGTTCCGAGCGATGATCGCGCATCGGGTGAAGCCGTATTATCTGCACCAGTTGGATGCTGCGCCGGGAACTGCCCGGTTTCACGTCCCGATCGAGGAGGGACGCGCGCTGCTGGAGGGACTGCGTGGGCGGGTGACGGGGTTGGCTTGGCCCACCTACGTGCTGGATATACCCGGGGGGCATGGAAAAGTCCCGGTCGGGCCGAATTACCTGCAAACGGATGGTTCGGTGCGGGATATTCGGGGTGGGGTTCATCCCCGGTAGCACAGGCTCATTCCTCCGTGCAGCAGTTGACAGGAGCTCTCCGGGCGCCTGTCGCCCGGCATTCTCTCCAAGTGCCGAAGTTCCGGCGGCGGTATTGCGGCTTATTGTTACTATTGACTAACGGCCTTCCGGGCAAATCCGCTCAACCTGTAGGGAAATTGCACTTGGGATTGAGCGGGTGCAGGACATCGGCCGGCGCCGTCGTGCTGACCAGCCTGTACAAGTCCCACTCGCCTTTGCTCTCTTCGGGCGTCTTGACCTGGAATAAATACGCGGGGAACTCGCCACGGCCGTCGGCGCGCACGCGGCCCGGACCGAACGCGTCGTCATCCGTCGGGAGAGATTTCATCTTTGCCACAAGCGCGCGCCCGCTCTTTTTTGCCTCTGCCCCGCCCATAGCCGCGACCGCTTTCATCAAATGGATGGTCGAGCCGTAGGAGCTGGCGTGCGCCTGGTTCGGGTAGTTGTTCTGCTTGGTCCGCGCGAGCAGCTTTTTGGTGAAACTTCGGGTGCGGTCGTTGGTGTCCCAGTAGAAGGTTTCGGTGGTCAGCAACCCGCCGCAGATTTGGGTGCCGAGCGAATGCGGGTTCTGGATGAACATCAACAGCGGGGCGAGCTTCATTGTCTTGTTCAGGCCGAATTCAGCGGCTTGCTTGATGCAGTTCTCGGTATCCAGGCCGGCATTGGCGAAGCCCACCACCGTCGCACCGCTGGCCTGCGCCTCGGTGAGGTAGGATGAGAAATCGGTGGTGTCGGGGAACGGATAGCGCGCGCGTACCCTTGATCTCGCCGCCGCCCTTCTTGACCACCTCCGCGGTCAGGGTCTCCAGCGACTGGCCGAACGCATAGTTGGCGGTGATGATGTACCAGGACTTGAAGCCTTGCTTCATCAGAGATCCGCCGGTCGAGTGGGCGTTCTCGTAGGTGTCGAAGCTCCAGACGATGGTGTTGGGGCTGCATTGGTCGTCGGTCAGGGAGGCCACCGTCGCCGATGCGTTGAGCATCATCTTGTCCTTTTCCTTAGCGACCTGGGCGACGGCGAGCGCGACGGAGGACGTGGGCACGTCGGCGGCGATGTCGACACCGCTGTCGAACCACTGCCGGGCGATCGAGACCGCGACGTCGGGCTTGTTCTGGTGGTCGGCGCTGATGATCTCCACGTCGCAGTCGAGATGGGACTTCATCTCATCGACCGCTAGTTGCGTGGCCGCGACGGATGTCGGTCCGGTGTTGTCGCGGTACGTTCCGGAGAGGTCGGTCAGCACGCCAATTGTCAGCTTGACGCGGCCCTGTGCCCGCGGACGGATTATCGGCGCCAGCGATAACGCGGCAGCGCCGCCGATAAGGGTACGGCGTGTCGAAATCATCTCGTTGCTCTCCCTGGTGCCTACGGTTCGCCCGAGGCCATGTTCGGTCCGGAGTGGTCCGGAATGCGTTCTTATTGCCCAATTCCCAGGGTGCTCTCAAGGGGTGACCGGCATATTCAAGCCAGTATCGTGCGGCTACCGGCTTGAACGCCAAGGGGGCGGGGCCGACGGGGGCGAGGATGGAACCGCGTCACGCCACCGCCGCTGCCGCGCCGCCGGTCGCGAAATCCTGCACTGCGGGTATGATTCACGCGGCGGGGACATTCCGCTCAGCGCGATCATGCTGTAAGCTCCAGGCAAGCGCACGGCTTGGGGCCCGATCGCCCCCGACATAACGTTTTTCCGCCCGAGGAGGACACCTTCATGGGAAGGCTCGAGGGTCAGGTAGCGTTGGTAACCGGCGGCGGCTCCGGCATTGGACAAGCGGTGGTCGCACGCTTCATCGAGGAGGGCGCACGCGTCGGCGTCATGGAGCGGATGGCGGACAGAGCCGACGCGTTGCGGTCGCGGTTCGGCTCCGCGGTTGTCGCGGTCGTTGGCGAGGCTGGGGACCTAGCTGACAACAAGCGGGCAGCGGCGGAAACCCTGGCCGCCTTCGGCCGGCTCGACGTGTTTGTCGGCAACGCGGGGGTCTTCGACGTTTACGCGCGCTTCGCCGACCTGCCCGAGGAAGACCTGACCCGAGCCTACGACGAACTCTTCGGGGTCAATGTCAGGGGCTGCATTTTTGGCGCCAAGGCGGCATTGCCGGCACTCCGGGAGACTATCGGCTCGATGATCTTCACCGCGTCCGTGGCCGGCCTGAACTCGGGCGGGGGTGGCGCCTTGTATACCGCCTCGAAGCACGCGGTGGTGGGTCTGATCCGGCAACTGGCGATGGAACTGGGGCCGGATATCCGGGTCAACGGTGTCGCGCCCGGCGGCACCATGACCGATCTACGCGGACTGACGGCACTCGGCAATGATGACCGCTCGCAGTTCGCCAATCCGGCGATCGAGGAGCGGATGCGCGCCGGCAATCCGCTGCGCCTCGCTCTGATGCCCGACGATCTCGCGGGGGCCTATGTTTTTCTCGCCTCGCGGCGCGACGCCAAAGGCATCACCGGAAGTATTCTGACCGTCGATGCCGGCACCCTGCTTCGCGCCCCGCGTCAGGCTCTCAACCATCTTGCTTCTCAAACTCAGCCATGAAGTCGCTTCAGACCGCGACAGCACGGCGTGATGCTTTACCTTTCGCCACCTCGCTCGGCGCCTGAAGCGCCTGGTCGCCGAAGATCTGAGCGGCTCCATTGACAGCCGCTTACTTAAGCCGATGAAATCCGCTCAGTCGATTTAACTCCAGGCGTGCAGCGGCGGATTGACGGCGTTCAAGGCATAATTGCCGATGATTGCATATTTCCAGCGTACCGGATCGTGCAGCGTATGAGTGCGCGCATTTCGCCAGTGCCGGTCAAGGTTGTGTTCGGCCAGAGTCGACCGCGTCCCGGCAAGTTCAAACAGCTTGTTGGTTGCAGCGATGGCGATCTCGGTCGAGAGCACCTTCGCCTCGGCCGTGACGATCTGCGCATACGCAACGGTTTCAGCGGTCGGATTGGTTACTGCTGCATCGATCGCAAAGCCGGCCTTCTCCAGCAGCGCCTGCGCGGCGTGCAGCCGTATCGTCAGGTCGCCTACTGCCTGGATGGTGTACGGGATCCTCCCAGGCGTGATTCCAGCCCGCTATCGACCCACGCCCGGCTCTTGGTGCGCACGAAGCGCACCGTCTCATCGAGTGCCGCCTGCGCGATCCCCGTGTCGACAGCGACCTGAATGATCTGGAAGATCGCGCCGTCAGCGGTCGGGTGGTCGTATCCCTTGTAGCCAGGCACCAAGTGCGTTTTGGGCACCTTGACATCGTCGATGAGCACCGTGCCGGACAGCGTCGTGCGTTGACCGAACGACGACCAGTCGTCGATCACCGTCAGCCCCGGCGCATCCCGCTCGGCGATCGCATACCATGCCCGGCCCTCGTCATCGAGCGCAACGATCGGCACCAGATGCGCAAGCAATGCACCGGTCGCATAGAACTTCCGTCCGCGCACGATCACATGGTCGCCGGCATCAGTGAACCTCGTCTCGAAGTCGGCCGCGCGTTTGGACCCAAACTCGGAGAACGCGTTTCCGAAGCGCACGCCACGCAGGACTTCGCCGAATAGCAGCTTCTGCTGGGCCGCGTCGGAGACAGTCCGGATCGCGGCGACAACCCCGAGATGGTTTTGCGCGATCTGACCGATTGAGGAATCGGCCGCCGAAATGATCTCGACCACCTTGCTGAGTGTGGCATAGGAAACTTCGGGACCACCGAAGGCGCGCGGGACGTTGATCGACCAAAGCCCGCTTTGCGAGAAAGCATCGAGCTCGGCCACTGGCCAGATCCGGTCGCGGTCGCGGATCGCGGAATCCTTCTCGAACGAAGCAGCGAGCCGCTTGGCCACCGCGATCGCCTCGGCATCGTCGCGGATGATGTGGGCGGGCTCCGGCGGGCGTGGAACGGCCGGAACGCCTTGGGACGCTATAGTAACGACATCCATGATGGGATCCTCCTTCGTATGGTGAGGCTATGCGGCGTGCGGCGCCGCCTCGCCGAGATAGAACGACTTGATATCGTCGCGCCGGCGCAGTTCATCCGCGGTGCCGGAAAGGACGGTGACACCGTTCTCCAGCACGACGGCACGGTGGGCGTGGCTGAGCGCCACAGCGGAATTCTGCTCCGAGACGAGCACCGACAGGCCTTCCTCGCGGTTAAGCCGCACCAGAGCGCTGAAATATGATCCTCACCACGAGCGGCGCGAGGCCCATTGAAGGCTCGTCCAGCACCAGCAATCTAGGACGTGCCATCAGTGCTCGGCCAATCGCCGCCATCTGCTGCTCGCCGCCGGAGGTAAGACCCGCGAGTACCCGGCGCTTGTCTCGCAGGCGGGGAAACAGCGCGTAGATGCGCTCCAGATCACCCGCCAGTTCCGCCCTTGTAGACTCGCGTGCGATACCGCCGGTGACTAGGTTTTCCTCGACGCTCAGGGAGCGGAACATCCGCCGCCCCTCCAGCACTGGCACAAGGCCGCGGCGCACGAGGTCACCCGGACGGGCGCCGGGTGTGCTCACAGTATCGAACAAAATCGTGCCACCGGTGACGCGGCCACGTTCGGCCGGCAGCAGGTTGGAAACAGCCTTTAGCGTGGTCGTCTTGCCGGCACCGTTGGCACCGAGAACTGCAACGATCTCGCCGCGGCTGACCGTCAGGCTCACGTCGTGGAGCGCCGCGATCGCGCCACTATAGGTCGCCTCCACCCGTTCCATTTTCAGCAGCATATCTGGGTCCGTCATGGCTATTCCCGATCGAGGTGAGAGGGAGACCCCCTCCCTCTCACACGGTGCGTCAGTTAGTGACGGCGTCGACGTCGCTCGCGGTACGGACCTTGATCCCCTTCTGCTGCGCGTAAGTTGCCGCCGATTGCTCGATGATCGGGCGCAGCAGCTTCCAGTCCGGCGCGATCCAGTCGGAGACGACGTTCCACTTCTTGCCGTCCCATTTCTGGAACGTCACGTATCCATCGCCCTCGTGGTTCTCCCAGGTCACGTTGATCGAGTGGAACAGGTTCTTCGCACCGAGCGCGTCGACGCGGGCCGGATCGAGTTGCAGGTGTTCGAAGCCCCAGCGGACTTCGTCGCCGGTCAGCGTGTGATGGCCAAACTTTTCTTGCGCGACACGGACCGCCTCTACATTGAGGATGCCGTTGACGATGCCGAGGTTGTGGTAGACGGAGCCAATACGGTTCTTGTCGTCCAGGTTGCCCTTGCCGGCGCCGTAGACCGTCTTGATGATCTCCTGCAACACTGGGTATTGGTTACCTGACGCCTGGGTGGTAATGGCGGTGTAGCCGATTGCCGCGTCACCGGCGGGGATCACGTCCTCCTCGGAATTGGACCAGACGTTGCCGATAATGTGGTCAACCGGATAGCCAACTTTGACCGCGGTCTTGATCGCCACCGGATTCATCACGCCCCAGCCGCGCAGCACGACGTAGTCCGGCTTTGCACGGCGGATGGTCAGCCATTGCGATTGCTGCTCGTTGCCGGGATGCGGAACCTCGATCTGCTGCACCTCGAAGCCAAACTTCTTCGACAGCAATTCGTAGATCGGAATCGTTTCCTTGCCGTACGGCGAGCCGTGATAGAGCACCACGATCTTCTTGCCCTTTAGCGCATCCGGGCTGCCGAGTTTCGATGCGATGTAGTTGATGATGCCCGAGGATTCGCTGTACGGATTGAGTAGTAATGGGAAGACGTAAGGGAACACGCGGCCATCCGTAGAATCGGTGCGGCCATGGTTGACGGTGATCAGCGGCACCTTGTCCTGCGTGATCCTGTCAATCATGGCGTAGGCGATGCCGACCGACAGCGGGTTCCAAGCGGCCACATCGGGATGGCTCTTCTGCCGCTCGTAGCATTCGACGCCGCGTTCGACTTCGTATTGTGTCTCGCACTCGCTCCAGGTCAGTTTGACGCCATTGACGCCGCCGTCGCGGGTGTTGATCAGGTTCAGGTAATCGATGAACCCGCCGAAGAACCCGGTCCCGCCGGCCGCGTATGGCCCCACGCGATAGCTCTGCAGCGGGAAGGTACTGCTCGTCGGCCTGCGCAGCGGCTACAGGAGCCGCACAGGCTACTGCAAGCGCGATGGCTGCTGGTCGCAGAAGAGAGGTCAGGCTCATGATCTTGGACTCCTTGGGTTTGTGTCCCTCGCGAGACACCGGGAAAAGTCAGGCGATTCGGCTTAAGCGAGCGGTGATGCGGTTCCAGAGCGACGACAGCCCGTCGGGTTCAGCGATCAGAAACAGGATGATCAGTGCGCCCAGAATGATGCGCTGGGTCATGTCGAGGACACCCGAGTTGAAGGTGTCGCCGAGCAGGAAGGCGCCGAGTTCGCGATAGTAGAAGCGGAAAGACGACGATCAGCGCCGCACCAAGAAAGGCACCTCGGATAGAGGCCAGTCCGCCAATAATGATGATGAACAGTATCTGGAAGGAACGATCAAGGTTGAAGCCCGCGGGTTCCACTGTCCGCAGATATGTGAACGCCCATAGCACGCCGGCCACGCCAATAATGAAGGATGAAATGGCGGCCGCGAGCAGCTTGGTCTTGAACACCGGCACGCCGATGATGCGCGCCGCCGTCTCGTTATCGCGGACGGCGATGAAATGGCGGCCGGTGGCCGATCGCACCAGCCGCCAGGTCAGGAACGTGAGGACCGCCACGATCGTGAGCGAGAAGTAATAGCGTCCAAGTGAAATCGAGAATGTAATCCCAAATGCGCGTAGTTCCGGCGCGTCGATGACGCCCGAGTTGCTGCCGTTGGAAAACCACGAGAAGTTCGTCAACAGCCACTGTACGAAGAACTGTGTCGCCAAGGTGGAGACCGCGAGATAGAAACCTCGCAGGCGCAGGCTTGGGAGACCGAACACCAACCCGCCCGCGGCCGCGATCAACCCAGCCAGGACGATAGTCACGAGCAAAGGCAGGCCGGGGATTCGCAGGTCGAGGTTGTAGGCACCGAACGCGCCGATCGCCATGAATGCCGCTGATCCAAGCGAAACCTGCCCCGTGTAACCGGTCAGCACATTCAGGCCGAGGGCTGCCAGCGACAGCGCGAGGAACGGCAGGAGAATGGCCTCGAACAAATATGATGAACCGATGATGGGGATCACGGCATAGGCAACGACCAGCACCGCGACCGGCTCGATCCAGGCGGGTAACTTCCGCTGCCGAGACAAGGAGAAAAATGCGGCGGTGGTGGATGACATCGCCTCAGACCCTCTCGACCTGGGTCTGGCCGAACAGCCCCGATGGCCGTACCAGCAGGAATGCGAGCGCGGCGGCGTAAGCGAACCAGGTCTCAATTCCGCCACCGACGAAGGGGCCGATATAGACCTCGGCCAGTTTCTCTGTCGCGCCGACGAGAAGTCCTCCGACGATCGCACCCAGGATGGAATCGAATCCGCCGAGCACCAGCACCGGGAGTGCTTTCAGGACCGAGAGTGACAAGGAGAACTGCACACCCGATCGCGAGCCCCATAGCAAGCCGGCGACCAGGGCGACGAAGCCCGCCGCACTCCAGACGATGGCCCAGGTGCGTGACAGTCGCAGACCGACCGCCAGTGCCGAAAATTGGTCGTCGGCGACTGCCCGAAAGCTCAGACCAGCTCGGGTATAGCGGAAGAACGCAGTTAGCACGGCGACCACGGTTGTCGCCACGCCGGCGGCGAACAGGTCGAACTTTGAGATGAGCACGCCGCCCACATCAAACGGCACGTCCTCGATACCGAGGTCGAGGCCGTGGACCTGCGTGCCCCACATAAGTTGGGCTGCGCCCTCGATAATGTAAGCGAGGCCGAGTGTCGCCATGAACAGAGTGATCGGCGGCTTGTTGACGAGCGGCCGCAACACCAGTCGCTCGATCGCGATCCCAAGCAGCACCATTATCCCGAACGTTATGGCAAGCGCGAGCACGAACGGCACGTGGCGCTCGGTCAGGCTGACGAAGGTCAACGCCGCGAACAGCAGCATCGAGCCTTGCGCGAAATTGAGCACGCCGGAGGTTTTGTAGACCAGCACGAAGCCGATCGCGACGAGGCTGTACATGACGCCGGAGAGCAGGCCGCCGACCAGCACCTCGATCAGAAACTGATAATCGAAGTCAACCATGGTCGGGGTCCTCGCCATCGAGGCCTGTGGAATCGGGTTCGTGGGCGATGCCGAGGTAGGCCTCGATCACCGTCTGATCGGAACGGACTTCGGCGGGCGTGCCGTCGGCGATCTTGCGTCCGTAGTCGAGCACGGCAACGCGGTCGGACAGACCCATAACCACACCGATGTCGTGCTCGATCAGCACGACCGTCGTTCCGTACTCGTCGCGCGCGGCGCGGATGAAGCGAACCATATCCTGCTTATCGCTCGGGGCCATGCCGGCCATAGGCTCGTCGAGTAGAAGCAGACGTGGACGCGCGGCCAGCGCACGCGCCAGTTCGACGCGCTTCTGCAGACCATACGGCAGGGTCGCGACTGGGTGGTCGGCTACAGCCGACAGATGCAGCAAGTCGATGGCGTCGGTGGCGTGGGCACGGACCTCTTCCTCCTCGGCCCGCACGCGGCCGACACCCAGTAATTGTTCTACGAAGCTGGACCGGATGGTGGCGGCACGGCCGACGATGACGTTCTCCCGGACTGTCAGGCCTTTGAACAGCGCCAGGTTCTGAAAGGTTCGGGCCACGCCGAGCCTGGCGAGGTTGTCGGTTGGAACTGTCGCGAACTTCTGTCCTCCGATCCAGATCTTCCCGCGATCCGGCCGGTAGACGCCACTGATGATGTTGACGATCGAGCTTTTTCCCGCCCCGTTTGGCCCGATGATCGCGCGAATTTCGCCTGCGGCCACTGCGACGTCCACATCCAGCAAGGCTGTCACGCCGCCGAACGACAGCGTGACCCCTTGCAGCCTGAGGGCGTCGGCGGCCGGGCCCGTGCTTTCTCCGTCTCCGCCCAGACCGTGCGCCCAGGCTTGTGCCGGTCGAACGGCCAGCGCGGGATCGACGGCCACGTAGAGGTCGTTCATGACGCTCTTTGTTCCGGATAAGACACGGACATCACTCGGCGGCAATGCGCGACCTGGCCTGCTGCGCTTCCAATTCGCGAACCACGGGGATGACTTCTCGGCCGAACTGCTCGACCTCCTCCTGGAAATGCAGAAAACCCAGCAGGATCAGGTCGGCGCCGGCGTGTTTGAGCGCCAGGATGCGTTCTGCGATCTGCCGCGGGGTTCCGATCAGGTTTGAGCGGAAGCCGTCATTGTACTGAACGAGATCGTTGAATGATGACTTGGCCCAGTTACCCTCTTTTTCAGGAGATGCCAGACCCGCGTTCTTGACCTCGTGGCCGAACGCGTTGACCGCCTCTGGGTTGGCTTTTTCGATGATCTCGGCGAGGACCTCGCGTGCTTCTGCCTCGGTCTCCCGAGCAATTGCAAAGGCGTTCACGCCTACCTGAACACGGTGGTTATTGGCGGCAGCCTTGGTCTGGAGGTCGGCCACCTGCTTGCGGATCTCCTCGGGCGTGTTGCCGTTGGTGAAATACCAGTCTGAGACCCGAGAGGCCATTGTCCGGGCAGCGTTGGAGGAGCCGCCCTGGAATATCTCAGGCAACGGATCGATCGGCTTCGGTTTCAGGTTGTAATCAGTAAAACGGTAGAAATCGCCGCGGAAGTTGAAGTTGTCCTGGGTCCAGATGCCCCGCAGCGCTCTGATGAACTCTTCCGACCGGCGATAGCGCTCGTCGTGGTCCAGCCATGGCTCGCCGATGGCCAGGAATTCGCCGCGGAACCATCCGGAGACGAGGTTTACGGCGACCCGGCCGTTGGTCAGGTGGTTGATCGTCGCGATCTGCTTGGCCGCGAGCGCGGGCGTCCAAGGCCCCGGCAGAATTGCGGCGATAACTTTCAGCGTGGTGGTCGCTGCCAGCAGCGCGTGACTGAAAGATACGGACTCATGCTGGTATTCGGCGCCGTAGCCCGCGGTGAAACGGATCTGGCTGAGCGCGTAGTCGAAACCACTGCGTTCGGCGATCTGTGCCAGCTTGCGGTTGTAGTCGATCGACCAGTCAGTGCGCTGCTCGATATTGGAGATAACGAGGCCACCCGATACGTTGGGCACCCAGTAAGCAAACTTAATCGGATCGCGATCGTAGAGCATGTCGGACATGGCAGGCTTTCCTTTGAGAGTGGCTTTCGATCAGAGAGTCGCCGGGACGGGCTGGCGGTCGGTAGCCGATAGTCTGGCAGACGTAGGAGCGCCGAAAATGAGCCTCGCAATCTCATCCGCCGCGCGATCGATCCGCTCGAACACCGCTGTGCTGGTCAATGTGTATTCGGCAAAATCCGCCTCGCTGGCATAGACTGCGGTCGGAACCGTAAGCGCGCCGAAAAAGCTCAGAAGTGGGCGAAGCTGATGTTCCGTTACGAGACCATGCAGATGGCTGTTGCCGGTCGCCGCCAATATGACCGGCTTGCCGACCAGCGCTTGATGGTTGACCAGATCGAACAGATGTTTGAGCGCGCCGGTGTAAGAGGCGCGATAGACTGGTGTAGCAACGATCAACGCGTCGGCACTCTCAACCGACCGAACGATGGCCTCGCTGGAAGCACTTGTTTGGTCGCGGGTCAGGCTGGAAAAAATTATCGGTGCCGCATCGGCCATTTCGATAAAGCTCAGCCTATTTGCGGGTCTATCGCTATGTGTATCCGGAGTTGGCGGGGCGCCTCTGGCCAAACCTTCGCTTACCCTGGTCGGTCTCAGCGTTGGCTGTTGGTATAGATGACCGCCGGGGCCGAGGCGTCGATCGACGCTGGCAAGAAGCGTCCTTACGAGTGTAGAGGTTCGAGAAGGGCGCCGGACGCTACCTGAGATCCCAATGACCGAGAGTGCCATCCAGACCCCTTGTGGCAACTAATTGACGACGGTTCTACCGGGGCCATGAAGCATCCGATATCGATATCGCCGAAGACCGCACCAGCATTATGCGTACTGGGGACGGATGTAAACCAGCAACATGATAATTTATAGTAAATTACTGATCTTTTCTTTATTTGATATGTTTTTTAGGAAAAACACCTGAGTAAGTAAATTCCAGTAGGTGGTTAATTTGCCGATCGGATCCGAGGTCCACGGTGCCATGGCTCGTGTCCTCCTTCTTGTAATGCGTATGTGGCAGGAATTGAGGCGAAGCCGCGTGTCGAGAGGTGGATGCCCCAACGTCGAGAGGTGGATACCCAACACGGAATTGTTCAGGGAATAAAGTTGTGCGTCGTAGGCGCGTAAACGTCGAAGACACCCGCGTTGCCACGGAATATCTTTGCGCGTTGCTGACTTTTTCTGCGTCACGACAGTCAGACCCCGCGGCCCGGCGGTTTCCTGACCACCACGATGGGCGAGGATCCGTTGCTGGCAGTGCGGGATAGCGCGGGAACCGTCGGTGCGTTTCTGAATATCTGCCGTCATCGCGGTAACCGGTTGTGCCGAGCCGATGACGGCAATGCGTCGAGCTTTATCTGCGCGTATCACGGCTGGACCTACGGCAATGATGGGCGGCTGACCGGTGTGCCGAACCTCCGGGAAGCCTATCACTCTGAACTGGACCGCGCGGACTGGGGCCTTGTACCGGTGGCGCGCCTGGACAGCTACAAGGGCCTCTGGTTCGCCACCTTCGATCCGCAGGCCCCGCCGCTGCGCGATTATCTCGGCGAGATGGCGTGGTACATCGACACCTTCGTTGACCGGCGCGAGGGCGGCAATCGAGATCGTCGCGACGCATAAATGGGTCATGCCGTGCAACTGGAAGTCCCGGCCGAGAATTTCGGCGGCGACGCCTATCATGTCAGTGGAACCATTTGTCCGCCGTCAAGGTGGCGTTCAGCCGCGGGGTGACGGCCAATCCGCATAGCGCCCAGAGGATGGTCTCGCCGGGCAACGGCCATGGACTGATCTGCGTCGCGCCGGACGATCTTGGCGATCCCCCGATGCCCGAACTTGCCGCTTATGAGCAAAAGATTGCCGCCGAGGTCAGGGAGCGCCTCGGATCCCACGCCGGACTGATCAACCCGATCGTCGGCACGGTGTTCCCGAGTTTCTCGCTGTTGCGTGGCACATCGCGCACGTTCCGTGTGTGGCAGCCACGCGGTCCCGAGAAGACCGAGGTCAGGTCGTTCGTGTTCATGGACAAGGCGGCGCCGCCGGAGGTCAAGAAGGCGATTCGGCAGGCGGGCGTTCGGGGCTTTAGCCCTTCCGGTTCGTTCGAGCAGGACGACATGGACAACTGGCAGGAATGCACCCAGACCTGCCGCGGCGTCCCGGCGGATGCCGCTGAACACCGAGATGGGGCTGGGACACGACCGCTTCGATCCGACGCTCGGCGCCTGGGTCAGCGACTACCGTTGTTTCAGCGAAAGCAACCACCGTCAGTTCTATCGGCGCTGGTCGGCGTTGATGGGGGCACCGGCCCGCGACGTTCGAACCGGTGCAGACGCGAGGGAGGCGGAGCATGCCTGAAGAGGATACGATCCGCGGGGTCGAGCAGTTGCTCTATCGGCAGGCGCGGCTGCTGGACGACAGGCGTTTTCGCGAATGGCTCGGGTTGTTCACCGACGATGTCCATTACTGGATGGGCTCGCGGTCCAACCGGTATCCAAGATCCAGTAAGGCGATCACGATGCTCGATCCGGCTCGCTACGTCGAGGAGGACGTGACCGGGGCGGACGAACTGAGCCTGTTCGATGAGGACATCAGGACACTCGCCGCGCGGGTGGCGCGCCTCGAGACCGGCATGGCCTGGGCGGAAGATCCGCCGCCGCGGACCCGGCACCTGATCAGCAATATCGAGGTCGGCCGGCGCATCCGGTTCGGAGTTGACGGTTCATTGCAATTTCATCGTCTACCGCAGCCGGGGTGAGACCGAGCAGGATTTCTATGTCGGGGGTAGGGAGGACCGGCTACGGCGGGTTGATCACGGGTGGAAAATCGCGCGGCGGCGGCTGGTGCTCGATCAGAACGTCCTGCTGGCCGAGAATCTGAGCATCTTCTTCTGAGCGTGCGGCGATCGAATTCGAACGCCCAGCCGCGTCGACCGTTGCTCCTGGCGCTTGCGTGGGCTCCGGCTGGCAAGGGACCGACGACGGCAACGTCCTCGACGCGGACGGCGCCCGGTTCGGAGGGGCGGAGTGCATCGGCGAAGCCGAACCGCAGCAATACACGTTTTGCAGGAGTGAATGAATCACCGGCTGTGGTGGCGATCGCAAATCGAATGGTTGGGCCGACGCGCGAAACTACAATTTCGACGCGATAAACCGTAGGGCCATGTCGATGGTTGGGTAAGCCAGTGCAAACTCGTTCATAGTCAGGTCATCGAGTTGCAGACGGCCGTCGTTGGTCTGCCACAGGCACCACCGCGGGCTTGCCGATCCCTGTGGGTAGATTTCGATTATCCCGCTCACGCCATCCGACGTGACCTGCAGCCGCACGTCGGGTTTGGTTTTCGCCCAAGTTGCAGCAGAACGTAAGTCCCGCGACGCAAACGGAAGCCCGTCGAGCCCGTCGGGAAAGAACTTGGTGTACATTCGTCTATTACGTCGTCTGTCACGTTGCCAATCCCCAAATATTATCATAAATTGGTTAAGCAAACATAAACGAATGATTTGGGGCTCGTGCAAGTCGGCTGCGGGCATCTGTCCAAGTCTGTTTTAACGAAGCGAGGAGATGCCTATGCGCCGATCGATGTTGCTGCTGTTCCTCTCCCTTGGGTTAGCGGCCTGCGTGAGCTACAGCGGCACTAATAGGCCAGCGCCGCAAACGATTATCGTGCCTCCCGGATCGAAGGTTTATTGCTCGGACGGAACCGCCCCACCCTGCCGCTAGCCGCTTGGTCGCCGAGTTGCCTGGATGGCGGGGGAGTGGACGCGCCGCCGCGAGATTGCAGGATTGAAATCGCTTTGGCCGGTCAGGCGCCGCGCGGCGCACCGCTTGATCGTAAGCTCGCTCTTGTCAATCACTCCCGTCGCCCGATTTATAGCCAATTCACGCGAATATCGCCTTGACGCGCGTTCAGGATCACCGCCGCAACCGGCACAACAGCGAGAACGGTCATGACCATATCCAAACGCGGACTGCTGCTAGCCTCTGCCGGTGCGGCCGCCGGCGCAGGCCTGCGGTCCCTGCCAGCGCAAACGACGAAGATGCGTTTCGGGGTCGGGCCTCTGCTGCCCAGCCCGAGCGACACGATCAAGGCGTACACGCCGATTTTCGACTATCTGGCGAAACAGCTTGGGGTCGAATACAGCCTGGTTTCAACGACGGATTGGGCTGGCATGGCGGTGGCGATGGGATCTGGGCAGCTCGACCTCGCCTGGATGGGACCGTGGGGCTACATCATCGCCAACAACAAAACGGACTGCACCGCGATTGCGACCGTGAAATACGAGGAGAAGCCGACCTACCTCGCCATCATCATCGGCAAGCCAGATCTGACCGTCGCCAAGTTTCCCGATGACACGAAGGGCATGTCCATGTCCTTCGCTGATGTCGGGTCCACCTCCGGCTGGCTCATCCCGACCTACTACGCCAAGGAGGTCTGGAAAATCGACCCGAAGACCTTCTGGGCCTATCATGAGGGGGCGACCCATGCGGCGAACGAGGTCGCGGTTTCGAACGGGCAGGTCGATCTGGCGACCGACTTCGACAGGAACCGCAACGCCATGATCGAAAGCGGCCGGGTGAAGCCGGACGCCAGCAAAATCGTGTGGACGTCGGCGCCTCTCCCCAACGACGCGATCGCTGTGCCGAAAGGCACGTCGCCGGAGCTGGCGGCCCATATTACAGCCGCGCTGACGGCCGTCACGCCGGAGCAGGCCAAGACGCTCCTGCCGCCACACTACACTGGGTTCATTTCCTCGAACCACGCCTTCTACGATTCCATTGAGAAGGCCGGCCTCGCGGTGGGCAAGATCAAGCCCAAGGCATAGCGCGCAACCGGGACGAAGCGCGTGTCGTCCGGAATGACCGCAGCCGAAGCCCTGGCCATGATCGAGACCCGGCGGCGCAGCCGGGGGTCGCGGCGGATCAAGGTCTGGGCGGCCGTGGTGCTGATCGCGGCCTTCTACGTGGCGAGCTGGCGATTCGCCCAGGTGGACCCAATCCGACTGGTTTCGGGTCTGCCGAGGCTGGCCCATTGGCTGGCGGAGGCGTGGCCGCCGCAGGTCGCCGACCTGCCGCTCATTCTTCAGCGAACGGCTGAGACCATCGCCATGGCGGCACTCGGCACGACCATGGCAACGCTGCTCGCCATCCCGACCGCCGTGCTGGCGAGCCGCAACATCACGCCGATTCCGCTGCTTTATGTTCCGGTTCGCTGGTTTCTGAACGCGCTCCGGGGAATCGATTCGTTCGTCTTCGCCCTGTTGTTTGTCGCCGCAGTCGGGTTGGGGCCCTTCGCCGGGATGCTTGGCATCGGTCTTCACACCTGGGGCAGCGCAGCGAAGTTAATCGCCGATCAGATCGAAACCGTCCGGCTCGATCCCTTGCATGCCATCGAGACGACGGGCGCGGGCCGGGTCACCGCCATCTTTTATGCGCTGCTGCCCGATATTGCGCCTGTCGTGCTCTCCACCACGTTGTTTTGGTGGGAGTTCAATGTTCGGGCCTCGACGGTCCTCGGTGTCGTCGGCGCCGGAGGCATCGGCCAGGAACTCAAGAACAGCATGGATCTGCTGGATTTCCCGCGCCTGTTCACGATCATCGCAGTGATCCTGATCGTCGTTACCATTATCGATCAAGCGAGCGGATGGATGCGGGCGAAGCTGGTATGAGCGCCGGTTCGGATCGGTCCCAATGAGTCTCGAGGCATCACCGTCTCAGCGGGAGAACCCAATCAGCCTGGAGGTCGAGAGCCTCGGCAAATACTACGGGAAACATCAGGCGGTCGGCGGGATAACCTTCCGCGTCCGTGCGGCCGAGTTCGTCGCGGTTCTGGGACCGAGTGGCGCAGGAAAAACGACGCTGTTTCGCTGTCTAGCCGGACTTGTCAGCCCAACGGTTGGCCGCATCAGTATGCTGGGGTCGGAAAGATCGGCGCTTCGCGGGCGCGAGCGGCGCCACGTCGCCGTGGTGTTTCAGCAATTCAATCTGATTGGCCGGCGGTCCGCGCTCAGCAACGTGCTCGCCGGACGCCTTGGCCACGTCTCGGTATGGCGCGGGATGCTCGGGCGCTTCTCGCGGGAGGATCAACTGTGGGCGCTCGAATGCCTCGACCGGGTTGGCATGTTGGACAAAGCCGAACAGCGAGCCGACACCCTGTCGGGCGGCCAGCAGCAGCGGGTGGCGATCGCCCGCGCCATCGCCCAGCGGCCAAGCATCATCCTGGCGGACGAGCCCGTGGCCAGCCTTGATCCGCAGACCAGCCAGGATGTCCTGGACCTGCTGCGAGGCATCTGCCGGCGGGAGGGTGTTGCGATCCTTTGCAGCCTGCATCAGATCCATCTGGCGCGCGCCTATGCTGACCGCATTGTCGGCCTCGTCGATGGCCGCCTCGTCACCGATGTCGAAACGGCGGCGTTCGACGCGACGGTTTTCACCCGCGTCTACGGTCCATCGGCGGCCAGCGCGATGTCAGCCAGAGATCGGTGAGGCAGGCACCTGGGACGGAGGCCATTCGGGCATCCTGCCGGAACGCCGTTTCTCGGTTGTGACGCCATGGGATCAGGGTAGTGGGGTCCCCACCCAGTCGCTAAACACATGACATCGCGAGTTGCTCAACGAACCCCGGCGGAGAAGTCGTCGAGCGCGGAGCGGTGGGCGAGATAACGCCGACCCAGCGGAATTTTGCAGTGCGAGGTCGCGGAGAAGAGGGCCTGAAATCGGGTAAGGAAGGGCTAATAGTTATTTTTACTAACTAATTTCAAGCCCCGGACAAAACATTGCTCGCGCCAAAAATGTTCAAATTTGGAACATTAAGAAGCCTACAGGTCTTGAAATTAGTTATTATAACTAACATATGGCTAGCGCCAGCGTTGTCACCCCAGGCAATTTTCGAAATACAGGACCGTCATAAAAATGCCGATATATCGTCCCACTCCACGCCCGGCGAACCGGGGTATGGCTACGATGATACCCCACCCGCCAGCGGCGACGCAGCCACTGCCGACACCAGCGCCAACGACGCCCCAGATAGCGAACCCGCCAAGCAGCGTGTCACTTGCGCAAGCCCCCGGCAGTGCCCTGATGGTGACCTGGACATACCCCGCCGTGGACAGTTCGCACGATGCAGCCACCGGGTTCAACCTGCTGTACTCGCCGTCCGGCGCCAGCAACTGGAACCTCGTGGCAGGTGTCACCAGCCCCTACCTCCTGTCAGGCCTGATGGCCGGTGAGGCGGTTGACGTCCAGCTCCAGAGCTCGAACGCAGCAGGAACGGGTGCATGGTCAGCCATCAGCACGCTCGCGACAGGCACAGCCGGACCGAACACGCCGACCGCCGTATCGCTGGCGCAGGGCGCCGGCAGCGACCTTATCGTCACCTGGTTAGCCCCGGCGATCGACAGCACGCATAGCGCCGCCACGGGATACAACCTGCAGTCCAGTCCCTCCGGTGCAGGCACGTGGACGATTTTGTCGGGTGTCGTCAGCCCGTGCGATCTGTCCGGATTGGCAGCCGGCGCGGCGATCGACGTTCAAGTACAAGCATCGAACGCCTCCGGTAGCAGCGGGTGGTCAGCCACCACCACACTCACGACGGCCTTTCCCGCTCCTGTGCTGAGCGTGCCGAATGTACCGAGTGGCGTTTCGCTCGCACAGGGCAGCGGCAGTGACCTCACGGTGACCTGGACAGCCCCGGTGACCGACGGAACGCACGGCGCGGCGACCGGCTTCAACCTGCAATTCAGCCCCTCCGGCGCTGGCACGTGGACGATCGTCCCCGGGGTTACCAGCCCGTACGACCTGTCGGGTCTGGCGGCCGGCGAGGCGATCGATGTTCAACTGCAAAGTTCGAACACAACCGGCACAAGCGCGTGGTCAGCCACCAGCACGCTTACCACGGCAGCGGGACCGGGCGCGCCGAATGCCCCGGCAATCGCCAGTGTCACGCCACCGCCGAACGGCACCGCCAGCCAGCTCACCGTCACGTGGACCGCGCCGGCTGTTGACAGCACCCACGGCGCGGCGACGGGTTACAACCTGCGCTCCAGTCCTACCGGTGCTGGGACATGGACGACAGTGACAGGTGTCACCAGCCCATACACGCTAACCGGTCTGAGCGGGGCGGCGGCAATCGACATCGAAATCCAGGCCACAAACGCCGCGGCAAGCCCGGGCCCGTGGTCTCCGGCGACGACCGGAACGACCTGGGGCGCCACCATCGTGCCGGCCAGCTGGTCGGCCGCGGCGTCGCAGGTTCACAACACGAGCGTTGCCCCGAATGGCGGCGTGAATTTCACCGCCGCCGCCGCTCCCACCGCCGTGACCGGCGGGGCCTTCGCCTGGTCGGCAAGCCAGACCACGCTTCCCACCACCGGCCTGATCGCGGCGACCGCCGATGGCCAGACCAACGGATGGGGGCAGTGGTTTAACACGCCAACAACAGCCGGCACATTCTACCTCTGGATGCTGGCGCAGGGCGCGGGCGGTATCACGACCGGTGCACTTGTTACCTCGGCGATCGTGGTGTCCTAGCCAAAGCATGATGGCGCTGAGCGGAATGTCCCCAGCGCATTAATCATGCAATCAAATAACGAGGTAGACCTTCTTCAGCCTGCACGTTCAGGCTGAAGAGGGTCTAGCACGCGGCGGCGCGATCGCGGGATCGGTTTGCGGCGCACCAGGCCCTGGCGGCTCGGCCCTACTCCGCCGCGGCGGGTTCGGCCGGAGCGGCCGCCGTCGTTGAGCGGGCCCGTTCGGCGATACGCGCCGACTTGCCGCTACGGCCTCGTAGATAATACAGCTTGGCGCGGCGCACGTCGCCACGCCGTACCACCATGATCTCGGCGATTGTCGGCGCGTACAGCGGGAACACGCGCTCCACACCCTCGCCGTAGCTGATCTTGCGGACGGTGAAGTTGCTGTTCAGGCCCTTGTTGGAGCGCGCGATGCACACGCCCTCGAACGCCTGTGTGCGGGTGCGGTCGCCTTCGACCACCTTCACGGAGACCCGGAGCGTATCGCCAGGAATAAAGTCCGGCACCGAGCGGGTAGCCGTCAGGCGAGCGATCTGCTCGGCCTCGAACTGCTGGATAATGTTCATGGCTATGTCCTCTTGCTTTCCTATGGGTTCGCAGCGGCGATCAGCAGATCAGGCCGGCGCTCGCGGGTGATGCGCTCCGACTCCGCCTGCCGCCAGGCCGCAACGGCGCCATGATGGCCCGACAGCAGCACGTCCGGTACGCGGTTTCCCTGCCATTCGGCGGGGCGGGTGTAGTGAGGATATTCCAGCAGACCGCGCGAGAAGCTTTCCTCGATCGCACTGTCGGCGGCGCCCATGACGCCGGGCAGCAACCGGACGATGCTGTCAAGCAGCACCAGTGCCGCCAGTTCGCCTCCCGACAGCACGTAATCGCCGATGCTGATTTCCTGCATCTTCCGCGTTTCGATGACGCGTTGGTCGATCCCCTCGTAGCGGCCGCAAAGTAGGATCACGCCGGTGCCGCCGGCAAAGCGCCGGGCATCCGCCTGGGAAAACCGCCGGCCGCGCGGAGTCAGGCAGACCACCGGCCGTTCATCCGCAACCGAGGCTACCGCCGCATCGACAATGTCCGCCCGCAGCACCATGCCGGCGCCACCGCCGAACGGGGTGTCGTCCACCGTCTTATGCCGATCCTGCGCGAAGTCGCGGATGTTGGTGACGTCCAACGACCAGAGACCGGTTTCCAGCGCACGGCCGGCCAACGACTGGCCAAGCGGACCCGGAAACATCGCCGGGAACAACGTCAGGACCGAGGCGCGCCAAGTCATGCCGCTTCCTCCGCTTCCGGCGGAACCACGATCTCATCCGGCATCGCCACGACGACGCGGCCGGCGGCGATATCCACTATTGGCACACAGGCAGCCGTGAACGGTATTAGCAGCGGCGCGCCGGAGCCGACGATTTCCAAGCTGGCGCCGGCGCCGTAGTCGTGCACCACCGAGACAGTTCCGACTTGCCGACCCGCAGGGTCCACCACGGCCAGACCGATCAAGTCGGCCAAATAGTATTCGTTTTCATCCGCGGGCGGCAGCGCGGAGCGGTCGATAAAAAGCTTCGTGTTGGTCAGTTTCTCGGCCTGCGAGCGGTCGGTCACCTTAACCGGAGCGCCATCGACGATCCGAGACACCTCGGCGACGCCTTCAGCTTTCCAGCGCAGATCGTAACAGCATCCCTCCGCATCGGACAACGGTCCGTACGCGGTCAGATCGGCGGAGATCGGCGGTGTGGCTGGTCACCTTAACCAACCCGCGCACGCCATGTGGCCGCCCGATAACACCAACTGGATGCGTTCCGGCATCGCTGGGCCTCAGGCAGCCATGGCCGCGGCGGCCTTGGCACGCTCCTGCGCCTTCTTCTTCGGCGCGGACTGCTGCGGCTGCTCATTCCAAACCGGCATCGGCGCCAGACCGGCCTTGCCGAGGAACTTCGCCACGCGCTCGGTCGCCACGGCGCCGTTGTCGAGCCAATGGGTCACGCGCTCCGCCTGGATGCGGACGCGGTCTTCGTGTTCGGCGGGCAGCATCGGGTTGTAGCTGCCGACGCGCTCGATGAAGCGGCCGTCGCGCGGGCTGCGGCTGTCGGCGATGACGATATGATAGTACGGGCGCTTTTTGGCGCCGGCGCGGGCGAGGCGGATCTTCAGGCCCATGTAACAGTTACTCCTGGTTCAATAGGGTCGGCGGTTTTGCGGGGACATGCCTTTCGGCATCAGGGCACCCAGGCCATGACGCATCAGGCCCTTCTGCCCCATTTTGCTCATTTTCTTCATCATCGTGGACATGTCGTCGAACTGCTTCAGCAGCCGGTTGACTTCCTGGACCGACGTGCCCGGAGCCGGCGGCGATGCGCTTCTTGCGATTGGCCTTGATGATGTCCGGCGTGCGGCGTTCCTTGATCGTCATCGACGAGATGATCGCCGCCTGACGCTTCAGGATCTTCGTGTCCAGATCGGCGCCCTCAAGCTGCTGCTTGATCTTGCCGACCCCCGGCAGCATTCCGAGGATGCCGGACAGGCTGCCCATCTTGCTGATCTGGCGAAGCTGACTGGCATAGTCCTCCAGATCGAATTTCCCCTTCATCATCTTGGCGGCGAGCTTTTCAGCCTCCGCCTGATCGATGGTTTCGGTCGCGCGTTCGACGAGGCCGACGATGTCGCCCATGCCGAGGATGCGGCCGGCGACGCGTTCGGGATGGAAATCTTCCAGCGCGTCCTGCTTCTCGCCGACGCCGATCAACTTGATCGGGGCGCCGGTGATCGCACGCATCGACAGGGCCGCGCCGCCGCGGGCGTCACCATCCATACGGGTGAGGACGATGCCGGTGATCGAGAGCGCGTCGTTGAACGCCTTGGCGGTGTTGACCGCGTCCTGACCGGTCATGGCATCGACCACCAGCAGCGTTTCCGCCGGGTTGGTCGCGGCGCGGACGTTGCGAACCTCGTCCATCAGTTCCTGGTCGATGGACAGCCGGCCGGCGGTATCCAGGATGACGACATCGAACCCCTCCCGCCGGCCGACATCCATCGCGCGGCTGGCGATCTGAACGGGGGTCTGACCGGCGACGATCGGCAGGCTGGGAACGCCGGCCTGTTCGGCGAGTTGCGCCAACTGCAGTTGCGCGGCGGGGCGCTGGGTGTCCAGGCTGGCCAGCAGCACGCGGCGCTTCAGGCGGTCCTTCAGCCGGAGGGCAATTTTCCCGGCCGTCGTCGTCTTGCCGGAGCCTTGCAGGCCGACCATCAGGATCGGCACCGGTGCCGCGGCGTTCAGGTTGATCGGGACCGCGCCCTCACCGCCAAGCGCTTCGATCATCACGTCGTTGACGATCTTGACGACCTGCTGGCCGGGGGTGACAGAGGACAGCACCTCGGCCCCGACAGCGCGCTCGCGGACCTTGGCGATGAAGTCGCGCACCACCGGCAGTGCGACGTCGGCGTCCAGCAGCGCCAGGCGGACTTCGCGCAGCGCTTCGGTAATATCGGCCTCGTTCAGCGATCCGCGGGTGCGGAGCCGGTCGAAAACCCCTGATAGCTTGTCCGAAAGTGCTTCGAACACGAGTGGTGTTACTCCAAACAGTTAAGCGCCGCTGCGCGAACCCTCGCGGAGCGGCGTAGCCCCCGCGTCAGGCGGGGACCGGGTGACAGGTTGACCCGGATCGGCGCCTTATGACGGGGACACGTGATAAAGTCAAACAGGTCGAAGCTGAAGAAGCGCCTATTGCGACCCTCATGTATGCGGCCAAAGGCTCTTATTTTGCGCCGAGTTCAGCCGCGTCGCCCCTACAGCCGCGGCTTGCAATCGCCTCTAACTTCCGCCATATCCCCGCCGGCCAGTAGCCGGGACCTTCCCGCCTGCAGGTAATTCACACGCGGGGACCCTTTCCCATTCATTTGGGTCCGGTGCCGTCAGGCGACCCCCGCGGAGGCAACAACCGGACGACAGGAAAGGAGCACGCTGATGGCGATGCCCGATTTTTCAATGCGCCAGCTACTCGAAGCCGGCGTTCACTTTGGTCACCACACCCGCCGCTGGAACCCGCGCATGGCGCCGTTCCTCTACGGCACCCGCAACCAGGTCCACATCATCGACCTGCAGCAGACCGTGCCGATGCTCGACCGCGCGCTGCGCGCGGTCCGTGACGTCACCGCCGCCGGCGGCCGCGTGCTGTTCGTCGGCACCAAGCGCGCCGCCGCCGAACACGTCGCCGAGGCCGCCAAGAAATGCGGCCAATACTACATCAACCATCGCTGGCTCGGTGGCACGCTGACCAACTGGAAGACCATCACCGGCTCGATCAAGCGGCTGCGCCAGATCGAGGATCTGGTCGCCGGCGACACCCAGGGCCTCACCAAAAAGGAAGTCCTCGACATCACCCGCGACAAGGACAAGCTCGACCGAGCGCTGGGCGGCATCAAGGACATGGGGGGCCTGCCGGACATCCTGTTCATCATCGACACCAACAAGGAAAAGCTGGCGGTCGAGGAAGCCAACAAGCTGCACATCCCGGTCGTCGCGGTGCTCGACAGCAACTCCGACCCCACCGGCGTCACCTTTCCGATCCCCGGCAACGACGACGCGATCCGCGCCATCACCCTGTACTGCGATCTGATCGCGGGCGCGGTGCTGGATGGTATCAGCGCCGAGATGGCCTCGTCGGGTGCCGACATCGGCGCCCGCGAAGACCTGCCGCCCGAGGTGCTCGCGGACGTGGAGCACGAAACCGTTCCCGCGACCGCCTGATCCGCATTTGTTTAATCGCATGATTCACGCGCCCTGAACGTTCCGCCGGCGCGATCATGCTCAAGTCAGGAGATAACGACATGGCCGCGATTTCCGCCGCCCTGGTGAAAGACCTGCGTGACAAGACCGGCGCGGGCATGATGGATTGCAAGAAGGCGCTGACCGAGACCGATGGCGAGATCGAAGCCGCGATCGACTGGCTGCGCAAGAAGGGCCTCGCCGCCGCCGCCAAGAAATCCGGCCGTGTCGCCGCCGAGGGTTTAGTGGGCGTCGCCTCCGCCACCAACAAGGCGGCGATCGTCGAGGTCAACGCCGAAACCGACTTTGTGGCCCGTAACGAAACCTTCCAGGAATTCGTTGCCAAAGTCGCCGAGATCGTTCTGGAGATCGGCGATGATCTCGATGCGGTCAACGCCGCGCCGTTCCCGGATACCGGCCGCACGGTTGCGGAGGAGCTGACCCATCTGGTCGCCACCATTGGCGAGAATATGACGATCCGGCGGACCAAGGTGCTGTCGGTTTCCCAGGGCGTCGTCGCCAGCTATATGCACAAGGCGCTGCGCCCTGGTCTCGGGCAGATCGGCGTGCTGGCGGCGGTCGAAGGACCCGGCGAACTCGCGACGCTGGAGACGCTTGGTCGTCAGGTCGGCATGCACGTCGCCGCCGCGCGCCCGGAGGCCCTCGACATCGACGCTGTCGATCCGGCCGCGCTGGATCGCGAACGGGCGGTGCTTAGCGAGCAGGCCCGAGCCTCTGGCAAGCCCGAAGCCATTATCGAGAAAATGGTCGATGGCCGCATTCGCAAATACTACGAGGAAGTAGTGCTGCTGGAGCAGGTCTGGGTGCATGACGGCGAAAGCCGCGTGCGTGCGGTTGCGAAGAAGGCCGGCGTGACGCTGACCGGGTTTGTCCGCTTCCAGCTTGGCGAGGGCGTCGAAAAGCCGCAAGGCCCGGACTTTGCCGCTGAGGTTGCCGCCACGGCAGGAGTGTAGGTCCGGCCATTGGTCTAAGCTACGGTACGCCCATCACCGCTGTAGTCATGCCGCTGACGCTTCCACTTTGCCAACATAACGCTCGAAAAGCGCCCGAACCAGAACCGTGATCTCATCGGCCCGCCGCAATAGATCGTCGGAATTTTCCGCCTCCACCCCGGCCGCCGCGGCGGCGCGCAGTAGCGGCAGGGCTGATGCCGGGGGGAGCGTCCCGCTCTCCACCTGACCGACCGTCATCCGCAGCATGCCTTGAACAGTGCGCCACAACCGTTCGGCCTCGATCAGCGCGGCGACATCCGGTTTGGCGATCACCCCGGCGACGCTCAACCGGCGCAAGGCAACGCGGGTCGTTTGACTGCGGCGAAAGCCCGCATCCCGGGCGTGGATCAACTGAAGCACCTGGGCGGCAAACTCGATGTCGATCAGCCCGCCGGCCCGCAGCTTCACGTCCCACGGCCCATGCGGGCGTAGTTCCCGTGCCATTCTCTCCCGCATCGAAGTCGCGTCGCGCCGGATAACAGCGGCCGCTATCGGCCGGCAAATGGCGGCCTCGATCGCCTCGTTGACCCGCCGCCGGAGATCGGGCGGCCCGGCAATGACCCGCGCGCGCGTCAACGCCATCCGCTCCCAGGTCCACGCGTCGGCCTCGTGATAGCGCCGGAACGCCTCCAGCGAAACGGCGATCGGCCCCTTATTCCCGGATGGCCGCAGCCGCATATCGAGCGCGTACATCTGGCCCTCTGGCCCGGGCGCGGTGAGTGCCCCGATGCAACTCTGCACTGCTCGGATGAACCATTGGCTGGCTGGGAGCGCGCGCGCGCCGCGGCTCTCGGTCGTCGCCGGCGGATGGTCATACACGAACATAAGATCGAGATCCGAGCCAGCCATCATCTCCCGGCCGCCCGCCTTCCCCATCGCAACCACCGCGAGCGTGCCACCCGGCACTCGGCCGAAGCGCGTGGAAAAATCAGCCAGGACACGTGGCACCAGCAATGTCACGGCTGCCTCGGCCAACGCCGTTCTTTGCAGGCCCGACGCATCTGCGTCCAGCCGTCCTTCAAGCGCCGCGACCGACAGGAAGAAGTCCCGTTCCTTAACCGCGCGCTGCACGATACGGATCGCGTCCTCCAGGGTGTTCGCGGCGCTGATCCGCGTGCGCAGCGTGCGCCGCGCATCGACATTTTCCTCCGTCTCCAACAGGCCGTCCAATGCGTTGGGATTGCGCGCGAGATGTTCCGCGAGCATTGGCGCGGCCCCCAAAACAGCGGCGATCCGGTCCAGCAGCTGCGGGTTGTGTTGAAACAATGACATCGGCTGGACGCCGGCGGGTAGCGCGCTCACGAAACGATCGAACCGGCTAAACGCTTCGTCCGGATTGGGCTGCCTGCCCAACGTCCCCAGGATCGATGGCACCATAGTTGTTATCAGATCACGCGCCCGGGTCGACCGGAGGGCCCGTACGCGGCCGGACAGCCATCGCCGGACGGTCGCCACGATCCGGCGCGGCTCATGGTAGCCGAGAGCAGCCAGTGTGGCCACGGTTGATGCGGGTTCCGGGTCGTCCCCACGAAAGTCTAGTTCGTGCCCGATCGCGGCGCCATCCCGTGGTTCGGGAACGGACTCGAAAACCGCACGATAGTTCGACCGGACGATATCCACGTGGCGCAGCACGTCCAACGCGAATGTCTTCGTATCCGCATATCCCATGAACTGGCTGATACGGTTCATTTGCTCAGGCGCCTCCGGCAGGATGTGCGTCTGACGATCGTTCACCATCTGCAGCCGATGCTCGACCCTGCGCAGGAACCGGTACGATTCATCGAGCATTCGATATGTGGTCTGCTTCAGATGACCCGTTTCCGCCAGGCGCGCCATCGCCAGCAGCGTCGGCCGTATCCTTAGGGATGGATCGCGTCCGCCCCAGACCATCTGCAGGGTCTGCACCAGAAATTCGATCTCGCGTATGCCGCCCTCGCCCAACTTCACGTTGTGGCCGGCAATGCGCGCCACCGGATCATCGACGTGGGTCAGGGCGGTTCCTTTGACCTCGTCAATCCGCCGCTTCATCGCATGGATGTCTGCCAAGGCGGCGAAGTCCAGGCCGCGGCGCCACACGAAAGGGCGAATTGCCTCGAGAAATCGATGGCCGAGCGCCAGATCCCCGGCGACGGGGCGCGCCTTGATCATGGCGGCACGCTCCCAATTAAGGCCCATGCTTTCGTAGTAGGTCAGCGCAGCGTGGAGGGAGATCGCCGGTGGTGTCGCGGCCGGATCGGGTCGCAGCCGCAAATCGGTCCGGAAGACATACCCGTTGGCATCCCGCGCTTCCATCAGGGTGATGAGGTCGCGCGCCACCCGCGAGGTGAACGAGCCGACGTTGCCGGAAGCTCGCCCGGCCGCGTATGTGGCGGCTGTGCCGTCGTAGACTAGAATCAGGTCGATATCAGAAGAATAATTCAGCTCTGCCGCGCCCAGTTTGCCCATGGCGAGCGCGACGAACCCACAATTCAGATCAGGCCTGCTGGCGTCCTGAAGCCGGATTTCCTCGGCTTCGTGGGCCGCAAGAAACAGATGGCGGATCGCGAGCCGCAACGTCGCCTCAGCCAGTTCGGAAAGTGCGCCGGTCACGACTTCCAACGGCCAGATATCGCCGATATCCGCGATCGCAGCGATCAGTGCGCCCATCCGCTTGGCTTGCCGCAGTGCGGCGGCGATATCCTGTCGCTTCGCCGCGGGAGAAACCTGGCTAAGCCCTAGCAGGCTGTCCGCGAACGCGGCTCGCGGGCCATCGGTCATCAGCCGACGGATCGAGCTCGGTTCCCGCAAAGCCAATTCGGCAAGGTAAGGACTGTTTCCGCCCAGGCACAAAAGCAGCGACCGCACACCCGCCTGGCCTAGAAGTTCGGCTTCCCCGATCGACTGGTACCGTTCGATGAGCCGTTCAGCGGCCAGGGGATCGAAGGGATCAGGCCAGTGCGGTGATATCGAGAAGTCGGCCAATAGTTCCATCGCTTACGGTTACAGGGATCGAGTTGACGAACAGGCGCGTGTTACGGGCGCATTCGCACGGACCTCGATGTTGTCACACTTGTCGCCGCCTGCCACCAAACATCCACCCGCAGCTTGTTCGGGACGGGTGGTATCACTAGGGTGCCGCCGTTCTGCATCACCGCCAACGGGTCCCAGAGAGAGTCGCATGACACAGCCAACCGTCTACAAGCGTGTTCTGCTGAAACTGTCTGGGGAAGCGTTAATGGGCCGGCGCGAGTTCGGTCTGGACAACGACATGGTCGGCGCGATTGCGACCGACATCAAGGCGGTCGTTGCGATGGGCGTTCAGGTCTCGGTCGTCATCGGCGGCGGCAACATATTCCGCGGGGTCTCTGGGGCGGCGTCCGGCATGGACCGCGCTCAAGCCGACTTCATAGGGATGTTGGCGACCGTGATGAACGCGCTCGCCGTGCAATCGGCGCTGGAAAAGCTCGAGTGCCCGACCCGCGTCCAATCCGCCATCCCGATGGCCTCGGTCTGCGAACCGTATATCCGCCGCCGGGCGGAGCGGCACATGGAAAAGGGCAGAGTGGTCATCTTCGCCGCTGGCACCGGAAATCCCTACTTCACGACCGACACCGCGGCAGCCCTCCGCGCGGCGGAGATGAAGTGCGATGCGCTACTGAAAGGCACTCAGGTCGACGGCGTCTACTCCGCCGACCCGCGTAAGGTGCAGGGCGCCACCCGCTACGAGGAGCTGTCCTACCTTGACGTCCTCTCGAACGACCTCGAGGTCATGGATGCCGCGGCGATCAGCTTGGCGCGGGAAAACCACCTGCCCATCATTGTGTTCAGCATTCACGCTCCCGGGGCGTTTGCGCAGGTTATGCGCGGCGAAGGGGCATTCACCAAAATCATCGAGCTGTAGAGCGCCGCTATGCCGACCAAGACGCTGAAGCGCGTGATTCAGGAAATCGAACAAGGGAGTTGGAGACATCGCCATGGCTACCGCTGACCTTAACAGCCTGAAACAGGATCTCACTCGGCGCATGGACGGCGCGCTTGAAACGCTGCGTCGTGAATTTGCCGGATTGCGCACCGGACGCGCGCATCCAGGCCTGCTGGAGCCAGTGAAGGTCGTCGCTTACGGGACGGAAATGCCGCTAAACCAGGTGGGCACCGTCGGCACGCCAGAACCGCGTATGTTGACCGTGCAGGTATGGGACAAATCAATGGTTTCAGCGGTGGAGAAAGCCATCCGCGACTCCGGCCTGGGCCTCAATCCTGCCTCTGACGGCATGCTGATCCGCGTGCCGATCCCTCAACTCACCACCGAACGCCGCAATGAACTTGCCAAGATGGCGCACAAATATGCTGAAGGCGCGAAGATTTCGGTTCGCGGCGTGCGTCGCGACGGCATGGAACAGATTAAGGGACACGAAAAAAAGCATGAAATCGGCGAGGATCTGGCCAAGAATTGGTCCGATGAGGTGCAGAAGCTCACTGATCAGTTCATTAAAAAGGTGGACGACGCACTGGTCGATAAGGAAAAAGACATCCGGCAGGTCTGAAGCGAATTGGGGCACACGATGCCTGTGATCACCAAGCGGGCAGCCCAAGCCTTCGAGTCGGAGGACGACGTGTCATCAGCCATCGCGACGTCAGACCTTGTCGTCGCTGCTCCAATGAATACCGGAACGGCCGCGCGGATCGTACCGGCCCACGTCGCGATCATCATGGATGGCAACGGTCGGTGGGCGAAATCGCGCAACCTGCCGCGGATCGCGGGTCATCGTGAAGGCTCCAGGGCGGTTCGGCGGGTGGTGGAAGCAGCAATAAGATCCGGGGTTTCCTGGCTGACCATCTATGCGTTCAGCAGTGAAAACTGGCGTCGTCCTGCCGGTGAGGTCCTCGACCTGACAGGTTTGCTGCGGCGCTATCTTCGCTCAGAGATCGACGAATTGAAGCAATCCGGCGTGCGTTTGCGTTTCATCGGTGATCGTTGCCGGTTCGACGCCGATATTCAGATGGATTTGGAAGCCGCCGAACGAGATACCGCGCCGAATTCCAAGCTGAACCTGACTATCGCGCTGTCCTATGGCGCTCGGGCCGAGATCGCGGCCGCCGCCCGCGCGGCGCTGGAAGCAATGCGGGATGGCGGCTTGGACGCTGGCGATCTTGGTGAGGAGATGTTCGCCCGGTTCCTCGCAACCGCCGGGATGCCCGATCCCGATCTGATCATTCGCACCTCAGGGGAGCAGCGGCTGTCCAATTTTCTACTGTGGCAGGCGGCCTACGCAGAACTGGTGTTTCTCGACGTCCTTTGGCCCGATTTTGATCAGGGGCATTTCAACCAGGCCCTAGAGGAATTCGCGCGGCGAGAGCGGCGATTTGGCGCCCGCAACGATTAAGGCCGGCGGACCCGCCGCGGCTGTCTACACCCAGGCCTTGGGCGCGCCTGCTCTCTGCGCCTCGGCTTCTTGCGTGGTGGTATTCCAGCGCCAATGACAATCGTACCTGCATCCGGGCGTCCCCCTACCTCACGATGGGAGGACCTTCGGTTGCGGGTCCTTTCCGCAGCAGTACTGGCCCCGCTTGCACTGGTTTGTATTTGGTTCGGGGGGGCCCTCTTCGCCACCCTCCTCGCCCTCGTCACCGCCGGCCTCGCCTATGAATGGCTCAGCCTGTGCCACCGACTCACCCCCCGAGCGATCGCGCTGTTCGCCGCGCTGCCGGTGACCGTGCTTGTCGCTTTCTGGGGTGGCGCCACACTAGCGCTCGCCCTGCTGGCGGTAGCGATGATCATCGGAATCGCACTTGCCGGGGGCATCTCGCGAGCCCGGCCCATGGCGTTCGGCGTTCCATACCTGGGTCTCGCCGCGGTGGCATTGGTCTGGCTGCGGCAACCGCCGGTGAGTGGTGGCGCCAATGTGATCGTGTTGTTGCTAATTGTCTGGGCGAGTGACATTGGTGCCTATGTCACCGGACGAGCGATTGGCGGTCCACTTTTGGCGCCCCGGATTTCACCAGGTAAGACCTGGTCGGGCGCCATCGGCGGACTGGTGGCTGCCGGGTCGACGGGGCTTGCGACTTCGTTGGCCCTAGGCAGCGGGCCGATATCGTGGCGCCCAGCCGGTTTCGCGCTGCTGATCGGCGTGATTAGCCAGACCGGAGATCTTTTCGAAAGCCGGTTGAAGCGCCATTTCGGGGTTAAGGACTCCGGAACTACAATCCCCGGCCATGGGGGCCTGCTGGACCGGCTGGATGCCGTATTGACCGCCGCGCCGGCGGCGGCGCTACTGGCGCTGATCGTTGGACGTGGAGTAGTTCTTTGGGAATGAAAACCGGTCATCCTTCCGCCGCCCCCGGAGAGACGGTTCGTTCCGTTACGATCCTTGGCAGCACGGGCAGCGTTGGGACGCAGACTATCGAGCTGCTGGCGGCCAACCCTGATCGTTACCGGGTGCGAGCCTTGGTCGCTGGCCGAAACGCGGTTCTGTTGGCTGAACAGGCGATCGCGCTGCGTGCCGAGATCGCCGTCGTCGCCGACCGCTCCGCCTATGCTGCGCTGCGTGACGCCCTCGCTGGCACCAGGATCGAGGTCGCTGCCGGAGCCGATGCCGCCGTCGCGGCGGCTGCACTGCGGGCGGACTGGACCATGGCTGCAATCACCGGCGCCGCCGGGCTGGCGCCCACCCTCGCGGCGATCAGCCGTGGCGGATACGTTGCCCTGGCCAACAAGGAGGCCCTGGTGTGCGCCGGTGACGTGATGCTGCGCGCCGTGAAGGCGGCCGGCGCCACATTGTTGCCCGTGGATTCTGAGCACAACGCGATTTTCCAGTCACTCGCCGATGGCAACCGCGGCGCGGTGGAAAAGATCGTCTTGACTGCCTCCGGCGGCCCGTTTCGCACCGCGACACTTGAGGAGATGGCCCAGGCCACGCCGGAGGCGGCGCTTCGTCACCCGATCTGGTCTATGGGCGCCAAGATCAGTATCGAACTCGGCAACCATGATGAACAAGGGGCTGGAGTTAATCGAGGCCGCGCGACTGTTCGACCTCGATGAAACCGCGATCGAGGTGCTGGTGCACCCGCAATCGGTCATCCATGGCATGGTTTACTACCATGATGGCTCTGTGTTGGCCCAGCTCGGTTCGCCTGATATGCGGATCCCGATCGCACACACTCTCGCTTGGCCTCAACGAATGGCCACGACCTCCCGCCGGCTCGATTTGGCCGCGGTCAGCCGGCTGGAATTCGACGAACCCGACCTTGAGCGGTTCCCTGCCCTGCGGCTCGCAAGAGAAGTGTTGCAAACCGGCGGCGGATGTCCCACCATCTTAAATGCCGCAAATGAGATCGCTGTTGAGGCATTTTTGCATCGTCGGGTCGGTTTTTTAGAGATTTCCCGCATTGTGGAGCGTGTGCTCTCGCGGCTGGGAAGTTCAAATACCGACACGCTCGACGAGGTCATCGCCCTCGACGCCACCGCGCGCCGCGTAGCGAATAGCTTGATGCAAGTTGTTACCGCTTGACCCCTGGACCCGAAAGCCAACCTCGTGCTGAGTTTTATACCTGATTTCATTCGCAGCGCGGCGGCATTCGTCGTCGTCCTCGGCGTGCTCGTCTTCGTGCATGAACTCGGTCACTATCTTGCGGCGCGCTGGCGAGGTGTCCGGGTCGAGACATTTTCAATCGGCTTCGGTCAGGCGATTACGTCCTGGACCGATCGCAGCGGCACAGTCTGGAAGCTCGCCTGGTTGCCTTTGGGCGGATACGTGAAGTTGCACGGCCAAGAGCGTCCGCAGGACGTTGCTGAAGACGTCCGCGCCAAATGGATCCCAGGCCAGACCTTCCACGACAAGTCCGTGCTTTCGCGTGCAATCGTTGTCGCGGCGGGTCCGATCGCCAACTTCGCGCTTGCTATGGTACTATTTGCCGCGCTGTTCATCGCGATCGGCGAACCGGTCGCGTTGCCGGTCGTGGGTGCCGTGCTACCGGACAGCGCCGCATCCCGAGCCGGTCTGATGGTCAACGACCGCATTGTTTCCATCGCCGGTGACTCGATTGGGACGTTCGAGGACCTCCAGCACTCTGTCACCATGCATCCCGGCGAAACGCTGAAAATGACCATCCGGCGCGATGGCGCCGACCAGCAGCTTGATGTGACGACGGAATTGCGGGAGTCCGGCGGTCATAAGGTGGGGCTTCTGGGCATCCGCGGCGGCGCGGTCGAATACCGGCACGTCAGCGTTCCGGCCGCCCTTCTGGGGGGCGTGACGCAAACCTGGACCATCACGAAGGAAACCTTCTCCGGCCTGGCCCAGATGATTTCCGGTACCCGCGGCACCGAAGAACTCGGTGGCCCGCTCCGGATCGCGCAACTGTCCGGACAGGTTGCTCAGCTTGGCCTAGCCAGCCTTGTGTCGTTTATCGCGGTGCTGTCAGTGAACCTGGGTCTGATCAACCTGTTCCCGGTCCCCGTGCTGGACGGCGGCCACCTGGTGTTCTATCTCGCGGAGGCTCTGCGTGGTCGTCCACTACCTCAGCGCGCGCAGGAGTATGGATTCCGAGCCGGTCTGGCGTTTCTGGCCTGCTTGTTTGTCTTCGCGACATGGAACGACCTGACCCACCTGGGACTGTTTCGCTGGGTCGCCAGCCTGATTGGCTAATTAAGCTTGCCGGCGATTTCGCGCCGCGGACAGCGTCACGGTCGGGATGCTGTCCCGGCGATTTGATGCGGCATGATTGCACGATCTAGCATGGGCGGCGCAGCGAGCGAAGTTCGAGTCCGCGCTTGCCGGCGGCCCTCGAGTCGCGCGCAGCGATCTGATCTCGTAACGGAACGTGCTCCGGCCTGAGCGGATTTTGCCTTCTATTTCATGCAGTTATTCACAGTAGGCGTGATCACTCGTGGCGGCATGCCGCTACTAGCGCCGGTGGCAACCCGTCGCTATGGTGCGCCGCGCTCGCACCGGACCATCTGCCGGTGAGGATTGCTTAACGCGCGTGCCGTTGGGGGGACCAGCCTTTTGTCGACGATTCGTGCTGTGCGGCTTGTTGCCGCCTGCCTGATGGCTGTGCTGGTCGTGAGAACCGCCACTGCGCAAACTCCGGTACCATCGCGCGCACCAGCCCACCATTCGGCCCCTGCGTCCAATACCGGCGTTATCAAATCGATCAAGGTCGAGGGTAACCAGCGTATCGAGGAGGGCACGATTCGCTCCTATTTGCTGGTTCAACCGGGTGATCAATTCGATCCGGACCGCATGGACCGCAGCCTGAAGACGCTCTACGCCACCGGCCTTTTCCAAGACGTACGGCTTGGCCGGGTCGGCGACACCCTGGTCGTGCGGGTCGTAGAGAACCCAATCGTCAACCAGGTTTCCTATGAAGGAAATCATAAGATTACCGACGAATCGCTGCGGACGGAGTTGCAGCTGAGACCGCGTGCCGTGTTCACCCCCGCCTTGGCTGAGTCCGACAGGCTCCATATCCTCGCCATGTACGCCAAGAAAGGCTACTATGATGCAACGGTCGAGCCCAAAATCATTCGCCTCGACCAGAACCGCGTCGACGTCGTCTTCCAAATCAATGACGGCTCCGCCACGCTCGTCAGCAAAATTGTATTCAACGGCAACATGGCCTTCAGCGAGGACCGGCTGTCGGACGTGATCAATAGCCGTGAGGCTCGGTGGTGGCGATTCCTGTCGTCGTCGGACCAATACGATCCGGAGCGGCTGGCTTACGACAAGGAACTGCTGCGCCGATTCTATCTCAAGAACGGCTACGCAGACATCGAGATTACCGATGCAAGCGCCGAACTTTCGCCCGATCGGAAAGGATTTTTCCTGTCATTCACGGTCAATGAGGGGCCCCGTTACAAAGTCGGCAAGATCACGATCAATTCCCAGTTGCGCAATCTGAGCGACAAGGATTTGCGGCCCAGCCTGCAACTGGCGACAGGGGACTGGTACGATGGCGACGCCGTCGGTCGGACCAGCGATCTGATGGAGGAGGCCGTTCATAATCGCGGCTACGCCTTCGTCAACGTCAAGCCGCGCGTTACCCGCGATGTCGAGAAGCGCACGGTCGATCTGATCTTCGATGTCGGTGAGGGGCCGCGCGTCTATGTTGAGCGCATCGACATCGTCGGCAACACCCGCACCGAGGACAAGGTCATCCGGCGAGAGTTCCGCCTGGCCGAGGGTGATCCTTTCAGTGCGGAAGCGGTGCGCACGTCGAAATCCCGGCTAACCGATTTGGGGTATTTCCAGTCCGTCGATATCGCCACCAGCCCAGGCTCCGTGCCGGACAAGGCGCTGCTCACCACGACGATCAACGAGAAAGCCACCGGCGAACTGTCCTTTGGAGGCGGTTACTCCACCGATGCAGGCGCGCTGGTCGATATCGGCCTTGGTGAGCGCAATCTTGTTGGTACTGGCGTCAACGCCAATATCAACGGTGTGCTGGCCCAGCGGCGCAGTTCGATTACCTCATCGTTGACCGATCCTTATTTCCTCGATCGCAATCTTGTCGGTGGCATCGATCTGTTTTACGTCCAGACCAACTTTCTCGGTACTGAACCGTACGACGAGAGCCGCGTGGGTTTCGCTCTACGCCTCGGTTATGCCATCAACGAGCACTTACGGCAGGTCTGGAGCTACTCGCTGGTCGATCGCGATGTCTTCAACGTCGAATTCGGTGCGAGTCCGTTCGTTCGAAATGAGGCGGGGACAACGCTTCTGTCTCAGATCAGTCAGGTCATTACGCTCGATTACCGCGACAGCAAGATCGTTCCGCATACCGGGTATATCGTGGAAGTTGGCAACGATTACGCCGGCCTCGGGGGCGACGCGCGGTTCTTTCGCAGCAACGTGAACGGTGCCTACTATATTCCGCTGGAACGCCAGTTCGGCAACCCTGATTGGGGTATCAAGATCGGTGGCAGTGCCGGATACCTGGACCTGCTTCCCGGCGGCCGTGAGGAAATCATCGACCGGTTCTTCCTCGGCGGCGACAATCTGCGCGGCTTCGAGACTGGCGGCGCCGGCCCTCATGACCTTGTGACCGACACGCCGCTGGGTGGCCGCGTCATCTGGACGCAATCCACCGAGCTGCGCTTTCCGCTGCCTGTTTCGCCCGATCTTGGCTTAAGCGGACGCACCTTCGTCGATGTCGGCTCGCTCACCGCGGCGTCGTTTCGCAGCCTCACCGCCTGTCAAGCGTCCTCAATCCAATCCTGCCAGATCTCGGCCTCCGCAGCGCCACGTGTCGGCGCCGGTGTTGGCATCTCCTGGCGTACCGCGTTCGGTCTGATAAACGTTGACTTGGCGCCGTTTGTGATCAAGCAACCTGGCGATCAGACACAAATCTTCCGGTTTGGCTTCGGCACGAGGTTCTAGTGATCAATATATACATCAAGAGCGCCGGCGCGGTTGTCGCGCTGGCTTTGGCTTTTCATCCGGTCTCCGGCTTCGCTCAACAGACGGCGCCGAACGGCGAGTGGTTTGTTCCGGGGCAAAGCCGCCCAGCAGGGGCATCGCCGGCCGCGCGTCCTGGACCACGCTCCATGCCGGCGCCGACCGGTGGCCCTGGCGCGATTCCACTAAGTGATGCGCCCGTCGATCCGAACGGAAGCATCCCGCCACTCAAAGTAGAGCTTCCGCCCGCGCCGGAGATTCCGCCGATTCCCAAAGGTCAAGCCACGCCAGCCGCTATTGTCGGTATCCTGTCGGTCCCGGACGTGCTGCGGATCTCCACCGCCTATCAGACCGCGTACAAGGAATTGAACGCGCGCGGCCAAAAGCTGAACGAAGATGCGCAAAAGGAACAGGTTGCGTTGCGCGATCTGGGGCAATCCTTTGCCGCCGAACGCGGCAAGCTGTCGCCTGAGCAGATCCGCACCAAGGAGAAGGAAATCCAGGAACGCGCGACCGACGCCCAGCGGCGCTTCGGCGACCGAAACCGGATTATCCAGGAAGCCGGCCAGTATGTCATGATGCAGATCAACCGCACCATGGAGCAGGTGGCGCAGCAGGTCGCGTTGTCTCGTGGCATCAACCTGGTGCTCAACCGCGCCCAGATCCTCGGTACAACCGCTGATTTTGACCTGACCCCCGCGGTTGCCGACGTGCTGAACAAGGCGCTGCCCAGCGTCGTTGTGCCGCCTGACGGCATCTCCCCCATGGCGATGGCACCGCCCGCGGCGGCGGCGTCCGGTGCCGCGCCCGCAGCGGCACCAAGTGCCGGCGAACCGGCGCACCACGGCGGCCACTGCGGCGGCCACACCCGCCAAGCCGCCTCAGAAGCACTAACCATGGCGCCCGACCCAGCGCCGCTCGGTGAGGACTGCTCGGTGTCGGCGGGCGATCCCCGCTTCTTTCTGCGCGCCGGGCCGTTCACCCTCGCGGCCGTCGTCGATGCGGCCGCAATCGACGGGCAAGGCGCCGAGGCCCCACCGCGCCGTCTGATGCTGCATGGTATCGCGCCGCTGGCGACTGCCACCGGGCACCACGTCACTTTCTGCCTGAACAACCGCAAATACCTGCCGATGCTGGACGCCACCCAGGCTGCGGCGGTCGTTGTCCATCCGGACATGCAGGACAAGGTGCCGCAAACCGCGGTGGCGATCGTCGCCACCGATCCGATGGTCGCGTGGGCAAGGGTCGCGGCGCTGTTCCACCCGCCGTCCCCGGTCACCCCCGGGGTCCATCCGTCCGCGGTCGTCTCGCCCTCGGCGCGCATCGATCCCACCACCGAGATCGGGCCGCTCGCTGTCATCGGGGACAGCGTCACGATCGGCCCTCGTGGGCGCGTGGGTGCCATGGTCGTGGTCGGCGACGGCGTTAAAATCGGCCGCGATGTTCGGATCGGCCCGCATGCTTCGCTATCGCACGCGCTGATCGGCGATCGTGTCTACATCTATCCTGGGGCCCGAATCGGACAGGAGGGTTTCGGTTTCGCGATCACGCCGGAGGGCTTCTATTCGATGCCGCAGCTTGGGCGGGTGGTGATCGAGGATGACGTCGAGGTCGGCGCCAATACCACAATCGACCGCGGCGCGATTGAAGACACTGTGATCGGCGCCGGGACGCGAATCGATAATCTCGTGCAGATCGCCCACAATGTTCGGATCGGACGGGCTTGCGTCATTGTGGCCCAGGTCGGCATATCCGGGTCTACCGTTCTAGAAGATCACGTCGTGTTGGCGGGGCAGGCGGGGGTCGCGGATCACTTGCGGATCGGCACGGGGTCGCGCATCGGCGCGAAATCCGGCGTGATGGCGGATGTGCCGCCGCGCTCGGAGATGGTCGGGGCGCCGGCTCAGCCGGCAAAGACATTCTTCAAGGAACTCGCGACCATCCGACGCTGGGTCCGCAACGGCGGCATACCAGCAAGGAAAATCGCACCCGGCGCGAAGTCGAGCCAAGACCTGGATTGAAGAATCATGGACGGAACCGAAACGCAGACGCATGAGGCGGGGAAGACCATCGAGCTTATCGACATCCATCGCATCATGCACGACATTCCGCATCGCCATCCGTTTCTGCTGATCGATCGCGTTGTCGATGTCGTACTGAACAGTTCAGCCGTCGGGGTGAAGAACGTCTCGGTAAACGAAGGTTTTTTCGCCGGCCATTTTCCCAATCATCCCGTTATGCCGGGCGTGCTGATCATCGAAAGCATGGCGCAAACCGCCGCCGTGCTTGTGGTGGAAACACTGGGGCCTGATGCCGCCGGTAAACTGGTCTATTTCATGTCGATCGAAGGCGCGAAGTTCCGCCGGCCTGTGTGTCCCAGGCGATCAACTGCGCATCCACATCGTCAAGGAGCGCAGCCGCGGCAATGTCTGGAAGTTCCATTCCGTCGCCAAGGTCGATGGCGTGGCCGTAGCTGAAGCGACCTACTCCGCCATGATCATGGACCGCGCCGCGCCACCTTGACACAGTTTTGCCTTAGTCACGCCAAAATATTAAGCGAAACAGAGTGTTACAGGGCAGGGCGCGAAACATCGGGCAACAATGATTGAGTTGGTGGTCTGCTCCGCCCCTCATAGGTTCGCCCTACTTTGCGAAATTTGATGCCTGGAACGGAACACCATGGATTCGATAATTGATATCGGCCTGCACATGACCCACCGCGCCAGCATCCACCCGACCGCGATCGTCGCGCGAGGTGCCGATATTGGGCCGGGAGTTGACATCGGTCCGTTCTGTCACGGTCGGCCCAAACGTCGTCATCGAGGCCGGCGCTAAGCTGCTTTCGCATGTGGTGGTCGAAGGTCACACACGGATCGGCGAGGGCGCCCAGCTATTCCCGTTCTGCACCGTTGGCCTTGCCCCGCAGGACATGAAATACAAGGACGAACCCACCCGCTGCGAGATCGGCCCACGCACCCTGGTGCGGGAGCATTGCACCATCCACCGTGGCACCGCGACCGGCGTCGGCGTGACCCGCGTGGGCGCCGACTGCATGCTGATGGCCGTCGTCCACGTCGCGCACGATTGCCAGATCGGCGACCACGTCATCGTAGCGAACAATGCCGTAATGGGTGGGCACGTCAGCATCGGCGAGCACGCCGTGGTCGGCGGCGCGGCGGCGATCCATCAGTTCGTTCGCATCGGCCGGGCGGCGATGATCGGCGGGGTCTCGGGCGTCGAGGGGGACGTGATCCCGTTCGGAAGCGTTATCGGCAACCGCGCCCGCCTCACTGCGCTGAACGTCATCGGCCTGCGCCGCCGCGGCTTCGACAAAGCCGCGATCCATCGGTTGCACATTGCCTTCAAGGCGCTCTACAGCAAGGAGGGGGTGTTCGCCCACCGCCTGGAAGTCACTCGCGCCAAGTTTGGCGGTGATCCGTTGGTTGCCGAAATACTGGCGTTCATAACGCACCGAGCCATCGCGGTCTTATCCGGGCGGAGTAGAGGTAGAGGCCTGGTTTCACTGCGGTTCAATCAAGCGGTCGCACCCAACAGCCAGCGAAGAATGAAACGCGGCGAAAGAGCGCTCGATGTCCGCGCGACAAAGATCGCGCACGATGAATATCAGCCGGGACTGCTGCCACTCTTCAGGCCATGCCTCCAGATGGACCGGAGGATGCACCAAGTGCTGCACCGAGTTAATCACGACCGGCCCCTTGGCGCCTGCAACCCGAAGCATCCCTTTCACGCGTAGCACCTTCGTACCGTGACTATGAAGCAACAAGGTGAACCAGATGGCAAAGACGTTCCAGTCGATGTTGCCATCGAAAGTTAGCGTGAAAGCTTGAATGTGCGCATCGTGACGGTTGACATCATGACCGTGCCCGCCGTGCGCTTGCCCCTCCGCGGGCACTGTCCAGGCCGCCATTGTGTGCGGGTCACCTTCGGCGAGCAGCCACTCCGCGGGAGGCGGCGCATTTGCTGAGCGCCATCGTCGCGCCGAGGGGTTAAGCAGCGCAAGCCTCGCTTCCAACGCATTGAGGTCAGCCGGATCAGCGAGATCCGCCTTCGTGACGATGATTTTATCGGCAAGCGCCGCCTGCTTCACCGACTCTGGTTGGCGTTGGAGATGGGTATTGCCGTTCACCGCGTCGACCGTGGTGATTACATTTGCCAACTGAAAGTGATGCCGGATTTGTGGGTCGTGCATGATGGTGGCGAGGATTGGCGTCGGATCCGCCAGGCCAGTCGTTTCTATGACCAGACGGGCGAAGGTCACGTCGCCACGTTCCCTCCGGGCATACAGGCCGCGAATAGCCTCCGAAAGGTCGCCCCGGATCGTGCAGCAGATACAGCCGGACTGCATGAGCACCACATCGCCTTGAACGTCGGCAATCAGGTGATGATCGAGGCCAATCTCGCCAAACTCATTGATCAGCACTGCGCAGTCGGCAAATTCCGAACTGGTCAGAAGATGCCTTAGCAACGTCGTCTTGCCCGATCCGAGAAAGCCGGTGAGGAGGTTGACCGGAATACGGGGGTTCATCGTCGGATGCGTTCGGTAATCCGGGCGATCACCGCGGGGTCGAGCGGGTCGATCGTGCGTCCAAGCATGCGGCCAGCCATCTCCCAGACCTGCGGAAGGGTATCGACAATCTCCCGCCGCCCGGTTGCACCAGACAAGACAAATGAGGCGCCCTGCCAGTCGTCAAGACGCAGGGCGAAGGCACCCAGTACGGCGTTGGCCCCGCGTACACGGGCAAGACGTTCGGCCCGGCGAGTTTGGCCGGACGCGAATGCCTCGGCGCGCGTTGACCAGTGTTCCTCGCCGCCAAGAGCACCGCATAACGCGCACATGATAACCCCTGCTTAGGCGGTTTTCCGTGGCGAGCGTCGGGCGAAGTCGTCCGCCATCTCGTTCATGGTCACGAAGCGGACGCCGGGATGGCGAACGATGTAGCCGTATAGCCGCTCCAGCATCATCAGCACCTGCGGCCGGCCGGAGACGTCCGGATGGATGGTGATGGGAAAGACCGCATAGTCATATTCGCGGTAGACCCAGTCGAACTGGTCGCGCCACAATTGCTCGATGTCATGCGGGTTGACGAAGCCGAAGCTGTTGGGGGCCTTCTTGATGAACATCATCGGCGGCAGATCGTCGAGATACCAGTTGCCGGGGATCTCGATCAGGTCGGTCTCCCGGCCGCGCTTCAACGGCACCATCCACTCGCCGGCCTTCTTCGCGTAGTCGATCTTGGTCCAACTATCGCCAACCCGGACGTAATAGGGCTGGAAGTCGTGGTGCATCAGACTGTGGTCGTATTTGAGCCCCTTCTTCAACAACAGCTCATTGGTGATCGGGCTAAATTCCCACCAGGGCGCGACGTAGCCGGTCGGGCGCTTGCCCGAAAGTCTTCGTCACCAAATCGATACACTTATCGAGAACCTCTTCCTCTTGAACGGCGGTCATCGCGATCGGATTTTCGTGGCTGTAGCCATGCACGCCGATCTCATGCCCGGCCTCCGCTACCTGCTGCATCTGCTTGGGAAACGTTTCAATCGAATGGCCGGGGATGAACCAAGTTGTCTTTATGCCAAAACGACGGAACAACTCGACAAGCCGAGGTGAGCCCACCTCACCGGAGAACAGGCCCCTTGAGATATCATCCGGGGAGTCCTCGCCACCGTAAGACCCAAGCCAACCCGCGACAGCATCAACATCCACACCAAACCCACACAAAATCTCTTTTACCATTTCTTCCTCCCTCCCTTTACTTCATTTAATCAGCGACGATCGGCTTGTGCACGGTCAACCAATGGCGCGCGATCTCTTCGCGCCGGCAGATCCAAACATCCGGATGGCCCTGGGCATAGTCCAGAAAGCGCGCAAGGCCGCGCGCCCGTGCGGGATGACCGAGCAGCCGGGCATGCATGCCGACTGACATCATCTTCGGCGCATGAACGCCCTCCTCGTACAACTGGTCGAAAGCATCGCTCAGGAACGCCGTGAAGTCTGCCGCGGTGCCGATATTGCCTCGATGAAATTTAACGTCGTTAGTTGAGAGCGAATACGGCACCACCAGATGCGGCCGGTCGCCCACCGTTACGTAATACGGTAGCTCGTCGTTATACGTATCGCTGTCGTATAGAAAGCCGCCATGCTCGTGAACCAGACGTCGTGTGCTCACGCTTGGCCCATACCGGCAATACCAGCCTGCGGGTGGCGCGCCCATTGTGCGGCGGAGGCTCTCCACGGCCATAGCGATATGCCGGCGCTCCTCGTCCTCGGACAGGAGATAGTGCTCTACCCAGCGCCAGCCATGACAGCAAACGTCATGTCCCGCGTCGCGTAGCGCATCCGCCACCGCCGGAAGGCGTTCCAGCACTGTGGCGCAGGCAAAAGCCGTCAACGGAAGTTTGCGGGCGGCGAACAGCCCGAGAATGCGCCAGATTCCGACACGGCTGCCAAACTCGAACATCGATTCGGCCGCGAGGTCCCGTTGACCGCGCGGCACTGGGCTGTCGCCCATCTCGGTCAGTGACGCTTCGGAAAACCCATCGCCGTTTTCAATCGAGTATTCAGACCCTTCCTCGATATTCAGAACGAAATTCAGCGCCAGCCGCGCGCCGTTCGGCCATCGCGGATGAGGCGGAGTGCGGCCGTAGCCGACCAGATCACGAACACTGTTAGCGGGATACATGGTGAGCCCCATTTTGCGCGAACCTCGTTTAACTTAGAATTGCTGCTCCTCACGGCCGCGGACCAGTTGAGACAGGGTAACCGCCAGAACCAATGCGCCACCATAGAACATGTCCTGCACGAAGCTACTGCCGCCCATGAACACCAGCCCGGTGATGCCGACCACCAGGAAGTAGACCGCTATCGCTGAACCCCACGCATTGAATCGTCCTGGCGTAATGCTGGTGGAACCAAGAAAGGCGGCTGCGAAGGCCGGCAGGAGATAGGATACGCCCGAGACAGGGTCGGCCGCGCCCTGCGTGCCCGCATACAGTATGCCGGCGAGCGCGCCCATGAAGCTGGAGACAACGAGGCAACCGCGGCGGATCCGATCGGTGTTGATCCCCGATAACCGGGCGACTTCCCGTCCGCGGCCGACGAACAACATCTGCCGTCCGATGGCGGTGTATTCGAACACGTACCAGACCAGGATGCACAACAGCAAAGCGTAGTAAAACTCCAGCGGAATGCCCAGCAGCCGATCGACGATCACCAGATCCATCAGCCAATCGGAAATGCCGCTGATCGTCATGGAATCGCTGACGTACAGCGTCAGGCCGTGCAGGAACGTGCCGGTCCCTAACGTAACGATAAGCGAATGAATTCGGAACACAGTGATGAAGAAAGCATTGACCGCGCCGACCACGATCCCCATCGCCAGGGCAGCCAGCACAGCCAGGCCGATCGGCCAGCCATCCTGTCCGTTCAGCAGCGCAACCATCATCGCCGACAGTGTCATTACATAGGCGATCGAGACGTCGAAATCGTTGGCGGTCAACGGCACGATCAAACCGAGCGTGACGACGACAAGGACAGCCTGCGATCCCAGGATGGTCGATAGATTGGACCAGGTGAAAAATGTTTCCGGCCGCAAGATGCTGAACACGACGACCAACAGCGCCAGAGCGGCGATCAGCCCGTAGCGTTCCGCCAGGTCGATGAAGCGCGGCTCGTGCGCTCGGCTTACCAGCGGCGTCTGCAACGGTGCTTTGTGTCATGCGGCAAGCCCGTAGCAGCATTCGGTGATGGCGTGTTTCGACAGGCCGGGCGGGGCCAGTTCAGCGGCAATCCTGCCCCGCCCCAGCACCACCACGCGGTCGCAAATCTCAGCCAGTTGTTCGGCATCGGAACTCGCGCAAAGCACGCATGCGCCGGCGGAAGCGGCGTCGCGGATCGCCTGATAAACCGTCTGCCGGGCACCAACGTCGACGCCTTGAGTCGGTTCGTCCAGCAGGATCAGCTTCGGGCTGAGTTGCAGCCACTTCGCCAGGATGACCTTCTGCTGGTTGCCGCCGCTGAGCGATGCCAGCGGCTGCGCCGGCCGATTGGGCACCACCCCGAAACGATCTCCCAACTCTCGGCTTGCCGTGAGCATCGCGCGGCGCCGCAGCAGGAAGGGCCGGAACCGGTTAGCCAGCGCCGGCAGCGTGACATTGTCCACGATCGGCAGCGCGCCGACACCACCCGCGACCGGCCGATCCCCAGGGATCAGCACGAGGCCAGCCTTGATCGCGGCAGCCGGCGTGAGTGCCGGCAGGTCGAACCGTTCCGGCCCCAGCATCAACGTGCCGCTTTCCGCCTGAAGCGCGCCGTAAATGAGATAGGGCACCTGCTCGTAGCCGGAACCCAGCAAGCCGGTGAGCCCGACGATCTCTCCGGCACGAAGGGCCAGGGAAATCTCCGCGACCTGCCCACCCGACAGGTCCGGTGATCGTGACCGCCGCCGAGGCGCCACCGGTCGCGGCGACCCTCGATGGCCGCGGCCTGCAACTGACGCCCGACGATCATGCCAACGACTGAGTCGCGTGTCGCCTCCGACGTTCTCAGCACGCCCGCCACCCGGCCGTCGCGCAACACCGTTGCCCGGTCGGTGATTTCCAGCACCTCGTCGATGTCATGCGATACGAAAATCACGCTCGCGCCATTCGCGACGACGCGGCGCACCAGCGTGAACAGACGATCCACGTCCGCGCGCGGCAGGAACGGCGTGGGCTCGTCCAGCACCAGCACGCCGTGGCCGATCCTGGCGGTGCCCGACGGCGATCTCCTCGACCGCCCGCACGATCGCCACGAGCGCGCGCTCCACCGATGATAAACGAGACAGCGGCACGTCAGGGTCGATATCGAGCCCGTATCGTTCGAACAGGCGCCGCGCCGCCGAACGCTCTCGTGCCCAACTGATCGCCCACGGGCGTGCAATGCCGCCACGTCCTGACAGGCGTGTCAGCAACAGGTTCTCCAGCACGGTGACCGCCGGAATGAGGCCAAGATGCTGGTGAACGAACGCGACGCCGAACGGCCGCACACCACCCGGCGGCAACGGCAGCGGCACGTCCTGACCCGCGATCGTCAGCGCGGCGCCGGGGTCAGGCGCATGAAACCCGGCGAGGATTTTTATCAAGGTTGACTTGCCGGAGCCGTTTTGACCCAGCAGGCCGTGCACCTCACCTGGTGCCACCGCAGAAGTCTACGTCGCGAAGCGCCTGCTGGCCGCCAAAGGTCTTGGAAAGACCCGAGAACGCCAGCGCCGGATCGGTCACTTCAGCTTCCAGAGCTTCGCATAGCCGTCCACGTAGGCGTCGCCGTAGCCTTGCGACAACTGCGGCGGCTTGCCGGCGTCATCGGCGTTATGGCTGTCGAAGATGTAGAACGGGATTTTCGGATCGGCCACCTGCGGCAGGCCGCACAGGATCCGCATCTCGGCGTCAATGATGGCGTCACCGATCCAGTCGAGGTTCTCGCCGATGTCCATCTGAACCTTGCCCTCCTGGATCAGGCCGAGCACGAAGGGTGTTCCGTTGAAGGCGTCGATTTTTACGCGTTGGGTCGCGTTGGCACCGATCACCGCGGGAACCACGAACTGCGACATGCTGTCATAAATCACGATGATGTAGTTCACCGTGGGATCGCTCAGCAGCGCGGACTGCACGTTGGGGGTGATGCGGGTCCCCCAGTCCACCACGGGGAAGTTCATCACCTTGGTCTTGCAGTGCTCGCAATGCTTCAGTTCCGCGTTGATCCCGGCCATCATGCTGTCGGTGGACAGCGGGCCAGTGGAGATAAGCACCAGAGCGTTCATGTCGCCCTTTGTCTGGACGACTGCCCAATCCACGAGCATCGCCCCTGCCTTGAAGTAGTCTATCGGGATGTCGGCATCGGCATCTTTGCGAACGATGGAAGATTGTTCCTTGCCGTTGTAGTGGGATGGCACGACGGGAACGCCGGCCGCCTTCGCCGCGCGAACCTGTGGCACCAGCACCCGCGGATCGGTTCCTGCCAGCAGATCGATCAGGCTCGCCTTTTCGTTCATGGCGGCGTTCATGCCCTGCACCCATTGCGAGCTTTGGCCTTGGTTCTCCCAGGTCGTGAACTTGAAGCCCACCTTCGCGGCAGCAGCAGCCATCGCCTTCTCGATGTTGGCGGTGAACGGGTTGGCGGACGAGACCGGAATGCTGAAGATCGATTTGCCGGCCATGCAGGCCTTGGCGTCGAACTCGGGGCCGGCGGCCACGAAGTTTGGTTTGTCGTAGAACGGCTTGAGCTGAGCTTCGAAATAGTCGAGCCCGTCAGCCCCGGCATGGCCGGAGACCAAAAGTGCGGCTGCCAGCGAGACGGCCGCGAAAATCGACTTCTTCATGTATTATCTTTCTCCCGAAGCATTGTTTCGTCAAAGGCGACGCAAACGCCATGCCAGCGGGCGTTGGGCTCAGTCGTCGTAGCCACCCAATCGATAGGCGGCGAGCGAGATCACCCAGCTGACGATGAAAATGCCAATGATCAGATAGCCCAATGTGCCAAAATTATCGTTCAGGCTACCGATTGTCTGCCAGAACCGGCCCGAGAGACTGAGCTGGCTGCCGATCAATCCGAGCGTTTCGATACCCCCGACAACGAGCGCCACGATGATCGAGACGGCCGTGATAGTCATGTTGTAGTAAAGCTTGCGGATGGGCTTGAGAAACGCCCAGCCATAAGCGCCCACCATCAGCACGCTGTCAGTAGTGTCGATCAGCGTCATTCCCGCGGTGAAAAGCGCCGGGAATACCAATATCGACCATATCGGCAAACCCTTCGACGCTTCGGCGGCGGAGATGCCGATCAGTCCGATCTCGGTCGCGGTGTCGAAGCCTAGGCCGAACAGGAAGCCGAGTGGATACATATGCCAACTCCGGGTGACCATCGCGAAGAGCGGGCGGAAGATCCGCGCGAGGAATCCACCCTTGGCCAGCAGCAGATCCATGTCCTCCTCGACATAGGCGCCGCCGCCGCACACGTGCCGGAAAGCGCGAAAGACGCCGAGGAAAATTGTCAGGTTGACGGCGGCAATCGCCAGCAAAAAAAGCCGCCGAAACCAGCGTGCCGATGATACCGCCGATCACGTGCACGGACTCGAGTTGAGTTTTGAACGTCGCCGCTGCCAATGCCACGAAGATCGACGCCAGCACGACGACCGTTGAATGCCCGAGGGAAAAGTAAAGTCCTACGCTAATGGGGCGCTCGCCCTGCTGCATGAGCTTGCGGGTCACATTGTCTATTGCTGCTATGTGATCGGCATCGACCGCATGACGCAGTCCCAGGCTATAAGCAAGAAGCGCGGTACCCAGCGGCACGGGGAAGCGCCAAAAGCTCGCCAGCGCCCAAACCCAGACCAGAATGTTGAACACCGCGAGCAGCGCGTAAATGCCGAACAGGCGTCGCCGGAGACCGCTTGTGCCGCTCAAGATCCCAAGTGTCGAACCCGCCATGGCCTCCCTCTTCATAGTGAACCGGCTCGGGCCCAAGTCAGAGCGACAGCGCGGGAGCGAACTGGCGGACCGCTTGTAGGGTGAGCCAAGCCCCCATCCCGATGATCAGCAGTGTCGTCGCCAATTGCAGCCGGAGCGCCCACACGCTGTCCAGCCACCCCAGCACGCGGCGGCCAATTTGTGCGGCCACAATTCCCACCGCAACGAGCGTAAGCGCAAAGCCGAGGCTGAACACCAGAACCGTCACGAGACCCAGGACCACCCGACCGGTGGACAGCGCCCCCAGCAGAATGGCCAATGCCGCCGGGTCCGGCAGAATTCCGCCGGCGATGCTGAGGGTGATCAGTACGGACAGCCGCGGGCGTTCGCCGGTCACCAAGTCGAGCCGATGCGCATGCTTGGTACCCCAGCCATGGCTATGCCAGACAACCTCCTCGGGATCGCTGGGCGACTGGCCCGGGGCATCGCCGTGGTCGTGGTCGTGGTCGTGGTCGTGGTCGTGGTCGTGGTAACCGGTACCGCCGTGGGCATGCACATGTTGAGCGTGATCGGCGCTGATATATGCGTGACTGGAGTGGTCAACATTGGCGTGGTGATGGTGGTCAGCACCCGTGTGAGTGTGATGAAGATGGTGCGCGTGGGTGTGCACGATTCCTGGCTTCGGCCTTGGAAACGCGGCGGCGATCAGCCCGCGCTGCGTCCACAGCATCCATAGCCCGAGCCCGAGAACCAGCAGCGCCATCGCCAGCGCGAGCAGCACCTCGGTCCGGGCGGGGACCAGCCAGCTTGACCCGAGCGATGCGAGCAAGCCGATGAGCACAATACCGCTGACATGCGAGAGCGTAACAAAGACACCGAGTATCACCGCATCGACGGGCCGGCCCCGCGCGCCGACGATATAGGCCGCGGCGATCGTCTTGCCGTGTCCAGGCGTTGCAGCATGCACCACGCCAGCCCAGAAGCTGGACGCCAGATAGAACAACGCCTGATGCATCGGCTGATCGCTTCCTCTCCCGTTACTTTCGCCAGCGATCCGACCCGCCGTCTGGCGCGAGCCGTCCGAACGAGGCGAGATGCCTTATTGACCATCCATTAATTCCCAATTACCCTAGTTTTAAGAAAGGGGAAAGCGTCGGACATTGCCACTGGCATTCTCTCGTAGCGCGTTGTTTTTACTGCCTGGCGCCTTCATTGCGTTGCTGGCGGTTGTTGTCGTTTCTCTACAGCGGGAGACGGCGTCGGGCACGGGCCTGAGTTCCATGAGCGTCGAGCACGAATCGCCTGGTCCAAAACTGCCGCCGCTGAGCGCGGAAGAAGAGGCGTTCGCCGAGGCTCTGTGGCCGCTGCACCAAGAGATTGTTGAAGCGTCAGCTGGACGACTGACTTCCGCAGGGATGACGTTCGCGGTGGATGATCACGATGCCAACCGCCTGGCAGAGAAGTTGACGCCGCTCCGGCAGATTTTTCTCGATACGCAGGGGAAGGTCGCGGCGATCTGCAGCCCCCCCGTCGATGCAACCGGTGCGCGAACGTTATGTGGCGTTGCTGGTCCTTTACGAGCAATCCGCCACAGAAATGATGGAAGTGGCACGCGACGGCGACGAGGGGCACCTGATCAACGCTCAGAGCAAAAGCGAACGTGCCGCAGAGGAGCTTGTGAAAGTCGGCGATATATTATGGCCCGGGGAGCATAAGCCGAACTAGGCCAACCAGTTCACCGTCTGTTTGATGAACCTCACGCAGGCACAACGAGAGTACTAAGGTTCCAAGGGAGGAAAGTACCGATGAAGACGATGGTTCAAGCACTAGCGCTCGTGGGCGCGCTGGGAGCGGGGGGGGTGGCTCTCTCCGCGGCGACGGCTCCCGCTCAGGCCCAGCCCGCGCCAGTCTGTTCGGCCTGGCTGGCCGAAGGCGGTCGCTTTATGGGCGTTCCGATGGGCGCGTTCATGCCTGACCGGGCGTTCGTTCCGGGCAGTGATAGCCCGATGCACAACATCAACACCGTTGATCTGCCGGTCAATATCGGCATCATAAAGTGCGGGAATGAAATCATCCTCGCGGATTCGGGCTGGAAGCAGACCGAATACCACAAGATGACGCATTTTGAGCATTTCACGCCGTTGCCTGAGCAAATCAAACTGCTGGGTCTGGATCCCGCCGACGTTAAGAAGATCGTCATCGGCCACGCCCATTGGGATCACGCGGGACAGTTGCTCGATTTTCCGAATGCCACGTTGTATGTGCAACGCGAGGAGTTGCGTGGTGTCGAATGGGCGCTGAACTACCCGAACCCGCACATCAGCGCGGTGAACAACTCGCCCGGTGGTTGCACCCGTTCGCCGGCCTGCGGTTTTGAACCGCTGACGCTTGAGCAGGTCTACGGCAAGGTGCTGCATGGACAGGCGATCGTCGTTGACGGTGAATTGGAGATTTCGCCTGGCGTTATCATCCACCCTGCTTTCCGGGGACATACCGCGGGCTCGCAACTGCTGGAAGTGCCGACGAGTATCGGCAAATTGGTGTTCGGCTCGGATGTGTATTCGTCGTGGGAAGGGATCCGCGACTGGATGCCGGCGAACATTCAGCAGACCGATACAGTGCAGCAGATGCTCGCGTACGAGAAGTGTTACAAGATCACCGGCGGTTACAACAACTGCGTCGCAGCGCATGAGCCGTTGACTTACACGGACAAATACCCACTCACGAAGAACTCCTGGGCAGGCCCGAATGGCTCACACTTTGCCGAGATTGCGTTGGCTCCAGGCGAGAAATCACGCCATCCGTAATGTTGATGCGTAGCGTATCTGACAGGCGGTCCGGTGACGGGCCGCCTGCCTTGTTCCAGCCGGCGCGCGAGTGAGCCGGAACATGCCTCAAATGGCGCGCGTGTTGTTGTTCCTCGCGCTGGTTGCTTCATCAGTGCCAACGCCAGGGTCGGCGCATGACGCGAGTGCTTATGGCGGCCTCTTTCGGTCGCGCAGCATGGGCGGTGCCTGGCTTAATGCGGATGTCGGATTGTACCTCAACGCGGCGCTAACCGTTGCTGTCGACCCGCGCGATGCGAACCACTTGTTGATGGGCACCGATTCCGGACTGTGGACCTCGGTCAACGGCGGCCGTAGCTGGGCGAGAGAGGCTCCAACCCTGATCAATGGCGCGGTATTTGCCGTTGCTTTTTCGCCTGATGGAACCACGGTGGTGTGCGTGGCGCCCGGCGGTGTGTATCGGAATTTCGACGGACGCTGGGGCCGATCCGAGGCTCCGACCGAAGCAGCCCCGGGCCGTAGCATTGTGTTTGCAGGGTCGCCGGGCCGGATCTATTTGCTTGGCCGGGATCGGCTATTCAGCAGCAATGATGGTGGCGCGCACTTCGCGACGGTGGCGGATGCTGATGATGCGAACGGTTTCGAAACACTTGCCCTGCTTCGCCAGCCGTCCGAGACACTGTTCGCCACCGCCCATGGTCGTCTATTGGCCAGCACGGACGGTGGAAAGCGTTGGCAGCAACGGCTCGTCGGCGATACAACGGAACAGATCGAGACCGTTATTCCCGATCCCGCGGTCGCCGGCCGCCTCTGGGTGGCGGCCGCGAACCGGCTGCACGTCAGTAGCGACGGCGGCGTGAGTTGGCGGGCGGTTGGAGGCGTGTTGCCTGAGGCGCACACGGTGGTGCGTGGCATTGCCGCTGATCCCGCCGCGGAAACGCTTGTCGTCACGACGCATCGCGGCACCTTCCGCAGCACCGATGCGGGCGCTCATTGGGTATTGGAGGAAGGCAACCTGCCGATCCATCTGGAAGCCGGTCCGCTGGCCCGGGATCCCGCAAATCCAGGCGTGCTCTACATCGTTTATTCGCTGATCCCGTATCCGGAGGTCTGGCGCGGTGCTTTGGAGGGCAGCAACCTGCTGGCGCGGGTCGATCCGATGGACCTGCTAGGCGGCCTTGCTTTCCTGCTGTTGCTGTCATTTGGCAGCATAATGCTGGTCGTCTGGCTGGTGCGCCAACGGCGCGACATTGCAGGCACGGCGCGGTGAGCCTCACGTTACAGCGCCCGCGGTTGAGTCGGCCGCTTTTGTTGGGGGTGGCAGGCGCCATCCTTGTCGCCATAGCCGCCGTGGGCGTCTTTTTTGCCCTGCTTCCGAGCAGCCCTCCGCGGCATTTCGTCGAGTATGAGGTGCTGGGGGGCGCCAAGATGCCGACCGCGATTGCAGCCGGCCCGGACGGCTCGGTGTGGTTCAGCATCGACCTCAGCGACGTGATCGGCCGGTTGCGCGACGGACGCATCGAGTTCCTGCCGACCGGCATCAAGTCGATCGAGCCCGTTGGCCTTGCCGTGGCGCCGGACGGCAGCGCGTGGTTCACCGACAACGCAGCACACTCGATCTCCCGCGTCGCGGTTTCGGGCGAGGTGACCCGCATCCCGCTAGACACGCCGAGTGTAAGGCTCGGCCGGCTTGCGGTAGGCGGCAATGGGACAGTCTGGTTCGCTGAAGAAACCGGATACAGTATCAGTGAAATCCGCGATGGCAAGCTGATCCGCCACTACTACGATTCGCCGCGCGGCGGACCCTACGGCGTCGCCGTCGCGCCGGACGGCACTGCGTGGGCCAGCTTGCAGTCGGGCGACCAGATCGTCCGCGTCGGCACCGACGGTGCGATCAAAGCCTTCGATCTGCCAAGCGCCGCCTCGGTGCCTTCGGATGTCGCGATCGGTCCCGACGACGCGGTCTGGTTCCTCGAATACCGCACCAACACGATTGGGCGACTGGTTGGCGAGGCGATCCAAGAATTTCCGGTCGGCGAACGTGCGGCGGCATTGTCTGGGCTGGCCGTCGCGCCTGACGGGTCGGTGTGGTTCGGAATGTTGAGCGATGGCAGCCTCGGCCGGCTTCGCAATGGGCAGGTCGTCAGCTTCCGCCTGCCGCGGTCGCGCGCAAAGCCCTATACGGTCGCCGCCGATCGCGACGGAAATATCTGGTATGCCGACATAACCGGCTATATCGGCATGCTTCCGGCACACGACGCGCAGCAATAGCCCGACACCGATGGACCAGCACGACGACAGGCCCGTGCCGCTGCAAGAGGCAGACGGAGCTAGCAGAACGGCCCAACCTCCCCGAGCGGGCCTGCTGCTCGGCAGTGCGCTAGGCTGCACCGTTGCCGCGCTGACTTTGCTCGCTGCCCCGCTGATTTTCGACGCTTTGCCCGTGCTGGCGGTGTCGTGCCTAGCCGGCATTCTGCTGCTTGCCGCCGCGGGCTTCGCCGCGACGCTGCTCCTGGTTCAGGCCCGCGCGGGAGAGATGCTTTAGGGGTCCTGGCCTCAGCCAACACTGGCGATTGGCGCCGGTCTGGTGATCGGGGCGATCGTGCTCGGGGCTTGGCACGCCCCCGCTCTGCCTCCGTCAGACATGTTGATGGCCGTCGGCGGCGGCATGGTGCTGCTGGCGTTTCCGATCCTGGTGCTGGAGCGCTCCTGGGCCGCCGTTCCCGCCACCACGCTTGCTGAGGCGGCTGGACTTGCCGCGTTGTTGCGAGCGGTCCTGCTGGTGCAGCTCGGGCTGGGGCTGGCGTTGATGCTGCAAGGCAGCGCTTTTCCGATTGCCGCTGTGCTGGTTCCCGCTCTCGCTGCGCTGGTTCTGCTGCTTGCCGCGGAATTCGTTTTGCGCGGCGTGGCTGCCTTGTTCCTGCCAACGCCAGCGTCCTCTGTGGCGCGTCCCGCAGCCTCCAGCGCGGTGGCGGCCTGCATTCGACTGCGCCTGCCTCATCTCGCGGCGGTCAATCAAGCGGTCACGCAGCAATGGGGGATCGATCTTTCGCGAAGCTGGGCGCTCGGTTTTGCCGGCCGGGCGCTCCTCCCGATCGGTCTGCTGCTGGCGTTGCTGGCGTGGGGGCTCACCGGTCTCGTGGCGCTGCCGCTGGACCAGCGAGCGGTCTATGAGCAGTTCGGCCGCCCGATCGCGGTGCTGGGACCGGGCCTCCACTTGATTCTGCCTTGGCCGCTCGGTGTTCCCCGGCGCGTGGAACGGGGGGTTCTCCACGAATTGACCCTGGCCGGTCCGATATCCGGGCAGGACGCTGGACTGGCTCCGCCTCGTGCCGAGGACCCGCCACCCCAGGCCGCCGACCGCCTCTGGGACCGGGCGCATCCCGGCGAGACCACCTATCTTATTGCCAGCCCGGCCGCATCCGGCCAGGGGTTCCAGCGGGTGGACGTCGATTTGCGGCTGATCACGCGCATCGGCCTGTCTGACGCAGCGGCGCTGCAAGCGACCTATGGCGTCACCGACCCAGACGCTCTGGTGCGCGCGACGGCGGGCCGGCTTCTCGCGACCTATTTCGCATCCCGCACGCTGGCTGGCGTGCTCGGCGAGGACCGTGCGACGTTCACCGATGCGATCCGCGTGGCGTTGCAGCAGGATCTCGACCGTTTGGCCACCGGCGAGGAGATCGTCGCGGTCGTGGTGGAGGCGATCCACCCGCCGCCCTCCGCCGCTGACGCGTGGCACAACGTCGAATCCGCGGAGATCAGGGCGCGCGTGGCGGTGGCGGATGAGGCCGGTGCGGCCGCCAAGACCGCTGCCGCCGCTCGCACCAAAGCCGATCTCGCGACCTATACCGCGACCGCGACAGCGGCCGAGATTACCGCGAAGGCAAATTCCGACCACACGCTGTTCAGCCGCCGACCGCACCGCCGACAGCGCCGAACCCGATGCCTTCCGGCTCGAACGCTGGCTCGCGCACATCCGAACGGCGCTGCCTCGGGCACAGTTGTTGGTGCTCGATCACCGCCTTGCCGGCACGGAAGCGCCGACGCTTGATCTGCGCGACCTCGCCCCGACCATAGCGACACCGCCCTGAGCGGAGACCATCATGCTGCTGCATCATCATCACCACGACCATGACCACGGCCACGACGATGGGCACGGGCACGCGCACGAGGAGCACGGGGCGACGCCGCAGCAATGGTGGCGGACCGGCGCGCCGCTTCGTTTCGGGGTGGCCGGGTTGGTGGTCGTGCTGTTCGTCCTGACAACCTGTCTGGTGCTGGTCGGCCCCGGCGAAAGTGTCGTGATGACCCGATTTGGTGATCCGGTGCGGGTCGTTACGCAGCCTGGCCTGACGTGGCGGCTGCCCGCCCCGATCGATCGCGCCACTCGCGTCGACATGCGTCTGCGCACCACCTCCACTGGGTTGCAGGATGTCGGCACGCGCGACGGACTGCGCGTCCTGGTGCAGGCTTATGTCGCCTGGCAGGTGCCCGCCGAGGGCGAGCGGGTGACGCAGTTCCTGCGCGCGGTGCGCAACCAGCCGGACGAGGCGGCCGAGCAATTGCGCAGTTTCCTGCGCTCCGCCCTGGAGATCACCGCGAGCGGCTTCGACCTCGCGGCCCTGGTCAACACTGATCCCGCCAAGGTGAAGCTCGCGGCCTTCGAGGACCGGCTACGAGCGCGGCTGCAGGATCAGATCCTCAGCAGCTACGGCGTGACCCTGCGTCAGGTTGGTATCGAGAGCCTGACCTTGCCCGCTGAAACCCTAGCCGCGACGGTGGCGCGGATGCGGGCCGAGCGGCAGACCGTCGCGACAGAGCATATGGCGGAGGGTGAGCGCATCGCCGCGGAAATCCGCGCCGCCGCGGACCGCGACGCGCGCGTGACGGTGGCGCGGGCGCATGAGGAAGCAGCCGCCACCGAGGCCAAGGCGCGGGTAGAGGCCGCGGAGATCGCCGGACGGGCCTATGCCGAGGACCCTGGTCTTTACGTCATGCTGCGTTCCTTCGACACACTCGACTCGGTGATCGGCCAGAACACGCGTTTGATACTGCGCACCGACGCCGTTCCATTCCGTGTCTTGGTCGATGGTCCGGCTGGAACGACGAGCGAGCACGCGTCCCAAGCACGGACCCCTCAAGGCCAAGTGTCGCAAGCGCCACCCCCGGTCGAGCAAACGCCGGATCCACCGAAGTGATCCTGCCGGTCGCCGGCGCTTGGGAACAAGCGATCCGTCTGGCCTTCGGCTTTCTGTTCGTGGCCATTGGCGGTGCTGGCGCTTGCCTGGGGTGCGTCCAACCTGCGCGTCGTGCCGCCGGACGCCCGCGCCGCCGTGCTGCGGCTGGGCGCCGTCACCCGAATTCGAGGGGCCCGGCCTGCTGCTCGCCTGGCCCCAGCCGATCGAGCAGGTTGTACTGCTGCCAGGATCGGACCGGCAGATCGCACAGCCGGTGCATCGTTTCGACAGCACGCCGGTCGCCCTCACCGGTCAACCGCCGGAGTTCCAGGTCAGTCCCGACGCGCGCAGCAACGCGGCGTTTCTGCTTACCGGCGAGACCGGGATCGTCCACCTGCAAGCGACATTGTTCTACCAGATCGACGACCCGCAGGCCTATTTGCTGGCAGAACAGCACGTGCCTGCCGCCCTCGACCGGATCTTCGCCGCGAGTGCGGTCGCCGTTTGTGCAACCCGCTCGCTCGACACGATCCTCGTCGCCGCTCCCGGCGCCGCCGGCACGGGTAGTGCCAGCCGGGAAGCGTTCCGCTCCGATCTGGTGCGCGAGACCAACCGGCGTCTCGACGTGCTGACGGAGCAGGGTGCCGGTCTCGGTGTGCGGATCAGCCGGGTCGATGTGTCCGCTGCGCTTCCCGGCGGCGCCAAGGCCGCATTCGACCGCGTGCTGATGGCGACCCAAACAGCCGACGCCGCCATCGCCGACGCGCGAACCGAGGCGACCCGCACGGCGACTGCCGCCCGCCAGAAGCGGCTCGAAATCCTTGCCGATGGCGAGGCTCGGGCGGCCGAGCGTCGGGCCGAGGCCACCTCCGCCGCGGCACTGATGGCGGGGTTTGCCGGCAAGATGCAAGGCGATGCCGGAGCCGAGCAGCGCCGTGCCCTCTACAACGCCAGGGCAGGTGCCCTGCTCGGCGCGCGCCCGCGAGGTCAACTGCCGTCGATCCCGACGACGTGTCGCGGTTGCTGCTGCCAGGTCCTCGCGCTCCGCGATGAGTGCCCCCGCCCTTCTCAGCCGATCGGAACGGCGCCTGCTCGGTGTGCAGTTGACCCTGGCGATGCTGGCGGGCGGCCTTCTGCTGCTGGCCATCGGACTGCGCCTGTTGGCGCCGGATCAGGCCGATGTGGCCGAACTGGTAGCCGGAGCCGCCGCCGCGCTGGTCGCGATTCCGGCGCTGGCCGCTGCCTGGCATAGCCTGCGCCATCCCGACCTGCATGGCATCACCGACCAACTGATCGCGCTGGCCCTGGTGGCGGCATGGGCCGCCGGAGACCTGATAACTGCCGCTCTGCTCCCCATGGTGATGACCGTCGGCCATGTGCTGGAAGAGCGTTCGCTGCTCGGTTCGCGCGAAGCGATTGCCGCTCTCGGCCGGCTGACCCAGGGTCGAACCCGACGCGTGCTGGACTCCGGCGAGGAAGAGGAGGTGCCCACTTCCGCGCTGCGAGCAGGCGAGCGGGTGCGGCTGCGCGCCGGCGACCTGGTTCCAGCCGATGGCGTGGTGGAAAGCGGTGACGCCAGCCTCGACACAGCTTCGCTCACCGGCGAATTGGTGCCGGAGGACGTCGGGCCGGGCGCGACGGTCTTCGCCGGCGCGGTCAATCTCGACGGCGTCCTGACTGTCCGTATCGACCGCACCGGCACCGCCACCACCCTCGGCCGGGTGATCGCGCTGATGCGCTGCCGCCGAACGGGCGAAGCCCCCGGTCAGCCGGCTGCTGGAGCGCTATGCCGGCCGCTACCTCGTGCTGGTCCTGCTCGCCGCCGCCGGGCTGTGGCTGGCGACCGGCAGCACACCGGCGATGCTCGCGGTGCTGGTCGCCTCCTGCCCCTGCGCTCTGGTCCTGGCCGCCCCAGCTACCTCGGTCGCCGCCATTGCGGTCGCGGCACGACACGGCATCCTGGTAAAGGGCTCGGCCTTCCTCGAGCACCTTGCGCTGGTTGACAGCCTCGTCCTGGACAAAACCGGCACCGTCACCTTGGGAGAATTGCGGTTGGCTGCGGTTCGGCCGGAGCCTGGCGTCGAGCCCGAAGCCCTGTTGGAAGCGGCGGCGGCACTTGGCGCGGCGAGCCGCCACCCGGTCAGCCGCGCGCTGGCCACTTCCCGGCCGCCCGGTTGCATCGCCGAGGCGGTGCGGGAGATCCCGGGTCTCGGGGTCACCGCGACGCTGGATGGTGCGGACGCCGCACTGGGGCGCCCCGAATTGTTCGGACAGCTTGGCATCCCGGCCTCGTCACCCCCAGCGCATGACGGTCCGGTGGCCGGGGTTGCACGCTCCGGCCGGTTCCTTGGCTGGCTGTTGCTGGCCGACGAACCACGGCCCGAGGCGCGCGAGGCTCTGGCCGAACTGCGCGCGATGGGGCTTGATCGCCAACTGCTGTTGACCGGGGACCGCGCTAGCGTTGCGGCAAGGATTGGCCGCTTTCTCGGTATCGCCGAGGTGCGGGCGGAGGCACTGCCGGAACAAAAGCTCGATGCCGTGCTGGCGCAGACCCGCGCCGGCTATCGGCCACTTGTAGTCGGCGATGGTATCAACGACTTGCTGGCCCTGCGTGCCGGCGCTGTCGGGGTCGCGATGGGCGCCGCCGGGACCGACGTCGCGCTGGCCTCGGCCGATCTGGTGCTGATGACCAGTGACCTGCGCCGGCTAGCGACCGCTATCCGGCTCAGCCGCCGCTGCCGTCGGACCATTCATGCCAATGTCGGGCTCGGATTAGGCTGGACCCTGGCGATCGTTGCGCTGGCCGCGACTGGGTTGCTGGGGGCGGAGGGCGCCCTTGTAGCTGCTGTCCTGCACAACGCCGGCACGTTAGCGGTGATGGCGAATGCGGGACGCCTTTTGCGGTTTGACGAGCTTACCACGACCACCCCCGTGCCCGCGGCTGGCCGAACCATTCCTGCGGTGGCGGCATAATGCTCACGGACAGATTTCCGGCACAGTTCACGAGTGGATACTAGGAGAACATCGACATGCTCGCCAGCACTGCCCCGGCTCGCTCTGATTGGCCTCGTCGGGACCTTTGTCGCGTCCGCCCATGCGCAATTGATCACGCACAGTGATCTTTCCTACCCGATGGCCAAAACGATCGCGGAGGAGGCGATCGAAAGCTGCAAGGCGAAGGGGTATGGCGTTTCCGCCGTCGTCGTTGACCGCGCCGGTGAGGTCATGGTGGCGTTGCGCGGCGACAATGCCGCCCCGCACACCATGGAGAATGCGCGGCGAAAGGCGTACACCGCGCTTAGCTTCCGCACCTCAACGACTGACTACGCCAAGCGCTATGCCAGCGATAACCCGGTTGTCCGCCAGCAAGTGACGTTGCCGAACGTGATCGCCATTCCTGGCGGATTGCCGGTCAAGGTCGGCGATGAAGTCATCGGCGGGGTTGGCGTTTCTGGATCCCCTGGCGTCGACGAGCCCTGCGTTCAAGCCGGACTCGACAAGGTGGCGGATCAGCTCAAGCACTAGTCGGCGAGTGTGCCGAAGGGTTAATCCCGCGCAATGTTTGTAATAGCGCCGCCCCGGACATGGACCAAACAGGCGTAGCCCCGCTATAAGGGGCAAAAGGTGGTAGGAAACGTAATTGCATAATTGCTCAGCCCTCGTGAGCTGCCGCGAACCAGTGCGTAATCCAGAAGAGATGCGGCGATCGCTCTCACATGTCTGATCACTCACCGGTGCTTCGGCGCGTCATTGCAATGTTGTTTTTCGGGCTCGTGCTAATGGCGCAAGCGAACGCCAAAGGCACGGGATATGTCTTTGTCAGCAACGAGAAGACGAACAATATAGCGGTGCTCGATCCCAAGCAGGACTATCGGGTCATCAAGTGGATCGACACATCCCACCGTCCCCGCGACATGCAGTTTACCAACGACCACGAGCAACTCCTGGTAGCCTGCGGAGATGACGACGTCATCGATGTGATCGACGTGGCAAATCTGAAGGTTGTGGATCACATTCCAACCGGATCAAGCCCTGAACTGTTCCAGCTCAGTCGTGACGGGAAGGAGATCTACGTCTCCAACGAAGAAGGATCCGCGGTTCAGGAGATCAGCATCGCCGACAAGATCATCGTGCGTGAAATTGCCACTGGGGCGGAACCGGAAGGTATCGCGATTAGTGACGATGGAAAAACACTCTACGTCACCTCCGAGGTAACCGACATGGTGCACGTCATCGACCTCGCCGAAGGGGTGGTAACGGACAACATAATCGTTGGCACGCGGCCGAGACGCTTTCTCTTGCTGCCGAACGGGAAGGAACTCTGGGTAACGAACGAACTGTCCGGACAGGTATCCGTCATCGATCGCGCGACCAATCAGGTCTCGATGGACATCAATTTCTTGCCGCCGGGATTTCGACAGGTCGATGTCACGCCCGTCGGCATGACCATGACCAAAGACGGCAAAACCGCCATTATCGCGCTCGGACGCTCGAACCACATCGCATTTGTTAATACTGCAACGCACAAGATCGAAGACTATGTGCTGGTTGGAAACCGCGCCTGGGGCGTCGCTCTCAGCCCCGACGAGAAGACACTCTTTGTCGCCAATGGTCTGAGCGACGATGTCTCAATCGTGGACATGGCGAGCCGCAAGCCGGTTCGCGCCGTCCCGGTTGGTCGTGTTCCTCACACGGTCCGCGTCGATGATTGAGCGCGTCTGCCGGAGCCTGATGGCGGCCGCGATCGCTATCGGAATGGGCATATTTCTGTCTGTGGAACGTTGCTTTTGGCCAACAGGCCCCGTCAAAGGCGATGAAGCTCGGTTACGTCGAGTTGGCGGATGATCCGCGATATGCCGACAACGGTGCTCGTTCCGGAATTGTGTTTCCCGACCTTGGGCGTCCCTATCAAGGGAGCCAGGTGGCATTGGACGACGCACGGGCCATCGGGCGGGTCATCAAGGTCGACTTCTCCATGGAGAAGGCCACCGCGAAGTCGGTCGACGACCTCGCGCGGCAGATCTCCGGCTGGATCGAGTCCGAGGACGTTCACTTCATCCTTGCCGATCTGCCGGCATCCGCGCTGCGGGATCTGGCTCACCGGTTCGCCGGACAAGCCGGTGGTGCTGTTCAATGTTTCAGCCCCGGATGACGCGCTGCGGGGTGCCGACTGCTCGTCGAATGTCATTCATACCTATCCGAGCGAATCTATGCTCTCGGATGCGCTGGTACAGTTTCTCGCGGCGAGGCGTTGGCCGCAGATCCTGGTCTTGCAGGGGCCGACCCCTGAGGATGCTGCTATGGTGGCCGCCCTGCAGCACTCGGTTAAGAAGTTCGGCATCAAAATCGTCGATACGAGACCATTCCTACTATCTAACGACCCCCGTAATCGCGCGGAAAACAACGTAGCGCTGATGACGACGGGGGTAAGCTACGACGTGGTCTACGTGGCCGACAGCAGCGGAGAGTTCGGTCGTTACGTTTCATATGAGACGAGTCTTCCGCGGCCGATCGTCGGAAGCGCGGGGCTGACGCCGACGGCGTGGTCCTGGAGTTGGGACCGAGATGCCGCTGTGCAACTGCAGCATCGTTTCGAGAAATTATCGCCGGGGCGGCGCATGAACGGCGGTGACTGGGCGGCGTGGGAAGCCGTGAAGGCGGTCACCGACGCAACTGTGCACTCGCACTCCACCGACTTCGATGCGGTGAGGACGTTTTTGCTCAGCGACAAGATGAATCTTGACACTGTGAAGGGGAATCCAGGCAGCTTTCGCGCGTGGGATCACCAGCTTCGGGCACCAGTGCTGCTGAGCACCGCCGATGCGGTCATCGATCGAGCGCCGTTGCCGCAGTTCCTGCACCAGACGAACGTGCTGGACACGCTCGGGGTCGACGCGCCGGAGACAACGTGTCGGTTTTGACCCGAGCGGAGCTGGGGAGTTCAAGGACATTGCGATGAGAAGAACACTGGGTGCGGTCGGGTCGTTGGTAGCATATCTCTGTTGTCTCACGCCGGCTGCATGGCCTCAGTCATCGGAGCCGTCAAAGCGGTTTAACATTTGGGACATTCACATCGGCGATGCCGTCTCGGCCATCCCGGACGAGTATGTTAATTACGCATGCGGCACGAACGGCGGGCCACCTTCGGTTCCGCTGCCCAATTTCGCGGCGTTCAAGAAGTGCAAACCGGAAGCCTCGGGGCTCCGCGAGGTTTACTTCGAATATGACGACGAACGCGAATTTGTCGCGCGAGCTCTGGACATCAAGCCGGAGATCAAGATGTACGCGGGCACCACGGCCTTCGAGTTCCCGATCGTCGCGTCGATTCTGTTCGACGAGGCGGGCCGGGTCCGCGGCGAACGGATGGTGACCGACCCGCGCCAGCACCTACCCCGCGGTCGCCTGGAGTACTGGGAACTGGCCAATTTCGTCCGCCAGAACTTCGGCGACGATGGATGGACGTGCCGAGACCTTGCGCGAGAGGAAGGCGAGACCGCCGCGGGATCGAAATTTATCAAAACTCATTGCGAGAAGTCGGCGTCAGGCGTGCACCTGATTCTCGAGCAGCGTCTGTTCCAGAAGAAGGGCATGCAATACATTGATCCCAATTCCGGGGTGCCTCAGCCGCAGGCCGTTGAGAGCTCGACTCGGTTCGAGATGTACGAGGCGGATGTGCTGCCGGAGAATCTCAGCCCGGGATGAGGCGCTACTGACCGATCGTGCCGTCCACGAGAAGAGCGCCCTTGACCATCATGCCTGTCGTCACGGCCCCGTCCAGATTGGCCCCCTCGAGGCGAGAGCTACGAAAATCCGCGTCGGTGAGGTCTGAGCCGCTGAGGTCGGCTTTGTAAAAGTCGGCCTCGATGGCCGAAATCTTAATCAGCTTGGCGTTTCGTGCGCGAACTTCGACAAAGCCCGCCTGGTCCGCTGCGGCCCCCGTAAGATCGGAGCGCCCTAAGTTCGCGCCGTGGAGATCAGCCCGCTTCAAGTTGGCTTGAGTCAAATCGCAGTCCGTAAGTTCTGCCTCCATGATGAGCGAGCGCGACAGGTTTACGTTCCGCAGTTTGGCCCGGGTCACGCGAGAATGCGCCATATGCGCATGGATCATCGTCGCGTCATTCAGCTTCGCACCGCTCAGGTCGGTTGCGTAGAGTAACGCCCCGGAAAGGTCGGCACCGGTCAAGTCGGCACGTTTCATATCGGCTTTGTTGAGATTTGCGTCCTGCAGTTTCGCGTGGCCGAGTTTCGCGTTTGTCAGTCGCGCGGCGTGCAAAACAGCGTCGGTGAGATCGGCCCCGGTCAGATCGGCACCGCTCAGGTCACGGCGCTTAAGCCTGACACCGCGCAGGTCGCAACCAGGACAATCTTTGCTTGTGCCGGACAGAAACGCCTGTCGCTCGGCCGTGTTCACGACGTCCGAGGGCACGTCGTCCGCCATCGCCGCAACGGCCGTCGATATCAGCAGGACGACTACGAAACCCTTTAAAAAGCTACGACCATTGGGGATGTCGATCGCGCCTCTGCGAACCTGCTTCACCGATCTTGCCCACCTGTTTGCACCTGAAGCGATAACATCGCTATACTATGCCAATAATCGCAAACGACAACAGCCCGGTGCCTGGAGCGCCAATCACCGGATTAAAGCGAAGTGAGGGAGGAATATGGTCAGAGCACTACTAGTGCTGGTAGCCCTTACCTGTGCCATCGAGGCAAAGGCATCTCAGGTTTCCGGACAGGGTAAGGCGATCAACTCCACAGTCATCGCGATCAACGATAAACGTGTCATGTTGTTTGGCATTGATTCAGTGATGCGCAAGCAGATTTGCACGCTCGACGGCAAGCCTTGGCAATGTTGGTCGGCCGCGGTTCACGATCTTCAAAGTTTGCTCGATCAAGGACCGGTTACCTGTGACGTTATTGGCGAGCCTGATATTTACGGCCGCGTGCTTGCACGCTGCACCGTGAACGGCCAGAGCATTAATGAACAACTCGTCAGCCGCGGGTTCGCGGTTGCCCGGCCGGGTGACACGACCGATTACGTTGCGTCCGAAGCCGCGGCCAAGGAAAAAAAGCTTGGCCTCTGGCAAGGGCAGTTCGCCCTGCCGAGCAGCTTCCGCAGAGCGTCTGGCGTCGCGATCGATCGTCCTTGAATTTAGCCACGGTCGTAAAACCTATGCGGCTGGGTTCTGCTGTTTTGTCGTTTCCTACAAGGAATAAATTTATGAATGATGAAGTGCCCTGTCTCACCACTCGGTCCACAACGGCTGGCCTTGCCGCGATCGTTGCCTTGGCGGTGGTCACCGGGTTTGCCTGGCCGACGGCTGCTCAATCGGACAAGGTCGCCGACGGGCAACGGATATGGTCGCAGAAGGCGCAGTGCCCGCAATGTCACGGGTGGGCAGGGGACGGCAATGGCGGCTTGCACTCGGCGGGACTGGCGGCGTCGCTCCGCACCACGCAACTGACGCGCGACCAGATTCGGATGACGATACAATGTGGTCGGCCCGGCACCCCGATGCCCCACTTCGACCGCTTCGCTTACACCGACAAACGCTGCTACGACATGACAGCCGCGGATCTCGGTGACCAGGTCCCGGATCGAGCCACGGTCACGCTCCAACTCTATGAAATTGACGAGTTGGCCGACTATATTGCGGCCAAGATCAAGGGTGCGGGCCCTATCACGCGGGCCCAGTGCACTGAATTCTTCGGCGCCGGGGCCGGATCAACGTGCGCCTCCTACGCCGAAAAGTAGTCCCGAGACCGCAAAGAAATGGCCCTCCGCCTGCGACGGAGGGCCACCCAAATCTTGAGTTAAGTGACGCTCCGCTTTCGCGGAGCGTCACTCAGGCATGCAGATTTACAGGGCAAACACGTACAGCATGGACGTGTTTTGCAGGTCCTGATGACCTGGCGTCTTGTTCAACATATCCCTGACAATAACGCTTCCACCGATTAGCACCGCCACATACTGCTTACCGTTGACCGAGTAGGTCATTGGCGGAGCGGAGCTGAGCGAGCCGGTATTGAAGCTCCAAAGCGGCTTCAGACGTCATGTCGTCCAGCGCATAGACGGTGCCATCGACTGTTGTCGTGAACACCAAGCCGCCGCCTGTCGCCACGACGCCGGAATAGCTGGCGTGCGGCAATGACTCTTGAGCGCCTTTCTTCCCGGTCGCGGGATCCATAGCGGTCACGCTTCCCTTGACTTCCTCGGAATTCGAGGAAGCGCCGCCAAACCATACATGCCCCGGGGCGCCTGCGGGTTTCTCGCCACCGTCGGCACTCTTATCGACCAGAATGTTCGAGCAGCCCTCGAGTCCAGCTCCGTACGACATATGGGTACGAGCGCTGTATGAGGTCGGAAAGAAGTTGACCCCGCCCTGGATGTTTGGGCAGCCCTCGATCTGGCCTTGCTCGCGCCGGGAAGCCTTGCCGATTTTGTAGGTCTGCAGGTCCTTGTTTGCGTCGTATTCAACTGGCTTGCCGGTCTTTGGATCAATTCCGTCCGTCCAGTTGACTTTCTCGGCATACTGGTGGCTTGAGATGAACTGGCCGTTGGATCGGTCGAGTGTATAGAAGAAGCCGTTGCGGCCGAAGTGCGCGACGATCTTCCGATCTTCGCCATTCACCTTAGTGTCGATCAACTGGCTGATACCAACCTCATCATAGTCCAAGAAATCGCCGGGCGTATACTGGAAGTACCACTTCATTTTTCCGGTGGCGATGTCGAACGCGACCGTCGAGTTAGTGTAAAGGTTGTCGCCAGGACGATATTCTGGATCGTACATCGGAACCGGCTGACCGGTGCCCCAAAGCGTCAGCTTGGTGGCTGGGTCGTAGGAACCAGTTTGCCAGAACGAACCGCCGCCATGCTTCCAGGCTTCGGTATTACCCTTCCAGGTGTCACCGCCTGGCTCATTCGGCGCGGGAATCGAGTAGGTCCGCCACAGCCGCTCGCCGGTGTCTGCGTTGAACGCGTCGATATGAGCACGGGCGCCCTGATCCCCGCCACTGCCGCCGACGATGAGCTTGTCGTCGACAACGAGGGGGGCCGATGTCAACGAGCAAAGGCTCGTTTTCATGTCATCGAACTGTATCGTCTTGACGAGTTCGCCGGTGTCGGACTTGGTCCAGTTGATTTTGCAGTCATTGGTCACGGAAATGACGAAGTTCTTGTAAAGTGTGACGCCACGATTGGCGGCAGTGAACATATCGGCTTTGTTGCTTCCCGGATCCATCAGCCATGTGATTTGGGCATTCGCCGGGTCCCGCACGTCAATTTTGTACACCGCGCCAAACCCATCGACGACGTACATGAAACCGTCATCGACGAGAGGCGTGCTTTGGTGGCCGCCCAATGCCATTGCTCCGACCCCGTTCACTCCGCCGAGCGCGACGGTGAAGGCAACGTGGAGGTTCTTCACGTTGTCCTTATTGATCTGGTCGAGGGTGGAATAGCGCAGCGAGGAATAGTCTTTGTTTACCATCAGCCAATTCTGCGGCTCTTTGTCAGCGTTCATCAGGCGCGCTGACGTGACCTCACCCGCCACTGCCGTAAGGCAAGTTGACGAAAGCAACATAGGAACCAGGAAAAAAGCATTTCGAACCGAACGTCTTGTCATCTGTTGATTTCCCCCATTTTGTTTAATTCAGAAGACGGGCTGCGTACGTCGCATCGCACCATAGCCAGCGAAGCCGAGTCAAAGGCGTAACCGAGTCAACTTTTTGTGCGACAACCTTCTCCGCTGTCACTTTTGCAGTTTAGTTCGAAGCGCCTGCTTCGACAAGGTCCCTCCACGAACTGTCAGCGCAACGCGGGGTGCACAGTGCCTCCGGAGGCGCGGAGGTGACAAGCCCTCGGCGGCACTTGGCCGAGCGTCGCACAGCCGCCAACACTTTTCCTCCCGGATTGGAGGTTTGGCCGGATTGGAGGTTTGGCCTAAAACAACGAATACCCGCCATCGATCACGAACGTATCGCCGGTGTGATACTTCGACGCCGAGCTCATCAAATACACCGCGATACCGCCGAAATCGGCACCTTTGCCCCAGCGCCGCATCGGCACCCGTGGCAGCACCTTGGTCTTGAACCCCTCCGTGCTCACCGCATTGGCGGTCATGTTCGTCTCGATCCAGCCCGGCAGGATCGAGTGTGCCCGCACGCCATACCGAGCAAACTCGACCGCCATCGCCTTGACCATAGAGATCATGCCGCCCTTGGTCGCGGCGTAATGCTCGCTGCGGGGCGCTGCCTCAATCGCCGCCAGGGACGCGGTCCCGACCAGAACGCCGCCGTCGCCGCGTTCGACCATATGCTTCGCTGCAGTGCGGAAGGTGTAAAACGCGCCGTCCAAATTGACCCGGGTCACGCGGTGCCACTCGGCGCTGGTCATTTCCAGGAAGCTGTGCCCGCCGCGCCCGGACACGCCGGCATTGGCAAAGCAGCCATCGACCCGGCCAAACGTTTCTAATGTGCGTCCGAACGCGGCCTGCACGTCCGCCTCGTCGCCGACATCGCATTTGATCGTCAACACCTTGCGTCCGGTTGGCGCCAACGTCTCGGCTGCCGCGGCGTTTTTCTCCGCGTTGGTGCCCCAGATCGCGATATCCGCGCCGGCCTGAGCCATCGCCAGGGCCATTCCCAGGCCGATGCCGCTGTTGCCGCCGGTAATCAGCGCAACCTTGCCGGTCAGGTCGAATGGGGTATACGCCATTATATCGTCTCCTCTGGGTTTCCTTTGCGGTATCTAACAGGTGGACGTTGATAATGAACACCATGGCGCCGGAACCGATCTGCTGGCCCGCGATCACCGCTTGCCTCGCAATGCCAAGGCTCGCTCGACCACCGACCGTGCCCGCTCAACCACGGGAACGTCGATCATCGCCCCTTCGAACTGAACTGCTCCCAGCCCGGCGGCATAAGCCGCATCGTACGCCGCGATCATCCGTTCGGCGCGGTCCACCTCGGCCGGATCGGGGGAGAATTCCTGGTTCAGCACCGACACCTGTAATGGATGCACCGCGCTCGCGCACATGAACCCAAGTCGACGGGACCGCCGCACGATCGCCCTGAATGCCTCCTGGTCACGGAAATCCGCGATCGATCCGATGAACCCCATCGGCATGATCCCGGCGGCGCGAGCGGCGAAAATCGTCTGTTGCTTCGGATAGAACAGTCCCTCGGGCTCCGATCGCATACCTACGTCCGCCGAGAAATCCTCAGACCCCAAGCTCAACCCGATGATCCGGGGATGCGACTTTGCGATTTGCTCGACCCGGAAGAAGCCAGCAGCGTTTTCCACCAGGGCGATGAACTTCAGACCGGCCGCCGGCAGCCCGCGTTCGGCTTCCAGTTCCGCGACGACCTCGGCGCAGGCCTGTACATGCTCCGGACTATCCACCTTGGTCAGCATCACCGCCGCCACGCCCGGAATGACCGCCGCCTCCAGGTCGCGCACCAGCAACCGCCAGGGCCGGTTCACCCGCACCACCACATCCGCGCCGTTGCGCGACACCTGCGGGATCGCCCCGGCGATCAATGTCCGAGCGTGCTCTTTCTGCGACGGCACAACCGCATCCTCCAGATCCAGAATGATCGCATCCGCTTCTCGCTCGGCCGCGGTACGGACGAATTTCTCCGATGTCACCGGAACGAACAACAGTGATCGCCACACCGGCAAATCGTCGCGCACCATTAGCCCTCCTTTATCACGCCGTCGGCAGCCAGAGCGGCCAACCGATCCGCGCCGTATCCGATCGACTCCAGGACGGCGCGCGTGTGCTGCCCCAGCGACGGCGCCGGCGACCGCAACCGCCCCGGTGTCTCCGACAGGCGGGGTATCACGTTATGCATCAGTACCGATCCAGCCTCGTCGTCCGGCACCTCTACGATAACGCCGCGCGCCTTCACATGTGGATCGTCGAGCAACTGGTCGATTTCGAAGATCGGCGTTGCCGTCACCTCGGCGGCCTCGAACACAGCCATATTCTCCGCCAGCGTCCGTTCGGCAATCCACCCGGCAACGATCGCGTCGCACGCTTCTATGTTCCGCACCCGATCGGTATTGGTGCGGAACCGCGGATCGCCGATCACGTCCGGCCGCCCAATGGCGCGAAACAGCCGTTCCGCCATCGCCTGTATGGACGCGGAGATCGCCACGAACCGCCCGTCGCTGGTGCCATAGACATTCCGCGGCGAGGTCGTCAGCGATCGGCTTCCCGTCCGCTCCGGTTTTGCCCCGGACACCCGGTATCCAGCCGCGTCTGGGCCCAGCACCGAAATCATCGGTTCCAACAGCGGAAGGTCAATCACCTGGCCGCGTCCACCACGCTCGACCACGCGCAGCGCCACCATCACCGCATAGGCGCCATACAACCCCGAAACCATGTCCGCCAGCGCCAACGGCGGCAGCACCGGCGGCCGATCGCCGTATCCATTCTTCGCCGCAAACCCCGACATCGCCTCGACCAGCGTGCCAAACCCGGGCCGGTCTCGATATGGGCCGTCCTGTCCAAATCCGGTGATGCGCACGATGACGAGGCCGGGATTACGTGCATGCAGCACGTCCGGGCCGAGCCCCATTGTCTCGAGCGTACCCGGCCGGTAGTTCTCGATCAGCACCTGACTCGTTGCCAGCAGATCCAGCAGCGCGTCGCGCCCGGCTTGATGCCGCAGGTTGATCGCCAGACTCTTCTTGTTCCGCGAATACACCTTCCAGTGCAGCGATAATCCCATCACGCGCCATGCGCGCAGCGGATCGCCCGTCTTCGGGTCCTCGACCTTGATGACCTCGGCGCCCTGATCGGCAAGTTGCAGGCTGACCATGTTGCCGGCGACCAACCGGGAAAGGTCCACCACACGAACGCCATCCAGCGGCGCGGGGGCGGTTGGGTCAAAGTCGATACGTGGTATCATCGGCGACACTCTTGGACACGCTATCTTTTAACCCACGGGCGGGAAGCGCAAGCGATGATGTCGATGTCGGTGACGATGCACCCGATCTGGCAGTCTGGTGCCATCATCCTGGTCGCCGGGGTCGCGGCTGCCCTGATTATGCAGATTTTGGTGCAGCGCCTGCTGCCGGCGGAGGTTCGGCGTGCGCATACCGAACTGGGGGCCGCGATCTTTGCGGTCATCGGCACCACTTACGCAGTTCTGCTGGCATTCATGGCGACCACGGCGTGGGAGCAATACAGCGCGGCCGAGGCTCTGGCCCGCCACGAGGCAAATTTGATCGGCAACATCTACCGCGTGAGCTACGGCGTCGCCGAACCCGCGGGAACGGCAATGCGCAATGACCTCATGGCTTACCTTGCGCACATTATCGACATCGAATGGCCTGCCCAGATCGCTGGACGGACGGTCCCGGCGACCGAGCCGCTGCTGGTGCACCTCGATCGGACGGTGCTGGGGATGACGCCGAACGGGGAAGGCCAGTCGAACATTCAGCACTTCCTGATCGGTGCTCTGAGCGATGTCGCGATGGTACGGCGTGACCGGGGGCTCGCGACGCATGGGAATATCCCCGACCTGGTTTGGATGGTGCTCCTGTCCGGGGGCGTTCTCGTGGTCGGATTTAGCTTCATGCTCGGTGCCCCTGCGCCCGCCCTGCACTTGCTTATGACCGCCGCTCTCGTCGCATCCGGCGTGCTCGTGTTGCTTCTGATTGTCGGACTGAGTTCACCGTTTCACGGAACGGTGACGATTACACCCGACGCCTACGCAGGTGTCCTGGCCGAGATGCGGGAGGCGCCATGATGCCATCCTCCAAGTGGCCTCCAGGCCGACCCGGTTGAAACGCCAACGCCGGGGCCGGAAAGGTTTATCGAGGGTCTGCCTCCTCTGCCTCTTGTTGACCGCGCTGGTCGCCGCCTGTTCGGCACCCATTCCCGTATCAACGGCGAACGACGCGGTCGTTTATGTGATCCGTCGTGAATGGCACACCGACATCGGCCTGCCGGTCGAGGAAATTGCCGCTCCCTTGGCGGCACTGGAAAACCCCTTTCCCGGCGTGCGTTTCCTCACCTTCGGTTTTGGCGAGCGGCAGTTCCTGGTCAATCACGAGAAAGGCTTTGGCGCCATGCTAGGCGCGCTACTGCCGAGCCAAAGCGCGCTCCTGATGACTGCCTTGGCCGCCACGCCCGAACAGGCCTTCGGCTCGCGGAGCGTGGTCGCGTTACGGCTCTCCCGTGCCGGCCTCTATCAGATCCAGGCGGCCTTGTGGCACGAACTTGAACTTTCAGCCGCCGGCGAACCGATGTTGCTGGCCAATGGCCCATATGAAGGGAGCGTGTATTACGCTGCCCGTGACACCTATTACGGGCTTTACACCTGCAACACCTGGACCGCCGATATCCTACGGGCTGGGGGCCTGCCGATTCCGGTCGCCGGCGTGCTGTTCGCGGGTCAGGTCATGGGCGCGGCGAGGTGGATCGGCACGCACCAGGCTTCGCTACCCAACGTGATCGCGAATAGGGAAACGAAGAAGCAATCCCCCTTGTCGCGAGATCCATGACGCCCGGAACCTCGTTTAGTGACTGGGAGTCACAATCGTGGTGTTGCTTGCTGGCGGCGAGGGATTGCTGCTGCTGAATGACAAACAGCCGGCCAGAGCAAGTGGTAGCAGCAAAGCGATCAATGCGAAGCGCATGATAAATTCCTTGAGTTGAGCAAGCCGATCCATACTCCAACCCCTAAACTGTCGATGTTCAATAGGGGGTGCATCCTGGCAACGTGAAACCGCCAACGTCGTCAATCAAGCAGGCCATTTCTCTCCATCGCCATCCACGGCTACCCGGGTTCGATCGGCATCCGAGCGATGCTGAGCCACGCGACAGGGGCGCCGGCGGCATGGGCGGCCTCGGCTGGCGGCAATCGAGTATCCCAGTCGGCTGCAATGAATCGCCGGCCGCTGACCTCCGCCGCCTCCTCCGAGACCAGCCACAGCAACGGCGGCACCATGATCTGCGGCCGCAACATTTTCGACCGGTCCCCGGCATCACCCACCAGCGGCGTATCGGTCACACCGCCCGGCACCAGCACATTCGCGGTAACCCCGGTCCCCGCGAGGTCCGCGGCCAGCACGGCCATCGCGGACTCCGCAGCCGCCTTACTTGACCCATACAGCAGGTAGCCCTCTCGCACCATTGTCCCCAGGCTCGTCGTCACCGTAATGATCCGACCGCTGTTCGTCTTCAGCATATGCGGCAACACCGCCCGTGACATCATGATCGGTGCCGTCGCATTCACCGTCACAAACTGGTTCCATTGTTCCGGCGTCACCTCCCAAAACCGCAACGGTTTCCGCCGCTGATCGGCACGTATAGCGGCCTGGCCGATGCCGGCGTTGTTGACAAGGACGTCGATCTTGCCGAACGCCGACAGGGTCTCCGAAACGATGTTATCGAACGCATCAGGCCGCGCCAGATCAGCGGCGATCGGCTTGATCGAGGCGGGCAGGGTGCCGAGCCCAGACGTGCTGCGGTCGACGGCTATGACATCGAACCCGGCCTCCGCCAATCCCATCGCCATGGCCCGCCCTATTCCGCTGGCCGCGCCGGTGACGATCACGGTCTTGTTTCGTTGCTGCATTGTCGTTTCCTCCTCTGCTACTGGCGATGAAGCGATGCCTGAAGAACCTTGGTCCGTCCACCTTCACCAATGCTGGAACTCTCTGCCCGGCCTGACGCCCCGCCCGTTTGCAATTGACGCTCACACCGGGCAAGGCGCGTCGGGGTCGACACGCAGTGGCGTGCGGTTGCGCAGGGCCGTCTATCCGCAAATTAACGGCGGGCACGTGGTTTCGTCTTGCTTGACCGCTCCCTCCTTGTCGGTTCGGGTTATTCCGGGTGATTATAGGCACTTCGGCCAAGGCAGCACAGGAGCGGGCGGAGAATGGATGCGATCAGCGGCGACAGCCTGATCAGGGACGAAGCGGGTCTGAGCGCGCTGTATGGCGAATCTTCCCCCGGCGCGATCGCCAAGGAGATCGACTACATTCACCCGCATTACCGGGCAATGATTGAAGCCTCGCCGTTCATGGTGCTGGCCACCAGTGGACCTGAAGGGCTCGATGCGTCGCCCCGCGGCGATCCGGCCGGGTTTGTGCATGTACTCGACGACAAGACCCTGCTGATTCCAGACCGGCGTGGCAACAACCGCGTCGACAGTTTGCGAAATATTGTCCGTGACGACCGGGTGGCGCTGTTGTTCCTGATCCCAGGCGTGGGGGAGACGCTGCGGGTAAACGGCAGAGCAGTGATCTCCGTTGCGCCGGAACTGACCGGACGATTTCCGTTTCGCGGAACTTTGCCTCGTTCGGTGATCGTGGTGACGGCCGAGCGGGTCTATTTTCAGTGCCCCAAGGCAATCGTCCGGTCAGAGTTGTGGAACTCGGAGAACCACCTCGTTCGCAAGGATCTGCCGAGCACTGGCACCATTCTGGCCGATGTCAGCGCGGGCCTCATAAATGGCGAACAATACGATCGCGACTATCCGGAGCGTCTGCGCGCAACGATCTATTGAACCCCGCCGTCCATCAACCCAGGCGTCCTTTGGTTGATGGCGATATCAGAGAGAGCAGACGATGAAGCGACGTCTGGTGCTGGCCTGTCTGACGACCACCGACGTGGTGGCCCGCGCCCGCGCGGAGTTCGATGCGGTTGTCGCCGAGGGGCCCGCCGACATGACCGTCCCGGAGGTGATCCGCGCCGCGGCGGTTCATCAGGCCGAGGCGATTCTGTTCACCAACACGCTGCCGCTGGACGCCGCCGCCATAGCTGCCCTGCCGGCAACCGTCCGGGTCGGCGCCACCAGCAGCGTTGGCTATGATCATATCGACCTTTTGGCTGCGCGGGCGCGTCGTCTTGCCATCACCAACACCCCTGGCGTGCTCGATGAATGCACGGCGGACCATGCCATGATGTTGCTGCTCGCCGCTGCTCGGAGGGGCGTCGAATATGACCGTATCATGCGTCAGGGATGGCGGTATCGCATCGGGCAGGGCGATCTGCTGGGCGTTCGGGTAACCGGAAAACGCATTGGCATCCTCGGAATGGGCCGGATCGGCCGAGCGCTTGCTCAGCGTGCACGCGGATTTCGACATGAAGGTGCTGTATCACGCTCGGAATCGACTGTCACCTGACCTAGAACAGGGTGCGATCTACTTCCCCGACTTCCACGCCATGCTGCCGCACTGCGACTTTCTCTCGATTCACGCACCAGGGGGCGCCGCGACCAGCAAGATAATCGACGCGCATGCGCTGTCCTTGCTGCCGCCCCGGGCGGTGCTGGTGAATGTCGCCCGGGGGTCCCTGGTCGACGAAGATGCGCTCTACAACGCTCTGACATCGGGCAAACTGTTCGCCGCCGGGCTCGACGTGTTTCGCGATGAACCGGACTTCGACATGCGTTTTGCCGGCTTGGACAACGTGGTCCTGTCGCCTCATGTTGGGAGTGCATCGAAAGAAACGCGCGACGCGATGGGTTACCGGGCTTTGGACAATATCGCCGCCGTGCTTGATGGCCGGCCGGCTATCGATCCGCTCTGGAGGGATTGACGATGCAGGTTTTGTTGGTGACGCGGCGCATGCCGGCCTCGACCGAAGCGCTGGCGGCCCGGGATTTCGAGACGCGACTGACGCCGTCCGATGTTGCGATTTCCGATCTGGTCGCGAGGGCCGAGGGCGCTGATGCAGTGCTGTGCTGCCCTGGGGATGTATTGGATGCGAAGACCATCGCCGCTTTGCCGGCCAGCGTGAAAGTCATTGGCACGTTCAGCGTCGGTTACGACCACATCGACGTAGCGGCGGCCGCGGCGCGCGGCATCAAGGTGTGCAACACGCCCGACGTCCTGAGTGTCGCAACCGCCGAGTGCGCCATGCTGCTGCTGCTGGCGGCCGCGCGGCGCGCAGGCGAAGGCGAGCGGCTTGTCCGGTCGGGAAAGTGGGAAGGGTGGGCGCCGACGCAGTTGCTCGGCACGCAGGTATCCAGCCGCAGATTGGGCATCCTGGGGATGGGGCGTATCGGGCGGGAGATCGCTCGGATGGCGCGGGGGTTCGGGATGGAAATCCACTACCGCGACATGGCGCGACTGCCGCCGGACCTCGAGCAGGGGGCGGTGTTCCATGATGATGACGAGAGTTTTCTACCGCTGTGTCAGTTCCTGTCACTGAACGCGCCGGGCGGGGAGGGGACTCGGCACTGGCTGAATAACGACCGGATCGGGAAGCTGCCGCGGGGAGTGGTGGTGGTGAACGCGGCGCGCGGCACGCTGGTGGATGATGCGGCGTTGATCGGGGCGCTGCGGAGTGGGCACATCGCCGCGGCGGGGTTGGATGTCTATAGCGGAGAACCTCGGGTGGATCCGGCGTACTTGGGCTTGGAGAATGTTGTTCTGCTGCCGCATCTGGGCAGCGCGACGGCGGAGACCCGCGATGCCATGGGGCGCGTCGTCTTGTCCGGCATCGCCGCGCTTCTGGCAGGCGAAACGCCGTCGAATGTCGTTGCTTGAGCGCACATCAGAGCCGGGCGGTATTTCTGTTGCTTGAAAGAACCAAACGCGGAGGTTCTTGGCAGCGAGGTTCAAGCCAATGTCTCCAGCAACCCCGCCATGAACGCTGCCCGTTGCGCCAGATGTCCCCAAAGAATGTGCTCATGGCTGGCGTGCGCGCCAGACCCGGGGCAACCGAGACCGTCCAGGGTCGGCACCCCAAGCGCCGCGGAGAAATTTCCATCGGAGCCACCGCCCCGATGCTGCTTCGGCAACGTCAGCCCGACCTGCTGCGCAACCCCCTGCGCGTGTGCGTAAAGCGCCGAGATCGCCGGACTTTCAGGGTATGGCGGCCGGTTCATCCCGCCCTCGACGACTACCCGGCAGCCTGGGGTCTTCGCGGTTAGACCCAGCAATCGCTCCTCCATCAAAACCCCGTCGGCGGCGGAGTTCACCCGGAGGTCGATTTCGCACCCCGCTTCCGGAGAAATCACGTTCGGCCGGGTTCCTCCCCAGACCGGTGCGGCATTCAGCGTGATGCCGCGCTCGAGATCCACCATCCGATGCAGCCCGATGATCTGATGTGACAGCTCCACGATCGCCGAAGCGCCATCCTCGAACGCAGTGCCGGAGTGCGCCCCGCGGCCTTGCACCCGCATCGTAAATCGCCCGACACCCTTCCGGGCGGTGACGCAGGCACCCCCAGCGCCGGCCGGTTCTGGGATTAGGACCATGGCGGCTTGCGCCGCTTCTTGCTCAATCAGCCACCGGCTGGTCGGACTGCCGACCTCCTCGTCCGGCGTGAGCAGCAGCACGATTGGTCTGAGCGTTTTGACGCCTTGGCGCAGAATCGAGCGAACCGCATGGAATGCTAAGAAGCTACCGGCCTTCATGTCGTAGATGCCAGGGCCGTGCGCCTTCTTGCCATCGACGAAGTAGGGCATGCTCGTCAGCGTGCCGTGCGACCAAACCGTGTCCAGGTGCCCGGCGACCAGCACGGGCTTTCCCTCACCGGGCGTCCGGGCGATCAGGTTGTCGCCATAGCCGTCTCGTCCGGGAACTCGCGTCATTGCCGCCCCCGCCCGGGCCAACTCCCGCTCTGCGATGTCCATCAGTCGATTCACCGCCATCCCGTCGGTCGTCGGGGTTTCCATCTTCACCCAGTCCGACAGTTCCGCCAGCAGGTCTTCCGAGGTCCCAACATCTGTTGCCGGCATCATGCCCTCTCGTTCGAAACAAAATACCTTGTGCGGATGGTCGGCGCCGTTAGCCAGCCGGTTGTCTCCGCGCTCGTCCGCCCAAGGACAGTAGCGTGAAACCAGGAAGGCGGAAAATGAGCAGAGAGCACACGATAAAGGCCGCCGACGAATTACCGATTTGAACCGCCCTCGGAAAAGCGCCACCCTACGCACCAGGCGCTCGGGGTAAAGGAGGATGTGATGATTGAAAACGAAGCGGCTATCCTGGTGCCGATGCGCGGCTGATGCGGATCTTCCCTAACTGGCAAGGGCTGCCGCCTGATGCCCGCGGCGCCACGGTCGCGCTCGGCAATTTCGATGGCGTCCATCTCGGCCATTCGAGCGTGATCCGAGCGGCGCATGCGGCGCGCCCCGATGCACCGCTGGCAGTGCTGACGTTCGAGCCGCATCCGCGCGAGGTCTTCCGTCCTGACGATCCGCCCTTCCGGCTGACCCTGTCCGCCGAACGGGCCGATGCCTTGGCCGGACTGGGTGTCGATCTGCTATACGAACTGCCGTTCAATCATGAATTTAGCCTGATGACCGCCGAGGACTTCGTCGGGAAAGTGTTGCACGCCGGTCTCGGCGCCCGTCATCTGGTCTCGGGGCAGGACTTTCGCGTTCGGACATCGCCGCGGCGGCAATACCCGCTTTCTCGCGGACCGGGCAGAGGCGCTGGGCATGGGCCTGACCCTGGTCCCGGCGGTAACCGACGCACAGGGACCGCTCTCCTCCACCCGCATCAGGCGGGCTCTGCAGGATGGTTACCCCGAACGGGCGACCGATGAACTGGGCCGGCCATGGGCCATCCGCGGCGTCGTCAGCCACGGCGACAAGCGTGGCCGCACCATCGGTTTTCCCACCGCAAACGTGCCGCTCGGGCGTCATCTGGAGCCGGCCAGGGGGGTGTATGCGGTGACAGCGCGGCTGGCGAGTGGGGCAATGCAGAAGGGCGTCGCGAATATCGGCCGCCGGCCGACCGTCAATGAGGGGACGGAAAGCCGGCTGGAGGTCAACCTGTTCGACTTCCACGGCGACATCTACGACGCCGAAATCACCGTGGCATTGCACCAATACATCCGGGCCGAGGTGAAGTTTTCCGGTCTCGACGCGCTGAAGGCCCAAATCGCCTCGGATGCCGAGGAGGCTCGGCTGATCTTGCGCTGATTGCGCGGTCGAGTCAGCCTGACCGCAAACAGCAGGAGGACGCGATGGCTGTTCTGAAACGCCCGGATGGCGAGATCCACTACCAGACCTTTGGCAACGGTTTCCCCGTGCTGCTGTTCGCCCCCGGCGGCCTACGCTCCCGCATGGAGATGTGGCCAGCCCCGCCAGGCCGTCCGACGCGACCTTGGGTCGACTGGACCACGGCACTCGCCGGAAGCCGGCTTCACGGCCGTGGCGATGGACCAACGCAACGCTGGTAGCTCCCGCACCGGCATCAAGGCGGACCATGGCTGGCACACTTACGCCGCTGACCATATCGCGCTGATGGACCATCTCAATTTCGAAAAATTCCACGTCCTGGGTGGCTGTATCGGCGGCAGCTTCTGCCTGAAGGCGGTGGAGACGGCGCCGCACCGCGTGACGTCCGCGGTGCTGCAGAACCCGATCGGCCTGCATCCGGACCATCCAGAGTATTTCCCCAACAGCCACGCTGAATGGACCAGGGAGCAGCTTGCCGCTCGGCCGGATCTGAATGCGGAGGCGCTCGCCGCGTTCGGCCAAAACATGTGGGATCATCCGTTCGTCTTCAGCGTCGATAGCGACTTCGTCCGGAACTGCCCGGTGCCGACATTCCTGCTGCCGGGGACGGACATCCCGCACCCGGCCTTCACCAGCGCGCAACTCGCGGCGTTGTTGCCGGGTGTGGAGGTACTCTCCGACTGGCGTGGCCCTGACTACCTTCAGGAGCAGGCGACCCAGGTTGTGGCTTTTCTTAAACAGCACACGCCGTTGAGGAAACCACGCTGACAAGAGACAAAGCGGGTGGAAGCGGCGTTGCAGAACGTCATCCACCCATCCGGCGTCGGCAAACGCTCCACGCCTGATTGCGAGATGGTCGCCACGCTCCGGTCGGGCGTGTCGACCGCCCCCAGGAGGTCGGCACATGAGAACCATCGGACGGGTGAGTTTGCCAGCCGCTCAGATCGGGGCGGCTCGGATGGGGGCACTGGCCCTGGGCGTCGTGGCATTAGGCGCCTTGGCCGTCGGCGCCGTGGCGATCGGACGTCTGGCGATTGGCGGCATGGTTGTCCGCAAGGCCAGGCTCGGGTCGGTCGAAATTGACAATCTCACGGTCCGGCGGCTCCGCGTGCTGGAAGCCGCTCCGGACGTGTCGGACATTCGTGGGGGTATATAGGGCTGCTGGCGCGACGGTCACCCTCGGGCAAGGGCCCGTCGGGCGATCCATTGGCCAACGCCTCCATTCCGGGGACCTTGAACATGTTCTGCCGACCAGCGACTGCCGGACTTGCTGGACTCCTCGCCTGTCTCGCGCTCGCCGAGCCGGCTCGGGCCGAGACCGTGTTGCAGCTGGCCGAGACCGCGACGATTATGGCCGCTCCTGACGAAATCGCCGCCATCTTGCGCGTCGAAGCCACCAGCGCATCTGCAGGCGACGCACAGGCCCGGGTGAACGCGGCGATGCAGGAGGCACTCGCACAGGCCCGTAAGGTCGATGGCCTTGCCGTCGCCACTGGCGGCTACGGCGTCTGGCGCTCCGGCCCCACACCGACGGATCGCACCGAGCGATGGCAGGTCAGCCAGACTTTGAGCCTGACCGGGCGCGACGGCCCGTCGCTGCTCAATTTGGTCGGTGCCTTGCAGCAACACGGTTTGGTCGTCGGCAGTCTGGGCTGGCGCCTGTCGCATACCGCCGAGCTTCAGGCGCACCAGGCGGCTACCAAACAGGCCCTGGCAGGCCTGCGTGGGCGCGTGGACGAAGCCGCCGGCCTGCTCGACCTCCGGTTCGACCAGTTCAAGAACATACGGCTTGATAGTGCCGGCCCGCAGCCGATGCCGCGTGGCGTGGCCATGCCAATGGCAATGAGCGCAGCATCAGCGCCGCCGCCGTCGGTCGCGCCCGAGGATGTGCCAGTCAGTGCCACCGCCGAGGCAGACGCCATCCTCTTGCCCCGGTAATCTCCCCCACACAGGTGATTCCGCTGACAACCGACCGGACGCCATCCGGCGAGCGCCACATGGCGGTCCTCGTTGCCGCATTCGTCCAGGATGTGCAACACTTCGAACTCGCGTGAGGCCAAGCCCCCGCCAGCGACCGGAAGCCCTCGTCCAACAAGAGGATACCGTCATGACCCCCGACATCGGGCTAGGCAATTGGCTGTACCAGCGGGCGCAGCGCACCCCGCACCGCAAAGCCCTGACGTTCGAGGGCACGACCTGGACCTACGGCCAGCTCCAGGACCGGATAGACCGCCTGGCCAGCGCCTTGCGCGCCAACGGGGTCTGTCAGGGCGACCGGATCGGCTTTCTCGGATTGAACCAGCCCGCCTTCCTCGAAACCCTGTTTGCAGCCGCCCGTCTCGGCGCCATTTTCGTTCCGTTGAATTACCGCCTAACCGGACCGGAACTCAGCTACATCATTAACAACGCCGGCATTCATACCCTGATCGCCGACGCCCCGCACCGCCCCGTGATCGACCAGATCCGAGATGAGCTGCCCTGCCGCCGCTTCTTCTCAGCCGACCAGCCGGCCGAAGGCTGGCCCACCATCCAAGCCATGATCGAGGCGCACACCCCGATCCGCTCCGGCACCGCTGTCGCCGATGACGACACCGCGATTATCATGTACACCAGCGGAACCACCGGCCGCCCCAAGGGTGCGATGCTGACCCACGGCAATATCTGGTGGAACAACATCAACGTGCTGTTGGCATACGACGTGCGGGAGAGCGATATCTCCCTGCTGATTGCACCGCTGTTCCACATCGGCGGGTTGAACGTCAATTCCATCGTGATCTGGCAAAAGGGCGGCCACATCGTCCTGCACCGGAGCTTCGATGCCGCGCGCTGCCTCGATGACATTGCGCGATACCGCATAACCACGCTGTTCGGCGTGCCCGCGATGCTGCTGTTCATGAGCCAGCAGGAAGGCTTCGCCACCGCCGACCTCTCCAGCCTCGACATCATCCTCTGCGGTGGCGCTCCTGTGCCGGAGCCATTAATGCGGCTCTATGCCGCCCGAGGCGTGCCAATCAATCAGGGCTACGGCATGACCGAATCTTCGCCCTTCATAACCTTCCTGGGACCGGAATGGGGGATGGCGAAACTCGGGTCGGCTGGCCGAACGCCGATGTTCTCCGAAGTGAGGGTCGTCGACGCCGACGGCCGCGATGTCGACGCGCCGCGGGTCAACGGCGAGGTCATCATCCGCGGCCCGAACGTGACGAAAGGCTACTGGAACAACCCTGAGGCAACGAGGGCGGCGATTGACAGCGAGGGCTGGTTCCACACCGGCGACATCGGCTATCTCGACGAGGACGGATTACTGTATATCGCGGACCGGCTTAAGGACATGGTGATCACCGGCGGCGAGAACGTCTATCCGGCCGAAGTCGAAAGCGCCCTCTACGATCATCCGGCCATCGCCGAGATCGCGGTCATTGGCCTGCCAGACGACAAATGGGGCGAGGCAGTGGTCGCGATTGCTGCGCTTAGACCCGGAGCAATGCTGGATCTTGAGGAGCTACGGGCTTTCGGGACCGACCGTCTGGCGCGCTACAAGCTGCCGCGGCGGCTCGAGATCGTCACGGCCCTGCCACGCAATCCAGCCGGTAAGGTGCTGAAGTTTCAATTACGCGCCCGGTTTGGCGGGGAGCAGCAGAGCGGCTGAATCTCCTCTGCCCATCAACCCACTCGCCGCCGGCGCGTTTCAGCCGCCTCAACCGCTCGGAGCTTCCGTCGCCCGCTTGGTCACAGAAGTTTCTCCGCACGGAAGCTCAGCCACTTTCCACGTCCGATGACGATGTGGTCATGCACCGCGATCCCCATCACCGCCGCCGCCTTGGCGATCTCCGACGTAAGCGCCACGTCCTCCCGCGACGGCGCCGGTTCTCCGCTTGGGTGGTTGTGCGCCAGGATCACCGCGGTGGCGTGCAGTTCCAGGCACCGGCGGACCACCTCGCGCGGGTAGGCCGGAGCGTGGTTGATCGTGCCGGTCCCCTGGACTTCATCCGCGATCAGCTTGTTGCGTCCATCAAGGAATAGCACCCGGAACTGTTCAACGCGTTCGTAGCCCATCGCCGCCGTTAGATAATCGGTCAGCCGGTCCCAGGTTGAAATTACCGGCTGGGTCGTCAGATCCTGTCGCATCATCCGCAGCGCCGCCGCTTGCACCAGCTTGAGCGCCGCCACGCCGGCCTCGCCGACGCCCTCGATGGCGCGTAGCTCCGTCTCCGGCGCACCCAGCACCCCGCCGAAGGTCCGGAAGCGCGTCAGAAGCTCCCGAGCGATCGGCTTGGTGTCGCGGCGGGGCAGGGCGATGAACAGGATCATCTCCAGCATCTCGTGATCCGCCAGTGCGTCCGGACCGGCTTTCAGCAACCTCTGCCGCATGCGCGCTCGATGCCCATCGGCCCCAATCGATCCGCTCTGTTCCGGGAGCAGATCCGGCAGAAACGAGAACTCGGCCATACCGGTCGGCTTGGAGGCTTTGGACATGACACTCGCGGCGAAATCTCACCGCGAGGCTAACCGCCAAATGTTGCCAATCAGCTAACGCCGAATGGCGGCTTGTCCAGACCGGCGGGCGAGAGCGTGAATACCTCGCAGCCGTCGCCGGTGACGCCAACCATATGTTCGAATTGGGCCGACAGGCTGCGGTCGCGTGTGACGGCGGTCCAGCCATCGTCGAGCACCTTCACCTCCGGCCGGCCAGCGTTTACCATGGGTTCGACGGTAAAGAACATGCCCGCACGCAGCACCGGGCCTTCGCCGGGGCGCCCGAAATGCAGCACGTTCGGCGGCTCGTGGAAGCGCCGTCCAATGCCGTGGCCGCAGAAGTCGCGCACAACGCTAAAGCGGTGACCCTCCACGAAGGTCTGGATAGCGTGCCCGACGTCGCCCAGAGTGGCACCCGGCTTCACGGCCTTCAGGCCGCGCAGCAACGACTCGTAGGTGACATCGATCAGATTCCGGGCCCGCGTGTTCGGCGTCCCGGCGCCGTACATCCGCGACGAATCGCCGTGCCAGCCGTCCAGGATCACAGTCACGTCGATGTTCAGGATGTCGCCGTTCTCCAGCTTCCGCTCCCCGGGGATGCCGTGGCAGACGACGTGGTTGATGGAGGTGCAGATCGATTTTGGGTAGCCGCGATAATTTAACGGGGCAGGAATCGCGCCATGGTCCAAAATGAAATCGTGGCACAATTTATCAAGGAAGCCGGTCGAAACGCCGGGCTTCACATGCGGCACGATCATATCCAGGGTCTCGGCGGCTAGGCGCCCAGCGGTCCGCATTCCGGCGAAATCTTCCGGCGCGTGTATCGTGATGCGCCTTGAGTCTGCTCCGCCGTCCATTACCTTGCTCCGCCTCGGCCTTTTCCGCCCAGTCCACCATTTTGCCGGCCGTCGAGCCGCTGCCCCCTTCTATCGGCAAACGTCATCGGCAGGCTATTCATTCGCAACATGCGCAACCGCCTTCGCCGGGCGCAAGACCCACATTGCAACCGACGGGTGACGAGTATGCCTCGGCGGGTTAGAAGGTGGTTATGACTATCAATAGGTAGCCGTGTGCGGGCGGTCCCCGACGGACCTGCAGGGAGGTCCGGATGACCCGACAACGACAGCTGCCGAACGGGACCGCAGCAGGAGGAGTTTGAGAAGATGCGTGACAAAAAAAGGTGGCGCGTCTCGAAAGCGGTGCGGGCATGACCGACGATCGCGATGACCGCAAGCGGGAGGCTGCGTTGGCCGCCGTTGCGATGGTAGAAGACGGCATGGTCGTCGGCCTCGGCACCGGCTCTACTGCCGCATTCGCCATCGATGGGCTGATTGACCGGGTCCGCCGCGGTCTGCGGATCGTCGGGATACCGACCAGCGAGCGCAGTGCGAGCCAGGCTCGCGAGGGTGGGATCGAACTGACCGATTTCGGCCATCACACCAAGCTGGATCTGACCATCGACGGCGCCGATGAAATTGCCCGAGACACGCTTGACCTGATCAAGGGCCGAGGGGGAGCTCTGTTGCGGGAAAAGATCGTCGCCGCCGCCAGCGTTCGCCTGGTGATCATAGCGGACGAGCCGAAGCTGGTGTCTGGCCTAGGGGCGACGATGCCCGTCCCGGTCGAGGTTGTCAGTTTCGGCTGGGAAACCACGGCGTTGCGGTTAACGAAAATCGGCGGCAGACCCGTCCTCAGAAAAGGTGAGGATGGCGCGCCCTTTCACACCGACGGCGGTAACCTCATTATAGACTGTCACTTCGGCGCTATCGCGGATCCGGCCGCGCTGGAACGGGATCTATCTGGCACGATCGGGGTGGTCGAAACAGGACTATTCATCGGGATGGCCACCACGGCTCTGGTGGCGACGTCCGGGGGGATCATCAGGCTGGATCGCCCATCGTAGCAGTCGCCTCGCGCTAACCCAGAAAATTAAGTGAAAAGTTCGCTTAACGGCTCGCAACTTGCCCAGCCTCAGGGCGGATCACCATGCAGTTGCCGCGGCGGCGACCCGAACAGGCGTCTTGCGCATCGGTTGCGGTCAACCCGATCACCTGCGCCCGCCAGACCGTCCTACCTCGCAGCCGGACGGGTTCGATCCGGACCTCTCCGGCCTCGGCGTCATGCCGCGCTGCCGTCGCGGCGCTACGGGCGGCTGCCTCGCTGGAAAAGGTTCCAACCTGAACAGACCAATTCGCCGCATGCATGTGCGACGGCCGCGCCGGCTCTGACGCGTGTGCGGAGGAAATCAACATCAGACGCGAGGCCACCTGCATGGCTTTGTGCGCAATCGGCACGTCCATCTGCTCGAACCCCTGGTCGAGCAGCGAGGCCATGTGAAGGTCACGCTCGCCATTTGACGCAGCGCCGAGCACCACGCCCACCAAACGGACTCCGCCGCGCACGGCGCTGGTGACCAGGTTGTGGCCGGAAGCCTCGGTATACCCGGTCTTCAGTCCGTCGGCCCCCGGATAGGTCCGCAGCATGCTGTCGTGGTTAAAGATGATCTGCCGGTGCCAGGCGAAGCTCGGTGTCGAGAAATAGCGGTAGTAGTCCGGAAAATCGTTGATCAGCCGGCGGCTGAGGATCGCCATGTCGCGCGCGGTGGTCCACTGGTCCGGATGAGGCAGGCCCGAGGCGTTCATGAACGTGCTGTGGCTCATGCCGAGCGCCCTGGCGCGCAGGGTCATCATCTGGCCGAAGCGCTCCTCACTGCCGCCGAGCAATTCGCTTAACGCGGATGCAGCATCATTGGCCGATTTCGTCACCAGGCCCAGGATCGCCTCCTCGACCGTCAGCCGCGAGCTGGGCAGCAGGCCGAGCTTAGACGGTTCCATCGATGCGGCGTGAGGCGAGACCGGAACGGACTGATCCAGGGCAATCCGACGATCGCGCAAACCCTCGAACGTCAGATAGAGTGTCATCATCTTGGTGAGACTGGCGGGGTGGCGCGGCTGATCCGCGTTCACCTCCTCCAGCACGTCTCCGCTTGCGGAATCGACAACGATGGAACTGTACCGGGCTGAACCGATTTGCGCGTGCGCCTGGTTGATCAGGATCCATAACACCAGACCGGCGAGGGCCAGTGGGCGTCGAAACGACTGCTTGCGCGACCGGCACGCGACGCTGGCCATTTATGTCCCTTTCAGAGCGGCCAGAGAACTTTATGTTTTCCACGAGCGAAATGTCCAGCGCAAACACGTCCGAGAAACCGTAAAATCTGAACGCGTTACGGGCTCACGCTCGCACGGTGTCGAGAGCTTTAGCGCATAGCCGCAATTACCGATCTGGCGAGCCGCAGGGTTTTTTGTGCAGTGCACAAAATTACTCTTGATCCGAGCTCACAGGGATTCTATATCGGAGTTGTGCTGCGGTGCAACAAAGCGAAGCGAGCGCCGCTACAACAAGAAAGTTCAACGATCGAGAGGCTGATCGGCTTCGGCCTCTCCGAACCGAGTGACTGAGCAACTTACCGACTGACCGAGAAGGCGACAAACCATGTCAACGAACAAACCGAAGATCATAGACGTAAACCCGGTGGCCGAGGCTGAGGCCACCAAGACCGCCGTCGAGGCTGAGACCACCAAGAACTTCGAGACCACGCGTGACGAATCTGAAGGTGGGCGTAGAGAAGGCGACCGCCGGGCTCGAAGCGACCCAAGCCAAAATGAAAGAAGGAGTTGAGAAAGTTATGAAAACCGCCGAAGAACTCGTTGCCTTCAACCAGGGCAACCTCGAAGCCATCGTGAAGGCCGGCCAGATCTGGGCCACCGGCATGCAGGACCTGTCCAAGCACATCGCCGCCGCGGCGCAGGCGTCCTGGACGAGAGCATGTCGGCCTTCAAGGCGCTTACAAGCGTGAAATCTCTGAAGGACGCGTTTGAACTGCAGTCGTCCTTCGCCCGTGCGGCCCTCGAGAAGTCCCTGACCGAGTCGGGCAAGCTAACCGACGCTTCCTTCAAGCTCACCGAACAGGCCCTGGCTCCGATCACGGCGCGCGTAAACGTCGCGGTCGAGAAGTTCGCGAAGGCCGCGTAACCAGACGCCTGCGCGCCCATCAGGGCGTGCTGAGGGGGAATGGGTTTCGGGACCACCTGGTTCCGCGAAATCCCTCCACCTGATCAAGCGGAAGGCCCGGACATTTGTCCGGGCCTTTTGTTTTGGGGCTTTTGCTTTCAGGCAAGCGCCCCCAACTTCTCGGGACGCCCCGCCGTAATATCCGCATCATTTGGCGTTTGGACGTAACTACTCGCTTGCAGTCGTCGCCGGACAGCGCAATCGTCCCGGTGCGATCAGTACCAACACCCTTCCATCGGACCACCGCGTACCGATATGCTAAGTTGCCAATAGCCAAGGTCGAGCGGTCGGCAAAGCAAGGCAACCGGTCGTTGGCCGGCGGATAGCTCAGGCGACCGGGTGCATAGATGGTTTGGCTGGAGAGGACTGATTGGTGGCGGAGACGGTTCAGTGACTGGTCGGCGCTCGGGTGCGGGACGGCGAATGGATTTGATCAACATGAGTGAGAACGACAAACGCGGCGGCACGACGGAGGGACCGAATACGGGTGTCGTCGTCAAGGCGCGCCCGAAAACTCGCAAGCCCGCGATGTACAAAGTGTTGATGTTGAACGACGACTACACGCCAATGGAGTTCGTCGTGCATGTCCTGGAGCGCTTTTTCCAGAAAAACCGCGAGGAAGCGACCCGTATCATGCTGCATGTTCACCGCCGCGGCGTAGGGGTTTGTGGGGTTTTCACCTATGAAGTCGCCGAAACAAAAGTGACGCAAGTGATGGACCTGGCACGGCAGAACCAGCACCCTCTGCAATGTACGATCGAGAAGGAATGATGACTCTGTTGCGCGGATTGGCGTCAACATGGTCAGCGTGACGGGAAGGGCGGTTGCTCCACCCGGGAATGATCAGGTCCTTGACCGGACCGCAAGCGTTTAGGAGCGTCGGATATGCTGTCACGGAACCTAGAACAGACGCTTCACCGCGCCCTGTCGCTCGCCAGCGAACGGCGGCACGAGTATGCGACCCTGGAACATCTACTGCTTGGCCTGGCGGAGGATACCGATGCGGCCACGGTGCTCAAGGCGTGTGGGGTCGATCTCGATAAGCTGCGAAACGATCTGACCGAGTTTCTCGACAAGGATCTCGCCGGACTTGCCACCGATCGGCCGGGCGACCCAAAACCCACCGCCGGCTTCCAACGGGTCGTTCAGCGCGCTGCGATCCATGTTCAATCCTCGGGCCGTGATGAGGTCACCGGCGCCAACGTGCTCGTCGCGCTGTTCAGTGAGCGGGAGAGCCACGCGGTGTATTTCCTGCAATTGCAGGACATGACACGGCTTGATGCGGTGAATTTCATCAGCCACGGCATCGCCAAGGCGCCTGGAAGGTCGGCTCAGCGCCCGGTCGCCGGGACCAACAACCAAACACCCGAGGGCAACCAGCCGGAGCAGGAGCGGGAGGAAAAGCCGAACCGCCGCAGCCAGGATGCGCTGTCCAACTACTGCGTGAACCTTAACAAGAAGGCGATGGCGGGGAAGATCGACCCGCTGATCGGGCGCGATCTGGAAATCGAGCGGACCATCCAGATCCTGTGCCGCCGCACCAAGAACAATCCCCTCTATGTCGGTGACCCGGGCGTCGGCAAGACCGCGATCGCGGAGGGCTTGGCCAAGCGAATCGTCGAGGGCGACGTGCCTGAAGTGCTGCTCAAGTGCACAATTTTCGCGCTCGACATGGGATCGCTGCTGGCCGGCACCCGCTATCGCGGCGACTTTGAAGAGCGGCTGAAGGCGGTGGTGAACGAACTGGAAAACCAGACCGGCGCCATCCTGTTCATCGATGAGATCCACACTGTGATCGGCGCCGGCGCGACCAGCGGCGGGGCGATGGATGCCTCCAACCTGCTGAAGCCGGCGCTAGCGTCCGGCAACCTGCGCTGCATCGGCAGCACCACCTACAAGGAATTTCGCAACTACTTCGAGAAAGACCGCGCGCTGGTCCGCCGCTTCCAGAAGATCGACGTGAACGAGCCGTCGTTGGAAGACAGCGTTAAAATCCTCCGCGGCCTGAAGCTGAACTACGAAAAGCACCACAAGGTCCGCTACACGGATGAGGCGATCCGGGCGGCCGTTGAGCTGTCCGCGAAAGTACATCAACGACCGGAAGCTGCCGGACAAGGCGATCGACGTGATCGATGAGGTCGGTGCTTCCCGCATGCTGCTGCCGGAACACAAGCGCCGGAAGACGGTCACCCTGAAGGACGTCGAGGAGATCGTGGCGAAAATCGCCCGCATCCCGCCGAAGTCTGTTTCCGCTGACGACAAGGAGACCCTCCGCAATCTTGAGCGCGACCTGAAGTCGATGGTGTTCGGCCAGGACAAGGCCATCGAAGCTCTCGGCGCCGCCATCAAGTTGGCTCGGGCGGGCCTGCGGGAGCCGGAGAAGCCGATCGGCAACTATCTGTTCTCGGGTCCCACCGGCGTCGGCAAGACCGAGGTCGCTCGTCAGTTGGCATCCACCATGGGCATCGAGCTGATCCGCTTCGACATGTCCGAATATATGGAGCGCCACAGCGTGTCCCGGCTGATCGGCGCGCCGCCGGGCTATGTCGGGTTCGACCAGGGCGGCATGTTGACCGACGCAATCGATCAGCACCCCCACGCCGTCCTGCTGCTGGATGAAATCGAGAAGGCCCATCCGGACCTGTTCAACATCCTGCTGCAGGTGATGGACCACGGGAAGCTCACCGACCACAACGGCAAGACGGTCGACTTCCGCAACATCATACTGATCATGACGACCAACGCCGGGGCGTCCGACATGGCGAAGGAAGCCATCGGCTTCGGACGGGATGTCCGAACCGGTGAGGATGACGACGCGATCAAACGCCTGTTCACCCCGGAGTTCCGCAATCGCCTGGACGCGACGATCACCTTCGCCGGCCTGACGCCGGAAATCGTCGGGCGGGTTGTGGAAAAATTCGTGATGCAGTTGGAAGCCCAGCTCGCGGATCGGAACGTGACGATCGAGCTGTCTTCCGCGGCCAAGGAGTGGCTGGCCGAACGTGGCTATGATCGCCTCTATGGCGCTCGTCCGTTGGGCCGGGTGATCCAGGAACACATCAAGAAGCCGCTGGCCGAGGAACTATTGTTCGGCAAGCTGGTGAAGGGCGGCGCGGTAAAGGTGACCCTGAAGGACAATAAGTTGGACTTCGAGATCACCGAAGCTTCGCTGCCCGCCCTGCCGAAGCCGGAAGGCGACGACGATGGTGGCGCCGGGCGAGAGGAAGAGGTCGAAGTCTAGGGTTCAAGAAACAACCGGCCTGATCGTGCCAAGCACGCAGGCCGGTGCTTCGTTTCTAGCTGCCGCCCGAGCCTAGTGCCGGAAATCATCCAGGTGCGCGACAAAAACCTGGCAGACTGGGCACGCTCGCAGTTCAAGTCAGATCAGCCTGACTCCTAGCTTTAAGAGTTGCGTCGTCTCAGTTAACCGGATGGTATCGTTACACCATCGCCCAATACTCGATGTGTTGCCGCTCCTCCCGCCGAGAGAAGAAGCGGAAACGACCGCGTAACCTAGTTCGGCAGTTCCACCGCGTACGCATGGAATGGTCCGGGCTTGGCCCGCTTCTCCGGCGGATCAAATAACGTTCCCAACTGACCTTCCAGTACCCACGCGGTCTGGCCAATTTGCCAGACCGAGACCGGCTGCTTGAATCCACTCTTCACCGTCTTGACGTTGGCGTTGTCGCCATCGACCTCGATGATGTCGAAGCGCCCCGCGTCGGCGCCCTCCACCACTAACAGTCCATTCTTGCCATAGGCGCGCATCCCGTCCGGATGCTCGAAGCCCGAGGGTGTGGTCTTGAGCTGCGTGATTTGCCCCGCTTTGCCGCCTTGGCCCATCTCGACGCGGAACAGCAGTCCGGTCGCGAACGTATTGACGTAGAGATTGCCATCCTGGCCGATGGTGATGCCGTCAAGGCCCGGACCCTCGCCGCCGCTAAACTTCGGATCGGTGGCCCATACCTCAAGGGAGGTCGCTCCGGGAGCAAGCTTCAAGATATGCGGCTGGAAAGATTCCGCGACATACACCGCGCCGTCGGAGCCCACGACCATGTCGTTGCAAAGCGACTTTTCGCCAGGCAACGGCCAACTGCCCTTCCCGGCTCCGGTCTTGAGGTCAAACGCCTTCAGCGCCACCGGTTTCACGCCTGCGGGCGGTTTCACCCCGAACCCCGACAGATTGCTCGAGCACACCCACAGCGTCCCGGCCTTCTCGTCGGCGAACACGCCCAGTGTGTTCATGGAATCGTTCGCGCCCGGCTTTATCCACTGCTCCGCAGTGGCCGCCCCTGGTGCCACGCGGAAAATTCCGCCCTCATAAAGACTGCCGGCATAGATCGTGCCGTCCGAGGTCGCGGTGAGGCTCTCGGGATAGGCATGTTCGCCGGGAAAGGTGATTTCTGTCCGATCGGCCGCCCATGCCGGAATTTGCCAGGCAAGACTCGCCGATAGAACGGCGGCTCCAAGATAGATAGGTTTCATTTCGTTTCGCTCCCTCTTGTGTTGCCGGTTCATTCCGGCCACATAAAACTGCTCGTCCCGCGTTATGATGGAGTCAGCGGGATCGGCCTTTCGAATAGAAGTCGGCGTCAACGACCTCCCCGAGGCCACCAAGGCGCGCCGATGGATGAAAACGGGCCGTCATGCCAGGGTCAAGTCCGCGACCATCTGTTTCCCCCTGGTCTCCGGCCCAAGCAGGAGGGCGAGGATGAAGCTGGCGAGGCCGATCCAGGTGCCGATGAGCATCGGGATGGCAAAACCCAAGTGCCACGTGAGGGCGGCATATGCGATGATCGGCCCCACCAGTCCGCCGAAGATGGCGCCCTGATGATAACAGAAGCCGCTCGCCGTCGCCCGCACTTCGGTCGGGAAGCGCTCCGTCATGTAGCTCGCGTTCTGCCCGTAGAGGCCGCCGGCGCCAAAGCACCCTTGCAACGCAAAGAACACCACGATCATGGTATAATTGTCAGTCAGCAGGTACAACGGCGTGACTGGGATCGCGAACAGCGCCGGTAGAATCATGGCCCAGCGCCGCCCGATGCGGTCCGCCAGCCAGCCCCAGCAGCAACATGACAAGAAGAACAGCAGGTTCTGCAGCATGATCGGCAGCGCGACCAACCCGGGGCTGAGGTGTAGATCGCTTTGCAGATGTGTGGCGAACAGCGTGCCGATCGAGTATCCGACAACGAAACTGCTCGCCATCCACCAGCATGCAGTGAGCGTATTGGCAAGCACCCTGCGCTTGAAGATGGACATCAGTGGCATGCGAACCTCGCGGCCCTCGGCGCGCTGTAACCGTCGGTTCTCGACCCAGACCGGCGGCTCGTTAACATACTTGCGCACGTACAGGATCGCCAGCGCCGGTAAAACGCCGATCCAGAGCAAGCCACGCCAGCCGATCGAGTTGTACAGAAGCCCATAGGCGGCGGCTGACAACAGGCCGCCCAAGCCCCATGATCCTTGCATCACCCCCGCCATGAAGCCGCGCGAGCGGATCGGCCAGCTTTCCATCGCGAGGGAGGCTCCGACCGGCCACTCCGCGCCCATGCCGATGCCCAGCAGCGCGCGGAAAAAGAACAGAAAGGCGAAGCTCGGCGAAAATCCCGCGATGAAGTTGCAGGCAGAGAACCAAGCGATCGATATCATTAACGGGGTTTTGCGTCCGATACGATCGGCCAGCCAGCCTGAGCCGGTCGCACCAACCAACCGCAACCACAGGGTAACAGTGAAAACCGCCGTCACCGCTGTCAGCGGGACGCCGAACTCCTGCGCAATCGGCAACATGATGAAGACAAAGATTGTGAAATCAAATGCATCGAGCGTCCAACCCACCCATGCGGCGATCCAGGCGTGCCACTGGTCCCTAGTTGGTTCCCGCCACCACGCAACCTGGCCGTCATGAAACGATGTCGCCATCGCTCATTTCCCCCCTGGTCAGCCATTATCGAGGCTTTACCCGGTCATACACTGCAATCACGCTTGGCCTGTTCACGATTTGCGGAAGCGGGTTTGTCCAATGGCGGTGCCCGGTGATCGAACCAATCGATAGCGCAAATAGACGGGGCAGCCGCCGCCAAGCCCTTATCAGAAAATCACACCAGCATACACCACCGTTAGGAAACCATTTGTTAAAGATTTCGGTCGATAAGGTGATTGGTGGACCGTTCCACTGGTTCGCATGAACTAATTGCCATCGCTGTGCCTCGGGCACTTGGAGCCGTCGCCATGCAGTTCAACTTGACCATCGCGGCAAAGCTGGCGATTGCATACGGTCTTTTCCTGGCTCCAATTGGCTATCTCGGGTACCAAATGGTGGCCGACAAAGAGTCCAGCATCGATTTTGCCCGAAAGGAGACCCAGGGCGTCCGGTATATCGCGGAGATTCGCCGCGTGCAGGATGCCGTTGTTCGGGGCGCGGATATGGTAGGCTTAGTAGAGCGGGTGAAAGCCAACGAAACAGCGAACGGCGCTGACCTCAAGACCGCGACAGCGACAGACGCACTCCTGAAGGCCCTCGCGGGTGCCGACCATGCCGCTGCAGCTCAGGCCGCATCAGACCTTATCGGCAAAGCGGCCGATGGTTCTAACCTGACCCTCGATCCCGACCTTGACAGCTTTTATACGCAAGACGCACTGACCGTAAAAGTGCCGACCGCCGTAGCAGGCGTCGCTTCCCTGGCCAATTCAGTCGCCGGCACCGCGGGCCACGACATTTCGGTTGAAGACCAGGTAACGATTGGCATTCAAGGTGGTGCGCTTCAACCGGCGCTGGATGGTTTGGCCTCCGACATTGACAGCGCCGTACAAGGCAATCCCGACAAAACGGTCGATGGTGCCGTAACCGCCTCGGTCGCGAAGGTCACCGCGACCGCCAAGGCCGTTTTGGCTTCCTTGGCCGATCACGCCAAGGCAACAGATGCCCAGGCTGTGGCCCTCCCTCTACTTGATGCGATTACGGAGGCAGGCGCGGTTGACGCACGTGAAGTCGAGCACCTGCTAAATCGGCGCATCGCGGCCTTCCGCTCGGCGGAAATCCTCAGCGCCGGCATCGCGCTAGCCCTGTTCGTTGCGGCCATCGTCTATGTGCTGATCGTGGTACAGCGCGGCGCCATCAACCCGTTGCGCGTGCTGACGACAACCATGCGCCGGTTGGCGGAGCGCGACTTGAAAGTTGAAATCGGTGGGTTGACCCGTGCTGACGAAGTCGGCGGCATGGCACGTGCAGTACAAGTGTTCAAGGACAACATGATCCAGGCGGAGGCGCTGACAGTTGCAAGTGTCAAGGAACAGGCAGCCCGCGATCGCCGTCAGGCGGCCATGGACGCTCACACTCAGGACTTCGGCACATCGATTTCGGGCGTCATGGCGAGCCTAGGCCAGTCCGCTGGCAAAATGCTGGCTGCGGCAGACGCGATGTCGGAGGCGGCAACCCGCACCCGGGACAGGTACGTCTAGCGCAGTCGAAGGCGCCAATGCATCCGCCCGCGACCTTAATTCGGTCGCTGTCGCAGCCGAACAGATGACCGCCAGCATCCGCGAGATCAGCAGGCAGGTGGGGCATGTGACAAGCGCGGTACGCACGGCCGTGGATCTTGCCTCGGAGACCGATGCGAAGGTAGCGGGGTTGGCAACCACGGCGGATCGGATTGGCGATGTTGTGCGGTTGATTTCAGACATTGCGGGGCAGACTAACCTGCTGGCATTGAATGCGACGATCGAGGCGGCTCGTGCCGGAGAGGCAGGGAAGGGCTTCGCGGTGGTTGCCAGTGAGGTAAAGGCACTCGCTACCCAGACTGCCCGCGCGACCGACCAGATCGGTACCCAGATTGTTGCTATACGCGATGCAACTGACGCGGCCGTCGGCGCGGTGCGTCAGGTCAGCGTGGCGATCGGCCAGGTGGAATCAGTTGCGACCGCGATCGCTGCGGCGGTCGAACAGCAGGCTGCGGCGACCGGGGAAATCAGCGGCAGCGTCCAGAACGTGACCATGGCCACAACGACCTCGGCTCAAGCGATGGATCAAGTCCTGACGGTTGCGGAACAGACGGACACGGCCAGCCGGTCTGTTTTGACCGCGGCTGATGAGGTTGGCCAGACCGCGAATACCTTGCGCGTTGAGGTCAATGACTTTCTGGATGCAATGAAACGCAGCGACAACACTGACCGACGGACCTATGAGCGTTTGCCAGGAGCGGGTGCTGCCGCAACGCTAACCATGCCAGGGCTGACTGATCTCAAAACCGTAGTGCGTGATATTTCGCGCGGGGGCATCGCGTTGATATGCGGCAGTACCGCTCCCCCCGGCACAGAGGTGAAAGTTGGCCTTCCGGCAGGCGGAAGCGTGTCCGGTAGAGTTGTTCGATCGCAGGATGGCATCATTACCGTAGTGTTTCGCCAGGATGAGACCAGTCTGGCATCGGTAGATCGCGCGGTCGAAGTCATCAGACAGAAAGCGAGCCTCGCAGCGGCTTAGCGGCCGGCTAACTCTCGCCATAGCGTCTGACACGACATTGAGCCATTAGAACAGCCAGCGAACCGGGAGGCGCGCGGCGGACGTTCGATCGTTGCCGCTTCAAATAACACCTCCTGCCTGCAATTGATCCATTTCGTCCGCCGTCAGACCCAGTCGACCCTGATAAATTTCGACGTTGTGGGCACCCAACTCCATCCCCAACCAGTTTACCTTTCCCGGCGTTTCGGTGAGCCGGGGAACCAGATTGGGGATCGCGAGTTCTCCCGCCCGTGGGTCGTGCATACGCAAGATATTGCCGCGCGCCTGGTATTGCGGATCGTCGAATATTTCATCCACCGAATAGACCGGACCGCAGGGCACTTGCGACCGCTCACACGCCACCAACAAATCAGATCGGTCCATCGTCAAGGTCCAGGCGCCAACGGTGTCATCCACAGCAATCCGGTCCTGTTCTCGCGCAGCCAATGTCCCCCAACGTCCCGCCTCGGCCAATTCGGGTCGACCCATCGCCTCAGCCAATCGCGCGAAGATCTTGTCGTTCGTGCAAGCGATCGCAATCCAGCGCCCATCCTTTGTCGGATAGTGGCTGTGCGGCACGACGTTGACGGTACCGGGCCCCATGCGCTGCCGCACATACCCCTTGTAGGCGAAAGCGGGTGCGAGTTCGTCGAGGATGCGGAAGATGGGTTCGTACAGACCGATATCTACAATCTGCCCCCGACCGGTCTTCTCCCGAGCCTGCAGGGCCAGCAGGGTCCCCAGCGCGCCATACAGCCCCGCCATATAGTCCGGAATTGTCGCCGACCCCGGCGTCACCGGTGCGCGGTCTGGATAACCCGCCAAAAATGACAGCCCACCGAATGCATTGCCAATTCGGCCAAACCCGGGCCGATCTTTGTAAGGTCCGGTCTGCCCATAGCCAGAAATTCGCACCATGATCAGCGCAGGATTCACTTCGCTCAGCACATCGTAGCCAAGCCCCCATTTCTCCAGCGTACCAGGCTGAAAATTCTCCACCATGACATCGGATTGCGCGACCAGGCGCTTCAGCAGCGCCGCCCCCTGGGGCTTGCGCAGATCCAGCGTAATACAACGCTTGTTCCGAGACTCCGATAGCCACGGCAGCGAATCCCCGCAATCCGTCATGGTTCCGAAACGGCGTGTAGCGTCACCCACAACCGGGAGCTCTACCTTGATGACGTCAGCGCCGAATTCGCCCAGTTGCGTCGCGCAGAACGGACCCGCCAGGAACGTCGAGACATCCAGCACCTTGCAGCCCTCCAGCGCCTGCACGTCGATCATCGCCCGGCCTCCAGCACGCGGCGCGCACGCTGCACAATTGGATAGTCGATGAACTGCCCATCAAGCTGGATGGATGCCATTCCTTCTGCTTCTGCCTTGTCGAACGCCTCCACGATTCGCCTCGCTTTCGCAACCGTCGCTTCATCGGGAGAAAACGCCGCATTAGCCGCCGCGATCTGATCTGGATGAATGCACATCTTCCCTTGGAATCCCAAGGCGGCGGCGTGCCGGGCGGAGGCAATAAATCCCTCAAGATCCCGCAGATCCGCCCACACGGTATCTAACGGCGCCTCTAACCCCGCGGCTCGGGATTCCAGAACGCAAGCGCTTCGATACGGCAAAAGCTCGGTTTCCGATTGGGACCACACCATGCCCATATCCAACGTAAAATCCCCGGCTCCGAACGCCACCCGCTTCGTGCGTGTGCCGGACCGGCAAATTCCTGAGAGGTTGCTTACGCCCAAAGCGGTTTCGATAATCGGGATCAGGTCGATCGCACCCACCGAAAGACCACGCTCACGCTCCAACACGGCGATCAGCCAATCCGCGGTACGGAGTTCATGTGCGTGCTCCACCTTCGGCAGAACAATCCCGTCCAGCCCCGCCCGCACGACTGCGGTGATATCGCCGTAGCACCATTCCGTGCCCAGCGCGTTCACCCGAACATACAGTTTGCCGCTCCGAGGCTTGTCGAATGCCCCCGCCACCACCGGGCGCGTCGCCGCCTTTTCGCTGACGGCAACCGCGTCTTCCAAATCGAGAATGACCCCGTCAGCGGCGAGACCCAGCGCCTTTTCCACACGCCGAGCATGGTTCCCTGGCGTGAACAGCAGGGTTCTCATTGCGCCGCCTTTCGCCGTTGCTGCCAATCCGCCGCTCGGGGGATCGGCAGCCCGAGGTTCTCTCGCAGCGTATTGCCTCGGTAGTCCTTCTGGAACAGACCACGCCGTTGCAATTCGGGCACCAACAACCGCACGAAATCCTCATACATACCCGGCATATGGGTCGCCGCGAGAACGAATCCGTCGCAAGCCGGCGCGGTAAACCATTCCTCCATCTGGTTTGCCACCGACTTCGGTGTCCCACAGAACACCTTGTGCTCAGCAATAGTACCCCGGCCGGAGACTTCCACGAAATCCCTCACCGTGGGGTTTTTTTTGCCCGAGAACTTGACGACGCGCTCCCGGAACCCATGCCATGAAAACCCGGCGAGTTCCTCATCACTGAATGGTTCATCATACCCTTTGGCGCCGAAATCATAGTTCAGCACTTCCGAAATCAGCACCAGCGCGTCGATCGGCTTGGCCGACGCTTCGATGACCGCCTGCTTCGCCTGCGCCGCTTCTTCCAACTCCGCGACGATCACATAGCATGCTGGCGCGACGGACACCTGGTCCGGATCGCGCCCGGCGTTGGCAACCGCCTGCTTGAACGCCGTGTATTGCTGTTTGCCGGCCTCCAGGTTGTGGTAGATCACAAACACCAGTTCAGCCCATTGCGCCGCGAAAGCCTGGCCACGCCCCGATTGCCCAGCCTGGATCAGCACCGGATGGCCCTGCGGCGACCGAGGTACGCTGAACGGTCCACGCGATTTGAAATACTTTCCCACATGATCCAGCCGACGAACTTTCGCGGGATCCGCGAAACGATTCGCCTCCTTGTCCAGAACCAGCGCGTCGTCTTCCCAGGTATTCCAGTGGCCCATGACCACATCCATGAACTCATCGGCGCGATCGTACCTGGCATCATGTTCCATGTGCGCGGCAGAGCCAAAATTCAGCGCCTCGGCGCTGTTCAAAGACGTAACGATATTCCACGCGACCCGCCCTTTCAGCATCAGGTCCATCGTCGCGAACACTCTCGCCACGTGATACGGTTCATAATAGGTCGTCGAGTACGGTCCCCAGGCCCAGCTTCGACGTCGCCATACCCATCGCCATCAGCACGGTAGATGGGTCCAGCTTCACCGCACGGACGCCGGCCCCAACCGCTTCAGCATGGTGTCCGGTGTAAAGATCAGGCAGTGCCAGCCGATCGTCGAAGAATGCGAGATGGATCTTGCCATCCTCCAGTGTTCGGGCGATCCGCTGGTAATATTCCGGTGTCAGGAAATCCAGCATCGTGGAGGGATGGCGCCACGATCCGGGCAGATTGGAGCAGTTTTGCGCCTGCAGGAAGGCGACCAGGGTCATCATTCGGTTCATCGGGACCATCTCGCTTTCAGATCGGAGGAGCGAATCCAGAGCAGGGCTTGCTGCCAGCAGCCAGGCTTCGTCGCAGATGGCCTGCCATGTTCAATTCCTCCATCTGATGGAATGCACCCGCCCGCGCCGCCGGGCAAGTTGGGCTGCCTACTCCACGTGTTTCCTAGGTTCATCAATCCATGCAAACCCGGTAGACGTCGATCCTGTTCGGGCGCGCGGCAGCGAGTTGTTGATGCCGTTGGCATCCCTGCGACGAGAGGAGGAACCACAATGCGGGAGGAACTTGTCTTCGTTGCGACATGCGACATCTCAGGTCACGTCCGAGGCAAGGGCTTTCCGGCGCGCGAGCTACCGGCGAGACTACGAAAGGGCGTCGGTTGGACCCATAGCAACTTGATGATGTCCGCGTTCGGCCCGATTTGGGACACGCCCTTCGGTACGGCAGGCGATCTGATGATCGTGCCTGACCCGGCCGTCGAGGTGCGGGTGGACTTTGATGATGACCTTGCCCCAGAGCATTTCTTCCTGGGCGATATCTGCACAACCGACGGAATTGCCTGGGAGTGCTGCCCGCGAACGTTTTTGCGCCGCGCTCTGGCCGATCTGGAGGCTACCGCCGGGCTACGCCTGGCCGCCGCATTCGAGCAGGAGTTCGTCTATACAGGCGCAACTAACCGCCCAGGGGATGCCTATGCCCTCGGGGCGTTCCGCCGCGCCGGCGATTTCAGCCGGACGTTCATTGCCGCTCTGCGCACAGCCGGGGTAACGCCCAACTCATTCCTGGCCGAGTATGGACCTCGCCAGTTCGAGGTCACAGTTGCGCCCGCCCCGGCTCTCGCCGCCGCGGATCAAGCGGTGATCACGCGCGAAATCGCCCGAGCCACCGCGCATCGATTGGGACATCGTGTGATATTCTCTCCCGTGCCGGATCCAGAGTTGGTGGGCAACGGCGTGCATATCCACATGAGCCTCCACGACGACGCAGGCCATCCGGTGACCCACGCGCCGGAGGCTCCTCTGAGCCTAAGCAAGCCCGCGGCGCACTTCTTTGCTGGCGTTCTGCACCACCTGCCCGCCATCTGTGCGGTCACCGCACCGTCGCCGGTATCCATCCGTATCCTTAGGCTTACGCCTAATCGTTGGGCGCCCACGGTGATTGACCTGGTGCAGCAGGATCGCGGCGCCAGCCTGCGCATTTGCCCAACTTTTGCAGCCGCGACGCCGGAGGAGAGCGCACGGCAGTTCAATGTCGAGTTTCGACCCACTGATGCCTCAGCCAGCCCCTATCTGGCACTAGGCGCGATCGTACATGCCGGGGTGGACGGCCTACGACGTGGGCTTTCGCTGCCGGATCTCGGCGCCGCGGCTCGGCCGCCGCTTCCTCGCTCTCTCCCCGAGGCGCTCGATAATCTCGCCGGAAACGAAACAGCGCGGGACTGGTTCTGCCCTGTCCACTTGGAAGCCTATCTTCGCCACAAACGGGCGGAGGTGGCGCATGTGCGAGATCTCACTCCAGCCGAACTCTGCGCTCGCTACGCTGAAGTTTACTGAACCGGAACGGCACCCGGCGCCAATTTCGCCGCTGTTTCCCGCACGGCAATGACGGTGACAACAGCGCCCAATAGACTAAGTCCAGCAAGGAAATACAGGCCGCCTGCAAAGCTGCCGGTTGAATCCTTGATCCAACCGATCACCGGAGACGTGACGCCGCCGGCGAGAATGCCCAGCGAATTGACCCAGGCGATGCCGCTGGCGGCGGCGGCGCCGGTAAGGAACATCGAGGGGATCGGGAACAGATGGGCGTTGCCGGCATAGAGCCCAACCATGGCCAGCGACAAACCGGCGATTGACCAGAAGCTGCCTTGCAGCGCACCAGCCGCGGCCAAGCCTGCGGCCATGCACAGGCAGGCGCCGGCGAGGTTCCATCGCCTCTCGTTCATCCGGTCCGACAACTGACCCCAGATCAGAATGCCGATCGTGCCGCAGACGAAAGGGATCGCAGTGACCCAGCCGGTTTGCATATTGGTCAGGCCGAGTTGCTTGATCATCTGCGCCACGAACACAGCGATGCTGACGCTGACCCCTGCCTGAGCGAAATGGATCAAGCCCAGCGTCAGGACACGGCGGTCGATCAGTGACTGCCATACCGATACGCGGTGGCCGGCGTCGACAAGACGCTTCTCCTCCGCCAAGACCGCGCCCAGCCATTGCCGTTCGTCCGGTTCCAGCCAGTTCGCCACTGCGGGTTTATCGGTCAGGTAGAACAGCACGGCGATCCCGAGCAGGACGGCTGGGATCGCCTCTGCCAGGAACAGCCATTTCCAGCCGGCCAGGCCAAACATCCCATCAAGCCCGAGCAGCGCGGTCGAAACCGGAGCGCCCAGGCCGATCGAGACCGGAATCGCCGCCATGAAACCGGCAACGACCCGGGCGCGGTGATAGGGCGGAAACCAGTAGGTGAAGTAGAGGATCATGCCGGGGAAGAACCCCGCTTCGGCGAGCCCAAGCAGAAATCGCAATGTGAAGAAGCTGATCGGACCTTGAACGAAAGCGAAACAACCCGACACTATTCCCCAGGTGATCATGATGCGGGCGATCCATCGCCGAGCACCAACCCGTTCGAGGATCAGGTTGCTGGGTACTTCCAGAAGAAAGTAACCCCAGAAGAAAGCCCCGGCACCAAGGCCGTAGACGTAGGAGCTGAACCCCAGATCACGGTTCATCGTCAGCGCCGCAAACCCAATATTGGCTCGGTCTAAGTAGCAAATCAAATAGAGGGCGAAAGCAAAAGGCAAAAGCCGAATATAAACCTTGCGCATCGTCCGGCGTTCTATTGGCGCAGGCATTGGGCATCTCCCCGGTGGGAGTTACATCGCTCGTTAGCGGTCTGGTTTCCCTCTATACCGCCTCGAACTTGAAGCCATCGCCCCAGCGCTTCAAATGGCCGGAAGATGGCGATGGGAAGTGGGCCGTGCAGATCAATGTCGAGGTGTCGCAAAAACGACCGAACAGCGTGCGGCGCGATTCGCCTGCCTGAGGGGAACTATAATCGACACGCATGCCAAGTTCCGGATAGCGAGCCTGTAATGGCGAGTGGACCATATCCCCGGTGATCACTGCGTCCTCGCCGGGTCTGCCGACCTGCACCGAATAGTGGTCTATCGTGTGCCCAGGTGTCGGCAGCAGCTTTACGATATCGCTGAGCTGGTGGCTACTGTTCACCACTTCGTCGCGCTTCGCAGCGATAATGGGCAGAACGGAATCCGTGATCCAGGGGGCGGCCGATGGGTCGTTTTTCTCCGTCTCGGTCCAATACGCGAGTTCCCGGTCGGCGAATACATACTTGGCCTTCGGGAACGTGGGCACCCAACGGCCGTTTTCCAGCTTGGTGTTCCATCCCACATGATCGACGTGCAGATGGGTGCACATCACGAAATCGATCTGATCGACCGAGACACCGGTTCCGGCGAGGCTCTTTTCAAAGCGGTCGGTGTTCATCATGTTCCAGAACGGACGGGTCGGGCGCGGCTTGTGATTGCCGACGCAACTATCGATAAGAATGGTGTGGTGCGGGGTCTGCACGAGATAAGACTGAATACACAGCACGAGTTGCCCATTCTGCCGGTCAAGATAGCCACCCTCGGTCATCCAGTCGCGATTTTCCTCCAGGACCTCCGGTTTAAGGGTCGGGAAGAACTCCAACGGATTGAAGAACGGGCCTTCCTGCTCCACCACACGGTGGATCGTGATATCGCCGATTTTGAATGTGGTGGTGGCCATTGGTCGTCTCTCCCCAGGTAACCGGATGCTACCGGCGCAACCATGGCTTGGCTACTCCGCCGAAAAAGTGCGGTTTGCGATTGCCGGGCCTGGGCCTACTGAGCCAATCAGCGCGGTCTTCATCGGCGTTCCGCAACCCCCGGCCAGGGCAGGGAAAGCGCCAAATACCAACGGAGGGAACAACAATGCCCCAGGCAGGAGACGCGAAAGGCGATTACCGCGGCACCACCGTTCGCGACGACATCGCGCTCAATGCAGTGGCTGGCGAAGCGCCCCACCGAGGCGCCGCTGGAGCCGGATCTGCCGATCATCGATCCGCACCACCATTTCTGGGATTCATCCCATCGCGGACACTACTTATTGCCTGAATTGCTGGCCGATATCGGCGGCGGCCACAACATCGTATCGACTGTCTTCCTCGAATGCCGAGCGATGTATCGCAAGGAGGGTCCACGCGATATGGCGGCGCTGGGCGAGGTCGAGTTCGTCACCGGCATCGCGGCAATGAGTGCGTCAGGCAACTACGGCCCTTGCCGCGTCGCGGAAGGCATCGTGGGCGGCGGCGATCTCAGCGTCGGTGCATCCGTGCGCACGCTGCTCGAAGCCGAGATTCAAGCCGCAGGCGGCCGTTTGCGCGGCATGCGGCATGGCGTGGCCTGGGACGCAAACGAAGCGATCAATAAGTTCGCTTCCCGGACCGTGCCGCTTCATCAGGTCATGGACCCGAAATTTCGCGAAGGGTTTGCACAGCTTGCGCCGCTGGGCCTCAGTTTCGAGTTCGTGGCAGTATCACCCGCAACTTCCGGACGCGATCGATCTTGCGCGTGCCTTTCCGGAGACCACCATCATCCTCAACCACGTCGGTGGAGTGCTAGGCGTCGGACCATATGCCGGTCGTCGACAGGAAATTCTGGCCAGCTGGCGCGAGGACATCAAGGAGATCGCCAGGTGTTCGAACGTCTACTGCAAGCTTGGCGGGATCGGCATGGTGTCGTTCGGCTTCGACTTCCACGAGCGCGATAGCCCTCCTTCATCCGAAGATCTCGCGGCAGCTTGGCAGCAGTATATCGAGCCGTGCATTGAGGCGTTTGGTGTCGACAGATGCATGTTCGAAAGTAATTTCCCGCCTGACAAGCAGTCGTGCGGCTACACTGAGTTGTGGAACGCGTTTAAACGCATTTCCGCCAATGCCTCGGCGACCGAAAAGACCGCATTGTATAGCGGCACTGCAGCGAAGGTCTATCGGTTGACATTGCCGCGAGAGACATCGCCGTAAGCAGCCCGATGGCTTTGAGAAAGTGACCTCGGGCTACGAGCGTAGCAGTGCCTCTTGCGCTGCCATCGCAAGTCTTGCCAAGCTCAGCGCATACAACAAGGGGAGACGGCCATGGCAACAATCCGAACGGACAATCAGCGATCCTTCATGTACCTGGGCCTCGCCGGCGAAACGGGACGCGGCCGGACTGTGGAGTCTGGCCTCTACCGCCTGGCCGACGGCAGCGATGAGTGGGAGACACTGCGCAACGGCCTGCCCGACGCCCCCGCGGTCCGTGCATTGGCAGTGCATCCATTGAACCCGGACATCGTCTATGCTGGCACACAATCCGGACCCTATCGCAGCGCCGATCGCGGCGAGCACTGGGAGAAAGTTGAAATCGCCGACCACGGACTGCCGGTATGGTCGTTTCTGTTCCATCCGTTCGATCCGGACGTAATATTCGTCGGCTACGAGAACTGCGAGATCTATCGCAGCGACGATGCAGGTGAACACTGGATTCGCCTGCCGGTGAGCGTACGCTTCCCCGAGATCACAACCGCCCCAGGCGCTAACCCGGCCAAACGCGTGCTGATGCTGGATGCCAGTATGGCCGAACCCGACCATCTCTACGCTGCGATCGAGGTCGGCGGCACCATCCGTTCGACCGATGGAGGCGAGCACTGGGAAAACCTGAGTCACGGCCAATACCTTGACGACGATGCCGTCGACATGCACGGCGTGCTGGTTAGTCGCTGGCGGCCCGGCACGGTTATCGGCATCGGCCGCGCCGGCATGTTTCACAGCGCCGATGGCGGCGATCACTGGCGGCACGTGAAGCTTGAGGCACTCAACGCCAAGGGCCAGATCTATTGCCGAAAGATCCGCGAAGTGCCAGGAACCCCGCGCAAGATCTTCGTGACCGCCGGGGCCAACTTCCAGAGTGACAAGGGTGTGCTGCTGTACAGCAACGACGGCGGCGACACCTGGGCGCGCGCGGAGGGCATCAGCGCGCCGCACACGCTGTTCACCCTGGCGATGGAGGAGCGTCGCCCTGAAATGATGGCCTGCGCCACAAACGGCGGCGAGGTCTACAGCAGTCAAGACGGCGGCGAGAACTGGGTCGCACACAGACCGCCCCCAGGCGGCACGCAGATCTACGCACTGGCGCGTGGCTGATGGGGTTCGACCACACCGAGGATTAGAAACGCCGGCCGACGATTTTGAGCACGATCGGGTTTCGATTGCGCGGAAAACCCTGTAATGTGGAAAGTCGAGTTCAGAAGATAATCGCCATCTGGGTGCGAAGCTGCCAGCTCGCCCCAAACTGGGGCCGCACCGCGTTGTAGTAGGCGCCGACAAGCAGAGCGATGGGAAGCCTACCCCCGATCTTGACGACTCGTCCGATATTAGCGCCTACCGGCAACGTCCACCTCTCACCACGTGAAGTCCGGACCGAGGTTATGGTCGGCACGGTGCCGACGAACCAGCCGCGGTCGAAGTTATAGTTGAAGAACGGATTCGCGGTGAGCACCTGATATTTGGTGCCACCACGCCCTGAAGTGCCGCCCAGCGAGAACACGTCGCTGAGGAGCGCGCCGGCAACGACCGGTCCGGCCGTCTTGACGACTACAAACGCCGGCCCCATGCCCCAAACGTTCGAGCCGAGGGACCTGTTGCTGCTCGTCGGCAACAGCACGCTCGGGCCGAAACCCCAGACCCAACCGTCAACCGCGTTTGCCGGTGACAGGAACATGGAGAGTCCCGTAGGACCTGTGCCGAATGGCACGCTGTTTGCCGGTTGCAATGTTGGACTCCAGACCAGAGGCAAGGTCACGCGCGTGATCACGTTCCAGTCTTCGCTCACGTGGATGGGAATCACCGGTTGAATGTTGAGATTGTCGACCGTACCCTTGTGCGGGTCCGACATTAAGGTCGGTGTTGTTTTGAAACGGGATAATGATCAGATTGCCGAGCGGGTTTTGTAGCTGCTTGGCGAGGGCTGTGTCGCTCTGGCCGGTTACGGCATCTTCGCTGGGGCCCGATGTGACGTTCGGCGGAACATTGATAGTCGGAGATGCAGAGTCCGACGGCGTTTGCTCGGCGTGCGCCGGGGCGAATGCCAGCAGGCAAGTCGCCACTACAGCGGCCAGACCTGTCTTACGGAGGAGCGTCATTGCGTTCGTGCTCCCGCGAGCTGCTTTGCCTAAATTTAGGTCCATCCGTGTAGAACTGGGTGGCAAAGTTGTGTGCGCATGAACAGGGGGCTCGTTCTTGCGAGGGATGCTACGATCGCGCCTTGACTGGCCATCAACCGTTCGCGGGTCAGTTCCCAAGGATGCCGTGCCCATCATCGCGCGCGCAACGCTGAGGCCGCCAGCAGCACCCAGCCGATCATCAGAAGGATGCCTCCCACGGGCGCGAGAGCGCCCCAGGACACGCCGGCCAGAGCCAGCGAGTAGATCGCTCCGCAGAACAACACCAACCCCACGACAAAGGCCACCCCCGCAGCATCGGCCAGCCGCCCCCCACGTGGCGCCCACAGGCCGGTGCAGAGCAACGCCAGTGCGTGCCAGCCTTGCATTTGCACACCGCTATTGACGATGCGCAGGGAGGTATCGTTCGCGATCCCATGCGCCGCGAACGCCGCCATTGCTACGGCGCCGAGACCGGACAGCGATCCTAGACCGATCCAAATGCGTTGCATGTTTTATGTACCGCTCGATTGAACCACGCCGCTGCGCCTATCGCGGTTTGGCGAGAAGTGACCAATCCCTGATGTCGAAGCCTTCGCGGAACCACAGCCGTGCCACGCTAATCGATGCCTGCAATAACTGGGGCTTTGCGTTCTGCCGGTCAGCAACACCAACTCAACATTTGCCAATCGAGTATTAGGGGACCAGCGAACTTTCGCCCGGCTGGTCATCAAATCTTCTGTTTGGGGATGGATGACCGAAACGTTGGGAAGGCCACCGTGACTTCTCTGCCCTTATCGACTGCGATGGCGAGAGTTCCGTGGATCTGATCACCCAACCCTTGGAGTATTTGCATGCCCAACTTTTGCCCGGGTGATGTCACGTCGTTAGAGCCTGTGGCGCCAGGGCCGTCGTCAGCAACTTTCAAAATAGCGCGGTGATTCGACAGCGCTTTCAGGGTGACCTCAAAGCGTGACCCAAGATCCCGTTGAAAGACGTGCTTCGCCGCGTTGTTGGCAACCTCGATAACTAACATCGCTATGATGCTCTTCTGATCCAGTGATAGGTCGAGTTCTTCGACGTCCAGGTTCAGACTGACTGAGGATCGATCAATGACCGTGGCCAAAACGTCTCGCAACATCAACTCCAGCCCCTTGCTGAATAGAGTGGGGTCGTTCAAGCGACGGTGCATGTCCGCGGATGCAGACATCTGGAGGATCGCCTCCTCCAGCATGTTGCGCCGCCTCGGCCGGGCTGAGGAGCATCCTTCTCTTGACGATCTCAAGTCTGCCTACCGTGGCTTGTAGTGTATTTGCGACCCGATGCTGGAGTTCCTGGAATAATACTCCCTGCCGCTCGTTTGCCTCGGCAAGCCCCTGCGCGAGGGCCCTCAAAGCAATGATGATGGCAATGTTTAGAACCGCGACGAACGCTGCACCTACGGGGAATAGGAGCGAACCCGCGGCAAAAAGAAGTATAACCCGGCTGCTATCGACAGCACGAGCACAAAAACGGCCTCTTTCCAGCCCAGTAGCAACGCTGCAAGGAGTATTGCCGGGTAGAAGCTCAGGAAGGGCATGTCACCGAGTTGCGGGCCAAGTAAAAACCGGATTACAAGCGCGACGCCGAACAGGCCGAATGCTTCCAGCCAGCGGATCAAGATCGGCTGGCGCCACCGCCGTCCCAAAATCCAGCGCTGCCCGCCTCATCAAGCTCGCCTCCAACCCAAATCCATTGTAGCAGGCGTCCCGATACGGCACGCTCCAGGGGTCCGAAGATTTCCGCGGACTGAACTCCAACCGACCTCAATGGCAACAATTCCACATTCATTTGCCAGCTGACCTACGGTTCGTCTCCTCGTCGATAAGGGCTCTCGGTGTCGGCAGCGTATTTCCTATCATCGGCAACCTCGAAACGATTTGATGTCCCGCGGAGCCGGTTGAGATCAGCGGTCCAGCCAATGCGCTACTCCGTTCGCTCCATCGATCGAGTCGAAGCAGGCGAGCACCCGTCGCGGAGACCCGGATGAATAAGCGGTCTCAATGTGCGCGCTTATCATCGTCGTTGATCGTTCAGGCGATCTGCGTTTCCCAATATTGCCGATTCAACGTGTCTCGCTGCAACTAATGAAGTGTCGAGGCCTCGGCCACTCTTTTCAACGCCCTCTTCATGCCACGCCCCAACAGGGCGCCAACCCTGCTTCGGAGTCAATAACAAGAAGTCGCTGCGGGCACAAAGAAGACCGCTCTTATCTAGCTATTTTTTATGCTTCGTGGTCTGCGCTGTACGTTTCGAGAACCCCCGATATGTCACGCGCTATCAATCGTCAATGATATAAGCTTTGAGTTCGCGGTAGCCCCGATCCGTTCCTGATGACCGAATGCACGGACTGGGCTGCATTTCGCTGCCGAACCTTCGGCGCGAACACCCGCGACACCGGATCATCCGATTTGCCGAAACCGGCCCGGCGCTCTATCCGGCTCTCAATTGAGGGAGCGACGAACATGGACCTGAAGGACAAGGTAGCCGTTATCGCCGGCGGGAGCGGCGCGATCGGAGCGGCCTCCGCCCGGCGCTTGGCTCAAGCGGGCGCAAGAATCGTTGTTGGCTACAACAGCAAATCTGAGCAGGCACAGGCTATCGTAACGGAACTGCCTGGATCGGGCCACCAGGCGGTGCGGATCCCGATGCTGGAAACGCCCTTGATCCGCGCGGCGGCCGCGATGGTCGAGCAGCAGTATGGGCGCTGCGACGTGCTCGTGAACTCTGCAGGGTTTACCCGGATGATACCGCATCACGACCTGGAGGCCCTGACGGATGAGTTGATCGACTCGATTTTCGCCGCCAACGTGCGCGGGCCGTTTGCAACAATTCGAGCATTCGCGCCGTTGATGAAGAAGGAGGGCGATGCGGTGATCGTCAACATTTCTTCGGTTGCGGCGATCGTTGGCACTGGCAGCAACATCGCCTATGGCGGCTCAAAAGCCGCTTTGGACACCATGGCGCTGTCGCTGGCGCGGATCCTGGGGCCCGAAATCCGGGTGCTGACCATTTCGCCAGCCGCGGTGGACACCGCGTTCGTGCCGGGACGGACGACGGCGATGGTCGAGAAGGTAGCTTCGACAACACCGCTGAAGCGGGTCGTGCAGGCCGATGAGGTGGCACAGGCGGTGATGGCCGCGGTGGTCAATCTGACCTCGACCACGGGGTGGATCATTCCCGTCGACGGCGGCAAATTGGTGGGGTGAGCGGCCGCCGGAAAGTCACTCCCGTTGCAAGACCCAAAACGGCCCTGGCCGACAGGCCCCTCGCACGGAGACCGTGGTTGGCCATCGCGCAGACCACTGGCATGCTATGCCTTCATGACTGATGGAGACGAGGATGAGTGACTGGGTGCGGGTAGCAGCGAAGGGTGACGTGGCGGAAGGTGCGTGCCTTGGCGTGCGGGTAGGCGACAAGGAAATCGCGATCTACCACCTGCCGGGCGACGAGTTTTGCTGCCACCGAGAACGTTTGTTCTCATGAGTATGCGCTGTTGTCTGACGGCTGGCTGGAAAACGGGTGCATCGAGTGCCCGCTGCATGCGGCGCAATTCGATGTCAGGACCGGAAAGGCGATGTCAGCGCCCGCGGATGAGGATATCAAGGTGTATGCAATCAAGGCCGAGGGCGACGACTTGCTGGTGCAGGTTCCGGGATGAACCTACGCTTCGTCTCACCGGAACGGCGCGGCGTCCCTTGTTGACATTGGGGCGAGCGACGTAGTCGAAAACCCACACCAATGACTCAAGATGCGCCGATCGACTGCGACATTCACCCGGTTGTTCCTGGCATCGCGGCACTGCTTGCCGTACCTCGACGATCACTGGCGCGAGACCGTCGTGCGGCGCGGCATCGAAGACCTCACCACCATCTCCTACCCCACGCGCAACCCGCTCAGTTTCCGGCAGGATCTGGCGCGACGCTACAGGCCGAACGGGAACGGACGTAGCGGCCTTGGGCGCCAGGCGCTCGACCCGTTCGGCACCCGCCTGGCCATCTGCAACTGCCTGTATGGTGTGCAGGCACAGTTCAGCGAGGACCTCGGCGCCGCGTTCGCCAGAGCCGTGAACGACTGGATCGTGAAGGAGTGGCTCGACCGGGACGTTCGGCTGCGGGCGTCCATCGTCGTGCCCATGCAGAATGCGGAGATGGCGGTGGACGAGATCGAACGTTGCGCGCCGGACCGCCGCTTCGTCCAGGTGATGCTGCTGGTAGGCTCAGAGAACACGCTGGGCCGCCGGCAATACTGGCCGATCTACGCTGCGGCCGAACGGCTCGGGCTGCCGATTGGCATCCATGCGGGTCGCATGTATCGCCATCCGATGACGCCGGTCGGCTGGCCGACAACGTTTACCGAGGAATACGTCAACCAGGCGACCGCCTTCCAATCCCAGCTCACCAGCCTCATCGCCGAGGGTGTTTTCGCGAAGTTCCCGGCCTTGACCGTCGTGCTGATGGAATCCGGCGTGACCTGGCTGCCGGCCTATCTCTGGCGCCTGACGAAATTCTGGAAGGGGCTGCGCAGCGAAATTCCGTGGGTGTCCGACCCGCCGAGCTCCATCGTCCGCGACCGGGTGCGGTTGACGCTGCAGCCGTTCGATGCACCGCCGGATCCGGCCTCGGTCATGCGGTTGATCGAGCATATCGGCTCGGATGAGATGCTGCTGTTCTCCACCGACTACCCGCACTACCAGTTCGACGGGAGACAGTCCGATCCCGGACGGGCTGGACAAGGCCCTCGCGCAGAAGATCATGGCGGAGAACCCGCTGCGTACCTATGTTCGACTGAACGAAAAGGAGACCACGCGATGAATGTGGACGTCCTCAACCGCTCTGGCCTGCAGGCCGCGCCGACCGCGAAGCTGGCGATCGCCGATTGCGACATTCATCCGCGACCCGCCGGCGTCGGCATCGGCGGGGTCAGCAAGTCGCTGTATCCGTATCTGTCGAAGCGCTGGATAGATCACGTCGAAGAGTTCGGCATCCAGTATCGCCAGCCCTGGGAGAAAGGATCGGCCTATCCGAAGGGCCAGCCCCAGGCGTGCCGCCGAGACGCGTTTCTGCCCGATGGCGGATCTCCAGGCAGCGATCTGCGCGTTTATGGCGGAGCAGCACCTCGACCCGAACAACGTCGGCGCTGGGCATCCTGAACCCTCTGACCAACGGCCAGGGCGCGACCAATCCGCTGCTGTCGGCCGCGATCACCCATGCCACGAACGAATGGCAGAAGGCCGAGTGGACGTCGCAGGACAAGCGGCTGCGCGGATCGGTGGTGGTGCCATACGAGGACGCCGCCGCGTCGGTGAAGGAGATCGAACTGCGCGCGGGGGACCGCGACTTCGCCCAGGTACTGCTGCTGAGCCGCACCGCCGAACCGCTCGGGCAGCGGCGCTACTGGCCGATCTATGAGGCCGCTGCCGCGGCTGATCTGGCGGTCGGCATCCACGCCTTCGGCAATGGCGGCTGGCCGAACACGGCGGGCGGCTGGGGCAGCTACTACATCGAGGAAATGGTCGGCCACGCCCAGGCACAGCAGGCGCTGCTGATCAGCATGATCCTGGAAGGCGTGTTCGAACACCTTCCGACATTGCGCGTGGTCCTGGTCGAGGGCGGCTTGGCCTGGGCCGCCGCGCTGGGTTGGCGGATGGACCGGCAGTGGGCGAAACTAAAGCGCGAACTACCGCATCTGAAACGCGCCCCGTCCGAATACATCCGCTCAAACGTCTGGTTCACCACCCAGCCGATCGAGGAACCCGAGCCCAGGGCGCATCTGGCCGAGGCGATGGAATGGATCGGCTGGGACCGCGTATTGTTCGCAACGGATTACCCGCATTGGGATTTCGATGATCCGGCGCACGCGCTGCCGCTGAAGCTAACGGAGGCACAGAAGCGGGCGGTATTCGTAGAAAATGCGAAGGCGGTATATCGGCAGGGGTGACAGGGAATCCTAAGCGGTTTGGTCGCAGTGGAGATTCGAACCTTTCAGGGGGATGGGTCATCGGGAGAATTTGCATGCGCCTGAACCTACTGCCGGTCATGGTCGCAGCTGGGGTGCTGATCGCTTGCGAGCCTTACGAAGCGGAAGCTGCTCCCGTGGCGACCGCTGCGGCGCGGATCACTCCGACTGTGGTGGGTGGTTCAATCGAAAAGATTTATTACTACCACGGTCACCATTACCCGTACTACTACCGGGGCGGGTACTACCCTTATCGCTATGGGGGCCAGTATTATCGGCACCGTTACTATCGTTCTGGCCGCTGGCACTACTACTGATCGATCGAACCGGCCGCAGGGTGATACGAATTGCCATCAGCACGCTGCCGGAGGTAAGCACACGGCGTTCGCGCCAGCGAGTGACCTGCGCCATGCACGCCCTGGTCCGGGTGCCCGCCCCCTCTGCCAGCAGCGACAGCCGATCGATGGCGCGATGCGGATGCTTTTTCGCGCATTGCACATATGAAATCTGTACCGGTCTTGTGTGGAACAGAAATGCGTCTGCCTCACGAAAGCGGTGGATCAAGCGGGTGAAGACGGCGATGTAGAGGCTCATGGAGCCGGAACGACGAGCAGCACGAGCGGCCGCGGCTCGGCCGGCACTCGGCGCGAGAGCGGAACAGCGCGCGAAACGCTTGGCTGAGCCATGTCGGCCTCGCGGCAAGCGGGGAGGCCAGTAGGCGGGCAGCGCCGCTGGTTTCCGGCCGCCCGACGGCAAAGCGGTTGTCGCGCAACGTCGCGCGAAATCCCGAGAGGCGCCCCAACATCCACCAGGCCGGCGCGGTCTCGCTCAGGGTTGGCGCACCGCTCGCTCTCCAGGGCCACGGCGAGCTAAGGCACGCTATCCACGAATTTTGTCGGGCGAGCGCGGCAAGGTTGCAAACGGCGGACCCGCGCGAGAGGCCACCCCCCACCGCAGCCGGACGTGGCGCATCATACCCTCGGCCGGCGCGCGGCCTCCCATACGCGTCAAGCGTCTTGGGGCATCTGGTGGGGGCGTTGCCAGGAACGCGAACCAGGCTGTTGACCTGCTCGCTGAACAGCCTGGTGCAACCGGCGCCTTTCAGGTCACGCTCCTGCGCTGCCAGATCAGCGTTCTGATCAGCGGTGCTGATGCGGTTGACTATCACGGGGCCTTCTCTAATGGTAGGCCATCAACCAGTGGCGCACCTCCTCCTCGTCATCGCCCTCCCGATCGCCGGCCAGTGCGATTGCGAGCAGCTCCTCATCTCTCAGTGCGATTTCCATGAGTATTTGGTTACAGCCTCCACTTGGTGTCTTTTCACAATCGGAAGCTCGGGCTAAGTAAAGCATCCGTAAATAAAGCGTAGGAACATACCATTGTCCGACACCGATCGCCCGAAGTCAAAACCCAATGCTCTTCCTGTTGCGCTCGGGGTCGTGGCGTTAGTGGGTTGGGGTACCGCCGGATATGTCTATACCACCGACCAACAGCGGCAACGGTCACTGTCAGACCAGTTGGCGCAACACGAGAAGACCGAAGGCACGCTGACCGATCTCAACCAGAAGGTCTCGTCCCAGCAGGCGGAGCTTAGCAAGGCGACACATGATCTGGAGGATGCTGGTCAGCAACAGAAGACCCTACAGGGGCAGACCGAGCAGACCCGCAGCCAACTGGCCGACCTGTCCGGCCAGCGCGATACGACGCAAACGGCGCTGCAGCATGCACAACAGGTGCTAGACGACGCGCAGAAACAGATGCAGGCACTACAGCAGCAGCAGGCGGACAACGTGAAGCAGGCGCAGGCCGGCGGCGCGCAAGCCGAGCAGACGCTCAGCCAGGGCCGTGATGCGGTAGCGGCGGCGGCGAAAGCGCTGACCGACGCGCAGGATGAGCAGAAGTCGACGCAGCAAAAGCTGGACCAGGCCAAGGCAACCATCGTCCAGGCTACAGCCGATCAGACGAGGCTGCAGGCGGACGCGCAGGACGCCGATCAGCACGCCGCCGGACTGCCTGACACCATCGCGGCTCTGGTATCGAAGGCTTCTCAGGAGGCTGCAGATCTCTCGGGCCTGCAGCAGCAGTTGCAGGCGGCGCAGGAGCACACCGTTGCGGCCGAGGCCGACCTGACGAAGGCGCAACAAGTAGTCGATGCTGATAGCCAGGCGCTACAGGCCGCGAAGGATGCGCTCGACAAGCATAAGGCCGACACCGACGCAGCGCTGCAAAAGGCCACGCAAGCGCGCACCGACGCCGAGCAGGCGGTGCAGAACGCCAAGCAGGAGGCTGAAAACGCGGCCAAGGCGCTAACCGACGCCGGCCAGGCGCACGACCGGGCCCAAAGTGATCTCCAGGAGGCGGAGCAATCCGCGCAGGCGGCCGGGCAGAAACTGTCCGACGTCAACGACGCCGTCAGCGGCCACCAGCGCGATCTGGATGCAGCTCAAAGCCAGCAGAAGTCGGCCGCCCAGGCGCTCGCGGAACTGCAAACTCAGCAGACGGACGCCAGCAAGGCGCTGGAGGCGGCCAAGCAACAGGCAGCGGCCCCGCCTGCGGCAGCACCCGGATCAGATTCGGGAACGCCCGCCACGTCTAAGTCGACCACGGCAGCGGCCCCGCCCGCGGCAGCACCCGGATCAGAGTCGGGAACGCCCACCACGTCTAAGTCGACCACGGCACCGACGCCGCCCGCGGCAGCACCCGGATCAAATTCGGGAACGCCCGCCACGTCTAAGTCGACAACGGCATCGGCCCCGCCCGCGGCAGCCTCTGGGTCAGAGGCGGGAACGCCCGCCACGTCTGAGTCGACTACGGCACAGGCCCCGCCGCAGGCCGATACAACTGCGGCGCAGAACTCACTTGACCAGATCGCCGGGCAGGTGGCCACCGCGCAGCAGGCGGTGACAACCGCGGATCAGCAGGTGGCTGCGGCACAAACGGCGCTGAATGAAGCGACCGCGGCCCGTGACGCGGCGCAGCAGGCCGTGCAGGAGGCTCAAGCACACGCGACCGATCTGCGCACGGCGGAGGGGAAGGCGTCGGACGACTTGCGGGCAAATCAGCAGGCGGCGCAGGAGACTCAGGCCAAGCAGGACGCGGCCAACCAGGCGCTCGATCAAGCCAGACAAGCAGAAACGGTGGCGCAGGCCGACGCGGCTTCGATGGACGCCGAGACGGCGGTGAAATCGGCGGAACAGCAACTTAATGATGCCCAGGCCCAGCTCGCGGCGGCCGGGCAGGCCCACGAGGTCGCGGACAAACAGCGCTCCGATCTACAGGGCCAGGTGGATCAGGCGAAGGCGGCGCTGGATACTGCCACCGCCAACCGCGACAGTGCACAGGCCGATCTGCAGCAGACACAGCAACGCGCCCAGGACGACAAGACCCAACTTGCAAAACTTGCCGATACCCTGACCGAAGCTGCCACTGACCAGCACCAGGCGGAAGCCGCCTTGCCTGGCATCGGTCAGGCGATCGATGACGCCCATCAGAAACTGCTCGCTGCACAGGGCGATGCCGAGGCGGGGATGCAGGCGGCGCTGGTTACCGGCGCGGATCTGCAGACTCAGCTTGCTGCGATGCGCACCGGGCTTGAGCAGGCGATCCAGCAACGCGACGCCGCCCAGGAAAGGTTCGATACGCTGCAGAAGCAGATTGCCGACGCGAAGAGCGACTCCGAAGAAGCTGGCAAGGCGCGCGATGCGGCACAGCAGGCGGCCGACAAGGCGAAGGAGGAGGCCGCCGACGCCCAGCGGCAGTTGACTGGGTTGCAGGCGAATGTTGAGGTCCGTAACAAGCAGGTGACTGACCTCGATGCCCAGGCCAAGCGGGCTCAGCACGACGTCGCCGATTTGCAAGATAAGCTGACCGATACGAAATCGCAACTTGATCAGGCTATGCAGCAGCGCGACGCTACCCAACAGCAGGTCAAGTCGGCACAGGACGAGCTGGCCACCGCGAAACAGACATTGGTTGGCACCACGGCCTCACAGACAGAGGTGGCGGCGCAGTTGCAGCAGATGCAGGGACAGAGTGCGGACCTGCAGAAGCAACTGGCGGACGCAAAGGACGCGACCGCCAAGCTGGAAGATCAGCGCAAACAGCTCGAGCAGGCAACCGCGGATGCTCAGGCCAAGCAGCAAGCCGCGGCCGCCGCTGCCGACCAGGCAAAGCAACAGCAGGACGCCGCCACCAAGCAGGCCAGCGACGTCCAGGCCCAGGTCGACCAGGCTGCCAAAGCGCAGCAAACGGCGCAGGCCAACCTCGCCGAACTACAGAAGCAGGCGGACGGCATGCAGAAGCAAATCGCCGACAGTTCCGCGGCGCGCGACAAGGCGGCGACCGATCTGCAGGCGGCGCAGAAGCAGCTATCCGAGGCACAGAGCCAGGCGGCGGAGGCGGTGCAGGCCGCTACGGTGCCCAACCTGCGCAACGATTTCGACAGCAAGGCCGCACAGGCGCTGTCAGGCAAGCCCGGCGTGACGATTGTGGGCGAACGCTTGATCCTGCAAAGCGACACGCTGTTCGCCGCCGGCAGCACCACAATCAGCGCCACCGGAAAGCAGATGCTGCAGCAGATCAGTGACGCGCTGAAGGCGGCAACCGCATCGCTGCAGCCTGGCGGCGACTGGATGCTGCAGGTTGGCGGCCACGCCGACAAACAACCGGGGCGCATCCCCAACCGCGACCTATCAGCGGCGCGCGCCATAAGCGTGGTCAAGGCGCTGGAGGCAGCAGGCGTGCCGTCGGATCATCTGGTCGCAGCCGGCTTTGGTGACACCCAACCGCTCGACGCCGATAACACTCCGGCAGCATACGCGAAGAATCGTCGGGTGGAGTTTGAGATCACGCAGCGCTAGTGGACTAAATCTGACACTTACATCCGTGTCAGGATTTCCCCGGATACTTTCCCGTGAGAGGCTGGCGGATGCGCAAAACCGCCACCAATCGAGCTCATCGAAACCGACCGCGTAGCCCTAAGCGCTTCCTGCTAAGACTGAGAGGCTGACCCGGAATGAGTGCGGAATAGTCCTCCGATCAACGCCTTGGACAACAGGCTCTCGCTGGCCAAAAAATGTTGCGTGATTCCAGCGGCTTCGGTTCTCTCGTGTGTGCGAAGACAGCGAGGAATCACCTATGGCCTGGACTGAAATCACGCGCCCCAAGTATCAGCGCGATGGGTTGCGCTATGCAAGCGATACCAACGATGAAGAGTGGGCATTGATCGAGCCGCACCTCCCGCCGCTGCCTTCCTGCGGGCGAATGCGCGAGACCAGCATGCGAGAGGTGGTCAATGCCGTTTTCTACATCGCCCAGACCGGCTGCCAGTGGCGCCTGCTGCCGAAGGATTTCCCGCCCTACACAACGGTGCAGCGGTATTTCTATGCTTGGCGTGACAGCGGCGTTTGGCAGACCATCAATCATGTGCTGCTTATGGAAGTGCGGGAAGCCGCCGGCCGCAAAGCAAGTCCGACCGCCGGGGTGATCGACAGCCAGTCGGTCAAAACCACCGAATTCTGGTGGCCCGCGGGGTTATGCGGCCGAGAAGATGATCAAGGGCCGCAAGCGGCATATCCTGACAGACACCATCGGTCTGCCGGTTGGCATGATTGTCCATCCCGCGGATGTGCAGGATCGAGACGGCGCGCCTTGGCTGCTGGAGAGTGTGAGCAGCCTCTATCCCTGGCTGCGATATGTCTTCGCCGACGGAGGCTATGCCGGCGACAAGCTGAAAGGTGCCCTCGAAGGCCTCGGCACCTGGACCGTCGAGATCGTCAAACGGTCCGACGCAGCCAAGGGCTTCGTTCTGCTGCCTCGTCGTTGGGTGGTCGAGCGCACCTTTGCCTGGCTCAACCGCAATCGCCGACTGGCAAAGGATGTCGAAGCCACCGTCGAGAGCTCGGTTACTTGGCTCTACATCGCCAGCGTCAAGCTGATGTCGCGGCGTCTGGCAGCCGCTTGAAGGACCTGAAATGGCATTTTCCAATGGCTATAATGACATGGTGTTGCAACAGCGATTCGAGTCAAACTCTAACTGCGACCAGCGACTCCTCCGATGGACAAAAGATCCACACCAAATCCTGGTCGTCGAGGCGTGGAGGACCCCAAAATTGTTCTAGCGCTCGACCGGCGATAAGGTCCGACCTCGGGTAGAAGAAGGAAGAGGGTCCATGGCCTTGGAATTCACCAGCGGAGGAGAAGCGAAATACGACCCCAAAAACTTCACCACGACGGCTTGGTGCAAGACCCCCGTGAACGATCGGATTATATCGTCGAGTTTCGGCAGTTGCGTCGGACTAGTTCTGTGGGCCAAGGGAAAAGGTGGGGCTGTCGCGCATTTCCCGGGCACGCTTGGGGATAAGGCTTATGCAGATCAGGTCGTAAGTGACACGGTCGACGTCCTGGCGGGACTTAACATGTCAACGGGGACAGGCTGGACGATGTGGGTCTTTGGGGGCAGCTCCCTGTCGATTGGGAGCGACTTTTCCACCAGCACAACCCTCATGACCCAGAGCCTGATAAAAAAAGTGCGAGAGGTAGTCCTGGACAAGTGCCCGGGCGTTACCGAGAGCAATGTGACGAAAGACAAATACGCGAGTCGCAAGGAAGTCTCGCTCTACGTTTCTACAGGCCTCGTGACCTTTCTTTTCAACGAGACGCCCACACTGACCCGAAAGTCATCGTTCTGACGCTGAAGAGGGCAGAGCTATGCACTTCCCCCTCTTCAAATGCTCCACCACCGTCTGACACGATGATCGTGTTCAACAGCTCATTTGTTGGCATTGCGGCGTAGTCAAATGCGGTGCGATTGACGGGGGCTCGGCCGGGGATTACTCTCACGAACCGGCGAGCTTTCAAAGTGCTGAACAAGCAAAAATCAGCGTCAAGCCATTGGGAGAGAAACTATGCCGTTACGGCGCCCTGACGAATTTACACATCACGAAGCTCAACTGGACGGTATCAAAATCCACTACGTGCGCGAAGGGCGCGGTCCGCCGCTCATTCTCATGCACGGGTGGCCCGGCTTCTGGTGGGAATGGCACAAGTGCATTGGAGCTCTAGCTGACGACTTCGACGTGATTGCGCCCGATATGCGCGGCTACGGCGATTCGGAGAAGCCGGACTTGCGCGATCTTTCCAAATACCACTTGAACGTGGTCACCGACGATCATGCCAAGTTGCTGCAGCACCTCGGGATCAAACAGGCCTACATGGTGGGGCATGACTATTCGGCCTTGATCATGCACAAATTCGTCCGCCGGTATCGCGACATGACGATCAAAGGGCTCACGATCGACCCGATTGTTCCAGGGTTTGAGGAACGCTACCTGTCAGTCGGCCACTTTCCCGAGTTCCTGGTACTCGCAGTTTCACCAGCTCGACATGGCGGTGGACGTCGTGAGCTCGAGCCGGGCGGCGACGCAGGCGTATTTTAAGCACTTCCTCTCTCATTGGTCGTATAACAAGAACCTGATCACGAACGAGGAGCTGGAGATCTATACGGACAACTTCGTCAAGCCCGGAAATATACAAGGTGGTTTCAATTTCTATCGGGCGAACCTCTCGCTAACGAGCGCGCCTTGGACAGAACTGGACCGGACGATCTCGAACGTCCCCATGACGTTCCTGGCCGGGATGGGTGATACCGTCGTGCCGTCGATCTGGACGGACCAGGTGACCAACTGGTACAACAACTACACGATTGAGTATGTGCCGGATGGCGGGCACTTTCTGATGATGGAGAAGCCTGAGATTGTCGTCGATCGTATTCGCCGAATGAAGGCGTAGAACTCCTTGGCAGCGCAAACCCGAAATCCAAGGGATTGGTGGCGGGTTGCTGCGCGGTGCTAAGGAGGCGCAGTGGCGAAGATCGTGTCGACGGTCCGGGTTAGGCTTTCCCGCCAGTGCGGCAGACGGACGCCGAAAACGTCGTGCAGGCGGGTGCAATTCAGCCGGGAGTTCGCAGGGCGTTTCGCCGGTGTCGGCCAGTCCGCGGTGGCGATCGGTTCGACCCCTGGCACCTTGGCTCCATGGCGGGCTGCTTCCTCGAACGTGGCGACGGCGAGGCCGATGCCATGTGGTTGCGCCGGTGCCCGCGGCGTGGAAAATCCCCTCATAGGCTGGGTCCCACCCGGTTTGGTCGATTCGGGCGATGATCGCCAGCACGGCTTCGGCGAGGTCCGCCGCAGTGGTCGGGCAGCCGTGCTGATCGGCGACCACGGTCAGCCGGTCGCGGATCTTGCCGACGGCCAGCATGGTGCGGACGAAATTCTTGCCGGTGGCGGCATAGACCCAGGCAGTGCGCAGGATGACCGACTTTGCGCGGGATAGCAGGACGGCTTCCTCGCCGGCCAGCTTGCTGGCGCCATAGACGCCCTGCGGCGCAACCGGGTCGGTTTCGACGTAAGGCGTCGGCTTAGTCCCATCGAAAACATAGTCGGTGGAGACGTGGATCAGCGGGATGTCCGCCTCGGCGCACAGGCGGGCCAGAATGGCGGGACCGGCGGCGTTGGCGCGATAGGCGGCGTCGGCGTCGGTTTCCGCTGCGTCGACGGCGGTATATGCGGCGGCGTTGACCACAAGGCGGGGGGCAGTAGCGCGGAAGGTCGCCTCGATGGTGTCCGGGCGGTCGAAATCAAAAGCCGGGCGGCCGACTCGGAGGATGCCCGGAGCGTGCGCCAACGCTGATGCAAGTTGGCCGGTGCCGCCGGTTACCAGGACTGGGTGGTCAAGGGTCATGGGCGCTTGGGCCATCCACCTCCGTCAGCGTCACACATCGAACAACACCGGCAAGTCGCGCAGTCGAGGAAGCGCCTTGTCCTTGTCCGACAGGATCACCTTGTCGGCGGCGACCGGCCAGTTGATGCCGATGTCCGGATCGTTCCAGATCACCCCACGCTCCGCTGCCCGGTCGTAAGCGCCGGTGACCTTATAAATGACCTCTGTCTCTTCGGTCAGGGTGCAATAGGCGTGCAGGAACCCGACGGGTACCCAAATCTGCCTCCAGTTTTCCGCACTGATCTCCGCGCCGACATATTTACCGAAGGTCGGAGATCCGTGCCGGACATCGACCGCCACGTCGTAGATCGCGCCCTTCACGCAGCGCACCAGCTTGCCCTGCGCATTCGGTCCGACCTGGCAGTGCAGCCCACGCAACACGCCCGCTCCGTTCGACACCACGTGGTTGTCCTGGATGAACGGCCCCGGAATGCCGGCCTCGGCGAATTGGCTCCTGCTTCCAGGTCTCCGAGAAAAACCCGCGCGGGTCTTTGAACCGAGCTGGAGTGATCAGCTTGACGGCAGCGATCTCGAGGGCTTCGACCTTCATGCCATTTCCCCTTCAGCCAGTTCCATCAGCACCCGGCCCAGATCGGTCTTCCCCAAACGCGTGGCGTGATCGCGCAACCGCTCGGCGTCGATAAAGCCCATGCGGAAGGCCACTTCCTCCGGGCAGCCCACCAGCATTCCGGTGCGCGACTGGATCGTCTGCACGAATGTCGCCGCCTGCAACAGGCTGTCGGGCGTTCCCGCATCCAGCCAGGCGCAGCCGCGGGAGAGTTTCTCGACGTGCAGCGTGCCCATTTCAAGATAGACGCGATTGAGGTCGGTGATCTCCAGCTCGCCACGCGCGGATGGCCTGATCTGGCGGAGCGATGTCGCTGACGTTCTTGTCGTAGAAGTACAGTCCGGTGATCGCCCAGTTGCTGGTTGGCGCGGCGGGCTTTTCCACCACCTCTACCGCGCGGCCGAGCGGATCGAATGCGACCACGCCGTAGCGTTCCGGATCGCGCACCTGATAGGCAAAAACGGTCGCGCCGACCGGCCTCGCACGCAGCGGCGCGCATCACAGCGGACAGATGATCGGCGTGGATCAGATTGTCGCCGAGGGCCAGAGCACAGGCCTCGCCCTCGAGCCAGTCGCGTCCGATCAGGAAGGCCTGCGCGATGCCGTCTGGCTTCGGCTGCTCGGCATATTCGAACCGGACGCCGAAGCGGGAACCATCACCGAGCAGCCGGCGGAATTGCGGCAAGTCCGCGGGGGTGGAAATCAGCATGATGTCCTGGATCCCCGCCAGCATCAGCGTGGACAGCGGATAATAGACCATCGGCTTGTCGTAGACCGGCAAAAGCTGTTTCGACGCCGCGAGGGTCATCGGATGCAGGCGCGTGCCGGAACCGCCGGCCAGCAAGATGCCCTTTCATGCGGCTTTTCCTTTATGCGCGTTTGTCGCTGGATTTCCGGCGGAGGTGCCCAAACGCTGGCCGGCATACTTCGCGGCGCGCAGCGCCTCCCACCACACCCGGTTGTCCAGATACCAGTCGATTGTCCGGGCGAGCCCCCGCTCAAAGTCGTGCGGCGCTTTCCAGTCCAGGGCCTGTTCACTGCGAGACGGGTCGATCTCGTAGCGGAAATCGTGCCCGGGACGGTCGGTGACGAAGCGGATCAGCCGATCCCGCGGGCCTGCTGGATCGGGCACGCGGGTGTCGAGGTGGGCGCAGATCGCCTTGACGACCTGCAGATTGGTGCGCGGCTGACGGCCGCCGATCGCATAGGTCTCGCCAGGAACGCCCTGTTCAACGATGCGGACCAGGGCATCGGCATGATCCTCGACAAACAACCAGTCGCGCATGTTCGACCCGTCGGCGTAGACCGGCAGTTCCTTGCCCTCCAGCGCGTTGAGGGTGACCAGCGGGATCAGTTTCTCGGGGAATTGCCAGGGGCCATAGTTGTTGCAGGTGTTGGAGACGATCGTCGGCAGCTTGTAGGTGTGGCTCCAGGCGCGGACCAAGTGGTCGGACGCGGCCTTGGTCGCCGAGTAGGGGCTGCGGGGATCGTACGGCGTGGTTTCGGTGAACGGCGGATCATTGTGTTCCAGCGCGCCGAACACCTCGTCGGTAGAGACGTGATGGAAGCGAAACGCGGCCTTTCGGCCCGGCGCAGGGCGCTGTGGTGGCGCCGCGCGGCCTCCAGCAGAATGAACGTGCCGACGACGTTGGTTTGCACGAAGTCGGCCGGCCCGTCGATTGACCGGTCAACGTGGCTTTCCGCCGCCAGATGCATCACTGCGTCGGGATCGTGCGTCGCGAAAACCTGCCGCATGACGGGCGCGTCGGCGATGTCGGCCTTGACCAGAATGTGGCGGTTGTGCCGAAGACCTTCCTCCAGCGCATCTTCCGACGCGGCGTAGGTCATCTTGTCGACATTGATCACCACATGGTCGGTGTGGCGCAGCAGATGTCGCACCACTGCGGAGCCGATAAATCCGCATCCGCCGGTTAACAGTAGCTTCATGGAAGCAACGCACCCCTGTCGATTCCGTCAGGTGCGGTAACATTAACCGCCGCGCTGCAGCAAATATTTTAGCTTCCCACCCCCTTGAGAAACAGCGCGACCGAAGCGTCGCGCCATTCCTGCTATCTGATGTTCGTCTAGCACGGGTCCGAGGCCCAAGGCTCGCCGTTGCGGCCCGGCCAGAACGAGGTGGAGGAACTGTTCCGCGGCGAAGCTCGTGTCCCGCGGCGGCAACGTCCCCTGCGCGATGGCGCGGTCCAGAAGGGCGGCGATGCGTCGCGTGCCCTCCGCCGACCCGGCCTGGCGCATCATCATGGGAAGTTCCGGAAATCGGGTGCTTTCGGCGATCAGCAGGCGATTGAGTGCGATAGCCTCCGGTGTCAGCGCGATCGCCAGGATGCGCTCTGCAGCGTCCCTAAGCGCGGCCTCAAGGTTGTCAGTCTCGGCCCATTCGCCGGCGTCGGAGAGCCACTTCGACATCAGGCGCTCCAACACCGCATGGAAGAGAGGCGGCTTGCCGCTCCAGCGCGCATAAATCGTTCGTTTGGCAACGCGGCAGGCGCGCGCGATCGCCTCGATCGTCGTGTCGGCGTAACCATCGGCCAGGAAAGCGGCGGTGGCAGCGTCCAGGATCGTGATTTCGAGCAGGGCAGCGGCCTCGGCGGTCGGGCGGCCACCCGATCGGCGTTCGGCACGACCAATCACGCGATCAGTAGCCCCAATGGTGCGGGTGTCCATAATACGGTCCCCAGGCGGGTTCGATGACGCAGCCCGACAACAGGATCGCCAGGCAGACGACTCCGGCGACGCGGATCAGATGCTTGGGATGAAACATGGCGGAACTCCGGGTTGTTTAGCACAACGGAGATGGTGCGCGAAAAACGAAACGCAACGGGTGCGATGCAATACGAAGTGTAACCCTCTACCATGGCTTTATGACCGCGCTGTAGCGCTTGGTGCGCGCGCCCGGGTATGTCGCCAACGCTGCTCGGAACTAGCGGATCTCAACGAATCTCTCGCCGGCCTGTGACAGACACCGGGTGGTGGCGCGATGACGCCTTCGGCGGCGTCGGGTGCTCGGTAGGGTTGGATAGGCCATCCGGTGGTCCATCGAGTGATTAGGGGAGAGACGGCGAACCAAACTCGGTGTGAGCAGGTCACAATCGCGCTCTATGACTTGCGAGCAACGATTTCAATAAGAAGCTGGATCAGGCGGCGTTGTAGGTGGGTTGCTAAATCAGCCGACCATTTTATCTTTGGATGTTTGCACGCACGCTCCAGCTCGTTCATCAAGTAGAGGAGGTTCTCGCCGGGGGTTGGAATGTCGGGCGCGGCGTTTGAGCTACGCTTCCTGCTTCTTCGCGGGAGGCGCGCCACCGGATCATCTCGCTTGTCTTTGAAACGAGGCACGGACGATATTGGCCGCTCACTCGGTCAACGCGCTATGCAAATACGGCTGAGTCTAGGTTTCAGGATTTTAGTCTCTATACTGGCGGACGCCTGCGGATAAGCTAATATGGGAAGATCCCGCTCCAATCGGCCGATTTTGGGCGCACTGCGGAGCGTCGCTGAAGGCGGCTCACCGAACAACTCCCTGTACTGCACGGAGAAGCGTCCCAGCTCCCCGAACCCGTGGTCGAGGGCAATCGTGGTTACCGATGCCGCCTTCGGGTCGGCTATAGCGAGTGCCTTCCGCGCAAAATTCATCCGCCGCAACCAGAGATATCTGTGCGGGCCCATTCCGAGATGTTCCTCGCAGTGGAGGCGGAGTGTCCGACCCGAAACGCCGATCGCAGCGCAAACCTCCGGCACATAAATTGACTTGTCCGGATTCTCCTCCAGGAACCGTTCAAACCGCCGCATTACCGCCTGACGCTGATGTCGAGGACGAGGGTTGGTCTCGACCGCCAGGCCTTCAGCGAGGCATTGGACCATGACGTGCAACAACATCTGCTCCTCCGCCCGGCAGACCTCGGGGTGTGCCAGAATGTCAGGGGCGGTCGCCGCAAGCTGAACGGCTGCCTCGTGCAGGCTCAATAAACGCGCCATCAAATGAGGCGGCGGTCGCATCAGCCGCGTCACGGCAGGGGCAGTCATTTCGTAATCAACGAGGGCGTGCCAAGCGGCGGCGAGGGTTTCCGCGGTCAGAGAAATCGTTCCCCAACGGAACGCCGTCGCACTGCGCTGGTAAACGCCGGCGCCAGGAGAGAAGAATATGATCTGCCCCGGCTGTTGCTCCTCACCATTGACAAGTGTGGGCGCCTGATCGGCATCCGTAAGAAAGCTTATACTGCATCGGCCTTCTTTGTGGACAGACCGAGCGATCCGCGGCAACGATACCCATCCGCGATTTAGTCCAAGTTGATGCATCGCTATCCTGGATAGCTTGGATTTAAACTGCCCAGGTCCAGTGAGAATCACTTCTACGTCCGCGCCCTGGATGGATGCCTGATATTCCCCCGGATCGGAATAGCTTTGGACGGTACTGCTTATCATGAAAGCTTCCCCCAGTGCCTAGACCGCGGGACGGTCGGATTGGCCTGATTGCCCGTTGCAGTTACTAGCGCTGTTTATTCATGAACAGCTTTTAACCTTGCCTGAAGGGGAAGCAACCCATGGCCAGAGGAGCATGCAAACCTGTTGGGTTCTACTACCCCGCTGCTCGGGGTGCCTCGCCATCGTTACGGGGCGAAAGCCAGGATGGAGCCTGCGGAAGGCCTTGAGCGTGTCGTTCAGATCTGCTGGTGGATAACACCGGACCGAAGACACGCTGGCGGCCCGAGGAGATGACATCCGGGACCGATGGGTGACGGGAGTCCGCCGTCCCTTTGCAATGGCCTCTTCTGCCTGTTGTCATCCCCTGCGGGCGTCCGCGGCATGATCCGGATCAAACGATTTGGGACCTCAGAAATCCAAATCGGCGTAGTGCGCGCGGCGGCGTGATTCCTGAGATCCGGTCCGCCAGAACGCCTCGGAAACTCGGCCGCGACTTCATCCGGGCGTACCAGTCCTTGGCCGGGGGAGAGACCGACCAGTCCAGTTCCCCAATGAAATCCAGCGTCGAGAGATGCGCGGCGGCAGCGAAATCCGCTAGCGACAAGACACTTCCGGCCAGCCATTTCCTAGTTTCGGCTAGCCAACTAATGTAGTCCAGATGGTAGCGCACCGCGATATAGCCGGTGCGGATCGCTGCCGGATCAGGCAGGCCACGCCGGGTCAGCCGCCGAAGGTGCTTTTCGCCGTATAAATTCTGTGTGACTTCTGCGGCGAACTTCCCATCAAACCACGTCGCAAGCCGTCGGATCTCAATCCGTTCGGCCAGGGTACGGCCCATCAGGCTGCTTTCGGGATAGGCCTCGTCCAAGTACTCGCAAATCACCCCGGAGTCCGGAACGACCAGACCATTGTCCTCGACGAGCGTCGGTACAGTGCCGGCGGGATTGAGTTCCAGATACTCGGGACGCCGTTCCCACACTTTTTCCAGACGCAGCTCGAACGGTAACCGCTTCTCCGCCAAGACGAGGCGAACTTTGCGGGCATAGGGCGACAGCGGCATATGATAGAGAACACGCATTGCCGGACGTTATTGCATTTGGCAACGCGCCGCGCAAAGCATCGAATGCGTGGATTCAGGTCAGACTACGTCGAACCAACAACTTTTGCGCTGTTAGCATAATTACGGAGGCACTCGGGGCTGCGAGGCGTCGATTAATGTTTGCTCCGCCGACTGGTGCCGCGATGGCCGGGACACGCCCGGCAAAGCCTACGAGGGATTGTTATAATCTGATCAAAACGATATTGTTGGCTTGCATTCAGTTTTCGATGTGAACGTATTCGAAGTCGCCCGGCATGTTGTCGATGCCATGCCGTGGCGGGGCAATCCAACCCGCATATATGCCCGGCTGGCGCGAGGTGCGCATCAGGCTATTGATGAATACGTTGTCGTCGGTCGAGGGCAGCATCGACCCGGCTCGGGCGTGCCAGTCCTCGCTGGTGAGAAGGTTGCCCTCGGTGTCGGTGTGAATAGCGCTGAATTCGCCGATGCGGCGGTTGAAGGCGACGTGCGGCAGAGTGATGCGGAACGCGGTTCCGGTTCGTTCGAGAACGCGATTCCAGCGAACCACGCCATTCGCGGCATCCTCCACATAATCGTCGCGGAGCCGCATGTTCAGGGCGGACAACGCGGGCACGTCCTCCCGGATGATCTTGCCGTCGCGCGGCCGCAGCACGGGATAGACCGCGGACGTCAACTGATGGTCATCGTCGAGTTTGTCCTCGCGGTACCGCCCCTTGAGCCCCGCGTTGAACGAGTTGGCGGCATTGGTGCTGATCTCGTTGCCGAAAAGGTCGAGCGTCAGCGAGAAATGCAAATTGGCTTTCTTTTGGATGGTCGGCAGGTCGATGACGCCGAGGCTGCGGACGCGCTCGATGTCATACGGATCGTCGATACCGGCTTCCTGCATTGCCTCTGCGGTACGCTGGATAACGCGCGTCACGCCTGTCTCGCCGACGAACATGTGGTGCGCCTCCTCCGTCAGCATGAAGCGACAGGTGCGCGACAGCGGGTCGAAACCGGATTGCGCCAGCGCGGCCAACTGCATCTTGCCGTCGCGGTCGGTAAAAAAGGTGAACATGAAAAACGACAGCCAATCGGGGGTCTGTTCATTGAACGCACCGAGCATGCGGGGCGTGTCCTGGTGGCCGGAGCGGCGGCGGAGCAAATCTTCGGCCTCCTCGCGCCCATCGCGGCCAAAATATTTCTGCAGCAGATAGACCATGGCCCAGAGGTGGCGGCCTTCCTCGACGTTGACCTGGAACAGGTTGCGCATGTCATAGAGTGACGGCGCGGTGGCGCCGAGGTGACGCTGCTGCTCCACCGAAGCGGGTTCGGTGTCACCCTGGATGACCAGCAGGCGACGCAGCATGGCGCGATATTCGCCCGGAACTTCCTGCCAGGCGGGTTCGCCCTTATGTGCGCCGAATGGGATGGTGCGGCCTTCGACGGCGGGCGCGAGCAGGATGCCCCAGCGGTATTCCGGCATTTTGACGAAGCCGAACTTCGCCCAGCCCTCGCTGCCCACACCGACGGCAGTGCGCAGATAGACCGGGGCATTTTGAAAACCCTCCGGCCCCATCGACTTCCACCAGTCGATGTAGCCGGGATGCCAGGTTTCCAGCGCCTTGCGGACGCGGAGATCATCGGTGAGCCCAACGTTGTTCGGGATCAGGCCGTCGTAGTCGATCTGCTTGCCGTCGGGCATGTCGGAGAACTCCTTCAGACGCGTTCGCGGGAAAAGTCCGGCCGTAAGCCGGATCCGTAGCGTTTCAGCGATCCAGCCTCGCCCACCGCATTGGGCCGCTGGAAGATCCAGTTCTGCCAGGCGGTCAGGCGGCCGAAGATGCGGGTTTCCATCGTTTCGGGGCCAACGAAGCGCAGATTGGCCTCCAGGCCGGTCAGCGCGTCAGGCGAAAACGACGCCCGTTCCTCCAGGATCAGGCGGACCTCGTCGTCCCAGTCCGTGTCGTCGTAGGCGAAGGTGACCAGCCCCTGTTGTTCCGCGGTTTCGGCGTCCAGGGTTGACCCGATCAGTCCGGCGGCGGTTTCGAGGGTTTCCGGCTCGCCGTAGAAACGGTTGGCGAGGCGGGAGAGGCCATGGCCCATAGGGTAGGCACTGAAATTCAGTGCGGACAGATGCAGCGTGGCAGGGCCATGATTGTCCCAGGCCACGGCGCCGGAGAACATCACCGAGCGGTCGGCGGCGAAGACGATTTCGGCGAGGGTGCCGGCGAAGCAGCTTCCCGGCTCGATCAGGGCGATAAGGCTGCGGGCCATCATGTCGACGCGCTTCAGCACACGCTTCAGCAGCAGGCGGATTTCGCGGACCAGCCAGTCGGATTGGTACTGCTCCAGCAGCGAGTCGGCGGCCAGCACTTCGGCGGGATCGCCGGCAGACCGGAACACCAGCAGGCCGGTGGATGGCTCGTTCAGCCGCAGGTGCAGCAGGGCGTCGTCCAGTTGGCGCGCCATCGCCAGGGGCCAGAAGTCCGCACCGCTATCGTGGATGCCGCGTAGATCGGACGGCAGCCCAGATGGCCCCTGGATTGTGATGTTGGCGGCGCGGGCGGCGCGGTCAAGGCTAACTTGGACATGCGGGTAGGTGATCGAATCCTCTTCTGATCAGGCGGTCCAGGGCAGTTAGCGTGATGCCCCGGGCGCCGTCCCGGCCGGACCGGGCCGCGAACTCGAGGGCGCGTTCCCGCACCTTTGCCTCCCAGGAGGAGGGAGGGACGATCTCGTCCACCAGCCGCCATTCGACGGCGCGTTTGCCGCGCACACCCTCCTCGGCGGTGCAAAAGATGTCGGCGCGGTCGCGGCGGACGCGGCGCTTGTCGGTCAGGCGGGTGAGGCCGCCGGTGCCGGGTAGCACCGCCAAGAGCGGCAGTTCCGGCAGAGAAACGGAGGAGCGGCGGTCGTCGATCAGCATAATGTAGTCGGCGGTCACGGCGAGCTCATAGCCGCCCCCGGCCGCGCTGCCGGCGATCGCTGCCAGGTAGGTCTGGCCAGAGTTTTCGCTGGCGTCCTCGATCGAAAGTCTAGTTTCGTTGGTGAATTTGCAGAAATTCACCTTATGGCCGTGCGAGGCCTTGCCGAGCATGCGGATATTGGCGCCGGCGCAGAACACACCTTCCTTGGCCGAACACAGGATGACGCTTTTGACCTCGGGATGCTCGAAGCGTAGCCGCTGCACGGCGTCGGCGAGTTCGATATCGACGCTGAGGTCGTAGGAATTAAGTTTAAGCTCGTATTCGTCCGTCAGGCCGCCCGCCGGATCGACGTCCATGGCCAATGTCGCCACGGGGCCGTCGAACGATAGTTTCCAATGGCGGTAACGGGTCGGGTCGGTCTGAAAATCGATCACGTGAGGAAATCCCGCTTCAGGTCGGCGATGAAATCGGAGATAGCGGCCAGGGTGGCGTCCTTGGCCTCCAGGTGCGGTGAGTGCTTCGCACCGGGGATCAGGCGCGTTTCAATCGGGGCCCGCACATTAGCGGCGAAAACCTTCAGTTGGTCGTCGGTCCCATATGGATCGTCGGCGCCCTGCAGTGCCAGGATAGGCGTTTGAATGGTGGGGAGGAAGCCTGTGATGTCGAAGGCGCGGAACCTCGGGTCCAGCCAAGCGTCGTTCCATCCCCGGAACGCCACATCGACGTGGCGGTGGTAGCGGGCGAGGCGTTGGCGCAGATCGCCTGTCTCATAGGAGGCGGCGATCCGGCGGATGCTGGCGATGTTGAGGTCTTCGACGAAGAAATGCGCGGCGATGGTGACGAGGCCGATGAGCGTTATCCCCTCGTGACCGGCGGAGCCGTCCAGCTCTTCGTGCGCGGATGGCCGGGAGATGCTAGGGAACGCCGATACCGGCGTCCCGGCATATATCGCTGCGATCGACCCGCCGTCGGAGTGACCGATCAGAACCGCGTGCTGGATACCGGCTCCGCGCAGCACCTCGGGGAGTACTACCTGGGCTTCATGATGCATGTAGGTCATCGGGCGAGGCAGAGGTGTCGTGTCCGAATTTCCGTAACCGAAGCGCGAGTAGGCAAACACGCCCAAACCGGTGGCCTCGGCCAGGCGGCCGGGGACATCACGCCACAGGGCGATGCTGCCGAGGCCTTCGTGCAGGAGAACGAGCGTGGGCGCCTCGGCTGGACCTGGCCCCCACCAGCCGGTGTCCAAGCACCCGCCGCTGACCTGAAGCGTCCCCGCCCGCATCACACCTCCCGCAGCCGAAAGCGCTGAATCTTGCCTGTAGCGGTCTTTGGCAAGCTATCCACGAACTCGATCCATCGAGGGTATTTCCACACCCCGATCCGCTCCTTCACGTGCGCCTGCAACTCGGTAACAAGCGCATCCGTGCCGCTTCCGGTTTCTCGCAAAATCACGAACGCCTTCGGCTTGATCAGGCTGTCCCGGTCCGCCCGGCCGATCACCGCCGCCTCCAGGACTGCCGAATGCGAGATCAGAGCCTCCTCGACCTCGAAGGGCGAGACCCACACGCCGCCAACTTTTAGCATCTCGTCGCTGCGGCCCTGGAAGCGGAAATAGCCCTCGGCGTCGCGGGTGTAGGTGTCGCCGGTGTAGGTCCACTCGCCCTGGAATGTGCGGCGGGTCTTGGCGCGCTGATTCCAGTATCCGTCGGCCGAACTGTCGCCGCGCACAACGAGTTCGCCGGCTTCGCCATGCCGCACCGGGCGATCGTGCTCATCGACGACGCGCGCCTCATAGCCCGGCACCGGCTTTCCACTGGTGCCGTAGCGGATATCGTCCGCACGATTACTGAGGAAGATGTGCAGCATTTCGGTCGAGCCGATCCCGTCGAGGATATCGACCCCGACGATCGACTTCCACCGGCTGCCGATGTCAGCCGGCAGTGCCTCGCCGGCCGAGATGCAGCGACGCAGACGCTGGGAACCCGCGCCCGGCATGATGTAGGGATCGACGAGCAGCCCCGCGTACAGGGTCGGGACGCCCCCGAACAGGGTCGGGTTGTGCGTGCGCATCATTTCCAGCACAGCCTCGGGCGTCGGCCGACCCGGCAGGAACACCGTCGTTGCGCCGACCGAGAGCGGGAAGGTCAGGCTGTTACCGAGCCCGTAGGCGTGGAAGGCCTTGGCGGCCGAGAACATGATGTCATCGGGACGGATCTCCAGCACCTGAGCGCCGTAGGTCTCGGCGGTGAAGCGCAGGCTGGAATGGACATGACGCACGCCTTTCGGCGCACCGGTCGATCCTGATGAATAGAGCCAGAACGCCACCTCATCCGCTGAGGCTTCTACCGCGGGCGTGGCCGGATCGCCGTTGGCCAGGAACGCCTGGAACCCGGTCCAGTTGTCGTTCAAAAGCGTGGGTTGCCTTGACCCGTCGGGTTCGGAGACGATCACGTGCCGCGGGGCGTCGGCGGGGAGGGATGCGGTTAGCCCGGCGGATATCACGACCCCTGCTGCCCGACTGTCCTGTAGGATGTATGCGACGGTGTTTGAGGTGAGAAGGGTGTTGATCGGAACCGGCACGACGCCGGCGCGCAAGGCGCCCCAGAATGCGATCGGGAAGTCGATGGTGTCTTGTAGCAGTAGCAAGATACGGCTCTCGCGGCCGATACCCGCGGTCTGCAGGGCACCGGCGAACTGTCGCGTCGCTGTTTCGAGCGCGGCGTAGGTGAGACAGCGCCATGGGTCCCGGAAGGCCGCGCGCGCGCCGCCCCCGTTCCTGGTATGGCGGTCAACGAACCATTCGACGGCGTTGCCCGGTGTCATGTGCCTTCGCCGCTCCTGATCCCCCGGGTGCTCTGAACCCGGTCGAATGCAGAATGTTGCACGCGCAGCGGCGGCGTGGAAGGCGTTTTAAGCGCCGAAAAAATGACGCAGCGTCAGCGCGTAATGCGCGCGCGAGCCCCCGCAGGCTAGACGGCGCCTGCGTGCGCCGCGCCTGCCCGTTCTTGCGTCAGCGCCAGAATATCCGCCGCCATCTTTGACAGCGGCCGTTCTGCCTCGACCGCACCCAGTAGTTTGGCTGCCTTGGGCATGCCGTAGATGACGCAGCTGGCCTCATCCTGACCACGCGTCCGCGCCCCCGCCCGCCGCATCTCCAGCAATCCGGCCGCGCCATCCTGTCCCATGCCGGTCAGGATCACGCCAATCGCGTTTTTCCCTGCCGCCGCAGCGACCGAGGCGAACAGCACGTCCACCGACGGCCGGTGCCCTGATACCGGCGGACCGTCATGCAGGCGGCAGGCATAGTGCGCGCCGGACCGCATTAGCTCCAGATGATAGCTGCCGTTGGCGATGTAGATTTGCCCGGGCATCACACGCTGGCCGTGGGTGGCCTCAAACACCGGCATCGCGCACCGTTCGTGCAAGCGCTTGGCAAAGGAGGTTGTGAAACCAGGCGGCATGTGCTGCGTGACCAGGATCGCCGGTGCGTTCGACGGCATCGCGGTCAGCAGCTTTTGTAACGCCTCGACCCCACCGGTAGAGGCGCCGACCGCAATAATCCATCCGGCGGTCGACAAATGCGGGTCGAACACCAGCGGCTTGCTTTGGGCTGGGTCGCCGGCTCGCGCCGCCGGGCGGCTGGAAGCGGCAACAAGCACCTTCGCAACCAGTTCGTCGCGCAGTGCGGTCATCCCCGCGCGCATATCGAGCAACGGCTTGGCTACACAGTCGACGGCACCAAGCTCCATCGCCCGCACCACGGCGTCGGCGCCCTTTTGCGTCAATGTGGAGACCACGACGACCGGCATCGGCCGCAACGCCATCAACTTCTCCAGAAAGCTGAGCCCGTCCATCCGCGGCATCTCGATGTCCAGTGTAATGACATCAGGATTGAGAGCCTTGATCTGCTCGCGCGCGACATATGGGTCCGAGGCGGCTCCCACAACCTGAATACGCGGGTCGCTGGTGAGCAGTTCGCTCAACAATTGGCGCATCAGCGCGGAGTCATCGACGACGAGAACCTTAACCGGCATTTATCGGTCCCTTCCTCAATCGAATAGTTCAATCGAGCCGGCCTCCGGCTCCGCCCGCAGCCTAGCCACGTAGTTCCGTTCGATTTTGTCGACCGCGGGTTCGGCACGTGGCATTTCCAGCATGCGGACCCGGCCAGTGAGCGGCTCATAATGGATGCGCCGCGCGTGCATACCGCGCAGGCTTTTGGCCGCAATCGGCAGACCTTCTTCCTGCAGATAGGTCTCGACGAAATCTGCATTGCGCAATCCGACTTGGGCGCTGCTGCCGATTATGCCGGCACCGCCGAACACTTTGATTTCCAGATTATGACGACGGCCGCCGCGACAAAGAATCTCGTTGATTAGCTGCTCCATGGCGAAATTGCCGAATCGCATGGTGGCCGACGCGATCCCCCACGTACCGCTGTCGCTCTGCGGCAGCATGAAGTGGTTCATCCCGCCAACCCTTGCGAGCGGATCGCGGATGCAAGCCGCGACGCAGGAGCCAAGCACGGTGACAAGAATTTCCTTGCCGCTGGTGACATAGTGGCCACCCGGATTGATCCGGATCTTGTCATTCTGACCGTCTATACCGTGATGCCGGGTGAAAGGGTTGTCCGCGAGCGCTTGAGCAGTCATCGCACCTTCCGATAGGTGGTTCGGCCCAGGTGGCGGAAATGATCTGATACACGGAACAGACTCTCGGAATGGCCAATGAACAACCAACCCTCCGGCTTCAGGAATTCGGCGTAACGGTTGAATAGCGTGCGCTGGGTATCCTTGTCGAAATAGATCACCACGTTGCGGCAGAAGATCGCGTCGAATTTGCCCCGCATCGGCCAGGGGTCCAGCAGGTTGAGCGGTTTGAAGCGAATGATCTGCTTCAGCGCCGGGGCCATCTCCACGGTATCGGCGTCCACAGGGATGACAAACCGTCGGGCAAGTTCGGACGGGACGGGCAACACTTTCTCAGCGTCATACAGGCCGGCCCGGCCGGTCGCGACCATGTTGGTATCGATGTCGGTGGCCAGGATCAGGGCATCCCACTTTTCCGCCGCCGGCAATGTCCGCAACACTGTCATTGCGATCGTGTACGGTTCCTCACCCGAGGAGCACCCCGCGGACCAGATCCGCAGACGGCGGTCGTGGCCGGGGGACTTCATCAGCTCCGGGATCGCTTCCTTCGCGAGAGTTTCAAAATGATGCGGTTCGCGAAAGAAGCCTGTCAGGTTGGTGGTGATCGCGTTGATCATCGCCGCCTGCTCGGTCTCGGCATCCGGACCGTTGTCGAGCAAAGCCAAATACGCTTCGAAGCTGGAACACCCGAGGCTACGAAGACGGCGGCCCAGGCGGCCGTAGACCAGATTCCGCTTGGTGTCGCTTAGCACGATGCCGGTTTTGTTCCGGACCTTTTGCGCGATGGCCTGAAAGTCTTCTTCGCTGAAAGCGAACTCGCGGCCGGGATCGTCCCGGCCGGAGATCGACGCGGTCATCGCGTCACGCCCCATCGATCATCTCCCGCCGGCCGGATCAGAACTCTTTCCAATCCTCTTCGCCGCCGGCGGCCGTCTGCTTCTGTTGCGCCGGTGCCTTTTTCGCAGCGGACTTCACCGGATGCGACGCGGTCTTGCCCGCAGCGGCGGCGGTGGTCCGCGTCGCCGGGGTGGGCCGAGCCGCGGGCGGCGGCGCTGCGGCAGCCGAACCGATCTGGAACGCTGCGACGATGTTGGACAGTTCTTCGGTCTGCTCCTCCATCGACTTGGCGGCGGCGGCGGCCTCTTCCACAAGGGCGGCGTTCTGTTGGGTGATTTTGTCCATCTGCGACACCGCCGTGTTGACCTGGTCGATGCCGTTGCTTTGCTCCCGCGATGCAGCGGAGATTTCGGCCATGATGTCGGTGACGCGCTTCACCGAAACCACGATCTCCTCCATCGTCTGACCCGCGCTGGCGACCAGCTTTGAGCCGGTCTCGACTTTGGCACCGGAGTCGGAAATCAACGCCTTGATCTCCTTCGCCGCATTGGCGCTGCGTTGCGCCAGGTTACGGACCTCGGCGGCGACCACCGCGAAACCACGTCCCTGCTCCCCCGCCCGGGCGGCTTCGACCGCCGCATTGAGTGCCAGGATGTTGGTTTGGAAAGCGATCTCATCGATGACGCCGATAATGTCGGAAATCTTACGGCTTGAGGCGGTGATTTCGTCCATCGTGCCGACCACCTGGGTGACGACGCCGCCGCCTTTGATCGCGACCTCGGAGGCGGTGCTGGCGAGTTTGTTAGCCTGCTGTGCATTGTCGGCGTTCTGCCGCACGGTGGACGTCAGTTCTTCCAGGCTGGCGGCGGTTTCTTCGAGACTGGAGGCCTGTTCTTCGGTGCGCTGCGACAGATCGGTGTTCCCCATCGCGATTTCCCGTGCACCGACGGAGATCGTGTTGGTGGCCTCCATGACCGCGCCAATCATGCTCACCATGGTATCGAGCAGCCCGTTCACGCCGCCGCAGAGGGCGTGAATATCGCCTGTCATCCCCTCGAGCGGCACGCGGCGCGTCAGATCGTTGCCCTTAGCCGCGGTGACGACAGTCTGGACCTGCTGGACCGCCGTGCGGAGCGCCTCGGCGGCGTGCACCTGCGCCGTAACGTCGGTGGCGTATTTTACCACCTTGAACGGCTTGCCGTTGAGATCCAGGATCGGATTGTAGCTGGCCTGAATCCAAACTTCGCGGCCGCCTTTGCCGACCCGTTTGTATTGGCCGGCGTCGTACTCGCCTCGCCCGAGCTTTTCCCAGAACGCACGATATTCAGGCGTTCCTGAGTAGCCGGGCTCAACGAAGACGCTGTGATGGCGGCCTTGGATCTCGGAGAGAACGTAACCGAGCGTCTGCAGGAAGTTTTCGTTTGCGGTCAAAATTTTCCCGTCCATCGCGAACTCGATCACCGCCTGGGCCTTGCTGATGGCCGCAAGTTGGCCTTGGAAGTCAGCGGTTGCCAGCTTCTGCTCCGTGATGTCGACGGCATATTTCACCACCTTGAACGGCTTGCCGCTCAAGTCGAAAATCGGGTTGTAGCTGGCCTGCAGCCAGATTTCCCGGCCGCCCTTGGCGATCCGCTTGTATTGACCCGTATCGTATTCGCCGCGGCCCAGCTTTTCCCAGAACAAGCGATATTCTGCGGTGAGGCGGAAAGCCGGATCGATGAACGTGCTATGATGCTGGCCGCGAATTTCCTCCAGCGTATAACCGACCGTAGTGAGGAAATTGTTGTTGGCGGTCAGGACCTTGCCGTCCAGACTGAACTCGATCACCGCCTGCGCCTTGCCAATCGCCGCCAGTTGGCCTTCGAAATTGGCCGTGGCCATCTTTTGATCGGTGATGTCGGTGGCGTATTTCACCACCTTGAACGGCCTTCCGTTCTGGTCCAGAATTGGGTTGTAGCTTGCTTGGATCCAGACTTCTTTGCCGCCCTTGCCGATTCGCTTGTATTGGCCTGCGTCGAACTCGCCACGGCCGAGCTTGTCCCAGAACATGCGATACTCGGGGCTGGCCCGATAGGCCGCATCGACAAACATGCTGTGGTGTTGGCCGCGGATTTCTTCCAGCGTGTAGCCAAGCACCTGAAGGAAATTCTTGTTCGCGTTGAGGATCTTGCCATCCAGGCCAAATTCGATCACTGCCTGGACGCGATCGATCGCGGCGAGCTGGCCCTGCTGGGTGCGCAGTTCGGTGACATCCGTCCATTCCAGGATGTTGCCGTCATAGACACCGTTTGCGTCGTAGCGCGCGCCAACATTCAGTGCGAATTTCAGCTCGCCGACCGAGATATCTGTGTGGAACGGCAGCCGCGACGGATCCGAAAGCATCCGCCGCTGATGGCTGGGGTCACGATGAAATGTGTCGATGCATGTGCCAACGATCTTCGCCGGATCGAAACCTGGCCAGATTTTGCGGAAATCATCGGCGCGGCGGCCGAGCAGATCTTTGGTCGCCTGATTGACATCCGTTACGATAAAGTCGCGATTGACGCTCATCACCGCGACCGTGACGCTATCCAGCGCCCGACGCGTATGCAGGCTGGCTTCCTCGTTCCGTGCGGTTTCCGTTTCGTCGGCGGCGACACCGAAGATTCGCGCCACCGCTCCGTTCTCGCCCGCGACCGGCATAAAGGCGATCCGCAGAGTGACCACGCTTTTGTCCCGCGTCGCATGGCGCAGGCGGATCGACCCGGCTTCGCCGCGCAGCACCCGGTCCTGTAACTGGCGGAACGCCGGACTTGCGCGTTCTGCCTCGGTCAGAAGGGCGGTGTACGGATGACCCACGATCGCGTCCGTTGACTGTCCGATAAGCGCAACGAACTGCGCGTTCGCGTGGACGACGTTGCCGTCGAGCCCTAACTCCACCAGCGCCTGCGTGTGATCGAGCGCAGCCATGCGCCCTTCCATCTCTCGCATCGCGGCACGCCTGTCGTGACCCATCCGTCGTGAAGTGAAGTTCAGAACAGAAAGAGCGGAGCCGGAGCCAGATGGGCTAGTATAACCAAAGAACATTTTTATCTCCGTGGAGAGCAAGGGATTACGTTAATGAGTACGTGCGCCGGCGCCGTTCGTTTCGGCTGCTCCGATCAGGCCGTCGAGCGAAACCAACGTCACCATCCGGTCATCAAGCGCGACCAGGCCGTCGAGAAAACTCTCATCAGCCGGCAGATCGTCCATCCGCGGCACAGCGCGGATCGTGCCGGGCTCAACCGTAATGATGTCGGATACGGCATCCACCAGCAGTCCGGTCGTTCTTGTGTCGGTGATCACGATGATCACTACGTGCATGCGCGTCGGAATGGTGGTGCCCATCCCGAAACGGGCTCGTAGGTCAAGGATCGGCACGATGATGCCGCGCAGGTTGATCACGCCGCGCACGTATGACGGCGCCTGAGGCAGCGCGGTCGTTTCGGTCCAGCCCTTGATTTCCCGCACCTGCATGATGTCGACGCCGTATTCCTGGGCGTCGAGCGTGAAGGTGATGAATTGCCTTGGGTTGTCGGCGCCGGCTTGTTGTGCCCCCGGCATGGTTTGGATGGTCCCCGGCGTGAGATCGTTCATGGTGTCAGTCCCTGAGGAATCAATGAAGTTCGGCGGAATGCGAGACCCGCCGGTCCGCCGGGCGGGCGAAGGACGCAGCACCCCGCAGCCGGCTGACGTCGAGGATCAACGCCACCCGTCCATCGCCCAGCACCGTTGCGCCCCCGATGCCATCGACCGGCCCGTAGTTTGCCTCCAGGCTTTTCACCACCACCTGCTGCTGGCCCAGGAGATCGTCGACCACGAGGCCAATGCGGTTGGCGCCCTCGCTTTCGACGATAACGACGATGCCCTTGCACGGGTCGGTGACAGCATCAGGCACCAAGAAGCGCCGGTGCAGATAGACCAGCGGCACATACTCGCCGCGAATCGCCAGCACGTCGCCCTGGCCGGTGACCGGATGGATGTTATCCGGCTTCGGGCGGAGGCTTTCCATGATGTTGGTCAGCGGGACGATGTAAGATTCGGCGCCCACCGCCACGGCCATGCCATCCAGAATCGCCAGCGTCAGCGGCAGCGATAACTGAAAGCGTGATCCGACCCCGCCGCGCGAGTTCGACCGCGATGCGTCCGCCCAGCGCCTGGATGTTGCGCTTGACCACGTCGAGGCCGACGCCGCGGCCGGATACGTCCGACACCTTCGCGGCGGTTGAAAAGCCTGGCAGGAAGATCAGGTGGTCGATCTCCTCCTCGCTCAGCGTGACGTCGCGCGCCACCAGACCCCGTTCCTGGGCCTTCGCCAGCACCTTGGCCCGCGGAATGCCCTGACCGTCATCGGCAACCTCGATGACGATACGGCCGCCGCGATGTTCCGCGCTGAGGAGGATCGTGCCCTGCCGGGGCTTGCCGCGGGCCAACCGCTCCTCCGGCGATTCAAGGCCATGGTCAAGTGAGTTGCGCAGTAGATGGGTCAGCGGATCGGCGAGTTGCTCGATCACCGTCTTGTCGATTTCAGTTCCCTCGCCGCTGATCATCAGGCGGACGTCCTTGCCGAGGTGGGCCGAAACCTCTCGCACCAGACGAGGCATGCGCGAGAACACCGATTTCACCGGTTGAGCTCGGATTGCCATGACGCCTTCCTGCAGTTCCCGCAGGTGCTGCGACATGGTGTCCAGCCCATTCAGCAATCCGCCGCACATCTCCGGCGGTAGACGCAGCCCGAGTTGTGCGAGCATCGCCTGGTTGATGACCAGTTCCCCGACCAGGTTCACCAACCGGTCCACCTTGTCGACGTCCACCCGGATCGACGGGCTGGGTGGAGGGGCATTGGAGGGGCCGGCGGCCGCGGCAACCGGTGCCGGCATATCGGCGGTAACGTCCAAGTCCGGAGCTGCCTCAACGACCTCGATCGTCAAGTCGCAGTCGTCTTCGACGAATTCGAACGCTTGCTCAATCGCGGCACTCGGTTCCGTGGTCTGGACCCGCAATGTCCAGGCCAGATAAGCTTCTTCCGGGTCCAGGTCGCCGAGCGCCGGTAGGCGAGACAGGTCGGCTTCGACCTCGACGCGGCCGACGCGCATCAGTTGGCGAATGATCAGCAAGGGCTCGTTGGCGCTTTTAAAGAGGCCCGACCGAGGCACAAAACGAACCCGGTATTGTGTGAGTTCGGCGGTCGCGGTGGCTTGCTCCGTTGCTTGCCGCCGAATGACCGGCGTGGCCGAGCCCCCACCGGATGCTATTGTGCGCAGCGCAGTGATCAGTTCGTCCTCGAAACCGGGCGACTTCTCCGTGCCATCGCGGGTAGCCGCGACCAGGTCGCTCAGAACATCGGTACTGCGCAGCAACAGATCGCCGACCGGCGGCGCCAGCGCGAGCCTGCCGTCGCGCAGCAGATCCAGCACCGTTTCCAGTTCATGCGCGAAAGCCACCAGCCGATCGAAGCCGAATGCACCGCCACCGCCCTTGATCGAATGGAACGCCCGGAAAACCGCATTTATGGTATCGTCGTCGGCCCGGCGTTCCGCGATCGCGGCGAGGTGGATATAGGCGGCGTCGAGCAGCTCGGCGCATTCGTCGAAATAGGTTGTTTTGAGGTGATCGAAGCCGGACATTCCGCGTGCTCCACTCATCCGCAGACACGATTGATGAGTTCCACCAGTTTTTCTGGGTTGAATGGCTTGACCAGCCATCCCGTCGCACCGGCACCGCGGCCTTCGGCCTTCTTTGCCGGATCAGATTCTGTTGTCAGCATCAGGATCGGCACCGACCGGTGCTTCGGATCGGCGCGCAGGGCCCGGATCAGCCCAACACCATCCAGTTTCGGCATGTTGAGGTCAGTGATCACGAGGTCAACGGTCGTAGTCTTCAGTACTTGCAGGGCCTTCTGACCGTCCTCCGCCTCGCTGACCTGAAAGCCGGCGCCGCGCAAGGTGAACGTGACCATGTCACGCATCGTCTTCGAATCATCGACCGTGATTATATGTCGAGCCATTGAGCGTTCCTAGAATCCGAGATGCGAAGTAACGCCAAGGTCGGTCAGTGCGTCCGTAAGAACCGGCGACGCATCGCGGAGTAGAAACGAATTCCCCCGGGAACGCGCCTCGGTCGCCGCCGCGAGTAGAATCTGTATAACGGCTGTCGACACCCGCTCAACAGCGGCGCCAGCGACAATCAGTGGATCGCCGATGCGAACACGGTCAAGCAGCGCCCGGTGCAAGGGCTCCGCCGCCGTCAAGTCGAGCACGGCGGGCAGCGCAAAGACCTCGTCGTTCACAGTAGTTCCCATTGTTGTCCTCAGGAAAGGTCTGTACCCAGGCGGTTAATATGATGAGGAAACCTTTACGACGTCTTAACGTGATAGATGACTTTGGGTCAGCGGGAGATCTCGGCTGTGCGTTCTATTTTGAATATTGTGTCCATTGCCGACAATTCGAACAGCCGGGTGATCGAAACTGATGGGTTGCGCAATGTCAGTGTGCCGTGCGCGCGTGCGGTTTCTTCCTCGGCGATCATCAGCATGCCAAGCGCGGCGGAATCCAGAAACTCGACCTTGCTGAGGTCGAGCATCTTGCGGCTTCCGGTTGTCGCGGCCAGTGCGTCGAGCACTGCGCGGAAACCATAATGATCCTTGAACGTAAAGCTGCCACGCATGAAGATGATGAGTTCGTCAGGCGTGGGATCTTGCGTGAACTCCATAGCGCGAGGTCCTTGTATCAAAAGAGATCGATATCGCCGCCGTCGGTGGCGGCCTCCGAATCGGTGGCCGAGGCCAAGGCGATCTCGTCGGGTGGCGGTTCGTTGATCAAATGCGCCAGGAAGCGTTTGCGGACCGCGCCGAGGGTCTGTTTGTCCACCAATCGCTCCAGCAAACCCCGGTCGACCTCGCCGGGCGCGAAGGTCCCGGGAACCGCGTCGTGCGTGACCTGACGTAGCGCCTCCCCGGCCTCTCCGAGCGTGCCCAGGGCTTCGATGACATGGGCGAGATGTTGCGAGGTGCGGTCCTGGAATTGCAGGCCCATTACCAATGGGGCGATGGTGGCTGAAAGTGCCGCTGAGGCGTCGGCCGTTTCCGCGAGGATGGCGGACAAATCGGCGTTCTGCGCAACGATCCCAGACAAGAGCGAGTCCAGTCGTTCCTTGTCGGTTATATGTTCGGACATGTCGGCAGAGGCGATATCACGTAACACCTCGTGACCGCGGTTCACGCAACTGGAAATCGACACGATACGGTTGCTGACGCTGCTGACGGTGGTGTCGGTTTGGTTCGACAAGTCCTTTATTTCCCGCGCGATCACTGCGAATGCGGCCCCCTCTTTACCGGCGCGGGTTGCCTCGATCGCCGCGTTCAAGGCAAGGAACCGAGTTTGCCGGTTGATCGCCTGCAGCTCAGCAACACACTGGCCGGCGCCTTTCACTTCGAGAACAACGTCGTCGAGCGAGTAGACCATGCGCATCGCGTTCTTCGAGACGGCGAGCACGGTGTTGATCACCTTGACCAGCACGTCTTCGATGAAGTTGGTTGCTTCAACTAACGCGACTTTCTGCCCGCCGACCTCGATCGAACGGGCCGTCGTGGCGATCGCCTCGACTTGCGACACCTGGGCTCGGGCGCTTTCCGCGAGGGTTTGGAACCGCTGGCTCAGGTCGATCGCACTGTTTTCGATCACAGATGATGTTGCGGTTAGTTCGCGCGCCATGGCGGCGAATGCGCGGCGTTCAAGTTCCGAGAGCTCCAGCCAGCGCCCAATCAGAGATTTCGACCGCTTCATCCCGGAGCGGGCTCGGTTGAGGCGACGGGTTCGGACCGCTATCCGGAACCGACCCCTGTTCGACCGCACGAACGGTTGCTCGGTTCCATATCATCGGCGTTGGCGGCGCAGTCGCATCAGGTATCTTCCTCGTGTGCCCCAGCCGTCCGGATCCCGAGGATTCCCGCAACGATGGCCGTCAGCACCCAGACGATAGGGGCGAAAGCCTAAGGAAAAGTTAATCCACGCGCCGCGGAAACGCAGGTGAGTTTTTCTTAAGGTATTATTAAACGATTTTCGTTACTCCATAATAGATCGGCGCCCGTTTCGGCATACGAACGCCGATATGAATGCAGAGGCCTCGAGGCTTAGGGATATGAATGATGCCTGCCGCGCCATTCCCAGTGAATGAGATTGAACGTGTGAGCGCGCTACGCAGATCGGGGCTGCTGGAGAGTGGCCCGGATGCCGATCTGGACGTGATCGTCCGCCAAGCGGCGGCTCTGTGGGGAACGCCCATCGCGGCGGTGAGTTTGCTTGATGGGACGCATCAACATTTCAAGGCTAGCGTTGGACTCGGTGTGCCTCACACCTCGCGCGAAATCGCGTTCTGCGGCTATGCCATCCTTCAATCGGAGCCGTTGGTGGTTCTGGACGCGCAAGTTGACGCGCGCTTTGCGGACAATCCGCTGGTGCTGGGCCGCCCGGATATTCGGTTCTATGTGGGCGTGCCCATCTATGGCCAGGATCGCCAGCCCTTCGGCGCCTTGTGCGTAATCGATACCACCCGGCGGTTAGCGGTCGACGATGCGTCGATCCAGTCGTTCCTGGTGCTGTCCGACCAGGTTTCCAAGATACTGTCGGCGCCGCACAGATCCGGGCTCTGACATAGCCGACGCTGTCACCGTCGGCCGGTCGCGGGACCAAACGCGACACATATCGCCATCACGTCGTCAGAGTGGCCCAGCCGGGGATAGCGATCGCGCAGACCCTCCAGCCTGATCGTCGCTTCCTGAGCGGCCGCGGCGAGGTCGCCCCGTTTCGCGAGAGCCGCGGGCTCGGCCAGTGAGCGGGCCATCGCCTTTCGCGGAACGTCGGGATCTTGGCCGCCGCTTTCGAACAGGCCATCGCTGAACACGGCGAGGATTCCGGCCTCGGGAAGCGGCATCCAGCGCCGACGGTACATCACGTTCGATCTGACCCCGAGTGGAAGTCCACGAGTCTCCAGGTCGTCTGCGCGATCCACCGAGACGAGCAGCGGTGGCGGCCCGCCCGCGCCGCACCAGGCGACAAGGCGGCGGCCGGCATCGATGTGCAGGTAGACCATCGTCGCATACAGGCCGCGCGGCAGTAGCAAGTGCAGCCGCTCGTTCAACAAGGCCGTCATGCGCGTCGGCTGGCCGCGCGGCAAGGTTTGGTCGCTGAGCAATGCTTGTAGGCGAAAAGTATTGAGCGCCGCGCTCAGTCCGTGGCCGGTAAAGTCTGCCAGCGTCAGGGCAAATCGTCCTTTGACTGTGGGTCGGATGTCCCAGAAATCGCCGCCGACCGCCTCACCCGGGCGATACAAAGCAGACACGCCGACACCGCATTGCTCGCGGATCGTTCGCAACCGGTCCTCGGTCGGCAGCAGCCCGATCTGCATTTGCCGCGCGGCATCCAAGTTCCGAGCAGTCTCGTCGGACGATTGGTCCAGGCGCCCAAGCAAGTCGGGACGCTGCATCGCCGCCCCGACCCGTAGCACCACGTCATGGGCCAGCAGCGGTTTGCGGATGACCTCTGCCGCCATCGAGCGGCCCAAGGCAAGAGGGTCAAGCGTAAGCGCCCCGATCAGCCGGACCAGAGGCGGTCCATCCCGATCGCCACCCGCCTGGATATGCCGCAACAGTCGCTGCTCGGCGGCAGGCGAAATTGCCTCGTCGATGATCAGCAAATCAGGACCGTTGCGGCCCAGCATGAAGATCGCTTCGTCACAGGTGCGCACGGTGGAGATCTCGCCAAGACCGGCGCCGCGCAACCAGCCGGCAATATCGTGCGCCTCATCCGACTTTGGACTTATCACGATGATCGGAGCGGCTTTCCGGAGTATCATGTAGTGCCTTCTTTCGAAGGCAGTTGCGTTTCCATGGTGATCGTGGTCTGGCTGCCCCCGGACAGGACGTCGACCCGTCCCACCATCCGCGCCAGGTGCAATCCTCGCCCTGAGCCGGGCGTAGCTACTCGAGGCGCCGACACATCGTATCCCCCGCCTTCGTCGGCTATGGCGACTGCCACCTCACCGGCGCGCCAGTAGGCCGCGATAGTAACCATGCGCATTGAGCGCGATGGATCGGCGAGCGCATCGGCAAGGGTCGCCTGGCGTTTCGCAAGGTCCGCCCAATCACCTGAACGGCCGGCTTCCACCCGCAGGTTGCCGTGAACGACCGCGTTGACGATCAATTCGTGCAATGCCAGTCCCGCCATTGGCCCGAGGGGCAGACCAAGCGCGCTGAGGCGGTCGACCAACGCGGGTCCCAGGCTCAGTCCAATCACGGTCGGGCTGCTTAAACTCAGTGCCAGGCCGCCGATCAGACTTTCGCCAAAGGAAAAACGCTCTGGATCGTGGCTGGGTGGGGGCTGGTGCCCGGCTTCGATCATCCAGCGTCCCGGGACCAGCCGCGCGCACAACGCCTCCAGATCCGAACTGGGCCAATCGTCAGGCAATGTTTCGCGGGTGAAGTTCATGCTCGCGACCATGTTGCCTGAACCATCTTAACGAGGCGTTAATCGTTTCGACTTATCACTCGCGATCAGAATCCCGAGGAACGTCGGACGTTGGAACCAGATGAAAACTCGCGTTTGTTGGAAGTCCCGCCGACGGTGCCCTTGCCTAACGATTTCACGACGCTCCTGAATCTGCTGCAGAGCGCGCCGACGGGAGGCCAAGCACTCGACGCCTTGATCAGGGCAGCCTTATGTTGCCCGGGTTGCGCTGGATTGAGATGCGACCTGGCGGTGCGCTGGTCGGAAGATCTGATGGCTTTGTTGCAGTTGGTCCCGCGCGATCACAATTACTCCCTTGGCGAACGCGACGGTGTCGTGTGGGCGTGGATTCAGCCCAATGACGACTGGGCGCCGGGCGACCACGAAATGCGTCACGATCATCCGCGCGGAAGTGGGCTGATCGTGGCGTCTACGCTGCCGCTGGCGATGGCGGCTGCCGTAGTCGCATTGTGCGCTCTGCCGGGGGGACCTGGAGTGAAGCCGAAACCCGAGGCGGAACCGGCTAGCGCCCGAACCGGCGCATCGCATTGTCCACACGCGCGATGAAGCGCTTGCGCTGCGACTCTGTCACCACGTTCATGTGGTATTGCGCCAGATAGGTCCGCGTCGCCCGCTTCCCGGTCAACCAGTAAAGATACCGCGTTAGGATACGGCGTGGAGGGTCGCCCATCCACCGCGCCATGTACCGCGGGCGGCCATAGGTTACCACCGCGCCGAGATGCCTGATGTTGGTCAGCGCCGGCCGGACCTTGCCATCTACCAGCTCAAACGACACGCCCGGCATCAGCACGCGATCGAGAAAGCCTTTAAGGATCGCCGGCGGCCCGAAGCACCATGTGGGATGGCACAGGATCAGGGCCTCGGCCGCCAGCAACCGCTCCACGTAGCCGGCGACCGGAGTGCGATTTCGCGTTGCGTCGTGGTAGTGGCGACGTTCCTCGGCACCCATCACAGGGTTGAAGCCCTCGGCGTACAGGTCGCAACCATCGACCTCATGGCCGGATTCACGCAGAGCGGTGACAACGGTTCGGTGCAGAGCGGCGTTGAAGCTATCCTCGAGCGGGTGCGCGAAGATCACCATGATTCGCATGGGGCCGCCTCCGGCGGGATCAGGCGGGGCGGACGGTGGCGGATGGCGGCAATGATCAAGCTCTTCGCGGGCGTGACGAGGTCAGCGGCGGTGTTGACGGCGCAGAACGGTGGCGTCCAGACGGCATTCGTCGGACGCGCTGACGGGTACCGCGTCGCTCAGCATGGGCGGCAAGCCGATATGCACTGCGGCGTTTGGATGTGCTATTACGGGCGGCATGGGCATGACGCAGCGCAAACCGATAACGGTTGAAGAGTTCCTGGAATGGGAACGCCGGCAGGAACTCCGCTACGAGTTCGATGGGTTTCAGGCCGTGGCGATGACCGGCGGGACGGCGAATCATGCTGTTATCGCCGACAATCTTATGGACGGGCTGCGGCAGCGCCTGAAATCGCCATGCCGGGCATTTCGGAGCGATCTGAAAGTCTTGGTAAACGGGCGGGTACGTTATCCCGACGCCGTCGTAACATGCTCGCCGGTGCCAGGAACGACCGATACCGTGCCCAACCCTGTCGTCGTGTTCGAGGTGTTGTCGCCGAGCACGGCTTCGGTGGACAGGGTGACCAAGAACACGGAATATGAATCGACCTCGTCCATCCAGCGCTACGTGATGCTGGAGCAAAACCAGATCGCCGCAACCGTGTTCTATCGAGATGGCGGCAGATGGATCGGTATGATCCTGCGCGACAACGCGATGCTTGCGATGCCGGAGATCGGCGTCGAACTCCCGCTGGCTGACCTCTACGCGAGCGTCGAGCTTCCGCCACCGGAAACCGACGACTAGCACCTGCCCGACCCAGTGATCACCGCGCGGTCGTCTTCCGTCAGTTCCACGGGCGCGCCGTTCCGGATCAGTTCAGCAAATCCCTCGTTCGGGGTCATCATCGTCAGGCAATAGAGTTTGCCGGAACCAGTATTCTCCACGACATGCTCGGTGCCCGGGCGGAGGACCAGCACGTCGCCGGGGGAGATGTCGCGGCTTTGTCCATCAGCGAAGGCCCTGCCGGTGCCAGCCATGACGAAGAAGGCCTCCTCCGCGACGGCATGAGTATTCGGTGGTGTTTTGCCGCCCGGTTCGAAGATTTCCACGACCAGAGTGAACGAAACGCCGTCGGCCAAGGGGTCGAGCATGCAGGCGAAGTAGTTGCTGTCGTTCGGCGCGATGCGGAACGCTTTCAGTTCGGCCGCGCGCTTGGCTATGGAGGATGCAGGCATCATGCGGACAGTCTTTCCGAGGCGAGGGTGAAACCTTAGGTTAAGCAAGTTTTCTTCCTGGTAAAATTCGGGGTCGGTAGTGGCTGCACTTCCAACGTCATGGAGGACCGACCATCGCGTCGAGTTCACGGAAGTCCGGCAGCGTCGTGTCAATAGGTTTACCACGGCGCAGGATCACCCGATCCGACTGCGGACGCGCCAGAAGTTCGTGTCATCGAGCGCGCCCGGAACAGCATCAGATCGGCCGGCGCGCCGGCAACGATGCGCCCCCTGTCCGGAAAGCCGCACGAAGCAGCCGGCGTTGCCGTGACCGACGCGGCCCACGTCCCGAACGGATGATCGAGTTGCGCGATGCGCACGGCTTCGCGATACACCTCCATCATGTCGTAGTCGCCATAAGCGTAGAACGGATCACGGCAATTGTCCGACGCGAACGACACCGGCACGCCGGCGGCGTGGAACTCATGCACCATGGTAATCCCGCGCCACCGCGGCGTGTGGCCGGCCCGGCGCCCTTGGAGATACATGTTGCACATCGGCAGGTTGATGACCCGGAGCCCGGCCTCGGCGCACGTCGCGATCGTCGCCATGGCCTCGTCCTCTGTCTGGACAGACAGCGAGCAGACATGGCCCACCTGGATCGGCGCCTTGAATTGTCGCACCAGCGCGGTGCGCGCGACCGCATCCAGCGTTCGTGACATCGCGTCGCCGGTTTCATCCAGATGCAGGTCCATGGCGAGACCGCGCTCCTCCGCCAAGGCTGAAGAACCGGTCGAGCAGCGCCTGAAATTCCGGCGACGCCGCTTGGCCGCCCTCGCCCGTCGTGGTCATGCCCAGGACGCCGCCGGATCGCGCCACCTCGTCGGCCAGCACGACACCATCATCGCCGGCGAAACGTTCCAGCGGACAGATGCTGACCGCCTGCAAGTCGATCCGGCCGGCCCAGGCGTCGCGCATCCGGCGGAACACCGCCCAGTGCGCCCTGGCGTCCGGCCAGTAGCTGTCGAGATGCGTGCGGATCGCCGCGGTGCCGTGCGCGTAGGCGCAGCGCAGGCCGAACTCGAAGCGCGGTTCGATATCGGCTTCGGAGTAGTGCGTGCCGCGGTCGGCGATGACGGCGTTCTTGGCGCCGGGATGCGTGCCGTCCGGGTTGGGCTGGCGCGGCCAGGTTTGCGTCTTGTCCAGATGCACATGCCCATCGACGAAGCAGGGCCACACCTGCCCTCGGTCCAGATCGATGCCCTCGGGCGCGGTTCCGGCCGGTGCGATCGCGGCGATGCGGCCGTCGGTGATGCGCAGATCGAGCCGCGCCAGCCCCTCGGCGTCGACCGGGCGCCGGGACGTCCAGCAACGTGGCCGGAGCCGTGGCGTTACGCAGCCAGATATCAGCGCGGGAGTGATCCAGAAATCATGCTGGCATCCGACTATGCTTGTATCGTCGATCAACACGCAAGCGGAGTTGGAATGGAAAAGCTGCTGACTGAACTCGCCGGTATTCCGCTCACCACCGACCCGGCCTTGGTGAGGCAGAAATCGCGTGACTTCTTCTGGTACAGTCCGGTGCTGAACCGGCAACTGCGCGGAGTGCACCGCCGAGGCCGTGATCAGCCCGCGCGACGAGGCAGACGTGATCCGCGTCGCCGCCGCCTGCGTCCGCCACAGGGTGCCGATCACCGCGCGCGGCGGCGGCACCGGCAACTACGGCCAGGCGGTGCCGCTGCAAGGCGGCGTCGTGCTGGATATGACCGCGCTCGATACCATCGAGTGGCAGCGTCCCGGCATGTTGCGCGTCGGCCCCGGCCGCAAACTGATCGATATCGACCGCGAAACGCGCCCGCAGGGGTGGGAACTTCCGGATGCACCCGTCGACCAAACGCACCGCGACGATCGGCGGGTTCGTCGCCGGCGGCTCCGGCGGGTTCGGCTCGGTCACCTGGGGCGGGCTGCGCGAACCCGGCAACGTCGCGGCGGCGCGCATCGTGACGATGGAGGCGGAGCCGCGGATTATCGAATTGCGCGACGCCGAGGCGCAGGCGGTCAACCACGCCTACGGCACCACCGGCCTGATCACCGCGCTGGAGATGCCGCTGGCGCCGGCGTGGCAGTGGATCGACATGATCGTTGCATTCCCGACGTTCATGGACGCTGTGCGGTGCGGCTACGCGATCGCGCTGGCGGATGGGATCGTGAAGAAGCTGCTGTCGCCGATTGCCTGGCCCACGCCGGACTCGTTCCGGCAGGTGCGCGAGCATTGCCCCGATGGACAGGCGATCCTGATCGCGATGATCGCCGAACCGTCGTGTCGCCGCGTTCAAGTCGCGTGCTGTCCCGGCGACATCCGACCGGAACGATCACCTTCGAACAGCCGACCGCCGATGGGCCGGGCGAGGTCCCGCTTTACGAGTTCACCTGGAACCACACGACGTTGCAGATGCTGAAGCGAGACCGCGGCGTCACCTACCTGCAGGCGCTGCACCCGGCCGCCAGGCTGCTGGACAGCGTCGCCGAGACAGAAGCTATGTTCGGAGACGAACTGATCCCGCATCTGGAGTTCCTCCGCGTCGGCGGCCAGGTCACCGCGAGCGGCCTGCCGATCGTGCGCTTCACCACCGAGGAGCGGCTGAACGAGATCATCGCCGAACATCGCGCGCTGGCGATTTCGATCGCCGACCCGCACGTCTTCACCTTGGAGGACGGCGTCGGCCACAAGCAAGTCGACGCCGATCAGTTCGGCTTCAAGCGTCATGCCGATCCGCACGGTTTGCTGAACCCGGGGAAGATGCGCACCTACACCCCCGCGACGCACATAATTCCGCGTCACCTCCGGGTCGTTGTTGCTCCTTCAACAACTCCAGCAGCCGCCGCCGCATGATCAGGCCCGGGCGGTCGGAGGGCATGTGCGCCTCCAGTTCGATGCGACAGGTCCAGCACCGCGTCGGGATCGGTGGCTTCCAGAATGTCGCGATCCTCGTAAACCACGGCGCGCGTCCCAGTCGATCAGCGCCTGGGCGGGCACTCCTCCTCGGTGTCGTTGCGATACAGCAGTTGCACCAGCTGGATCGCGCCGTCGTCGATCGGCGTCGCGCAGTTGATGATGATGTGGCGGATGCCGCTGGGATAGGTCATGTCCATGCGCCGGCAGAACGGCATGTACCAGTGGTTCTGCATCGTCCGCGTCGTCGTCGGGTCGGTGCATGCCGGTGACCCGGAAGGCGGCCGGCGGGTTCACCATATCCACCACCGTCGTCGCGACAAACCCGTAGTCGGTCTCCTCGATCTCGTATTTGCTGGGCTTCGGCTGCGCGTTGTCGCCGAACGTGCCGCGATGCACGAAGGAGAAATGCGCGTTGTCGAAGCTGTTCTCCATCAGCCGCAGCGGCGCGGTCTGCCACCGGTCGTAGAACTGGTGGATGCGGCGCAAGCCGGGGGCGCCGTCCTCGGGGATATCGAACAGCGGCAGCAACGGCTCGTCCAGCGCCACCCAGACGTAGCCATCGCGCGCCAGGCAGTGATAGGCCGACGCGCGTGGCGCGGCAGGCTCGCCGTCGGGTCAAATTGCGGAATCCGCACCACGCGGCCGGAACGGTCGTACGTCCAGCCATGATAGCCGCAGACGATGCGCCCTCGTCCATCCAGCCCTTCGACAGCTTCGCGGTGCGGTGGCAGCAGCGGTCCCGCAACGCCGCCGGCTCGCCCTCGGTATCGAGGAACAGCACGATGTCCTCGCTCATCAGCCGGAACGGCTTGCGGCCCTCGCGCAGCTCGCGACCGGCATCATCGCGTACCAGAATTTCCGCAGCGTCTTCTGCCGCGTGGTCAGCATTGCCCTGCCTCAGTTCGTTTTCACCGTGCGCCCGCCAAGCTGAGCCACGAGGCCTAAATTTCAAGCAGCAATCATGCCACCGTGTTCGGCCACGCTATGGATCTGGGCAACTGCCGCCGACCCGTGCGATTGCTGCCTCAATGTCACCAAGAGGTGTTAAGATATGACCGTATCAAGGCATTGGCAAAACCTCACCTGGACCGATTTCCGTTCCCTTCCGGCCGACGCCGTCGCGATCCTGCCGGTCGCCGCCGTCGAGCAGCACGGCCCACATCTGCCGGTCAGCGTCGATGCCACCATTAACGCCGGCCTGCTGGCGCGCGCGCTGGAACTGGTGCCGGCCGATGCGACGGTGTTGGCGCTGCCCATGCAGTCTGTTGGGCTGTCGGTGGAGCATGTCCGTTTTCCCGGCACCCTGACCCTGTCAGCCGAAACCCTGATCGCCGTGCTGACCGAGATCGGGTGCAGCGTGGCCCGCGCCGGGCCGCGGCGGTTGGTCATACTGAACAGTCACGGCGGCCAGCCTCAGGTCGTCGACATTGTCTGCCGGCGGCTGCGCGGCGAGGGGATGTTCGCGGTCAGTTGTATGGCGAGCCGCTTGGGACATCCGCCCGACATTACTCTCACGCGGGAGGAGCGGGCCTACGGCATCCACGGCGGTCTGGTAGAGACCAGTCTCATGCTGCATCTCCGTCCCGACCTGGTGCGGACAGACCGGGCAATCGACTTCCGCAGCGCCTGGCTGGAGCATGAGGGCGCGATGACCACGCTGACCCCGGAAGGCGGCGTGGGCTTCGGATGGGAGACGCAGGACCTGCATAGGCTGGGCGCCCTGGGCGACGCCGGCGCGGCCACCGCCGCCATCGGCAAGGCGATCCTGGAACATCAGGCCGCGCGGTTAGCAAAACTCCTGGACGAGGTGCGGCGGATCGACCTCGCGGCCTGGATGCAGCCGGGGCCATGACAAACACGCCGCCGGGGGATAGGCTTTCGGCTCAATGGCACATATCAAGATTCAGACCGAGGATTTCGACGTAAGCGCGGAGATCGCGGCGCTGACCGCTGGCCGCACGGATATCGGCGGCATCGGCTGCTTCGTCGGCACGGTGCGCGCGGATGCTAGAAATGCGGGCTCGAAGGTCATCGGGCTGACCCTTGAGCATTATCCGGGGATGACTGAGCGGGCAATCAGTAATATCGCGGATCAGGCTGCGGAGAAGTGGCCGCTGCTGGGCTGCACAGTGATCCACCGCGTCGGCCCGTTGCGACCCGGTGAGAATATCGTTCTGGTGCTTGCGGCCTCGTCTCACCGGCAGGCGGCGCTCGACGCTACGGCGTTCCTGATCGACTGGTTGAAGACCAAGGCGCCGTTCTGGAAGCGGGAGGATTTCGCCGATGGCGAGGGCGCCTGGGTGGATGCGCGAGAGGCGGACGATGCGGCGGCGGCCCGCTGGGCCTGAGTAAGCAATCTAGACGGCAGGGAGGCATGGCGGGATGACAACAACACTGCCAATCGACCAGATGATCGACACCGATCGCGGCACCATCAGCCGGGACATCTTCGTCTCTCCCGAGTTCTATCAGGAGGAACTCGAGAAACTCTTCACCCGCGCCTGGCTTTTCGTCGGCCACGAAAGCCAAATTCCAAATCCGGGCGATTTCTTCGTGTCCCGCATGGGTGCGGAATCCGTCATACTGTGTCGGGACACCCGGGGCGCGGTGCACGTGTTCCTGAACTCCTGCCGGCATCGCGGGATGAAGGTGTGCCGGTATGAGTCGGGCAACACCTCATTGTTTGTCTGCCCGTATCATTCATGGAGCTATACGACCGACGGGAGGCTGCAGGGCGTTCCGCTCTACCGCGTCCTGTACGAAGGGCAGCTCGACCGGTCGGAATGGTCTCTGATCGAAGTGCCAAAATTGCAGATTTACAAGGGCACCGTGTGGGCGTCCTGGGACCCGGAAGCGCCGGACTTCATGACCTACCTCGGCGACGTGGTGGACCATCTGGATCAGGTGCTCGATTGCCGCGACGGGCGGCCAGGCGGGTCAGAGGTGATCGGCGTCCACAAATGGATCCTGCCCGCCAACTGGAAATTCGCGGCGGAGAATTTCCTGGGCGACACCTACCACAATCCGTCGCACCGTTCGGTTGACATGATCGGCATCGGCCCGAGCGCTCGGGCCGGACAACCGGGACGGCGGGACAACGAATACAACAAGGGTCAGCACGTCTGGGTCAGTTTTCCCCAGGGCCACGGTGTGCACAGCGTCTGGATGCCGGAAGGCTTCGACTACCAACCGAGCTATATGCAGTATCCGATCGTCGAAGAGTATTTTCGCCATTGTTTCCATGAGCGCAAGCAGCGTCTTGGCGACAAGGCGCGCATTATGCCGTTTACCGGCAATTTGTTTCCGAATACGTCGTATCATGGGCGCCAGCCGCGCGCCCTATGCGTCTGGCATCCGCACAGCCCGACCGAAACCGAAGCCTGGCGCTTCTTCCTGGTCGATGCCGACGCGCCGGCGGAGGTGAAAGACGTTTCGCGACGCTTTTACATGCGCTACTCCGGTCCGGCCGGGATGACCGAGCAGGACGATATGGAGAATTGGCTGTATGCGACGAAGGCAAGCACGGGAACGATCGCGCGCCGATATCCGTTCAATTATCAACAGTCGATGGGTGCTTACAAACGTAACGATCCACTGCCCGGCGATGTAAGCGAACAGATTACCGAACAGAGTGCCCGGAATTACTATCGGGTCTATGCGCGCTACCTGCAAGGGTCTGGATGGGATTCATTGCTTGGGCGCGGCGAGACGGAGCGCCAGAGCGGCCGAATGAACCCACCCCGCTCCCAGGCTTGGTATGCCTTGAAACAAGATGTCGAAGACTTCCTGTACATGGAGGCCGATCTTCTGGATCAGCGGATGTTCCGCGAGTGGCTCGATCTGCTGGCCGAGGATCTGGTTTACTTCATGCCGATTCGCCGCAACGTGAAATTCGGGCAGCACGCCGAGAAGGAAAACACCAGGCAGGGCGAGGGCATCTCCTGGTTCGACGAAGACAAATGGACGCTGGGCAAGCGCGTCGAGCAGATCCTGACCGGCGTTCATTACGCCGAGGAACCGCTGTCGCGGGTGACCCATATGGTCAGCAACGTCCGTCTGCTGGAGGTCGCTCCGTCTGCCGAGGATCCCACCGATGTCGTCGTCGGTTGCCGCTTTCTGGTTTATCAGAACCGCGTTGAGTACGAGACCAACACTTTCGTCGGCCGCCGCATCGATACGTTGCGGCGGCATGATCAGTCCTGGTTGATCGCACGGCGGGAAATGATCCTGGAGCAGAACGTCCTGTTGGCGAAGAACCTGAGCATCCTATTCTGATCAAGGGAGCCTGGGCGATGCTCGTGGTCAACGATGTGGCGGCCGGCACGAAACTGCTCATCGCCGGAGGTCTGACCGCCGAGGTGATCGAGAACCTGGGCGACGGCGAGTGGCTGCGTGTGCGTCTGCTGTCCGGCGATGACTCCGGCACCGAAGAACTTTGCCACGCGACGGATGTGCTGGAGGTCCAATGATGCGCATCGGCTTTCTTCCCAGCGACTTCAACCCCATGGTTCTGATGCTCGGCGAGGCCGAAGATTGCCGCGCTCTGAGTGGCGTCCTGCGCCGCTTCGCTCGGGATGGCGCCGATGTGCCGTTCGCCGAGCTCGGGTTTTGTCAGGTGGCGGGAACCGACGTGCTGCTGACAGCCGCGCACGGTCCTGCCGGGATACAGCAGTGCGAGGGCCACGCCTTCATCTGGCGCGTGCCGCAAGACCTCGCCGCCGACTTCGCGGAACGTCTGGATGATCTGGCGGAACCCGGGCGCGCCGCGGGATCGGAAGAACTGAATTGCGGCACCGAAGACGGCATCATAGTGAAGGTTTCGAGAGGCGAATATACCGACGACTTCCTGCGCCCCTACTGACTCGAGCGCCTCGTTCTTGGAAAAGAACCGCTCAGGTCGGCCAGGGATACCAGGTAGGCCCAATGGCGGCCGTGGTCATTCCACGGCCAAATGGACAACGGCTTGCCTTGTTTCAGCAACGATCATCTCCGCAACGAGCTTGCGGTGGCAGGTGTTATGGTCGCGCTCGAAGCATAACAGGCATGCCCGCCGTTCGCGAGCAAGCCCCTTCGCCTGTGCCAATTCCGAGCGCGCCCGGTCGGACGTCATGTGCTCGCGGAAAATCACCTCCATCCGTTCCGGATGCCCGGCGCGCACGGCGAGCCGCCCCGCCTTCGGCGTGCCAAGCCCCTGCAGATGGACATACCCGATCCCCGCCTCGTCGAGCGATGCCGCCAATTGCCGCTTCGAAAACCCCGGCTTTCGCGACTGCGCCACCGCTCGGACATCGATTAGGAGCTCAACCGAGGCATCCCGCAGCCTGCCCACCACCCCGTCGATGGTGCAGCCCTCGTACCCGATCGTCGCCAGGTCCGCCATTAGGCTACCAGCCAATCCTCGATGAGCCGCCGTGCCACACTGTCCACGCGGGGCAGCTCGAAACTGTGCTGCTTGTGGTCGCGGATCTGCTCCCGGCTGAACCAGTGAGCGTCCTGCAGTTCCTCGGGATCGATCGTGATCCTTTCGGAAAGTCCCTCGGCGTAGAAACCTAGCATGATGTTGCCGGGAAACGGCCAGGGCTGGCTTGAGTGGTAATGCACCTGGCCGACCACAATCCCCGCTTCTTCCAGCACCTCGCGCCGCACCGCCTCCTCCAACGTTTCGCCCGGTTCGACGAAGCCGGCGAGGGTCGAATACATCGTCGCGCGTGGGAAACGCGTCGAATGACCGAGCAAGGCGCTGTCGCCGCGATGCACCAGCATGATGACGGCCGGATCCGTGCGCGGGAAATGCTGCGCGTTGCAAACGGTGCATTGCATCACGTGGCCGGCGCTCTTGACCTCACAGACGTTCCCGCAAACGCCACAGAACTTGTGCCGCTGACGCCAGTGCAGCAGGCCGCGTGCATGCGCCAGCACCGACGCCTCAGGCCGAGGCGCGCCCCAGCCCACCGAGCGCAGGTCAACAAACGTGCCCATGGATTCTGGGAGCAGCGGCACCGGGTCCTCGGTGGCGGAGATGTCGATAGCAAAGACGGCGCGATCGTCCAGAATCCCGAGAAATGCCCACGCACCATCGACCTGCATGCGTAGCGTGTGCGCCATTTCCCCGGAGATATACACCGCTTCGGGGTTGCCCTCACCGGAGCTCCGCACCAGATTTTTCGTCCGCCAAACCGGAACGAACAGCGATTCAGGATCGGCCATTTTATCGATGATCCAGGCTGGGTCCTCCCGCCTCGAGGCGATGCGGTCGAGGGGAGACGAAGAATAAACGTTTGGTCGGCTTGCCAAAATCAGGGTCACGACGAGGGCGTTCCGGTTGCTATGTTAGGGGGCCGGCTGCTAAGCAATTGCCGCATCAGCATCTTCCGATCGACTATCAGGGAAGCTCGCCGCTCGTCTACCCTTGAGTGGCTTGTGTCACGCCGCGCTCTGGCCATATCCCTTGCCCCCGGCCGCGCCCTGGGCTAATTGCGCCGCGCGCCGGCACCCCTGGAGGCCGGCGCTAGTCATTCAGGAGCATACTATGGCCAACGTTGTTACAATCGAGGCCGAGGTACGCGCGCGAAGCGGTAAGGGGGCGGCGCGGGCGACTCGGCGTGCAGGCAAGGTGCCTGCGGTTATCTATGGCGGAAAGCAGGAGCCCAACCTGATCTCACTCGACCCCCGAGTGGTGATCCGCGAGTTGCATCGGGCCGGCTGGCAATCCCGCCTGTATGAGATCGCCGCCGGCGGCGAACCCGTCCGCGCACTGATCCGCGGCGTGCAATTCCACCCGGTGTCCGATGCGCCGGAGCACGTTGATTTTCAGCGCCTCGTCTCAGGCGAGCGCATCAAGGTGGCGGTTCCCGTCCACTTCGAAAACGACGGCATTAGCCCCGGGATCAAGCGCGGCGCCGTGCTCAACGTCGTTCGCCACGCGGTGGAGGTCTATTGCGACGCCGATCATATCCCAGAGCAGTTCACCGCCGACCTCGGGCCACTGGACTTCAATGACAATGTCCGCTGGCACGACCTGAAGGGGACCGAGAACGTCAAGTCGGTGATCGACCGGGACTTTGTTGTCGCAACCGTCGTGCCCCCCACGAAGGTCGAAGTTGTCGCAGAGGCCGCCGTCGCCGGTGCGCCGAGCGCTCCCGCCGCACCGGCCAAAGGTGGCACCAGGGCGCCCGGCAAGACGCCCGCCAAGAAGTGAGCCAGCAGCTCTGGGTGGGCCTCGGCAATCCAGAGCCTGGGATGGCAGCCAACCGCCATAACATCGGCTTCATGGCGCTTGACGTGATCGCGACCCGCCACGGTTTTTCACCGTGGCGGCGACGCTTCAAGGGCGTGACCGCTGAAGGCTCCATCGCCGGCAGCAAAATCCTGGCGCTGAAACCGCTGACCTACATGAATTTGCTCCGGCGAGTCGGTGCAGGAGGCGGCCGCCTTCTACAAGCTACCGCCCGAGGCGATCGTCGCCTTCCATGACGAACTCGACCTCGTGCCGGGGAAGGTCCGGGTGAAGAAGGGCGGCGGGGCCGCGGGGCACAACGGCCTGCGCAGCATGGACCGGATGCTCGGGACCCAAGACTATTGGCGCGTTCGCCTCGGCATCGGCCACCCCGGCACCAAGGACCGCGTGCTCGGCTACGTGCTTGGAAACTTCGGGGCGGACGACAAACCGTGGCTGATCGCGCTGCTGGATGCGGTGGCTGACTCCGCCGATCTGCTGGCGCAGGGCAAGCATCCAGATTTCATGAGCAGCGTCGCGTTGCGGACACAGGAATTTCGCTAATGGGTTTCAACTGCGGCATCGTCGGGCTGCCCAATGTCGGCAAATCGACCCTGTTCAACGCGCTGACCGCGACCGCCGCCGCGCAGGCGGCCAATTACCCGTTCTGCACGATCGAGCCGAACGTCGGCCGGGTCGGCGTGCCTGACCCACGTCTGGATGTGCTGGCGGAGATCGGTAAGTCGATCAAGATTGTCCCTACCAGTTTGGAATTCGTCGATATCGCGGGCCTCGTCCGCGGCGCGTCAAAAGGCGAGGGTCTCGGCAACCAGTTCCTCGCCAACATCCGCGAAGTGGACGCCATCATCCACGTGCTGCGCTGTTTCGAGGACAGCGACATCACCCATGTGGAAGGCTCGATCGACCCGCTGCGCGACATCGAAGTCGTGGAAACCGAGCTTATGTTGTCCGACTTGGACAGCCTGGAGCGGCGGCTGACACAGGCGCAGAAACGGGCTCGCGGCGGTGACAAGGAAAGCATTGCCCTGGTCTCGATCATGGAGCCGTTGGTTGCAGCCCTTCAGGAAGGTAAACCCGCGCGGACCGCGATCCCGCCGGGCGAGGAAGAGGCGGTGAAGCGGCTGCAACTGCTGACCTCGAAGCCGGTGCTGTATGTATGCAATGTCGAGGAAGCATCCGCCGCCACCGGCAATGCGTTTTCCGACCGGGTGCGGGCGCTGGGCGCCCCGACCATCGTGGTGTCGGCGGCGATCGAGGCCGAGGTGTCGCAGCTTCCGGAAGCCGACCGTCGCGAATTCCTGGATACTTTGGGGCTGTTGCAAAGCGGCCTGGACCAAGTGATCCGCGCGGGATACGACCTGCTGGAGCTGGTGACCTATTTCACCTGTGGACCGAAAGAGACCCGGGCCTGGACCATCACCAAGGGAACGCGGGCGCCTCAGGCCGCCGCGGTGATCCACAAGGATTTTGAGCGCGGTTTCATTGCATGCGAAACCATTGCCTATGCCGATTTCGTGGCTTACCGAGGCGAGCAGGGGGCCAAGGAGGCCGGCCGGATGCGGGTGGAGGGCAAGACCTACGTCGTCAAGGACGGCGACGTCCTGCTGTTCCGCTTCAATGTTTAAGGTATTGCCCTCGGGTCTCTAATCGCGGTGCTTGGCTCGACAAATGTCATGACCGCTAGGCGGAAATGGTGGGCCGGGGAAGGAGTTAAACCATCCGACTTCACGCTTATCAAGCGTGCGCTCTAACACTGAGCTACCGGCCCTGAGAAAGACATTAACCGGAACGCCCCGCCAACGAAACCAAAAAATTCAGCCGGCGGAAGACGGCAGTTTCGAGTCGCGGCCTTCGGGAGTGCCAGGGAGCAGGTCCGGGCAGGCCCTGCCACTAAACCGAACTTTGCCGCCTTTTTGACGCAAGCCATTGATATGATTTGAGCTCGGTTCGGGGCGCTGTCTACGCTGCTGCCAATTCAACCCCCAGCAGACTGAGCGCGCGACGCTGGACGGGTGTCGGGGTTGACGGAACGGTCAGCGTCTTCTGTCCGCCGAAGCAGACCGTGTTGCGGGTCAGTGTCGCCAGATCGACCAGCAGGGTACGGAAGCTGTGCACCGGATGGCTCGCGCCGTCGTCCCCATCGACCCGCTGGGTAGAGGCCTTGCGGTATGCTGCCTTGGAGACCTTGGCCTTGGCGACGGGCGAGGTCCGCCCGGCATCGGCCGCGGCACGGTCATGATCGTCGAACAGCATCGGCGCCAAAGTCTGGCGCATGTTCCACTCGAGGTAATACGCCAGCATACACAACAGTACATGCGCGCGCACCCGCGGCGCGGTCCAGTGGAACACCGGCCGCAGCTCCAGATCGACGGTCTTCATGCAGCGGAATGCGCGCTCCACTTGGGCCAAACTTTTGTAGGCCCGCACGGTCCCCGCGGTGTCGATCTGTTCCGCCGCGAGGCTGGTGCGCAGCACGTAGAAGCCATCGAAGCGGGCTTCTTCGGCGATCGCCTCAGCCTTGCGCGCAAATTCGAATGAATGATCGGTGATAGTCTGCTCGAAGTGCTTGCCCATCTTCCGTTTGCCCAGGACGGCACCGACCGCCTTGCCGATTTCACCTGCGCCACGCAGCGGATTTTTCTCCCTGGTCACCCGAACCTGGATCTTGCGCAGGTCGGCCTCGGTCAGCGCCAGCAGCTCGTCGCGCTTGCGCTGGCGTTCCGCCGCCAGCAGCGGGTTCTTGCACACCACCAGCCGCTCGCCCGGGTAATCCGGACTGGTGATCTCAGCCATGTCACGTGTGTCGAACAGCGAGAATTGCAACGCCCCGGTCTGCGCCAGTTGCTGGATCGCGGGACCCCGCAAGGCGGTGATCCAGTCCAACCCGGCGGGGCGCAGCGCCTGCTCGATCCGCGCGCTGGTCAGCATGCCGCGGTCGCCGACCAGCACCACGTGGCGCAGCCGGAAGCGCTGCTTCAGCTTGGTGATCTGGGCGGCCACGGTGGCTGGGTCGGCGGTGTTGCCTTCAAACACCTCGACCGCAACCGGACAACCATCGGCGGCACACAGCAGGCCGATCACCAGTTGCCGCCGGTCGCCGCGACTGTCTCGGCTGTAACCGTAGCGGGCCAGTGGACAACAGCGGCCCTCGAGATAGGTGGAGGTCACGTCGTAGAGCACCAGTGCGCCGTTCTTGAGGTGACGGCGTGCGAGCTGGTTCTCGATGAACGCCTGCTCGCTGCCGAGCCAGTCGAGGGTGGTGTAGATTTCGCGTGCGGTGACACTGCCGAGGCCCAGTGCTTCCCCCAGCGAGTGGGCAGCGGTTTCGCTGTCGAGCATGCGCGCGGTGGCCAGTTTGGCAGCCGGGTCGAGCAACCGGGCGACGATGAGCCCCAGCGCCAGGTCGCGGCGGCGCTGGGGCGCGCGGCGGGGCAGCAGGTCGTCGAGGCCGATGCGCCGGACGGTGGCCAAAGCAGCGAGGACGTGGCCATGCGGCAGCGACCGGCGGATCTCGAAGCCGGTCTCGCCGATCGGGGCCAGCGGATCGCCACGCAGCGCGGCGCGCAGGGTCTCGATGCGTTCGAGCGGCAGCTTCGAGAGGTTGGCCAGCGTGCGGTTCTTGACCTTGCCGTCCTCGCGATAGGTCTCGCGCAGCAGGAACGAGGGGCGGGCGTTGCGATTGGGGACCTTGGCGATGTGCATGAGCCATCGAATCAAACCGATTCGGCCAGTGTCAAGGGAAATCGCGCGCTCCGCTTGACTACATGTTCGTCAGGTTTCTTTCCTAGTCAAGTAGATAGGATACAAATGGGGCAAAGTTCGGTCTAGATCCCGAGCACGGTCTCCGCTTCCTTCACCACATCGGCGAGTGCGCCGTCAGCGAATGGGGATACCAGGCCGGCCGACCGGACCAGGTCCTGGAATGGGGCCGAGCCGCCTCGGGCACATAGCGCGACGTAGGCTTCCATTGCGCCGGCATAATCGCGCCGTGATTTGACCCAAAACTGCATCGCGCAGCACTGCGCCAGCGTGTAGTCGATGTAATAGAAGGGCGAGCCGTAAATGTGCGGTTTGGCCTGCCAGCGGCCGCCTTTCGACAGGAAGGCCAGATCGCCGTAGTCGGCCCATGGCAGGTAGATTTTCTCCAGCCGCGCCCACATCGCGTGCCGTTCTGCCGCAGAGGCTTCGGGGTGCGCATAGATCTCATGCTGGAAGTGATCGACGCAGACTCCGTACGGCAGGAATGCCAGCGCTCCGATCAGGTGCATGCGGCGGAAGCGGTCCGCGGCCTGCTCCCCCACCAACGTGCCGATGCCTGGGTAAGACAGAAATTCGAGGCCCATGGAGTTGATTTCAGCCGCCTCGTATGTCGGCCAGAGGTAGTCGACCCCGGGCAGGTCGCGGCTCTCCCAGTTCTGGAAGGCGTGGCCCATCTCGTGCGTGAAGACGCCTATATCGTGGTGGGTGCCGTTGAAGTTGGCGAAGATGAAGGGCATGCCCTCGGTCGGGAAAGACGTGCAGAATCCGCCGCCGGCCTTGCCGGGCCGGTTCTTCAGATCCATGAACCCACCGTTGCGCATCGAGCGGTAGAACGAGGCGAGCCGGGAATCCATGCCGTCGAACATCGCCGCGGCCGCGTCCACCAGCATGTCGTGATCGCCGGCGGGCGTCGGGTTGCCGGCGGGATCGATCAGCGCCTCATCCCAAAAGCGTAGTTTATCCCAGCCGTTTTCGACGCGGCGGGCCTCCAGCAAACGACCGACCAACGGCACCACGTGCCGCGCCACCTGATCGCGATAGCGGGCGACCTCATCGGCACCATAATCGACCCGCCGCAACCGGCGGTATCCGAGCGGGGTGTAGGTCTCGAAGCCAAGCTTGCGAGCCATCCCATGACGTAGCTTTACGAGTTGGTCGTAAAGATCGTCCAGCGCCGCGCCGTTTGCCTCGAAGAAGCGCCAGCGGACCTGTTCGGCTTCGTGCCGCACCGATCGGTCCGGGTCCTCGGCGTAGGGTCCGAGGCCGGCGAGGTTCACCGTATTGCCGGCGATCTCCAGTTTCGCGGAGGCCAGCAGTTCGGTGTAGCGGGCGGATACCCGCGCTTCCTCTTCCAGGTCGGGCTTGATGATGGGGTCGAACGTGGTGACGTCGGTTTCCCACAGCCGAAGTGCGTGTTCGCCCACCACGGCGGCGACGCCGGGCCGGTCTGGGTCGGCCAACAGGCGTCGCTTCAGCGCAATTTCGAGGTCGGCAGCTTCCGGCGACAGGGTATCGGCGTAATCGCGCTCGGCCTTGGCGGCTTCATCCGTGGTGTCCTGGGCAAAGCGCAAATGGACCAGCGCCGACCAAGTGTCGTAGCGCCGGCGCAATCGGTCCCATTCAGCCAGCGCCCCTGCGCGGTCACCGCGATCCAAGGTCTCGGCGATAGCTCGGTAGGCCGAGGTCAGTCCATCCCGGGTCGGGCGTGGTTCGAAAATGTCGATGAAGCGAAGTGCTGTCACGTCACTCTCCGACCGCCGGAGCGATGGCCGCCTCCGCCAGGGTGCCGGGCGAACCCTCGTCGCGCTTGAACACCAGCCGGGACTCGTGGAACGAGGCGACCGATGGCCGATGTGCGATCGACACCAGCGTAGCGTTCGGCAGACGCTGCTTGAGCACGTGATACAGGTCCGCCTCGGCGTCGGGATCGAGACTGGCGGTCGCCTCATCGAGGAAGATCCAGTCCGGCTTTGCCAGCAATGCCCGCGCGAGGGCAATCCGCTGCTGCTCCCCGCCCGAGAGGCGCGTCGGCCAGTTTTCGTCGCTATCGAGCCGGCCGCAAAGCTGCGGCAATCCGGCATCGCGCAAAGTTTGCGCCATCTCCTGATCGGAGAAAGCGTCCACGGCATGCGGGTAGGTGATCACATGACGCAATGTTCCCAGCGGAATATAAGGACGCTGCGGCAGAAAGAACGAGTTCGGGGGCAGCTCCACCTCGCCCTGGCCGAATGGCCAGATGCCGGCCAGAACGCGGAACAGCGTCGATTTGCCGGAGCCGGTGCGGCCGGTGATCACCATCGAATGGCCCGCGGTGAGCGTCAGGTCAGCGTTGTCGAGCAGTTTCGTTCCATCCGGCAGGCTCATCGTCACATCGCGCAGATACAGGTGGCCTGGCTGCCCTACAGTATTCACGAAGTCGCCATGGCTCTCGGCCCTTGCCTTGACGATCGCGCGGTGGAAGGTGGAGAGGCGCTCGACGATGGCGCGCCATTGCGCGATCGAGGCGTACGAATCCACAAACCATGACATCGAGGCCTGCACTTGGCCGAAAGCGCCGACCGTCTGCATCAGGCCGCCTAGCTGCATGGCGCCGGCGAAATAGCGTGGCGCGGCAACGACGATAGGAAAGATGATGGCGATCTGGGTGTAGCCATTTACCAGCGAGTTCAGCATCTTGGTTCGGATCATGATCTGATACCAGTTTTCGATCACACCGGCGAACCGTTCCCGCAATGTGACGTCTTCCTCTTCCTCCCCGCGATAAAGCGCGATGCTCTCCATGTTTTCGCGGATCCGCACCAGCGCGTAGCGAAAATCCGCCTCCACCCGCTGCTGACGGAAGCTGAGGATCGCAAGTGGCCGCCCGACAAAGTGGGTCAGTGTGGTGCCGACGAGTGCGTAGGCCAGCGCCACCCATACCATGTAGCCGGGGATCGGGATGCCGAACGCCTCGATCGCCCCGGACAATCCCCACAGGATGCCGACAAAACTGCAAAGCGAGACAATGTTCGACAGCAAGTCGAGGGTCAGCGACAAGGTCATCTGGGTGAAATCTCGCAGATCCTCGGATATGCGCTGATCCGGGTTGTCGGTTCCGACCGCCGCCCGATCCACTGTCAGGCTGATATTGTAGTAGGCCCGATCGGCCAGCCATTCGGAGAGGAACTTGCTCGTCAGCCAGCGGCGCCAACGGATTTGCAGCAACTGGTTCAGGTAAACCGAGTAAACCGCCAGGACGATGTGCACCGCCGCGACCTCGCAGAACCCCGGCATCACCCCGCTTTCGGTCTTGCGAAACAGGAACAGCAGCTCCAGGAAGGCCTTCCAGTCCTTGTCCTGCAGGGCATTGTAGAATTCGCGGCGCCAGAAGCTCAGCACCACGCTCACCCCGACCAGGGTCAGGTTCATGGCGATGATCGCCAGCAACAGGCCGCGAGCGGACCAACGTTGTTCCGAGGTCATGAAGTACGGGCGCGAAAGCTGCCAGGCGTCCTTCAAAAAGGGACCGATACCACGCATGAACGAATCATCTCTCGCTGGGTAAGGGGATTTTTGTCTGCAACGCGGAAAGCCAGGTAGCAACGCGCTGGCGATTCACGCCGAGGTCAGAACCGCCGTAAACGCTTCGAGAATACATTATCAACGTGCTGCTGTCCGCGCCGGCTTTTGTGACCTGCACCATGATCAGGTCGGGAAAGTTGAACAGCGCGCTGCGCGCGACGTAATGGGCCTGGAGCCGATCGGTGTACACAGCAGCCTGATAGGTGCGCGGTTGACTGAGGGCGACGGCCTGGATCTGGGCGAACAGGCGATCGGCTCGCACCGGATAGGATGGGGTCACGGTGTCAGGAGGCGGTTTGAAGCCTTCAGGCGCGGCCAGCGCTGTGTTCGGGCTGGCTGGGCGGAGGATCTGTGCGATGTCCATTGGCGTGGGCATCGGCAACCCTTCCGCGGCAGGGAAGCCACACGCGGGGAGGATCAAGCCGATCAGCCAGGCGATCGGGTTCATCTGGCGGAAAGGGGCGTCATCCTCATCCTGATGCCTGGAAAACAGGCAGGCGGCAAGTTATTTGCAGTTAACGGGAGGGTCAGGGCTTGCGGCGAACCCAGGCAAGATTCCTGCGAGTTTAAGACTGGGCTCGCTGGTCGGTGACACCGTATCAGGGCAGACATTCGAGCCCGAGCGGAGACAGGGCGGCCGCCACCGGAACGAACTCCTTGACCCTGCACTAGGCGGGGCCCAACCAATCCAGGCCGATATCCAGCACGGTGGCGGAGTGCGTCAGCCAGCCGACCGACAGTAGATCGACGCCGCTCGCAGCGATGGCGTGCGCCGTGTCTGGGCGAATACGCCCAGACGCCTCGGTGATCGCCCGGCCATCCACCATCGCGACCGCCTGCCGCAGCAAATCCGGGCCCATGTTGTCCAACAGCACGGCATCTACTTTCAGGGTCAGCGCCTCCTGCAGTTGTGCCAGCGTATCAACCTCCAATTCGATCTTCACCAAATGTCCCACGCCGGACCTTGCACGTTCCACCGCCGGGCGTACGCCGCCAGCGACCGCCACGTGGTTGTCCTTGATCAGCACGGCGTCATCCAGCCCGAACCGGTGGTTGGAGCCACCTCCGACGCGGACAGCGTATTTCTGCGCAAACCGTAGCCCCGGAATGGTTTTGCGGGTGCAGCACACCTGTGCTCGAGTTCCGGCGATCGCATCGACAATCCCCCTGGTCGCCGAGGCGACGCCGCTGAGATGGCAGAGGAAGTTCAAGGCCGTCCGTTCCGCCGTCAGGATGCCTCGGGCTGGCCCGAGAATGGTGGCAATCGTGTCGCCGGAGCGCAGCCGGCTACCATCGGGCAACGCCACCGTCATCCGGATCGCGGGATCGATCAGCCGAAACGCCATGGCCGCAAAGTCCAGTCCCGCGACTACGCCGGGCTGGCGCGCGACCAGAGCGGTGCGGACGCTCGCCTCAGCCGGAACGATGGAATCGGTTGTCAAATCGCCCGCTCGGCCTAGGTCTTCCAGCAGCGCCGCTCGCACCGCCGGCTCGACCATGACCATCGGCAACGACGCCACTACCGGACCTCGAGCATGCGTTCGACAGAGCGGCGTGCACGGGCGGCCAAAGTCGGATCGATTGTCACCTCCTGCTGCATCGTTTCCAAGGCGCGCCGGATTTTCGGCAAGGTGATCCGTTTCATGTGCGGACACAAATTGCAGGGGCGCACGAATTCGATATCAGGATACATGAACCGAAACATTGTCTGACATGGAGCATTCCGTCAGCAATACCACCCGAGCGGGCCTGACCCGGCCGACGTAGGCGGACATATCGGCGGTGGAACCGGTGAAGTCGGCTTCGGCGGCCACCTCCGGCGGACATTCCGGATGCGCCAGGATCGTCACGCCCGGATAGTCCTCACGCAGGGCCCGGACTTCGGCGGCGGTGAATCGTTCATGCACCATGCAATGGCCGGGCCAGGTCAGCACCTTCACCCGCGTCTGTGCCGCGATGTTCTGCGCCAGGTATTCGTCCGGCAGCATGATCACAGTGCCGACCCCAAGTGATTCGACGATTTTCAGCGCGTTGCCGGAGGTGCAGCAAATATCCGATTCCGCCTTCACCGCGGCGGAAGAATTGACATAGGTCACAACCGGCACGCCGGGGTAGCGTTGCCGCATCAACTTTACATCCTCCGGCGTAATGGACTCCGCCAACGAGCACCCGGCACGACTGTCCGGAATCAGCACCATCTTGTCAGGGTTCAATAGCTTGGCCGTCTCCGCCATGAAATGCACGCCGGCCAGGACGATGACCTTGGCGTCGGCCTTCGCGGCCTCCCGAGCGAGCGCCAAGCTGTCGCCGACGATGTCGGCAACGCAGTGGAAGATTTCCGGCGTCATGTAGTTGTGCGCAAGGATCACCGCATCGCGCTGACGCTTCAGGCGCAGAACTGCCTCGATATCTTCGGCAAATACCGGCCACTCGATAGGCGGAATCAGCCTCTTGACCCGGTCGTATAGCGGGGCTGTGCGGTCTTGAAGGGCGGTAGCGGACATGGGGCTCCTCCGATTAATGCTCTCTCTGAGCATTAGCGTCCTAATGCTAGCAATGAGCATAAGGATGTCAAGAGCACCGCGCGGCGATCGGATATGCGCATCGGACGCGGGTGGCGTTCGGAGGAAAGCCGTTGGACCGCGAACCATTGCCGACGAAATAGCGGTTGCCCTTTGCTTCGGCTTTCGCTTGACTATCGTGAGTTCGATAATGTGTCGGGCAGGGATCGGTAGCAGCATGAAAATCGACGTCGACGACTTCCGTGTTCGCGAAGACCATAAGGTCGATCTGGATAAATGGCCGACCACGGTCGATCCCATTTACAAATCGAAGGTTCACTACAAGGAGCTTTTGGCGCAGGACGTTAATGAGCTCAGCGAGCAGCAGCAGCTTCTATACGCATCCGACAGTTTTGCGGTGCTGCTGATTTTTCAGGCGATGGACGCCGCGGGCAAGGACGGCGTGATCCGGCACGTCATGTCCGGGATCAATCCGCAGGGGTGCCAGGTATTCAGTTTCAAGCACCCGAGTGCGATCGAGTTGCAGCATGATTTCTTGTGGCGAACGACACGGAATTTGCCGGAGCGGGGCCGGATTGGGATCTTCAACCGCTCATATTACGAGGAAGTCCTGATTGTCCGAGTTCATCGCGAGATCCTTCAAAATGAAGGGGTGCCTGACGGAATTGCCGGCGAGCATTCGATTTGGCACAGCCGTTATCGTTCGATCTTGGGCCTGGAGCGTCACCTGCATGATAACGGCACCCGTATCATTAAGTTCTTCCTGCATTTGTCAAAAGAGGAGCAGCGGAAACGCTTCCTCGCCCGGATCGACGAGGCGGAGAAGAACTGGAAGTTCAGTATAGCGGATATCGAAGAGCGTCAATACTGGAAGCAATACATGAAGGCCTACGAGAAGTGCCTGGCGGCGACAAGCACCGATCGTGCGCCTTGGTATGTTGTTCCCGCCGACGACAAGCAAAATGCTCGCCTGATCGTGTCCCATGTCATTCTGCATACATTGCGGGATTTGAAGATGCGGTATCCAGAAACGAGCGAGGCGCGGCACCGCGAACTGCTCGATATCCGGAAGCGGCTTACGAAGGAGGAGTGATGGTCACTTCGGCGCTGCCGGCGGCCGTGCCCCGGACAGATCGCTGATCGGCGCCATGGTATCGGACGGCGTCGAGCCGGGCATTATCGTGAAGGCAAGTCCCAGCGCCACCGCCGCGCAACAAACCGCCGCCAGCAACCATTTCGGCGCCACCCTCCTGCTTGCCGCCACGGGTTGTGCCGGACGCGCAACCTGAGAGGGCAACAACTTGATCAGCCGCGTCGCTGTTGTGCGCGCCTCGCCAAGGGCCTGGGGAGACAGCGGCATCTGAGAAATGCTTTGCGCCAACCGATCAATTGTCGCCGCTTTCGGCAATTTCGCCCAATTCGCGGCCTCGGCCCATGGGTCCTGCCCCAATCGAGCGAGCACCGAAAGGATGGTCAGCGGTGACCCATTCAGCTCGGTGCCCACCTCGGCGAACAGAAATGCATTCAATCCAGAGTTCTTAAATACGAACACGTCTGCGGCTGCCATGCTGACTATTCCAATCCCGAACGTGCTTACAGATGATGTTCGTCGCTTGATACTACAAGACGTTCCCGCCGGCCCGGCCCGACCGGCGGCAGCACGCGTAGGGCGGCGTCGTTCATTCGCGCGCTAATTCGGAAGAATCGCCGTTGCCTCGATCTCCACCAGTGCTTCGCGCTCCACCAGTGCGGCAACTTGCACCAAGGTCATGGCCGGATACCAGCGGCCGAGCGTATCGCGGTAGGCGGCTCCGAGCCGGGGCAGGGACGAGCGGTATGCCTCGATGTCCACGACATACCAAGTCAGCCGGGCGATGTGCTCCGGACCGCCGCCGGCCTCTCGCACCACCGCGAGCACGTTACGCAGGGCCTGGGCGACCTGGGCCACAAAGCCTTCGGGGAATTTTCCCTGTTCGTCCCAGCCGATCTGGCCGCCGATCATCGCAATGCGGCCAGTGCCGGCGATGCCGTTGCTGTAACCCTTCGGCGACGGCCAGCCGGGCGGCTGTAGGATGGTCAGACCGGTCATGGCACGTTCTCCTCGGCGCAGCACGATCGCTCAGGCAGCAGGATACAGGGCTTGTAGGTGCTCAGGTTCACCGGCTTTCCTCCGCTAAGGCCTGCCGCACGCCGGTTTTCACAACACCTAGCAGACGGTGCAGGGTGGCGCGGTCGGTGCTCGGAATGTGCGCGAATAGCTCCGCGATCCATCTTTCATGCTCCGCCGACTGGTTTTCGAATGCGCGCCGGCCGGAGCTTGTCAGACACAGGCGCTGTATCCGCCGGTCGGCGGCCTCCGCCCGGCGTTCGACCAGCCCGTCTGTAACAAGCCCGGCGGCGAGCGCGGTAACATTGCCGTTGGACACCATCATGCGGCGGGAGATCTCGCCAAGGGTCAATCCGTCCGGCATGCGGTCGAGCTGCGCCAGCAGGTCGAAGCGGGGCAGGGTGGTAGCGAATTGTTCGCGCAAGCGACGGCGGATCTCGGCTTCCACTAGGTTGACGCAGGACAGCATGCGCAGCCATAAGCGCAGATCGGCCTTGTGGCCCGGAGGCGAGCCAGCAAGGGCGGTTTCCAGGTCGACCAAGGCATGACTAGAGGGGCGACCATCGTGCGGGGTCATGTTTCGCCGCCATCCACCGCCAGTGCCTGGCCGTTCACCGCCGCCGCTCCGGGCAGGCAGAGGTACAGCACGCTGGCGGCAACTTCCTCGGGCCGGATCAGCCGCCCGAGCGGGTTCGCCGCGGTGAACGTGGCGCGAATTTCGGCCTCGGAACGGCCGGTGCGGGCGACGATCTGGGCGACGCTTTGGACAATCAGGTCGGTGTCGGTGAAGCCGGGGCAAACGGCGTTGACGGTCACGCCGCTGCCGCCCACTTCCAGCGCCAACGCCCGGGTCAGGCCGAGCAGGCCATGTTTCGCGCTGACATAGGCGCTGACGTAGCGGTAGCCTTTCAGTGAGGCGGTGGAGGCAATGTTGACGACTCGGCCGAAGCGCGCTTGCAGCATGCCGGGCAGAGCGGCATGGATCGCGGTGACGGCTCCTCCGACGTTGACCCGCCACATGCGTTCGAACATCGCGGAGGTGGTCTTCTGGAAAGGAGCGGTTTCAGCCGCGCCGGCGGCATTGATCAGCAACAGAATGGGGCCATGGACCTGGACGGCGGCGGTAAAGCCTTTCGCTGTGGCGGCTTCGTCGGTGATGTCGGCGGCGATGGCAAACGTGGCGTGACCCGCGTTAACAGCGTCCTGCAGCGGTGCTCCACGCCGGCCGAGAACCGTCACTTGGGCGCCGGCCGCGGTCAGTGCCGAGGCGATCGCCCGGCCGATGCCGGTCCCCCCGCCGGTGACCAGTGCGTGCTGTCCCAGGAGGGGCGATGCCAGCGCCGCGGTCTCCGCCGCCATCAGATTATACTCCCCGTTGGTGAGCCGACGCGCACTACTTATCATACGTCTTGCGCCGGATATCCTTCAAGTCTAAACTGTTTAAGCCTAAACTATTGCCCACGACCTGGTAACGAGGTGCGGATGCGCGTTGCGGTGATCGGCGGAGGCCCGGCGGGCCTGTATTTCGCGATCCTGCTGAAGCGGGATCGGCCCGAGACGCATCATTACGCGTCGTTGAGCGCAACCGCCCGGACGACACCTTTGGTTTCGGCGTCGTGTTCAGCGACCAGACGCTGGACACTTTCGCCGCGGCCGACATGCCGAGCTACCGCGCGATCGCTGAGCAATTTTGCTTACTGGGACGACATCGAGATCCACGTTCGCGGCACCGTGCATCGCATCGGCGGCAACGGCTTCTGCGGCTGCTCCCGCCGCTCCCTGCTGATGCTGCTGCACGACCGCGCCCGCGCGCTGGGTATCGAACTGCTGTTCAACCAGGAGGCCACGCCCGAAGACTTCCCCGATGCCGACCTGATCGTTGCCGCCGACGGCATCAACAGCGCTATCCGCGCCGCGACCGAGGCGCATTTCCAGCCCAATACCGACCTGCGGCCCAACCGCTTCGCCTGGATGGGCAGCACCCGTCCGTTCGACGCCTTCACCTTCTTCTTCAAGGAGCGCGCGGAGGGCATCTTCATCGCCCACTGCTACCAATACGAACCAGGCGCCAGCACCTGGGTGCTGGAAATGGAGCCGCGAAACATTCGCCCGCGCCGGTCTGGACCAAGCGACCGAGGCAGAGTCCGCCCGGTTCATGGAGAATGTCTTCGCCGAGGAACTCGCCGGCCACAAGCTGATCACCAACCGCAGCCATTGGCGGCAGTTTCCGATGATCCGCTGCGCCCGCTGGACCAAGGGTAACGTCGTGCTGCTGGGCGACGCCAAGGCCACCGCGCATTTCTCCATCGGCTCCGGCACCAAGCTGGCGATGGAGGACGCCATCGCGCTGCACGCCGCGGTCATGGCGGGCGGCTCCATCGCCGATTGCTGGCCCGCTTCGAGACCGGCCGGCGCGAGGCGGTCGAGAAAATCCAGCATGCCGCCGATGTCTCGCTGGTCTGGTTCGAGCATGTCAGCGGTTCTGGCCGATGCACCCGACACGCTTCGCGTTCGGCGTGATGACGCGTTCGAAGGCGATCACCTATGACGATCTGGCGCTGCGCGCGCCCGATTTCGTCGAGGAGGTGGACACCCTGTTCGCGCGCGAAGTGGCTGGCAACGCTGAACCCGCCGACACCGAGCGGCCGCCGATGTTCCAGCCGTTCCGCCTGCGCGGTATGCGACTGGCGAACCGCGTCGTTGTCTCGCCGATGTGCCAGTACAGTGCCGAGGACGGCATGCCGACCGACTGGCATCTGGTGCATTACGGCGCCCGGGCGACCGGCGGCGCCGGCCTGATCTACACCGAGATGACCTGCCCATCGGCGGACGCCCGCATCACCCCGGGCTGCGCCGGTCTGTGGAACGACGCGCAAGAGGCCGCCTGGACGCGCATCGTCGCGCTTCACCCACGCCCACGGACCGGCGAAAATCTGCCTGCAACTCGGCCATGCCGGCCGCAAAGGCGCCACGCGGCTGATGTGGGACGGCATGGACCGGCCGCTGCCGCAGGGCGGCTGGCCGATCATCTCCGCCTCCGCCATCCCGTACTACGCCGGACAACCAAGTGCCACGCGCGATGGACCGAGCCGACATGGACCGCGTCGTGAAGATTTCCGGCAGGCGGCGATCCGCGGGGAACGCTGCGGCTTCGACATGCTGGAACTGCACTGCGCGCACGGCTACCTGCTCGCCAGTTTTCTGTCGCCGCTGACCAATACCCGCACCGACGAATACGGCGGCTCGGTCGAGAACCGCCTGCGCTTTCCGTTGGAAGTGTTCGACGCGCTGCGAAAAATCTGGCCGGACGACAAGCCGATGTCGGTGCGCCTGTCCGCCACCGACTGGGCTGACGGCGGAATTTCCGAAGAGGATGTCGCGACGATCGCGCGCGCCTTCGCGGCGCATGGCTGCGATCTGATCGATGTCTCCACCGGGCAAACCGTGGCGGACGCAGCGCCGATCTATGGCCGGATGTTCCAGGTCCCGTTCTCCGACATGATCCGGAACGAGACCGGCGTTGCCACGATGTGCGTCGGCTCGATCACCTCGGCCGACCAGATCAACACCATCCTCGCCGCGGGTCGCGCCGACCTGGTCGCCCTGGCCCGCCCGCATCTGGTCGACGCCGGCTTCGCCATGCGGGCCGCGGCCGATTACGGCGTCACCGATATCGCCTGCCCGGTGCAATACGAATATGGCCGCGACGCCCTGATGCGCAGCGCCGCTCGCGAACGGGCGGACCTGATGGACCTGCGACGTCGAGCGAAGCCGCGTAGTCATGGAGCCTATCGGGTCGGTGGCGACCGGCCCGCCCATGCGATGTAATGTTGGCGATGGGCCATCGTCAGGGTGCGGTAGTTACCAATCCTGACATCCGTGCTATCTTGCAAGAGGTGCAACAACTAATCAGGCGGGCAGACCCGCCGGTAAAAAGGGAGGAAATCGCCGTGACCGTTCAGGCTATGGGCTACTTCTGGGTCGGGACCTCCAAAATCGATGACTGGACCAGCTTGGCCACCGGCCAACTCGGACTGCAGGCGACCGATCGCGGGGGCGCCATGCGGGCTTTCCGCATGGATGACCGCAAGCAGCGCGTGATTTTCGACGGCGGACGGCCGGATGGAGAGCAGTTCTTCGGCTGGGAAGTCGCGGATGCGTCAGCGCTCGCGACGCTGGCGGCGCGGTTGGAGGACGCTGGGGTCGCGGTGCAGCGGGAAGACGGCGCTGCGGCGGACCAACGTTGCGTCGCCGAGGTGATTTCGTTCCGCGATCCCGCCGGCAACCGTGTGGAGGCGTTCCACGGCGCCGAAATCGCCAGCGAACCGTTCCGCGGGGTGCGAACGACCGGAGGTTTTCGCACTGGGGCGCAGGGCGTAGGGCATGCCGTGCTCGTGGTGCCTGACATCGACGCTGCCCTGAAATTTTATCAGGACCTTCTTGGCTTCCGCATCAGCGACTTCATGGGGCCGCCGGTCTCGGTCTATTTCATGCACGTGAACCCACGCCATCACAGTCTCGCTCTTGCGCAGGGGTCGCGCGCCCGGATGCACCATCTGATGATGGAGTTTTACTCTCTCGACGATGTTGGCCAGAGCTACGATCTCGCCCAGAGCGAAGACCGCGTCGCGGTGAAACTAGGCCGGCATCCCAACGATTTTATGACGTCGTTTTACATGCGCACGCCTGCGTCCTTTTTCATTGAGCACGGATGGGGCGGCCGCGAAGTCGGCTCTGACTGGAAACCAATCGAGTTGAAGGCCGTGAGTAGTTTTTGGGGCCACCAAGGGTTATTCGAGTTGCTGGGAGATGGTCCACCTCCGCCGGATGCCCCGCCGATGCCCGCGGCGAAGCCGAACTGGGCGCCGTTGCAGGTGCTCGACGGCAATTACGATCGCATGAGCGGCGTTTGCCCCTGGTGGGATGGATTGAAGGCGAGTCGGTAAAATCCTCGGCGCCAACCGCCGCAGCCACGGACAATCTTGACTGCGGCGGGGTTGTTGAGCATTTTACCGCTACTAATCGGGCCCATATAGGGGCCTTTCAAGGAACAGGCTGATGGCTAAATCAAACACCGTTCAGATCAAGTTGGTATCTACGGCGGATACTGGATTTTTTTACGTGACCAAAAAGAATGCGCGCGCGCAGACAACGAAGCTCGAGCTCAACAAGTACGATCCCGTTGTGCGGAAGCACGTCCCGTTCAAGGAAGCGAAGATCAAGTAGCCACTCGCTTCGCTAAGCACCGCAACGAGCCTAGTGGTCCGATCCCGACAGAAGCATCCCATGCGGTCGGGTGAATCGGCCCACAAAATCAAGGACTAGTGGTCGGTCAAATTCGGACAGGACAAATCGTCAGGTGACCCCGAACACAATGACCGATTACAGCCCTTGCGGACGCACCCATAGTGCGTGGACAGGGCCGGACGGATTCGTGATTTGCCTGCTATCTGTCAAATCTGGGCGTTTCGTTAGTTGCGCCTGTCAGCAGTTCCGCCACAGGCCTGCGCACTGACCTGGGATAGGCGCCGCGCCGGTGCGGCTCACCGATGCGGCCCATGAACACGAAACAACTGGTGTCGACACTGAACAGGTCGCGGAATTGCTGCGCCAAATTGCGGCCCTTGCCCTGGAGCCTGGTGTCAACCGTGAACGGGGCATTGTCCTGGCCATAATGCGCGAAGGTCAGCACGTCCATCAGCGGCTGCACCGCCAGGCCCAGCCGGGTCGCCGCTAGCCAGAACTTCTGGATCTTCATGCCGGTTTCCAGCAACTCGTGAGTCGTTCGCGGCGAGTCAGACAATTCGTTGTATCGGATGGCGAACGCCGCGCCGGACGCCAGGACGGGCACGTAGTCCGTCTCCACCGCCATCGCCGCCGCGCCGCCGGCCTGGTTGAACCACCGTGTCCGGACCTCACTGCCCAGAACCCAGCGGTACACCCGAAGTAGGATCGGATCGAGGCCCAGCGCCTTGGCCGGGGTCCGGTCCGCGCTGATCGGCAGGGTCCATTCGATGCGGCGCTGGTGGACCGGCATCATCTCGGGCAAACGCAGGCGAATGGTGCCGGCCTGCCGATTGAGCCCAGCGAAACGCTTGCGGTCAGGCCGGTCGGACAGCCAGATGACGCGCAGGTTCCCGCCCAGCTTGGCTTCCAGCGCCTGGCGTTCCTGAGCGGTTAGCGGGCGCGTGAGGTACCGCGTGCGATCGACGTGGCGCAGGCCCAGCGACGGGCAAAGCGGATCGGGTTCCGTTGTCAAGCCGGCGGTGAACTGGGCACGGATGAGTAGCGGATCGGCGTCGGACTCGATCCGCCACTCCATTTGCCTGCCATGCGCCGAGGCGGCAATCCGCAGATATTCCAGCAGGCCTCCGATGGCCAGCAGGTTCGGCTCACCATCGCGGTATTGATACAGGCCGCCGGCGGTCATGCGCTGGGCATGGACGCGAAGCTCGTCCGGACCCAGCTTCTCGAATCGCCAGGGCTGTTCGTTCCCACGGCTGGGTGCCCACCGAGCCGCGTGCAGGACCTCGTCGAGGTAGCCTTCGGGCACGAACGTGGCGGGCGGCAGCGGAATGGCCCGCATGCGCTCGATGGTTTCAGGCACCATCCGCGCCATCTTGCGTCGCCACCGCGCTCCGTTAAGGCCGCCGCGCACCTTCGTCACCACGAGCCGGTTGCTGAAGATGTCATACTGGAACGCGTACGGGACCGGTTTGATCTCGCCGCGGCGCAGCAGGAACTTCAGCGCGGTGATGGCAGCGGCGCCGGCGCAGAGCTGACACGCCGCGCCGACCGAGGTGGCCGTCTTGGCGACGAGATTGAGTCGCATGGGGTCGGAGAGGTAGGACAAGGGCAATGGCTTGGGCACCAGGCCGGTCATGAAGCGGATGAGTTGCTCGAATTCGTTGGCGCCCTCCATGCCGAAATACTCGTCGAAGCTCATGCCCTTGGGGTCGAAGGCCAGCAGCGACACGCCCATGCCGATCGGTCCGGCGCAGACGACGGGAATGCCGAGTTCGCGGCAGCGCCGATAGGTCTTGCGCCGCATCTCGATGACATTGAAGTCGAAGCCGTCGACGAACAGGTCGACATCCTGCAGGAACGATTCGAGGTTCTCGTCGGTGACGCCGTCATCGAAGCGGCGGATGCGCAGTTCCGGGTTCACCGCGAGCGCCATTTCCTCCATGACGTCGCTCTTAACGAGGTCGAGCGTGTTCACGTTGCAGCCGTATTGGCGGTTGAAGTTGGGGACGTCGAACCGGTCGAAGTCGGCGATGTTGAAGGCGCCGACGCCGAGGCGTGCGAGGGTGATCATGTGGACACCACCGACTCCGCCCATGCCGGCGAGCGCGATGCGCATGCCGCGCAGGGCAAGCTGTTCGGCTTCTGTCAGCCAACCGACGTTTCGTTCGAATGCCGCGTCGTAGGTGAATTTCACCATAATGCTAGCCTTTGCGACGTTTGTGCCCGGTCTGATAGCATACTATCGCGTTGATTCCCGCGAGATTCTTCTCGATCGCAGCGAGCAGATCTTCGGCAAACCACCAGCCGCTAGCTGGGGTTAACCGGGGCTGAGAGGAACAGAAAAAGAGATGCGCCCTTCGTCAGTTCTGGGCGATAGGCTGTGCGACGGTGGCACACACCTTCCGAGCATGACGTATCCGGCAGTTGCGCGCCGCAATCGCAGGAACCGAGCGCGGGATGCAGCATGTCACGTTACGTGTTGCCGCCTATCTTGAGCGCCGATCTCATGCGAACGCACGAGCGGTGCCGCTGCCAAAACCAACCTCGCATAGAAGCCGCCCCGCGCCATCAGCGCCTCGTGCGTCCCCGCTTCGGCCACCTGACCCTCCCGCAGCACCAAAATCAGGTCCGCCGCACGTATCGTCGAAAGCCGGTGCGCGATGACGATCGTCGTCCGGTCCGCCATCAGCGCGTCGAGCGCCCCGCGCACGGCCTGCTCGCTGATCGTATCGAGATGTGATGTTGCCTCGTCCAGGATCAGCAGCGGCGCATCCTTCAGGAAGGCGCGGGCGATGGCTATGCGTTGCCGCTGCCCTCCGGAAAGCTGCACGCCGCGTTCACCCACGCGGGTAGCCAAACCCTCCGGCAAACCGCCGACAAAATCAGCCAAAGCCGCTCGGGAAAGCGCCAGCGCGACCTGCTCCGCTGAAGCCTCGGGCCGAGCCATCCGGACGTTCGCCTCCAGCGTGTCGTTGAACAGATAGGTGTCCTGCGCCACCAGGGCGATGCGCCCACGCAGCCCGTCCAGCTTGAGGTCCCGCAGGTCGATGTCGCCAAGCCGGATCGCGCCGCTCGACGGATCCCAGAAGCGCAGCAGCAAATTCGCCACGGTCGTCTTGCCCGCACCCGACGGGCCGACAAGCGCCACCGTAGCTCCCGCCGGCACGATAAACGACACGTCCCGCAGCGCCGGCGCCGACCGCCCGGGGTAGACGAAGTCGACATGATCAAACCGCAGTTCTGCAGCATCTTCCGGATCGCGACGCCCATCTCGGATCAGCACTGGTTCGGCGTGCACCACTGCCAGCCGCCGGGTGGATGCGATCGTGTCCGCGAGCTGCCGTCCCACTTGGGCGATCTCGGAGACCGGCAGGAACGCAGCTACTGATATTAACACCAGCAGCGGCAACATTGTCGGGGCGATCGTGCCATGTGTCACCAGGATGGCGCCCACGGCTGCTACCGCCAGACCGCCGAAACCGGTGAGTGCCTCCAGCATAACTGCCTGGAACGACAAATCGGCAAGCAGCGACAGCCTCAGCCTCTGATAGCTCGCGACCGCTCGCCATGAACCCGTCGCGGCGTCGTCCCGCCGCGCCGAACATCACCAGTTCCGCCAGCCCCTGGATGGTCTCGGTCGCGAACGCGCCGATCGCCCCCAGCGCGCCGCGAGCCGCCGATCCCAGCCGATCGATGCGCTGGCGGCCAAGCACAGGGGACGCGCCGGCGTAGACGAGGAACGGCGCCAGCACCAGAGCCAGCGGCCAGGCGATCAACGCCATCGCGATCAGCACACTGACCGGCACCAGCACCGCGACGATCGCCGGGGCGATGGTATGGGCAAAGAAAGTATTCGACGGTCTCGACGTCCTGTGTCGCCAGCGCCACCAGATCGCCCGACCGCCGTCGCAGCAGATACGCCGGCGCCAGCGCATCCAGTTTGCGGAACAGATCGATCCGCATGTCGGCCAGCAGCGCATAGGCCATGGCATGGGCGATCCAGGACTCCAGCCAGTGCAACAACCCTGCGAGGGGCGCAGTGATCAGCAGCGCGGCGACCAGCACGCCCGTCGGCGAGCCGTTGCGAACCGCCCCGAGGACGAGCGCCCCCAGCACGCTGACTCCGATGAACGCGACCACCCGCCCAATTCCGGTCACCACGGTGACCGCCAACTGGCCGCGATAGGGCCGAACCACCCGCAGCAAGGTCCGGATCGTCGTCAGGCCAGTTGACCTGACCGGCTTCCGCGGACAGGCTGCCAACCAAGGCGCCCGTGGCCGGCGCATCCGGCTCGGCGGTCTCGTCCACCATCAATGGCGCGGTGACGCCTTCGCGTTCGCCAAGCTGCGGACCCATCAGGTCGCGATACGGGCCATTCTGTCGGATCAATTCCCGATGGTGGCCGGACTGCACCACCGCGCCGTCGCTCCAGCACCAGGATCCGATCGGCGCCGATCACGCTGGACAGCCGGTGCGCCAGGATCAGCGTCGTGCGGCCCGTCATCAGTCGGTCCAACGCCTGCTGGATGATCGCCTCGTTCTCCGTATCGACAGACGACAGCGCCTCATCCAGCACCAGAATCGGCGAATCCCGCAGCAGCGCCCGGGCGATCGCCAACCGCTGCCGCTGCCCGCCGGACAACTGGTGCCGCGCTCGCCGATGACGGTCTGATAGCCGTCCGGCAGGGCGTCGATGAAGCCGTGCGCATTCGCGGCGGTCGCCGCGGCGACCAACCTCCGCCTGCGGTCGCGTCCGGGCGCCCGAGGCGCAGGTTCTCCTCGACCGAGCCGTGGAACAGGTAAGTGTCCTGCGAAACGACGGCGATCATGCCGCGCACCTGAGCCGGATCGAGCTCGCGCAGATCGCGTCCGCCGATACGGATCGACCCGCCCTGCGCCTGATGCAGCCGCGACAGCAGCCGCACGATGGTCGACTTGTCCGGCGCCGCTGGGCCCGACGATCGCCGACCCGCTCGCCGCGCCGATCCGGAACGTCAGCCCGGTATGCGCCGCCCGCCGCCCGCCGGGATAGGCGAACGCGACGTCGTCGAACACGATCTCCGGCGCTCAGCGCCGCAACAGACGATCACCGGTGGGCGCCGGCCACCGGCGTGTCCAGCAGGGCGTTGATCCCGGTCGCCGCCGCCTGCCCGTTCAGCCCCTGATGCAGCACCCCCCGCAGATCGCGCAACGGACGGAAGATCTCGGTCCCGGCCATCAGCACGATCAGCAGCGCCTCCAGGCTCATCTCGCCGTGCCGGACCCGCCATGCCCCCAGCGCCAGCGCCGCGGCGGACCCCAATGCGGTCCCGAGGTCGGTGAAGCCGCGCGTCAGCACGTTCAGCGCCAGCACCCAGAACGTGCTGTCCGACAGCGCTCGGGCCTTCGCCGCCAGCATCCGTCCATATGCGGCACTTTGCCCGAACGCTTTCAGCGTCGGGCAGCCCCTGAACCGCGTCGAGGAACTCCTCCCCGAACGACTTGAACGCCGACTGCCGCGCGCGGGACGCCTGTTCCGTCTTGCGGTGCACGGTGGCGGGCAGCACCAGGGTGAACAGCGCGGCAGCCAGCATCACGGTCGCGACCGGCACGTCCCACCACGCGATGAACACGAAAATCGCGAACGGCGCGCAAATCGCGATCGTCACCTGCGGCAGATACTGGCCAAAGAACGACTGAAGCTGCTCCACGCCGTCGACCATGGAGAGCATCACCCCGCCGGTCCGCTCCGCCCCGAACCAGGCGGGGCCGAGTGCGACGATCTTGTCGAACAGCCGGCCGCGCAGGGTTTCCTGCACTCGCGCGGCGGTGCGGTGGGCGATCATGGTCCGATGGTGATCCAGCCACGCCCGCAGCAGGATCGCGCGGCGGCGGCGGCCAGCGGCCAGGATTCGATCGCCTCGCCGCGAAACACCCCGGCGAGAAAGCGCCCGAGAAAGGCAAATCGGGCGATTCCTACCGCCAGAGCAAGCAAGCCCAGACAGGCGGACAAGACGATGCGGCCTCGCAGGCCGGCAGTCATGCGCCACAGTTTCAGGTCGAAGTGCATGACCTGGATCGTGCCTCAGCCGCCATCCGACGTCGAGAACCTCTCACAAGGTTCGGGCGATCACGACGGGTGCCTGACCTCACCTGGTACCCGCAACCGCGTGATACTGGCCTTAAATTTGCATCGTGAAGCTTGCATTCAATAATCCGCTTGGGGGCGGGCATGCTGATCGAAGCAAAACCCTACGAATACAGCCTGAATCTGGACGCCGCGGCGCTGCTGATCATCGACATGCAGCGCGACTTCCTCGAGCCCGGCGGGTTCGGCGAAATGCTCGGCAACGACGTCTCGCAACTGCGCCGGACCATCGAGCCGAACAAGGCGCTGCTGGCGGCCTGGCGCGCGGCGGGCGGCTTGGTGATCCATACGCGCGAAGGCCATCGCCCGGATCTTGGCCGACCTGCCGCCGGCGAAGAAAATCCGTGGCCGCAGCGCGACTGCCATCGGCGACTCCGGCCCGATGGGCCGCATCCTGGTGCGCGGCGAGGCCGGCCACGACATCATCCCGGAACTCTATCCCGCGCGCCGGGGAACCGGTGATCGACAAGCCCGGCAAAGGTGCTTTCTTCGCCACCGATCTGCACGCCATCCTGCAAAACCGCGGCATCCAGCAGCTGGTGGTGACCGGCGTCACCACGGAGGTCTGCGTCAACACCACGGTTCGGGAGGCTAACGACCGCGGCTACGACTGCCTCGTCGTGAGCGACTGCTGCGGCTCCTACTTCCCCGAGTTCCACGAGATGGGGCTGCGCATGATTGCCGCACAAGGCGGCATTTTCGGCTGGGTCGCGCCCTCAGCGCTCGTCATTCAGGCGCTCGCAGGCAGCAAATGATGAAAGGAGCGGCAGAATGAGCGGAAATGTAGCAATCGGTCAGCCGGCCAAAATTCTGGGTTTCCGGCGACTGGAACGCCCTGTTCGGGTTTCGGCACCAACATCCTTGTCAACGTACTGGTCCTGACTGGCCTGTTGCGGTTCGTGCTGCAAATGCCCGATGACCTGGTGTTCGGCCGCATCCTGCCCGCGCTCGGGTCTGATGCTGTTCCTCAGCACCGGATATTACGCTTTCCTCGCCTGGAACCTGGCGCGCAAGACCGGTCGCACCGACGTTTGCGCGTTGCCCTCGGGCATCAGCGTCCCCCACATGTTCGTGGTGACTTTCGTGGTGATGCTGCCGATCAAGCTTGCCACCAAGGATCCGATTCAAGCCTGGGAAGCCGGCCTGACCTGGGTGTTTATCCAGAGCTTCGTCCTCATGGCCGGCGGCTTCATCGGCCCGTACATCCGGAAAATCACCCCGCGCGCCGCGCTGCTCGGTTCGCTGGCGGGCATCTCGATCACCTTCATCTCGATGCGGCCCGCGGCGCTGGTGTTCACCACCCCGGTGATCGGCGTTGTCTGCTTCGCCGTTATCCTGGCCAACTGGTTTGGCGGCGTGCGCTATTTCGGCGGCGTGCCCGGCGGGCTGGTGGCGATCGCGGTTGGAACCGTCATCGCCTGGGTGTCCACCGCCCTTGGCCTGGGCTACGGCGACATGAGCCTGGCAACCCTGGGTGCTTCGGTGGCCAACTTCGGCTTCTCCGTGCCGATGCCGGCGTTCGTGCATACCTTCGGCGGGTTCCAGTATCTGGGCGTGATCCTGGTCACCGCTATCCCGTTCGGCATATACGACCTGATCGAGGCGCTCGATAACGTCGAGAGCGCCTCCGCCGCCGGCGACAGCTTTCCGACCACCCGCGTGCTGACCGCGGACGGCGTCATCAGCCTGATCGGCTGCCTGATGGGCAACCCGTTTATCAACGCGGTGTATATCGGTCATCCCGGCTGGAAGGCGATGGGCGGGCGTATCGGCTACTCGGCGGTGACCGGCATCGTCGTGCTGGTGCTGACCTGGTTAGGCATCATCGCGGTTGTCAGCGCGCTGATCCCGCTCGTCGCGATCCTGCCGATCCTGCTGTATATCGGCATGCTGATCGGCTCGCAGGCGTTCCAGGAATCGCCGCACCGCCATGCGCCGGCCATCGTGCTGGCACTGTTGCCGCAGCTTGCCGCATGGGGAAAATTGCAGATCGACAGCGCCCTGGGCACCGCCGGCACGAACGCGGCCGCTGTAGGAACCGCCAAACTCGCCCAGTCCGGCGTGCTTTACGACGGGCTTGCGACGCTGGGCGGAGGTGCGACGCTCGCCGGCATCATCCTGGGCGCCGTCACTGTCTACATCATCGATCGCGCCTTCGAGAAAGCCGCGGCTTTTGCCCTCGCCGGCTGCATCCTGACGTTCTTTGGCTTTATCCACGGCCCGGAGGGTATCGGCATCGACAGCTCGCCTACCGTTGCCGTGTCCTATCTCGGCGTGGCGGCTATCCTGTTCTATCTCTCGCGCTACGCCGAATTCCACCCGGTGGCGATGGATATGCACGAAGCCGCGGCGGAGGCGGATTGATCTAAGCACCTGAAAACAAGTGCGGCAGGCGATGCAGCGTCGCGCCAAGCCGTCAGGGTGGGCGAAGGTCCAGGGCGGGAATTGTTCAGGGCAACCCTCGTTCAATCGCATTCACGCGCTTTGAACGATCCGCTCAGCCTGATCATGCTCTAGGCGACGGGCGTCGCGGATCTGAACAGAATAAGACTTTGGATCAGACGGCCTGGGCGGCGGTTCGGTGGCCGGAGATGGCGCCTCGTGCGGCGATGTTGGCTTGCGCAGCGACGCGGGCTTCGGCTCGCTTAAGGCTAGCGGCGATGCGCAGGTCGCGTTGGCGCTGCTCGTAGGCTTGTGTCCAGGTCAGGCCCTGGGCCTTGGCGGCGACGGTGACTGTGCGGGTGTCCTCGATCAGGCCGAGGGCTTTCTCGATTTTTGGTTCGGGTTGGGCGGGTTCGGGCTGGGTTGCAGCTTGGATGCCCGCGCGGCGGGCGGTCTGGAGTTTGTCCAGGCGACGCTGGGCTTTGTGGGATTCGCGGCTGAGGCTGACGGCGCTGCCGCGGAGGCGAAGGGTTCTCGTCAGCGGCATGTCCGGGGTGGCGGCCTGGCCGAGTGCTTCGAGCGCTTGAAAGCTGAAGCTGATGACGTTGGCGGCGAGCCGGAGTTCGTCCTGGGTTTCGGGGTGGTAGGAAGCGAGCATTTGGGCCGCGGCTTCGCGGGCCGCGATCATGTCGCCGGCGGCGCCGGTGAGGAAGAGTCCGGCGAGGCTGGTGAGGATGGTTTCCAGGACGGCGGCGGGGAGCGTCTTGGCGAGGGACATGGGTGGGTGGCCTTGGGCTGTTGTTCGATGTCTGTTCGCGGCGCACAATAGGCAATTTTTCGGTAGCATGAAAGAATAAAATCTTTGGGCTCACCGTGACGGTGTCGGAATAGCGAGGTCGCTATCCGGGGATAGCGGAGGGCATCGGGCGATGGCCGCCAAGGGGTCGTTGTGAAGGCGGACCGCTGCCATTTGGCGGAGATGCTTGCCACACACCCGTGCTCGGCAATGCAGCAGCCCTTAAAGTCCGGTTGAAGTCGATGCCAGCCGGCGCTCGGGCCGGTATGGACGCGCCAAACCCGAGGGCAGAACCGCTCGTCGTTCCGGGGTCCGAAACCGGCTACTTCTTCCCCACGTGCGCGATCGTCGCGATCTCTACCAACGCGTCTGGCTTCACCAACCCGCATTGGATGCAGAAGCGGGCGGGCTTGTCGCCGGGAAAATACTCCGCGTACACCTTGTTCAGCGCGGCATAGTCTGCCCAGTCGCGGATGAAGATGGAGTTGAATGTCACGTCGTTCATCGTACCCCCAGCGGTTTCGATCACCGACTTGATGGTCTCCAGCACATGCCGTGTCTGGGCGGCCGCGTCGCCGGCATGGACGATGTTATTGTCCTTGTCGAACGCCAGCGTACCCGAGACATAGACGATCCCGTCCGCCATCGTTCCGGGCGAGAACGGAGCGATCGGCGGGCTGGTGCCGGGCGGCAGGACAACTGTCTTGGGCATGGCAAACCTTATGTGCTGGAGGTTGGCGCGGCCTGCCCGATGGCACCGCAAAAATCGGCGACAGTCGAGACCCAGCCGAAGAATTTCTCGATGTTGTACAGCGCCGCTTGCTGCACGAATGGCGGCCCCGCATGGTGCGTCGCATCTTCCAGAACGACCGCGAAATACTCGAGGTGAAATGCGTCACGCAACGAGGACTCGACGCACACGTTCGTCGCTATCCCGGTGAACACCAGGTTGCGGATCCCCCGAGCGCGGAGCACGCTGTCGATGTTGGTGTTGAAGAACCCGCTGTAGCGTGTCTTGGGGATGACGATGTCGCCCGGTTGCGGCGTGAGCGCATCGACGATCGCATAGTCCCACGTTCCCTTCGCCAGCAGCGTTCCCTTCAACTCGGGTCGTGCGCGCATGGTCTTCAGGGCGTTGGACTTGTGGAAATTCGGAGATCCGGAGGTGCCCGCCTCGACATAGTCCTTGTCCCAGCCGTTCTGGAAGAAGATGACCGTCAGGCCAGCGGCGCGCGCCGCCTCCAGCGTTGCCTTCGTGTTGGCGATAGCCGCCGGCGCGCCGGAGACGTCGAAGCCGGCGATATCGATATAGCCGCCCTCCGTTGCATAGGCGTTCTGCATGTCTACTACGATCACCGCCGTCTCGCTTAGCTTGAGCCGCAGCGGTTCGGGGCGTGCCGGCAGCGTGACGCTCTCGGTTCGGGCGTCCGGCGCGGCGTATCCGGCGGGGACTGGGGCATCCATCAGGCGGTCTCCGCGCTACTTCGCCGCAACGACCGGACGAGAGACGTCTTCCGGATCATCTTCCCCGGCGGCATCAACGTCTATCGGTTCGTTGGCCGCAACCCCGGTCTCGAACCCGTCGATGCTATAGACATTCTTCTCCCGCCAGTAAGCGGCAACGCCGTCCTCACCCTTATTTTCCGCCCATCGGCGCAGGGTCGGACGTTCCTCCTTGAAGTCGAACAGGGGCACCCCGTAACCGCAGCTTGTCTGCACCATGTCGATGTCCAGGCAGATGATCTGGCGCGCGCCAGGCGCTTCCTCGTTGCCGAAGGCGGTTTCCAGCAACGCCACGTATTCCGGCGTTCCCCGCCATAGAGAACGCCCGTGGCCATAGAGGCGCAAGATCATCGGCACATTCTCGAATCCGCAGAACATGATGGTCAGCCGGCCGGAAGCCCGCAGATGCGCGGCGGTCTCGTTACCGCTACCCGTCTGATCCAGATAGGCCACGGTGTTCGGGTTCAGAACGCGGAAGGCGTCCGCACCACGTGGCGAGATGTTGATCCGACCCGTCGCAGCAGCCGAGGCGGTGAAGAAGATATGCTGTTCCGCTATGAACGCGGCGTGCGCCGGTTCGATCTGCTCAAACTGCTTAGCCATTTGTGTCCTCCGGCGCGGCGATAACGTCCTCGATCATATCGTCCCTTCAGTGGCAAGGGGCCGGCGGTGCTGCGATGCGAAAACGATACCACGAACCGTCGCTTCCCCCCAGCGTGCAGCCCGCAAGGACCGGCATCATGATTTTGGGCCTCCGCACCGTGGCAGCGGCGGCAGCACGTCAAGCGGATCCACCGCCTGCCCGTTCTCCAGCACGGCGAAGAACACGTGGGTGCCGTAGGTCACCCCCGTGCGCGCCACGTGCCCCAGCGCCTCCCCGGCCGCCACGTTACGCTTCCCCTCCGCAATCGCGGGCACAAGGTTGCCCAGGTGGGCATAAAGGGTCTCCAGGCCGCCCGGATGCCGCAGGTGCACGGTGACGCCGCCTAACCCCTGTCGCTTGATCGCCTCGACCGTCCCAGCCGCCGCCGCGTGCACCAGTGCACCTGCCCGCGCCGGCAGGTCGATGCCGTTATGGAAGCCAGCCGGGGCGTGCGGACCCACCGCGTGCCGCCAGCCGAATGGCGACGACACGCACGCCGGCGTCACCGGCGGCTGTAGCGTCGATTGCGATATGGCCGAATGCGGCAGTAGTAGTGTCATCAGAAGGCCAGCCAGCCCGCCGCTGATGGCTTGTAAGGCCACCGTTGCACAACGTAACCGACGGGGTGCCGGAAGATGCGGCTCGCCATAATGCCTTTCTTCGGTCAAAGTCATTTTGGAATGCTCCGGCGCGTGACGAGGTGAGGATGTTGTGGGCCGGGCCGCGAAGGTCCATCCAAAAATAGCTGAACTCAACAATTTTGGTTCGACTACCCAATTTCGGCGAGCACTGGATGATCTGCGATCCGCTCGAGCACTTGGCGGAGGTAAGCCTCCCGGATCGAGGCCATTCCTTCGTCGGCCAAGTGATGGCGAAGAACCCGGTGCCGCTGATCATTCCTTGCTATCGGCTTCTGGCGGCGGGCGTGAAGGTTGGGGGCTTTTCCCGCGACGGGCGGCTCGACGGCGAAGCGGCGGATGCTTGAGTTGGAGAGCGTTTATGTCCAGCGCCTGCGACCGGCTCCACAGTCCTTTGCTCTATGAGCTAATCGCGATGCCTCGATGCCTGAGTTCAGCGCAGAGGCCGGTTCTTAGCGCCAGTCGGCCACCCGCTACAGGTCTGTAACCGCCGCTCCTCGTTTGGTTTTCTTTATCAAAACCGCTAGTTGGATACAGTTCTGAAGTTCGCCGCGTCGGGAGTTGTCGCAACCGAGTTGTCCGCGCACATTTCTCTAATCGCCCGTAGCACCTTCTGATGGTCGCGTTCCGCCAGGATCGGCTCAGTCAATACCGTTTCGGGTTGACTGTGGACTTTCCCATCCAGACCGCTCGCGCGACCAGAACGGAGCAAATGATCATACCGGCCGAATCGACCCGCGCTTCATGTCACCCGCGCCCCCTTAAGACTGCGAGACACCAACAGCGACGGAAAATTTTTCGTCGTGGGCCGGGAGCGTGCTATGAACGGCTTCACACGATGGGCAAGTAATTCGCTAATGCCCGATGTCCGGGGCGACCCGTCAGTCTGAAAAGTCGCGGTCGGTGGTCGCGCGGCGATGGGTGCTGTAGTTCTGGACCGAATTGACAAGGCACGGCCCGGTGATGGAGTGCTGTGGAAGATGCAGGAAGCCGAGAGCCGGGTTGCGTTGAGGGTAGGAGCGGCTCTGCCGGACCCGCCGTTCGAGTTCATGACTGATACTGGCCCGACCGGTTTTGACGTTACGCTTATGCAGCGTATCGCTTCACAACTCGGCCGCACATGGCAACTGGTCCGCTACACGGGTGCCGACTTCAACGGCATCTTCGCCGGTCTCGACGATGGCACCTACGACTGCATCGCCTCGGGCACCACGATCACCCTCGACCGCGAACGGATCGCAGACTTCTGCCAGCCCTATGTGGTCTCTGGCCAATCGCTCGTCGTCGATCCGAACCGCCACCCGCAGGTGCACGGGATAGCGGACCTCAAGGGCTTGGTGATCGGCGTGCAGCACGGGAACACAAGCCAGCCGGTTGCCGATAGGCTCGTTGCCGAGCATCGCGCCGCTCGGGTGCGGGTATACGCGTATGACGAGATCGAAAGGGCGCTCGATGACCTCTCGACCGGCGGTTGCGACGCCTTCATGAAACTTGCGCCTGTCGCGAAGTGGTATGTCCGTGACCGCCATAGTCTCAAGGTCGTTGAGACCGGAATCACCCGCGAGCGCCTTGGCGTCTGCGTGCGCAAGGGCAACACGGTGCTCAGGGAGGCAATCGGCAACGCGCAGGCCGTGCTGATTCAGAATGGCACGCTTCCCGCGCTAATAGAACAGTGGCTCGGGTCGGAAGCGACAACGGCCCCGTGAGGACGGCGGCTGCGTCGAAGTGGACTGCAGTCCGAAGTCCGATTTCCCACCCGAAGCGGCTGTCGCTATAACTCGGCGAAGATCTCCCCCAGGCGCCGGATGGAGCCGAGGACCTTTTCCTGCTCCAGGCCAGGCCACTGGCTGCGCATGATAAAATGATCCGTCCCGAGAAGGTCAGTATAGCGCAGGATCTCGTCCTTGACCGACGCTTTGTCTCCGATAATAAAACGATCTTTGGCGAAGTCCTCGAAGGTTGTTCCCTCAAGTGGACTGGTCATTCCCCACGCGGCGTAGGCGGCATACTTGTATTCCAGGGCCGCCTTGCATTCGTCGTAGGCTGAGGCTCGGCTGCTCCCGACGTAGCATTCGCGGGCGATGGGAAACTCCAGTGGCGTGCGGTTATATTCCTTCAGCGCTGAGCGATAGGTTTGCATTTGCGGGGTGATCTCCTGGATCGAAGATGCATTGGCGATCAGCCACGCGTCGCCGACCCGAGCGGCGCGGCGAACCGCAGTATCGACGAGGCCGGCGATATAGATCGGCGGCCCGCCTGGGCGCATCGGCTTCAAACTGATACCCGCATCGCGGACGGTGAAGAATTTCCCCTCGTGGGTGATCTTCCCACCGGCCCATAGTTTGCGCATCAGGGTGATGCTTTCCGAGAAGCGCCCGGCGCGTTCGGCTAGCGGAATGCCGAACGCGGTGAACTCCGGTTGCCGATATCCCAGGCCGGCGCCGAGCACGTAATTGCCACCGGTCAGGACATCGAGCGTAGCGGCTTCCTCGGCCACGTGCATCGGGATTCAGCAACGGCAGAATGAGAATGTTGGGACCGATCACCATGCCCTTCGCTTCGGCGGCCAAGAACGCCATCACCGGCATGATCTGCAGCATCTGCATCGGCTCTGTCAGCCAGTGGTGGGGAAACCAGAGCGATTTAAACCCGGCATCTCGCGCTACGCGCACCTGCTCGACGAGCGCAGGGATCTGCGCCGGCACATCGACCTGTTCCGGATATTGTGTGTTGATGAATAGCCCGACCTTCATGGTGGTTGACTCCTTTTAATGACCGAATGCTAGAGCGCGTTCAGGCTGACCGTAAGCGGTGTCAGCGCGTTCCAGCTCTTTGTTCTCACGAGCAACTTTATCAGCCCGCCTGTTCCAGTCAGGCTGATGTTGGATATAGCGTGCGGGGCGACACGCCCTTGGGTGGTGCGTCAAAGGCGGCACTGGGCTTGAAGCCGGCCCGTGGGGGCGCCACATTGGTGGTCTATGAATCAGTCATTCGCCGCCCGAATTGGAGATGACTGTCGACGGGGAGTTCGTCTCGCCGCCGAAAGTGCCGCTTTCCAGTCGTATTCTGCTATGGGCTATCGTGGTCGCGATCATCGCCGGGGCGCTGTCGCTAGCGGCACTCGCGTTGTGGGTGGCGCTGCTGATCTTACCTGTGGCTTTGGGCGGCGCGGCAGTGGCATGGGTGATGTTCCGGTATCGCGTGTGGCGTGCACAACAGGCGGTTGCTGGTCAGCGCGGCGTGTGGCGTCCGTAGAGACCAGGACGGCTGCCGGAGAAATCGTTGGTCTGAAAACGGTGTCTATTCGAAGCGGTCTAACGACCCATTCTGTTCGTATGTTGACAGGCATAGCGCGGCCAGAGCGGGGGCAACCGCTTCCGGTGCTGGCAAAGTTGTCCGGTCCTCACCTGGGAATGCATTGGACCGCATACGGGTCGCCACTGGGCCGGGATCGAACAGGTTCACCCGCACCTGCGTTGTGGCAAGTTCCTGGGCCCAGGTTAGCACCAGATGTTCCATTCCGGCCTTCGTCGCGCCCATCGCACCCCAGTAAGCCCGAGGTTCGCGCGCTCGGCTCTCGGTCACGAACACCGCCCGCCCGGCTGGTGCCTGACGCAGCAGCGGCTCGCTGGTGCGGATCAGCCGCCACGCCGCGGACAGGTTCACCGCCACGACATCGGACCAGTCATCCGGCAGGATGTGAGAAACCGGAGTGAGCCTGCCGAGCGCCCCGGCGTTGTGCACCAGGACGTCGAGGCGGCCGAAGCGCTGGAAAAGGGTCGGGCCGATCGCGTCGATCTGGGCGCCGTCACGCAAATCGAGCGGCAAAATGGTTGCCTCGCCGCCGATCGCGCGGATCGCGTCGTCGGTTTCCTCCAAGCCGCCCTGGGTGCGGGCGGTGATCACCACCCTGGCGCCGAGACGCGCCAGTTCGACGGCTGTGGCAGCACCGATGCCGCGGCTCGCGCCGGTCACCAGCGCTATGGCGCCATCGGGCAGGGCGGCCATCAGGTATGCGCGGCCAGCAGGCTGAGTTGGCGGTCCGCGTTATCCTGCTGGTCGGGCAACGGAATTGGATAGTCGCCGGTGAAGCAGGCGTCACAGTAGTACGGGTTCTCGGGATCGCGGCCATGCTTTCCGAGCGCCCGATACAGACCGTCGATGGAGATGAAGGCCAGGCTGTCGGCGCCGATCAAGGACGCCATCTCCTCCACGCTGTGGCTGGCGGCGAGCAGCTTGCTGCGTTCCGGCGTGTCGATCCCATAGAAGCAGGAGTTCGTGGTGGGCGGCGAGGAGATGCGCATATGCACCTCCTTCGCGCCGGCCGCGCGGACCATCTCGACGATTTTCTTGCTGGTGGTTCCTCGCACGATTGAATTGTCCACCAGGATGACGCGCTTGCCTGCCAGCACCGGCCGGTTGGCGGAGTGCTTCAGCTTCACGCCGAGGTGGCGGATGTGGTCGGTCGGCTCGATGAAGGTGCGGCCGACATAGTGGTTGCGGATGATGCCAAGCTCGAACGGGATGCCGCTTTGCTTGGAGTAGCCCATCGCCGCGGGGACGCCGGAATCCAGGCACCGGCACGATGACGTCGGCCGGGACGTCGGCCTCACGCGCGAGTTCGGCGCCGATGCGCTTGCGGGCCTCGTAGACCGGCATGCCTTCCATCACCGAGTCCGGCCGGGCGAAGTAGATGTATTCGAAGACGCAGAACCGTTCCTTGCGTTTGTTGAAGGGTTTGATGCTGTGCACGCCTTGGTCGTTGATGACCACGATCTCGCCCGGTTCGACGTCACGGATGAAATCGGCGCCGACGATGTCGAGCGCGCAGGTCTCGCTGGCGAGCACCCAGCCGCCGGTGCCCTCCGATCCGATGCGGCCCAGGATCAGCGGCCGGACGCCTAGCGGATCGCGCACGCCCATCAGGGCTTCGTTGGACAGGGCGACCAGGGAATAGGCGCCGATCACCTGCTTCAGTGCGTCGATCAGCCGGTCCACGACGGTGGAATAGAGGCTGATGGCGATCAGGTGGACGAAGACCTCGGAGTCCGTGGTGGACTGGAACAGGCAGCCGCGACGGACCAGGGCGCGGCGCAGCACGTGGGCGTTGGTCAGGTTGCCGTTATGCGCGACGGCGAACCCGCCGAACTCGAAATCGGCGTAGAGCGGCTGGACATTTCGAAGAATGGTGTCGCCGGTGGTGGCGTAGCGGTTGTGCCCGACGGCGATGCGGCCGGGCAGTTTTTCGATCACCCTGGCGTCGCCGAAATTGTCGCCGACCAGTCCCATGCCGCGATGGGAGTGGAAGCGGGCGCCGTCGAAGCTGATGATGCCGGTGGCTTCCTGGCCGCGATGCTGCAGCGCATGCAGTCCCAGCGCCGTCACCGCGGAGGCATCCGGCACGTTCCAGACGCCGAAAACCCCGCATTCCTCGTGCAGGGAGTTGTCGTCGGTATCCCGGCTGGTGAAGGCCATATGCAACAGCTCCTATTCACGCTCGGGCAGGTTTAGCGGTCGCACGCCCCTGCGGCGTGGCGTGCAGCAAAGCTTCAGCCGTGGCCTTCCGCCCGGCCGGCGGCGGGTCGAGCAGATGGGGACGGTAGGGTTCGGGCAACTGACTTCGCACCCAGCGTGCAGCCTCATAAGTCGGGGTCAATGTTCGCGCGTCGAGGACGGCGTCAGGCCATCGTTCAATCGGAAACACCATCTGTCCGATGATATAGGCGATGATGACCACCGCCGCACCCCGCGCGAGGCCGAATACCAGCCCCAGCGTGCGATCAACCCCGCCCAGCGCCGATCTGCGCACGACACGGCCGATGCCGCGCGCGATCAGGATCAGGACGATCAGCGCGATCAGGAAAACGATGATGAAGCTGACCGGATCGATCCATTCCGGGCGATGGGAGCCAGCCGCGCACAATCCCTCGCATCGCGGGCAGGGCGAAGAACGCCGCCGCGAACGCTCCGACCCAGGCGCCAATGCCCAGCACTTCCCGCACCAGCCCGCGCGCGAAGGCGAGCAGGCCCGAGATTAGAAGAAATCCGAAGACCGCCAGATCAACCCAGGTCATGCCACCGCCATCGGGCCACCGCCATCGGAGAGACGTCCAGGTTTATCGTCTCCGCGGCGCCCGCCGCCAAGCGGATCATGCGTTCTTTTTAGCCGATTTCGGGGGCGAAGCGCGCAACCAGATCGGCGATGTGGCCGATTTCCTCCATCCGCAGACCTTCGGGCGCGGCGAGCTTGCGGTTGCCGTGGGCAACGCGGCGAGGCAGTGTGGCGCGTCGAATCCCAGTTTGGCGGCTTCCTTCAACCGAGCCTCTGCCTGAGCGACCTGACGGACCTCGCCGGAGAGGCCGACCTCACCGAAATAGACCATGCCGGGGCTGGTCGGCGCCTCGAACGCGGCGGAGGCGATGGCCGCGGCGACGGCGAGATCGGCGGCGGGTTCGTTCACGCGCAGGCCCCCGGCGATGTTCAGATATACGTCTGTCTGATTGAGCCGCACGCCGGCGCGGGTTTCGAGCACCGCCAGCAGCATGGAGAGCCGCCCGCTGTCCCAGCCGATGACGGAGCGCCGGGGCGAGCCGCCGGGGTTGGGCGCGAGCAGGGCCTGGACCTCCATCAGTACCGGGCGGGTGCCCTCCAGGCCGGCAAACACCGCGCTGCCGGCGATGTTGCCGCGGCGCTCGGCGAGGAACAGGGCGGAGGGGTTGGGGACTTCGGCGAGGCCGGTCTCGGTCATCTCGAACACGCCGATCTCGTCGGTGGCGCCGAAGCGGTTCTTCACGGCGCGCAGGATGCGGAACTGGTGGCCGCGGTCGCCTTCGAAGTAGAGCACGGCGTCGACCATGTGCTCCAAAACGCGCGGGCCGGCGAGGCCGCCGTCCTTGGTCACGTGGCCGACCAGCACCAGCGCGAATTTGCCGGATTTTGCCAGCCGGATCAGTTCGAAGCTGCAGGCTCGGACTTGCGCGACGGTGCCGGGGGCGCTTTCGATGGCGTCGAGCCACATGGTCTGGATCGAGTCGATCACCACCAAGGTGGTGTCCTTGGCTTGTTCGAGGCTGGCGGCGATGTCGCGGACATTGATCGCGGCGGCCAGTTCGATGGATGAGTCGAGCGACACCGAGGCGGCGGGCGCGCAGGCGGATCTGATCGATGGATTCTTCCCCGGTGACGTAGAGAACGCGGCGGCCGGAGCGGGCGAGGCGGGCGGCGGCCTGCAGCAGCAGGGTTGATTTGCCGATACCGGGGTCGCCACCGACCAGGACGACCGAGGCAGGAACCAGGCCGCCGCCGAGTACGCGATCGAGTTCGGCGATGCCGATAGGCGCGCGGGGTGGGGGTTCGGCGCTGCCGGCGAGGCCGACGAAGGCGACACTCCGGCCAACCGGCGCCTTGGCGGCGGGGCCGGGGCGGGCGATGACGGCTTCTTCCTCGATGGTGTTCCATTCGCCGCAGGTTTCGCAGCGGCCAGCCCATTTCAGCGTGATCGCGCCGCAAGACTGACAGACGAAGCGGGAGGTGGGCTTGGCCAATGGGACTCCGTCTCAGAAGGGAGCTGGCTGCTTACGTGGTTTTGGCCGCCTTTCCCACCGGCTTGAGGTGGTCCGGCTTTTTGCTCGTCAGAATGTGGCGGTCCCGCATGGCACTTTGGGCCATTATCGACCACGGGCGGGTGGGTTCGGCATGCAGCGCGCGGCTCGCGCTAGTGACGAAACGTGGGGTTGGATGCAGCCGTTGGCGCCGTCGGATCAGGGGCGCAGTCATGGCGACGGAGGATCAGGAGATGCAGAGACCCTGAAACGTCAGACGACCTTGCCGAACAGCGCGCCGATCCCGGTGATCAGCGCCATTGGCGAGAGCACTCCAGAACATCACGCGGATAGTCGGCCGTAGAATGTCGGCTCCGCCTGCTTTGGCGCCGATCAATTAAGCTTGCCGTCTAGATGATTCCGTCATTGGCCCCTCGTAATGCGGCGCGCAGTCAGCCGATGCGTGCGACGAGATGAGTTTCCTCGTGGACCGTCCTCATGATTGCGCTTTCCTTTCGGCAATTTTGCGGGCGATCCACCGCCAGATCATGCCGATCAGATCATTCACCACGATGCAGACGAGTGCGGCCCCTGCAGCTTCCGTTAATCGCGGCCAGCCCAGCGGCGCGAAGCCGAAAAGCCGGCGCAGCCACGGCAAAGAAACCGCGAGGGTCAACGCGGTCATGGTCGTGATGATGACCAATAGCAGCGCGCGGTTCGGCCGTGTGAGCACGCGGAAGGCGCTCGAGGTCATCGAGCGGTTGGTCAGCACCAGGCCGAGATTACCAATCACGAGGGTAACGAAGGCCATGCAGCGCGCGACCTGCTCGCCATGTTCGTCATGAATCCCGAGCTGAAAAATACCGAGGGCGGCGAGCATGACGACACCGCCTTGCAAAAGGCCATGCAGCAGCAACGCCGTGTCGAACAGCGGTGCATCTGGTTTGCGCGGCGGCCGGGCCATGATGCCCGCTTCTTCCGGCTCGGCCTCGAACACGATCGATGACACCGGGTCGATCACGAGTTCCAGGAACACTACATGGATCGGGCCTAGCACCATCGGCCATCCGAACAGCACCGGGAGCAGCGACATACCTGCGATCGGCACATGCACCGCCAGGATATAGCCGATGGCCTTGCGCAGATTGTCATCGATGCGGCGGCCGAGCCGCACAGCCGTGGCGAGGCTGGCGAAATTGTCGTCGAGCAGCACAAGCGACGCGGCCTCGCGCGCCACATCAGTGCCACGACCGCCCATGGCTACGCCGATATGCGCGGCCTTGAGCGAAGGCGCGTCATTCACGCCATCGCCGGTCATCGCCACCACCTCGCCGGATGCGGCGAATGCCTGCACCAGCCGCAGTTTCTGTTCGGGCATGATGCGGGCGAACACGTTGGTTCGCGCCAGCCGCGCCTGAAACCGGCCGTCGTCGAGGTTGGCCAGTTCGGTGCCGGTTAGGGTCTCGTCACCGGTGATGCCGGCCTGTTTGGCGATAGCAAGCGCGGTCGCCGGGTGATCGCCGGTGATCATGACCACCCGGATGCCGCCGCTCATACAGGCCCGCACGGCGGCGGGCACCTCCGGGCGCAGCGGGTCGGCCAAGCCGACCAGCCCCATGAAGCCGAAATCAAAATCGTGCTGCGTGTCCGGCCAACTTTCGGTAGGCCATCGCGCTTGTGCGACGGCAAGCACCCGCAGGCCCTTGGCTGCAAGAGCGGCCACATCTCGGCGGATGGCCTCGATCTGGCCGGTTGGTAAGTGACAAAGCTCAGCCACCGTTTCCGGCGCGCCTTTGGCAGCCACCACGAAGTCAGTCTTGTTTTCAGTTTGCCAGACTTGGGACATCGCCAGCAGGGGCGGCTGGAGTGGGTAGCCGTGCCGCAGCACCCAATCCGGGTGGATGTGGGCGGTCTGCTTCAGGAACTGTTCGCCGAGGTCGGAAAACGCGCGTTCCATTGGGTCGAACGGATCCGGCCGGCTCGCCAATATCGATAGCTCGACCAGAGAATGAAATCGCTCCGGCAGTTCTGGGGCGGCCGCCGATGCCGGCGCCCACCGCTCCCCGTCCACCACGAGTGCCGCGACGGTCATCCGGTTTACGGTGAGGGTGCCGGTCTTGTCGGTGCAAAGCACGGTGACCGCACCGAGCGCCTCGATAGCGGCGGACCGGCGGGTCAGCACCTTGTTCTGCGACATGCGCCATGCGCCCAGCACCAGGAACACGGTCAGGACAAGCGGGAACTCTTCCGGCAGTGTCGCCATCGCCAGGGTGATGCCAGCAAGAATGCCTTTCACCCATTCGCCGTGGAGTAACCCGTAGACGACTGCGAGCACGACCGACGATCCAATGCCGAGGATCGCGAAAATCTTCACCAGTTTGCGGGTCTGGATCTGCAGCGGCGTTGGCGCGCTCTCGAGGGCGCTAAGCGACTTCCCGATACGGCCGATTTCGGTGCGCGCGCCGGTAGCGATGACGCGCGCCACACCGGTGCCGCGCACGATCAGGCTGCCAGACCACACATTGGGGCTGTCATCACCGCCGGGCCTTGCGTCCGGCGTGTCGCTTCCGGCGGCCGTCTTTCGGACCGGAACTGACTCCCCCGTCAGCAGCAACTCATCAGCCTCGAGATCGGTGACGTCCAGCAGGCTTGCATCTGCCGGAACCCTGTCACCTTCCACGAGAACCACGATGTCGCCGGCGACGATATCGGCCCCCGGGATCCGCTGCCGTGTGCCGTCGCGGATCACGAACGCACTCGGGCTGGTCAGATCCTTTAGGGCCGCAAGCGCACGCTCCGTGCGGCTCTCCTGGACAACCACAAGGACGACATTCAGCACCGCGAAGGCCAGCAGGATCAGGGCTTCGGCAAGGTCCCCAACGACCAGGTAGATGACGCCCGCCCCGAGCAGAAGCTGGAGCATAGGCTCACGGACGGCCTCCAGCACGATGCGGAACGGGCCACGCTGGCGTTCCTGCGGCAGCTCGTTGCGGCCGTCCCGCCGCAGGCGTTCGGCCGCATCTTCTGCTGTTAGCCCGTGTTCCGGCAGGGCGGCCTCCGGAGGGCGATCTAGCGTGACGCTCATCGCGTGTGCTCCAGTGCAGGTTCGCCGGCGACTGCGCCCGCCGTTTCGGTTTCTGGCGCCTCGCCAAGGCCCTTTTGCACATACAGGACCTCAACAACGGCCATCAGGAACAGAGTAAGCGGGGCGGCGAGCAGGACCCCCAATGGCCCGAACAGCACGCTGAACGCGACCGTCGATAGGATGGCCAGAACCGGTGGAAACGAGGTCGCCTCCGCCTGCACCATCGGGGTGATGAAATTACCCTCGATGAAGTGGACACCGACATACATACAGATCACCGAGGCGGCGTAGATCGGCCCTTGTGTGAGGGCCACGAGGGTTGCGGGGATCGCGGCCAAGATGGCGCCAACAAAGGGGATGAAGCAGAGCAGGCCGCCCATGAGTCCGAGCGCGAAGGCGGCCTCGATGCCCATCAGCCACAAACCGATGCTGGTCAGCACGCCGATCGTCAGCATCACCATGGCCTGGCCGACCAGCCAGCGTTGCAGCACGAGGCCTGTCAGGCCGAATAGATGCTCGGCGATCGGGCGATTGGCCGGTGGCACCAGGCGCAGGCAAAGGTGACGATAGCGCTCTGGCTGGGCTGAAAGATAGATGGCCACGAACAGTGCGACGATGGCGTAGCCGAGGGCGCGCGTGATCACGCCGGCAGCGGCCGTGACCATCGATGTCGCCCAGCCGGTTGCGTTCACCACATTGGCTCCACGCACCTGCTCGAGAAGTTGCCGACCGTAGGGGAGGGAAGTTACCCATGCCATGAACAGCTTGAACCCGGCGGGCGCCGCTTGGATCACGTCGTCCAACTGGGCCGTAACGGTAGAGCCGAACACCCACAAGGCGGCTCCGAAAATGCACAACCCCAGCACGCACACGCTGGCCAGGGAAAAACCGCGGCGTATTCCGGTGTGCCGAGAGATAAGGCGCGTCGCCGCGCAGAGCCCGATGGCAAGCAGGATGGCGCCGAACAAGAGCACCAGGATATCGGTCAGTTGCCACACGGCGACCGTCAACGCGACGAAGATGACGATCACCAGCAATCGCGCGGTGAACCCGGCGAGATTCAGGCCTCCAGTGCCGGGCTGGCCGGGCGTTTGATCCAGCTTGGAGATCAGCATGGACCTGGCCCCAGACTGCCCCGAGGTGGTTGACCGGTCATCCGAACAAGTGGCTCAACATCCAATTGGCAGCGACCTGGGAAGCCAAACGATTTTCCCGCTCTCGCCTCTAGGCCTCATTTCCCGAAGCCCGTTGCCCTTATCGAACGAGCGGGTCCCATACCTTAACCCATGGTCTCTCGGTGGTTGGCGATATCGCGTATCCCCCAGGCGAAATTGCCTCTCCAGATAAAGGGACGCGGTGTCCGCATCGCCACATGCTAAGCGTTCTCAGCCGACTTCATCCGAGGTGTAGTTTGGCATCTGTGACCCGAACGCGCCTTGATCTGAATCAACGCGATGATATCGGCGCCGTGGCGGCAGCGGGAGATCAGCAAGGATGCCAACGCCGGGGAGATCGCCACCGTGCGGCGGCTTGACGGGCCCGTTTGGTTGCCGCGGGAATATGACACAGATCGTTCACAGCTGCACTGAGATGGTATGACCGCCATTGCCACATTTCAAATTATGCTCTTGCTGCTCACCGCAGCGGTGCTGCTCGCCTTAGTCGCGCGCCGCTTGCGCACGCCTCCGGCCGTCGCTTTCGTCCTAGGTGGCATCCTGCTGGCGATCGCACCGGGCCTCCGTGTCCCGGAATTCGATCCCGAGTTGTACATGGCGGTCTTCCTGCCTCCATTGGTACAGTCGAGCGCCTTCTTTACTGTGTGGCGCACGTTTCGCGCCAATCTTCGCCCGATCTTACTGCTTGCGATTGGCCTCGTGTTCTTCACCGCGTTCGTGATCGGTTGGCTGGCCAAATTTCTGCTGCCGGAAATGTCCTGGGCCTCGGCCTTCACATTGGGCGCGATCATCTCTCCGACCGACACGGCGGTCACCACGGCGGTGCTTGGACGCTTTCGGATTCCGCAACGGCTCGTGACGATCCTGGAGGGCGAGAGCTTGGTTAATGATGCATCCGGCCTGGTGCTCTATCGGGTTGCGATGGTCGCGGCGCTGACCGGCCAGTTCAGTCTGCCTCATGCAGCAGCCAGCTTCGTACTGCTATTGCTGGGCGGTGTCGTGGTCGGCGCCGCGTGGGGCTACGGCTACATCGCCGTGTTCCGTCGACTGCGGGATACCAACCTGGAGATCACGGCCAGCTTCCTTGTCGCGTGGTCGAGCTACCTTGCGGCCGAAGCCGTTGGGGTCTCCGGCGTACTTGCCACGACGACGTGCGGACTGTTGATGGGATGGTATCAACACCAAACCTTCTCGGCCAGCACGCGGCTGCAGGCGAAAGCCGCTTGGAGGGTGGCGGTGTTCGTGCTGGAAGCGCTGCTTTTCATACTTGTTGGACTTTCATTGCGTGGACTCTCGGTGCGGTTTGATGCGCACACGGTGACCACTTTGCTGCCGTTGGCGCTGCTGATCTCCTTCGCGGTCATTGCCGCTCGGATGGTCTGGGTCTTCCCCGCGACCTACCTGTCTCGCCTGCTTATTCCCGCTATCCGTCGCGCGGAACCGCGTCCGGCAGCGTCAGTGCCAACCGTGATCGGCTGGGCGGGGATGCGGGGTGCCGTCAGTCTCGCCGCCGCCTTAGCATTGCCAATGCGATTTTCCTGGCCGTGATCCATATCTTGCTGATTACCTTTACAGTCATTCTTGTGACGTTACTGATCCAAGGGGGCTCGCTAGGCATCCTGATCCAGGCCTTGGGGCTCAGCACTTCAGTAGGCAACAACGGCGTTCAAGAACATGCGCAACCGCGTGCCGCGATTGCCGCGGCCGCGTTACGTGTCGTCGAGGAGCGTGCAACCGATCCGCTGTATGGCGCGATCGCGGAGGACATGGTGCGCGAATATCGCGACCGTACCGGCTGGTTGAACCGCGTTAAAACGGACGATGCCGCTGTGCATGCGGAAATCGTCGCGCGACTTTCGCTCCGTCGCGAGGCACTTGTGGCTGCTCGGTCGGAGCTGCTGCGCCTGCATCGCTCAGGGGACATTGGGGACGACGCCTTGAATGCGCTCGAACAAGAGTTGGATCTCGAAGAGATCAGACTGCCCCCACGACGCTTAGTTTAAGTAAAGTCGTCAAAGCTCAGAAAACTCGCCTTCGAGGCCGTTTTCATATTCGTTGGCTGCACGATCTTCGATATCATCCTCGTCATCTCGATTTCCAACGTGGAGACTGAACTACCCCGCAAAATCCGCAGCTCCATACTCTGGCCGGAGTGCGATTTCGGAGTTCGTAGGCATCGGATTAGGACAGCGTTTCAAGTTGGCGGCGTGATCCTCGGTTTCGCCAGATAATCGGCAGAGCAATTCCTTGCTGTTGAGATTACTACGCCAGAATACCACCATCGATCGCCATGGCATGACCGACCATGAAACTTGCAGCCGGGCTACACAGCCACACTACGGCAGCGGCGATCTCCCCCGGCTCTCCAAGGCGTCCGATTGGTTCGGCGGCAATAAACGCCTTGATTATATCGGGATCGTTGTTCTTCGTTACCCTCGTCGCCATCGGCGTGTTGCCGATGATCCCCGGACACACGGCATTGATGCGGATGTTCTGACCGGCGTAATCGAGGGCCGCAGCACGAGTAAGGCCAATTACCCCGAATTTGCTAGCCGAATAGGCGGCGCGCCCTTTCGATCCCCTCATTCCGCCGATCGACGAACAGTTTACGATCGCGCCGCTTCCCTGCGGCATCATCTGGCGCAGCTCTGCTTTCATGCAGTTCCACACACCGCGCAGGTTGACGTCGAGGATGTTATCGAACTCCTCATCTTCCGTTTCGAGCATCGGCGCGCCGTCGCAGTTTATGCCCGCGTTGTTGAAGGCCGCATCTAGGCGGCCATAGCTTCGAACGGCTTGGTCGACCATCTCCCTGACTTGTTTCCGATCCGTCACGTCGCAGCTCACGGCGAGAACCTCATGGCCGGCTGAACGCAATCCACCTGCCGCCTCTTCGAGCAACGTTGCGTTGCTATCCGCGACGATCACTGACGCACCTGCTTCGGCGAAGGCTATCGCCGCGGCGAGACCGATACCTCCACCAGCGCCGGTAACGAGCGCCACCTTCCCTTCAAACAGCTTCATGGGCTCTCTTTCGTGTTCACGGGGAACGATCCCCTCGGGTAAAGACACATGAAAGCAACTTACCACGTCGGACAATGCGGAATTAGGTGGTTAAATGTGCATGGACTTATGAGTTTGGCTTCTAAATAGTTCGCGCGTAATTCGCTCATTTATGGGCCGGCAGGCTTTTCGTTCGACATCGCATCCGAAAATTCTCGCATGAGGCGCACCAGTTCGTCGATGTCGTTCGGATCCCATGTTTCGGAGATGCGGCGGCCCATCTTCTCCCGCGCCGCCTCAACCAAGCCTGTCATTGCGTTGCCTTTCACGGTTACGACCGCGACGGTCAATGGCGCTCCCCTGGCGGCCCACCAGATCGATAGTTTCGACGGGTTGTTGCAAGCGACCGTGTCCGGCGGCTTTGAAATTGCGGCCAAAACCGTTCCGCTGTCAGACGTGGAACGGGCGTGGCCGAACGGCGACTTCCGATGGTACAGCACTATGGCGGCTGCCAGCTGCGACGCAGGCCAGCGTCATTTGGTCTTCGGGCATTGTGCTCTCACACCGCTTTCACCAGAGTATCTATTGCGCCAGCTATTGTTCAAACAGCGCCAAACCAGGTCTCAAAATGACACGACTGACCGAACATAAACCGGGCTAGCTAGATGCGTCACCGGAGGTTCCATCATGGGCGTGGTCGTTTCGGTTAATGTCGGACTTCCTCAGAACGTTGCGTGGCAAGGCAGGACGGTCCGGACGGCGATCTGGAAGAAGCCTGTGACGGGGCGGATTTTCGCCCGCAGGCTAAATCTCGATGGCGACGGCCAAGGGGACCTCGCCGGCCATGGCGGCGAGCAACGTGCGATCATGGTCTACCAGCTCGAAGCCTACCGCTACTGGGCGAACTACCTTGGGCGGTCGGATCTTGTGCCCGGGATTTTCGGCGAAAACCTCACCGTAGAGGGCCTCGCCGATGCTGAGGTCTGCATCGGCGATCGCTTCAGGATTGGCGATGTGATCGTCGAGGTCACCCAGCCACGCGACACCTGCTATAGGCTCGGCATCAGGCTGGAAAACCCGCAGATGCCGGCGCTGTTGGTGGCGCACCATCGGCCAGGGTTTTATCTCCGCGTCATACAAGAAGGCGAGCTCGGCGCCGGCGATCGCATCGAGAAGCTCTCGGACGGCCCCGAGCGCGTGACGGTCGCCGAGATCGATGCCCTCCTCTACTCGGCTGAGCACCCGCTCGAAGCCTTGCGCCGCGCAGCCCGCATTCCGGCGCTGAGCCCAGGGTGGCAAGCCTCAATGCGGAGGCTGGCCGCCGCTGCCGAAGCAGGAGGCACAACGGGCAACGCTGGCCTCGGGCCTGGCGCGTCGGCGCCCCTTGCGTGGCGTGGCTTCCGCCCGCTTGTGATCGTGACCTCGCGCGAAGAGAGTGCGGACGTCCGATCGTTCGAGTTCGCCGCCGAAGACGGTTTGCCGCTGCCACCCGCATTACCGGGCCAATATATCCTGGTCCGCGTGCAGCCGAACTCGGATGCTCCCGCCGTCACGCGGAACTATTCACTGTGCGGTCCACCGGGGAACCCAAACTATCGGATTGGCGTCAAGAACGAACACGGCCTTGCAAGCGGTTTTCTCCACCAAAGCGTTCCGGGCTGGCAGTCACGTCGAGGTCGGCGCTCCTCGCGGTTCGTTCACGCTTGCAGACGGTGCGACGCCCGTCGTGCTGATCAGTGCCGGTGTCGGCGTCACGCCGATGCTGGCGATGCTGCATGCTGCGGCCACGATGGACGCCGTGACGCCTCGGCAGGTTTGGTGGCTGCATTCAGCCCGCGATCGGGCGCACCATTCATTTGCCCAGGAAGCGAACGAGCTGCTCGTTGCGCTCTCGGCATCCCAGCGCTGCGTGGTCTACAGCCGGCCCGCACCAGGAGACATGCTCGGCCAGGACTTCGATCGACCAGGCCGTCTCTCGCCGCAGTTGCTTCAGGATATTGGGGTTCCCCAGGATGCCGACTTCTACCTGTGTGGTCCGCCCCGCTTTCTCGAGGATTTCCAAAAAGGCTTGGTGGCATGGGGCGTTCCCCGGTCCAGGATCCACGCGGAAGTGTTTGGGCCTGCGTCCGCTCTCACGCCCGGCATCTCCGGTGTCGCGGCAGCCTCGCCGCATCGTCCTGAGGGTCCTGCGGGCGGCGGACCCATGGTGACGTTCTTGCGAAGCGGTCTCGCCGTGCCATGGGACACCCGCTTCGGCAGCCTGCTCGAGTTGGCCGAAGCGTGCGCCGTTCCCGTGCGCTGGGCCTGCCGTTCGGGCGTATGCCACAACTGCGAAAGTGGCTTGATCGAAGGCGAACTTGCCTATGCGCCGGAGCCGCTAGACGCACCCGCCGAAGGCAATGCGTTGATCTGCTGCGCAACGCCCACAACCGCGGTCGAGCTCGATCTTTAGGGGCATTGGCAAGATCGAACGTCAAGCAGACGCGCCCGCCTCGTTGCTCTCGGCAGGCAATTCTCGAAAGGTCGGTTGCGCCGCGCCCTGGCGAAGGGAAACATGGACGAGCCGACAAGGCCCGCGCGGGGAGGTCAACGTGCTATGGCACTGTGCGGCGGCGTCTCAATGAGCAGGAACGGGAGTAGCAGCATGGATGCGAATGAGATTCGAGAGGCTCTCAATCGCCACTGGGCCGCCTCTGACGCAAATGAATTCGAAGTTGAGCACGACATATACCGAGAGGACGCGGTGCTCGAGTACCCGCAATCGGGCGAGCGCATCAGGGGCCGGCGCAACATCCAGGCCTCTCGCACCGTGCAGCCGAACTCCAAGCGCTTCACGGTGCGCCGCATCGTCGGCGCGGGCGACCTCTGGGTCACGGAATTCATCCTCACTTATGACGGCCGGCCGTCCTATACGGTGAGCGTCATGGAGTTCCTGGATGGCAAGGTAGCCCGCGAGACCCAATACTTTGGCGACCCGTTCGAGCCCGGACCTTCGCGCGCGCATTTGGTTGAACGAATGGAATGAAACTAGCGCGACGGTGGTGCGCCCGCGCGTGCTGGACCGGGCGGAGCTGCCCGTAGATACCGCCCAGCTCGCGCGTTTTCTTATCGGCAAAATGCTCGTGCGAACACTGGCCGAAGGCGTGGCGGGCGGCCGCATCGTCGAGACCGAGGCATATGCCATCGGCGACGCCGCGGGTCACGCCTATCGCGGCATCACCCCGCGCAATCGGGCGCTTTTCCTCGAGCGCGGGCACGCATATGTCTATCTCGCGTATGGCACCTCGTTCATGCTGAACGTCTCGAGCGAGACGCCCGGCGTGGGTGCGGGCGTCTTGATCAGGGCGATCGAGCCAACCGATGGCATCGGCATCATGCAGCGAAATCGCGGCACCGAGCGGGTGCGAGATTTGGCGCGGGGCCCGGGACGGCTGTGCGCGGCTTTGGGCATTGATCGCCGGCTGGACGGGATCGACCTTTGTCAGGCCGGCCCGCTGTGGCTCGGATCCGACGGTCAGGCGGCGGACGAAATCGGGCAGGGCAAACGGATCGGCATTACCCGCGCAGCCGACAGTCCGCTGCGGTTCTACGTTCGGGGCAATCGGTTCGTCAGCGGTCCGCGGACGCTTAATCAGTATGAGAGAGCGTCGGCACGCTGAACGCCAGCTGCGCGGGAGGAGACCTGTCTGCGAGTGATGGCGCGGCGCATGGGTCGTGGAGGGGTTTGCGATCCGCGCGACGATATGTCAAACGAGAGCCGGTATTGAACAATCGTCGCTGGGGCCTGGATGTTAGGTGACAGTGCGCTCGAGTATAAAATCTCAACGGCCATGAGGCCCGCCATGCAGTCCTAGTTCTCGCACCAGCCGGCTCCGATGCTTCCGGCATCGCAGTCGAGAAGGCAATGCGGAGCAGCTTCGCCGAGGTCGACGCCAAGTTGAGCCGAACGCTCGACCGATCCGCACCCGAGCGACCGCGCCGCGGTGCCAAAGAAGACACTGCGGGAGCGGCTACGTCGCCCGCTGTTGATCCTCTGTTCCGATCATGCTGGCTGCAGTCGGCACGGCGTACTATCTCGCCGAGGAACCTTACGTTTCGACGGACGATGCCTTCGTCCGCGCAGCGAAGGAATCGATCAACGCCCGGGTTGCCGGCCAGGTGGTCGAAATTGCCGTCATGGACAATCAGCGCGTCCAGCGGGGCCAACTCCTGTTCCAAATCGATCCGGAGCCGTACCAGATTGCGATCGATCAGGCCGAGGCGCGGCTCGGCAGCGCGCGTCTCCAGATCAACGAGCTCAAGGCCACCTATCGCCAGCAACTGGCCGAGCTCCAATCGGCGAACGATACCGCGGACTTCGACGAGCGTGAGTATGGGCGACAGGAAAGCGCTCGTCACTGACGGTTGGACGCCGCGCGAGGTCTTTGACCAAGCCGACATGGATCTCAAGGTCGCCCGTCAGCACATCGCATCGGTCGAACAACAGATCGCCAACACCGTGGCCGCGCTGGACGGCGATCCGAATATCGAGATCGATCGCCATCCGACGGTCCGCGCCGCCAAGGCCCAACTCGACCAGGCCCGGCTCAATCTCTCCTATGCGACGGTGGCGGCGCCCGACGACGGCATCGTGACGAGGGTCGACGACCTGCAGGTCGGCGACTTCGTCAATCCCGGCGCCGCCGTGTTCTCGATGATGTCGAGCCGACGCATCTGGATCGAGGCGAATTTCCGCGAAACCGGCCTGACCCACATGCGTCCGGGTCAAGAGGCGACAATCGACGTCGACGCTTATCCGGATCGCACCTTCAAGGCACATGTCGTCAGCATGAGTCCGGGCACCGGATCGGATTTCGCGGTCCTGCCGCCCGAGAACGCGACCGGCAACTGGGTCAAGGTCGTTCAGCGTCTGCCGGTACGCCTCGAGCTTGACGAGATCGATCCGGACCGGCCGCTGTTCTCGGGCATCAGTGTCACCGTGCGGGTTGACACCGGCTATCGCCGCACCTGGCGCCATCCGTTCCAGGCCGTGCTCGCGGCGGAGGCGGCCAAATGAGCGCCACACTCGCATCGAGCACTGCAGCCGACGGCCGTCGCGCGATCATCGTCGCGGCGCTGATGGCGACCTACATGCAGGCGGTCACCATCTCGCTGCCCAATGCGGCCTTGCTCTATATCCAAGGCACGCTGTCGATGGCCGACGACGAGGTCGGTTGGATATTTACTTCGTATATCACGGCGAGCGTCATCACCATGACGATGGCGCGTTGGCTTGCGGGCCGCTACGGCCGAAAGGCGATTTATCAGATCTCGATCGCCATCTTTGCGCTCGGCCTTGTGCTCGCGACGCGTGCGACGACCCCGATGCAATTCATCGCCGCCCGCGTCGTCCAAGGTGGCGCAAGCGGCACCCTCGCTCCGCTGTCGATGGCGATCCTGCTCGATATACTGCCGCCCTCGCGGCACGCCCGCATAAACCTGGTGGCGGCGGTAACCCTGCTGCTTGGCCTCCTCAGCGGTCCCAGCATCGGCGGCTGGCTCAGTGAATATCATGGCTGGCACTCGATGTTCTATGTCAGCCTGCCAGTGGCGGGGTTCATCTTCCTGGCGATGGCGCTCTCGCTTCCGGAGAAAAGAGCCGAGCAGAATGCCGCCGTTCGATTTCTTCGGCCTGACGACGTTCTCGCTCGGCACGATCGGGTTGCAGATGATGCTCGACCGCGGCGAGCGCCTGGAGTGGTTCAACTCGGCGGAGATCTGGGCAGAGGCGGCTGCCTCGGTGCTGGGTTTCTACCTCTATGTCGTGCACGTCCTGACCAGCCAAGGCTCATTTCCTCGATAAGGCGTTGTTCAAGGATCGCAACTTCGTTCTTTCCGCGATCATGTACTTCGCGTTCGGCTTCGTCCTGCTGCCGACGATCGCCCTGACGTCGCCGATGCTGGACGAAATACTCAACTACCCGCCGGACACCACCGGCTACATGGCGATCCCGCGCAGCATCGCGCTGGTGGGGGCGCTGATCCTGACGGGATGCGTTCCGGCGCGAATCGACAACCGGCATGGTCGTGTTTGGCGGAATGGTCCTCGTCGTCTACGCCAACTGGCGGATGCTCGGCTATTCGCCCTTGATGGACTGGCGGCCCGTTATCGTCGCAGGCGTGGTTCAAGGCGCCGGCCTGGGCATCTTGCTGCCGGCGCTCACCAAGGCGGCGTTCAGCACGCTCGATCCGACATTCCGCCCGGAAGGCACTGCGCTGTTCAATCTGTCGCGCCTCTATGGCAGCACGATCGGCATCGCATTGGTCCTGACTTTCTTCTACGACAATACCCAGGCCATGCACGTAGCGCTCGCAAAGGACCTCGCGCCCTACCGCGCCGCCGCTCATGTCGCGGGTTCGATCGCCGAACCGGGGCTTGCCAGGCTCAACGACATGATCACCGGCCAGGCGGCTTTCGTCGGGGTCATCGACCAATTCGAGGTCATGATGATCGCAATGCTGATCGTGAGCCCGCTTGTGCTGTTTCTCCGCAAGCCGCGCCCAGCCAACTAAGCAAGAGTAATGAGCATGGCATTGGACGGACCCGCCGACCCGGGCTTCGTTGCGGACACCGCGGCACGTGGCGGGTGGAAGAACTGTGTGGCCCCGAGCTTGTGAAAGAACTGGATGGTCAGAGCGCGGTCTATTTCTATAAACGTGTGCTCAACTAGGCGGGAGAAGGCGGTGCCATCGGCTTGGTGGAAAATCGGCCGCCGCCAAACAGAACAAGGGGCGACGTCGTGAAAGCGAGCGCGAGCACACTCCTGAGCCTTAGCGGGCTCAACTTCGCCGTTGCCAGCATGCAAGCCGGATTTGGCCCATTCGTCGCCGTTCGGTTGACGGCGAACGGGTGGGAGTCGCGCGAGATCGGCCTCGTGTTGAGCGCGGGCACGGTTGCGGCGGTGCTGGCGCAGTTGCCGTCTGGTGCGATCATCGACCATCTCGGAGCCAAGCGAGGGCTTGCCGTCCCAGCGATCATTGCCACCGTGCTGGCACTGCTGCTGCTTGGTCATGCCACCAGCTTCGGTAGCGTTCTGCTCGCCGAAATCGTGCAGGGTGCCGCCGGGGTTGGCTTGTCGCTATCGATCGCCGCCATCACTCTCAGCGTCGCTCGCAAGGAGATGCTGGGTGAGCGGTTCGGTCGTAATGTCCGGTACGCTGCCATAGGTTCTGCCGTCAGTACGGCGCTGCTTGGGGTGGTCGGCACGAAGTTCTCCGACCGCGCGGTTTTCGACGTAGCCGCTGCGTTCGGCGTGGTGGCGCTGATCGCGCTGCACTGGATCCGCGCCGATGACCTGGCCACGGCGGCGGCCCGCACCGACCACGACAGCGCGGCGCCGCGCGCTGCTCGCCGCAGTACCCCCCAGTCTCCACGAAGGCTACTGCGCCACCGCAGGCTGGTCGCGCTGCTCATGGCAGTTGCCCTGTTCCAACTGGGCAACGCAAGCATGCTGCCGCTCGCCGCCGGTCGGTTCGTGGGGCTCGACGGCGCGAGCGCGGACCTGATCGTCGCCGGGGCGGTTCTGGTGCCGCAACTGCTGGCCGCCCTGCTCTCGCCCTGGCTCGGTGCTTGGGCCCAGCTTCATGGGCGGCGCAGGATCTTCATGCTGGGGCTGACTGCGTTGCCGCTGCGCGCGCTTGTCTTTGCGGTCTCCAGCTCGGTGCCGGTCATGCTCGCCGTGCAGTGGTTGGACGGCATCTGCGCAGCAACGATTGGGGTGATGATCCCGCTCATCGTTTCCGATCTCACGCATCGTGGGGGTCGTTTCAACCTGGTGCTCGCCATGATGGGGCTGTCGAGCAGCATCGGGGCCACATTGAGCACCGCTGCCGGTGGCGCGATCGCCCAATTCGCGGGGTTGCCGACCGCCTTCTTGTCCCTGGCCATAGCGGGGCTGGGCGCCGTCTTGGTGGTCTGGGCCTGGCTGCCGGAGACCGCGCACCTTCCCCAGACTACGACCGCCCCCGTCCCGCCCTAGTGGGCCGATTCACCCGATCGCATGGGATGCTTCTGTCGGGATCCGACCACTAGCGGGTCGCCGCCGCCCACGCGATCGGAATATTGCAATCAGGTCCGGCGGATTTCCCTCCAACCGCCGCACCATTTCGGCAGGCGATAGCCAGTGTGGCCAACGCAGCAAGAGCCGTCAGGGACCTTGCCGCAGTCTCTAGCCTTGGCACTCTGCAGCGTTCTCTTCGGCAGGGTCCACTTATGGCCCCGCTGCCATTGGCAGCGAATGCTTATGCACCACGTTGACCCTGCCACCCTCAAGATACGTATTCGAAAGGAACAGTATGATTTGAAAAAACGTCGCGCCGATCTCAACAGTCCGCGATCACCTGCGAAAGTCGAGAAATCAGACGTAGGTGATGCAACGATTGCGCAAAAAGGAGTGGATTTCGCCAAGCATCGACAGAGGGGCCATCTGTATTTTCCCATCACTGACAACAGACTACGGAGTCCGCACGAGAGAGTTAGACCCGCGTAAACCAACTGTCGCAAGCCCGTTCCTGGACTTGCAACCTGATCTAGGAGAATCGAAATGAGCTTGATCGAACGCGCGATTGCTGCAAGCCGCAAGACAGCAGAGCACCATGATCCTTCGCTGGCAAACAAGCCGGCTCCGAAGGTTGCAATCCTCACTTGTATGGACCCTCGCCTGAACCAACTGCTCGAATGGCTGGACATCAAACCCGCCGATGCGGATGTGATTCGAAACGTCGGAACGGCAGCAACGTCAGATGTTGTGCGGTCTCTCATGTTTTCAATTCACGTTCTGGGCGTGCGAGAGGTCATGGTCATCGGACACACTGGCTGCGGAATGGAAATGTTTTCGGAAGAAGAGTTCGAGAACCATCTCCACACACAGTGCGGCGTCTGGGCCGTAGCTCCCGATAAGTTCCACTTCTACTCTGACGTGAATTGGGCGACACAAAAGCAGGTATTGAAACTCAGGTCGCATCCGTGGATTCCTTCGGGAGTGGTAATTCGTGGATTTGTTTTCGATTTGTCGACCGGAGAACTGAGGGAAGTAACTCTGAGGGACGACAGATAGTCGATTGGCTCGATGGAATTCGCCACGTACCTGTGCGACGCGCAAAAGCAAAGCGGTTGAGCATTCTTTCGATGATGTCGACAACCGCGGCCGGTTCCGGACATCCGACATCCTGCATGTCAGCGGCAGAGCTGGTGGCCGGAACGTTTTTCTACGCGATGAAGTTTGATCCGAAGGACGCTAACTCGCCGGATGGGGATCGTTTCGTTCTCTCCAAAGGCCATGTCGCGCGGGTCCTTTACGCCGCGTTGGCTGGGCAGGCGTGTTCCCGGAGTCGACTGGGCTCGGTAAATCCGCATCGTGGCTCTATTCGGACGACGTGAAGAACTCAACTTTCTTGGAAGTAGTTGGCGACGCCTTCTCGGATCATTTCTATAGCTACATCGTTGAGCAGAGTTTCGTAAGCGCTGGCGAAGAACTCGCCGCGCGGGGCACGGTGCCTTTATTGCGTCAAACCCATCGACGGAAGGGAGCTCGCCAAGCAGATTACCGGCCACAGGGGGTCGGCTCAACGGGGAAATAGGCGAGGGGCACCTGTCGGCCCTCGCGCAGGCCAGCGTCTCCCCTGCCAAGTCGCGGCTCGTCGCGATGCGGGAGATGCCGCACTCCGGCAGCCAGATGAGCTCGTTGACGCCTTCGGCATTTTGGCAAGATATATTGTGGAGGCGGTGGACGCAATTTCATAGCAAGTCTCGCGGAGGTCTAGCTAGATGCGACCCACTATGCCGTGAAATCCCGGTCGCATCCCCGCTGCGTCGGCCGAGGCGACCTGGAAAGGCCTCGACGTTGGTTGCGTGGCCATCCACCAGCATTGCCTATGGTGCCCGGGCGTGGCTCTATGACGATCTCTACTTCACCCGCGGGCAGGGGGAGAACTTGATGAAGCGGCACAAGAGCCAACTTGCTTCTGATCGGACCAGTTGCCGGGCGCCGCTGGCCAATCAGACGCGCCTGATCCTTCGCACCGCCGCCGCTGTAGTGTGCGGCATCGACCAATTCGAGGTCATGATGATCGCAATGCTGATTGTGAGCCCGCTTGTGCCGTTTCTCCGCAAGCCGCCCCCAGTGAACTAGCACGGAGTATGAGCATGGCCACCTCCGATACGCTTCGCTATACGAGAATTCCTCTTACCCACGGATCTGGTGCGATTCCCGCCGTCGGGTTTGGCACGCTGATACCCGATCCTCTCGCGACCGAACAAGCGACTAAGACTGCCCTCGAAGTGGGATTTCGACACCTCGATTGTGCGGAACGGTACCGCAATGAAGAAGCGGTTGGCGGAGCGATGCAGGCAGCGTTCGGGGCGGGGACGGTTCGGCGGGAGGACGTCTTCGTTACTACCAAGCTTTGGAACAGCAACCATCGTCCCGAGCGGGTGAAGCCGGCCTTTGACGCCAGCCGACGACGACTGCAAGTCGACTATGTCGATTGCTATCTCATCCATACCCCGTTTGCGTTTCGACCTGGCGACGAGCAGGACCCGAGGGACGTGCGCGGTCAGGTCATCTATGATTCCGGGGTGACGTTAGTCGAGACGTGGCGGGCGCTCGAGCGTCTCGTGGACGACGGTCACTGCAAGTCGATCGGCTTATCAGATGTAAATTTGGAGAACGTGCGAGAAATCGTTGCGGCTGCACGGATCAAGCCTGCCGTGGTGCAAGTCGAATCCCATCCGTACCTCCCTGAATGGGACCTGCTCGACTTCTGTCGAGAGCAAGGGATTGTATTGCTGGCGTTTGCAGCGTTGGGACACGGCCTGGATCCCAAGGTGCTGGATGACCCTGTAATTACAACCATCGCGCGGCGCGTCCACAAGACGCCGGGTCAAGTCGCGCTGGCCTGGGCCGTACAACGCGGCACCGCTTTCCTGACCACCTCGACCACACCTCGCCATATCCGGGAGAACTTTGAGATTTCGACGCTGCCTGAAGACGCCATGCGGGAGATTCGGGAGGGCATCACGACGAACGTCCGGTTCAACACAGTGGTGAGGACCGGTGTGCCGGGCTTTATTCCCCGGGCAGGTGCACAATGAACCGGCGCTTCGATGCCATCGTCATCGGCACCGGGCAGGCGGGGCCTTCAATGGCGGCGCGGCTGACCGCGGCGGGTATGGACGTAGCGATTGTGGAAAGACACCTCGTCGGTGGCACCTGCCTCAACACCGGCTGCACGCCCACGAAGACACTTGTTGCAAGTGCCTATGCTGCTCATCTAGCCCGTCGGGGTGCGGATTTCGGGGTAATGACAGGCGACGTGCGCATCGACATGGCCCGCGTTCACGCGCGTTCCCAGAAGATCGCAATGGACGGCCGAACCGGAAACGAAACGTGGCTGCGAGGCATGGAGCGCTGCACGCTGATAATGGGTCATGCTCGGCTCGAAGGTCCGCGTGCGGTTCGCGTCGGTCCCGACATGCTTGAGGCGGATCGTATTTTTATCAATGTCGGCGGCCGAGCGGTGGTTCCTGAGCTGCCCGGGATCGGCGATGTCCCCTATTTTACCAACAGCTCTCTCCTGGCGACGGATGTGCTGCCCGACCATCTTGTAGTCGTTGGCGGCAGTTACATCGGGCTGGAATTCGCGCAAATATACCGTCGCTTCGGGTCCAAGGTCACGGTCATCGAAAAGGGCCCACGCCTGGTCGGACGTGAGGACGAAGACATATCGGGTGCAATCCAATCGTTCCTCGAGGCAGAGGGTATTGCCGTCCGGACAGGTGCCGAATGCATTCACTTCGCGCGGCACGAGCAGGGGGTTGGGGTTGGCGTCAACTGTGCGCACGGCGGCCCTGACGTGATTGGCAGCCATGTACTGCTCGCGGTCGGCCGGCGGCCGAATACCGACGACCTCGGACTGGAGAACGCCGGTGTGAAGACTGACACGCGAGGCTACATCCGGGTGAACGACCGGCTGGAGACGGGTGTCGCCGGCATTTGGGCACTGGGCGACTGCAACGGCCGCGGTGCATTCACTCATACCGCCTATAACGACTACGAAATTGTCGCCGACAACCTGCTGACCGGGGCGGATCGCAAGGTGAGCGACCGCATCCCGTGTTATGCGCTTTATGTCGATCCTCCGCTTGGCCGCGTCGGAATGACGGAGAGCGAAGCGCGCGCGTTGGGCAAGCGCATAGCCATCGGCCGGCGCCCGATGTCTCGCGTGGCCCGAGCGCGCGAAAAGGATGAGACGCATGGACTGATGAAAATTGTGACCGATGCCGACACGAATGCGATTCTGGGGGCGGCAATCCTTGGCACCGGCGGGGATGAGGCGATCCATGCCGTCCTCGACATGATGGCGGCAGGGGGAACTGCCACCACGCTGGCCCATACGATGCACATTCATCCGACAGTATCTGAACTGCTGCCTACTATCGCCGGCGAGCGCAGTGCATAGCATGCACACCGCTTGCTCGGTCCGGGTCTTCTTCTACGACAATACTTAGGCCATGCACTTAGCGCTCGCAAAGGACCTCACGCCGTACCCCGCCGCGCTCATGTCACGGGTTCGATCGCTGGCCCAGGGCTTTCCGCGCTCAACCATATGATCACCGGCCAGGCGCCCCTGCCGCCAAAACTACGATGTTCCGAAATGCTGTCCGTTTCGTTCTCTTGCAACGGGTGCCCGATATGACCGAGCAAAGCAACAAACCAGGTTCTATCAATGTGCAGTCGACAGCGAATGGAGATGCTACGGCTGACCACGACGCGAAATCCGCGCAGACACCGCCGGATTCCGGCCCCGTGCCACAGCAGGCCCGAAAAGCGACGCGGAAGCGAAAGCTTCTCTTCGGTGCGCTCGGTGTTGCTGTCCTGGCAGTTCTCCTCGTGGTCGGAATCCCGTGGGTCGAGGACATGCTCAACACCGTCTCCACGGACGACGCATACGTGAATGGGCACGTGACGTTTGTTGCGCCCCGCGTGGCAGGACAGGTTTCCCGCGTTCTGGTTGATGACAACAACCGTGTGCACAAAGGCGATCTTCTCGCTGAGTTGGACAAGGAGCCGTACCGGGTTGCGGTGTCCGAGAAGCAGGCAGCGGTCGATACCGCGAACGCAGACCTGCAAGCAGCCACCGCGGCTGCGCGCGCGATCGAAGCGGAGGCAATGAGCCAACGCTGGAACCTGCAACGCGCCGTGGAGGCTGTCGACAACCAGGTCGCTCTGCTGCACGCGCGGGTCGCTGCTGTAGCCAAGAGCAAGGCCGCACTGACGCTGGCGCAGCTTGAATTCGATCGGGCGAAGCAACTCGTCGCCAAAGACGATGTGCCGCGTGAGGTGTACGACCGGCGGCAAGCGGAGCTGACGACGGCTGGCGCGGAACTCGCCCAGACCCTGGCCGAAGTCTATCAGATCCGCGCCTCGCTGGGTCTGCCGGCTCAACCTGACGGGGGCGGCGATCTCAGCCAGGTGCCGCCAGATCTCGACGAGACCTTTTCGTCCGTGCTGGCGGCGCAGGCGGGGCTCATCCAGAGTGCCGCCCAACTCGGCATCGTGCACTCGTTCGACCAGGGTCCGAAAGCGATGCTCGACCAGTTCTATAAACTGGGCGACGTCGACACCACGTTCGCCAAGTACGCGGCCAATGCTCCGGCCGTCAGGCAGGCTGAGGCGAAACTTGAAGCCGCCAAGCGCGATCTCGCGCAAGCCGCACTGGATCTTCGTTACACAGATGTTATTGCGGAGATCGATGGTGTCGTCACGCGGCGCAACGTCAATCCGGGTAATTTCGTTCAGGTCGGCCAGAACCTGATGGCGGTTCGCTCGCTCAACGAAATTTGGATTGACGCCAACTTCAAGGAAACGCAGTTGCGCGATTTGCGCATCGGGCAGCCGGTCGATCTGGACGTCGACATGTACGGCGGCAAGCACGTCTTCAAGGGCCGTATCTCCGGCTTTACCGAGGGGACCGGATCGACCCTGGCATTGCTGCCGCCGGAGAACGCCACGGGAAATTTCGTCAAGGTGGTCCAGCGATTGCCGGTCCGGATCGATCTGGTGGATTACCATGCCGATCAGACACCTCTGTTCATCGGCACCTCGGTCGTTCCCTACGTCTATATCAATGATCCGCCAACCGGACCCGATGCCGGGAAGTTTCTCCAGGCCTATATGCCCCAGACCGATAAATCGCCGCCGCCGAGCCTTGGTCTGGCCGCCGGCGGGTCGGGCACCGCAACGTCGAGCACCGCAACGTCGAGCACTGGGCGATGAGCGGCGCGGTACTGTCGTCGACACCCCTGAAATCCCCATCCCGCGCGGCGATAAATCCGTGGGTCGTCGCCGCTGTTGTCGTGGTGCCGACCTTCATGGAGGTGCTGGACACCACGATCGCGGTCGTGGCGCTGCGCTATATCGCGGGCGGGCTGTCGGCCACGGTCGATGACGGCGAATGGGTCATCACCAGCTATCTCGCCGCCAACGCGATCATCCTGCCCATCACCGGCTGGCTGATCGCACGGCTTGGCCGCCGCAACTATTTCCTGCTTTCGATCGCCGTATTCACCCTCGCCTCCGGGCTGTGCGGCATGGCCACGGGTCTTGGCGAGCTGATCATGTTTCGCGTGCTCCAGGGTCTTGCCGGCGGCGGGCTGCAGCCGTCGAGCCAGGGCGTGCTGCTGGACGCCTTCCCGCCCGAGCGGCAAGGTATGGCCATGACGCTGTTTGGCCTGGCCGCGCTGATCGCGCCCGTCGTCGGCCCGACGCTTGGCGGCTGGATCACCGACAGCTACTCCTGGCGGTGGGTGTTCCTGATCAACGTCCCCGTCGGCCTCCTGGCCCTGGGCGCCTGCGCCATCACACTCCGGGATCCCGATTACCTCGTGGCACAGCGCGAGGAGTTGCGAAAGCGACCGTTCAGCTTCGACGGCGTTGGCCTGTCGCTGCTGGTCATCGTCATCGTCTGTTGGGAGGTGACGCTCAGCAAGGGCCAGGAGTGGGACTGGCTCGGCGACCCGTCCTGGCGTGTGCAAACGCTGGTGATCCTGTTTGTCGTGGGCCTGGCCGGCCTGATCTTCTGGGAACTGCGGCATCCGAGTCCGGTGGTCAATTTTCGTCCGCTGCGAGAGCGGAATTTCGCCGCCTGCTGCATCATCATTTTTTGCGCCTACGCGGTGCTGTATGCTTCCAGCACCTCGTTGCCTGCCTTGCTGCAGACGCTGTTCGGCTATGATGCACTGAGCGCCGGGCTGGTCATGTCGCCGGCCGGCATCTTTGCCGTCATCACCATGCCGTTCGTGGGGCGCGCGCTCGGTCGTGGGACCGATGCTCGGTGGGTGATTATCGCGGGTCTCCTGACCATGGCCGCGGGGAGTTACTGGATGTCGCAGATGAACCTGGACATCAGTCCGGGGCAGGCGGTCTGGCCGCGGGTGGTGCTGATCATCGGGATCGCGATGTGCTTCGCCCCGGCAAACGTGGCGGCTTACCTCTATACGCCGGTCGCGCTGCGCGGGGCGGCGGTCGGCCTGTTGAGCCTGCTGCGCAACGAAGGCGGTAGCGTGGGGACCTCGCTGGCTCAGACGGTGCAGGAGCGGCGTGACCAGTTCCACAGCCTCCGTCTTGGCGAATGGCTCGATCCGTTCAACGCGGCGGCGCGTTCCTTCCTTGATCAGGCTTCCGGACCGTTCCTGCAGCAGACCGGCGATCCGGTCGCCGCGCAGCAACTGGCCTTGCAGACGCTCGCGAACCTGCGCGAGCGACAGGCGTCGTCGCTCGCCTACTTCGATGTGTTCTGGGTGCTGGCTGTTGTCATGGTCGCGCTTGTGTTTGTTGTGCTGATGATGAAACGATCCGTCGCAGAGAAGGGCGCTCGGATCGGAGGCGAGTAATATAGTACTTGTGGAACCGGCGACCTGACATCGCACGGGCATCTCTGGAGGAGATTGGAGCCGGCTGCCCCTGGTGCACCACGGATGAAGGGCTGGGGGTTTGCGGCGCGGTTGATTGCGGCGCGTCCTCTCGGGCTTCATGATCGCGGTCCAAAAGCCTCGGCATTGCGACGATTGCCCAGGCGGCGCTGGCGTCCCAGTCCGCTTTCCTGCATGCATACTTCGATATAGGCGAGACACGCCGCGTCGTCTGCGGCATCTCGTTCCGCTATAAAGATGCCGCCCACCCGGCGAATCGTTTCCGGACAGGTCGCCCTGACACGGATGAGATTACCGAGTGGCGCCGTAGCTGATACAAATCCGATACGTGGCTGTCGCAACCGGTGATATTAGCCACGGGGGCAGAAGGATAGTCATGCCGATGGGTCGCAAGACGGTGCTGGTGGCTGGCGCGACGGGCCTCGTTGGCTACGCGGCGTTGAAGCATTTCACTCAGGCGCCCGATATCGATGTCATCGCCGTTTCCCGCCGCCGCCCGACTGGCATAGTCGCTCGGCATCTTGCGCTTGACCTGACAAACCCCGCTGCCTGTCGGGAGGCGGCGGACGCGCTGCGCGATGTCACTCACCTGGTCTACGCGGCTCTGTTCGAATTGCCCGGATTGGTCGAGGGCTGGCGCAACGATCAGCAGATCGGCACCAACGACCGCATGCTGCGCAACCTGATGGGGGCGCTGCTTCCCGCCGCCTCGAAGCTGCGGCACGTGACGCTGCTGCAGGGCACCAAGGCCTACGGCGTCCACGTCCGCCCGTTGGCCGTTCCCGCGCGCGAGGGCCGGTCGGAAATGCGGGAACAGCCCAATTTCTACTGGGCGCAGGAGGACTACCTGCGCGCCGCCCAGCGCCGGCCGCGATTGGACGTTCACCATCCTCCGCCCGGTGCTAATTGTCGGCGAGGCGATCGGGGGTGCCATGAACCTGATCCCCCCGCTGGGCGCTCATGCAGCGGTCATGCGCGAACGCGGCCCGATCCTGCCCTATCCCGGAGGGGCCGAACGGGTCAGTCAAGCGGTCGATGCCGATCTGCTGGCGCGGGCCATCGACTGGTCCGGGGAAACGCCGGCGGCTCGCAACGAGACCTTCAATATCACCAACGGCGATGTCTTCAGCTGGCCCAACATCTGGCCTGCCATCGCCGAGGCGGTCGGCATGCGGCCCGGCCCGGATGAACCGTTTTTGCTGCAGTCACTCGGGCGCGCTGACTGGGATCGCGTTAGGCAGCGGTTCGGACTGCTGTCCCCCGCCTTGGCGGATTTCGTCGGGCTGTCTCTGGAGTATGCCGACTACCAGATGCGGTACGGCCACACCGAACCGGGGCCTCCGGCGATCGTCTCGACCATCAAGATCGCCCAGGCCGGCTTTCACGAAGTCATGGACACCGAGCTTATGTTTCGTAGGTGGTTCAAGGTCTTCCAGCAGAAGCGCCTGTTGCCGCCGGCCTGAAGCATCGCGTCAGGTCCGGTTGGGGATGCACGTGGTGTGGCAGCGGCAAGAGCGTGAAGTGGCGGAAGGAGCCGATAATCAAATCAAAGCTTGGGCGCAAGGATCGTTTTTTGACCGTGGCGATTTCAAGAGGTTAGCCATGGTTTGGCAACTCTTGTCCAGACTTGTTCCGGAGGCTTAGAAAATCGAGCCGGCCTAGCCCGAACTTTGCCGCCTTTTTGACGCAAGCCATTGATATGATTCGAGCTCGGTTCGGGGCGCTGTCTACGCTGCTGCCAATTCAACCCCCAGCAGACTGAGCGCGCGACGCTGGACGGGTGTCGGGGTTGACGGAACGGTCAGCGTCTTCTGTCCGCCGAAGCAGACCGTGTTGCGGGTCAGTGTCGCCAGATCGACCAGCAGGGTACGGAAGCTGTGCACCGGATGGCTCGCGCCGTCGTCCCCATCGACCCGCTGGGTAGAGGCCTTGCGGTATGCTGCCTTGGAGACCTTGGCCTTGGCGACGGGCGAGGTCCGCCCGGCATCGGCCGCGGCACGGTCATGATCGTCGAACAGCATCGGCGCCAAAGTCTGGCGCATGTTCCACTCGAGGTAATACGCCAGCATACACAACAGTACATGCGCGCGCACCCGCGGCGCGGTCCAGTGGAACACCGGCCGCAGCTCCAGATCGACGGTCTTCATGCAGCGGAATGCGCGCTCCACTTGGGCCAAACTTTTGTAGGCCCGCACGGTCCCCGCGGTGTCGATCTGTTCCGCCGCGAGGCTGGTGCGCAGCACGTAGAAGCCATCGAAGCGGGCTTCTTCGGCGATCGCCTCAGCCTTGCGCGCAAATTCGAATGAATGATCGGTGATAGTCTGCTCGAAGTGCTTGCCCATCTTCCGTTTGCCCAGGACGGCACCGACCGCCTTGCCGATTTCACCTGCGCCACGCAGCGGATTTTTCTCCCGGGTCACCCGAACCTGGATCTTGCGCAGGTCGGCCTCGGTCAGCGCCAGCAGCTCGTCGCGCTTGCGCTGGCGTTCCGCCGCCAGCAGCGGGTTCTTGCACACCACCAGCCGCTCGCCCGGGTAATCCGGACTGGTGATCTCAGCCATGTCACGTGTGTCGAACAGCGAGAATTGCAACGCCCCGGTCTGCGCCAGTTGCTGGATCGCGGGACCCCGCAAGGCGGTGATCCAGTCCAACCCGGCGGGGCGCAGCGCCTGCTCGATCCGCGCGCTGGTCAGCATGCCGCGGTCGCCGACCAGCACCACGTGGCGCAGCCGGAAGCGCTGCTTCAGCTTGGTGATCTGGGCGGCCACGGTGGCTGGGTCGGCGGTGTTGCCTTCAAACACCTCGACCGCAACCGGACAACCATCGGCGGCACACAGCAGGCCGATCACCAGTTGCCGCCGGTCGCCGCGACTGTCTCGGCTGTAACCGTAGCGGGCCAGTGGACAACAGCGGCCCTCGAGATAGGTGGAGGTCACGTCGTAGAGCACCAGTGCGCCGTTCTTGAGGTGACGGCGTGCGAGCTGGTTCTCGATGAACGCCTGCTCGCTGCCGAGCCAGTCGAGGGTGGTGTAGATTTCGCGTGCGGTGACACTGCCGAGGCCCAGTGCTTCCCCCAGCGAGTGGGCAGCGGTTTCGCTGTCGAGCATGCGCGCGGTGGCCAGTTTGGCAGCCGGGTCGAGCAACCGGGCGACGATGAGCCCCAGCGCCAGGTCGCGGCGGCGCTGGGGCGCGCGGCGGGGCAGCAGGTCGTCGAGGCCGATGCGCCGGACGGTGGCCAAAGCAGCGAGGACGTGGCCATGCGGCAGCGACCGGCGGATCTCGAAGCCGGTCTCGCCGATCGGGGCCAGCGGATCGCCACGCAGCGCGGCGCGCAGGGTCTCGATGCGTTCGAGCGGCAGCTTCGAGAGGTTGGCCAGCGTGCGGTTCTTGACCTTGCCGTCCTCGCGATAGGTCTCGCGCAGCAGGAACGAGGGGCGGGCGTTGCGATTGGGGACCTTGGCGATGTGCATGAGCCATCGAATCAAACCGATTCGGCCAGTGTCAAGGGAAATCGCGCGCTCCGCTTGACTACATGTTCGTCAGGTTTCTTTCCTAGTCAAGTAGATAGGATACAAATGGGGCAAAGTTCGGCCTAGCCGCCGCGTTGGCGAACCGGTGCGAGCGGCTGAGCTCCGTAGGCCGCTGGCAGCGTCGCGGTGGCGCGACGAGTTTGCTGATAGGGTCCACTCTGGGCTGAGCCACGCTGGATGCCGGATGGTTGATCAGTGGAGTCGAACTCGTCGACCTCCTGATCCGGTTCCAGGACGCCGGTCAAATTCGGGGTGATGCCGTCGCCAAAGCTGAAATCCGGTTGATCTTCGCCGAATACCACCGGGAGGGAGATCGGATCGAATATGCCAGCTTCCGAGAGGGCTTGCGATGGATCTTCATCGTCACTGACGATGACTGCGCGGATCGAGACCCGGTCAAAGCTGGCGATGCGATCCAGGGGGTTGTCGTTCACGAGCCGGGGTCCATCAAAAGGGGGTATTGTTCATAATATGTTCTTAGCAAGTTTCGGGCGAGTTGGCAAGCTTTGTTCCTCGGAGTGTGATGATTACGCTGACCAACCATCCATGCGAAATATGTCCCGCCTTTCACGGTGAGACGCGTATCCATAAACTTACCGGATGACACAAGATCCTGCCTGATCCCCAAAAGGGATCGGCGCTATCCCACTTCCCAAAATCATCCACGCTGCATCAAGCGTGAAGGGACGCGCGACGCTCGCCCAGCTAGGTAGGCCGTGTCTGCTATATCGCATCACGAAACGTGTTGCTTGCCGAACAAGCCGGCCAATCTTCGCTTACCGTTGGCGGCCTAAGCGCACCGAGCCCAGGCGGTTTTCCAAACCCCTTTTAATCGGGCCAAAGTCAATGGCCAGCCACACGATAGACCACCTGGCCATGTCTTAGTCCTGACGAGGGCGACGTTCTTGATGCTGCGCCGCCTCTTGGTGCTGCACCGCCTCGGCATGTTCGCGGGCCGCGTCACGGCGATCGCCCATGGCAGCATCCTCGCGTGCTCTGTGCTCATCGCGTTGCGCCGCGTGTTCCTGCTGTTCCGCGCGATATTCGTGCCGTGCGGCATCGTTGTCGCCGGCCTGGGCCATGAAAGGCGATGCAGCTAAAATGCGGCCGCGGCGAATGCCGAAAAACCTGCATTGTAGACTCCTCCTTCTCTGCTCCGGGAAGGAAGGGTAGGAGTCGTTTCTGAAAATCCCGTGGTGACGTCGTGGCAGGAAGACGACGTCACACCGATGTGCGCTGGTATCCCGGCAAGACTATCCGCGCGTGCTCATCAACCGAGCTTTGTCGCGCTTCCAGTCGCGGTCCTTGATGGCCTCGCGCTTGTCCTGCTTTTGCCGGCCAGTCCCAACGCCAAGCAGCACCTTTGCCCGGCCCTGGTCATTGAAATGGATCTGCAGCGGCACCAGCGTAGCGCCCTGCTTGGCCACCGCGCCCAGAAGTTGCACGATCTGTTTTTTCTTCAGTAGCAGCTTGCGCGGCGCCCGCGGCTCGAACCGCGACAGCACGCCGCCCTGATATTCTGGGATATAGGCGTTGAACAGCCACATCTCACCCTCGCGTTCGCCCGCCCAGGCCTCAGAGAGCGTGGCCCGGCCGAGACGCAGGGACTTCACCTCGGGCCCTTTCAACACCATTCCGGCTTCGACGGTGTCCTTGATCGCGTAGTCGAACCGGGCCTTACGATTTTGTGCCGCGACGCCGTGGGAGATCAGACCCTTTTTTCTGGCTTCAGCCATGTGAGCTTTCCGTCGCCACCTCCCGGCCTTCAGTAAATTGCTGATCGCACGACGGTGACTTGGCCGGCCTTCGCGGGGAGTAGTCTTCGCCTGCCGTGGTGCCGACTGGGCGGACAGGCGCTTGCATCACGCCCGCCGTCAGGCATTTCCCGGGATGCCCCGTCGATTTATCAGTTCAGCAGCCCAACCTCGGTCATCGCCGCCTTCACCCGCGCCCGCGTAGGCTCCATCAGCGGCGCCAGCGGCAGCCGACACCGCTCAGAGGTCTTGCCCATCAGGGATGCCGCGTATTTCACCGGCCCGGGGCTGGTTTCGCTGAACAGCGCGTCGTGCAGCGGCACCAGGCGGTTCTGGATCGTCATCGCATCCTTAAGCCTGCCCTCGGCCCAGGCGGTCTGCATTTCGCCGCAGAGCCGAGGCGCAACGTTTGCCGTTACGCTGATGCAGCCATGTCCGCCGGCGGCATTGTAGGACAGCGCCGTATGATCCTCGCCGGACAATTGGCAGAAGTCGTCGCCGCACGCCCGGCGCGTGTGCAAAGGCCGCGTCAGGTTCGCGGTTGCGTCCTTGACGCCGATGATGTTGGGGTGCTTCGCAAGCCTGGCCATGGTCTCGACGCTCATGTCCACGACCGAGCGCGGCGGAATATTATAAATGATGATGGGCAGATCGACCGCATCGGCGATGGCGGTGTAATGCAGGAACATCCCTTCCTGCGTCGGCTTGTTGTAATACGGGGTGACGATCAGCGCCGCGTCGGCCCCGGCCTCTTTGGCGTGGCGGGTCAGGGCGATCGCTTCTTCGGTGCTGTTCGACCCGGCGCCGGCGATTACCGGGACCCGGCCACTTGCGACCTCGATGGCGATCTCGACCACCCGGCGGTGTTCGTCGTGCGACAGCGTCGGGCTCTCGCCAGTGGTGCCAACCGGAACCACGCCATGAGTGCCTTCCTTGATCTGCCAATCGACGAACGCGGCGAAGGCTTTCTCGTCGATAGACCCATCTACCCGCATGGGCGTGATCAACGCGACGAGCGATCCCTTGAACATTTACCCTCTCCCGACCCGGTTTTCTAACGAAGAGGCGGAAACTAGGCGCGTGCTTGATGCGCCGCAAGGCTGGGCTTGATAGAAGAGTTCATGCGCATTGCGATTCGATTGGCCGTGGCCGGATCCGCCCTTTGCCTGGGCGGAAGCGTCGATGCGCAGGACCTTAATCCGCTAATCGCGGTCAAGGCTGATCGCTGGGCCGATGCTCAGGCCGCCGCAGCCCGCTTCGCCGATCCCGTAGCCGAGAAACTTGTGCTGTATCTGCGATTGCGCGCGCCGGGTGCCGCCACGTCGTCGGAGATCGCCGATTTCATGCAGCGCAATCCCGACTGGCCCGCGCAGGCGATGCTGGAGCGTCGCCGGCAGGAGGCCGTCGCATCGGACCCCGATGACGCCTCGGTTTTGGCCCAATGCTCTCCAACCCCGACACTTGCCGCCGCGATGCTCCGGTGCGCTGAGGCCATCGCGAACGCCGGTCGCACGGCCGATGCTGACGCGCTGGCCCGTCAGGCCTGGGTCGATGAGATCGACACCGCCACGGGCGAAGCCGCTTTTTTGCGCCGTTGGGGCGGCATCGCCTCAGCCGACGACCAGTGGGCCCGGTTTCAGCGTCTGGCCTGGCTATCCGACCCGGCCGCCGCTGCTCGCCAGATTACCCGCCTGGATGGGAGCCGCCACGCGGCCGCGGAAGCACGCCTCGCCGCCAAACGCGACGACCCGCAAACCGAGCAACTTGTGGCGGCGCTTACCCCGGCTCTCCAGGTCGACCCAGGGCTGGTTCTCGACCGGGCCCGCGCGCTGCGTCGCGCTGACCGCGATGCGGCGGCCGCCGCGCTGATGCAGCGCGTTGGCGATTATGCCAACGCCTCGGAATTCTGGTCGGAGCGGAACGTCCTGGCGCGAAAGCTGCTGCATGATGGCGATGCCAAGACCGCTTACGCGGTTGTTTTGGGGCACGGGCAGATCGCGGACGAGCAGCGAGCCGATGCGGAGTTCCTGGCGGGTTTCATAGCCCTGCGCATGTTGCACGACCGGGCGGCGGCGGAGAGACATTTCAGGTCGCTAACCGATTCCCATTCCGCCATTACGCAATCGCGAGCGCACTACTGGCTGGCGCGAACAGCTGAGGCGGCGGGGCAGGATGCCCATCCCGAATATGAAAAATCGGCAGGCTGGCCTACAACTTTCTATGGGCAATTGGCCGCCTTGGCACTGGGCAAGACGCCGGCGGCGGAAATCGCGAAAGTGCACGATCCTGGTTGGACTCAGGATACCGCGTTGGCCTTCACTGGCCACGAAGTTCTGCGGGCCGCCGCCTGGCTCGTTGCTTGGGGCGACCCCCAGCGCGCGCGGGTGTTCCTGACGCGTATGGACGAGCTGGCGCCAATCCCGGCCGAACGCGCCTTGACGGCCGCCTTCGCCAACTATGCCGGAATGCCCGACGGGGCGGTGTTTGTGGCCCGCCGCATGGGGCGCGACGGGATCGCCCTGCCGCACCTGGGCTGGCCAATGCCCTATAATCCAAGTGCCCCGCCTGATCCGGCGTTCTCTCTGGGCATCATGCGGCAGGAGAGCAGCTTCGATGTCAGTGCGGTTAGTCCCTCGGGGGCTCGGGGTTTGATGCAATTGATGCCGCCGACCGCCTCAGCGGTAGCAAAAGAACTTGGCGTTCTTGCCTCGGTTCCGACGTTGACAGTGGACGCGAGCCACAACATCCGCCTCGGCACCGCGTATTTGCAAGAGGTTCTGACGCGCTTCGACAACTGCTTGCCGCTTGCCGCCGCCGCCTATAACGCCGGCCCGCATCGCGTCGCCCAATGGCTGGCCGACAACGGCGATCCACGAACAGGCCCCATCGATATGGTTGACTGGATCGAACTGATCCCGACGGGCGAAACCCGAAACTACGTGCAACGCGTGATCGAGAACGTGGTGATGTATCGCGCAGCCCGCAACGATTCCACTCCGATCCTGCCGGCTACCCCTTGGACGCGCTAGTCCATCGGATCAGCGCCTGGGACGGGCTTGTGATCCACGTGCGGGAGTGGTTCGGCGGCGGCCGGCTGCCACCGGTCCTCTGTCTTCCCGGCATCGTTCGCACCGGAGCGGATTTCGAGGCGCTGGCCCCTGCGATCTGTGCCGGCCGCCGGGTCATCGCCATCGACTACCCCGGAAGAGGGGATTCTGGTCGTGCCGCCGACGTAAACCGCTACGCACCGGAGGCGTGCGTCCGCGATATCATGGATGCCTGTGCCGCCCTGCATATACACCAGGCCATCCTGATCGGCACCAGCTTCGGCGGCCTGCTCAGCATGGGTCTCGCCGCCGCGCGTCCAGGTCTCGTTCGGGCCGTCGTCCTGAACGACATCGGCCCTGACATCGGTACCGAAGGCGCCGAGTGGGTCCGCGATTTCGTCGGCTTGGACCCGGCGCTGGAAAGTCTTGGTGCCTGTGTCACTTTCCTGCAGGGCGACTTGCCGCCGATGTCACTCGACACTGACACCGCCTGGCGCCGTATGGCGGAGTTGACCTACCAGCCGGGCGTCGACGGACGCTGGCACCCGATATGGGATACCCGGATCGCGCGTCTGCTGAATGGCCCAACTCCCGATCTGTGGACATTGTTCGGCGCCCTGGCACATGTTCCAGTTTTGCTTGTCCGAGGCGCTGTGAGCAACATTCTGCTGCCTGGCACGGTGTCCCGTATGCAGGCGATCCGCCCGGATATGGCGGTCGTGTCCCTCCCTGGTATCGGTCATGCGCCGATCCTGACCGAACCTCTGGCCTTGGATGCCATTCGGCGGTTGCTCGGGCAACTGTCACAACAGATGGTGGGAGCATGAGGCTCGCCCGATTCATCGCTGCGGGCTTTGGCACCGGTTACACGCCCATCGCTGCTGGCACGGTGGCCTCCGCCGCCGCGGCGCTGACTGGCGCGGGGCTGCTGCAACTATCGCCCCTGGCGCTTACGGTAGCCGCTGTGTTGGCGACTGTCGGTGGAACGGCCGCGATAACGCGGGCCGGTGTGGAGGGCGATCCCGGCTGGGTGGTCATAGACGAGTTCGCCGGTCAGTGGATCTCATTGCTGGCGTTGGCCCGTCCCACACTGGCTGGCGTAGTCGCCGCTTTTGTGCTGTTTCGATTGTTCGACGTCACCAAACTGGGCCCGGTTGGTTGGGCGGACCGGCAGCATGGGACGTTCGGCATCATGGCTGATGACGTCATCGCCGGGGTCATCGCGGCCTCAGTATTGGTTCTTGTGCGGTTGTTGCGCCCGCAATGGCTAATGTGACAGTACCCGAGACGATGCCATCTGTACGAATATTACTGATCCGGTAGAATTAACTTGCGATTTCGCCGAATTGAGGTGTGATATACTCAACCAATCTGGAAACGCCCCAATGCCCTTGGAGCATACGGAGATGGCGACCGTCCTGCCCGCGACGGAGCGGCGTCAGGCCGGCCAGGCACTTCGCAAGGTCGTGCCGAGGATGATGCATGCGCATTGGGCTCCCTCCGCCAGCCGCCGGGATCCTGTCGACATCCTTGTAGAGGCGGGCCGTCACCGCATCGCCAGCCTGCTGCCGATCCGCTACGACAGGATGCGCGCCTCGGCCTTCGGCTTCTTCCGCGGGGGTGCCGCGATCATGGCCGCCGATCTGGCGGATACGCCGGTCACCGGCCTTTGGGCGCAGGCCTGCGGCGATTGCCATCTGGCGAATTTCGGCACGTTTGCGTCCCCCGAAGGGACACCGGTCTTTGACGTCAACGATTTCGACGAGACGCTGCCGGCACCGTTCGAGTGGGACATCAAGCGCCTAGCAACCAGCTTCGCCGTCGACGCACTGTCGCGCGACCTCGGCGACAAGACCGCGCGGCATTTAGCCGCGGCAGTGGTGCAAGCTTATCGACGCCACATGCAGGAACTGGCGCGGCTCGACCCACTAACGTCCTGGCGGTCCCGCGTCGATGTCGCGGACGTTTTGGGCGGCATCGCGGACCAAAAGCTACGGACGCGCGAATTGAAGCGGCTTCACACTGCGACAGAGGCCGGCGACGAGGGCTACCCGGGGCTTATCGAGCGGGTGAAGGGCCAATGGCGTATCAAGGAAAAGCCGCCCCTGATATTTCGGCTGTCCGGACAGCGGGACAACACGCATGAGATCGTGGCTCGCACAGCGTTCGAGTCCTACAAGCTGTCTCTGCCGGAAGAGCGCAGGATTCTGCTGGATCGGTACGAGCTTGCCGATGTCGCCTTCAAGGTGGTCGGCGTGGGCAGCGTTGGCACGTTCTGCGCCATCGGGCTTTTCGTTACACGCGATGATCAGAAGCTGTTGCTGCAGGTCAAGGAAGCCCAGACCTCCGCTTTGGCGCCCTTCGCGGGACCTAGCCTTTACCGGAACCAGGGCCAGCGGGTGGTGGTGGGACAGCGGATCATGCAGACGCTGCCCGATATCTTCCTAGGCTGGACAGAGGATCGCGGCGACGACCAACAATGCTATGTACGTCAGTTGAAAGATAGCCGCCTCGCGGTGATCGGGGCGGATTTGGCCGAGGGGGCACTCCCTTACCATGCAACGCTGTGCGGCGTCACGCTGGCCCGAGCGCACGCGCGATCGGGGGATTCCGCGCGGATCGCCGGATACCTCGGCACTGGTATGGCATTTGATAACGCGATCGCGAGCTTTGCGTTGGCCTATGCCACACAGAACCAGGCCGATTGGCGGCTTTTTCTGGCGGCGATCAAGGCCGGGCAGATCGACGCAGGCGTGGCGTAGGCTGGGCCCTGCGCGCAGAGGGCCGGCCGCCCTTTGATCCCACTCAATACAGGGGTTCCACGGGCGGTCCGCCCTTGGCGGGGTGCGCGGCGGCGCGCCCGTTTTCTTCTACAGAGGGGCGCTTCAACTTGTAGCGGGAATGCTCTAGCCTCGGCCGGAGCCAGGGAGGGCGCAGACGATGAACGACCTTATTCAAGCGAGCGAGCTTCTCGTGGCAGCCGATCATCGGCATCTGATCCATCCCCTGCACTTCGCCAAGGATCACGCCAATCCGAAGGTCTATGTCTCCGGTTCAGGGGCTATTCTGCGCACCGCGGATGGGCGCGAATATATCGATGCGCTGTCCTCGCTGTGGAACGTGAACATTGGCCACGGCCGGAAAGAACTGGGCGTCGCCGCTGCGGCACAGATGGACCAGCTGGCCTATTGTTCCGCCTATGCAGGCTTCACCAACGAACCTGCGATCAGGCTGGCGGAAAAGCTCGTCAGTCTGGCCTATGACAACATGGCCGCGGTGTATTTCACCACCAGTGGCGCGGAATCGAACGAAAGCGCGTTCAAGTTCGCTCGCTATCACTGGAAGCGACTCGGCAAGCCGTAACAAGGTCAAGATCATCTCGCGCCGTTACGGCTATCACGGCGTCACCCTGGCGGCCATGAGCGCGACCAGTCTGCCGAACTACCACAAGATGTTTGGTCCCATGGTGCCGGAGTTCCTGCAGGTCGCACCGCCCTACCCGTATCGTTGGCCCGGCAATGGCGATGCCGGTATCGGGGCCGCGGATGCTGTGGAGGAAGCTATTCTGGCCGAGGGCGCCGACACGGTGGCCGCCGTCATTGCCGAACCGGTGATGGGATCGGGCGGCGTGATCGTGCCGCCGGCCACGTACTTCCCTCGTCTTCGGGAGATCTGTGACCGCCATGACGTGCTTCTGATCGCCGACGAAGTGATCACCGGCTTCGGCCGAACCGGCCAGTGGTTTGGGATGGGTCACTGGGATACCAAGCCGGACCTGATGTCGTTCGCCAAGGGCGTCACCTCCGGCTATGTGCCGTTGGGCGGGGTCATCATCTCCAAGCACATGCACCAGGTGTTGCTGGACGCTCCCGCGGACGAGAAGTTCATGCATGCCGCGACCTATTCCGGCCACCCAGTGTGTTGCGCCGTGGGGCTGGCGAATATCGACATTATCGAGAAAGAGGGAATGGTCGAACGCGCCCAGGTGAATGGCGACCGTTTCCGCGCGGGGCTAAACACGCTGCTGACGCTGCCGAACGTCGGCGAGGTGCGCGGGATCGGCATGCTGGCGGCGATCGAATTGGTCGAAGACAAGGGCAGCAAGGCGCCCGCCAAAGGTCTCGGTGCCCGCGTCGTGGCTGAGGCGGCGAACCGCGGCCTGATCCTGCGTCTGCGCGGCGCCGCCGACGGTCCGCCCGTCAGTGGCGACACGCTATGTTTCGCACCTCCCCTGCCGACGCCGGAGGCGACGTTGGAGCGGATCGTGACGATCGTCGGTGAGTCGATCCAGGCGGTTACATAGGAACGATTTATACTGGCCTGGGCAAACGCCATCCGTAATCACCGGCCTCTAAGCGTTGGCAGCTTGGTGTTGGCCCTGTGCCTATTGGCGCACGCTGCTAACCCCGCGGCCTTGCCACCAACCGAATCGACCACCGGCCTGGTGGTGTCCACCCAGCGCCTTGCGTCTGAGGCTGGCGTTGAAATGCTCCGCCAGGGCGGCAATGCGATCGATGCCGCCGTCGCGGTGGGCTATGCGGAGGCCGTGGTCAATCCCTGCTGTGGGAATATTGGCGGCGGCGGCTTTCTGACCGCGCACCTTTCAGATGGGCGCGACATCTTTCTCAATTTCCGTGAAACGGCGCCTGCCGCGGCCAGCCGGGACATGTATCTTGACGGCTCCGGGGGATTGGTCGGCGGTGCCAGTCTGGCCGGCTGGAAAGCCGCCGCCGTCCCCGGCTCGGTGCTCGGCCTTGATACCGCGCTGGTGAAATACGGGACGATGTCGCGCTCCGCCGCCATGGCGCCGGCAATACGCCTCGCCCGCGATGGGTTCGTATTGACCGACGCGGACGCCGACATCTTGGCCATGGGAGCCTCGCGGCTGCGCCACGATCCGATCGCGGCGCGCATCTTCCTCCGTCCGGATGGATCGTCACTTCGGGCCGGCGACCGCCTGGTGCAGCCTGAACTGGCGGCGACACTACAGTCCATCGCCGAGCACGGGCCCGACGCGTTCTACCAGGGGCACATCCCAGAGGAAGTCGAGGCCGCCTCCCGTGCAGGCGGCGGTATTATAACCGCTGCCGATTTCGCCGCTTACCGAGTGACCGAGGCTGCACCGCTGTCCTGCACCTACAGGGGCTACGTTATCCTGGTCGCGCCGCCCCCATCGTCCGGTGGTACGACAATCTGCGAGGCCTTGAACATCCTGGAAGGCTACGATCTGCATGGCATGGGCTTCCATTCCGCTGAAGCCCTCCACGTCATGACCGAGGCACTACGGCGGGCGTTTTTCGACCGCAACATGTACCTCGGCGACCCGGCGTTCGTGCATGTCCCGTTGAACCGACTGCTGTCCAAGGTCTACGCGACGCGCCTGCGGAGTTTGATCGGCGCCCGAGCGACCGCGTCCGCTAGCCTCGGCTCGGCTGTCCCGCTACTGGGGGAAAATGCCGAGACGACCCATTTCTCAGTCATCGACAAGGACGGCAGCGCAGTCGCACTGACCTATACCATCAATGGCGCGTTTGGAGCCGGCGTCGTCGCCGGGGACAGTGGGTTCCTGATGAACGACGAGATGGACGATTTCACCCTGAAGCCGAACGTCCCCAACCAATTTGGCTTGGTCCAAGGGGAGGCGAATGCCATTGCCCCCGGAAAGCGCCCGCTTTCCTCCATGGCACCCACCGTTGTGCTCAAGGACGGCAAGGTCGAGATGGTGCTTGGCTCCCCTGGCGGACCCCGCATCATCACGGCTACGCTGGAGACGATCCTGAACATCGTAGATTATTCGATGAACGCGCAGGAGGCTGTGAGCGCGCCGCGCCTGCACCATCAGTGGTTGCCGGATATTCTGTTTGCGGAACCGTTTGCGCTGTCGCCGGACACGGCAGCTTTGCTGGAGCAAATGGGCTATCACATCAAACAGCAGAAGCCCTGGGGGGCAGTCGAATTGATTGCGTCGGGCTCGACAGCGCATGCTGGTCCCGCGAGTTCGGTGGCTGATTCGGTTGTTGGTCATACGCCGGGTCCAGAGGTATTCTTCGGGGCTAACGACCCGAGGCGTCCTGGCGGTGCAGCCCTCGCGCCTTAATGTTCCGCAAGGTCGTGCGCTTAACTGTTCCGATCCCACGGACCGATACCCGACCCCAAAATCGTATCGTTAGGCGCAATTTCCTATTGTGTTCTCTCACAAACTGCGCTAGAAAGCGAACATACAGAGAACGACGGGTCGCGAAAGCAACTCCCCTTCCGGACCGTACTCAACCGGACTGGATGATGCCGAGGCGGAGAGTAGGATTTTCACACGGAGGCAGAACGAGGGCCGCGAGGGGCCACTGAGATACCTAAGGTCAGATACCGTTTGGCTAACGGATCGCATCGCTCGGGGGAGCGGCCTTAGGGAGCTTTTGCAGCGGAGTGGTTGCCGCCTTCTCGGTAGCCCTCGTGGCTCCTCGTTCTGTCTCCGTGTGGAAATCCTGGGCGTCTGAACATCGGCGCCGAGAACTAGAACACAGATAAATTTCAGCCAAAAGATCAAATAATTTCGAAAGGTGCTCGTTTACTCCATGTCCCCGCTGCCCATTCAGCCGGTTGACGCGACGCTTTACGTCGTCACATCCATTGTCAATCCATGCCGCTACCGCTCACGTTACGCGCTCTATAGAGACTTCGAAAAATACGTCACCGATGCCGGCGCGGTGCTTTACACGGTCGAAGCCGCTTATGGCGACCGCGATTTCGAGATTACTGACGCCGCCAACCCGCGGCATGTCCGCCTGCGCTCCAGTCACGAGATCTGGCACAAGGAAAATTTGCTGAATATCGGCGTCTCCCGCCTGCCCGCCGACTGGAAATATCTCGCCTGGATCGATGCCGATGTGCGGTTCGTACGCCCGGACATCGTGGCCGAGACCATCCATCAATTGCAACATTACAGCGTGGTGCAAATGTTTGCCCACGCTACCGATCTTGGCCCTAAGCATGAGCCGCTGCGCTCGTTTCAGGGTTTTGTGGCGCAGTGGATGCGGCTAGACGGCAGAACGTCGCCCGCCAAGGAGCAATACAGCGTCTGGCACCCGGGCTATGCCTGGGCGTGCAGGCGTGATGCGTGGGACCACCTCGGAGGCCTGATTGATTTCGCTATCGTCGGGTCGGCCGACCGCTACATGGCCTGTGCCCTGATCGGCGAAATCGCGCAAAGCCTCAGCTCGGATTTTGTTCGTTCCTGTCCCGTCTACACCGAATGGTGCCACGAATGGCAATCGCGCGCTGAGACCTATATCAGACGCAACATCGGCTTCGTCGATGGTCTGCTGCTGCACTATTTCCACGGCGCCAAGAAAAACCGCGGCTATTACAACCGATCGGCGATGCTGTGGAACAACCGGTTCGATCCTGCGAAGGACCTCAAACGTGATTGGCAGGGCATGTGGCAGTTGACCGACCAAAAGATTGGTCTGCGTGATGATCTTCGGGCCTATTTTCGCAGCCGCGATGAGGACAGTATAAGCGTCTGACCTGACGGCGACGTAGCTCCCACCAGAAGGCCCCTCGCGTCGCGATACTCGCGGCGGTGTGGGCCGATTGCTCTGCCAAGATTCGACTCAGACGCGGGCGCCACCGTGGCGCAGGCGGCTACCTCATCCCGGTATGCGGACCATCATCGACGAAATCCCGTGCACGAAGCTCGAGTAAACCCGCTTCGGCTCCTCCATCAGCTCGATGAACGGGAAGCGCTTCATAATTTCTTCCCACAGGATCGTCAGTTGTAGTTCCGCCAACCGGTTACCAACGCAACGATGAATGCCGAACCCAAACGACAGGTGCTGGCGCGGCCGCGCGCGGTCGATGATGAAACGGTCGGCGTTCTCGATCGCATCGGCGTCGCGGTTGCCCGAGATATACCACATCGCCAGCTTGTCGCCCGCCCGGATCATCTTGCCGCCTAGCTCGTAGTCCTCCGACGCCGTGCGGCGCATATAGGCGATCGGCGTTTGCCAGCGAACGATCTCGGGCACCATGGTGGGGATCAGGCCAGGATTTTCCCGCAACTTGCGATATTCGTCCGGGTGCTTGTTCAGCGCCCACAACCCGCCACTGATGGAATTGCGTGTCGTGTCGTTGCCGCCGACGATCAGCAGCACGCAGTTCCCCATGAACTCCATCGGGTCCATGTTCCGCGTCGCCTCGCCGTGCGCGAGCATCGAGATAAGGTCGTTGCCGCCCGGCGTATTCACCCGCTCATTCCACAACGCCATCATCGCGGCGGCCATCTTCCGCAGCTCGGTGAACCGCTCTTCCTCGGTTTTGACCAGCGCGTTGGGATCCTTGAGATTGGTCGTGGCGATATTCGACCAATAGGTCAGGTCCCGCCGCTGCTCGATCGGGTAATCGAATAACGTCGCCAGCATTTGCGTCGTCAATTCGACCGACACATGCTCGACCCAGTCGAAGGTTTCGTTGCGCGGCAAGCCGTCGAGGATTTTGATTGCGCGCTCCCGGATTGTCCCGGCCATGGTGGCGAGATTGCCTGGAGCGACGATGGGCGCCACGACCAGGCGTTGTACGTCGTGCTTCGGCGGATCCATGGCGATGAACATCGCCAGCCGATATTGCGTCTCCTGATCCAGCAGAGTGATCCCGGACGCTGAGGAGAAGACCCGCGGATCGGTCTCCACCTTCATGATGTCTTTATATTTGGTGACCGACCAATACGGCCCGAACTGGCTGTCCGCGGTATAATGCACAGGATCATCGCGCCGCAGTCTGGCGAACCAGTCCGGCCAGATGTCGTCCTGAAACAGGCGCGAATCCGATACGTCGATTTGATCGATCGGGATGGACCAGGGGTCGTCCGATGCTTCAGCAATTACCGGCGCGTTCATGTTAGCCTCCATGCCTGCAAGGAGTACTGTACGTAGCGGCACTCCCCGGCGCAAATGTCGAATTGCCACGGACGATACGAGATCGTTCTGATCGAAAATGGCGGCGTATGGGTGGACAGCCTCCGCGCCGCGCGTCAGGGTCGACATCACGACACCGGAACGGATCCGATGATGCTCTCAGATGCCACCTTGCTCGAGGCCGAGGCCTTGCTCGAGGCCTGCCGATCCCGAGGGATCATGCTGGCCACGGCGGAAAGCTGCACCGGCGGGTTGATCGCCGCTGCGTTGACGGCCATAGCCGGGTCATCCGACGTGGTGGACCGCGGCTTCGTCACTTACTCCAACGAGGCCAAGCACCAGATGATTGGCGTGCCGATGCCACTGATCGAGACCCATGGGGCGGTCAGCGAACAGGTTGCCGCCGCGATGGCGGACGGCGCCTTGGCTCGATCCCGCGCCGCGATCGCGATCGCGGTGACGGGCGTGGCCGGTCCGTCCGGCGGCAGCGCGCATAAGCCCGTTGGCCTGGTTTGGTTCGGGCTCGCTCGCACCGGCACGTCTGCGATCACCGAGCGACAGATTTTTCCGGGAGACCGCACCGCCATCCGGGCCGCGACGGTCGACAACGCTTTTAGGATGATCCGCGCGGCCTTATGACGGTTTGCTCGCCGGTGACGATCGATCCTGATGTCCTGCTCACGGCCGGCGACCTCGGTTCGGTCTCTTGGATTTCGTCTTCCGTTGCCCGCGCGGGCGCTTTCCTGCCGGGAGGTGGCCCTTGACGTCGCGGCCGCAAATTGCGCCTCCACCGAAAGGAGTGGACGAGATGGTGACGTGGACGCGCACCCTTCGCGCCGGCGCCCTGGTGCTGGTGGCAGCGCTGCTGGCCGGTCCAGCCTCCGCGAGGGAGATCGTTCCGACCTCCTGGGCCGAGCTGATCCGCGGTCTTATCCCGAGCGTCGTCAACATCACCGTTCGGATCGCAGGCACTGCGGCGGCGGACCAAGCACTGGTGAGTGCGGGCCAGTCCGCATCGCCGTACAGGATCGCGGTCGGATCTGGTTTCGTCATCGATTCCTCCGGCCTGATCGCAACCAACTGGCACGTGGTGTCGGATGCTTTTGAAATCATCGTGACCTTCTCCGACGGCACAGCGATTCCCGCCCAGGTCGTCGGCGCTTGGCGTGTGGTCGATCTGGCCCTTTTGAAAGTGGACGCGGGCCACGCGTTGCAGGCGGTCCACTGGGGCGATAGCAGCGCGATGCAGATCGGCGACCCCGTGCTGGCGATGGGCAACGCGTTTGGGGTCGGCTTGTCTGTAAGCGCGGGCATCGTCAGCGCGCTTAATCGCAACATCGAGGACTCGGCAGTTGACAATTTGATTCAGACCGATGCCGCGATCAATCACGGCAACTCGGGTGGCCCGCTGTTTAACCTGAAGGGGGAAGTGATCGGGGTGAATTCCACGATCATCTCGCCAACGCCCGCGAACTCTGGGCTTGGTTTCGCGATCCCGTCCAACGACGCGCATTTTGCGTTCCAGCGAATGGGGAGTGTTCCGGCTTCAGAGCGTCCGGCGTGGCTCGGCGCGAAAATCCAGGCTGTGACGCCTGAGATGGCGGAGGCGATGGGCCAGCGGCAGCTACACGGCGCGATCATCGCCTGGGTGGTCCAGGATGAGCCAGCGCAGAAGGCTGGGATGATAGCGGGCGATGTGATCCTGCGGTTCGACGGGAAGACCTTTTCCGACGACCGGGCGCTCCTGCGCAAAATTACCGCGAGGAAGCCAGGCGATGAGGTCCCGTTCACCGTGTGGCGCAACGGACAAGAGATCGAGGTGACGGTAACGCTCGAGACCTGGCCGAAGGAGATCTGGGAGCGCAATGCTGCTACGCCGCTACCGAAGGTAAGTCTGACGGTGCCGCCCGACCTTGGCTTGAGCGTCGCCCAACTGACTGACGAGCTGCGCTGAGAATCTGATCGGATCCGATGCTAAAGGCGTGTTGGTGACTCGGGTGGCGCCCGATTCCGACGCCGCGCGACAAGGGGTGGCCGCCGGCGACCTGGTGTTGCAAGTGGGACCGACCCGGGTGCAGAGCCCTGATGAGCTGTGGCGGGAGATCGACCTTGCACGCAGCAAAGGCCGGCACTTCGACCTGTTCCTGCTGTTGTCGAAGATACAGCCTGTCGCCGTCGGCCAGTTCCCTGGCCCGAAATGGATCACGCTGCCGATCGCTTCCAACTAGAGCCTTCTTCAGACTGCTCGTATCGGCCGCCCCGATCACCTTCGGGCGCCCGCATCATGTTTTCAGGCAGCTCACATTGTTGGCGTTCGACTTATGCGACGTGTCTTCCCGAGCAATGCCGACTTGGCCATGTGTGACGCCGGCCTCGGAAGCGGCAAATGTCGCGTAAGGCGATCTCTAGTGGTCAGCGGCGGGGGTATGGGCAGGGCGCCGGCTCGATCAAGGAGGTCCTCAATTCTCTGGCTTTCCTTGACAAGCCGGGCCCGCACATTGCCCGGCAGCAGTTGCCACGCGCCGCCCAATCGGTGGAGGGCCTCGTTCACGAGTTGCAAGGCCTCGATGAAGTCCTCCGGCGTTGGCTCGTCATCTTCTCTTTTGCGTAGCATTCGTATTCTCCTTATTTCAGAGGCCGCGCCTGCGGGGCAGGGGGTTTGGTCAAACCAACAGCGCTTGACGAAGAAGGAACAACCGCGCGAGCATGGTTTCAGGATATTCTCTCGGTCTCGACCGGTCGAGGTTCGGGCCAGAAAATCACAGACGCGATCTAGCCAATTCGACTCGTGATCGCCGAAGCGCAGCTAGCTAAACGCAAAACAGAATTTGGCGCTAGCCTCCGCCGGATCGCGACTAGCGGTAAGCGCATCGGTGAACGGGCGCCGTCGCCCCTGATGTAGCGAAATCAAGCGACCGACCCCATGTTCGTGTCAGGAGGTCCGAAATCATGCAAGCAACGTTGAACGACCACGTGATCGCCCAAAGCGACGATATTGTGGAGGCTGCCGGATACGCCTACTTCCCGGCTACCGCGACCCGCCTTGAGTGGCTGGAAAAGGCGCCGAAAACGGCTTCCGACCTTGAGTGTCCGCACGGCGTCCAGTTTTACGACGTGCTGCTCGACGGCAGCCGGCATCAACGCGTCGCTTGGTCGTATGAGCGCCCACAGCCGAAAATGCAGGCGGTCGGCGGCCGCTTCGGCTTTTGGAAGGATGTCAAAGTAGCCTGATCAGGGAGAGCGCAGCGGGAGGTTTCGCCTGTGACCCAATTGGCCGTCGGAATGGCCCGGCGGACTTTCGAACGCGGACCCCCCTGCACTCGCTGAAAATGCGGCCAGGCCTTTGGGCGCTGTCGCTGTTTGCCAGTGTTGCGGTCGGGATTTCTCTGATCCAACTCTCCCGCAATCCACGGCGGCGCAGGTTCGACATGCTGCTGTCGTGATCGCCCGCGCCAGGGGATGATCCAGGAGCGGTCTGGTCGGGATCCGGCACCAAAGCAATTCGACGGACGCCCACTCTCCGACTTCACCGTAGTCGTTGTTGGTTCACAGCGACGGGGCGGAGGGTGGCATCTGGCATATCAATTCCCGATCGATCGCCTGTGCCTATCCAACCTGCCAAGGACCAGTCCCAAAACCGACCTGCCGCCGCGACGAGATCCAGGCGACGAACATACGCGCCGCCCGACACAAGCAGCCCGCCGATCGCCAGATCCTTCTCCTGAATGAAGACCTCGGCGCCCAAACCGGCGGATCACCGGCTTCTGACGCAACCAAACCAAACGGTCGATGGCGCGTTGGTCGTCCGCGCAAAGGTGCTAGGCGACGTGCCCATTGAAGCGGTGGAGGTGAAACGGGGTGACGCAGGAATGGGCGCCAATGACGCCCGCATCAGGCGAGGTGGCGTTTTGGCAGTCTGCCAAGGCCGCGTCTCGCGGTTCCGTGCCCCGAGACTCAAGCGGAAGGCGGGATGAAGATCGGATCGAGCCCGCCACCCGGAGTTGGGCAGGCGACCGCGCGCGAGGGACGGCAGCGACCGCCACCGTGTCGGCGCATGGCCGTCCAAAGGCATCCTCGGCACCCAACTCGGCCCTAATCGGAACGGACGGAAATGGTAAGCACCGCATCGAAAGAACCGTCGCTCCGCTCACGGCGTGGATTGGACGGGATCAACTTCCTGATGGCCGACGTGCGGGATGGCGTCGGGCCGTATCTGTCGATTTATCTTAAAGGCGCCCAGCATTGGGATTCGGGAGCGATCGGCCTCGCGATGGGCGCGTCCTCCATCGCTGCGGCGATCTGCCAGATACCGGCTGGATTGCTGGTCGACGCAACCCGGGCCAAGCGCTTGCTGATAGCCGCGTCGGGGCTGATGGTAGGTCTGGGCTGCCTCCTGATCGTCCTGTTCCCGCACTTTGCGACCGTCATCGCGGCACAGGCGGTGCTCGGTGCGGCTTCGGCGGTGATCCCGCCGGCGATCGCCGCGCTGTCGTTAGGGCTGGTGGGGCGGCGGTTGCTTGATGCCCGCGTCAGCCGGAATGAGGGGTTCAACCATGGCGGCAATCTGCTGGCCGCCATTCTGGCGGGAACGCTGGGCCAGTCGCTGGGCTATCATTGGATCTTTTACCTGGTGTGCGCGTTCGCTGTGGCCAGCGCCGCAATCGTCACCCTGATCAACCCAACGGAAATCGACCATGAGCAGGCGCGTGGCGGGGAAGACCCCGCCAACAAGGGCGAGCCGATTCCGTTCCGGGACCTGCTGCGACGGCGGGACCTGATTATCTTCCTCGCCTCGGTGGTGCTGTTCCATTTCGGCAACGCGGCGATGTTGCCGATGGCGGGGCAGGTTCTGGCACAAAAGCATCCCGGCGAGGATGCCATCGCACTTTCAGCCTGCATCATCGCCGCTCAGTTCGTGATGGTAGGTGTCGCCTGGTGCGTTGGTCAGGCCTCGGCGCGGGGCGTCGGCCGCAAGCCGATCTTCCTGGTGGCACTGGGCGTGCTGCCGGTGCGCGGCCTGTTGTTCTCGTTTACGTCCAACCCTTACGCGGTCGTCGGGATCCAGCTGCTTGATGGCGTGGCAGCCGGCATTTTCGGAGTGATCTCGGTGCTGATCGCATCCGACCTCATGCGCGGTACCGGCCGCTTCAATCTCGCCCAGGGATTGACGGCCCTCTCGGTCGGCATCGGCGCCACGCTGAGCAACGCGACCGCTGGCTATGTCGTGCAATGGTTCGGTTATCCTCAGGGGTTCCTGTATTTGGCGGGGATCGCGGTTTGCGCGCTGTTGTTCTTCTTGCTGCTAATGCCCGAGACGAAGGACAGCGTCCCCGAGCCGACCCGGCTCGGGCAACCCGAGGCGGCATGATGGCTGCACTTACCGCGTCGCCCTGGTCCGTCTGGGGCATCGCCGCGATGGCCACCGCCGGGGTCATCCTGCGGCCGTTCGCGTGGCCTGAATTCATTTGGGCCGTTACTGGCGCGGTGCTGCTGATTGCCCTCCACCTGCTTCCGGCAGCCGAGGCGCTGGCTGCCGTCGAAAGGGGAACCGACGTTTACCTGTTTCTCATCGGGATGATGCTGCTCGCCGAACTCGCCCGGCAGGAGGGATTGTTCGACTGGCTCGCGGCACGGGCCGCGCTGGCGGCGGGCGGGTCGGCGACCAGGCTGTTTTCCCTGGTTTTCGCGGTTGGCACGATCGTCACCGTGTTCCTGTCCAACGACGCCACGGCGGTGGTGCTGACGCCGGCGGTCGCCGCCGTGGTCAAGGCGGCCAAGGCGAAAGAGGCGCTGCCCTATCTGTTCATCTGCGCCTTCATTGCCAACGCGGCCAGCTTCGTGCTGCCGATCTCCAACCCCGCCAACCTTGTCATCTACGGCAGCCACATGCCGAAGCTGCCGGACTGGCTGGCCAGCTACGGGCTGGCTTCGCTGCTGTCGATTCTCGCCACCTACGTGGTGTTGCGCTGGACGCAACGGCTCCGGCTGCGGCAACCGCTGTCCGCCACTATCGAGGTGCCGGGACTGACCGCCGGCGGGAAATTGTCCGCCGCCGGTATCACATCCACCGCCGTGGTTTTGCTGGCATCCTCGGCCTTCGGTATCCAGCTCGGCTTGCCGGCATTTTTGGCCGGGGCAGCAACGGCGGTCCTGGTGCTGACCCAGTCGCGAACCGGCCCAGTTAGCATCGTCCGCGGAATCTCCTGGGGTATTCTGCCGCTGGTCGCCGGGCTGTTCGTGCTTGTCGAGGCGCTGCAGAAGACCGGCGTCACCGACGATCTGGCTGGGTTGATGCGTGATCTGGTCAAGGTCTCAACTGCGGACGCTCCCTGGATAGTGGGCGCGGTCCTCGCGATTGGTTGCAATCTGGTTAACAATTTGCCCGCCGGGCTTCTCGCCGGGCGGGTTGTGCAGTTGGCTCAGGTCCCGGAGCAGGTGCGCGCGGCGGTGCTGATCGGGGTGGATCTCGGGCCAAACCTGTCGGTAACCGGGTCTCTGGCGACGATCCTTTGGCTGACGGCGCTGCGACGCGAGGGTCTGCGGGTCAGCGCATGGAGCTTCCTGAAGTTGGGCGCCCTGCTGATGCCACCCGCGCTGTTACTGGCGATAGGCGCCGTGGTCGCTTTCGGGTGATGGCGGGCGTCGGTTCAGAGCGTCACTTTGAAGTGGAGATTTGGTTAATCGCATTAAGCAGATGTTAAAGATTGAGCGCCCATAGACGGATGCTTCCAGTGCCGAGGTAGTAACGATGCGCGAGAATGGGCCGATTACACGGCATGAGGTGCTGCTATCCGAGGACTCCTTGCTGGTATCGCAAACCGACACGGGTGGCCGAATCACCTTCGCCAACGACGCATTCGTCAGGATCAGCGGGTTCACCCGGGAGGAACTGCTTGGGGCACCGCATAATCTCGTCCGCCACCCGCATATGCCACAGGCGGCCTTCCGCGACCTTTGGGCAACCGCCAAGTCCGGCCGGCCGTGGGAGGGCCTAGTCAAAAACCGCGCCAAGAATGGCGACTTCTACTGGGTGCGGGCAAATGTGACGCCGGTTGTCGAGGGCGGCGAACTGAAGGGCTTCATTTCGATCCGTGTCAGGCCGGAACGCCATGAGGTCGCCGCGGCCGAGGCGATGTATGCGTCTATGCGGGAGGGGCGTAGCCGCGGATTGCAAATCAGAGGCGGGGCCATCGTTCGGACCGGGCTTGCGGCTCACTGGCAACGCGTCACAAGTGGCATCGCGAGCGGCTTTGCCGTCAATCTTGGGATATTTTTTTCAGCAACAGTGGCGAGCCTCGTGGCCGGGGCGTTGGGCATCGGGATTGAGGTCCGTGCGCCCATACTCCTCGGCGTCGCCGTCGTGGTCGTTATCGCCACGATGCTGTTGATGCGCCGGATGCGCCAGGCCTTCCTGCACATCGAGGGACAATTCACCGCCCTGGCTTGTGGAGATCTGAGACAAGTGATCGACACAGCGCAGGTGCATGAGCTTCGGGTGATCAGCGATTTCCTCCGAAGCTTGCGAGCAAAGTTCGCCTATGCGGAGGAGGAGCGTGCGCAGAGGGAGCAGGATTCCGCGATGGCGCGCGTGGCCGCCCTTCGACAGGTGGCGAGCAAGGTTGAACGCGTTGCCAACCAGACCGGAGAGGATGTTGCCGCCACGACTAAGTCGATTGCGGCCAATGCCGTTGAAATGCTCGAGGCGGCCGCCGCTGTGCGTGCCAGAGCGGATACCGCGTCGCATGCAGCCTCCGATTCGCTGGTCAGTGCTCAGACAGTGTCCGCAGCGACCGAGGAACTGGCGGCCTCGATCCGAGAGATCGCTAACCGGATCAACGATGCCAGCGGTTCGACCCGTGGCGCGGTGGACGAAAGCAACGTGGCGGAGCGGACAATCTCCCAACTGCGGACCGAAGTGGACCGCATCGGACAGATCACCTCGCTGATCGCTGATATCGCGGGCCAGACCAATCTTCTCGCACTGAACGCCACGATCGAGGCCGCGCGTGCAGGCGAAGCCGGACGCGGCTTTGCCGTTGTAGCATCCGAGGTCAAGAAGCTTGCCAGTCAAACCGCGAAAGCGACCCAAGATATCAGCCACCAGATCGCTCAGATCCAACGTGCGACGACCGAGACGGTGAATGCGGTATCAAGGATTGGCGGGAGGGTTGGCGAGATCGACCAGGTATCAGCCGCGATCGCTGCAGCGATGGAACAGCAGAGCGCGACGACGCAGGAAATCTGCAGATCCGTGGGGCAGGCGGCGACAGCAGCGCAGTCGGTCACGGAAATGATGGGCGGCGTCGCGCAGATTGCATCCGAAACGGACAATAAGGCGGCGCGTTTGCGCTCAGACGCGGAGGGCTTAGCGGTCAGCGCCGACCAGTCTCGCCGAACGCTGATCGAGGAGGTTCGGTCGTCGGTCGCCGATGCCGAGCGACGGATGAACCTGCGCGTTGCGACATAGGCGCCTTGCGCGTTGATGGCGAGCATCAGATTTGTCGGCAATGGGGGCGTGGTAGGGCCAGTGTCGCCTTTGGCCCTTCCGATCGAATTGCCGCCGACGCTCGCGAGGCCGTTTCTGCTGCGGCATGACGAAAACGAACATCGACTCGGCGTCGGCGCGCACCGGATAAAAAAGCGGCGGCACTATGTCCGCCGCCGCCGCGGCATCACCGATATGTTGGCTTGAATTACACCATTCCGGGAACCGTCTTAATCCTTTCTCAACTTTTGCCCGCTACATTATAGGCATGGACCTGACCGTCTGCATTTGCACACATGACCGCCCGGGTTACGTTCGAGACTGCCTGAACGGGCTTGGCTGCCAGACCATCCCGCGTGATCGCTTCACCGTCCTGCTGGTTGACAGTGCCTCCTCGACCGACGTGGCCATTGAGCTTTCCGCTCTGGCAAGCGAGTACGGGGCAAGGCTGATCCGCCTCGAGCAGATGGGCGTTAGCCTGGCACGAAACGCCGGCGCCTGGGCCACGCGAACGCAGTTCATCGCCTATCTCGACGATGACGCGATTCCTGCCTCAGACTGGGTGGAGAGCATCCTGGACGCCATTATTCAGCCAGGCCGCCGGCCCGCTTTGATCGGCGGCCGCATCCTGCCTAAATGGGAAGCGCCGCTACCGGCATGGTGGCCCGCGTCTCTGCTTGGGGTATTGTCGATCATCGAGCATGAGGGACGCGGCGAGTATCGCACCGCCGCCGTGCCGCAAGGCCTGGAACCCTACGGGGCCAACATGGTCGTGCATGTGTTGTCGCTGCTTGCCGCGGGCGGTTTTGGCGGTGCCATCGGCCGCTTCGGCCAATCTCTGCTTTCGGATGAGGAAGTCCAGCTCGCCTGGATGCTGCAAGATGCCGGTTATTCGGTGCGGTATGATTCGCGGATCACGGTCTATCACCAGATCCAAGCGCTCCGGATGAGACCGGAGTGGCTGCTGTCGCGGCTTTACTGGCAAGGGGCATCGACCGTTCTGACCCGGCGCCTGCTGCAACAGGCCGACGCTGTTTGGCGCGAACTGCCACGGCGATTGCTTGTCGCCTGTCTTCTGGCGCCCGCGGCTCTCATCCCTCGCCGGTCAACCTTCTTGTTGTCAGCTCGTTGGCGGCTCGCCTACGCCTACGGTTTCATCAAAGCCACATTCGGGTGGCATGCCACCGCAGCCGCGATGGAGCAGGCCGCGGTCCCGGTCGCGGCATGATCCTTCATAGGGTGAACAGCTTAACCACGATCCCATTCCGAGGCGGGGCCTGCCTCACCTTGCAGGCGGGACATCGCCTCTCGTTCTAGCCGCTCTGCCGCATGGCCGCCGCGAACAGCGTCGTGTTGTGCCGCATCATCTCCAGATACGTGGCCGCCGGCCCGTCCGGAGGCGGACAATGCATCCGAATACACCGTCCCGCCTAACACCGCTCCGGTCTCCCGAGCCAGCATCTCCGCCATCTTTGGGCTCGTCATATTCTCGATGAACACCGCTCGCACCTTTTCCCGCTCGATCTGGCGGACCAGCGCGGTGATGGCCTTGGCGGACGGCTCGAATTCAGTGCTGATCCCCTCCGCCGAGAGAAATTCTATCGCGTACCGCGCGCCGTAATAGCCGAACGCGTCATGCGTGGTGATGATACGTCTTTGCCCCACGGGAATCGACCCCAATGTCGCCGCGATCCAAGCATCGGTCTGCTCGATCCGTGTTGCATACCGCGCCGCTCCATCCCGGTACGAAGTCGCATGGGGCGCATCCACCGACGCCAAGGCCCCGGCGATGGCCTGCACATAAAGCACAGCGTTCCGCGGGTCCTGCCACGCGTGCGGGTCAGTCGCGATGGCGCCCCCAGCCTCCTGCATCGTCCGCGGAGTCACCTTCTCCGCGGCGACCACGACGGTCCCTCGGAAACCCGCCGCGCCGGTGAGGCGGTCCATCCATCCCTCCAGCCCCAACCCGTTGCGCACCAGCAATCCGGACGCCAGCAGCGTGTGCAAGTCCTTTGGCCGAGGCTCGTAGACATGCACGTCACCATCCGGCCCGACCAACGCCTCCACCAGGACGGCATCGCCGCCAACTTGCCTGACCATGTCCGCCAGGATCGAGAAGCTCGCCACTACCCGCAACGGCCCAGCGGCCACGCCGGCGAAGGGCGCCAGAGTGAAGGCCGCGATGAAAGCGCGACGTCGCATCGAGCCACCTTGCAATGTTATAATATAACTTTTTATCTCAAAACCGGACTTCGCTCAAGAACCCATTGACGAATCGCCTCATCCACTGCGCAATCGGTGCATGAACGATCTCCAGCCTGAGACGCTCGCTCTTCCGTCAGGGTTGGCCCGCGTGGAATGGCGTCGCAGCAGCCGCGCGCGCCGGGTGTCGCTGCGTATCGATCCAAGCGGAGGCGCCGTTGTCGTGACTTTGCCGGCCAGAGCAAGTCGCAAAGCCGGCATGGCGTTGTTGATGGGTCATGTCGAATGGGTGTCGAGCCGCCTCGCCGCGCTTCCCGAGGCGATTACATTCACTGAAGGCGCGACCGTCCCGATCGCCGGCGTCCCCCACCGCATCCGCCACGCGCCGACAGCCAAGGGCGGCGCCTTCCTGCTCGGCCAGGAACTCCACGTCACCGGTGCGCGGGAATTCCTCTCGCGCCGCGTCCGCGATTTCTTCCGCAAGGAGGCGCAACGGCGGCTCGGTGCGCTGGTCACCGCAAAGGCCGGTTTGATCGGGGTTGTGCCCAAGCGGGTTACGATGAAGGACACCACCAGCCGCTGGGGAAGCTGCGCGCCTGACAAGTCGCTGGCGCTATGTTGGCGCCTCGTTATGGCCCCCGCGTTCGTCCAGGACTACGTCGTGGCGCATGAAGTCGCCCACCTTCGGCACATGAATCATGGCCCGAAGTTCTGGGCGCTGGTGGATCAACTGACGCCGCATGCCAAGGCCGCCATCCCCTGGCTGCGTGCCGAGGGCGTTCGGCTCCTGCGTATCGGCTAGGTGCGCTTTCGCCTTAGCTACCGGAAGCCGCCACCGCCGTTCACGTATACCGTGTTGGCGGTCATATACTCGCAAGCATCGGAACACATGAACAGCACGAGTTCGGCGATTTCCTCGGGTTCGCCGAGGCGTTTCATCGGTACGTCGGCGACCGCGCGGGCACGGAAATCGGGCGGCGAGTTCGATGCCGCCTGAAAGTTGGTGTTGATCGGCCCAGGAGAGATCGAGAGGCAGCGAATGTTGCGCTCAGCGAATTCGCGCGCCACGCCGAGCGTCATCGAATCGATAGCGCCCTTGGCAGCGGCATAATGGATGGATGCACCCGGGCCGCCCCGCCGCGCCGTCATCGAGCAGACATTGACGATAACGCCGCCGCCACGCTCCAGCATATGCGGGATAACCGCCTGCATGCAGTAGAACGTGCCATGCAGATTAATTGCGAGCGTCTTGTTCAGCAGCGCGTCGTCGATCTCCAGGAACTTGCAGCGGTTCACCGCGGCACCGGCCGAGTTGAACAGGAAGTTGACCCGTCCGAACCGGGCGATCGCCTGGCCGATTGCGTCGTCGATCTGCTGGCGTGAGGTAACGTCGGCCTGCACAGCGATCGCCTGCCCACCACCTTGCCCGATTGTTTCGGCGGCTCGCCGGGCGGCCTCCGCGTCGATGTCCATAACCACCACGTTGGCGCCTTCACGAGCGAAAACCATTGCAGCGGCGCGGCCAATGCCGGCACCGGCGCCAGTGATGACAATGGTCTTGCCAACGAAATAATCAGGCGTTTTTGGCATTGCCTCGGTTCCTTCCGGAATCAGCACCCCGTTCATGGCGCGACCGCGCCTGGCGCGCAAGCGCGGTGGAACCTGGGATCCCGCGGCGGACAAATCCGGCGATCAGGCAACCAGGCCAGTCAACTTCCCCACGACCCGGCTCCAGGTTTGTTCCATGTCGGTCGTCCAGTCGGCAGCCAGAATTGTTTTGAACGTCGCCATTACCGTCAGGTAGAACTGGTCGAACACCGCCGGCTCGACGCCGAGCCCGACATGGTTCACCCGCTCGATCTGGATCAGGTTGGCGCCGTAAGCCTGGTCGCCGAGGAAATCCAGCAGGCTTTCGATCGTCACCCGGAACATCTGGCCTCGTACCAGGCCGTCGGTGTCACGGACGAACAACGCCTCCACCTCGGGCGACGCGCGAAACAGGCGCTCAAAGACCAGAGGCGTGGGGTCGCCCACCCGTTCGGCGACCTGTTCCAGGGTCTGGGTGACAATGGCCGCGTCGGTCACGGCGGACGTCAACGACCGGGCCGCAGCGCGCAAGTCCGTGCAATCCGCGCAGCCTGGCGATCGGGGTCTCGGGTCACCGGGCACCATAGCGCCAAAGGACCGTCTCTCATCATGAACCTCCGTCCCGAGTAAACTATGCGTACGCGCGGGGACATCGGGCTGCGTTCCCCTACGCTCCTCGAACAGCGTGCTTTACTTCCCTATATCGACCAACGCTCGCGAACCAAGGGGGGCGCATGGATTTGTCCATCACGCTGGTGAACCTCGCCGGCTCCGTCGCCCTGCTGCTGTGGGGCGTCCACATGGTCCAAACCGGCGTGCAGCGGGCACTCGGCGCCCGTCTGCGCTGGCTCCTCGGTATTGCGCTGCGCAACCGCTTTCAGGCGCTCCTTGCAGGCATCGGCGTCACCGCCATTCTGCAAAGCAGCACCGCAACCGGCCTGATGGTTACCGGCTTCGCCGCAGGCGGCCTCGTCGACCTGGTCCCCGCGCTCGCCGTCATGCTTGGAGCCAACATAGGCACCACGCTGATCGTCCAGATCCTGTCCTTCAACGTCGCCGAGCTCGCCCCGGCCCTCATCCTGATCGGCGTGCTGATGTTCCGCCGGGCCAGCGCCGGCCCTCGCGATTTCGGGCGGGTGCTGATCGGTCTTGGCCTGTTGCTGATGGCGTTGCATCAATTCGTCGGCCTGCTCGACCCATACGAAGACGTCCCCAGCCTGAGGATGCTGCTCGGCGCCGTCTCCACCCAACCCGTGCTGGACGTCATTCTGGCAGCCGGGTTGACCTGGGCCGCCCACTCCAGCGTCGCCGTGGTATTGCTGACTATGTCCTTCGCGAGCAGGGGCGTCGTGCCCCCGGATGCCGCCTTTGCCCTGGTACTGGGCGCCAACCTCGGCACCGCGATCAACCCGGTGCTGGAAGGCGGTGCCGGTGACGATCCCGCCGCCCGCCGCCTGCCGATCGGCAATCTGATCAACCGGATGATCGGCGTCGTAGCTGCCCTCGCAGCACTGCCTGTTCTAGGCCCGTGGCTGGTGACCGTGGACACCGACAACGCACGGGTCGTCGCCGACTTCCACACCGGTTTCAACCTGATTTTGGCGTTGGTCTTCTTCCCGCTGCTAACCCCCTACGCCAGCCTCCTGCGCCGCCTGCTGCCCGTCCGCGTCAACACCGCTGACCCTGGCCGCCCGATGTATCTGGACCCGGCCGCGGTCGAGGTCCCAATGGTTGCCCTCGGCGCCACGACCCGGGAAGCGCTGCGCATGGCCGATGCTCTCGAAGCCATGCTGCACGGCCTGCGCGAGGCCCTGCAACGCCCCGACCGCCGGCAACTGGGCGAACTGAAACGCCTGGACGACGTGCTCGACGCGCTGAACACCGCGATCAAGGCATACATGACTGCCCTGCCGTCCGAGGCGATGACCCAGGACGATCACCGCCGGGTGGTGGAAATTCTGTGCTTCGCCACGAATCTGGAGCACGCCGGCGACGTGGTCGACAAAGGCTTGCTCGGGGTCATCGCCAAGCAGATCAAGCGCGGCCTGATGTTCGGCCCCGCCGAGGCGGAATTGTTACTTCATGTCGTGGACCGCCTGGTGTCGAACCTGCGCTCGGCAGCCGCCTTGCTGGTGACCGGCGACGACCGCGCCGCCCGCCTGCTGGTCGAGGAAAAGGAAGTGTTTCGGGGGCTGGAAGCCGAGGCCACCGCGGCGCATTTCGAGCACCTGCGCGAGGGCAGGGTGGGCAGCGTGGAAATCAGCGCCCTGAACCTGGACGCGCTGCGCGACCTGAAGCGGGTGAACGCGCATCTTGTCGCCGCCGCGGCGTATCCGGTATTGGAGAGTAAAGGCGAACTATTGCCGAGCCGCCTGCGATAGCCTTTTCACATCGCCGATGCGCGCCACGTCGCCGTGATCGGAGTGCGTCCCCGTCGGCAATGCCTCGCTAGCCAGCTTTATCCGGGCGGCATTCCGTCGAAAATCTTGAGGTCCGGCGGTATGACCGCCCAGGCCGGTCGATTGCGGGCAAAGATTGCGATTTTCGGGCGAAACGATGACGGATCGTCGAGGGATCCGGCATAGATCGTGAACGAATTGTCTTTGCCAATCTGTCCACCGAACACCAGGCTGCTGCAAATTGGACAGGAATTGCGCACGGCGTCCCCGCCTCTGGCGGACTTCGATACGAACATTCGGGTTTCACCGCTGAAGCGGACGGCACTGCTGGGAAAACCCATGAACGGGATAAACCCCGAGCCTGACGCTCTGCGGCAATCCTCGCAATAGCAGTGACCGGTCATCCGCGGCTCGCCGTCAGCTTCATAACGCAGCGCGCCGCAGAGACAGCCGCCGGTATAACGTTTTGAGGAATTGCTCATTGCCAATTTCTCCGTCAGTTGTTCCCCGTCAAGCCAAGTCCCTGTCTTCCGCGCCGTGTGGTGGTTGAGAACCGTCACGCTTGGGATCGCGGGATGCCAAACCGCGCCTTAGCGCGGAGATCACCAGCCACATCAAGATGCGGAAGACGATAATAGCGAGGGTGATTTGGATCCACAGGCCGAAGTTCCCGAGTGTAGCCTCAATACGGTCTCCCCAAGGGTAGGGCAGAAGGGCACATCCATCTTCGATGACGGCGGTGGTCGTCCGCTTCCACCAGGTGAGCAACTCCGGGACATAGAGCCACCCATAGACGTAAGCGGCCAGGACGGCGCATGCGGTCCATATTCGGAAAATATGGCTGCGCACCCGTGCCTTCGTGCCTTCCCACGATGATTCCAAGGTCAGTCCCCTCCGCGTCCCATGCCTGAACTTCTTTTCGTCCAGATTGTTCCCCGGCGAAAACCACAGACTGGGGTGCCGCCCGCCCTCTGCTGAGTTGCCGCTCGCAGAGCTACGTCCGCCGAGCCACTTAAAGGTGGCTGAAAGGCTCGCCTCACCTCAGAGCTGCCGAACACCGGTCGATCAACCTTCAGCCGCAGCGGATTTTCGTTGGACTCATCTTCTAAGCCTGGCTGCAAAGCGCCTGTATACCGGAGTTCCCGAAAGAAGCCTTCGCTCGGGCGGAAGAGCGACACGAATGCAACCCACCATTCCGCCTATGCTGTTGTAGCACATATTGTGCGGCCAAGCGGGCTGTGCGAACTTGCCTCCACGAAAGCAAAGCGTTGTGCGGCCCGTAGAAAGTGCAAACCGATGTCGATAGTGTCGATCACTCATGCTGCGGTTTGCTTGCGCAGCGACACGCCCACGGCCAGATCGTCCGGGTGGCTTCCCCGGTGCTAAAGGAATTTCTCCAGAACATTCAGGACAGAATCCGCGAATACCGCGGGCTATCCAGCAACAGGGAAAGACAATCATGAAAAAGGCTTGGATCGCGGTCACACTTGCGATTGTCACTCTATGTTCGGCCCCGGCAGCCAGGGCCGCGGACTGGTGGCCGGTGAAAGTCTACGACATGGACTCGGGCAAGCCTGTCGAAACCGATTATGCGCCGCTGCCGAAGGCCTCCAAGGCATGGAACATCTGCGTGCTGTTCCCGCACATGAAGGACACCTTCTGGGTCGCGGTTGACTACGGCATCGTCGAGGAAGCCAGGCGTATGGGCGTCAACATGACGCTTTACCAAGCGGGCGGCTACGAGAACCTGCCCCAGCAACTCGCGCAGTTCGACGACTGCATGGCGGGGAATTTTGATGCGATTGTCGTGGGCCCGATTTCTGAAGCCGGGCTGACGCGCGCCATTCGTAAGGCGACGGAGGCCGGCAAGCCGGTAATCAGCACGGTCAATCCGCTGCCCACCGCCCCCGCCACCGCGCGGATGTTTGTCGACTTCACGGCCATGGGCGAGCAGACCGGTAAATTCCTCGCCGACGACCTGCACGGCAAGCCGGCGAATGTCGTGAACTTCCCTGGACCAGCCGGTTCGGGCTGGGCCGAGCAGTTCAACCAGGGGTTCAAGAACGCGATCAAGTCGGACTCCAATATTAAGCTGCTGGGGGAGAAGTTCGGCGATAGCGGCGTCGCGGTGCAACTCGGCCTGATCCAGAACGCCTTGCAATCCTATCCCGACATGAACGTGATCTGGGGCTGTGCCCCAGCCGCCGAAGCGGCGATCGGTGCGGTGCGTCAGGCCAATCGCGACAGCACCCTCATCATTTCCTCCTATGAGAACCAGGCCATGCTGGACGCTCTGAACAAGGGCGAGATCCTGGCCTTTGCGACACAGTATCCGGTGCTCGAGGGACGCGTGGCAATCGATACCGCAGTGCGCATCCTCGAGCACAAGCCTTACATGAAGTATTCGCTACCAATCCCCTCGATTATCGACAAACAAGATCTCAGCAAGATCGACATGAGCCTTGTGCTGGCGCCGGCCAGCTTCAAGGCGGAGTATTCTGTCTCCGCGAAGTGATGACGCCAGCGGCGCCCGACACGCCGAGCAGATCAGATGCTTGGCACGCGCAGGGCGCCGCGAAAGGGGGCGACGCGGAGTTGCTGCTGGAGATGACCGGCATCTCCCGGCGCTTCCCAGGCGCGCTCGCGCTCGACGGCGTGGATTTCGACCTGCGGCGCGGTGAGATCCATGCGCTGTTCGGCGAGAACGGCGCTGGGAAATCGACGCTGATCAACATCATCGCCGGCACACTTCCCGCCAATTCCGGGGACATGCGTTATCAGGGCGAACGCCTCTCCGACCTGACGCCGCATCGCGCCCGGGTCATCGGGATCAGTCCGGTGTTCCAGGAGTTCAGCCTCGTCCCCGGATCTTAGCGTCCAGGACAACTTGTTTCTGGGGCGGGAGAAAAGCGCCCTCGGGGTGCTAGACCGGAAAACCATGCGGCGGCGGGCGCGGGAGATCATCGCCGAACTCGGGTTTGACCTGCAGGCTGACCGAAAGGTCGGCGAACTGTCTCGCGCGCACCAGCAGATGGTCGAGATCGCCAAGGCGTTGCTGACCAATGTCCGGCTCCTGATTCTCGATGAGCCGACAGCTTCGCTGACCGAGGCGGAGACCGCTCGGCTATTCGAACTGATGGCGCGCCTGAAGGCGTCGGGCGTTGGGATTATTTATGTTTCTCATCGCCTCGCCGAGATCCGACGGCTGGCTGACCGGATCACCGTGCTTCGGGATGGTCGCAAGATCACGACGGTGCTCGCCGAGGTCTGTGAGCGATCGTCAACTGATCGAATTGATGACCGGCCGCGCGGTGGAGGCGCTGTTCCCGGAGATCCGCGGGGCGCCGGGCGCGGTATTGTTCGAAACGGATCGGTTGTCGCTGGCCACCGGATTGGTCGAGGAGGCCTCGATCCATGTGCGCGCCGGCGAGGTAGTGGGCATCGCGGGGCTCGTCGGCTGCGGCAAGTCGGAACTGATACGGGCCGCCTTCGGATTGGAGGTGATCACGGGAGGCACGATCCGCCATCATGGCCAGGAGATCCACGGCCTCACGCCAAGGGCGGCGTTGCGTGCGGGCATCTGTTACTTTCCCTCGGACCGCGTCGCGGAGGGGCTCGCCCTGTCCCGTCCCGTCCGCGAAAATGTGTCGATGGCCTCGCTCGACTGCGCCGCCTTCGCCCATGGCCCGGTGCTTCGCCGAGCGGAGGAGCGTCGCCTAGTGCAGCGGATCGTGGAAAAGCTCCGCCTTAGTCCGCTGCGCATTGAGCAAGGCGTGGTCAACCTGTCCGGCGGAAATCGGCAGAAGGTTGTGCTGGCCCGCGGGATGACGCGCGACCTTAGCGTATTCCTGTTCGACGAGCCGACAGTGGGAATCGACGTGGGCGCGAAGTTTGAGGTGTACGAATTCATCAAGTCGCTGGCCGAAGCGGGCGCCGCGATCGTCCTGGTATCATCGGAGTTACCTGAGGTGATGAACTTGTCGCAGCGGCTGTACGTGATGCACCGCGCGCGCATCGTGGCCGAGTTGCAGGGGGACGAAATCAGCGAGCAGCGCGTCCTTTCGCACTTCTTCGCCGGAGCCGATCATGGCGGGCACCATCGGGCGGCAGAATGAGCATTGGCGGGGATAGCGGCCGGCCGGTGCACGCGCGCTTGCGCACGACCATTCTGTTCGGAGACGCCGGCGTCCTGCCGGTGCTGTTCGTTTTTCTGGTAGTCGTGCTGTCGGTGACTCAGCCTTATTTTCTGGGCGCTCAGAACATCGTCAATGTGCTGCGGAATGCGTCGTTTCTGATGATCGCGGCCTCAGGTCAGATGCTGGTGCTGATCGTGGGTGGGCTCGATCTGTCGATCGGCGCGGTGATCGCCCTCACCAGCGTCGCCTCTGCCGGCGTGATGGCTGGGCTGCCCGAATATGGCGTGCACGGGCGCCGGACGATCATCGGACTGGGCGTGCTGGCCGGCCTCGGCTGCGGGTTATTGGTTGGTCTGGCCAATGCACTTTGCGTGGCGCTGTTGCGTGTTCCACCGTTCATGGCGACGCTGGGCACGATGTCGATTGCCAATGGGCTTGCGCTGCTGCTGACCAACGGCATTCCGATTTACGGCATGCCGCCCAGCTATGTCGCCGGTCTGGGACGGGCGATCGTGCTGGGATTGCCGATCGCGCTGTATGCAGCCGTCGTCGTCGTCGGCGTGCTCTGGTGCCTGCTCAATCTGACCAGGATCGGCCGGTACATCTATGCCAGCGGCGGCAATCTGCAGGCGGCGGTCAATTCCGGAATCAACGCGCGCGGAATGCTGCTCCTCGCCTATGTGCTAAGCTCGTTGCTGGGGTCGGTGACGGGCCTGTTGCTGACTGCTGAAATCGGGTCGGGCCAGGCCAGCACCGGCAAATCGCTGATGCTGGAGAGTCTGGCCGCGGCGGTGCTCGGCGGGGTCAGCTTGCGCGGCGGCATCGGCAGGGTCGAGATGGTGGCACTCGGCGCGATTTTTCTGCTCACGCTGACGAACGCTATGGATCTCATGCGCATCGATACCAGGGTGCAGTCGATCGTGCTGGGGTGCGTCCTGGCGGTGGCGGTCAGCGTGGAGGTGCTGGGGCGGCGCCGGCAGACAGTTCGTGTCTGATGCCCGCGCCTCGCGGCGGCGGCCCTTCGAGGGGTTGGCACCCAACCCGTGCTCCTGGCCTTGATGGTGCTGATGGAGATTGCATTCGCGCTGATCGAGCCGCGCATCATCTCGCGCGGCAACATGCTCAACGTCATGCAGCAGGCGAGTTACCTGGTGATCTTTACGGTGGCTCAGACGCTGGTGATCCTCACGCGCGGTTTCGACCTGTCGCTTGGCACGACGGTGTCGGCCGTGGGCGTGGCGAGCGCGCTGGTGTTGGTGGGCCATGGTGAGGATCCGGCATGGTGGGTTCTCGCGGCCGGTATCGCTGTGGGGCTTGCGTTCGGACTGGCGGTTGGTCTGTTCAACGGCCTGCTCGTGGCCGCCGTTGGGGTCAATCCGTTCATCGCCACACTTGCCAGCCTGAACATCTGCCTCGGTCTCGCAACGACAATTTCCGGCGGCAAGCCGGTATTCGGGGTTCCGGACAGCTTTTCCGACTTGCTCGCCGACGACCATATTCTGGGCGTGCGGGTCACCGTGGCTATCGCGATGGCGGTCCTGCTGCTTGCATGGTTTGGCCTGACGCGCACTGTATTCGGCCGCGCGGTCTATATTATCGGCAGCAACCCGCGCGCCGCATCGGTAGCGGGTCTGCCGGCGCGGCTCGTTCTCGGCGGCACTTACGTGGCCTGCTCGCTGCTGGCGGCGCTGGGCGCCTTGATGCTGATCGCGCGCACCGGTTCGGGGGAGCCCAACCTCGGCGGCAGCCTGATGCTTCAAAGCATCGCGGCGGCGGTGATCGGCGGCGCGAGCCTGCGCGGCGGTAGCGGCGGTGTCAGCTCCGCTCTGCTTGGCGCACTGTTCGTTACGATGCTGTCAAACGGGATGGATATGCTGCGCATCAGCGGCTACATCCAGCTGATCACGCTTGGCGTCGTGGTCATCTTTGCCACGGCCCTCGATTTCCTCCGCGGCCAGCGCGCTCGCTGAAGCAAGCGTTACTATCGCTGGATTTCCCTCGGAGAATTTGGCGTGCGAACGCCGCCGGATCATGCCATGATAGCGGCCAAGAAAATCTGAGGGGAGAACGACAATGACCGATACGACCGGCGGCTGTCTGTGCGGGCGTGTTCGCTATACCGCGACAGGCGAGCCAGCGTTCAGTGGCATTTGCCATTGCCGCAATTGCCAGCGCTTCACCGGCTCTGCATTCGAAACGACGATAGGCTTCCCGACTTCCTCGGTCAGCGTGCAGGGAGACCTGAAGACCTACGACGAAATCAGCGACGCCGGCCGGGCGCTCCACCGCCGCTTCTGTCCGAACTGCGGTTCGGGGGTGCTCGTCGAGGCCGACGCGTTTCCCGGTGTGACAATCTTCCTGGCTGGAAGCTTGGATGACCCGACTGCCTACAAGCCGACAATGGAGCTTTTTTGCAGCAGCGCTCAGCCATGGTTTCACGCGAGCGGGGAGCGGACCCAATTCGCCAGGATGCCGTCCTGATTTCAAGCTCGAGTGTAGAACCGCCAACTATTTTTGATCAGTCCATGCGGCGGCTACCCCAGGTCGGCGAGAAGTAATCTCGCGTTCTGCCTTTCCTGGTATTAAGCCCTCGGTGAACCCGCCGCAGGCGGTTCTCCCCGGGTTTGCTTCGAAAACGCCGCCAGCGCAGGGCTACGCGGGACGTTGCCACCCGGTCGATCGACGTGCAAACTCAACGTCGAAGTCGTGGCTTCATCTAGCCAACGGGCGCGGACAGCATGGGATAGGCAAGATGGGCCTGCGTATAGCCGTCGATATCGGTGGCACGTTCACTGACTTCTGTCTGCTCGATGAGACCACGGGGGTGATGCGGGTCGCAAAGACCGCGTCCAGCAAAGACCCCATCGACGGCCTTTTCGCGGGTCTCGCACAGGAACACGTCGATCTGACCGACGTGACGCTGTTCTCCCACGGCACCACCGTCGCGACCAACGCGCTGATCACCCGGCGCCTGCCGCGTGCGGCGATGGTCTGCACCGAGGGATTTCGCGACGTGATCGAAATCCGCCGCGCCAACAAAGAAGATCTCTGGGACACCTACAAGGACGTCGCCCGGCCGTACATCCCGCGTCGCGACCGGCTTACGGTAACCGAGCGGGTGGACGCCGAGGGGCGCGTTGTGGTCCCGCTCGACGAAGCGGGAGCCCGGGATGTCGCCCGCATCTTGCGCAAGCGCGGCGTCGCGGCGGTCGCGGTCTGCTTCATGAACGCCTTCATGAACGGCGCCAACGAACGGCGGATGAAAGCCATCCTGGAGGAGGAACTGCCGGGCATCCCGATCACCGCCAGCGCCGATGTGCTGCCGGAGATTTTTGAACACGAGCGGTTCTCCACCACCGTTGTCAACGCTGTGCTGACCCCGGTCGTCGGCGAGTATACCGCGCGGCTCGGCGACCGGCTGGCCGAGGGCGGCTATCGCAGCGACCTTCTGCTGCTGCACAGCGGCGGCGGCGTGATGACGGCGAAAGGAGCCACGACACTTTGCCGCGCGCCTCGCCGGATCCGGCATCGCCGCGGGCGCGATCGCCAGCCGCCATATCGCGATGCAGTGCGGCTATGCCAACTCGATCGGTCTCGATATGGGCGGCACCAGTTGCGATGTCTCGCTGGCCTGGGAGGGGCGGTCGCGCGTCACCAAGGACTGGTTCATCGAGTTCGGCTACCCGATCCGCTTTCCGTCGATCGAGGTGCTTACGATCGGCGCCGGCGGCGGGTCGCTGGCCTGGATCGACGACGCCGGGTCGCTGCACAACGGCCCGCAATCGGCCGGCGCCGATCCGGGTCCGGCGTGCTATGGCCGCGGCAATTCGGCGCCGACCAACACCGATGCGCATGTGGTGCTCGGCCGGCTTGCGCATGGACTGGCGGGCGGCAGCGTGCGGCTCGATCCGGCGTTGGCGGAGGCGGCGGTTCAGCGCGATGTCGCGGCCCCGCTGGGGATGGAGCTGCATGAAGCCGCGCAGGCGATCCTGAAAGTTGCCAATGCCAACATGGCGGACGCTGTGAGGCTGATTTCGATCAGCCGCGGTCATGATCCGCGTGACTTCGCGCTGGTGGCGTTCGGCGGCGCCGGGCCGCTGCACGGGGCGGCGCTGGCGCGCGAGCTTTCGATACCGACCGTGATCGTGCCGCCCAGCCCAGGCGTGACCTCGGCGCTGGGATGTCTGCTGGTCGACGTGCAGCATGATCTCGCGGCGAGCTACATCATGCCGGCCGCCGACGCCGACCCCGCGGCGATTGAGACCGAATTCGCGCGCGCTCGAAAAGGAAGCGTGGGACCGGATGCACCATGAGGGCGTGAGCGACCTCGACGTCGTGATGGAGCGCAGCATCGACATGATGTATCGGGGGCAGTGGCGCTCGCTCGCGGTGCCGGCCGGGCAACCGGTGGGGCCGATCGCTGATCTGGTCGGCGGGTTTCATGTCCAGCATGAGCGTGAATACAACTTTCGCCGCGACGATGCGCCGGTGGACATCTATCGACTTAACCTGCGCGCGGTCGGGATCGTGCCGAAGGCGGCGTTTCGCGAGCACCCTGAAAACGGCCGCATGCCGGCGGCGTCGCGAGCACCGCACCGTTTGGTTCGATGGCCATGGAGCGGCTGAAACGCCGGTCTATCGCCGCGACGATCTGCCGGCCGGCGCAGCGCTGGAGGGGCCGGCAATCGTCGAGCAACTTGATTCGACCACGGTCATCCCGCCGGGGGTGCAGCGCCAAGGTGGACCGATTCCTCAACATCGTCATGCGGATGGGTGGCTGAAGATGGCCGTGCAGCAGGATTTCGCCCTCGATCCGGTTACCTTCGAGGTGCTGAAGAACTCGTTCATCACGACTGTCGATCAGATGGCCGAGCAGATATTGCGGACATGCTATTCGTTTGTGATCTACAATCGGGATTTTTCGAATGCGCTGAATGACGTAAACGGAGATTCGATCGCGCAGGGCAATGCCGATATCGCGGTTCATGTCGGTACCTTGCACTATACATGCAAGGAGGTCATTCGTTTCTTCGAAGGCGATATGAAGCCGGGCGATGTCTATGCCATCAATGATCCCTATGCCGGTGGCACGCATTTTCCCGACGTGCGGCTTATTCGGCCGATCTTTGTCGATGATGCGCCGATCGCGTTCTCGCAGTCCAACGGCCACTGGTCCGATGTCGGCGGCAGCGTGCCCGGATCGTTCGACGTGGCAGCCAAGGAGATGTTCCGTGAAGGCATCCGCATCACCCCGGTGCGGTTGTGGGATGGGGGCACATTCCGCCGCGACGTCGCGCATCTGATCGCGGCGAATACCCGCGATCCGGCCTCGATCATCGGCGACATGCAGTCGCAGGCTGAAGCAACCCGCGTCGCCGAACGGGAAATCCTCCGTCTTGTCGGCGAAATACGGCAAGCAGACCGTGATGAGCGGCTTTGCCGACGTGCAGGATTATGTCGAACGCGCGCTGCGGCAGCGGCTCGCGGCACTTCCCGACGGCTCGTGGGAAACGCAGGATTTCATCGACCGCGACCCGGCGGGCGAGGAAGGGATGATCCCGATCAAGGTCAAGCTGACGATCGCCGGGGATCGCGCGATCTACGATTTCACCGGCAGCCATCCGTGCATCGGCTCGCTGTACAACTCGGCTTTCGGCACCACGTTCTCGGCGGTGGTGGCGGGCATGAAGACGTTTTTCCCTGACCTGCCGCTGAACTCGGGCTTCTACAGGCCGATCGAGGTGATCGCGCCGGAGGATACCGTGGTCAACGCGCGCTGGCCGATCGCGGTGACCGGGTTCCTGATGCCGTTCGAGAAGATCATGAATTCGATCTACGAAATCTGGTCGAAGATCATGCCCGAGCGGGCGATCGCCTGCGCGTTCAACCTGGAGTATCTGCTGACCGGCGGGCGCGACCTGCGCGGTGATGCGCAAGCCCATCTTCATGTTCTACGACTGGCTTCCCGGCGGCTGGGGCGGACGCAACGGCCGAGACGGCTGCAACGTCACCACGGCTTGCTTCGGCACCGGCTTGCAGTCGCAGCCGGTTGAAGGCCAGGAGCGGGTTTCTCCGATATTGACCAACGAGTATCAGGTTCTCACGGATTCGCCGGGGCCGGGCAAATGGCGTGGCGGCGCCGGCGTGCGCAAGACCACCACGCTGGGTAATGCCGACCGCACGGTGATTTCCTATATCTGCGATCGGGAACGGGCCATCGTTTGGGGGATCAACGGCGGTCTGCCGTCGATGCCGCACGGCTTGAGCCTGAGGCGTGCCGGATCGGATCAGGATTTGTGGCTCGGTTCGGTTTTTTCCGACCTGCCGCTGGCCGCCGGGGACGTCTTTTCGCGCCCCACCGCGGGCGGCGGCGGTTACGGCGATCCGCTGGAACGCGACCCAGCGCTGGTGCGGGAGGATGTCGCGGACGATTATGTCTCCCTGGCGCGCGCCCGAACGGATTATGGGGTGGTGCTGCATGTCGTCGACAGGGATCTCGCGGAATACGCCATCGATCACGCGGCCACGGAGCGGGAACGTGCGCACATCCGCGCGCAGCGGCGTAGTTGGCTCGCTGCATCGCCGGATGACGTCGCACGGCGCTACAAGGCCGGCGATCTCGACCGCCTGGACGTTGTGCGCCAGTATGGTGTCATCCTCGATTGGGGCACCGGGGAGGTTCAGGAACGTTCTACGGTGCAATTTCGGGACATGTTTCAAAAGCGCGCCGTCGCGCATTGGAAGACTGACCTTTAGACATCGTTGCAGGTCCTTGCAGGATTCTAACCGCCAGGGCTGTCGCGGAGGCGCGGTTCTCTACGCCTAGCTTCTCGAACATCTGCTCGAGGTGCTTGTTCACGGTTCTCGGGCTCAGGCCGAGGATGGCGGCGATGTCCCGATTGGACTTGCCGCGGCTCAGCCAAAGCAGCACCTCGGCTTCGCGCGACGTCACGGCAAGGCGGCTGCGCAGCAACACCTCCTCGTCATCGGTCCGCAACGCCACAACGCGCAGCAGCAATTCGTCCGGCCCAACCTGGCCGATAAAGGACAGTTGCAAGCTCTCGCTATCACCATTCAATTTCATCGCCGTAGGGGCCGCTCGCGGGCCAGGCTGCCCCTCCATACAGGCGCGTAACCAACCCTGGACCGGCGGCGGGAGCATCTCCAGGGCGGCTCCGCCTGCCTTCTGGATCAGCAATGACGCCTGCGGCGTCGTCCACAGCACGCGCCCCTCACGGTTTACCGCCACCAGGAACCGACCCGCCGTATCCAGCGCCAAATGTGCGCTGCGGGTCAGTCGAGCACTTGCAAGATGCACCCCAACCCGTGCAACAACCTCGTTCGGTGACACGGGCTTGGTTACGTAATCGATCCCGCCCGCCTCCAGCCCACGGATCACATGCTCGGTCTCCGTCAGCCCGGTCATGAATACGATTGGCACCGCCGCGAGGGCGGGCTTTTGCTTCATACGCCGGCAGGTCTCGAAGCCATCCAGCCCGGGCATCAGCGCGTCCATCAGCACGATATCCGGCGTCACCCGGTCCACCAGGTCGAGCGCTACCTGCCCGGTCTGAGCGACCAAAACGGTGAAGCCGGCGCTTTCCAACGTTTCGTTCAGCATGCCTAACGTGCCGGGACTGTCATCCACAACCAGAACGATGGCGCGCGGCTGATTCACTCCGTCTCCATCTCCGGACCGAGCGCATCACGGAACTGGTCAAGCTGGAAGTTCGCAACGAACCGCCGCAAGAGCGCGATGCGTGGCGCCTTTTCCGGGTCCTGCTCCTCGATCGAATTCAGCAGGGTATGAATGCCACGCACATAGCCGATCGACAAAAGCTGCCGCAATTCCTCGGTCTGCTGATGGTTCAGCCTGATATCTGGCAACGGCTCGTCCGGGAGGGGAACGTCGGCCGCCTGGGTGTTCCACTCGATTGCCAATGAAGTGCCGATCCGGGCCATCAGGTCGGAAAGCCCAACCGGCTTGACCATGAAATCGTCATGGTAGCTGGTCGCCCCGGGCGGGCGGCGCAACTCTGCTGCGTTCGCCGAAATCACAACGATCTTCAACCGCTCAAACCCCATCCGCCGCAATCGCTCGGCCACCGTCCAGCCGTCGAGGCCCGGCATCGAGATATCCAGCAGCAGAAGGTCCGGCTGGCACTGCAACGCCACGTCGATACAGTCTGTGCCCGTCGCGGCGGAAAACACGACGAAACCCAGCGGCGACAGCAGGTCTTCCATCAGACCGCGATGCACAGGGTCGTCGTCGGCGATCAGCACCGTCAATCGCGCGCCCTGATACCCCAACAGCCGCCGTTCTGGGGCGGGGGCAAGATGACGACCACGTGCCTCCGGCAACATCAGGCGCACGCAGAAACGGGTTCCGACGCCCGGCGTGCTGGTAACGGTCAGCTCTCCGCCAAGAATTTGCGTCAGAAGCTTGGTGATCGTCAGGCCCAGCCCGACCCCGAGGATCGCCGAGCCATCCGGCTGTTCGACACGCTCGAAAGGTTCGAAGATGCGCCCGAGGTCGGCTTCCGCAATACCGATTCCGGTGTCCTCGATCACGATCTCGGCGATTTCGTTACGCCAGCGCAGGCCGAGATGCACCTCGCCCGCGCGGGTAAACTTCATGGCGTTGGACAGCAGGTTGATCAGGATCTGCCGGAGCCTCCGTTCGTCCGTATATACGACCGCGGGCATACGATCCGGGCGCGTAAAGGCAAAGCCGATGCCTTTCGCCTCAGCCTGTAGGCGGAACATGCTGACCAGTTGTCGTAAAAAATCTTCGATCGGCACCGGATCGCGATCGATTTCGATACGCCCGGCCTCGATCTTGGAGATGTCAAGCAAGCCCTCGATCAGCCCGGCGAGATGCTCGCCGCTGCGCCGGATGATGCCGATACCGTCGCGCCGGCGCGGGCTGATCGAGTTGTCCCGCTCGAGCAATTGCGCGTAACCGAGGATTGCGTTGAGCGGGCTGCGCAGTTCATGGCTGATGCCGACGACGTAACGGCTTTTCGCGAGATTGGCCGCCTCCGCCGCCTCCTTGGCTTTCTGCAGCTTGGCGTCGGTGCGCTTGTGCGCGTCGATTTCCTCCAGCAGCAGCCGGGTTTGCCGCCGGCTCTCCTTCTCTGCGGCGATGCGGCTTTGCTGGCCGAGGGCCAGCAGCCAGGCCGTGACGCCGGCGATCGGCAACAACAGGAAAAAGGCCATCCAGAAGGCCGAGGCAGGCGCGCCGCAGTCCGCGGCCATAGGTAGGATGGCCCGGTAAATCAGCGCGAGGGTCGTTCCAATGACCGTTATGAACACACTCAGCAGCAGGAAAAAGCGGCCAACCGAGCCGGTTAGCCGGTCATTCACCGGCTTGCGGAGCAGCACCTGAATGGGGGCAACAAGCTGACTGGACAGCGCAGCCTCCGGCTTGCAGCCGTCCCCGCACCGTGCGTCGAGCGAACAGCACAAGGAACATATCGAGCCGGAGTAGACCGGGCAGAACGCCATGTCCTCGGGCTCGAAATCGTTCTCGCATATCACGCATTGCAGGGTAGACAGCTTCGCCCAGTGCGCCCGCGGTTTGCGCGCGAGGTAGAACCGGCCGCCGGTTGCCCAGGCGATCAATGGCGCGGCGATGAAGGCGCCGAAGAAGCCGAGAAAAGGCGAAAACGCTTCCGCCACGATGCCGAGCGCACCGCCATAGGCGATCAGCCCTAAGGTGACCGCCAGCACCATCGCCCCTACGCCGACGGGATTGATGTCGTAGAGATGCGCCCGCTTGAACTCGATGTGCGCTGGGCTCAGGCCAAGTGGCTTGTTCACCACGAGGTCCGCGACGAGTGCCCCGACCCAGGCTGCGGCGACGGTAGAATAGATGACGAGTGTATGTTCGATCGCCTGGTAGATGCCGAGTTCCATCAGCAGCAAAGCGATGGCGATATTGAAGATCAACCAGACGACGCGGCCGGGGTGGTTATGCGTCAGACGAGCGAAGAAGTTTGACCATGCGATGGAGCCGGCATAAGCGTTCGTGATGTTGATTTTTACCTGTGAGACAACAACGAAGACGCTTGCCAGGGCCAGAGCGATCAGTGGGGTGCTGGTCACGTAGCCGAACGCAACCCGGTACATTTCGCTCGGCTGCACAGCCAGCCATGGGGCAATACCGGCCGCGACGGCGAGGCAGGCAAGGAATGAGCCCGCCAGCAGCTTCAAGATCCCGATACAGATCCAGCCTGGACCGCCGGCCAGCAACGCCGCCCACCAGCGGACATTACGTGCTCCGGCTTGGCGGGGCGGCAGGAAGCGGAGGTAGTCGGCCTGTTCGCCGATCTGCGCGATGAGCGCGAAGACAACGGAACCGGCGGCGCCGAATAGGATCAGATGCAACGATCCGTCGGCGCCCGGCGCGTTTCCGCGATACTCTGGCCAGACCGCGAAAGCATGTGGCACGGTCAGGGCGATCGCGACGAAAGGCAGCACCTGCAAAACCAGCCAGATCGGCTGCGACCATAGCTGCACGCGACTGATGAAGGTGATGCCGTGGGTCACCAGCGGCACGATGCTGAGCGAGCAGATTATGTAGCCAATGCCGAGCGGGATCCCGAAGCAGGATTGCAGCACGGAGGCCAGGATCGCGGCCTCTATGGCGAAAAATATGAACGTGAAGGTCGCGTAGATAAGCGACGTGATGGTCGATCCGATATAGCCGAAGCCGGCTCCGCGTGTGAGCAGATCGATGTCGACGCCATCCCGCGCCGCATAGTAGCTGATCGGAACACCGGCGGCGAAGATCAGCAGTCCGACCAATAAGATGGCCGCCACCGCGTTGGTAAACCCGTAGCCGATGGTGATCGTCCCGCCGATGGCTTCCAGCGCGAGGAACGAGATACCACCTAGCGCGGTATTGGCGACGCGGGCCGCCGACCATTTGCGCGCGCTTTTAGCGGTGAAGCGCAGCGCATAATCCTCAAGGGTCTGGTTCGCAACCCATTGATTGTATTCGCGCCGACTGCGCACGATCCGCTGCCTGGTCGCCATAGCCGTGCCGATTTCCTCCGCGCCATCGTCGCCGGCTCGCCCGCAGGGTGCATCCACGAGGTCCGAGCGTATATACGTCATTTGACGTATTTTCGCACTGCACAATGGACGCCAACCTGCCCGCACGCAAACAGTTCGGGGGATTTCATGGCAGACGACATTTTCGGCACGACTTGGCGGTCACCATTGCGCCGCACACTCTTGAAAGGAATGGCGGCGGTGCCCGCGGCGGCGATGCTGCCACGGATGGCACGGGCGGAAGGCCCCGCTACCTCGGCTGTCAATACAACCGGCCTGGCGGTTACCGATGATACCGTTACGGTCGGCATCCTGCATTCGGTGACCGGCACCATGGCGATCAGCGAGACCGGATCGGTGGAAGCCGAAAAGCTGGCAATTTCGCAGATCAACGAGCAAGGCGGGGTGCTTGGCCGCAAGATCAAGTTCGTCCAGGAGGACGGCGCGAGCGACTGGCCGACCTTCGCGGAGAAAGCCAAAAAGCTTCTGGCCAGCGACCATTGCGCTGCGGTGTTCGGCTGCTGGACCTCGGCGTCTCGCAAGGCGGTGCTGCCGGTCTTCGAACAACTGAACGGTATGCTGTATTACCCGACCTTTTACGAAGGCCTGGAGCAGTCGAAAAACGTTATCTATACCGGGCAGGAGGCCACGCAGCAGATTATCGCCGGCCTCGACTGGGTGAATAAGACCAAAAACGCCAAAACCTTTTATCTGCTCGGGTCCGACTACATCTGGCCGCGCACTTCCAACAAGATTGCACGCAAGCACATCGAAAACCACTTGACCGGTTGTAAAGTCGTCGGCGAGGACTACTTTCCGCTCGGTTCCACGCAATTCAATTCGGTCATCAACAAGATGAAGCTGGTGAAGCCGGACGTGATCTACGCGATCATTGTCGGTGGATCAAACGTTGCGTTCTACAAGCAGCTAAAGGCGGCCGGCGTTGACCTCAGCAAGCAGACGCTGCTGACGATCTCAGTGACCGAGGACGAGATCCTCGGCATCGGCGGCGAAAACATCGCCGGCGCGTTCGCCTGCATGAAGTACTTCCAGAGCCTCGACAATCCGAACAACAAGAAGTTCGTCGCCGCTTTCAAGGAGACCTACGGCGACAAGAGCGTCATCGGCGACGTGACTCAGGCCGCATACCTCGGCCCGTGGCTGTGGAAGCTGACGGCGGAAAAGGCGGGCAGCTTTGATATCGACAAAATCGCCGCGGCGTCGCCCGGGGTCGAGTTCAAGGGCGCGCCGGAAGGCTACGTTCGTATCCACGAGAACCATCATCTGTGGAGCAAGACCCGCGTCGGCAAAGCACTGGTCAATGGTCAATACGAACTGGTTTACGAAACCGCCGACCTTGTGGAGCCTAATCCATTCCCCAAAGGTTACCAATAATACGATAAGGGCGACCGCCGTCGTGGTAGGCGGAGGCCTACCATCCACGGATTTGCCTGGACCGACACGATGAGACGTGGATGGCCGGCCTGCGCCGACCATGACGTTGCTCTTCAGGACCTTCACGGAGACAGTTCATGCTGATGGGCTACTCGCTCGGCGATCTCGGCTCGATCATGGCCATGCAGGGCTTCGCCGGCCTGATCCTGTTCTCCGTGTTCGTTCTGATGGCGCTCGGCCTGGCCGTCATCTTTGGCCAGATGGGCGTGATCAACATGGCGCACGGGGAGTTCATGATCCTTGGCGCCTACGTAACGTTCCTGACCTCGCGCGCGTTCACAACGTATTTGCCCTGGGCATTCAACACCTATTTCTTTGTGGCCGTGCTACTCGCGTTCTGCGCCTCGGGCTTGCTGGGTATGGCGGTGGAATGGGTTCTGATCCGGCGTCTTTACCGTCGGCCACTCGATACTTTGCTGGCGACCTGGGGCCTCAGTTTGATCCTGCAACAGGTTTACCGGTCGGTGTTTGGTGCGCGGGAGGTGGGCGTCGATCAGCCGGAGTGGATGATGGGCGCCAGCAACCTGACCGACACAATCCAAATCCCGATCAACGGCATGATCGTCATCGTGTTGACGTCGTTCATAACCGTGGGTGTTTATCTGCTGATTTTCCGCCTTGGGTGGGGCAAGCGGGTGCGCGCGGTGATTTCCAACCGGGCGATGGCGAGCGCGGTGGGGATTGATACGGAGCGAGTGGATCGTTTCACATTTGGTCTTGGCTGCGGCATCGCAGGCGTGGCCGGCAGTGCGTTCACGATGATCGGGTCAACCAGTCCCACGGCCGGGCAACTGTACATCGTCGATACGTTTCTGGTGGTGGTGTTCGGGGGCGCGCAAAGCCTGATCGGCACCATTGCCTCGGCTTTCACTATATCGCAGGCCCGTTCGACCTTGGAATTCTTCCTGAGCGGCTCGATGGCGCAAGTGATCGTGCTGTTGGGCGTGGTGGGCATCCTGATGATACGTCCGCAAGGGTTGTTTGTCCTCAAGGTCCGGCGGTGAGGGGCGCATCATGACATTCTTCCTTAACTCGCAAAGACGCCATCTTCATCCTGCTGTTCGCGGTGGTTCTGCTTCTGGTCTTCCCGTTGGCGATGGACGCGTTCCGGCTAAACCTGATGGGCAAATACCTCACCTATGGGTTCGTCGCCCTCGGGCTCGTCCTGTGCTGGGGTGATGCGGGGATCCTAAGCCTGGGACAGGGGATCTTCTTCGGTCTGGGCGGCTATTGCATGGCGATGTTCCTCAAGCTGGAGGCATCGACGCCGGAAGCAACGAAGATCCAGTCCACGCCGGGCATCCCTGACTTCATGGACTGGAACCAGATTACCGCGCTGCCGTGGTTCTGGCAGCCGTTCCACAGCCTGACGTTCACGCTTGTGGCGGTGCCGCTGGTCCCCGTTCTGCTGGCGCTGCTTATCGGCGTCGCGATGTTCCGCCGCCGCGTCGGGCGGCACGTATTTCGCCATCATCACGCAGGCGATCGCGGCCATCCTGACCATCCTGATCATCGGCCAGCAGGGCTATACCGGCGGCGTCAACGGCATCACCGATCTGCGCACGCTGCACGGCTGGGACATCCGCTCGGATCACGCCAAGGACATTCTATACTTCGTCAATGCGGCGGCCTGCTGATCGCCTGCTGTCCTGCTCGCGCAATTCATCCGCCGCAGCAAGCTGGGCCGCATCCTGGTAGCGATGCGCGACAAGGAAGACCGGGTGCGCTTCTCCGGCTACGTCGGTCGCCGACTTCAAGATCTTCGTGTTCTGCTTCGCCGCCGCGTTGGCGGCGATCGGCGGCGCGATGTTCACCCTGCAGGTCGGTTTCATGTCGCCGTCCTTCGTCGGCATCGTGCCGTCGATCGAGATGGTGATCTTCTGCGCCGTCGGCGGCCGCACTTCGATCCTTGGCGCGAGTCTACGGCGCGCTGATGGTCAACTGGGCACGCACCACGTTCTCCGAGGACCTGCCGCAGGTCTGGCTGTTCGCCATGGGCTCGCTTGTTCATCCTGGTCGTCGTGGCGTTTCCCGAACGGGCTGGCCGGCATCTATCGCAGCTACATCGATCCGCTGGTCGATCGGCGTGCTGCCGGCCGCACGCCAGCGCAGCGGCACCGACCATCGCATCGGTCGAAGGCGCCGCACGCATCCGTCACGGCGATCGAATAGGAGCCAGCCATGCCGCCGGAAACCGACTTCCTGCTCGCGCGTCGAGGGCCTGACTGTCTCGTTCGACGGATTCCGCGCCGTCGACGACCTGTCTCTCTACCTCGACCGCAACGAAATCCGCGTCATCATCGGACCGAACGGCGCCGGCAAGACCACCGTGCTGGATCTGATCTGCGGCCGCACCAAAGCGACCAGCGGATCGATCAAGTTCAAGGGCCTGGAACTGACCCACATGAAGGAGCACGAGATCGTCCGCGCCGGCATCGGCCGGAAGTTCCAGACGCCGTCGATCTACGAAGATCTTACGGTGTTCGAGAACCTCGAAATCTCCTTCCCCCGCGGCCGCTCGGTTTTCGGCGCACTCGGCTTTCGCCGCGACGCAGAGGTCGGGATCGGGTCGAGGAGAGTCGCGCGCACCATCTTCCTCGCCGACCATCTGGACAATCTCGCCGAATATCTCAGCCACGGTCAGAAGCAATGGCTGGAGATCGGCATGCTGCTGATCCAGGACCCGGCCTTGATGATGCTGGACGAACCGGTCGCCGGCATGAGCGTCAGCGAGCGCAAGAAGACCGCGGAACTGCTGCACCAGGTCATCCAGCACCGCTCCGTGCTGGTGATCGAGCACGACATGGGATTCGTCGAGGACATCGCGCACAAGGTGACGGTGCTGCATCAGTGGCCGCGTGCTTTCGGAAGGTTCGATCGCGCATGTGAAAGCCGATCCGAAAGTGGTGGAGGTCTATCTTGGCCACTGAGGAGCAGGGCACATGCTGAACGTCTCCGACCTGCACGCCGGCTACGGCCAGAGCGAGGTGCTGCACGGCCTGAATTTCAACGTGGCGCCAGGCGAGATCGTCGTCTTCGTCGGCCGCAACGGCATGGGCAAGACCACGCTGATGAAGTCGCTGATCGGCATGGTGCCGGTGCGAGCCGGCAGCATCATGCTCGACGGCACCGATCTGGCGCACGTTGCAAGAGCCACGAGCGCGTCGCCAAGGGCTCGCCTTCGTGCCGCAGGGCCGGATGATCTTCTCCACCATGACCGTGCAGGAGAACATCGAGACCGGCCTGTTCGTCCACTCGCGGCAAGCAGGTTCCACCTGATCTCTACAAGCTGTTTCCCGTGCTGCAGGAAATGCGGGCACGGCGCGGCGGCAATCTTTCGGGCGGCCAGCAGCAGCAGCTCGCGATCGCCCGCGCGCTGGCGACCAACCCGAAAGTGCTGCTGCTGGACGAGCCGACCGAGGGCATCCAGCCCTCGATCATTCTTGAACTCGCGCGCACGCTTAAGCGCATTCGCGACGAGCGTGGACTGAGCATCGTTGCTCCGAACAGGTGCTCAGCTTCGCGCTCGACATCGCCGACCGGGTGCTTGGTGCTCGAAGGCGGGACCATCGTCCATGAGGACGCACGCGCCGACATCGATCAAGAGAAGGTCGCCCGCTACCTCGCGGTCTGACAACGTTTTACTGCCACTCTGAATGTAATGGAGGAAATCATGCCGGAAACTCTCATCAAGGTTGATCTGTCGGCAGTCCGCTTATGAGAACGACATGATCCATAATCGGTGGCATCCGGATATCCCGATGGTCGCCACGGTGAAGCCGGGGCAAGACTTCATCATCGAGTGCTATGACTGGACCGGCGGCTTCATCAAGAATGACAATTCGGCCGCCGACGTGCGCGACATCGACCTGAGCATCGTGCATTTTCTCAGCGGCCCGGTGGGTGTCGAGGGCGCGGAACCGGGCGATCTTCTGGTGGTGGATTTCCTGGATATCGGCGCGTTCCCGCACAACGCGTGGGGGTTCAACGGCTTCTTCTCGAAGAAGAACGGCGGCGGCTTCCTGACCGATCACTTTCCCGCAGGCGCAGAAATCCATCTGGGATTTCCACGGCATGTTCACCTCGTCCCGCCACGTGCCGGGCGTGAACTTCGCCGGCCTGATCCACCCCGGCCTGATCGGCTGCCTGCCGGATCCGAAGTTGCTGGATACCTGGAACAAGCGTGAGACCGGCCTGATCGCCACCAACCCGGAGCGGGTGCCGCCGCTGGCCAATGCGCCGTTCGCGCCAACCGCGCATATGGGCCGCCTGAAGGGCGACGCGAAGGCCGCCGCCGCGGCGACCGGCGCCCGCACGGTTCCGCCTCGCGAGCATGGCGGCAACTGCGACATCAAGGATCTGTCGCGTGGCGCTCGGGTGTTTTTCCCGGTCTACGTGCCGGGCGCCGGGCTTTCGATGGGCGATCTGCATTTCAGCCAGGGCGACGGCGAAATCACCTTCTGCGGCGCGATCGAAATGCCCGGCTGGATCCATCTGAAGGTCGAACTGATCAAGGGCGGCATGGCGAAATACGGGATCAAGAACCCGATCTTCAAACCGAGCGTGATCAAGCCGGTCTACAACGACTATCTGATCTTCGAGGGATCTCGGTCGACGACGCCGGCAAGCAGCACTATCTCGATGTCAACGTCGCCTATCGCCAGGCGTGCCTGAACGCGATCGAATACATGACGAAGTTCGGCTACAGCGGGGCGCAGGCCTATTCGATCCTCGGGACCGCGCCGGTGCAGGGCCATATCAGCGGCGTGGTCGATATTCCCAACTCCTGCGCGACGCTGTGGCTGCCGACCGAGATCTTCGACTTCGACATCAATCCCGGTGCCGACGGGCCGTCCGGCGGCATCAAGGGCGGCGTGGACATGCCGCTCGCGCCGGATCTGTAAGGAGGCTATGCCGGTCTACGATTACCTTTGCCCCGACTGCGGACCGTTTACCATGCTGCGGCCGATGGCGGAATTCGACGCGCCGCACCCCTGCGAGGAGTGCGGCGCGGAGGCGCCGCGTGCGCTTCTGGTGGCGCCGGCGATGTCCGGCATGGACCCGGCTCGTCGCGCCGCCTTTGCCACCAACGAGCGTAGTGCCAATGCACCGGTCCGGGGCTCGCGGCATCCCTCAGGGTGCGGCTGCTGCTCTGGCACGGCGCTGCGCGCCGACACGCCTGGCGTAACCAGAACGCAACCCGGTCAGCGCCCTTGGATGCTTGGCCACTGATCGTGTAAGCGAGCCACAGGCACCGTTTTTTGACCACGGATCAGACAGTCGTACCCTCTGGTAACGAACTATTGGGACCGCGGACTCATTTTAGTCCCCCATACTCTCCTGGCCAACATATCGAGACGAAGCCGCCGCTTTAACACTATGAGTTAGCCAGGGTCTTCTATGCCGGACGGGATCAACCGCCTGTTGGACAATCTTAGGCTTTTCGCGCGGCCGCCCGACGGCTGGTTTTCTCGTCGGGGCTTCGGCGCCGGGGATCCGGCAGTGTTTGACCGAGCACATTATTTGCGCCGGGCCTTTCCGCTCGCGGATGACGTGTCCATAGAGGCGTTGGCGGCGATCTGCTCGATCATGTCGGTGCCCGGCGGTGGCCCCCTCATCCTGGAAGGCGAGGAGCCGGAGGCGGTCTACATCGTCGTTGCCGGCCTATTTGCCGCCTATGGGTCAGCGGCCAACGATCGGGATGTTTTGCTCGATCGGTTCGGCGTCGGCGATGTTATCGGCGACATCGGGTTCATCACCGGCGAAGCGCGGACTGTCACCATCCGGGCGCTGCGCAACAGCGAGCTTTTGCGCGTGTCAAAATCCGACCTCCAAACGGTGACCGCGCGCGTTCCGGGCGTTTTGCTGACCATCTGTTCCAGCGTCATTCAGCGCCTGCGACGCCCCGAGCCGCTATCCTCGGCGCCGGCTAAAGTTCGCACGTTTTGCTTTGTCCCGGCCGATAGCTCGATCGACATCAGACCGATCATCGAACAGGTCGCCCTTAGTCTGGAGGCCTTCGGGACCGTCACCGTTCTATCGCCGGATCAGACGTCAGGGCGAACCTCGACATGGTTCTCCGAGATCGAAAGATGCTTCGATTTCGTACTGTTCCACGGCGAAAGCGGTCAGACGGCGTGGACGAGGTTTTGCCTCCGCCAATCCGACCGCGTTGTGGTTTTGGCACAGGGTGAAGCCGGACCCGCAGACTGTCCCTCGGTGGCCACGATCCGCATGGGACTTCCGCACAACACACCGCTGTCCTTGATGCTGCTTTGGCAAGACGCGATCGTGCCGGCGAGAACCACCGAGTGGCTGAAGTCAGTAAATCCGGCCGGGCATCATCACATTCGCTCATCCCGGGATATCGCGCGCGCAAGCCGCTTGATTGCGGGGCGGGGGTTGGGGCTGGTGCTATCGGGCGGAGGAGCCAAAGCTCTGGCTCATGTCGGCGTTATCAACGCGCTGAGGATGCATGACATCCAGATAGACGCGGTCGGGGGAACCAGCATCGGCGGCATCGTGGCGGCGGTGTTCGCGCAGGAGTGGGACCTCGCGGCAACTGTGCGAACCCTCGCGGCGGCGTTCAATCGCCGGCGATTTTCGGATTTCGCGGTTCCACGAACAGCACTGTATTCCGAGCGGGCCTTCGCAAGAACGCTAGGCCACTGCTTCGGAGACATCGCCATCGAAGATTCGCCGATACCGCTGTTCTGCGTCTCGACGAACCTGACCGAGGGTATTTCGGCCGTCCACCGAACAGGGCGGCTGGTGACGTGGCTCCGAGCTACATCGGCCGTGCCGGGAATTTGTCCGCCGATTGTCGAACAGAGCGCGGTCTATGTGGACGGCGGCGTCCTCAATAACATGCCGACCGACGTCATCCGGGACTTTGGTGTGGCCTCGGCGATCGCTGTTGACGTCGGCACGTCGCTGGAAGGACAGGCGCGATTTGACGGCGAAATGGGTCTGCCGAATCTCTGGGAGCTGCTGTGGCGAGTGGGTACAATAGGAAGCGACACGGCCGCGTCCCGGCTACGGCGCGATGGCGACGTCGTGCTCAAGCCCGAGATGGGCAACATTGGGCTGTTCGACTGGAATGCGCATGAACGGGCGATCGCCGCCGGCCATCAATCCGTTCTCAAGAATTTGGATGATATCAAGGCAGCTTTGGGTCGCATCCCCTAGGTGCAGGCGCAGGCCGGCTCCCTGGCGGGCGACCCAAATCAAAGCCTCGCAACCGCCTCCTCGGTCAGGCTGGCGATCAGTTCTGCATTCTGGTTCGGATCGCGGGCACTACGCCGCGAGCGGCATCGGCGTCCCATCCGGCATGTGCGTCGGCCGACTTTTCTGAACGCTTTCTCGCTTCTGCATCTCGTCGTACCACCGCTTCACGTTGGGGCAACGGTCGGGAATTGCCATTCCCAAAGCAAGCCCGAAGTCGCACACGGTGATCGTGGTGATATCGGCGACCGAGAATTTGTCGCCCGCAATGAACTTGTTCTTAGAAAGCTGCTCGTTGAACTTCTCATGGAATTGGGCAACGCGAAGCTTGCCACGCTCAATCAGCGCAGGGATCTGCGGGACCGGGTCAACATGGCCCGGCAAACCTCGGTCGACGAACTGGGGATGGGAGTTGCGGAAAATCTCCGCGTGGCCAACCATGCCTTCGTCGTAAGCCCGACGCTCCCAGGCGCTGATAACCGCTTTTTCCAGCGCGGTCGTACCCATCAGCGGAGGATTGGGGTGAAGAGTTTCAAGATAGAGCCAGATTGAAAGCGCTTCCCCTAACTGGGTGCCGTCGTCCAGCTCGAGCATTGGCACCATTGCATGTTTATAGTGGCCGATATAGCCAGTCTTCAGCGCTATATCTCGAGTGATACACTCCTCCCTTGGTATCTCGATACCTTTCTCCAAAAGAAACATGCGCACGCGGCGACAGTTCGGCGCGAAATCCCAATCGTAGAGCTTCATGACAGTCCTCCCAGTTAATTAAGGCCACTCCCCACTTGGACTGAGGAACGCTGAGAATGATAGCACCTAAGCATGCTCCCGGGAACAACGGTAGCCTGCGCCAGGGCAATGTCGATGGCGCCCGATTTATATGGATCTCGGCTGCATGGGGCAGCCCTGACGCGCTCGCCGCCGAATACGGCCCCATGGATTTAGCGACACCCGATCCGGCATCACTCAGTTACCCGCATGCGGTCGTCCGAAAAGTATCCGCATGAGACCAGGATCCGTTGTGTTTGAAAAGAAGCCCGGAGGACGCGCCGCTTTCTGCCGTAAGCTTTGTTTTTCAATACAGAGACTGTCTACTTAAAGAGGTCCGGCCGCGAAGGCCCTGGGACGAGGTGTGAGCGAAAGCCTCGTCCAGACGGAAAACGAAACTCGCAGAAACCGGACTGAAGCTTGCTCGGCACCGTCGAGCAAAAAACGTCGGGAGGCCAAGATGGCTATGGCGGCATTGTCTGCGACCGAGGCCGCGCTCAGACCCAACGGTTTGGCGGTTTGCAGCTCCGTGTCGCGATATTGTGCACCCTGGTACAGATGTGCGACGGCTACGACCTGAACTCGATCGCCTGGGCGGTGCCATCGCTGATTCACGTCTGGCACTTACCTCCGCCGGCTTTCACGGTGGCGTTCCTATGGTCGAGTGTCGGCATCATGGTGGGAGCGCTCTGCGCCGGGCCGATCGGAGACCGGTTCGGCCGCCGGCCGCTGGTGCTCGCCAGCCTGACGATCTTCGGTTTCGCCTCGCTACTCAGCGCTGGCGCTGGCTCGTTGGGTACGCTGAGCCTGTTGCGGTTCTTTACCGGTCTCGGTATTGGGGGCGCCTTCGCGAGCGCGGCCGCGTTGGCTGGCGATTATGCGCCTCATCGGCTGCGCGCCACGCTGATCATGGCGACGTTTACCGGCGCCCCGCTTGGCGGCTTCATTGGCGGCCAGTCCGTTGCGTTGCTGCTCGGGCAAGCCGGCTGGCCGGTGATCTTCATTATTGGGGGCGTGTTTCCCCTGTTGCTGGTGGTGGTGCTGGCATTATGGCTGCCGGAATCGCCGCGACTCCTGGCCGCGAGGCAGGTCTTGTCCCCGCGCAACGCCGCGTTGCTCAAACGCCTGGACATCACAGCAGCCGAGGGTGGCGTCGTTGAGACCGCGCCAGGCAATCCGGTCTGGATGGTGTTCGGCCGGGGCTATGCCCTGCAGACCGGACTGCTGTGGATCATCTACTTCTGCAGCCTGCTGGACCTGTTCCTGTTCGTCTATTGGTTGCCGACGGTCCTGAATCTGATCGGCATGAGTCCGGCGCAGGCGGTGTTTGCCTCAAGCCTCAGGGAGTTGGGCGCGATATTCGTGGTTTTGTATCTTGGCCTGGCGATCGATCGGGCTGGTCCCGAGCGGGCACTGGCGCTGCATTATGCGGCGGGTGCTGTGTTCATCGCGGTGATCGCGCTTGTCGCTCTCCCGTTTGCCGTTCTTTGCATCGTAATTTTCTTGGCCGGGATGACGACCATCGGCAGTCAGACGGGCCTCAACGGAGCGTGCGGGAAGCTCTATCCGGCGCGCATGCGGACAAGCGGTCTCGGCTGGGCGCTTGGCATCGGGCGGCTCGGAGCAATCGTTGCACCGTTTTTGGGCGGGTATCTGTTGGCGATTGGCGTGGCGCCGACGCGCATCTTCCTGGTGGCATGTCTGTTCGCGCTGATCGCCGCGGCGGCGACCGCGCTGCTGCTCTCGCGGCAATCGCGGCAAACCTGTGGGCCCCGAGCACGTCGCGCCCTGATGCGGATGACGCGCCTCCCGACGCTCTCATCGTCGACGCCCCAGGTGATGGCTGGTCAAGCCCTGGTCCCGCTTGAGCCCCGCAGATGAAAACTCCGCCATTCGACAAAATTTTCTGGCGGTGTGGCGCTTATGACACGAGTTTAATCGCTCCGCCTAGGGAACGGTCACCTCACTACCCTCATGTTCGTGCTGTCGTCTTGGCGGTCCTGACCCGGTCAGTGTCGCATCGACTTCGCCTACTTATCGAGATACGGGAACAGGAGATGCCCACATGAGTTTGCAACCTCAACGCCTTTCACCCCAAAAGCGCCCATTCCGCCGAGCAGCGCTCGCCGCGACATTGTTGGCGGGCACCAGCCTGGGCGGCTACGCCCTCGGCCATAACGCGTGGGCCGACAATCCCACCCCGGTCAACCCGCCCGACACCCAGTTGCAGCCGCACACATTGCCGGACTTCACCAACCTGGTGACCCAGGTCAAGCCAGCCGTCGTCTCCGTCACCAATAAACTACAAGCAACCCCGGCGTCGCTTGAGGACGAGCAGCAGGGCGGTCAGATGCAGCAACTTCCGTTCCCGTTCAACCAGATGATCCCGAACATGCCACAGCAGCGTGAGCACGCGGTCGAAGCGCGGGGCTCGGGCTTCATCATCAGCGCGGACGGAATAGTCGTTACCAACAACCACGTGGTGAAAAGCGCCAAAACGCTGAGCGTCACGCTGGATGACGGCACTGTTCTGCCGGCGAAGGTGATCGGCACCGACCCGCGCACCGATATCGCCGTGCTTAAGGTGAATGCCGGCCACCCGCTGCCGTTCATCCAGCTGGGCAACTCGCGCGACGTGAAGCCGGGTGAGTGGGTCGTGGCGATGGGCAACCCGTTCGGGCTTAGCAGCACGGTCACTGCCGGTATCGTATCCGCGGTCAGCCGCGATATCGGCGCCGGTCCGTACGATCAGTTCATCCAGGTCGATGCGCCGATCAATCAGGGCAACTCCGGTGGTCCGCTGTTCACCCAGGATGGCAAGGTCATCGGCATGAACACCGCGATCCTGTCGCCGACCGGCGGCTCGGTCGGCATCGGCTTCGCCATCCCGTCCGACGTGATCCGCACCGTCTCGGCGGAACTGCAAAAGGACGGCAAGGTGGTCCGCGGCTATGTTGGCGTCGAGGCTCAGCAGATCGACCCCGGCACGGCTCAGGCGATGCATCTGAAGGCGAATGGCGGCGCGCTGCTGGCCGGTGTGCAGCCTGATAGCCCGGCGGCGGAAGCCGGTCTGCAGCCTGGCGACGTGATCGAGTTGGTGAACGGCACGAAGATCGCCAACCCGAGGGAACTGGCGGTGAATGTCTCTAACATCCAGCCGGGTGCCGAGGCGCATTTGAGGTGTCCTGCACGACGGCCAGACCAAGGACGTTACTGTAAAGGTCGGCACGCTGCCGAACGAACAGACCGCCAGCAACGACAACCATGGCGGCGAGGCACACCACGCTCAGGTCGGCTTGGCCCTGGCGCCGCTATCGCCGGATATGCGCGAGCAGCTTGACGTGCCCGATGGGACGAAGGGTGCGGTCGTGCAGAACGTGCAACCCGGCTCACCCGCCGAGGCAGCGGGCCTGCAGCCTGGTGACGTCATCGTCGGCGTAGGCAACCACGCGGTCACCTCTCCGGCCGAGGCTGCCAAGGCGATGCACAACGCGTTGAGCGGCAGTGAGCATGCGTTGGCGCTGCGGGTGATCCGTGACGGCCAGCCGATGTTCGTCGGCGTCACCGTGGGCGATCAAAGCCAAGGGTAACTAGCTCCCCATTTCGCCGCGCCGTGCGGCGAAATGGGGGACGGACAGAAACGCCAGTGATCGCCGTGGTCAGCAAGGGGCCACGGCGACAACTGCCTCAGGCCGAAGCGGCAACTCCCGCTTTGACAGACGCCTGGGCCAGTTTCGCAACGTCGAGCGGAACTTCCACATCGATTTCCAACGTCGAAAACGATGCCCCGCGGTCCAACTTGATCTGCACCGCGTCCCGGTCAACGGTGACATGCTTGGCGATCACCGCCAGGATTTCCTCCTGCAGCGTCGCCAGCAGATCGGACTTTCCGATCACGCTGCGCTCATGCGCCAGCAACACCTGTAACCGATCCCTGGCTACTGGAGCGGTAGTCTTTTTCCGAAATAACTCTAGCAGGTTCATGCTACCCTCCGGCCAAACAACCGGCCGATGAGGCCGGGCCGATGCATCGGAACGACGACATCGACCACATCGCCCTTCAGCCGCCGCGCTGCATCGAAATAGGCTCGCGCCGGCGCGCTGTTCGGATTATTCAGCGTCACTGGCGAACCGATGTTGGAAGCCTTGAGAACTTCCTCGCTTTCCGGAATGATTCCGAGAAGCGGGATCGACAGGATCTCCAGCACGTCATCGACCTTCAGCATCTCGTTGCGTGACGCTCGGCCGGCATCGTACCTTGTGACTAACAAATGCTTGTCGATCCGCTCACCTTTTTCCGCTCGCAGCGTCTTCGAGTTGAGCATGCCGATGATGCGGTCCGAGTCGCGCACGGAGGAAACTTCCGGGTTGGTCACGACCACCGCCAGATCGGCGTTGCGCATCGCGAGTAAGCGCGCCGCGCTCGATACCGGCCGGGCTGTCGCAGATCACCCAGTCGAATTTCTCTCGAAGTTCGGCAATCACCTTGTCGACGCCGACGAGGGTCAGCGCATCCTTGTCGCGCGTCTGCGACGCCGGCAGCAACGACAGCGTATCGATCCGCTTGTCGCGGATCAGTGCCTGCGCCAGCTTGGCGTCCCCTTGCACCACGTTGATGAGATCGAACACAACGCGGCGTTCGGCCCCCATCACCAGGTCAAGGTTCCTCAACCCTACATCGAAATCGATCACCACAACATTCTCGCCGCTGCGCGCGAGCGCAGCACCGAGCGCGGCGGTGGAGGTTGTCTTACCAACCCCGCCCTTGCCGGACGTCACCACCAGCACCTTACCCATCTGCGTTCCCCTTAATCCAGGACTGAGATTTTCATCTGTTCGCCGTCCAGCCAGGCGTGCACCGCCTTGCCCAGCAACTTGGCCGGCATGTCGTCTGCGGTTTGATACACGCCGTCGATCGCCAGTAATTCCGCTTGCAACTTGCTGCAGAAAATCCGTGCGCCGGGATGTCCGGACAGGCCGGCAATTGCTCTTCCGCGTAACGTTCCGTAGATGTGAACGGACCCGCCGGCCATAACTTCGGCGCCTGATGCGACCGAACCCAGCACGGTGATGTCGCCCCGCTCGAACACCACCGACTGGCCGGAGCGGACGGGCTGGTCAATCAGCAGCGTGTTTACGTCCCCACTGGGCAGAACAGGTTCCGCGAGCGGAGCACTTTTGGCCGGTTTTTCTTTCGGTGCCTCGATCTCGCGGGGAGGCTTGGCCGAGACCGGCAGAGGCCGACCCCATGCCTCGATACCGTCCCAGGCCGGGTGCGCACCCTCGGTGCCGATTATGCGGATGCCGCGCTGTTCCAAAAGATGGAGGAATTGCGCCACGCCAGATTGCTCCCGCGGAACGGATCCAAGATCGACCACAACCGGGCGTGCGTCGAAGAAATTGGGAGACCGTTCCATCTGCGCATCAAGGGCGCTGAGCCAGTTTTCCAGCGGCACCTCGGGCGCCAGAACCAGCGCCATGATGGAGCGGCCACGCAGTCGGATCAGGGGTTTTGTCTCGGGTGTTGTCACACTCCCGACCTATCCGTTGACTGATGCGTGGTCAACTTGAATTGAGAGCGCTCGCACAAAATAATGTGGATAACCCTCCGGACCGACCGCTAGGGGTTGTGTTCCGGCGAAAATCCGGCCCCATACATGGTGACGCCGCCACGGTTGCCTCGGCGGCGCATCCAAGTCAGGAGCCGGATCGGGTGATCAGGCTGCTCAGGGCCGCGGTGGCCGCGCCATCATCGCCACGCCCGAACCGGCGGAGATGGCTGAGATCGACAGTGTCGCACCCTGTGCCGAGTTGGTCCTTGTCAGATAATTTTGCAGTGTGGTGGCCAATTTGTTCCAGTTGGTCGCCGCCAGCGCTGTTATCAGATCGACGGCGAGGATGTTGCTGGTGAAGGGTCTTCCATAACGCTTCCCGGCAGCGGGGAATTACATCAGTTTGCCCGCTGTTCGAGTTGGCGCCCTGGCCCGATCGTGTTCGACGGCGCGTCCGAAGCCCTCACCGACCCGTGGCGCGCGAAATATATGGCCAGGCAGATGAGGAACCTCTGGACGAGCGCGTCACCCCCACTAGTCTCCCCGAGGCTCGCTCGCCGACCTGGCGGGCTAGCATCCGACCGGGAGCGACCTCCGCCATGATCCGCCGCATCATCGTTCGCCTAGCGCTCGTCGCGTTCGCGCTGACCCCATCGCTGGCCGCCTACGCCCAGGACTGGAAGCAGCAGGTCAAGGAACTCCGGATCGGTCTGTTGGGCGGGGAGAATACCTCCACCCACCTGGCACGGTACGACGGGTTCCAGCACCTGCTGCAGGAGAAACTCGGCATTCCAATAACATTGTATCCCGCTGCCGACTACGCCGGTGTGATGCAGGCCATGGCCGCCGGCCAGCTCGACCTCGCGGAGTTCGGCCCCTCGTCCTTTGCCGGCGCCTGGCTGGATTGCAAATGCCTCGATCCCATCGTCGTGCCACAGGAGAAAGACGGGTCGATCTTTTACATCTCCGTAATGGTCGTGCGGAAGGACTCCGGCATCACCTCGCTGGAGCAGATGAGGGGACACTCCTTGGCCTGGGCCGATCCGAATTCCACCTCCGGCTACCTGATCCCCAGCGCGTCGCTTAAAGCCGCTGGCATCGACCTGACCGACGGCGCTTATTTCTCCCACACCGGTTTCGCCGGCGGCCATGAGCAGGGCATCATCGCCGTCCTGCACAAGCAATACGATGCCTGCGTCACCTGGACCTCTGGTCAGGGCGATATCGATGAGGGCTATAGCCGAGGCGCCCTGCGCGGCATGGTGGACCACGGCATGCTGAAAATGTCCGAAGTTGCGATCATCTGGAAATCCGGCAAGATACCGAACGGCCCGTGGGCTATGCGGTCCGCCTTGCCCGCTGGCCTGAAGACGACGTTCACCGAGTTGATGCTCGACCTCCCGAAGTCGCACAAGGACATCTACGCGCAGGTGGAACAAGGATCTGGCGTGGGCTATCAACCGGCCACGCTCGATCTCTACCAGGACATTATCGCACTGCGCGAAGCCGAGCGCCGCGGCACCCGATGACCGCGCTTGATCCTGTCGCGGATCCCCCTGACGACCCCACCGGTGACCCCTCCTACCGGCTGTTTCAGCAGCGTTTCGGCGCGCTACGCCGGTTACGCCAGGCCGAGTCCCTGCTAACCTTCGCCGCCGCCATCCTCCTGTTCGTCATCGCGGCCCGGTGGACTGGCTTCTCCCCGGAAAAGGTCGCCGCGGGCTTCCCCCGCATCGGCGAGTATTTTGGCAAATTGTTTTCGATCGAACCGAACCCACGCACCGGCCCGGTGGCCGTTCTGGCGTTGCCACATCTGTTCGGCGGGGTGAAGGAACCACAGTCCATTGCTTACTGGTTCTATCGGATCAATGTCTATGTTTCGCTGTTGTGGCAAACGATCCAGATGGCCGTCCTTGCGACCGCGCTGGGCTTTGCCGCCGCTTTCGTACTGGCCTTCCCGGCGACCCGAACCTTCGTCGGCAGTCGCGTGATTGTCATCGTCACACGCCGCCTGTTGGAACTGATGCGCACCATCCCTCAGATCGTGCTCGCCTTCATCCTGGTCTGGCCCTTCGGCATCGGCCCCCTGGCCGGCATCGTTGCAATTGCCGCGCATACCACCGGCGCGTTGGGAAAGCTGTTCTGCGAATTGAACGAAAATGCCGACCTGGGCCCGGTCGATGGTATCCGGTCGGTCGGCGGTTCCTGGCTCGCCCAGATGAGGCTGGGCGTCGTGCCGCAGGTTATGCCCGGTTTCCTGAGCTATGGGCTGCTGCGGTTCGAGATCAACGTCCGTTCCTCCACCATTATCGGCTTCGTCGGTGCCGGTGGTATCGGTCAGGAGCTAAAGCGCGTGATCAGCTTCAACATCTATGAGGAGGTCAGCGCAATCGTCATCCTGATCCTGCTGATCGTCGTCGCCATCGACCTGGTATCGGAACGAATCCGCCATCGTTTCATCGGATCCCCTTCCTCTGCTTTCTCAACCTCATGAGCAGCGCGACGCTGGACATCGAGGCCGAACGCGCCCGCTATCCCGAGGCATTCCGCGGCAACGGCTGGCCACGCTGGCTGCTGGTGGCCGGCGTGCTCGGTTATCTGTTCTACTTGATGTGGGTGTTCGATCTCGGCCGTATCTTCACCAGTCTGCCCAAGGTCTGGGTGATCGTGCGGTTGATGCTGGACTGGACGAGCATCGCGGAGTGGGATCACGCCGGACTCTGGCGCTCTATGCTGGAGACGGTTGCGATGGCGTATGTGGGGACGATACTGGCGATGGTTTTTGCCGTGCCGCTAGGCTTCCTCGGTGCCCGTAACGTCATCCCGCAACGGGTATTTCGTTTCTGCACCCGCCGGCTGTTCGATGGTTTGCGTGGGCTGGACCAGTTGATCTGGGCGCTGGTTTTCGTCCGCGCGATGGGCCTGGGTCCGATTGCGGGCATTATGGCCATCGCGGTTGCCGAAACCGGTGTGTTGGCAAAACTTTTTGCCGAGGCGGTGGAGAACATCGATCGTAGCCAGGTTGAGGGCATCGTCGCGGTCGGGGCTGGCTTCGTCGGCCGGCTGCGGTTCGCCGTGCTGCCCCAGGTCGAGCCAGTAATGATCAGTCAGGCACTTTATTCAATCGAGTCCAATTCCCGCGAGGCGACAATCCTGGGCCTCGTCGGCGCCGGCGGCATCGGGCTGCGGCTGGCGGAACGGATCCAGATCAATGCCTGGGATCAGGTGGCCTATATTATCGTTCTGATCCTGATCTCCGTCGCTGCGATCGACGCCATATCGCGCTACCTGCGGCTGCGACTGATCGGACGGGCGCCAAGGTAGGGTCTCGTGTTAGTTCGGCTACACAAACATCCCACCCCTCGCATCTCCTTGTGGAGTAGAATCGGTAAATCGAGGCTCCGGACCCTGATGAAAACTTGCCTTCTCATGCAACCTCGCGCTAGCAAGCCCGCCGATGGTCAAACGAGGTTGGCCGGCTGTCTGTCGCTTTCATGAGAGTATGATGATGATCGAACGCCGTCAGTCCCTGCCGAGGGAGGAGTTTTTTGCCCGTTACAAAGACGGAAATCGGCCAGTCGTCCTAGTTGGAGGAATGAAGGACTGGGCAGCGATGACTCGGTGGAACCCTGATTACCTGGATCAGGTCTGCGGCGACGAAATGGTTCAAGTGATGGCTGAACGTAACTCGGACGCCAACTATGAAATCCGCTCCGACCACCGGCGTACCACGATGCGCTTCAGCGAGTACGTGACCAAAATCAAAAACGCGGGCCAGACAAATGACTTTTACCTCGTTGCGCAGAATGAGTTTATGCGGACAGAGGGCGCGAAGCGTCTATATGACGATATTGTAATGTTTCCGGACTATCTAGACAACCGGCGGGACGGTTTCGTTTTTTTCTGGTTTGGCCCGGGCGGCACGGTGACGCCGTTGCATCATGATACAGCGGACATTATCCTGGCACAGGTCCACGGCCGGAAGCGAGTGACGATGATCCCGGCCGCGCAAAAGGCACTTGTATATAACAGCGTCGGCGTTTTCGGCGAGGTCGATTGCGAGCAGCCGGACTTCGTCCGCCATCCGCTTTATCGTTACGCTGACAAATTCGTCTTTGACCTCAATCCCGGTGAAGCGCTGTTCATCCCGGTTGGCTGGTGGCATCACGTCCGAGCGCTGGATGTATCAATAAGTGTTTCATTCACCAATTTTCATGGCGCGTTCAGAGGATAGATTTCGTTACTCGGTGCTGTCTTTTCGGGCGGCGATATCCCGCCGGATCCTTTGTTCATCGGAATGGTAGCGGTTTGCGGTGGTCTTGGCCGGAAAGCGCCTGATGGCGGCCGGTTGCTCAATACGATCGAGCAGAACACGCTTCGGAAGCGGTCGCTTGGTCAGCTTTGCGAAGAACCTCTCGACAACATTCAGCCGGAAGAGCGCCGCGGCCGAGGTCTAGTTTGTAGTCGCATCAGCCGCCGCGGTTTGCACTGACGGCGGTACGCCGGGGCTTGACGTTGAGTGCTGCGGTGCGATCCGCCCTCCAATTCATCCGTGGCCCTTGTATCCCGACGCCGATCGGGAGCATAGGTTCGTTGTTGTGACGTTACTTAAATGACCGGCCTATGTCGAGCCCAAGACCCGGAATGAAATACCAGTGATCTTCGTCAATGTCGCCGCCTATCGGGATCCGGAGGTGGTTCCCACGATCGCGGATCTATTTCGCAAGGCGCGCCATCCAGATCAGATCGATGTTGCGGTGGTTTTGCAGACGCTCTCATCGGATGGGATCACAATTGACCACCCCCGCGTTCGGGTCGTGCACTTGGACGCGGCACAGGCCCGCGGACCTTGTTACGCGCGCGCCCTAGGTACAGGGAATGGTCTGGTCAGCTCTACGCCTTGCAAATCGATTCCCATATGCGGTTCGCCCAGGACTGGGACGCACGGCTGCTCGACCAGCTCGCCTTGTGCGCCTCACCAAGGTGCCTACTGACGACATACCCCGAGGGGTATGTGCCGCCTGACACCCTGTTGGGTGACACGCCGGCGTTTCTGGCCGCGAAGCAGTTCGACGGGCGCGGGGCGTTGATTTTGCATGGCCGCGTCGATCCGCCGCCCGCGCGCCCGCGCCCGACAGCCTTCGTCGCGGCGGGATTTCTGTTCGGAGGCTCGGATTGGATCCGCGAGGTGCCCTACGACCCCCACCTCTACTTCCACGGCGAGGAAGCCACCCTGGCGGCGCGCCTTTGGACCCGTGGATGGGACTTCTTCGGACCCATCGAGTGTTTGCTGTGGCATCAGTACCAACAGCGCGGCCGCCTGCACTGGGAGGATGCCAGGGACTGGCATGAGGTTGATCGGAGCTCGATGGCGCGCGTGCGGCAGTTGTTGCGGATGGAGCCGTTGGCGGGTGACAAGTGGTCCGACCTCCGCGGTTTCGACCTAGGAATGACGCGCAGCTTCGGGCGTTATCAACGTATGGCCGGGGTCAACTTTCGCGCCCGTACAGATCGCGCCCCACGCCCTGGCTGGCAATCTCGCGCGCCCTTGACGACGGTTCGCCTGCGATCGGGTCCCGATCGCAGGCGACGGGTTCACGCGACCTTGGCGCCCTTTCCCAAAGAGCACGATATTCGCTGGACGCCGGTCAGCACGACAGAAGCTGACGTGGCCCCCCCCCTTGAGGTGGCGAACCAGCTATCGACGTGTTAGTCGCCGCCCGCCCCAAAAAATCTTTCGGGAAGGACGAAAACCATGGCGCAGGAGATGCTGATGCCTACCCGCCGCGACGTGCTGGCTGGAGCCGCCATCCTGGCGTTGACCGCCGCCCCCCGCACTGGCGCAAGGGACGACAGCGACAGCGCGAGGGACGGTGTTCGACGCCGACAGCAGTTCCCGCACAGGCGTCCCCGGCGTTATGGTGTCGAACGGGCTGGAGGTGGTGAAGACCGGTGCCGACGGAAGCTGGTCATTACCGGTGCGCGATGGTGACTCGGTTTTCGTGATCAAGCCGGCGGGGTGGGCGCTCCCTGTCGATCCGGCCACCAACCTACCGCAATTCGCATACGTGCACTCACCCTTCGGTTCGCCGGATCTTGGGTTTCGCTTCGCCGGCCTGGCGCCGACCGGGCCGCTGCCTGCGAGCATCGATTTCGCGCTGCGCCGGACGCAAGAAACGGCTCAGTTCGATGCGGTGCTATTCACCGATCCACAGCCGGAAAGTCTGAACGAGGTCGGCTACATCCGTGACGACGTGGTGTCCATCGTCGAGGCCTCGGCGGCGGCGTTCGGCATCACTCACGGCGACATCATGTTTGACGATCTGTCGGTACTATCCGCGATACAACCGCATCGTGGGCACCATAGGGCTGCCCTGGTTTAACTGTCGCGGCAACCACGACATGAACCTCGAAGCGCCGGACAACACGCACGCGGCCGAAACCTTCAAGCGGGTGTTCGGTGCCCGCTGGCATGCGTTCCAATATGGCGGAGCGACATTCATCCTGCTGGACAATGTCGATTACCTTGGCACCGATCCAGCAAGGCCGAATGGGTCCGGGAAATATCGTGGCTATTTCGGCGAGCGGCAATTGGGCTTTGTGCGCAACGTGCTGGCGAACGTGCCGCGCGACAGCCTGGTGGTGATCAGCTTCCACATTCCCCTGAAGACGCTCGCGGCGACGGATGCCGCGAACAATACTGTCGACATAAAGGATTTCCTGGCCGCGATCGGCACCCATGCGCACACAGTCAGCTTTTGCGGACACACCCATACCAATGAGCACTGGTATTTTGGCGCGGCCGATGGCTACGCGGCCGATGGTCAGCCGGGGGGCGTGCATCATCATCACATTCTGGCGGCAGTGTCCGGAAGTTGGTGGTCGGGCCCGTTCGATGCTCGCGGGATCCCGATGGCGCTTCAATCGGATGGCTCGCCTAACGGATTCCATATTCTGTCAGTGGATGGGGAGGGCTACACCACGACATTGATGCCAGCGCACGACCCGGCGCGTGGGCAGATCCGGGTGATGCTCGACAGCCAGCTTCATGGCGTGGACCACGACGTGATCCGAGACTACCACACGGGTGCACTGCTGACGGGGCCGATCGGTGTCGATCGGGTGTCCTCGACCCGGCTGGTGGTGAATTTCTTCGACGGCGGCCCACGGTCCAAGGTCGAGGTTTCGATCGGCGGCCGGCCATACCGAGGACTTGCGAAAGTGGAACGATTGGATCCGTTCGTGGTGGAGGTCTACGACCGCAACCGGGACACCAAGAAATCTTGGGTAGAGGCGGGGAAGTCGAGCCACATTTGGCAGGGCGGTCTGCCGGAGGACCTGGGCATCGGAACGCATCGTGTCTCGGTGCGGGCGACTGACGAGTATGGCCGCGCGCATGCAACGTCAATGGTGCTGGAGGTGACGGGATGAACGGCTCGGGCGACTGGCATCGAAACGCGGAATTCGTATGCGGTCCCGCAAGTTGCTCAAGGCTTGATGGCACCGTCTAATGCTAGCCAATGAAGTTCTTTGCGACGATCCGTAGACGTTGACGCGGGTTCAAACAGACTGGAGGAACGGCCCTATGTCACAGCCGAATTTCGCTGCCGCCCATTATTCTCCTCGCGCCCGAGCGTATGTCACCAGCGCCGTGCACAGCGCCGGCGCGGACCTCGACCAGATCGAAGCCGAACTGCGCGGACTAGGTGCGGCCCGTGAGGCCGCCCGAGTGCTAGACCTGGGGTGTGGTGGCGGCCACGTCAGTTACCGCGCCGCGCCATTGGTATCCCAGGTGGTCGCCTGCGACATAACCCAAAGCATGCTTGACGAAGTCGCCCGGACGGCGGCAGAGCGCGGTCTGACCAACATCGCCGTCCGCCAGGCCGCCGCCGAAAAACTCCCGTTCGAGAGCGGCTCTTTCGACGTCGTGCTGTGCCGCTTCACCGCGCACCACTGGCAAGCCATGGAGGCCGGCCTGCGCGAGGCCCGGCGCGTCATCAAAAAAACCGGTCGGGCGGTGTTCGTCGACAGCATTGCGCCGGCGGATCGGACTCTCGATACGCATTTGCAGGCTGTCGAGCTCCTGCGTGATCCGTCGCACGTGCGAAATTACAGCACGGCAGAATGGGTCTCGGCGCTATCACGGTCCGGCTTCTCGCTCGACAGCATCACGATCCGCACGCTGCGGATGGAGTTCCCGGTCTGGATCGCGCGGACGCGGACCCCGAAGCTTCATGCCGAGGCGATCCGGGCCCTGCAGGCTTCATCTCCGGATATGGTGCGGGCGCATTTCGCGATCGAGGACGATGGCAGCTTCGACCTCGAAGCAGCAACGATGGTCGTGGTGCCGTCGTAGGAGGCTTCGGCCGTCCCGGCCCAGGACAACACCGATTAGTTTTCAACCGCCGGCTCTCTGGGGTCGGTCCCGCGCGCCCACTCGTTGACCAGCGTGTAGCCGATCCCCAGCAGCACCGGCCCAAGGAAAATCCCCAGCAGCCCGAATGCGAGCGCGCCACCTAATACGCCGAGCACGGTCAACAAGAACGGCAGCTGTGCTCCCCGAGCGATGAACCAGGGCCGGATCAAGCTGTCAGAGCCGGAGATTGCGCCGACGCCGTATATCGCCAGAAAGACGCCCCAGCCAATGTGGCCGCTGCCTAACAGCCAAATCGACGCCGGTATCCACACCAGTGGCGCACCAATCGGCAGCACGGCCAACAGGCCCGCGATGCTGCCCAAAAGTACCGGCCGTGGGACACCGGAAATCCACAGGCCAATCGCTGTCAGGATACCCTGCACCACCGCTGTTCCGAGAATGCCATAAACCACGCCCCGTACCGTCGCACCGGTGACTATGATCAGCCGGTCAGCCTGAATCCCCGCGATACGGTGAAGAATCAGACGCATCCTGGCGGCGATCGGCTCGCCATAGATGTAGAAAAAAACCGCGACGAACAGCGCCAGCAGAAACATCAGCACGCCGTTGGCGATACCCAGCAGCAGGCTCAATCCGTCCTCGACGACGATGCCGAAATACGGACGCAGCGCTTCCAGCATCACGCTGATGTCGGCCGCCCACCGGTTCCACAGATCGCCGATGGTATTGCCCACCAACGGGATGTCGAACACCCACAGCGGCGAGTCCGGTAGTCCGGCCCGCAGTCCATCCATGATGGCATGCCGCAAATGCGTAACGTCGTCGGCGCTGCCGGGTGCCGCGACACCGATTGGCAGCACCAGGACCACGGCGGTCAACGTCACCATCAGCACGGCGGCCCACATCCGGCGCAGATGAAGATGGACGCGCAGCCACTCGAACACCGGCCAGGTGGTGTAAACCAGGATTCCGGCCCAAAGCAGCGCCGATAGGAACGGATACAAAACCAGGACGCAGCCGATCGCGACGCCCCCCAGCAGCAAGCCCATCAGGATACGTTCAGCGATCATGCTTCTCCATCCGCGATTGCTCGCACATGCTTTCGTGGCAGCCGGCGGCCGAATGGTGAGCGTTGAGGTCGGGCCGCTAGCTTTTATCTCAGTGACCTGCTGATCGGTTACGTCCGCATCCTACGTTCGGTGCCGGATGCGGCAAGTGTGCGTGCACGAGGTTAGCTGATTGATCGATTGAACGAATTCACCCGCATCAAGCGTCCGCCCGGCCGGATGCTCTAGCCAAGTTCGTCTCTCGCCTGTAGCTTCCTCCTCAACCGCTGCCCCAAAGAGCACCGGTCCATGCCAGTCGTTACGTATTTCGGACGGGCATACAAGAGGGCGTCCGTTGCCCGCGGCCGGACTCCGAATGGCAATCCAGTAGGGAGAAGGAGGTCCGTCATGCCGCGCCTAGCAGCCAACCTGTCCATGATGTTCAACGAGTTGCCGTTCCTTGATCGCTTCGCCGCCGCACGAACCGCTGGATTTGAGGGGGTCGAGTTCCTGTTTCCCTACGACTTCCCCGCCGCGACGTTGCGTGAGCGTCTAAGTGGCGAGGGCCTTACTCAAGTGCTGTTCAACATGCCGCCGGGCGATTGGGCAAATGGGGAGCGGGGAATTGCCAGCATCCCCGGCCGCCAGTCGGAATTCCACGAATTGGTAAAGAAGGCGCTCGATTACGCCGCCGCGCTGGATTGCCGACAGACACATTGCATGGCCGGAATCGTGCCGTCCGGCGTGTCCCCTACCACGGCGGCGGCTGTCTATGCCGCCAACCTCGCCTGGGCGGCTGAACAGGCAAAGCCCGCCGGGGTGAGGCTGGTGATCGAGCCAATCAACCATCGCGACATGCCAGGATATTTTCTGAACACCCAGGCGCAGGGCGCCGCGATCGTCGAGGCAATCGGGCGCGATCGGCTCGGCCTTCAGTTCGACGTGTATCATGTCCAGGTGACAGAAGGCGACATCACCAAGCGCATGGAGCAGTTCATGCCGCTGATTGCGCACATGCAGATCGCCGATGTGCCCGCCCGCAACGAGCCGGGGACCGGGGAAATCGGCTGGTCATACGTGTTCCGCCGAATGGACGAGCTCGGTTACCAGGGCTGGGTGGGATGCGAATACCGGCCGGTTGGGGATACCGTCGCGGGGTTGAACTGGCGCGAGCAATTCGGCGTTTAAGTGCGCGTCGCCATCCATCGGCGGCGTCATGCCGGGTTCAAGATTGGCCCACCCAACCCTCCGCGCTTGCCCTAACGCGGGGAAGTCGTCGGTAACCCGGCAGACCGCTTGGTAAACGCCGAGCCACGACGCAACGGACCCGACCCGACTAGGCCCGGCCGGGTAAAAGTAAATTATCGCTGACAGGAGCAAACGACATGAAGATCGGATTTATCGGCCTCGGAATCATGGGCCGCCCGATGGCGCTGAACCTAAAGAACGCCGGGCACGACCTGATCGTCCCCGATCGGTCCAGCCTGACGGACGAAGTCCGCTCCGCTGTCAAGGTCGTCGCGTCACCGAGGGCGGTGGCGTCGGAGTCCGAGGTGCTGATCCTGATGGTCCCCGACACCCCCGACGTCGAGGCTGTCCTGTTCGGCGAGAACGGCGCGGCTGACGGGCTGCGGAAAGGCGCGCTGGTCATCGACATGTCCTCGATCAGCCCGATCGAGACGAAAGACTATGCCAAGCGAATTAAGGAAAAGGGCTGCGAATACCTCGATGCGCCGGTCTCCGGCGGAGAGGTCGGCGCCAAGCAGGGGACGCTGACAATCATGGTAGGCGGTGCCGATGCCGCCTTCGCACGGGCGAAACCCCTGTTCGAACTAATGGGCAAGAATATCACGCATGTGGGATCCGAACCTGGCGCCGGCCAGATCTGCAAGGTGGCCAACCAGATCATCGTCGCCTTGAATATCCAGGCGGTGTCGGAGGCATTGGTGTTCGCCTCGAAAGCGGGGGCCGATCCGGCTAAGGTCCGTCAGGCGCTGATGGGGGGCTTTGCGTCGTCCCGCATCCTGGAAGTGCACGCCGAACGCATGCTCAACGGCACGTTCAATCCCGGCTTCAAGATCAAGCTACACCAGAAGGACCTGAATTTGGCGCTGTCATCAGCCAAGGCACTCAGCCTGGCGCTGCCCAACACCGCTGTCGCGCAGCAAATGCTTTCGTCCTGCATTGCGCATGGCGGGGCAGAACTAGACCACTCAGCCCTGATTCTGGCGATCGAGGGCTTGGCGGCGCATAGCATTCGGGAAGCAAAATAATCGCCGCTTTAAGGCACGAAACGAGTTGCATCATCTGAAAAGAGATTGAGTTTTAGAGCCCGCACGCCATAAACTGCGTCAGCCACGGCGATTCTGAGACGAATGCATCCCCGGAGATCGCGTGTATCCGGGTAATGTACACGGCAATTTTCCGAATAGTAGTGGCCTTTCAATTGTTTACTCGCATGAGTTGCGTGGGGACGGACGTTATGTCGATGCGTTTCACCGAGATCGGCCAGCAGCTTCGGGCCTATCGTTTGGAATCCGGTTTGCGAGCTGAGGAAATTGCCGCTCGCCTGGGTGTGTCCCGGGCCGCTCTCTATCGCTATGAAAAAGGCGAGGTCATCAAGCTCGATACGATCAAGCAACTCGCCGAACTGCTGAAAATCTCGCCGCTTTCACTGTTGGGCATCGGGGTCGAGTACTACAACCGGCCGATCGGCTATTTCGAACGCACCCGCCAAATCGAAGAGACCGCCGACCAGGTTCTACAGCTGGCGGGGCCGCTGTGTTATCTGACAACGTCAGACGCTTATGACAACGCGCTGGCCGAGGCATTCGAGGAAGCCGCCGACCAGGGAGGCGGTGAGCGCATGGCGATGCGCAGCATGGCGGAACAGGTCCTGGGCATCCTGGCAGCAAGAAAACGCATGTACGCGATGCGGCGACCGAGCATCATCGCAATGGTGTCGCTGCCGGCGGTACAACGGATGATCGAGGTTGGGATTTTTGGCGGCGGACATGTCTCAGATCGTGTGCGGCGGATCTGCCGCGACATCGCGATGGCCGAAGTGGACAACATCGCCACACTTATGGAAGCCGAACCGATGGGGCTGCAATTCGGCCTGCTCGCGGGGTCGCCCCCGAGTTCATCCTTCAAGATTTTGCGCGCCCGGGATCGTGTCAGCCTCGCGATCAACCCTTTCCGGACCGATACACACCCTGCCGTGCAGACAGGTGTCGCCATGATCACCGGCGCGGATGAGGCGATAGCCGCGCATCAGCGTGTCGCGGAGGCATGTTGGCGGGAAGCGGTCAAAGGCCCAGCAGGCGCTGCTCGATTGCGGCAGTTGATGAATGTGACGATGCCGGTTGCGTAACGGTGAGCTCGATTGTCTGGCGGCTGGCGCCAGTTTGCCTTCGCAACGTCGTGCGGTCGGTTAATGCACGTAATTTGCTATTTTCTGCGTGCCCATCTATGATTTTCTGTTCATAAGACATCATGGCCTCGAAGAATGCTCGACGTACGCGGCGGCGCCGGGCTTTGGCGTTCTTTCCGCCATAAAATCCACACCGTTCGTTCGATCCCCGTCATCGCATCCGCCTCTGCTTTTTTGGCAGGCGGAAGTCTCCGGTCGCGGACCACCGGTTCTAACAGGTCCGAACGCCGTTCAAGCGCGGACGAACCTCAGGATCCCCTCTATCAGGCACAGAAGATGGAGTCGCTGGGGCGGCTTACCGGCGGTGTCGCGCACGATTTCAACAATCTGCTGACCGTCGTCCTCGGCAATGCGGCCGCGCTGCGCGTGAATGCGGAGGCCCGCGGCGACGCCGAGGCTATCCGGCGTGCCGAAGTGATCGAGCGCGCGGCCGAGCGCGGCGGTCGTCTCGCGGCTCAGTTACTGGCGTATTCACGCAAACAGATGCTGCGGCCGGAAACCATCTCGGTGTATCAAGTCATTTCCGCAACGACCGAATTGCTTGCACAGGCCGCGGGAGAAGCCGTGCGCATTCGGCTGCAGACGCAACCTGAGCTCTGGAAGTGCCATGTCGATCCGGGGCAGTTGGAATCGGCCATTCTCAACCTAGTGCTAAACGCGCGCGAGGCGATGCCGGCCGGCGGGAATATCACGATCCATTGCCACAACCACACGATCCGCCGCGGTCAGGCCGGGGCGTCGGTGCGGGCTGCCGGCAATTATGTGCGGATAGACGTCAGGGATACCGGATGCGGAATCGCACCTGACTTGCAGGACAAGGTTTTCGAGCCATTTTTTACCACCAAGCCAGTTGGACAGGGCAGCGGCCTTGGTCTCTCACAAGTCTATGGATTTGCCGGTCAATCCGGCGGTTGGGTGGATCTGGAGAGTGACCTCGGCAGTGGTACGACCGTGTCGCTGTTCCTGCCGCGCGACAGGCGGCGCGAGCCCGTCCCGCCACCCAAATCGGACGATCCGGAGCCTGTTGGGCAGAACCAGATCGTGCTCGTCGTCGAACCCGATCCCGACCTGCTTAGTACGACGTGCGAAACATTGGCTCGCGCCGGCTATGGGCCTCTTGCGGCGGCAAACGGTTCCGTCGCCTTGGCGCACCTCGTGTCGGGCTCGGCCATCCATCTCCTGCTGACCGAGGCAAACCTTCCCGGCAACGTGAGAGGAATTGAGCTGGCCCGAAGCGCCCTCCAAGTGCGACCCGATCTCCGGGTGCTGGTTACGTCTTGCCTGTCCACGGACGCACGAGCCGGCGACAAACGATTCGAATTTTTGCTGAAACCCTATCAGCCGTCCGACCTCGTAAGCGTGGTGGGCGCGGTCCTTACGAGTGATACGTTTTCGACCGAAACGGAAGAGCTTTTGGCGGATGCGCGCATCAGCGCGTCGTTGCTGGGGCCGCCCAAAGTCAATGTCAGGGCACCGACGACGCCAAACCCGGCGTCGACTTCCCTGCGCGCCAATGCGATCCGGCTGGGCGTCATGCCGTTTAGAACGATCGGATCGGGTACCGACAATGCATTTTCCTTGGGACTGGCCGAGGAGATCTCCACCGCGTTTTCCCACTTCCGTCCAATCGTTTGCATCGCGCCGGCATCGGTGGCTGCGGTGGCAGATGAGCTAGATCGGCGGACCGACCGCTGGAACCAACTCGATCTGGATTTTCTGGTTGATGGCAGCTTCCGCAAAAAGGGCAACGAAATTCGGGTTTTGTTGCGGCTCATTAACATGCGAGGCGGGGGTGAGATTAGCTGGGGGCGTCGGTTCGACAGTTTGATGCCGGACGTGCTGAACCTGCAGGACCAAATCGCGTCGGAAATCGCAGCGCAGGTTGCGCCTGAACTCGGGGTGTGGGAGGGGCAAGAGGCTGCATCCCGTCGGCAGGTCGATCCGACGGCGTACGATCTGATTCTGCGCGCCATCCCCGCAACCTACCGCATGGATGAAGCAGGGTTTCGCGAAGCCGGTGCCTTGCTGGAGCAGTCCCTGGCACTGGATCCCTCAAGCGCCGTGTGCAACGCGTGGCTCGCCCATTGGTATCTCTGCCTCTGTGGCCAAGGCTGGGCGACGGACATCGCGTTGGCGGCCGAGCGTGCCGATTCTCTTTCGCAGCAAGCGGTCATCCTTGATCCGGGCGATGCTCGTGGATTTGCTGTGGCAGGGCATATTCGGGCCTACCTCCGCCGAGACGCCGAGGCGGCGCTGTGGTTGCTTGAACGCGCCATCGACCTGAACCCGAACTTGGCAATTGCGTGGTGCTATTCCGGCCTGGCCCATAGTTATTTGGGACAGCACGGCGAGGCGATTCGCCGCATCCAGCACGCGCAGCGGCTCTCGCCCTTCGATCCGTATAGTTTCCTCTTCAACTCGGCCCTCCTAATGGCGTTCCTCCTCACCGGTCAGTACCGAAGCCGCCGCGCGCGTGGGCCGACGCGCCCGTGACCTCAATCCCGGATTTTCAGCCACCTACAAAGGCTTGCTCGCCGCGCTCGGTCATCTTGGCGCCCGCCGGGAAGCGCTCGCTGTTCGCAAGGCACTGATGGCGTTGGAGCCCGGATTCTCAATCGGCGTTGCTCTCGCGCGATCACCCCTGCTCAGACAGGAAGATCGGGATCGGTACGCGGAGGGGTTACGCCTGTCCGGGATACCCGAGGGATCCAGACCTTGAGGTCAATCGACCGTGACCGTCGCGGATATCGCGGCGCCCGCTGTTCTACCGCTGAATGGGCATTCACTTTGGCGGCGCTTCCTGGCGGCGACTGCGTAGGCACCTAACGGACGATCGGGATTCTCGGTCGGTGTCACGATTGTTGCCTGATACGCGCTCCAATCCTCGTCGCTCATACCGGCCATGTCTGGCACGATGGCGGCCGCGTTGAGAGTTGTCTCGGCATAGGCCTCCCGCGGCACTGGCTGGACCTGCAGCAATGGAAAATCAGCCCGGAGATGCACCGGCTTGTGGGTCCTGGTGAGACGGAGGTTGGTGAAAAGCGGACCGAACCACCAATCCGTTTCGACGATACCTTCATAGAGACTGTAGCCGCCCGGGGCTGCCAAATTCGCCGGCGGACGCACCAGCACGCTCCATCCTGGAGCCGTTCGCACCATCAGTCCGGTCCAGATTTGCACAACGCCTGCCTCCGGCAAGGCCGAGAGAAACGGCGGGGCGCAGCCACGCAACGAGCCGGGAGCGGCCTCATCGAAGGCCGTCGAGAAATCGGGGAACTGTGCCGATGGCGACAAAGGTATCCAGTCGGCCGCTCCGTCGAAGTACCAAAAGATGTCGTGCCCGTCCCAGATTAATTGCAGATCCATCGGTGGGAATACCCACCAACCATAGCCGGCAGCCGTCGTCACCGCATGACAGTAACGATATGCTCGGGTTGGCAGGGTTCCTGCGGCGGCCCGGTCGGCCCGCTGCGGCAGACGGGCGCTCCCGATAAAACGATGAAACCGCAGCCGTGGGTCAGAGTTTTTCATGGCCGCCGCGACTCCGGATTAAAGTCAGCAAGGATGCAATCGCCGGGCGCCATTCAGGCGGGCGCCCGGCGGATAGGGCGGATTCTTACTTACTGAGAATACGGAACGAGTGACCGAAGCTGATGCGCCCGCTGTCAGCGATGTTGGGCTGCGAAGAGACAGGGCGCGGTAGGGTGGGGGCGGAAGGATCACGCACGGATGCCGCTGTTGGACGCGGGAGGTCGTCAGTATTGTCGAGGCCTGAAACAGTGTTTGAGTAGGTCATCGGTTTTTCCTTCACAGTTAACAAACACTGCATAGGGCCTCACGATTTCGTGAGGCAATCAAAAAGTCACGGATATGTGATCACAATAAATAACATACATTCGCAACAAGTGCTATTTCAATATGATTATAGTTAAGGTTCGCAACCGTCGTGCTAATAACCTGTGATATCCCGACAAACCAAGACCAAGCGAGTGGCGCCAATAGTTAACTCCCTGCCTATCCCGTTAAGTGAGTCGGCGCCTAACCTCGCGACCGATGCCGAGCAACGAGCGGAAGGCATTGAACGGGTAGAGAACCAGGTGAACAGCGGCGTTTGGCTCGCCCCATGACCGTGCTCAGTCCTGCCTAACGTCGGCATTAGCGGCATGCCAGCGCGCCCGGGCGGGTAGCAATGCGGAACGATCCGCCAACCAGACCACAATGCGGACAGACGAAGCCATCCCCCCGCGCGCCTTTCGAGGTACTCTGCGCAGGCGGCATCACCCAGGAAGAGCCGCGGAAACTCCGGCAGCGACTGCGGCAGCGCGGCGTGCTGTGGAGGTCCATCAGGATCGGCGTGGGTGCATTCATTTCCGCGTCGCCCTGTCAGACAATTGCGCCCCAGCCTTCAGGCAATCGCGCGAGGCGGCTGAAATCGACCGGCTCGCGTGCTGCCACTTGCCGCTCTCACTCGGCCGCGACATTGGGTGGCCCGTGGGACGAAATCGTCTGCTTAAGCCCGCGTCCGGATGATCGGCACGCGGCGAAGACGGGAAGAACCTGTGGGTAACTCTGTGGGTCGAACAAATCTAGAAATATGCGCCCCTTGACTTCTGTCTCATCACGAAGATATGATGACCTATTTGGCTATAGATAAGGGGTTGATAAAGCTTGTTTTTCTAAATGCGAGTTGTAGCCAACCAAACCAAATCCAGATGACCTTACGATTTACGACATCTTGTTTCATCGGTGGATGAACATTGGCGATGGACCGAGTTGCCATCCCAAGGTGGACGCGAGCATGGCTCGAAGGGTCATCGAGGGCGAGGCGCGTCACTCGGCCCGGAACGCCGCTTGAGTGTGTGGCACCCCACAGCACCAGCCCGGGTGCGGTAGCAACAGAGCAAATGCGGCGACGGGCCAGATGCTCCCGTGTCACGCCAGCGCGTTACGCAGGTGCTCGATGCGGCGACGGTCGTCGTGCCGAGCTTCAAGCGCGGTCGCCATGTCGACCGGCACGAACCGGGTAGGTGTGTGCGGCTGCATCTGGCCGATCAAGTCCATGTCCGCCGAGATCACCGCCCCTAACATAAAATATCCGCCCCCCGACACCGCATCGCGATGAAGCACAATTGGCTCGGTGCCGCCTGGTATCTGGATCGATCCGTAGGGATAGCAACAATCGACGACGTTCGAGGGGTCCGAACCGGCACCGAACGGCGGCACGCGCGGCACGAATCCGATCGGACGACCGCCGCGGAAACGATAGCCGATCCGGTCGGCCTCGGGAGCGACCTTCCACGTATCAGCATAGAAATTTGCTGCCGACTCCTCAGTCACCCGGTCATTGTACAGCCCGGGCAATACACGAAGCTGAACCGGCGTGGAGCGGCCGGGGCGAAACTCCGCCGGAACGGTGCGTCCCGCCGGCACCGAATTCCGCTTAGCACCGAGTGGGAGGATGTCGCCCACCTTTAACGCACGGCCATCAAGGCCGCCCAGTGCCCCGAGCGCGTATGTCGAGCGGCTGCCTAAGACAAGCGGCACATCGATGCCGCCCGACACTGCGACGTAGGCGCGCGCACCAGCCTTGAGAAAGTCGAAAGACAGAACTTGGTCTGCCTTCACCGTAATCGCGGTCCAGGTGTCGAACGGCACACCATCAAGCTTCGGGGGGAGTTCGGCGCCCGTCACGGCCACGACAGTATCCGTGGCAAAGCGCAGTTGCGGCCCCAGAAAAACCACCTCCAGAACCGCATCGCCTTCTTCATTGCCGACCAACAGGTTCGCCGCGCGCAGGGCGAAGCGGTCCATGCCGCCCGAAACCGGGATGCCCAGGTGGTAATAGCCCGGCCGTCCAAGATCCTGGACCGTGGTGGAGAGGCCCGGCTTCAACACCTCAATTGTCATGGAGCGTCTCCAGAAGCTGCTTATTGCAGGCCTGTGGGTCTGCGTGGAAAGCGTCGAGAGAAAAGCGAACCGGACAAATCAGCGGCGAAAAGCGACCGGCGTCCACCGCGCGCACATCGTCGTCGTATTCCTCTCGAAACACCGGCCTGAACTTAACGATGTCGCCCGGACGGAAGAAGATCATAAAGTCGCGCAGGTAACTGACTTCCTGCTTCGGATCGTAGATCGGCATCGGCGTGATGCCAAACATCTGATAGCCCCCCGCACCGCGAACCGAATAGATACAACTGAAACAGCCTCCGTGGCCGACCGTCAGCCTTGGCGTATCCGTGCGCGGGCGCAGGTACTTCGGCACTTCGATCTGGTGCTGCCGCTCGACCATTTGATAAAGGAACGGCAAACCAGCCACAAATCCGACCATCGAGACAAACCACGGCGACCCCGAATGAGCCGCCACAAAGGCCGGCACATCCGCATAGCCATTGATCTTTGCCGCGTATTCAAGGTCCGTGATCTTTGGATCTTGATGCCGCTCGCGAAAGCGCATCAGCGTCTCATGAGTCCAAGGATCATTGTAGTAAACAGGAATCTCAATGATCCGCGTTTCCAGCTCGGACGCCGCTTTTTCTCCCGCGGCCTCCAGCGAGCGCACTTCGGCCAGCAGATCATCCGGTGCGATCTGATCGGGATCAAAGCGCACCTGCATGGACGCGTTGGACGGGCAGATCTCGGTCACGCCCTTGATGTTGCTTTCGCGTACGGCTCGTGCCAGCGCGAGGCTTTTGAAAAAGGCCTCAAGCGACATCTCTTCGTCGATCTCGACGAAAAGATGTTCGTCGCCGCCAAACGAATATCGGGTGGGCATCAGTGTTCCGCCTCGTTACTTGGGGCAATGGGATGAGTGATAAGCCAGGATTCGAGCCAGCGCGTGTGCGTGCGCTGCGCCGCGACGTCTGGATCGCGGACCAGCGCGCGATGCAGGGAGGTGGTCGTCGGGATCCCCTGGATGTCGAGAGCATCAAGTGCAACGGCCATTCTGGCGAGCGCGTCGCCGCGCGTCTCGCCTACGACGATAAGCTTCCCAAGCAGTAAATCGTAGAACGGCGGCACAGTATAGCCTTCATACAGCATCGTGTCGAAACGAACTCCCTCCCCTTCGGGAACGCGGAGTCCGGTTATTTTTCCGGGGGACGGGTGAAAGTCACGCGTGGTGTCCTCGGCGTTGATACGGCATTCAATCGCGTGACCGATGATGCGGATTTCGCCCTGTGCGATGCGCAGCTTCTCACCGCCGGCAATGCGGAGCATCTCATTGACGATGTCGATACCGGTGATCATTTCCGTGACGGGATGCTCGACCTGAATGCGCGTGTTCATTTCGATGAAGAAGAATTCGCCCGTCGTCTCGTCGTAGAGAAACTCGAGCGTACCCGCTCCGCGATAGCCGACGGCCCGGGCCACTTGTACCGCAGATGCACAGAGGGTCTCGCGCGTGGCCGGATCGAGATAATCCGCAGGCGCCTCCTCCCACACCTTCTGTCTCCGACGCTGGATCGAACAGTCACGCTCATAAAGGTGAATGGCGTCGGTGCCGTCACCGAGTATCTGGACCTCAACGTGGCGCGCCCGGGCAATGAAGCGCTCCAGATAAAGTCCACCGTCACCGAAAGCGGCGGCGGCCTCCGCACTGGCGAGGGGCATGAGGCGGCGTAGATCATCCTGGTTCTCAGCGACGCGGATACCGCGTCCACCACCGCCGGCCGCGGCTTTGATCATGATCGGATAGCCGACCTCGGCAGCGACCGCCAAAGCCTCATCCGCGCCCGCGATTCGCCCGGCACTACCCGGAACGCCGGGTACACCCGCGGCGACGGCGATCGCGCGGGCCGTTGCCTTGTCGCCCATCTTGCGTATCGTCGTCGCATCCGGACCAACAAACGTCAGGCCGGCCTGCTCGACGGCGGCGGCAAAGTCGGCGTTCTCGGAGAGGAAGCCGTAACCTGGATGCACGGCGTCGGCGCCGGTAGCCGCGGCCGCCGCCACAATCGCCTCCGGGCGAAGATAGGACTTGGTAGCCTGTGCCGGCCCGATCTCGATAGCCTCGTCAGCGAGGCGGACGGCGAGCATATCCCGGTCCGCTTTGCTCATGACCTGCACGGTCTTGATACCGAGCTGGTGGGCCGCACGGATGATGCGGACAGCGATCTCGCCACGGTTGGCGATCAGGAGCTTCTTGATCGGCACACGCTTCTCCGAAAATCCATCAGACCTCGATCTCATAGAGTGGCTGACCCGCCATGACCTCGTCTTCGTCTTCGATCAGAAAGTGCCGTAGAATTCCGGTGTGCTCCGCGATGACTGGCGTGAAGGTCTTCATCACCTCGATCAGGCAAATAGTATCACCCGCGGTGACGGCATCACCCTGGTTCTTGTATGGCGGCTGATCCGGTGCCGGCTTGCGATAGAAGATACCGGGCAGTGGGGAATGCACCGTCGTTACTGTCACCGTTGCAGACTCCGTTTCTTTTGATCCAGCGGGAGGGCCAGATCGCTTTTGATGTTCGTCAGCGCTAGCAAGATCGATACCACCGGGCGCTGATGCGCGCCATCCGCCCGCTCGTGGTTTAGGCCAACGGGACGTGAGCCGGGATTCCGAAGCCGCATGCTGTTGAACAAACCGATTACTGGGTAAAAGCGTGCCACGGAATGAGGAGGTGTCAGGCATGGTTACGCTGAACTGCGACATGGGCGAAGCTTTTGGTTTGTACCGCATGGGCGACGACGCGGCGCTGATGCCGCTGATCGACGTGGCGAACGTGGCCTGCGGTTTCCATGCATCGGATTTCAATCACATGCGGCAGACGGTGCGCCTGGCGAAGCAGCATGGGGTCGCGGTGGGTGCTCACCCGTCGCTGCCGGACCTGCAGGGCTTTGGCCGCCGCGAGATGGCGATGAAGCGCGACGAGATGGCTAACTGTCTGATCTACCAAATTGGCGCGCTGAAGGGCTTTCTCGACGCCGAGGGCATGGCGCTGTCACATATCAAGCCGCACGGTTCGCTGTATGGCATGGCTGCGCGAATGGACCACATCGCGCAGGCGATATGCGATGCCGCCGACGTGTTCCGCGTACCGCTGTTCGGCATGCGGGGCACCCTTCACGAGACGGTGTATCCCGCGCGCGGCCATCGTTTCGTGGCCGAGGACTACGCCGATCTAGAATACAACGACCAAGGCAATGTCATCATCACGCAGATCCATGAACCGGTCGATCCCGCCGATGCCGCCGCGCGGACAGTCCGGGCGATCCGCGAAGGTCTCACGCGCTCCACCGGCGGGGTTGATGTGACGACCGGAGCGGACTCGATCTGTGTGCACTCGGACACACCCAATGCTGTAGAGGTCGCACGTGCCGTGCGCGCCGCCATCCTGCTGCTGGCCGCCTGATCCGGGAGGGCTTAGCGGGGGGCGGCGCACAGCACCCGCGATCATGGCGCCACGCGAATTTCCACCATAGCCAGGGTCCGCGTGCTGGAGACATGCCGGATCGCGGCATCCAAAACAGCGGGCAGTTCTCCGCCAGTATCCACCCTCGCCGTCCACGCTCGGCTCGCCCTCGCCACCAGGGAAAAATCGGGTGACGGATCGAGCGAAACCAGCGGCATCCGGTTCATGCGCGACGCGTAACCATCCGGGTATGTTCCCAGCACCGACTTCCGCACCGCGCCCCATTCGCAATTGTTCAGCACCAACACGAGCACCGGCAACCCCAACGCCTCGGCAATCTGATGGCAAGCGACCGGGTTCGAGAACATGTAGGATCCATCCCCCATCGTGGCGACGATCAGCCGATCCGGCTCTGCAAGTTGCATTCCCAGCGCGCAGGGGAACGACCACCCCAACCCGCCTGAATGCGGCGCGTCATACCAGCTTCCGGTCCTCCGCAGAGTCATCGGGTCCATCGGGCAACCCAACTCCGACAGCACGGTCGCGTCGAGACCCTCTATCGCGCGCGATAGGCACAGGCTGACCCAATCCTTGGTCATCTGCTCGCCGATGCCGCCATGCTCCGCCGCCAGCCGGGTTGTCACGCGGATCTCGTCGGCCTTGGCCGCCACACGCGCCCGGCGCTCCGCGCACCCCTCCGGTTGATGGGCCTGCATCGCGCGCACCAACCCGATGACGATGTCCGCCGATTTCGCCGGCTAGCGACAAATCCGCCTGGAAGTTGCGCACCGGAAAGCGGCTGTATAGCGGATCGGGCCCTGCCTCAATGACCTTGCAATCCGGCCCCGGCCCATGAACCGCCGGTGACCAAGGCGCGAGACAATCAAGCACCAGAACCACGTCTGCCTCGCTCAGCCACGGTTCGGGATTCGTTCCGACCGCCATTGGGTGGTCGGAAGCGATCGCGAGTTCGGTGGCCCAATACTGGACGACAGGAATGCCCCACGCATCGACCAGCGCCGACAGCGCTGCGAACGCCTCGGCCGAGCCAGCCCCGCGCTGCGCGACGATCACCGGATGCCGCGCTCCGGCCAGCAGAGCCGCCGCCTCTTCCAGTGCCCCCGGTGCTGGACCAACCCCTACCGGCGCCATTCGGCTCGGGGCATCCAACGCGTCGGAGGGGCACGGTCCGCACAGCACCTCTCGCGGCAGGCTGACATAGACCGGACCGCGAGGCGTCGAGCACGCGATGGCGTACGCTCGATCCACCATCTCCAACGCCTGCTCGGGGAACCGCAGTTCGTAGTCCCACTTTGTAGCCTCCCGCACCAGCGCGGTCTGGTCCCTCATTTCCTGACCCCAGCCGATGGGTACGGTGCGCGCGCCGAGACGGCCCTGCTCTAGGGTCGGGGTGCGGCCTGAAAACAGCAGCACCGGCACATGCTCCGTTGCCATGTTGATGGCGCCGATGGCGCAGTTCGCCAGTCCCACATTGGTGTGCGCCATGACCGCCTGAGCCCGGCCCGTCGCCAGATAATATCCGTGCGCCATTCCCATCGCGGCGTGCTCGTGCGGGATGACGATCGCCCGCGGCAAGGCGATGTCCTTGGCCGCGGCCTCCGCCAAGCCTTCGATAATCGGCGGGAAGTCTGTGCCAGAGTTGGCAAAAATGTAGTCCACGCCGACGACTTTCAACCGGGCCAGGATGGCGCCCCCGGCGGTGATGGTCTCGGTGGGCTGTGACATATCGGGCTCCGCAGCTTGAGTTCGCCGAGAAATCACGCTCCGAAGCGTTGTCTACTGGCGCTTGGCGTCCGGCCGGAACAACTACTTCATGCCGGTGATCGACGTCACCGTCGCCCGAGGGTCGCGCTTTGGCCAACGCCCCGCATCGACCTGCGCGATAAAGTCTCCGACTAGGCGGTTGAACTGGTCCGGATCCTCAAGATTGATCGTATGCCCGCAATTCGGCATCACCGACAACGCGGCGGAACGGATCGCCTGCTTCATCAACAACGCCGGTTGCAGGCAGGGCCAATCCTCATCGCCTGTCAGGATCAGCGTCGGCACCATCAACGTCTTCATCTGGTCCGTCAGGTCATAAAGGGACGGCCGCTCTCGCCTGTACGCCGAGCTGGGTATTACGCGAGCCGACCGCCGAGTGTTGCGCCAATTGCCGCTTGAACTCGTCGAAGCCACGCGGGTCCTTGTTCTCGAACTGCACCCGGGTCGGGCCATAGGCGTATTTCGCGGCAAAGGCCTCTATGCCGTGTTCATCCAGGAAGGCTGCGACCACCGCCACCTCGGAGCGGAATTTGTCTTGCTGGCCTTTCTCCGCGCCATAGCCGCATCCGGCGACACACAATGACCGCGCTCGGACGGCATGGCGGAAGCCAAAATGCAGCGTGGCGAACCCGCCCATCGAAAGCCCTACAACATGGGCCTTGTCGATCCCGAGATGGTCCAGCACCGCGGCGATGTCGTCCGCCGCCCGCGCCTGAGAATAGCTTTCGACGTCGTGCGGTACGTCAGATGGTGGATATCCCCTAGCGGCATAGGTAATGGCGCGATAACGCTGGCCGAAATGCCGCATCTGCGCTTCCCAGGCACGATGGTCGCCGGCGAACTCATGCACGAAAATGATCGGTATGCCCGAGCCGGTTTCTTCGTAATGCAGGCGAACTCTGTCATCGGTCGTGGCAAAGGGCATGTTGATCTCCCCCGGATCTCTGACCCGATCCTAAGCACGTACAACTCCGTTGTCACCGCAAGGCAGGACGAAACCTCGCGGGTCGGGACAACCACCCGAAGGGGTCATGTCTCCGCTGCGGTTGAGGGTTGACAAGGGTTGGACGCGTGAAGATACCCGGCAAGAGAGATCAGGTCTGGGCATCGGCACCATGAAAGCTCCATCTACTCGCGTTTTTCTCGGCTGTGTCGCAGGTGCGCTTTCCATTCTGGTATTTCATCAGACGACTCTGCAGATCTTCTTCTGGTTAGGCTGGGCGCCGATGGCGGCATTCCGAACCGCCCAGGTGCCTCCATTTCACGCGCCTTTGGTCGCCAGCATTACCTTCTGGGGCGCGATTTATGGCGGCGTGTTCGGTCTGGTTCTGCCGAGGATGAAGGGACCGCTTTGGCTCAATGGCGTGGCGGCCGGCCTGTGCGCGATGACCCTGTCCTGGTTCGTGTTCCTGCCGTTGATGGGGCATCATACGGCGTTTGGTTGGCATGCATGGCCGATCCTGCGGTCCTTCGTCGCCTACCAGATGTGGGGCCTCGGCCTGAGCCTCATGTTGCCGATGCTGCTTCCCCGCCGCCTAGGCGGCTCGCCGAGCCGCTGGTCCGTCAATCACCTTTTGGCCTGACGCCTGATCGCGTGTAGTCCTCAAAGAGGGGTGATGCGAATGCGCCGTCGGCTGGGTCTGTTGATTTTAGTCGTCTGTCTGTTGGCCCCGGCCGTGGCAGGCGCCCATATCATCCTGGCCGCCACCCCGATTTCTCGGATGGACCTTCCATGGTGGCGTGCTCGGCACGAAGCGAAGCTGAAGGAACTCGCCGAGGCGAAACCGGAACTGATCTTCCTGGGCGACTCGATCACCCAGGATTGGGAACACGCCGGTCCGCCCGAGTGGCAGGACTTCGTTCCCATCTGGCAGCGGTTCTACGGCGACCGGCATGCGGTCAATCTGGGCTTCATGGGTGATACGACCGCCAGCCTGCTGTGGCGCATCCAGCACGGGGAGGTCGCCGGCATCGCTCCGACCGCTGCGGTGATCCTGATCGGCGCGAACAATATGGGACATGTGCATTGGTCCGCCGAGGATACTGTCGCCGGTATCGATGCCATCATCGGCGAACTGCATCATCGTCTCCCGACGACAAAGCTCCTGCTGCTGGCGGTGCTGCCCTCCGAGCGGTCGGCGTGGATTACCGAGACGACCGCGGAGATCAACCGCATCCTGGCGGGGCGCTACAAGGACGACCGGTTGGTGTCATTCTTCGACCCCACGGCGGTCTTCATGCGCGACGGCACGCTGAACCGCGGATTGTTTCTCGATCCAGAGCTGACGCCGCCGGGCCCACCGCTGCATCCGTCAGCTCAAGGCCAGGCGCTCATGGCGAGGGCAATGGAGCCGGTTCTGGCCAACTTGCTCGGTGACAAACCGCACTTGTAGGAGGACGATCATGCCAAAGGGATACTGGGTTGCTCGGGTCGATGTTCATGACCCGGAGGTTTACAAGGACTACGTCGCGGCCAACGCAGCTGCCTTCGCGAAGTACGGGGCGCGTTTCTTGGTTCGAGGCGGGCGGTCCGAGGCACCTGAAGGCACACCCCGTTCGCGCAACGTGGTAATCGAGTTCAAGGACTACGACACCGCGGTGGCGTGCTACCGTTCCCCGGAATACGCCGCCGCCAAAAAGTTGCGGGAACCCGCTTCGGTGGCCGACTTGCTGATCATCGAGGGCTATGACGGCCCGCAGCCGGGATAGAAAAAGATTGGCGTACACGGGCTCACATGAGGATCCTCGTATCCCGGCCGCCTGGTCAGGCCAAGGATGGAACCTGGGCTAATTGTTCTCGACCACTCGGTCTGAAATTGGTCTGAGGATTCAGGCTAATTCGGCGGGCTGGCTGTATTCCTTGGCGTCCCGTACCGAATTCGAACTCGTGTTACCGCCGTGAAAGGGCGGTGTCCTGGGCCTCTAGACGAACGGGACGGCCTAGCCATGGCACGAGCAATCGAGCCGGCGGTGGGGTAGCGGACCCGCCCGCACCGGTCAACTGTGAAACGCGCCGGCCGAACACCTGCTGGTGGATGAAGGAGTGCACCCCATCGGCGGGCGATCAGCATCGCCGGCGGCCTGATCGCCATTGGCGGAACGTAAAGTCACAAATCGGCGGTCTGCTCGACCCGCTGCCGGTGCGGATCGCGTTCTTGCCGGCCGCGCGGACCGAATCCAGCAGGATCTCGTGAAGGTCGCCGGGATGCACCATTCAGTATGGCGAACTCGCGCAACTCGGCCGCCTGCTCGAAGACGCACACATCGTGGGGCGCTGGATCAGCGCGGCGGTCAGACCACCCAGGCCGGCCCCGGCGCTCAGCATATCAGCCATCGTTGTGCTCCCGGCGCTTAGAACCTCGGCCCCAGCCGATCCAGCACGGCTGCCACGAGGTCGTTCACGGGTGCGAGGGAGTCGAGTCGCAGCACCGGCGCTGTCTGGTCCGCCAGCCAGGCCTCGTGCGTCACCAGGCCGCGGCGCAGCGAGCCTGCGGTGTCGTAGGCTTCGGCCCAGGTGATGAAGGCGGCACTGAGGGCGGCCATGTCACCGCCGGGTCGGATGCGAGCGCCCCACCGAGCGGCCTCCCGCTGGCGCAGGCGATCCATGCGGATGGCCGGATCGAGGCGGAGGAAAACAATAAGGTCGTAGTGCGGCTCCAGTGGCGCCGCCCATCGGGTCGCGGCGCCGGAGAAGACCCAATGCGCCGTGGTGGGAAGCCGGTGCGTCAGCAGCGCTTGCCGCTCCTCCACCGGCCGGGGGGTGGTATAGGGCGGGTCCGTTGGCAACCAAAAGAAGCTGTCGGAGTCGACATGCGGCACGCCGAGGCGCCGCGCGAGCGCGGAGCCAAGCGTCGAGGTGCCGGAGCCTGAAGCTCCGAGGATATGGATCCGGGCCATGCGCGCCGCCTTATAGCAGTGCGCGTGAGAACTGACAGACCCGGCCCACGTCGGCCATCTTCGATCGTCAGTTCAGCAACATGCCCTCTTTCAGCGTCGAAATGTCGTGGCGGATCATTTGGCTGTACGTGCCGGCCGGCCCGTCCGGCTTCGACAACGCGTCGCCGTAAATCGTGCCTCCGATCACCGCGCCGGTTTCCTTGCTGATCCGCTCCATGGCGCGGGGATCGGTGATGCTGTCGAGGAACAATGCCCTCACATGTTCAAGGCGGATTTGATCGGTCAAACGAGCCAGATCGGCGGCGGAGGGTTCCGCCTTGTTGGTCCATCCGTATACCGAGATCATCGTAATGGAAAATGCGTTGGCCAGGTATTGCAGCGAGTCATGTGACGAAAGCGCGCGGCGCTTTTCTGCCGGCACGGCGGCCATCTCGGCTTGCGCCCACGCATTCATATCCCGAAGTTCCTGGGCATATGAAGCGGCTCGGTTGCGATACGCGGCGGCGTTGGCAGGGTCGAGACGCACCAGCGCGTCGGTTATGTTCTTCACGTAGATGAGGCCGTTCCTGGGGTTCATCCAGGCGTGCTGATCCAGCTTGATGGCCTTGGGCTTACCACCCATCGGATGCTCGTCTTCGGCGCTGAGCCCCTTGACGCCACGGGACACGATGACCTTGGTGCCATCAAACCTTGACTGCTTCATCAGCGAATCCAGCCAGGGTTCAAAATCGTCGTTGAGCCCGTTCATGAACAGGATCCGCGCATTGGCCAGTTTCGGCACATCGGCGGCAGTGGGCTCGTATTCCTCGCAATCGCTGTCCGGACCGACAATGGTCGTCAGATCGACAAGATCCCCCGCCACATTTGCCACCATATCGCCGATCACGGAGAAGGTGGCGACGACCTTGATCTTGTTTTCCGCGGCCGCGACGCCGGGCCACGTCAGTACAATTCCAACCGCCAACAACACCAACGCGGCGCGGAAAAGTCGTTTCATCGGTCGTCCTCCAGTTGTTCTCCCTGATGGGAATGTCAGGCATAAGCCGTTAGGGTCTAGAACTGCTGTTTAATCCCCGCCAGGAATGTGCGGCGGATACCATACTGCGGGGCACCGACACCCACGCCCGGTTCCGTTGCGTATTTGATAGGTGGCGTCTGCAACGTAAGGACGTCAAAGCGCAATTGGGTTCCGGGGCGGAGTTGCTGGACGGCGGACAGGTTCATCGTCGCATAGGAAGGCAGCGCGACCCCGTTCGGAATGGTCGCCGTGCTTGCCCGCAACCCGCTCTGCACCAGCAAATCGACCGAGACCCGGGTCGGTGTCCGGTACTGTCGGTATTGAAGGTGTAGGCACCGCCGGCCTGATGCGCTCCAGATCTGATCATGATCCAGATGAATGAAATTGTTCTGGATGAAGGCCAGTTCATGCAGTGAAAATTGTACTGTGCTGAGTTGATATTTTTGCCCATTGCCCGCGAATAGGCCAGGTTGCGTAGAGCGAAAGCGGTCCATGGTCATAGCTACCTGTCCATTCGACACCGGACTGTTGCCCATTCGCATAATTGAACGCCGTCAGAATGATCGGCGCGCCAAACTGGCCTTCGTCGATCAGGTTATTTGATAGTTTGTAGTAGGCATCGACGCCGAGGGTTAGGCCAGGCACCACGATCTGACTGACCCCGACATCGAAATAGTTCGAGCGCTCGGCCCGCACAGTATCGTCCTGCGTCACCGCCGGCGCCGCGGTCGTGTCCTGAGAATTTCGCGATGCTGCTCGGCGTCAGCGCTTCATAGGGCGGCGGAACGAAATACCGGGCGTAGCCGATATGGAACGTGGTGTCCGGTCACCGGCTTCCACACCAGATTGATGCGCGGACTGACCTGGCTTTCGTGCGTGAATTCCTCCACCGCGTCGAACCGCAGCCCGTAATTCAGCGTCAGCTTTGGGCACGATGCGCCACTCGTCCTGGACATAGACACCATACAGCACGCCAGCGTTGTTCTGGTTGTCGATGATGCTCAGCGGCTGGGTGGAGGTCTGCTCGCCGGCTGCATCCACCGGCAGCACGCTGGATGTCGTGGCTGACGTGGCATGTTCGATTTGCGCCAGGAACCCGGCGCGCAACGTGTGCGCGTCGTTGATCCGCCAGCTTCCGTCGCCCTGCACGCCGGTCGCGACGTCCTGTCCGCGAGGCCTGTTGCGCAATGCCGTTGAACAGCAGGTCGCCGATCGGGTCGGGTGAGAAATTCAGCGTGCTGCTGCGATTGAACACCGAGATCTGCACGTCCTTGTCGTCGAGATGCTTTTGCAGCGACAGCACGGCGAAGGCGGTCATCTCGTTCTGCGTTTCGTTCAGCTTGGCGCTGTTGAAACCGGTCACGCCATTGACGTTCAGACCGAGCGTGGTTGCTGGCCCGGGTTGTTGGGGATTTGGAAGCTGCCGTCGAAACCGCCCAGAATCAAACTAAGCGGGTATCAGGATCGATGATGTCAGAAAGGTACGCCAGCCCATGGAACTGGTTGGTGGTGTCATGGATCGCGTTGTAACTAGCGGTCGGGTTCTCGATGCCGCGGTCATTGTGCAACCCCTCGAGACGTAATACGTCCGACCGACCCGACTGCGCCCGCCATATTCGATGCTGGGTTGCAGCCAGTTCCAGCTTCCACCGTACATGGATACCGACGCCGCCGGGGTTCGTCGTTCACGTTTTGGTCTGAATGTCGACCACGCCGGCGGTCTTGAAAGCCATACTGCGCCGGCAGCGAGCCGGTAATCAGGCTCAACTCTGCGCAAATCGCTCGGTCAGGGCCTGGCCGAAAACCGACAATCCCTCGGGCAATTCGACCCCATTCAGACGGTATTGGACATTGGCATGCTCGCCGCGCAGATGGATCTGGCCGAAGCTGTCTTGCACCACGCCCGGCGCTTGCAGCAGCACCTGGTTGAGCGGCGCGTTCTCGCCCTGGGGAATGTCCTGCAGAGCCTCCGGCGAGAAATTGTAGCTCGTCGCACCGAGGTTCGGCTGGATTTGCTGGCGCGCTAGTCCAGCCGCTGCGAGATCACGTCGATGTCGATTGTCGCCGCGCCGCTGTCCGGGGTGGGGTCTGCTGCGCGGGTCGCACTCAAATTGGCAAACAAGCAAAGTGCCGCGGACAGGCCTGGCAGGGCGTGAGCTTGCATCGGTTCGGTCCTCCCAAGCGCTAAGGGTGCCTAAAATAGAATGATATAACATAACATATCCTGGCCATTCGCAAGTCCTTCGCCGGTCGAAAGTGTCGGCCGAATTTTCGCGCTGCTTCTTCGGACTAGCGCCTAAAGGCCCCTCAGCCTCTGCGGAGGTGTGGATCTTTTCCATTCAGCCTGATAAGGTCCCGCACCAAGATCCGCCGGCAGCCGGCAAAAACGCGGACATTGCTGGATAAGGCTGATGCCGGATTAATAGGCGGCTTGCGCTTCCGGCCGGAGCAATTCTCAGATTTTTCCGAATAAGCACCGGATGCACCGTGGCACAGCTTTTGCTGCGTGGTCTCCCGTCTAACTCACCAGGAGCTGCCACCGTGAGCATTCGCGCAAAAATTGACCGCTTGACGCCACGGGCTCGGAAGAAAGGATCGAGTGCGCTGGCTAAACGAGCATTCGCCCTCGTTTTCGGCGTCATTTGCCTTTTGGCCGTCACCGTTTCGCGGCAGGCGTGGTCGGAGGAGTTGCTCGCCGCCTCGCCGGCCTGCAAGCAATTGCAGGCGAAGTATCCGCAGTTCAAGGGCAAGACCTTGGTCGATGCGGTCAACCCCCACACCCCGGGTTACGAGGCACTCGACCCCGACGACCCAAGTAAATATATCGGCTTCGACATCGATCTGGTGCAGGCGTTCGGTGAATGTCTCGGGTTCAGCGTAACATACAAGGCAGTGGCCTTTGCGGCGTTGCTGACGACCCTGCAGAGTGGACAGGCGGACATCGTCATTTCCGACATCTATGCAACGAAGGAGCGTGCCAAGGCCGCCGATTTCATCACCTACTCCAAGGTGTTCGACGGCGTGCTGGTCGCGAAGGGCAATCCCAAGCACCTGACAGGGATCAACTCGTCGATGTGTGGCGCCGCGGCGGCGGAAAACACCGGCTTCGTCGAGGTGCCGCTGGTGCAAAACCTCGCCGAACCGTGCAAGGCCGAGGGAAAGCCGGCACCCACGCTGCAACTGTATGACAATAATGCCGACTGCATCCAGGCGATCCTGGCAGGCCGCGCCGACACCTATGTCAACGACGTCAACACCGTGGATCAGGCGGTCAAGGCCTACCCTGACAAACTGGAAAAATCGGTCGCGGTTACGCTGCCCTATTCGGTCGGTATCGCAGTGCCCAAGGACAAGCCGGAGTTTCGCGACGCCATCCTGGCGGCACTTATCGAGATCCAGAGTTCGGGCATGGAGGCGGCAATGCTCAAGAAGTGGTCACTCGATTCCGGCACCCTTGAGGCTCCCCATCTTCTAACCGACTGATGGGTCTGTTCCTTCACTACCTTAGCCTGCCATACCTGCGCCAAGGGATCGTCTTCACACTCGAAGTAACGGGTTCGGGTCTGGCCGGCGGGCTTCTGGTGGGGCTGGCGCTCGCCGGCATGCAGCTGAGCCGTTTCCGTCTGCTGTCTGGCTTTGCGCGCGCCTACGCGGTCATCTTCCGCGGCACCCCGCTCATTCTGCAGCTCGTGTTCGCGTATGACGCTCTGCCCCACATCGGACTGAAGTTGACGTCGATTGCCGCGGCTGGCCTCGCGCTGGCGGCCAATGAGGGGCCATTCATCGCCGAGATCCTGCGCTCCGGCATTCTAGGCGTGGAGCCGGGCCAGATCGCGGCCGGACAGGCACTTGGAATGACACCGCTGGTTCTCATGCGGCGGGTGATCGCACCGCAATCCATCCGCACCATGGTGCCGGGCCTGGGTAGCGAGGCGGTCTCCGCGTTGAAGAATTCATCCCTCGCCTCGGTCATCGCTGTTGAAGAGCTGACCCTGCGCAGCACGCAACTTGCGTCGTCGACGTTCGACTTCTTCTCGATCTTCTTTGCCTCCGGGGTCATGTATCTGGCACTGACCGGCGCCGTGAGCGCGCTGCAGCTGACCATCGAGGCTATGTTGGACCTTGATCGGCCAAGGCCGCGCGACTTTCTGCGCCGCATGCTGCCCTGGCATCGGTCGCCTGTTTCCCCCGGGCCTCAGGTTGGCCGACCTGGGACCGCGGCGATTTTTTCATCGTTCGGAGAGGGCGCCGCTCCACTGGCGATCGCCGCTGCGACAGCGTCGGAGCGGGCCGCTCGATCCGACGCACTCGCCCGAGCGCCGGTCACGGTCGAAGTGCGCAACCTGTGCAAACGATACGGGGACCATGTCGTGTTTAGCGAACTCGACCTCACCGTGCGATCCGGCGAGGTCATCGCGCTGCTCGGTCCCAGCGGGGCGGGAAAGAGCACGTTACTGCGCTGCATCAACCTGTTGGAGGGATGGGATACCGGGATAGTGCGGGTTGGCGGCCGCCGCCTTGGCTATAGCGAAGATGGCAAAAAGCTGTCGGCGCGCGCGTTGGCGCGGGAGCGTGCGACCGAGGGCGTCGGGATGGTGTTCCAGCAGTTCAATCTGTTCAGCCATCTGACCGCGCGGCAAAACGTGGCCGGCCCGCTGCGGTGGGTGCACGGGATGCCTGCCGCCGAAGCGGACCAGCGGGCCTGCGCATTGCTGGAGCGTGTCGGTCTGTCGCATCGCATTGATGCCCTGCCCCGGCATCTGTCCGGCGGCCAGCAGCAGCGTGTGGCCATCGCCCGCGCCCTTGCCCCGCGGCCAACAGGACCTGCTGCTCGACGAACCCACCTCCGCGCTCGATCCTGAACTGGTCGGAGAGGTTTTGGAGGTTGTCAGGCGCCTGGCGGTCGAGGATGGCCTCACCATGATCATCTCCACCCATCAGTTGCGCTTCGCCAAAGAAGTGGCGGATCGCGTCATTTTCCTCAGCAACGGAACGGTCACCGAGGAAGGACCGGCGCAGGACGTTCTCACCCGGCCCCGACATCCGCTGACCGCCCGATTCCTACAGGTCATGGGCGCCGAGACCGAGCCGGAGGTGTCAGCGGCGTGATTCTGGGTCAATCTTCGATTCCAGCCGGATACGCGAGTGGAGGCACAGCGATATGACCCTGATGAAAGACGAGCACCAAACCGAACGTGACCGCCTGCGCCCGGTGCTGCACGAGTTGCGGGCTACCCCGGCAACTGTGCATTGGGGCTATTTCGACGCGGCGCTGGCCCCGGTGCTGACTGTCGCGAACGGCGATATCGTGCGCGTCGAAGCGCTGACGCACCATGCGGGCGACGCTCCCGAACTCATGATGGACGCCGGGATAACCGACATCTTCAACGCGATCCCGCCGGAGGACCGCAATCCGGGCGTCCACCTCATGACCGGTCCGATCAGGGTCCAGGGTGCTCGGCCGGGCGACGTGCTGGAGGTGCGCTATCTTCAGATGACCCCGCGGCTTCGCTTCGGCTCCAATCTTGCGGCTCACTGGGGCCATCTCTACCGCGAGTTCGGCGAAAAGGAGCGCGTAACGATCTATCGCCTTGATGAAGCGACCCAGACCGCGGAAGCAGTGTTCGCCTACGATTTTCCAGGCAAGTATACCGTGCCCGGCACCGTTACGCAGGAACGCGATTGCTGCCGGCAGCCCGCGCTGCGCGGCGTGCGGGTTCCGGTGCGCCCGCACCTCGGCACGGCCGGAGTGGCGCCAGACGCGGTCGGCCGGGTCAGCACCATTCCGCCTGGTCTGCATGGTGGCAACATCGACAATTGGCGGATCGGCGCCGGCGCGACCATGTTCTATCCAGTGCAGGTCGACGGTGCCCTGTTCTCGGTCGGCGACCCGCACATCTCACAGGGCGACGGCGAAATCAGCGGGACGGCGATCGAGGCGTCGCTCGACGTGACGTTCCAGCTTTTCGTGCGCCGTGATTTCAGTTTTCCGTCGCCATTGCTGCAGACGCCGGATAGCTGGATGACGCATGGGTTCGACGAGGATCTCAATCAGGCGATGCGGAACGCAAGCCTCGAGATGCTGCGTTTGCTGACCGAGCATAAAGGGCTGAGCCGGGACGATGCGTATTCGCTGATGAGCGTCGCCGCGGATTTCGCCGTGACCCAGGTGGTTGATGGACGGCAGGGCGTGCATGCGCGCATCTGCCGGGCCGTGTTCCCACCGGAATAGTGCTGCGTTCGGGTGGAACGCGGGTGCGCGAAGCCTTCAACCAATGTCAGCCATTCGACAGCACCGAGACCGCTCGATCCAGCCGCGGGTCACTTCCCGCCGAGCGGCCGATGCCTGTGAATGCGGCCGCGGTCGCGGTGGGCGCTTCGTCCGTTCCGATGCCGGGGCAGCATGGTCGCGCGACCCGCCCCCAATTTTGGCTGCCGGCCGTGCATCTGGGGCATCTGCACGACGCGAATCCTGAGCGGCGACGTTGAGTATATAGAGGAGCCCTTCGCCCCTCGCCGGCAGGGTGAGGTGCTGCTTTGCTGCGCGGTTACACGGGGCGTCGTCGATGTACCTGCTTGATCTATAGGGGCGCAACCCCGCGGCCAGTAGGATCTTTGCAAGCAAAAGGCGAACCTGGAAAGTGGGGCCATGAAGGTCCCGGAGAGTTGCGCTATGGGGAGGGTTGGACCGGCGCGCCGGGGTGCTGCAACGAGTTGATCATTGCGGTGGCCCAGAGTTCGGGGTCCCAAGTCTGGTCTGGCGTGAGATGCGGGCCGGTGGCGGGGTGGGCGCGGGAGCGCTGGGTGTCGATCTTCGCTTTGTATTCCTGAATGGCGGCCATTATTTCGGCCTGCCGCATGTCGTCCACGGGCTCCTGCATTTCGGCGGGGGCGGCTGGAATTTCGTCGCCGAGGCGCTGGTCGAGCGCCTTTTCGGTCTGCAGGGTGGAGCGATTGAGGCTGTTGGCGCAACCGCGGTAGCGCAGGCGCATGGATTGCGACATCTCGGCGGTTTTGGCCTCGGCGAGGACGTCGAGGGTGGTCATGCCGAAGGCGATGATGTGGGCAGCTTGGAACATTTCCGCCCGCGTGCGGGTTTCGTAGGCGGCCAGGGTGTCGAGGATTTCGGACCGGGCTTCCTGCTTGTCCCTGGAGGCTGCGGAGAAGTATGGCAGCAGGAAAGCGATGATCGTTTCAAGAAACGAGTTGGGTGGGAGGGCCATGGGTTCGGTCCGGTGTGAAGTTGCGCATTTGTTCTAGCGTTGGTTGTGAGCGATGTCAAGAACATAACGTGAATTCTGACGTTAGTCGTATCGCAGTGATGGGGTTAGCCGGTTGGTGCCGGTTTGGGGGCGTTAGCTGCGACACGTCATTGGTCAGGAATTATGCACCGTGCCGGATGGCCGCTTTCGGCCGCACAACCAGGGTCAACGGCACCAAGGGCACTGACCATGGCTGCGCATTCCGCTGATCCTGATCAGCCATTCCGGCCGATCGCTGATCACCGATTCCGGTGATCCTGATCATGCTGTTCACCTATGCCTGAGGAGGGCATGGCAGACAGCATGACGTGGCGTTGGACAGACTACCACTGACGGTTGAACAGGTCTCATTTCTCCTTGGCGTTCGTCAAGCTTTCGGCGGCCGCAAGCGCCTGACGTTTGCGCAAGCTCTCACCCTTCAACTCGATCCGATGCGAGCGGTGAATGACGCGATCCAGGATCGCGTCTCCGAAGTTGGATCGCCAATAATCTCGTGCCAGCGGCCAATGGGAATCTGGCTGGTGATCAGCAGCGAGCCCTTCCCGTCCCGGTCGTCGACGATCTCCAGCAGATCGCGCCGCTGCTCGGCGTTCAGCGGCTCTGGCCCCCAGTCGTCGATGATCAGCAGGCGGGTGCGCTCCAGGCTCCTCATCAGGCGCGGCAGCCGCCCCTCGCCACGAGCGGTGGCGAGGTCGGCGAACAGGCGCGGCGCGCGCCGATAGAGCACCGAGAAGCCATCACGGCAGGCCTTGTGGCCCAGCGCGCAGGCCAGCCATGATTTGCCGACCCCGGTCGGACCGCCGATCAGCACGTGGTGGCTGTCGCGGATCCAGCCACAGGTGGTGAGCTTCTGGAACAGGCCGCGATCGAGACCGCGCGGCGTGCGCAGATCGGCGTCCTCGACCACCGCGTTCTGTCGCAATCGGGCCAGGCTCAGCCGTCGGCCGAGCCGCTTGTTGTCGCGCGCGGTGACCTCGCGGTCGATCAGCAGGCCAAGCCAGTCCTCGCGCGACAGATCGTCGGCCGCCGACTGGTTCTGCATGTCGAGGAACGCGTCGGCCATTGCGGCCAGGCCAAGGCCACGCAGGCGCTCCGCCATAGGGTGGATCAGCATCGTCTTTCCTTTCAATGGTAGTAGCCGGGGCCACGAATGTTGTCGTGGAGCAGGCTGGGTTGATCAGTCTCGCCTTTGCGGAGCCGTCTTGCTTTCTTGCTTGTTCTTCAGGATCGCGGCGACCGAACTGTAGGAGCGCGTGCCGAGTGCCAGCGCCCTGGCGCAGGCGGCATCCAGCCGTTCGGCGCCGTAGCGTTTCGCGCAGCCCGAGGATGCCGATGCAGGAGCGGAACCCCTGTTCGGGATGCGGGCGCGAACGCAGGATGATCTCGACCAGCGCCGCGGTGTCGTCGCCGATCGCGGCGGCTTCGCGCTGGATCCGCTCATGCGTCCAGTCGCGGTAGCGCCGGTGCGAACTCGGCATGTGCTCGGCCACCGTGGTCGGTCGATACGGGCGCAGGTTGCGCAGATGCGTGGCCACCAGCTTGCCGCGGTGGAAGATCTCCACCGTCTTGGCCGTGATGCGCGCCTCCACTTCCTGGCGCAGCAGCCGGAACGGCACCGAATAGAAATGCTTGTCGATCTCGATGTGGTAGTCGAGGTTCACCCGGCAGCGCTTCCAGTCGGCGTATTCGTAGGGTGTCGGCGGCAGGGATTGCAGCGCCGGACGGTCGAGTTGTTCGAACAGCGCGCGCCGCGTGGTGCCCCAGCCGCGCATCGGCCGGTCGTTCAGTTGATCCACCAGTTCGCGGATCGCCCGGTTCAGCTCGGCCAGCGAGAAGAACCGCCGGTTGCGCAGCCGCGCCAGGATCCAGCGCTGCACCACCTGCACGCCGACCTCGACCTTTGCCTTGTCACGCGGTTTGTATGGACGGGCCGGGATGATTGCGGTGCGGTAGTGCGCCGCCATGTCGGCGTAGGTGCGGTTGACCGTCGGCTCGTAGAAGCAGGCCTTGGTGATCCCGGCCCTCAGGTTGTCGCTGACGATCTGCCGCGGCACGCCGCCGAGGGCGGTCAGCGCGTTGACGTGCGCGCGCGATCCAGTCCGGCAGCGTCTGGCTCGCGGTGGCTTCGGCATAGATGTAGCTCGATGCGCCCAGCACGGCGACGAAGATCTCGGCCCGGCTGGATCTCGCCGGTCGCCCCGTCGATCACCTCCATGGTGTGACCGGCGAAGTCGACGAACAGCCGCTCGCCCGCGATGTGCACCTGGCGCAGCGTCGGCTTCAGCCGTCCGGCCCACTCGCGATACAGATCGCAGAACCACGAGTAGCCGAACCCGTCGGTCGTCGCCGCGCGGTATTCTTCCCACAGCAGCGCCAGCGTCACGTTCGGCCGCCGCAGATCGCGATGCACCACGGCCCAGTCCGGGACCGGACGCTGATCGGACGGCACATCCGGCGGCGGCGGAAACAGCAGCGCCTCGAGACCGGCATCATCCAGCTCGTCCGGCAACGGCCATGTCAGGCCAGCGCGGCGGGCCCGGCTCAGGTAGTCGCTCACCGACGCCTGGCTCAGCCCCAGGCTCTTGCGATAACGCCGTTGTGGTAAATGCTGCTCCCATCGCAGCCGCAGAAGCTCACGTATCTTTCGCATCGACAATCTCTCGCCCGGCATCTCGACCCCTTGCTCCTCGGCAAAAGATCGACACTACCCTCGGTTGAAGACTGTCAGCGGCGGCCGGTCGGCGCCGTCATCTCCGGAATGATCAGGATCGCACCATGGCATCGGGACGGTCGCGTTCGTCGTCGGGCGCGCCGTCACCAGAGGCCGGGTGAAGGCGATGTGGCCGGGTCTGGGATCAGGCCAGTTGTTTCAGAACCGGGATCTTGCACCGACTGCGGATCTGCGGGCGGTGGCCAAAGGGATCCTCGTGGCGCATTTGGGATTAAACTCCAGCGCGCTGGGGCAGAAATCAAGAATGGTGCACCAAAAACGGAGCTCTGAAACTTAGGTGCATATCAAAACCATGAAATAGGGGCAGAAGGCCCATCCGCGCGGATGGGCTTTCCGGCCCAACTAGTCGCCTGGTTCAGCCGTGACCGCATCGCACGCAGGTAACTTCCATCAGCGCGCCCTGCCCCGTCATCCAACCAGCGATCGATAGCGGAATGGCCGCCAAGGCCAGAATACAGGCCGTCGCGAGGTGAAGAGAATTGGCCAGATTGGGCCGGTCCATGCGCATCAACAATCGGGTAAGGCGGTTCGATCTGGTATCGATCCTGTTGAGAGCGCTTTGTATCCAACCAAAGGGATCGTGTTCTGGGGAAATGTAGGACACGCTTTCAACGGCCAGGCCATGCTGTCCTATCAGCGCTGTCAGCCCCGGCAGCGAGAAGTGATGCAGGTGGCGTGGCACGTCCAGGTGAAACCACGTGTCCCCGCCGAAGCGCGATTGCCAACTGGTAAAATTCGGCACGCCGATGACTAGCTTGCCACCCGGCTTCAAGCGCGCAGCCAGCGCCCGTAAGGTGGCAGATGAATTGTCGAGATGTTCGAGAACCTGAATCATCAGCAGAAGATCGAAGCGCTCGGCTGGGTCCAATGCGTCCGGGCCGCCGACAACGACCGGGTAGCCGTATTGCTCATGGGGAGTGCGGGCGGCCGCCGGGGTCCGCTCGCTGCCGGTCACGCGCCAGCCCAGATCTTGCAACATCGCTAGCATCAGTCCGTTACCGCACCCCACTTCGAATACCGAACCCGGCACTGCAAACAACCGAGCCCATCGCGTCACACGGCGCCGATAGAGAACCTGCAATATTCCTGAGATGATCCTGTTATACCGGCGATATTGTGTGGGGTAATATCGACTGAGATCTTCCGCCGAGATGGATGTCCGACCACAGCCACAGGTTGGACAGAACCGTACCTCGAAGTAATCGCCGGTGATGTAATCCCGGGCCGCGCGGTATAGCGGTCTCATGCCATTTGCGCCGCATACACGGCACACAGCGTCTGTCATATTGTCACAACTCGCTGAGGGGGAAGAGTGCTGATCTTGCGATCGATGATCGCGTTAGGGCGCTGTAGGCCGTTCTTGTAAGCTCGCGCGACATACAAAGAGGTGAATGCGATGGAAGCGCCGACATAGGCGGCAAACACGATAAAGGCGGCCATTGCGATCCAAAGTGAGCTGGTTGCGATCGACCAAGCTCCAAGAATACACAAAGTCAAGAGCCAAAACGGAAGGATATAGACCGGCAGCCGCAGTAGCAGGGTCGATGCAGCCAGCAGACCGCCTATCGCGAAGATCGACATACCAAGAAGGCTATAGTGCGTAAGGCCGGCAATCCGTCTCTGACGGGTGAAAGGAAGCGCCGCGCGCCGAAATCCGACGCGCCCAATAGATGCGCGCAAGAACGGAAAGGAAGACCGATCATCAATTATTGCATCGCGAACCTCCCGCGTGAACAGCGAGAACTCTGCCATGTCAAAAATCACATCATCGTCCGCGATTTTCCGCAGCAAGCGGTAGAAGAATTTGCGGCTGGAATTGATCATTTTTGGCTCCGGTCGATCCCCGCGCTTGCCATAGATGATGTCGAAACCTTGTTCGAATTTCTCAATGAATTGCGTGATCATCTCAGGTGGATCCTCGCAATCTACATCAATAATAGCGTAGAGATCAGCATCGATCGTGCGGAGGCCGCATTCCAAAGATGCTTGATAGCCAACATTGCGGCTCATCGAAATAACATATGTTTCGGGCCAACGGCTCCTAAGTACACCAATCTTTTCGAGCGTGCAATCTACTGATGCGTTATTGAGAAAGACCAACCGGATACTGTAGTCCGGCAAGAGGCGCCGCATAACCGGCAACATGCGGTCGAAGAACAGCGGTATCGCAAGTTCTTCATTGTGTACTGGACAAATGATTGCTAGCAGGGGCGACGCCACGTCGGTCACACGGGAAGATTCCGAATGGGCATCAAGAAAGCACGGCTGTCACACGTTCAGACCGCAGGCACCACAAAGCCAGGCCCGGTAGGCTGCACGCTGCACTCAACAGACCGAACATCAAGGAAAAGGCCAAGGCGGTGTCCGGCCGGATACCGGCATGTGACAGCAGCGAGACCAGCAAACCTTCGCGCAATCCCCATCCCGCGATGGAAATCGGAATGACGGTGACAGCCACCATCAGGGGAATGCAGGCGAGGTAAGTTGTAGCATCCACGCGAAGCCCGAGGGCGGCTCCGAGTAGAGCACCCGCCATGACAAAGTTCAGGTTGCTGAGGACGCAAAGCACCGCCGAAGGCGCCCCCCAGGACGAAACCACGACGCGCCGCGTATCTGTCGACAGCGCACTGAGCCAGCGCACAGGTTTCCAATCGACGAACCGTGGGGGGAACCGATCGCCGATCGTCAGGATCCCGATACCGCCCAAGCCGGTGACCGCAAACGCCGCCGCGATCCAGAGATGCTCCACCTCGGGCACGATCCGCGCCAGCAGCGGCTGGGTTGCCAGCACGATGACAAGCAACGTAGCCAGCATGAAGACGCGATCCAGCACGATACTGTTAACGGTCGAGCGCAACTGATATCCCCGTCGCACCGAAAGCCAAACTCGTACGGTATCTCCCGCCGCTGACGGCATGATCTGGTTCAGCGCCGAGCCAATCCAGAACATCGATATCAGTGCGCCGAGTTGTGCGGAGTGGCCGATGGCCCGAGACACGACCCACCAGCGCAATCCCCCAGAGTACGGCCATCAGAAGAAAGAACACGAAGCTCAGGCTTAGCAACGGCATCGAAACCGTAGTGAGAATGGTACGCAAGGCCTGAACATCAACCATACGTCCAACCCGCCACAGGCATGCGCAGGTGACGGTGATTCTAGTCATAAACCACAGGATGCTGCGCAGCCGCGCTGCCTTGCCGCGGGTTACTGGCCCACTTTTACCAAAGATTTGTTTGTCCGCCTGGGCGGGCGAAGGGAGTGCGCTCATGATTTCTATGTTCTCAACTCGAACCGGGTGTCGTTGCAACCAAAGATTGAGCGGAAGCAGATCAACCCGACGGCTTTCTGCCAATTCTCCTTTAAACGCGAAAGGAATGGCGCCCCGCCCGACCGACGGTGCGCCCAATGCATACTTCACGCGCTTTTCCCTGGATTGACCGACACCCAAGCATCCGGATCAGTTACTGACAATCCGCCGTGCCGACACCAGGCCGCCCAGCCTTGACCGCACCGCATTTCCGGTCGCCGACTGCATCGCATGGGCGATCACCACGGCAAGCAGCACGCATTCAAGGTTGAGCCAGAGCAGTTCGCGCGTAGTCCAAAGCAAACTGGCAGAAACTGCCTTGACCGGCAACGGCGAGTCCTTGAGCGACAACGCGACCCAACCGCGAGCTCCTTCCATCCACATGATTGGCACGATTAGGATCGTTGAGATTACCAGATACGACCGCAATCTGCCCGCCTCGCAGGCTCGGCAAAGCGCTAGAAGTCCACTTAGCACGATGAGAAGGTAGATTCCCCTGTAGCCAACATTCTGACCAAGAAGGTAACAGGCGCCCATGGTAAGGCAACCGGCCACCAGCCAGACCGTATCAGTCCGCGCGACGCGGTCGAGCGATGCCGCAAAGGCCGGGTGTCCAGCAAGCATGATCGCACGGCGGAGCATCAACGCTGTCAACGCCAACCGTAACGACAATGCTATGATGGCCTGACCCCGTGGACTCAACTGGATCAGGGCCGCCACGACCTGGGCGCCCGCGAGGGGCATATTGGCAATACCCACAAAATCGACAAATGGTGAACCTGCTGGAATGTTCGGCAACTCCTGCAGGAGTTCACTCCAAAACACGGTTGCGAAAACTGCGAGCCCGGCACTGCTCAGCGCGGCAATCAACAGGAATCGCGCAGGCAGTTCTTTTATTGCCAAAGACAAGAGAGCCAGGGGGTAGTATTTGAGCAATCCGGCCGTAAAGAATACGAGATAAGCCAGACCTCTCAGCGCGCCTGACCGGATAAACAGCAGGACTCCGATGGTAATCAGCAGATACATCCATACATCTATGTTGTTTCGTTCCAAGGCAAAACAAACCATGGTCGAGAGGGTCGCGAGCGTCAGCAGAGCAGCTTCGCGGAGAGTCTTTACTGGTGGCAAAACGCAAATCGACAGCAATAGCAGAAGATCGGTCGCCAACCCGACAGGAACTCGAGCCGTCGTGTCGTCGGGCAGGAACGGCAGGCGTGGCCACAGCGGCGAGTAAGCCATCTTATTACCCGGGACGACGTCGCACGGTACGCTTTTATAAATATCGACACCGTGCTCCCAACAGTTCTTCATGGCGTACATGAATTGGCTGTCGAGAAACGGGTAGGGCCACGGGTCTATACCGATAAAATGTAAGATCGCCAGATAGAGCGGCGTGGCGAGCACGTAGAGCGTGGCCAACAGACCGAAGGCCATCAAGCCGACGAGGGTCGGGATAAAGCGCAGCCAATTGCGACGCAACAGCATGTCTTGGAACCGGGGGTGAAAACGATGAGGTGAGGATCGAATAATCTGGGAAGGGCGCCAACGACCGACACGCGGACGCTCCAGCGACAACACACACCGGTCAGGAGATCGTTGAAGACCCAGATGCACACTTCATGGGCCGGAGGTCAAGCAGCTTTTTTGTTTGGATGGCAATAATTGATGCAGAAACGAAGCTCCACCACGCTCATTTCCGGATTGGTGTGTGGTCTCGGTCGGTTCAATCGGAGATTGGCTTTTTTCATGCCGTATCCGCACCATGACCGCGGCTATGAAGGCGCACAGGACCAGTGGCGTCACCACGCCGAAGTGGAAGACGGGGATCGCTGCAGCGAGGGCAGGAGGATCAAGCAGCTCGACTAGCCACACGGCAATGATCACCAGGTAGTCGGCGGGGCGAGTTCCATCCTGCAGCGTTCGGCGGAACAGCAACAGCGAGCCAGCGGCTAGCAAAATCCCGTCCTGGCTGGAGACATGAGGGCTTACGAGAAGCGCCGCAGCCAACAGCACGCATAGGCTCAGATCGGCCGGGGCCCTTCGATGGAACGACCAACCGACGCAAATGGCTCCAAACAAGGCGGCGATGGCCTGGAGAGCGTTTCCGAAGCTGGTGGAAGCTCCGGCCCGCACAGCGCAGGCAAACACGCTTTGGCCGATGAGACGACCGGCATACAGCCAGCTTTGGTAGGTCTCGCTCGGCGAAAGCATCAACTTAAACCAGTCGCGCCAGAAGCCAATGCCGAACACGGCCACGCTGCCAAGGACTAGGGTCAGCGCCATCGCCGCAGCGCTGGCCAACGCCTTCCACTGCCGCCCGGCAAGCAGTGCGATTGGCACCGTGACGAATAGCTGTGGCTTGTAGGTGCCAACTCCGAGCACCGCCCCGCCCACCAGCGGGTAGCGACCCAATAAGCTGAATCCGCCGACCAGAATGGAGCCGGTCAGATAGTTGTTCTGTCCAGTGAAGTAAGCGAACGCACTCTGTGGGAACAGCAGCAGCGCCAGTCCTGTCGGGATCAGTCGGCGGGTGAACCGGGCAACTGCCAGGCAGAAGGCCGAGAACGTCAGAACCATGAATAACGCATACGATACCGCGAATGACAGCATCCCGAACGGCAGCAACAGCAGCAGGAAGTGGGGGGGATAGAGCCAAGGATGGAAGATCAGCGGTGAGGATAGGAAGCTACCGATGTAGCGTTGGTTGATCGTCTCGGTCAGCCGCTCGCCGTCCAGCACCAGCCCCGTGTCGCCATCGAAATAGGCCCTGCCGGCGGTGTGGAAGACCATCCAGTCCTGGCCGAACTCTCGGCCAAGGATCAGCGCCCAAAGGACCCATCCGGCGATGCCGCACAGGCCGCACACGGCGATCGTCGCCTTCATTCCGACTCCAGAGATCCTGCACAGCATTTGGCGTTCGGGCGAGCCGTTTCGTTGGTCAGCGCAGCCAGCGGGCGGCTGACTTTGGCTTGTAGCGATACACTAGCACGATTGTTACGCTGCACGCGAATGAGAGTTGCCTGCCGGGGCGAGGGTGCAGGCAAACTGCGAGGGTGGCCGTTGGGCGCACGTACTCCGTGTGAGCCCGTTGTGGACATTGCAGTGCCTGTGCTTCGGACCAGAGACGCGGCTGGCTCCCGCGCGCCCTTGCGCGTAGCACGCGGCCCGGCGTAGCGCAGCGAAGACGGGACACCCGCGCCACTCATTCTGCACCAGATTTCTGCATCAAAAATTTGTCTGTTGCAGATTTCTTGCAGACTGTGTGAAATCTAGTCCGCAATGGATTCCGAAATCGCTGTCGGACGCGTCAGAATCCGGATTATGACGCACCTCACTGGCCCCGACCGAGCCCAGACGCTGCTGCTGCCGGAATCGCTGGACGAATACGTCGGATCAGAAAACCCTGTTCGCTTCATCGATGCCTTTGTTGACGGGCTGGATCTTGCCGTCGCGGGCTTCACTCGGGTGAACCCAAAGATGACCGGCCGCCCGGGTTATGCACCGAAGGATTTGCTGAAGCTCTACATTTACGGCTACCTCAACCGCGTCAGATCAAGCCGCCGGCTCGAAGCTGAGACGCATCGCAACATCGAGGTCATCTGGCTGCTGCGGCACCTGAAGCCTGACTTCAAGACCATTGCGGATTTCCGGCGCCTCAACTGCAAAGCGTTCCGCCCGATCTTCCGCCGGTTCGTGCTGCTTTGCCGTCAACTGGATCTGTTTGGCCGCGAACTGCTCGCGGTCGACGGTACTCGGATCAAGGCGGTGAACAACAAGGACCGCAACTTCACCCGTGCGTCCTTGACCAAGTTTATCGAACTGGCTGACGCCAAGCTCGACGACTATCTGCGACGGCTTGACCAGAGCGATGCCGCCGAGAGCAAGACGGGCGGCTCACGGGTCAAGAACCTGGCCGAGAAGATCGCCGCGATCCGCGAGCGGCGCACGCGCTGCGAGGACATGCTGGCACAGCTGGGCCGCACCGGCGAGGACCAAATCTCGCTCACCGACCCCGACAGCCGCGCGATGGCGGCGCACACGCATGTTGCTGTGGGCTACAACGTTCAGGTCGCGGTTGATACCAAACACAAGCTGATCGTCGAGCAGCAGGTCACCAACCAGGTCGTCGACATGGGCTTGCTGACGCAGACGGCGGTGCCAGCGAAAGAGGTTCTTGGCGTTGAGACAATCGAGGTCGTGGCCGACAAGGGTTATTTCAAGATCGAGGACATCGAGGCCTGTGAGAAGGCCGGGATGGTGCCCTACGTGCCGCGCCCGCAGCGTGGTCCCTCGGTAAGGGCGGGTCTGTTTCGCAAGGATGAGTTCCAGTATGACGAAGTCAGCGACAGCTATCTTTGTCCCGCGGGCCAGCGACTGCATCCCTATTCATCTTCGCTTCTGCGCGGACTGAAGAAGATCAACTACGTCAATAAATTGACCTGCGATGACTGCAAGATCCGGTCGCAATGCACGGGTGGCAAGTTTCGCGCAGTCTCTCGGCTGGAGAACGAAGCCGTGTTGGACCGGATGCAGGCCAGGATCGCCAAGCGTCCCAGTGTTCTCGACCGTCGTCGTGAGACGGTCGAACACCCGTTTGGGACGATCAAACAATGGATGAACCAGGGTGCGTTTCTGATGCGGGGCTTGGAGAAGGTCCGCGCCGAGTTCAGCCTAACCGCACTCGCCTATAACCTTAGGCGGACGCTCAACCTCGTTGGATTTACCGAGTTGATGGCCGGCTTGGCCGCCTGAACGGCTCCTTGGAGGCGGATTTCTTCAGGTTGACCGCACGTGATGCCGGAAAAACCACAACATGTGACCGGAGGCGGAGGAAATCGGCTGTGCCGTCCAACCGGGACCCTCGGCGGCGACCGGCCGCCTGGATCGGCTGACAATCACAGCAGGGGAGAGTTTTCACACAGTCTGCTTGAATTTCGCAACGGGATCAAACAGAGGGAAACCAATTAGAAAGGCGGGCTGGTATAACCTCGACCATGACCGAGCCCCGCCAGACGCCCGTGCCGTCGCCGAAGCTCACTTCAAGGATATATACTTCAGCGGAAGCTGCGCTTTTCGAGTTGCGGCTCCGTATGTTCGCCGGCGCGAGGCCACGCACGGCCGGCCGAAAATCAACCCGCCTAACCTGCCGGGCAACCGCTCCGTTCCCACAATGTTCTTGATATTCGTTACGATCACCGATACAACACGCCAACAACTGCATCCCGGACCTCGGACCATGGCCCAGCGACCGAACGCGTATCTCGAAACCATCATCGCTTTCCCGCTGCCATACTTCTCCGCCGCCGCCGCGGACCTCCGGGAAGCCCGGTCCGAAATCATCGACACCCTGGCCTCGTACTCCACCCGAACCAGAGCGGAAATGCTGCAAACAGCCGAAATAATCGCATTCGGCATGACGACGCTCGACGTCCTCGCCGAGGCCAAGACCACCGAGATGTCACCATCCATGCGCCTTCGCTACCGAAGCTGCGCCAACAGCCTCAATCGCTCCACCCTTCAGACCGAAAAGGCGCTCGACCTGCGCCTCGGCGACGAAGTGCTACCGGCCCCTAGCCCAATGCCGGAGCCCATAAATGACCTGCCGGACGCCGAGCTAAAAGCCGCGATCGAGCAGCTCAGGCCGAGATCGACACCCACCGCAACCGTGCCCGTCCCGCGACGCACGAGGAGCGGAACAAGAAACTCTGGGCCAGCGCGATGATCGAGAGCTTGAAGCAGCTCGGCATCGAGGTCCAACCCGTCCCCACGGGCTAGCCCCCCTCAAACCCGCCGCAGATCCAGCGTCCGCGGGTGCTCCCGCGACCGCCGCACCACTGGCTCCCGCATCTGTCCTGGCGTGTGCCCAAACGGGAAGAACCGTGACCGCCGCCGCGCCTCCGCCTCGTTCGCATTGACCGGAAGCGTCTCGTAGCTCAGCCCGCCGGGGTGAGAGATGTGATACGTCATCCCGCCGACGCTCCGCCCACTCCACCGATCAAACACGTCCAGCACCAGCGGTGCATGCACCCCAATCGTCGGATGTAGCGCGCTCGGCGGGTTCCATGCCTTGAAGCGCACCCCGCCAACAAACTCGCCCTCACGATCCGTGGGTGTCAGCGGCACCCCAGCACCATTCACCGCCAGCACATATCGCTCATCTACCCAGCCCGAGACCCGGGCCTGAACCCGCTCCACCGAACTATCGACGTACCGGACGGTGCCGCCGATCGCCTGCTGTTCGCCCAGCACATGCCACGGTTCCAGCGCGTTCCGCAGCTCCAGTTCAATCCCGGAAAATTCGACTTGCCCGACATGCGGGAAGCGGAACGCCATATGCGGCGCGAACCATTCCGGGTCCAGGCCAAAACCCAGCGCGTCGAGTTCCTCCAGCGCGCCGCGGAAATCCTGCTCCACGAAGTGTGGCAGCATGAAATCGTCATGCACCCGCGTGCCCCAATGGACCAGGGTCCGCTCATACGGCCGCTCCCAGAACGCCGCCACCGCCGAGCGCATCAGCAGCATCTGCGCCGCCGACATGTGCGCATGCGGCGGCATCTCGAACGCTCGGCATTCCACCAGCCCGCGCCGGCCCGAGGCACTTTCCGGCGAATACATTTTGTCGATGCAGAACTCGGTGCGGTGGGTGTTGCCGGTCATATCCGCCAGGATATTGCGAAACAGCCGGTCGGTGATCCAAGGTGGGACCGGCTGTCTGGCCTTTACCTGAGCGAACGCGATTTCCAGCTCGACCAAACTGTCCTGCCGAGCCTCATCCACCCGAGGATGCTGGCTGGTTGGTCCGATGAACTGGCCGCTGAAGAGAAACGACAGGCTGGGATGGTTGTGCCAGAACCCAACCACCGACTTCAGCAAATCGGGCCGCCTCAGAAACGGTGAGTCCTCGGGGGCCGCCGACCCCATCACCACATGGTTGCCGCCACCGGTCCCGACATGCCGGCCATCGAGGTTGAATTTCTCCGTCGCCAGCCCGACCTGTCGCGCTTCCTCGTAAAGCTCCTCGGTCAGTTTGATCTGCTCCGCCCAACTCGAGGTGGGGTGGGTATTGACCTCGATCACCCCGGGATCAGGTGTCACTGAGAAATGCAGCAGCCGTTCGTCCTCCGGCGGCAAATAGCCTTCCAGGACCACTTTCCGCCCGGTCTCCCCCGCGGTTTCCTCGACCGCCGCCGTCAGCGCCAGCCAGTCCTCGACCGCGAACACCGGCGGGAAGAACACGTGCAGCAACCCATCGCGCGCCTCGACCGCCAAGGCGGTCCGCACCACGCTCGGATCACTCCGGCCTACCACCGGCAATTCCTGCGGCACCGGCCGGAAGTTCTCGATACTGCTATTGGGGCCCAAGGCGCGCCGCGATTGCAGCGCCTGGCGCGGCGGCAGCCTTTCCCGCGGCGCGAAGGGATCGGGCTCAACGTCGTATTCGGCCTGCTCCGGATCGACCCAAGGCAGCGATTCCAGCGGCAGGCGCAGCCCGACCGGACTATCGCCGGGGACCAGGAACATCTCGCCGGCCTTGAAGAACCATTTTCCCGATTGCCACCGCCGCGCGCCGCCATCGATCACCCGGCGCAGCGGCAACACGCTGCCGGCTACGCTGGACAAGCCCTGCCCGAACACCTTCGCCAACCTGGCCCGTTCCAGCGGGTCGGCCAGTTTGGCGTCCTCGGCCAGTACGTTCGCGGGCAGCCGGTACTCCTTCCACAAGTAGTAATGGATGTCCTCATAAGCCGGGATCACCAGCCCCGGATCGACCTGCAGCCGCTCGGCCAAGCTACGGGCAAAGCGCTCCGCATCCCCGGCGGTTGCGTCATCGGCGTCGTCATCGGAGGCAAGCAAAGCCGGATCGCTCCAAACCTTCTCGCCGTCGGCCCGCCAATGACAGTGCAGCGCCCACCGAGGAAGCTGCTCGCCCGGATATTGCTTGCCCATGCTGTGATTGAGCACCGCGCCCTGCGTCCAGCGGTCCATCAGCCGCCGGATCAGGCGCCCGGCATAAGCTCGCTTGGTGGGGCCAAGGGCATCGGTGTTCCACTCCGGCGCATCCATGTCATCAGCGGCGATGAAGGTCGGCTCCCCGCCCATGGTCAGCCGGACGTCGCTGCGCTTCAGCGCGTAATCGACCTGTTGCCCGCGCGCCAGGATCGCCTGCCACTGCGCGTCCGTATAAGGCTTTGTGGTGCGCGGCGTTTCCTGAATACGCGTCACCGACATGGCAAAGTCGAACTTCACCTCGGCCTTCTCCACCAGCCCGGTGATCGGTGCGGCCGAGATCGGATCAGGGCTGGCGGCGAGCGGAATATGGCCCTCGCCGCAAAACAGGCCGGAGGTCGCATCCAGCCCGACCCAGCCGGCGCCGGGCAGATAGACCTCCGCCCAGGCGTGCAGATCGGTGAAATCAGCCGACGGACCGGGCGGTCCCTCCAGCGGCTTCACGTCGGGCGCAAGCTGGATCAGATAGCCGGACACGAACCGCGCCGCCATCCCCAAATGCCGCAACACCTGCACCAGCAGCCACGCCGAGTCACGGCACGATCCGGTCGCCCCCGCCAGCGTTTCCTCGGGCGTGAACACGCCGGGCTCCATGCGAACGATGTACGCGACCTTGTGCTGGATGAGCGTGTTCAGTTCCACCAGCTTGTCGACCGTGCGCAGCGCCTCGCGCGGGATCGCCGCAAGCAGCGCCGCCAGCAGCGGACCCGGCGTTTCAGTTTTCCGAAACGGTGCAAGCTCCTGGTCGAGCACCGGATCGTAGCTGAACGGATAGGTCTCGGCCTCGGGTTCCAGAAAAAAGTCGAACGGGTTGATTGTCACCATGTCGGCAACGAGATCGACCGTGACCTCGAACCGGTCCACCTTCTCCGGGAACACGACACGGGCCAGGTGGTTGCCCTGCGGATCCTGCATCCAGTTGATGAAATGAGGCTTTGGCTCGACCGTCAGGTCATACGACAGGATCGCGGTGCGCGCCTGCGGCGCCGGCCGGAGGCGGATCGTCTGCGGCCCAAGCGTGATGAGCCGATCGTAATGATAGGACGTTTTGTGGGTCAGGGCGACGTGCAACGGCATGGCATGCTCGGAATAGCTTGGGGGCCCAGCGTTTTTGCACTGCAGCACGAGACATGGCAACCGGGGGCGTCAATGAGCGGAGAGATTTTGCATAACCCCAAATACCCCGCAACGGATCCGACGAGTGAATGGCGGATCGCAAAGACTTTATCAAAAGTGATGCTATCAAACGACGTTTTTGGTCTAATCCACGACGACCGAGTAGGTTCGTGATTAGACTTGATCGGCCCACATAACGTAGGTTCATTTTGTTAACTGGTCTTGTTCGTCAACTGCGTGATGGACGCTTGAGGATAGGCTGATCGCCCAGATGATGCGACTTGATGCAAAAAAGATCCAACGCTTTCGGGAAGACGGTTTTCTCGTGTTCGACACTGGCCTTTCCAGTGACGCGGTCAGCGCGTTGCGTGAGACATTGGCCAGATTGCACATCGAGAATGTCGGGTTTGAGGAAGGCGCATTATATGATGCGCTCGGTGTCGATGACGGATCTGAGCCCGCCCGGTTTCCTCAGATCATGCACCCCCGATCGTTCGCCCCTGAACTGATCGGCAGTGACTTCTACAAAGTGGCCCGCGGTATAGCGGAGCAAATCCTGGGAACCGCCGTCCGGTTCAAGGCCGATATATCACTGATGAAGCCGGCTCGGATTGGCGACGCGACGCCCTGGCATCAGGATGAGGCGTTTCAGGATCCGGCGTTTGACTATGAGGAAATCAGCTTCTGGCTGGCGTTGCAGCCGGTCGATGAGGCCAACAGTTGCATGGCTTATCTCCCCGGGACGCACAAAGGACCAGTGCTTCCGCACGGATTTCCGGGCGACGATCCGCGGATTCATGCGCTGGAATGTGTCAGCGGTTTCGACCCGCGCGATGCCGTCTCGTGCCCGCTACCGGCGGGAGGCTGCGTCATGCACAACGGGCGAACCTTGCATGGCGCGGGTCCAAATCGCTCGGACCGCGAGCGGATGGCGTATGTTCTGATCTTCGACAAGGTGCCGACGCCGGCTCGGCAGCCCAGGGATTTCCCTTGGCGCGAGCAGCATCGACCCGCTCGGGCTCGGCGAGAACTGGAATGGCGCAGGCATGGCGGCCTGCTCGTGCATCTCTGGCGCCAACGAAGCCGAATACGGGCGCGAACGCTGCTCTACGATCTGCATCGCGCGGCCCGAGCAATGCGCCGCCTCGTACTGACCAGCTAGCCTGAAGACAATCGCGCTGGAGCGGATCGTCGGCGGCGATACCGAAACGTCGCTTGCGGCGGCCCGTCCTGAGAAGCAGGGCGTCATCATTGCCAAGGCCCTCACCTGAACCTCGGTGGAGAGCGCCCCAAATGGCCGAGTTGGCGGCTGAGGGCGATGGACTTCTCCGGTGAAGGCGCTCCGTGCGAAAGCGCTCACGGCAAGACGTCAGCGACTGCTTGAAATGCGACGCGAGGGCGCATCGGCGACACGGCCTTTCGCCGCATCGAGGAAAAGCTGGATCTGGCGGACCTCGCGGTTGCGACGCGGGCCTAAGTGCAGGAAATGTCACGAGACAGCTGATTGCTGATCAGAGACTAATAACACACGATGGTCGGCGTTTAACTGAAGGGACGGGAGACGGGACGGTGGACCATCATCATGCCGATTTGGGCGATGTGCGGCTGCACTATGTGACGGCTGGCAGCGGTTTTCCATTAGTCTTGCTGCACGGATGGCCGCAAAGCTGGTACGAATGGCGATTGGTCATGCCAGGGTTGGCCGAACGGTTCCGGGTGATCGCGCCCGACTTGCGGGGCCTCGGCGATTCGTCCCGTCCGACGGGCGGCTACGACAAGAAAACAGTTGGCCGGGATATCTGGCGGCTGGCAAACGAGATTTTGGGGATCTCGGAATTCCATCTGGTCGGGCATGACTGGGGCGGCCCAACGGCCTACGCGGTTGCCGCCGCGCATCCGAAGGCGGTGCGGAAACTGGCAATTCTGGATGTGACGATCCCCGGTGACGGCAGCCCGAACATCAGTCAGGGCGGGCGGCGGTGGCACCATGCGTTTCACCAGACGCTCGACTTGCCCGAGGCTCTGGTAAGCGGCCGTGAGGATATTTACCTCGGCTGGTTCTACCGCACCTATGGCGCTCGGCCGGATGCCATTCCGGATGCCGATATCGCGGAGTACCTGCGGGTGTATCGGCAGCCGGGCGCGTTGCGGGCCGGGTTTTCGTATTATCGGGCGATTCCCACGGATATCGCCGACAATGCCGCAACGGCGGCGCGGTTCAAACTGCCCATGCCGGTTCTAGCGCTGGGTGGCGACCGGTCCTGGGGCCGGGGGCTAGAGGTCGTAGAGTCGCTGCGGCGGCTGGCTGTGGACGTCACCGGTGGCGTCGTCGAAAACTGCGGCCACTGGATGCCGGAGGAGCAGCCGGCGGACCTGCTACGGCGTTTGCTGGCGTTCCTTGGCTGAGGCGGCGGCGTGCCAAAGGCGCAACCGGCCGGAGCAAATCAGGCGGCCCATCGTCGCTTCTAGCGCGTCCTTCAGGTCAGCGTTTTCAGTTGCCGGGCGAAGTTTGCGGCTCCGGCCATGTGCGGATCAATTGACGCATCTCCCAGCCCCAGCGGCGCGGAGTGATTCTCCTCGTAATCGCCCATCCGCCGGTCTGCTTAGCCGAACTCCAGGATTTGTTGGCACGTCGCCGCCGGGGTGTGTGCGGGGCGAAAGGCAGTATCCACGATTTGAAGTGGAGCATGCTTCCCGTTGTCCTCCCTGGAGACTTCGCCTATCTTTAGCGCAGTTCCCGCGATATCCGTAACGAATTTCCGCAGGCTCGGCATATTTGACGCGAAGATAACCGTCATTGTGCGAAGACTATTACGAGAAGCAATCATATACGACCGCCGAGCTCGTGTTTTGCCGACGCTTTCCACAAGCCAATGACATCGCAAATGGCCAGCTAAGAATGGCAACATTCCGAATCCTGCCGTGCTAGTCTGCGACGCGATCCTTCGCACGATGATGTGAAGGTCAGCGCTACATTTCTACTATACACGGCAGATGGTTTGGACGCGGATAGACAGCGGAGTGTGGTGCCTAAAGCAAGCGGCGCCGGAGCACGTGTCTTCTCTAGCATTACCTCTATTAATCGGTCCGGTTCGTAAACAAGGCCATTCTTTGAATACGATCCTCTTCCTGATGGCCTTGTGATCGCCCTTTACCATGCTCGATGGTAGGTCGCATAGATCTGGTAAGTAAACAACAGTAAATATCAATGAGGGAGCTTCACAATGAAACGACTCTCAGTCATTTTTCTGTCGGCGACAATTCTCAGTGGATTGTCGGTCGCCGCCGGACGCGGCGCGGAGCAGCCGAACGCGCCCGGAATCACCGACACTGAGATCAAGATCGGCCAGACTATGCCATATAGCGGACCGATTTCAGGCTATGGCACAATTGGCAAAGCAGAACTTGCCTATTTCAGGATGATCAACGACAACGGCGGCATCAACGGACGCAAGATCAACTTGATCAGCCGCGACGATGGCTACAGCCCGCCCAAGACAGTCGAGCAAATCCGCAAACTGGTGGAGGAGGACAACGTCGCCTTCATCTTCCAAAGTCTGGGCGACGTCACCAACGCCGCGGTCCAGCGCTATTTGAACGATCGCGGCATCCCGCAACTCTTCCTCGCGGATGGCAGCGCCAGGTGGGACGACCCGCAACATTTCCACTGGACAATGTCGTGGCAGCCGTCCTACCGAACGGAAGGCCGTATCGATGCCGCATACATCCTCCGAACGAAGCCCGACGCGAAGATCGGGGTCCTGGTGCAGGACTCCCAGTTCGGAAAGGACTATGTGATTGGACTTGAGGAGGGCCTCGGCGATCGCGCGAAGACGATGATTGTCGACAGACTGACCTATCAGATAACGGACTTGACTATCGACTCGCAGATCGGCCTTCTGCAGGCGTCGGGCGCCGACACCTTCTTCGACATCTCGGCGCCGAAATTCGCCGCCCAAGCGATCCGCAAGCTGTCGGACATCAACTGGAAACCCCTGCACGTCCTGACATTCGTGTCGTCATCCGTCGGCGGCACCCTGAAGCCTGCCGGCCTCGACAAGTCGGTCGGCATCGTATCCGTCGGCATCCTCAAGGACCCCAACGACCCGCAGTGGGACAATGACCCCGGCATGAAGGAATGGCGTTCCTGGATGGACAAATACTATCCCGAGGGCGACCGCAGCGACGGCGCTAACATCTACGGCTATTTAATCGCGCAGACCTTGATGCAGGTTCTGAAGCAGTCCGGCAACAACCTGTCGCGCGAGAACATCATGCACGAAGCCGCCAATCTACATGACCTGGAACTGCCGCTGCTGCTGCCAGGCATTCGCATCAACACCAGTCCCACGGACTACCGTCCTGTCAAGCAAATGCAGCCGATTCGCTTCAACGGACGCAACTGGGACCTGTTTGGCGACGTCCTCTCGGGATGAACGGCGACCCCGCCCTTCCTTCATGGGTGGGGTCACTACTTTATTGCTTTAAGTGATCCCACTGAGTGAGGTTCGCTGCTCATACCGTTGTGCAACTCGCGCATTGACCCTCGGCTTCGATGGTCGCCTTCCCGACCTTAAACCCCATCCGCTTCGCGGCATCTTCCAGCGCGTGCGCCAGTTCATGGTCTTCCAGTTCGGTAACCTTGCCGCAGGTCCGGCAGATCAGAAACTGAGCGGCGTGATCGTGGTCTTCCTCGGCGATGCAGCCGACGAACGCGGCCCGGCTCTCCAGCTTGTGCACGAGCCCCTGTTCCTGCAGGAACTCCAGCGCGCGGTACACTGTGGGCGGCGCGGCGCCGTGGCGGGTGCTGCGAAGCTGGTCCAGCAGGTCGTAGGCGCCGGTGGGGGCGTCGCGATCCAGGATCAGCCCCAGGACCTGGCGGCGCAGATCGGTCAGCCGTACGCCGCGGCCCTCGCAGATCACGTTGGCGCGGGTCAGCAATGTCTCGGTGCGCGGGGAAAACCCCATCAGGCACTCCTTGGCGGCGGCCACGCCTAATGCCTAGATATCATTCATGAACGAAATTACCACCCAAGCCGTTACCGCACCGGCCGTGATCCAGTCCGATGCCGTGCTGGCGGCGATCTGCTTCGACGCCAACGGCCTGGTCCCGGCCATCGCGCAGCAGCACGACACCGGTGAGGTGCTGATGATGGCCTGGATGAACGCCGAATCCGTTCGGGAGTCCCTGGCAACCGGCAGGGTCTGCTATTTCAGCCGCAGCCGCGGCCGGCTGTGGCGAAAGGGCGAAACCTCCGGCCAGACCCAGCACCTGAAGGAGCTCCGCGTCGATTGCGACGGCGACACGTTGTTGCTTCTGGTCCATCAGGACGGCGTCGCCTGCCACACCGGCCGCCGCAACTGCTTCTACCGAGCCGTCATCGATGGCGCCCTTGTCGACATTGCTGCACCGGAGGTCTCCCCCGACAAGCTGTACGGGCACGCGCATGGCTGAGACCACCCCGGTCACGGTGTTGACCGGCTTCCTCGGCGCCGGCAAGACCACGCTGCTGAACCACCTGCTGCGCCACCCCGCTCTGGCCCGCACAGCCGTCCTGGTGAACGAGTTCGGCGAGATCGGCCTGGACCACCTGTTGGTCGAAAAACTCGATGACTCCGTCGTCCTGTTGAACGCCGGCTGTCTGTGCTGCACCGTCCGCGGCGATTTGGCTCGGGTCCTGCGCGAGATGCTCCCCCGCGCCCGCCGCGACGACATTTCGCGGATTGTCATCGAGACCACCGGCTTGGCCGACCCGGTGCCGATCCTGGCCACGTTGATGACCGACCCCGTCGTCGCCGCCGCCTACCGGCTAGACGGCATCGTCACGGTGGTCGACGCGGTCAACGGCGCGGCGCATCTTGACGAGCAAGCGGAGGCGGTGCGGCAAGTGGCAGTTGCGGATCGCCTGATCATCAGCAAAGCTGACCTGACCGATACGGCGGCGCTGCGCCAGCGGCTGACGGCACTGAACCCCGGCGCTCCGGTGGCCGAGGCCCGTCATGGCGTGGTCGATCCCGCCTTCGTCCTGCACGCCGGCCTGTTCGACCCGGCCTCGAAAATTCCCGACGTGGCCGCCTGGTTGAACGCCGCCGCGTTTGACGACCACGCGCACGACCACGACCACGATCCTAACCGCCACGACGCCCGCATTACCGCGTTTTGCGTCACGCTGGAGGACCCGCTCGACTGGCAAGGCGTAGCGATGTGGCTGGAGCTGCTCGTCGCGTCACGCGGTGAAAATCTGTTGAGGATTAAAGGCATTCTGAATCTGAAAGGGCACGATCGTCCGGTAGCGATCCACGCGGTGCGGCATCTGATGCACCCGCCGATCAAACTGACCGCCTGGCCGGAGGGCGACCCCCGCACGAGCCGCCTGGTTTTCATCACAAGCGACCTGCCCCGGGCGGTCATCGAGGAGGGGTTGCGTGCGTTCCAAGGGGCCACCACCCAGGCGTCCGGATAAAATGGGTTGTTTCGGGCACGCAGGACACGCGCAATGGTTTGCGCCAAGATCGGAGACTTGCCGGGTGAAGCCAGAGAATACGGCCTGGTACCGCGAGCCGATATATGCCGCAGTCACCGTGGATCGAAGGAGTATACCGACACTCTCGTGGGAAGCGTCAGGGTCGCAGCGTCACAGTCGGCACAGCCTTCGCGCGAAATGAGTGGTCAAATGACCCGCCGCATGGCAGCATCGCGCAGCAGGGTAGGATTACCCCAAAGGCGCGGACGTGACTCCAGCAAAGACAATCGGGGTGCTGACCAGCGGTGGCGATTGCGCCGGGCTCAACGCGGTCATCCGCGCCGTGGTGTGCCACGCGGTGTTGGGCTACGGGTGGCGCGTTCTGGGCATCCACCAGGGCACACAGGGCCTATTGCGTCGTCCGGTGGATTTCGAACCACTCGATTTGCATGGCGCCAGCCCGGCGATGGCACGGATGGCCGGCACCATCCTCGGCACCACCAATCACGGCGATCCGTTCGCCTATCCGATGGATGACGGGACCCGCAAGGACCGGTCCGAGGAACTGATCGAGGGGGTCCGCATGCTTGGCCTCGACGGGCTGATAGGCATCGGCGGTGATGGCAGCATGGCGATCCTCCGCCATCTCGCCCAGCAAGGGAACATTCCCTTCGTCGGCATTCCGAAGACAATCGACAACGATGTGGGCGCCACCGAGAACTCCATCGGCTACAACACCGCGGTAATGGTGGCGACCGAGGCGATCGACCGGCTGCAGCCAACGGCGGCCAGCCACGACCGTGTGATGATCCTGGAAGTGATGGGAAGGGACAGCGGGCATATCGCATTGGCGGCCGGGATCGCCGGCGGGGCGGACGTGATCCTGGTGCCCGAAATCGCTTACGACATCGAAGTGGTCGCCAAGCACATTAACCACATCCGGCGAGTGGCCGGCCGCAACTTTGCCATCGTCGTAGTGGCGGAGGCGGTGCGCGACAACACCGGCGCCCACGTGCAGATCCAGCATTCCCCCGGCCATCAAACCTATGGCGGCATCGGCTATGTCCTTTGCGGAGCACTGACCCGGCTAACCGGCGCGGAGACGCGCGTCACGGTGCTCGGGCATGTGCAGCGCGGCGGCGCGCCGACGTGGGACGATCGTCTGCTCGCCTCGGCATTCGGTGTCCATGCCGTTGATTGTCTCGCCGAGGGACGGTTCGACCGCCTCGTCGCCTGGCAGCACCGCCGCGTCGTCGACGTGCCGCTAACAGCGGCGTTCGAGCCGGCTCAATTCGCGGTCGCTGACGATACGCTGGTGCACACCGCCCGCGGATTGGGGATCTGCCTCGGCGACCGGTAGGGTCTGTCTGGCGAGCGCGTAGCTGCCAGATCCGCCTCAGCGTTGCCTAGCGGGCTTTGTGATCTGGTCTATTTCTTCATCCGAATACCCTGCCTCGGCAAGAACCTCCCGCGTGTGCTGCCCGAGTTGTGGCCAGGGACGATGTATGTTCGGTGGCGTTTTGGAGAAGCGCGCTGGTATTGCCGGAATAACGACACTTCCCTCCACGGGATGTTCATGAGCTTCAAAATAACCGGTCTCGGTCAAATATGGGTCCGAGAACAGATCATCCAGATCATTGGCCTTGCCACACGGAATATCCGCCGGCCGTAGCTCCGCCAGCCATTCTTCCGTGCTGCGCAGCTTCATGCCCTCGGTCAGCGTCGCGTAGACCGCGTCGATATTGGCGGCGCGGGACCGAACAGAGCTGAACCGGGGATCGTTGATCAGGTGCGGAACACCCATCGCCTCGAACAACTTGTTCCACTGGGCGTCGCTGTGAGCAATTACGCTGATGTAACCGTCCTTGGTCTGATAGGGCCGGCGATGCGGCGTTAGCATCCGCGGGTAGCCAAGGCCTTTCTCCGGTTCCCCAAGCGTGGCGTGCGACAAATGCTCGACCAGGGTGAATGAAAGGATCGTCTCCATCATCGGCAGGTGGATTTCCTGTCCCTCGACCCGTCCTCTCCCGATGGAACAGCGCCATTCCGATCATCGAGGCCAACATGGCACCGGTCAGCTTATCGACCACCACGGTAGGGAAGTAGCGCGGCGCGCCATCCGGCCCGGCGTTAAGCGAGGCGATGCCGGACACCCCCTGGATCAGGTCGTCGTACGCCGGGAACTCCTGCATGGAGCTGCCTTTACGGAAGCCGCTCGCGCATGCGTAGATCAGCTTCGGATTGCGCGCGGACAGGGTCGCGTAATCCAGCCCCAATCGGTTCGCCGCGCCGATCCGCATATTGTGGACGAAGATGTCCGCGGTTTCGACCAGACGCAGGATCGCCTCGTGCGCCGCGGGCTTTTTCAGATCCAGTGCGATACTGCGTTTGTTGCGGTTGAGATTGGCATAGTAGCTGCCCATACCCGGCGTGCGGGAGGGCCCAAGCAGGCGGGTCGAATCGCCCTCTGTGGTTTCGACCTTGATTACATCGGCGCCCATATCGCCCAGTGTTTGAGAGCAGTATGGACCGAGCACGACCGTAGTGACGTCGATGACGCGGATGCCGGTGAGCGGGCCGGTGGGTGTTGTCACAGGGGGGTCCTCATCGTTAAGCCGATTTCTTTGTTTTTCACGTGCTTGGATGTTCGGTTCAGGGCGAGAATGCCCCGATCCCATGAAGCATCGCTGCCCGCCCGCTGATTGGCAACCGTTGTATCGATGGTCCGTGGGTCAGGTAGGCGGTATCATGCCGTCTTCTTGCGCATTGTCGGCCACGAGGTTGGTTCCGTGGCGCCGGAGCGGGACTGTAGATGCCGCCGTTATGAACAGGCCCGAAGTCATGGTCAGCCCAATCATGACCAAAGAAGATGCGGAGACCTGTCACGCTAATCGATCAACCAACGCGGGACTTCATTGCCACTCATTTGAAGGCGTTCGCGGCGTTCACACGCCGATGGGGCTGATCCCGGCTACTCGGCGGGCGCACGCCCGGTTGCGCCCGGCACTGTCGCCAGATGCTTTTCGGGACCCATCACCAGAAGCACGATTGTCGCGACCAGTGTACCCATAGCGATGCTGAGCAGGCCGATGGCAAAACTGCCGGTCGCGTCCTTGATACTTCCCATCATGTAGGGTCCGAGGAAACCGCCCAGATTGCCGACCGCGTTGATCATCGCGATCCCGCCCGCCGCAGCCGTGCCGGTCAGCATCGCTGTCGGCAACGCCCAGAAGGTCGGCGCAATGGCGGACTGGCCCATTTGGCTGAAAATGATCGCGATCATCATCAGGATCGGATTTTGCAGGAATATGCACACCGCCAAGCCAGCGAAGTTCAGCAAACAGGCTGCGGCGGTGTGAAAGCGGTGCTCGTTGGCACGGTCCGCATGCGTGCCCCACCAAACCATCGCGAATGCACCGGCAACGAAGGGCAGGGCGCTGATCACCCCGTTCAGACCGACCCCGACGCCGAAGCGGCTGACGATCTGCGGCAGGAAGATCACCAACCCATAGCCTGAGACGTTCTGACCAAAATACACCAGCGTGAGCAGCCAGACCCGCGGGTGGCGCATCGTCTCGGCCAACGAGTAGTTGCGGCGCGCCTCCTTTGCAGCCCGCTCGTCTGCGATGCGGCGAGTCAGCCACTCGCGTTGTGCCGGTTCGAGCCATTTTGCCTGGGCCGGACCGTCGGTCAGATAGATCATCACCACGAAACCGAGAATGACCGGGGGAATCGCCTCCAGGATGAACAGCCACTGCCAGCTTGAAAGGCCGCCCCAGTCGCCGATACGAAGGATCTGGCTGGAAACCAGTGAGCCGGTGACGATGGAAATTGGGATCGCGGTCATGAAGATGCCGATGATCCTCGAGCGGTAGCTGGATGGGAACCACCAGGTCAGATACAGAATGATGCCGGGGTAGAAGCCGGCTTCGGCGAGGCCGAGCAGGAAGCGGATGCCGAGGAATGACCAGGTGCCGGTGACGAAGGCGGTGGCACCGGAGATAACACCCCAGGTTATCAGAATCCGAGCGATCCAACGCCGTGCGCCGACCTTCTCCAGGATCAGGTTGCTGGGAACCTCGAACAGGAAATAGCCGAGGAAAAAGATGCCGCTGCCGATACCGAAGATCTCGGCCGACAAGCCAAGCGCCTTGTTCATCGTCAGGGCCGCGAAGCCGACGTTCACTCGGTCGAGGTAGGCAGCGAAGTAGCAGATCATGAGCAGCGGGATAAGCCGTCGCCCGACCCGGCGCATCGTCTCTGATTCGATCGCCTCGACGGCGAGGGCCATGTTCGGGGCCATGAACTACTCTCCCGGTGGATCGTCGTTTTCGTTTCTGTGCGTCCGGCAAGATGCCGTGGGGTGACTGGTTGCCGAAGTTAAATTCCCGGCATCTGCCGCCGCGGATGCAAACAGAGCATATCCAGCCGCACCGGTCCAGAGCGGCGCAAATTAGTCCTTTGTTAAATATCTCAGCCTAAACTTCCAGGACTGGTGATTTAGTCCTACAGGGACCATACAAATGAATGTCGTTGAAGCAGTGCCGAGCAATCTTGACGCTGACGATCTGTTCAACTGGCTGGAGGGAGCCTCGCCGACCGATCTGGACCTGCTGACATTCGGGGTCGTTGCCATGGCGCCGGACTGCAACGTCGAGCATTATAATCTCGCGGAGGCGAAAATTTCCGGCCTGACGCCAGAGCGGGTTGTCGGGCGGCATTTCTTTACGGCCGTAGCACCTTGCACCAACAATTTCATGGTTGCCCATCGGTTTGAAACCGAGGCGGAGATCGATTCGACGATCGACTATGTTTTCACATTTCGGCTCGCGCCGACCAAGGTTCGCCTGCGTTTGATGAAACGTCCCGGCGGCCGCCGCATGTATCTTGGGATTGAACGGCGTGCCTGACGATGGCGGAGACGATCGAAAATCACCAGTCAGCGGCCTCGTCTGAAGCCGAGATGCTGCTGGAGTTCCTCTATCTTGACTCCGGTCGGAGTGGTAAAGTTCCGACTGGACGGCACGATCGACATAGCCAACCCGGTGGCGGCAGCGCTGCTGATGCCACTGGCACCGGATTCGGACATGTCTGATCTGTATCTTGTGCTGTCGGCGGTGGTGCCGGATCTGCGGGATCGGGCAGAGGGATTCCAGGCGCCGGCCGGTTCGATCTGTGATCAGCTCCAGGTGGCGGTTCCGAACACGCCCACGGTGCTGACGTTGAGCATCATCAAGATCAACCCCGATACGTTCATGGCGGTGATTCAGGACATCACCCGCGCGATCGAGCAGGAAACCCGGATCCGCGATGACCAGCAGCGGTTTCGCGCGATCGTGGAAAATGTCCGGGACTATGCGATTTATACTGTCGATCTCGATGGGCGGGTCGACAGCTGGAACCCATCGCTGGCGCGCATCGGCGGGTGGGAAGCCGCGGATGTTGTCGGGGCGCCGATTAGCATCTTCTTCCCCACCGAGGCCGCAGGCCAGGCTCAATCGGTGTCGCTGCTTGATCGGGCGCGTCAGTCAGGCGCAGCGGAATTCGAGGGATGGCGGCTCCGCAAGGACGGCAGCCGATTCTGGGGCAATACGGTCGCGGCTTCCCTGCCGGATCGATTTGGACGTCCGGGCGGTTTCGTGCTGGTCAGCCGCGATCTGACGGAGCGCAAGCATATGGAGGATCGCTTGGTCGCTTTGTCGATCACCGATCCAATGACGGGTGCGTTCAACCGTCGTGCGGCGGAAACCAAACTGGACGACGTTTACCGCGGCTGGCAACGTTACGGGCGCATGTTCTCGTTGCTGATGATCGACTGCGATCACTTCAAGAAGATTAATGACACGTGGGGGCATGACGTCGGCGACGAGGTGTTGGTTGCATTAGTAAGGATTTGCCGGGACGGCTTTCGCGAGACCGATGCCATATTCCGCTGGGGTGGAGAGGAGTTCCTGATACTGTTGCCCGAAACCGGGCAGGATTTCGGTCGGGTGGCGGCGGAGCGGCTGCGGCTTGCGCTGGAGGTGGCGGAAATCGCGCACAAAGGCTGCGCGATCAGGATTACCGTCAGTATCGGCGTGGCCGAGGTGTGCGCCGCGGACGGCAGCGCCAACGACGTCATCCACCGGGTTGACCAAGCGCTTTACAGCGCCAAGAGGGATGGCCGGAATCGGGTGGTTGTGGATGAAGGACCGGTGCCGTGAGCCCGCCGCGTTAGACGGGGAACATCTAGTGGTTCAAATCAGACGGATAGTGCTGTCTGATTTGAACCACTATCGATTGATTTTGTGGGCCAATTCACCCGACCGCATGGGATGCTTCTGTCGGGATCGGACCACTAGCGTTACCGCAGCGCGGCGTTGATCTTTGCCAGTGCAGCCGAACCCGGGACCAGACTGTCTTCCTGCAACGCATTTAGCGGTGTATCCGAGGTCTTCAGATGCCCGTGTAGATCGCGCGGGTTGGGATCAACGTAGAGCAACCCGGTCACGATTTCGCCCGCCGCGTGCCGCTGCTGCATGTAAGTCATCGCCGATATCCGGTCGTGCAGATCGTAATCGATATGGAGCTTCCGCAGCCGCAACGTCGAGCCATCATGCTGCGTCACCACTTCCACCGATCCGGGCGCGTAGTCGACCGTTATTTCTTCACGGCCGGTAATCACGTCCAGGTAGTTCACTGCCGCGTTGTGCTCGCGGACATAGTCGAAACTTTTTGTTGAACCGTCGTGATTGTTAAACGCCACGCAGGGGGAAATGCAGTCGATGAAGGCCGCACCTTCATGCTTCAGCGCGGCTTCGATCAGCGGTACCAACTGCGCCTTGTCGCCGGAGAAGCTGCGTGCCACGAACGTCGCGCCAAGCTGCAACGCCATTTCGACCAGATCGATCGCCTCGTCACTGTTGACCACGCCGCGCTTTGACTTCGCGCCCTTATCGGAGGTGGCGGAGAACTGACCCTTGGTCAGCCCATAGACGCCGTTGTTCTCGACGATATAGACCATATTGACGCCGCGCCGCATCGAATGGGCGAATTGTCCCAGGCCGATCGAGGCGCTGTCGCCGTCGCCCGACACGCCCAGATAGATCAGGTCGCGGTTGGCGAGGTTGGCCCCGGTCAGCACCGACGGCATCCGCCCATGAACCGAGTTGAAGCCGTGCGACGCGCCAAGGAAATACGTCGGTGTCTTCGAGGAACAGCCGATGCCCGAGAGCTTGGCGATGCGATGCGGCGGCAGTTCGAGTTCGAAGCAGGCGCGAACGATCGCGGCGCTGATCGAAGTCGTGGCCGCAGCCGGCGCACAGGGTTGAGATCGCGCCCTCATAATCGCGCCGCGTGTAGCCCAGACTGTTCTTGTGCAGTTCCGGATGATGCAGCTTCGGTTTTGCGAGGAACGTCATGACACGAGCCTTTTCGATACGCCCAGCGCGTTCCAAATGCTCCACGATCGCGCCGGCGATGAAACGAGCGCTGATCGGCGTGCCGTCGTAGTGCACCACCTTGCCCAGCCGCTTGGGATCGATTTCCAGTTCGTTCACCAGCAGCGACCGAAGCTGGCCGTCCCGGTTCTGTTCGACAACGAACACGTGGTCATGCGCCTCGATAAACGCCGCGACCTCATCGCCGAACGGGAAACCCGCGCACCCGCAGCAGATCGAGGTGGATGCCTTGCTCGGCCAGCATCATGTCCGCTTCGACCATCGGCGGGGTGGTGGACCCGTAATAGATCGCCCCGAATCGGGTCGGCGCGTCCGCCTTCCGTTCGATCGCCGGCGGCACCAGGGTCCGAGCGGTGCGATGCTTCTTCAGCAGACGCTCCATGTTCTCCTGATAGTCCGCGCCCTCCTCGGAGTAGCGCGCCATGCGGTTCTTCGAAGTCCCGCGGGTAAAGAACGCGCCCTTGGTCGGATGCGTGCCCGGCAGGGTGCGGTAAGTGATGCCGTCGTCATCGACATCCAGATAGCGGCCGAACAGTTTTCCCGCTTCAAGGTCCTCGGCGGTCATCACCTTGCCGCGGTCCATGCGGCGGCTGTCGTCCCACTGGAACGGTTTGGTCAATCGGTCATTCATGCCGATTTCCAGATCGAGCATGACGAAGATCGGGGTTTGCAGCCGGTCCGCCAGATCGAACGCCAGCGCGGCGAACTCGAAGCACTCGTAAGGGTCTTCCGGCATCAGCAGGACATGCTTGGTGTCGCCGTGAGAGGCGTAGGCGCAGGCCGTGATGTCGGTCTGCTGCGTCCGTGTCGGCATGCCGGTGGATGGCCCGGCGCGCTGCACGTCGAAGATCACCGCCGGTATTTCGGCGAAATACGCCAGCCCGATGAACTCCTGCATCAGCGAGATGCCGGGGCCGGAGGTCGCGGTGAAGGCGCGAGCGCCGTTCCAGGCCGCGCCGATGACCATGCCGATGGAGGCCAGCTCATCCTCGGCCTGGACGATGGCAAAGTTGTTCTTGCCGGTCGCCTTGTCGACGCGCAGCCGGCCGCAATAGCGGGAGAACGCCTCGGCCAGCGACGAAGACGGCGTGATCGGATACCAGGCGCAGACCGTCGCCCCGCCATACACCGCACCCAACGCCGCGGCGCTGTTGCCGTCGATGAAGATCCGGTCGCCCACCGAGTTGGCGTGACGGAACGTCAGGCCGATCGGGTATTCCATGTTCTCCTTCACCCAGTCGCGGCCCATGTGCAGCGCCTGCACGTTCGCGGCGATCAGCTTGTCGCGGCCCTTGAACTGCTCGCCCAGCAACTGCTCGATGACCGACGGATCCATGTCCAGCAGCGCCGACAACGCGCCAAGGCCGACGATGTTCTTGAACAACTGGCGCTGGCGCGAAGTCGTTGTAAGCCTTGTTCGTCATCTCGGTCAGCGGCACGCCGAGCACCACGATGTCGGACCGGAATTTCTCCGGCGGCATCGGCTTGGTGTTGTCGTAGAACAGGTATCCGCCGGGTTCGAGCGACTTAACGTCCTGGTCCCAGGTCTGCGGGTTCATCGCGACCATCAGGTCCACGCCGCCGCCGCGCGCGGCGAGATGTCCGGCCTCGGAAATCCGCACCTCGTACCAGGTCGGCAGACCCTGGATGTTCGACGGAAAGATGTTGCGTGGCGTCGCCACCATGCCCATGCGCAGGACGGCCTTGGCGAACAGCGCGTTGGCGCTGGCTGAACCCGATCCGTTGACGTTGGCAAATTTTACAACGAACTCGTTGACCCGCTGGAGGCCTTCGCCCCCTGTTGCCACGCGGTCTACTTGCTGCAGCATGCGTTCATACTCGCTTGGGCCACATCGATCAAGAAACGTTGCATATCCCACGCGCCGGTCGGGCAGCGCTCGGCACAAAGCCCGCAATGCAGGCAGACATCCTCATCCTTCGCCATGATCCGGCCGGTCTTCAGATGTCCGGACACGTACAGCGCCTGCTCCTTGTTATGCGCCGGCGCGGTCAGGCGGGTCCGAAGCTCGTCTTCCGGCCCATCGGCGGTAAAGGTGATGCAATCGACCGGGCAGATATCGACGCAGGCGTCGCACTCGATGCACAGACTGTCGGAGAACACCGTCTGCACGTCACAGTTCAGGCAGCGCTGTGCTTCGGCGAAGGCGAGCTTGTCATCGAAGCCGAGTTCGACCTCGGCCTTGATGTCCTTCAACGCGATCAGCTTGTCCCGATGCGGCACCTTGAAGCGCAGATCGAGCGAGACGCCGTTATCATAGCTCCACTCATGGATGCCCATTTTCTGGCTGGCGAGGGTCACCATCGGCGGCGGCCGGTCCTTCACGTCCGCACCCTGGCAGAACTGATGGATCGAGATCGCCGCCTGATGGCCGTGCGCTACGGCCCAGATGATGTTCTTCGGCCCGAACGCCGAGTCGCCGCCGAAGAAGACGCGCGGTTCGGTGGACTGGAAGGTGGTTTCGTCCACCACCGGCATGTCCCATTCGTTGAACGCCAGGCCGATGTCGCGCTCGATCCAGGGAAACGCGTTTTCCTGGCCGACCGCGACCAGCACGTCGTCACATTCAAAGAACGGATCGGGCTCGCCGGTCGGCACCAGCTTGCGGCGGCCGCGGGCGTCGTATTCGGCCTTCACCTTCTCGAACGTCATGCCATAGAGCCGGCCGTTGTGGTGCTTGAATTCCTTGGGCACGAGGTAGTTCAGGATCGGGATGTCCTCGTTGATCGCGTCTTCCTTTTCCCACGGCGAGGCCTTCATTTCCTCGAACCCGGAGCGGACGATGACCTTGACGTCCTCGCCGCCGAGGCGCCGCGAGGAGCGGCAGCAATCCATCGCCGTGTTGCCGCCGCCCAGCACGATCACGCGCCGGCCGATCTTGCTGATATGACCGAAGGAGACCGAGGACAGCCAGTCGATTCCGATATGGATGTTGGCCGCGGCCTCCTGCCGGCCCGGAATATTCAGATCGCGGCCACGCGGCGCGCCGGACCCGACGAAAACCGCGTCGTATCCTTCGTTCAGTAGTGATTTCAGGCTGTCAACGCGCTGGCCGAGCCGCATCTCGGGACCCATGGCGGCGATGTAGCCGACTTCCTCGTCGATCACCTCTTCCGGCAGGCGAAATTTCGGGAATCTGGCTGCGGATCATCCCGCCGGCCCGCTCGTCGCCATCATAAATCACGATGTGATAGCCCAGCGGGGCGAGATCGCGCGCCACGGTCAAAGAGGCCGGGCCGGCGCCGACCAGGGCGATCCGCTTGCCGTTGCGCGTCGCCGGCGCGCCGGGCATGAGGTGGCTGACATCGCCCTTGTAATCCGCGGCAACCCGTTTCAGCCGGCAAATGGCTACAGGTTCTTCTTCCACCCGGCCTCGGCGGCAGGCCGGCTCACACGGGCGGTCGCACGTTCGCCCGAGAATCCCCGGAAAGACGTTGGACTGCCAGTTGATCATGAAGGCATCGGCATACCGCCCGGCGGCGATCAGCCTGATGTATTCCGGGACCGGGGTATGGGCGGGGCAAGCCCACTGGCAATCGACGACCTTATGGAAATAGTCGGGATCCTGGATGTCGGTCGGCTGCAACTCGGACTCCTCTTCCTCCGCGGTGGCCTGGGCTCACTTGCCGTGGGCCTCCAACTCCGTTCGGCCGAGCCTTGTGCCGCCCGGGCATAGTCTCGGTCAACTCAAAGTAGGCCCGATCCTGGGATCGAGCAATCAGTGCGCCTTTCATGTCAGGGTCGCATCCCGAACGTAGAACGGCCGGGCGTGCGCAATGGTGCCGCCAGATCAGCGAAATCGCACAACAACTTCCGCGTATCACGGGGGTCGATCACCTCCTCGACCCAGAAGGCTTCGGCGGTGCGGTAGGGGGAGCGCAAACGGTTCAGCCGTTCCTCGATTTCGTCCAGCTTCGCGGCCTGGGTCCGGCGCGGCGTCGATGTCGGCGCGATAGGCAGCCTCAATGCCGCCTTCCAGCGGCAGCGACCCCCAACTCGCGGAGGGCCAGGCGTAGCGCACGCACAGATGACCGACCGGCTGGTGCCCGAGGCCGCCGACCCCGTAGCAGTTGCGCACTATAATACTGCACCACGGCACGGTGGTCTGGTTGATGGCGGACAGCGCGCGAACGCCCCAGCGGATGACGGCGGTGCTCTCGGCACGCAGGCCGACCTGGAACCCTGGGCAATCGACCAGATGCACCACCGGCAGATGGAAAGTCTGCGCCATGTCGACGAATCGGATGATCTTGTTGCACGCGTCCGCGGTCCAGGCGCCGCCGTCGAACAGCGGGTCGCCCGCCATCACCGCGACGGGCCAGCCGTCCAAACGGGCAAAGCCGGTGATGATCGACCGGCCGAACAGCGCACCCATCTCGAAGAAGCTGTCCTTGTCGAATATCGATCCGATGATCCGCCGCATGTGATAGGCTTGCTTCTTGACCTTCGGAATCGCCGAGATCAGCGATTCGTCGCGGCGATGCGGATCGTCCCACCCCCGCACGCGCGGTGGCACATCGTGGATCGAGCTGGGCAGGTACGACAGGAACCGCCGAACGGCTTCGAATGCTTCGTCCTCGGTATCGACCGCATGGTCGACGGCGCCACAGCGCAACTGGATCTGCCAGCCGCCGAGTTCCTGCTTGGAGCGTGGTTCGCCCAACCGTTCCACCACCGGCGGCCCGGCAACAAAGACAGCGGCGATCTCCTTGACCATGACCGAGTAATGCGACGCGACCAATCGCGCGGCGCCGAGGCCCGCGACCGATCCCAGCCCCAGCCCGACAACCGGAACCTGGGACATTTGATTAGCGACGAGGTCGAACGACGTGGTCTCGGTCAGTCCGCCCGGCAGGTTTGCCCGGCCCGTGGTTTCAATGGTCTTGACCGATCCGCCGCCACCTGAACCTTCGATCAGCCGGATGATCGGCATGCGGAACTGGGTTGCGATGTCCTCCGACATCTTGGGCTTGCCCTTGATGGAGGCATCGGCGGATCCGCCCCGAAGGGTAAAGTCGTCGCCGGCGATGACGACGGGGCGTCCGTCAACCGTGCCGCGCCCGAATACGCAGTTGCCTGGGATGAAGCCGGTGATGTCGCCCTTCGCGTCGTAGCTCGCTTTGCCGGCGATGCTGCCAACTTCCCTGAAGGTGCCGGGGTCGAGCATCCGGTCGATTCGCTCGCGGACCGTCAGCCGGCCGCCGGCGTGCTGGCGGGCGACACGATCCTTGCCGCCTAGTTCCCTGGCGAGCGCCTGACGTTGACGGAGTTCGGCCAGTTCGGCTTCCCAACCCACCGGGCTAAGGTGCAGCGGCTCGGCCTGGGGTTGGGTGACGTTTTCGTCGGCCATCGCTTCCTGCTAGCTCTGTCACTTCGATACCGGCCGGTAAGCTACGGTCGATCGTCGGTCGTGCGCAATGCGGGGCCAGAGCTGACGCGCATCGACGCCCCAGCCGATGTCGCGGCCAATCCCAGGCGCGAGCCCGCGCACTGCGCCGCCTCGGGCAAAAACGCGATCCCGGTGACCCCCGTCACACAGCGCCCACAAGGTGCGGCCTAAGAGGGCGCCCGCCGCCGCCCACGACGGGCCGCGGCAACCCCCATCTCGCTTCAAGGACACTACCATGCCGATCAACTTCGCCTTCGCGCTCGACCGCCTGATCCAGGCGCCGCAGGAGCAAAACCTCATCGTCCCCACTCTGCAGAACACCGGAAATATCAACGTCAACCTGGATTACACCGGTGGCGCCCTTGCCGATGCGGCGAAAACCGGTATCGACAAGCGCCCGGGCACGCCCTCGGTTTCCGACAAGAACCTGCTCTTTCCCCTTAACCGCTACTTCACCAGCAAGGTCCCCTGCGTGGCGCTCTGCCCAAAAAGCGGCCTCGCCGAGGTGATCGAGGTCATGCTCGACCAGAAATTCTACCAGGTGATTTGCGTCGAAAACTTCGGCGGCGGAGGCCCGGCCGCGGACTGGAAGCCGCACATGATCCAACCCATCGCCCAGGCCCGCGACTTCAGCAAGTGGCAAGAGAACGACGCGCAATTGAACCGTGATGCGAAGGCGCCGCCCGCCCCGATCAACGTTCCCGGCAATCCGCAGGGCGGCATGGGGGCGCCGGTCGTGAACGACGCCTCGCCCTATGCGAACCAGCCGGCGGACGGGAACTACGCCAACCAACCCGGGCCGCAGATCGCAGGTTTCGTCAACCCGCAACAGGTTCTACAACGAAGGGCCACGATTTAGTCCGGCCTGTGACCCAAACCCGGACGCGTTGCCCGGTTCGGCTCCCGAGCCACTGACCCGAGACCACTGGGTGGGCGGCGCCAGAGTTGTCGCCGCCCACCCGTGGCCGCCCAGCGGGAACCGAGCAGGCAGCGTAACTTTCGTTAATCGCCTCTCATGGTGTCGTCTCGATGAGGTGCATCCTGTCAGAAGACTTTCCATGGCGCGTTGCCCTGGTTCCAGAGATCCTCTAGCAATTTCTTTTCGCGCAATGTATCCATGGGCTGCCAAAAGCCGTCGTGTTCGTAGGCTCTTAACTCCCCGGAGCGCGCAAGCGCCTCCATAGGGTCTTTCTCCCAGACAGTCTCATCGCCCTCGACAACCTCGAGGACCTTGGGCGAGAGCACGAAGAACCCACCATTGATCCATTGATTGTCGCCGTGAGGCTTCTCCCGAAATCCCTGGACCACGTTGTCATGGATATCGAGCGCACCGAACCGGCCTGGAGGCCGCACCGCCGTTACGGTCGCAAGCTTACCATGGGACCGATGAAACTCGATCGTCTTTGTCACGTCCAGCGTAGTGACAGCATCCCCATACGTCATGCAGAAATCGTCATTGTCGAGATGCGATGCGATCCGCTTCAACCGTCCGCCGGTCATGGTATCCTGACCGGTATCTATTAATGTAACCTTCCATTTTTCTGCCTTGCCGGCCAGCATTGTCGTCGTATTGTTGCTCATGTCAAAAATAACATCAGCCATGTGGAGGTAATAGTTGCTAAAATACTCCTTCAACATGTAGCCCTTGTAACCAAGACAGATAATGAATTCGTTAATCCCGTGAGCCGAATATATCTTCATGATATGCCAGATGATCGGCTTTCCGCCGATCTCTATCATCGGCTTAGGACGAGTCTCGGTTTCCTCCATCAGACGGGTACCGTAGCCGCCGGCAAGAATAACTGCTTTCGTCAAATCCATGCTCCTCGATGTTGGGGCTGAGGCAACTTCAAACCGGCGGCTCCCGTCAAGGATGCCTCCACTACCGGCCGAATCTCTCCTGCTCCATCTAGACGATCCAGCACGGCGACGTATAGTCTGGCGAGAAAGCAGCGTCCCCTAACCTCGACGAGCCGCCAGATTTGCGCATCCGGCTCCTGATAGGACGGGGACTCACCGTCCAGCGGGATCAGGTATTCCTGGACTGCCGCAAATTTGGGACGTGGGCTGCACATCGTCGGCAAGCGGCGGCTCGTGGCATTGCCGCCGCTGATTTTCAACGAGCCGAGCCGCCTATGGCTGACCCATTACAACCGTCGCGGGCTGTTCCTCAACCCCTACGGTCATGCGACACCCAATAACCCCTAGCCAGACCGCGACGGCTTGTACGCAACCGTCGATCCCTTTGATTCTGCTTTCAGGGGGCTATCCCCAACTGCTTTGATTCACTATTCCCACCCCGACAGCCGATTCGTTATGCCATGACTTCCGGCTCGCTGGGAACTCGAAGATGACACGCCTTGGAGAGCTTGCCGATTACGTCGTTGCCGTCTTGGTGGGCGAGTATCACCTCAACACCTCGGCCACTCTGAGAAGCATTGAACGGTGGCAGATCGAGACCAAGATGTCGACCGACATCGTTCGCAACTTTGAAAGCCGGCTTGACTATTTCTCATTCATTGAATTGGTGAAGCAGCGGCATCGCGACAAGAATCTAATCGTCATGCACGCGGACATTTTCTTCGGAGAGGACTTTTTTGAGCGACTGATCGAGCAGATCGCGATCATTGAACAGGCTGGCGTGAAGTGGGGCGTTCTTGGCGCGGCGGGCGTTACTTTTCCTTACTTCAAAATCGTACGGAACGTGGTTGACGTCCATGGCATCCTCTATCCGTTCTGGCGGCCGCTTCCTGCGGTGCACCTGGACGGACATATCCTAGTCATCCATAGGACCCTCGATATTAAATTCGAGCCGAATTTTCGCGGGTTCCACCACTATGATACATTGCTCTGTATCCAATCCTGGCGGCAGGGTCTTCCGGCCTTCGTTATCAATCTCCCGCTCCGCCATCTCGGGCAGGGCAATGTGCAGGAATGGCGAGAGCGCTCGGTTTATCTCGGGCGGCTACTTTCCAGGATCTATGGAAACAAGGCGCTCATTACCTCAATGGGTCCAATACAGCTCGCCCCGGCATTCGGGAACACTCGCGATTTCTATAAGCATGAGGTGATCCCCGTGCTTGAATCAAGTTTGGCCCACGTGCGCGCGCCCGACGCGACGATCATCGTGAAAATCGATCATGAAGACCATGATACTGTCCAGGAGGCGCTGCTGGCTGTGTGTGCGCAGTTCACTAAACCTGAGCGCGTGGTCGTTCTGTGCCGCCAGACTTTCCGTGAGGATCTTGATCGCCTCGCGACGTTCTTTCGCGTCATCGTCGACATTATCGTGGTCTACCCGGACGATGATAACCCATTGGATGTCTTCTTCGGTTGCGGTAACAAGATCAGAGCGTTGCTCCCTGCCGGCGGTATCGTGTCCGTTATCGACAGCCGCACGGTAGTCTTCCCGAACTATGTCAGGGACTTCAAGAATTTCTATGTGTATTGTCTCGGCGGAGCAGAGACGGTCGCAGCACTTGATATGAATTATGCCGTCACAGATCACGCCGGGACGGCCACCTGCGGTTCCGCGCCGGCCAGGCTCGTCCACAGCCAAAAAACCGAAACGATAGAGGACATCGTTCCCGACAATTTCATTGCCATTTCGTCTTTTGGACTACCAGTGCGTATCTTCAGCGCCGTGTTGGATAGCCATGTTCACGGGTCGCTGCTGGACGACGTTTTCGTACTGAAGGTGCTGGAGCACGCGAGGGTATTTTTCCTTCGCCGCTTGGGCGGCTTCATCAAGACATCCACCCCTGAGCTCGAGGCGGCCGGGAAGGACGAGTTCGAGGAGATCACGATTTTAGGTGAGTTCTTTCGGTCTCGCTATCCTTACGCCTTCCTGCTTATGAAAAAGCGGCATGGAGGGGTTCCGCCTGTCCCCGCCCCGATTCCGGAGCTATCGAGGGAGGCAATGATCGGAGTGAAGCTAGCCCAATACCCAAAGATCGTCGCAGGAATATTCTGGGCTTACAGCGTCTTGAGAAGGATTCGGAGGATTTACCGAAAGGTCGGATTGCGTTGAACCCAGCTCTCGTGGGGGCAAATGCGCGCGCGGCTGCGACGACCTTTTGTCGCGCTCACGCAAGCGGCTCGCAGTGTCGTGACGCTGCAGTGGCTCCGAAAGACCGTGGAAAATCCGCCACACAGCAGCCTCCCAATGGCGATGCGGTGGGCACGGTCGAAATCTGTCGCCCCACGTGTTCGGCTATACTAAAGGTGATGCAACGGTGTGGAGGAACGAGTCTTTGGAGCGACTGGCGAGGGATGGAGAGCTGATGGCCTACCGGCACGACGGTTTCAAGCGGTTAGAGGATCTGGGGCAAAAGGAGGCCGCGGCTTGGCGCGTCTAATGATCCCGAGTCCGCAGTTTTGGCGGGGCAAGCGCGTCTTTATGACCGGCCACACCGGGTTCAAGGGTGCATGGCTGTCCATGTGGTTGCATCGGCTGGGCGCCCACGTCATGGGATTCTCACTGCCCCCCGATTCTGAACAGAACCTGAGCTCGCTGATGAGCCTCGGCGCGCTGATCACCAGCGTATACGGTGACATTCGCGAAGAGACCCCGCTGTCGAGCGCGATGCAGGATTTCGCACCGGACGTCGTGCTGCATCTGGCGGCCCAGTCGCTGGTCACGCGCTCATACCGAGAGCCTGTGCTGACATTCCAAACCAATGTCATGGGAACGGTGCACGTGATGGAGGCGGTTCGTCGCACGCCATCGGTGCGGTCCGTGGTGATCGTGACGACCGACAAGTGCTACGAGAACCGTGAGTGGCCGTGGGCTTATCGCGAGGATGATGCGCTCGGTGGCTACGACCCGTACAGCTCCAGCAAGGCCTGCGCCGAATTGGCCGTGGCAGCCTGGCGGCGATCCTATTTTCCGGCGCTGGAGGGCAGGCAGGTGTCCATGGCATCCGCGCGCGCCGGTAATGTTATCGGGGGCGGTGACTGGGCGGAGGACCGGCTTATTCCGGACTGCATTCGCGCGCTCAGCAGCGGGGCGAGCATTGCTATTCGGAATCCGTCCGCCACTCGCCCTTGGCAACACGTGCTGGAGCCGCTCTGCGGCTACCTGCTGCTGGCGGAATGCCTTTGGAAAGGTGAAACCGGTTTTGCGGAGGCCTGGAATTTCGGGCCCGCCGTTCAGGACGTGAAGCCGGTGCGACACATTGTCGACCATGTAACCGCACTCTGGGGCGAGGGGGCAAGCTGGTCCGCGGTCGGCGGAACTGGACTGCATGAGGCAGCATTACTAGCCGTCGACGCAGCGAAAGCGCGGGCACGCCTCAATTGGCAGCCCCGTCTTGGCCTGGAGGACGCTCTTGCCTGGAGCGTCCGCTGGTACAAGGCGCACCGCGACGGCCGAGCCGCCGCCGACCTGGTTGGCGAAGACATCGAGGCCTACGAGAAGATTGGGGATAGCGGTGATGCGTGACAACCACTGCCGTTTTTGCGGCAACCGTTTGACTGAGAACTTTGCCGATCTTGGGATGTCGCCGCTATCTAACGCGTTCGTTGCGCCGGAGAACGCCCAGCGGATGGAGCCGTTTTATCCGCTCCACGCCTTCGTTTGTGAGAAGTGCTATCTGGTTCAGCTTGATGAGTTTGAGTCTCCAGAACATATCTTTGAGGACTACCTGTACTTTTCTTCGTTTTCTGAAGGCTGGCTGCGTCACGCCGCCGCTTACGCCGACCATATGATCGCGCGATATGCGCTGGACGCGGATTCGCAGATCGTCGAGATCGCGAGCAACGACGGCTACCTTCTTCAGTATTTCGTCAAGCGCGGCGTCAAAGCGCTCGGTGTCGAGCCGGCGGCAAATGTTGCTGATGTGGCAATCGCCAAAGGAATACCGACCGAGGTCGCGTTCTTCGGCGCGGGCACCGCAACTCGCCTGAAAGCCGCGGGCGTCGCTCCGGACGTGATCGCCGCCAACAATGTTATGGCCCACGTCCCGGACCTGAACGACTTTGTTCGCGGATTTAAGATCCTGCTCAAGCCCGACGGCGTACTCACCGTAGAGTTCCCGCATCTGCTTCAGCTGATTGCGCAGAATCAGTACGACACGATCTATCACGAGCATTTCTCGTACTTTTCGCTGCTGGTCGTCGAGCGCATCATGACTCACCACGGACTTCGGCTGTTCGACGTCCAGGAGCTGCCGACGCATGGCGGCTCGCTCCGCGTGTTTGTCTGTCATTCCGAGAGTGCACGCCATTCCACGCTGCCGTCGGTCGCGGCCATCATCGGGCGTGAGCGCGAGGCAGGACTGGAATCGCTTGATGTCTACCGGCGGTTCGGCAAGCAGGTCGTCGCGAGCAAGTGCGACATCCTCGAATTCTGCCTGCGCGTGCGACGCGAGGGCAAGCGGCTTGCCGCCTACGGCGCTCCGGCGAAGGGCACCACGCTGCTCAACTACTGCGGTATCGGTCCCGAGCTCATTGAATTTACGGTCGATCGCAGTCCGCACAAGCAGGGTCGGCTTGTGCCAGGAGTGCGCATCCCGATCCACGCGCCGGAGCAGATCCTGTTGACGCGGCCCGACTACGTGCTGATCCTGCCGTGGAACCTGAAAGAGGAGGTGATGGAGCAGATGGCTGCGGTGCGCGAGTGGGGCGGTCGTTTTGCCGTGCCGATCCCACAAGTCGAACTTCTTTGATGCATATCCGCCCGACTGACATCCATGGAGTGTCACGCTAAATCGAGCCGAAGCAGCGCGTCGATGACCGCGGCTATTTTGCCGTAGCGTCGATTCCTGAGAGGCTCGCTGTGGTATGATTACGATCCCAATCCAAATTCTTGCCAACGCCGCGGAGCTTTTGCGTTACATCGAGGACTGCCTGATGTCGCTGCGTCAGCAGGACGGACTCGGTAACAAATATCGGTTCATTGTGCAGATCGGGATCTATGAGCCGGTATCCGATGTCATGATCGCCCGGCTCGAATCGTTTTCGCGCGATTCGCTCGTCATTAATCCAATTCTGATCGATAAAAAGTGTGGCTACGGCGAGAAGCAGAACCTGATCTGGAACGAGTATTCAAGCAGAAGGGCTGAGGGATTCGACGCGTTTATGACGATAAATCCCGACATGATCCTGTTGCCGGATGTCGTGGACAAGCTCTATTCGTCATACGACGAAAGCGGTGGAAAGGCGTTTATTGTCGAAGCTCGCCAGTTTCCCATCGAGAATCCGCCGCGGGCGTTCGATCCGCGGACGTTGGAGGTCGATTGGTGCAGCGGTGCATGCGTCCTTCTGTCCCGTGCCTTTTTTGAGCGGCAGGGCGGCTTTGATGAAACCATCTTTCTGTATTGCGAGGATGTTGATCTGAGCTGGAGGGCATGGCTCGACGGCGGAACGTGTATCTATCGATACGACGCGATTGCGGCACATATGACTAAGGGGCTGTTCGAGGAGCGGTACAACAGCTACTCGGTCCCCTTGCACGAGTATTACATGGCGGTGAGCCACCTTATCCTGTCGTGGAAGTATTTCTCCTACGACAAGCAGCAATATGCGGAGAAGATGCGCGTCTTCTGGGATAACCGGGGGATCACCAGCAGCACGAAGGAAGCCGCGCTTGCGGAGTTCGAGGGCCTGAAGCGCCGCATTCAGATCCGGAAAGTGGCCCATCCGCGTATCAATCTGCTCGGCGTTGGCCTCTTCTCGGACATGCGGCCGGACCTAATCTGAGAAGCGGTGTTGACGATTGCGCTGGATGGTTATAGCACTTGACTGCGGTTTCCGCCTCCACGAAGGGGTATTTCGATTGCTACTCGGGTTTCCAGTATCTCGGAGAATGACTTAACCGGATGCGGAGGCCTTCAGGATCACTGCTATGGGAAAGCTGACGCCGACGGAGCGATGGCGGGCACTTTACCTCGGCTTCCTTAACTGGAAGGGAAGTTCGGGGCCGCCAGTCAGGCGAAATCGATCCTCAATTCCGCACTTCGTGATAGTCGGTGCCCCCAAGTGCGGGACCACATCCCTTTATCGATATCTGCAGCAGCACCCGCGCGTGTTCATGCCGGAAAACAAAGAGCCGCGGTTCTTTTGCGACTACCCCGTCGCCAGCTTCGAGTTCGGCACGAAGCAGTTCCATCCAAGCATAGTGACGGCTCCCGACGAATATCTTCGTCTGTTTTGTGACGCTCCCCCAGGCGCGATATTGGGCGAGGCCTCGACAGATTACCTGTCACGCCCAGGTGTGGCTGAGCGACTTCACGCGTGGAACCCTGACGCCAAAATCATCGTGATGCTGCGCGATCCCATCGACCGGGCCTATTCCGAATATCAGCACTCGATCGCGGCGAATTTCCAAACGCTGTCCTTTGCGGAGTCCCTTCGCGAGGAGAAGCGGCGTTTCGCCGAGGGCTACGACCCCATCTTTGCGCACGTGCGCCGGGGTCTTTACGCCGACGGTGTAGAGGACTTTCAGCAAAAATTTGGCCAGAACAACGTCAAGGTCATTATATTTGAGCAATTCAGCAGCGCAACGCAAGCGGTCGTCCAGTCTGTCTTCGAATTTCTGGCACTGTCGCCAATGAAGGTCGACGTATCGGAAAGATACGGTTCTGCGACGTCTCAAACAGCTGATCCGGCCCCCGCATCGGGGGGAATCAATAACCTCGCAATCGGGGAAGAAAACGGAACCGGCCCAAGGGCCGAGCTGTCGAGCGTTGAATATGAAAGCTTGAGAGGTGAGTTCGTCAATGATGTGAGGCGCTTGGCGAGCCTGGTGAATATGGATCTGAGTAAGTGGCTGAGAGCCTAAGCCAGCGGGTTCGGTGAGCAATTACGATGTTCCGTCGATCACGCGAACCGCAGTCGGCAGCGCTCGGTCAGGGTAGGTCCCGGCGTGGAGCGCACCGAACAATTCCGTCAACCGGGCAAAAAGTCCGACAACCCGGTTCGTTTGGATCGGGGTGAAGTCGCAAGGTTCGACCTTCCTCCTGGTGGCGTCGATCGACCTCGCTTGACTGATGCTGCCGGACTTTGCCTTCCAATTAAGGAAGCCGAGGTAAAGTGCCCACGATCGCTCCGTCGGCGTCAGCTTCGCCCACAGCATCGATCCTGGCCGCCTCCGCATCCAGTATAAGTCATTCTGCGCGGTAATAACCGAGTAGATCTGGAGCCGCCGGTAGCGTTGGTAGTCGACCGGCGCCGGTGTCCGGCCGCCAAGTTTCCGCACCACATGTTCCATGGTGATGACGTAGTTGGTGTTGTACGCGGGCCCAGACAGCAACAGCGGTTCGCATGCACTGTAAAGACTATCCCCGCGCAGGTTTGCGTTCGGCAGTGCCGTGCCCATTTCCTCAAGGTTGAAAGATGTGCCGCCGACCGAGGGCCGCGACACACCGGCGATGGCGAGCGGTTCCGGTGATATCGCAATCGTGCTGCCCATCCCCATTGCGACGTTCGCCAGATAGCAGTCTGGGAACGGCGAATGGAAGACGACGCCCTCAGTCCGTACCTGATTCAGGAATGCGCGGCTGAAGGTGAAGGCTGGCATTTTAAACCCGAAATTTCGCCGTAGGGTTAGCGAACCCGCGACCGCCCTTTGGGCCGCCTGTGGGTTCAACAGGAAAGGTTCCGAGCGATTCTGGAAGAAGAAGCCGTTCCTGAACTCAACGACGTAGCCTGCACGTTCCCAGGATGCCACGGCCGGACGAAGGAACTGGTAGACCGAGGAGCAGACCACGTTTGGATGGTCGAACGTCGCGACGAGGTCAGCGATCTTCTCGAAGTAGTTTGGCGCCAGCCCATCATCGTCGCCGATAAGCGTAACGTAATCGCCCCTGGCCAGATCGATTGCGCGGTTCCAGCTTGCGGTCATGGGAAGAAATTCGTCTGAGCGCTCATAGCGAATCCGACAGTCGTTGAGCGACGAAACATACTCCGCGACAGGCGCTTCCGACGCGTTGTCAAAAACCACGCATTCCCAATTTTGTCCGGACTGCCCTGAGATAGAGCTAAGTGCATCGCGGAGCAGGTCAAGCCGGTCGTGGGTGGGAATAACGACAGAGAAGAACAAGTCAGTCCGGCTTGAGGCAACGGGCCGAGGTTCCGCGAAGGACGGCGCGAGATCGAGGCCGCCCCGGGGAAATTTGACGCCGAAATCGATGATTTTAGGCTCTTTTGCTGATAAAAAGTCACCCCAGGTCATACGCTCATGCAATGTCTTCTGCCATTTCGACATAGCCGAGAAGCCACGCGTCTGGTTGTCGGTCACCAGCACATTGGCCTGGTCGCCCAGGCGAAAGGTAACGCTTTTCGGCCAGTCTGCGACTTCGTAGCCGACGCCGTCGGCACCGACGAGAACGGAGGACAGGCCTCGCTGCGCTAGAGCCGTCGGCAATCCGTCCGGACCACTCTCGAACCGATTGGTGGCGCCCTTTGTATTGTCCAGTTTGAAGTCGAGATCGATCAACAGTTGACGTGATATCATGAAAGCGTTGCTGCGAAGATGCGGGTTCGGGAACGGCCTGAAGTCACGAAATGGAAACAGCACCGCTCCAGGTCGCGTAAGCGTTTCCCACTGCATACCGAACCCTGCTTCTATCTCATCGGTATTGAAGGGACGCCCGAGTATTGGACGGGCTAGTTCACGCTTGATCTGCATCCAGATGCCGCCGCGCTTGCCGAGCCAATTCTGCGCTTGTCCGCTCAGTAATTCACGGTACTGCTCGGCAATCTTCGGAGAATACTGAATGCTTTGGACAGATGTTAACCAAATTACCTTGTAGAGGAAGAATAGCGACGTGAAAAGGCTCTCGTAGGACCCGGTCGCTCCGGACATGCCGACATCGTCGCGGTCAAGCGGGGCGTTCAGGCTCCTCAACCAGTTGCCGGCTCCGATTTGCGAGAAAGTGTTCAGGAAGCAGACGCGGTCGTGCCGCAGATAAGGCGTCACCTTGAGATAGGCTTGGATGTCGAAGCCGTCATCCAAAACATCAACCGCTCGATGCGGAATGCCGTTCAGCATCTCGGTCAGAGCAGCCTGTGAGCCAGGCCGCTGATGTAGACCTTTTCGGACGATGATCAGGTCGTGGGGAATCCCCGCATCATGCAGCCGGTATGACGTAATGAACGGCTCGAAATCGCTCACAGAGCCGTCCGCTGATCGCGCCAGATAAACAACGGCGATCGTTTTACCGTCTGTCGTAGTCGTGAGCGGATCAAGAATTGGAAGTGGAAGATCTATGACTGCCTCTTCCTGCTGGCTGTCCGGTTCCTCATCACGCTGCGTGACCGCCTCTTCCTGCTCGCTGTCCAGTTCCTCATCACGCTGCGTGACCGCCTCTTGCTGCTCGATGTTCGGTTCTTCACCATGCTGCGTGACCGGCGTGAAAGCGTCGAGCGGCGTCTCCTCCGTCTCCGGGTCGGACGCAGCAGGCACTGCCGGTCCGGCATGAGTTTCACCAGCGAGCCAGCGGTAGGCGTCGGCGATCGAGCTGTGTTCGCCGATGTTATGTTCGGTGACCACGGCCTGCGTGTATATCGCCCCCAATCCGCCCACCGAATTCCTAAGCACATCGCTGCCGATCGGGAGGCGTTGGCCGACCCGCTCAAGCCAGCCAAGTTGCTCCAGCAACCGCAGTTCAAACGACTGCAGGTAAGGCTTCAACAGCCTGAGCCGCTCAGCCGTGCCGAGATCCCGGCCGGTATGACCCGAAACAAATTCCAGGATTTGTAGACGCCGGTAGCGGCGGACGTCCACTTCCCCCGACTGCCTGAAATTGCGCGCGACCAGAAGCGCGGCAATCAGCCAATTGCGCAAATGTGCGGAACCCGGAAAGGCGACAGCAGCCCTTACCTCGTCTGATTGCCCTGTCAACCAGGCGTCATCCAGGGCGGCATTGCCAAGCATGTGCTGGCCGCTGTCATATTGCTCGTTGTGGTAATAAAATCCGAAGGACTTTGGCGATATCCCAATAATGACCTCGGCCGTCGGAACGACGACGATTTTCTGCGCCGCAAGCATGGTGACCATGGAAGTATAGTAGTCGGGATATGGTCCTTGAAAGAACGTTCCGGTACCAGACAATGACTCGATAAAGTGTCTGTTCCAAATGAAATGCTGGCTATTGAAGCTAAATCTGTGCCGAAAACGCAGGGCCTGCTCTCCGACCACCAAAGCACATTTGCGGGCAAGCAAATACGGCTGGTCAAAGGCGCGAAAAAGCTCTGAATTGTCAACGGTCGCCAAGTATCCCTCCGGCCGGCTCGGCACGACACCGGGATACGCGTAGTGGTGCGCCATGGCGTAAAGCGCATCCGGTTCGTCAAATTGACGAAACAATCTCGTTGCCTTTGCAAGCCAGCCGGGGACAAGCGCGTCGTCGTCGCCCATCATGACGACGTACCGGCCTGTAGAGGCAGCGAGTGCCCGGTTCCAGTTCTCCGTGACCGTCAGGGGGCGTTTGCTCCGTACCGACCGCGCGGCGATGGCGCCGAGAGACGATATGTAATCGCTATAGGACTCATCTGATGCATTGTCGGCGATGACAATTTCCAGATCGGCGTCTTGGCGCAGGACGCTGTCGACTGCGTGACGCAGCAATTCAAGCCGGTTGCGACTGGGAAGCAGGATGGAAAACAAGGGGCGCGTCATGATCGGGGCATGCTCGGAACTGGCGTCGACCTTACAGGGAAAGCCGAACAGCCGAAAATAGCCGTGACGCCAAATGCGTTGCAATCCCAGCCTCCAGAACACCTGTGATCCGGTCCGGCCCCGGCGCGCGCCGGCCATACAATCCACGGTTGGGGAGCTGAGTAGCACACACGTCAAATGCCAACACGCACAAACTTCTCAATTGACACCGCGCAGGAAATCACGCGGATTGCTTCCACCGATAGCGCGCGTGGATGGGGCGACCAGCGTAACACATGGCTGCCTTCGGATACGCATATCTTCCTGCCTCAAAGCCTGAACACCTCGTCGACGTATCCACGTCGTAGCCAGTAGGGCATCCGAGACTCGGCGCGCATGCTCAGTCCGGCGCAGATTTCTCGCACTGTCAGGGCGTTGTATTCGTGGTTGATCGAAAGGAATATATCGGCCCGCGCCTTGATCGCCCGGCAATAGGCGGTCGCGGTCTCGGCCGCCATTTCGGGCAGCGCGTCCACATTTACCACCAGGTCGTAGCGATCTGCTGCGTCGAGGAACACAGCCGGCGGCTGGATACGTATACCGGGGCGATCCTCACCGAAAAGGCTGATTGCGTCGGGGCCAAGGGCACGCCCGAGAAAATAGGCCTGCGCAACGTTCGTCATAGGCAGGTCAATCAGCGTGTAGTCGTGGAGCCCAAATTTCCAGGCGTAGAACGCGGTGCGGCCTAGCCCTCCGCCAATCTCGAGCACTCGGGCGTTGGGCCGATCGCGAACCAGTTCGGCGACGCGATATGCCTGATACAGGCCCTGCATGGCGCGATAACTTGCGACGCCACGCGAGGTTTTGAGACCGACTTCGTCAGGGTATGGATTTGGAAACTGGATGGTGAAACCGAATGCGGTGTCAAGGTCGCGAAGGATGACTTCGGGATCGGGTGCCGGGCGTTGTTCAGGCCCTTCGGGATATTCCAGCGGCTGTACGCCGACGGCCTCGCTGAGCCGCAATAAGTCGTCATAGACACGAACATGGTGTGTGTTATCCCATATCTGGTTGGGATCCCTGGTGCCGGACGAGAGGTTGTCGAATCCGTAGAACAACATATTGCTACCCGGGTCGCGCAGCATCGGGGCTACGACGGTCTCCGCTTCCCGGCTCATGAGCGCATCATGAATTGAGGACTTGGTTGACGGCAGCCATACCGAGCTTTGATCGCCGAGCGCCGTGGCACTCGCTGGCCTGTACGCCGCGATGATGCGCGCAACGAGTGACGCATCGTCGGCCTGCGACGGGCCCGTGACACCGCTCTCACCTGCGGTTCGTTTACCGCTTCGGTGCCGCCACCAATAGGTACGATCCCTCGCTTCCAGGGTTTGGAGCTCGGCCTGGAGCCTATCCAACTCCGCGATCGCATGATCCCGCTCTGCGATGGCCTTATCCCGCTGATAAAACGGACGGCGCAACAGCGGAACGCGACGATGAATCTGGAACGAAATCACAGCGATCTCCAGGCGGAAGCTTTAACCCTATTTAAGGGCCCAAGTGCGTTCAGTGCCAGGGTCAGGAAATCCGCCTCCCGCCCCGACACCCGCTTTGCCACGGTCGCGTAACGCTCAGGCAAGCTATTCTCGGTGTCTGTCATCAGCGGGCACGCCACCAGGCTATCGTTTCGGCAAGACCTTCATCCAGACTGTGCGCCGGATGGAAACCGACCTCATCTCGCAGCCGGTGGATCACAGCCTCCAGGCGCGGCGGTTCGGACACTGAATTCGGGCGTGCGCCCAGGCGAACCAGCTCCGGGCGCCCGATCTCCTCGGCTATTCGACAGATGACGTCGCGCAAAGGCAGGCAGAAACCGGATGCGATATTGATCGGACCTGTCACGTCACTCTCCAGCACGGCAATCAGGGCAGCCGCGACGTCCGCGACATGCATGAAATCGCGCTCGACAAGCCCATCGCTGCACAGTGCTTCACGCCCTGCCAGGAGAGAGGTGATGACGTCCGGTACCAGTCGTGTCGGTGCCTCGTGCGGGCCGTAGAGGAAGAAGACCCGTCCCCACGAGAGGCTTACGCCCTCCGGCGAGGCTTGCAGCAAACGCTGCAGCGAATCCTTCGCGACACCATAGAGGGTTGACGGATTGCACAGAGTGGCGGCCTCATCCAACACGGCGTGCGACCAATCGTATTCGGCGCAGGTGCCGGCGAAGACGGCGCGCTCACCGCCCGCAGCGGCAAAAGCACGATGCAGTGCTAGGCTTGCGGCCACCCAGTTGAGGTTGTCAGGCGCCGTCCAGAAGCGTCCTGGCGTCGCATTCCAGGCCAAATGGAGCAGATGTGTCGGCCTGATCTGATTGACGAGGGCGGCGGGGATGCCTGGCGCAAGGAGATCTGCTTGTTCGCGGCCGATAGCATGCACCTCAAAGCCCCGGCTTCGCAGAAGCGGGACGGCGTGACGGCCAATAAAGCCGCTCGCGCCGGTGACCAGAACGCGACGCAGGCGGGTCACCGCACGTAATCGGGGTAGGCGGCGTCCCGCGGCGAGAGGATTGGATTGGGGATCGGCCAGTCGATGCCGAATGCGGGATCGTCCCAACGTCCGCCGCGCGACAGGTCGCGACGGTAGGCCTCACTCATTTGGTAGAAGACTTCCGTCTCATCGGCCAAGGTCTGGAACCCGTGCGCGAAACCCGGTGGAATGTAGAGGGCGCGTCCATTCTCGGCGCTGAGTTCGATACCGAACCAGCCGCGGCAGGTCGGACTTTCGGGCCGCAGGTCTACAGCCACGTCCAGGACCATGCCTCGCGTGCAGCGGACGAGCTTGCCTTCAGGATATGGATCCGCCTGCCAATGCATGCCACGCAATGTGCCTCGTGCCAGATTGAACGATGTGTTGCATTGCGGGAAGACAGTCGGCAGGCCGGCCGCGGCGAACTCTTCAGCGCAAAATGTCCGAGCGAAATAGCCTCGATCGTCGCTCATGACCGCAATGTCCACGATAACCAGACCGGGCAGCGCAGCGGCCGTGAATCGCATTCAGATCGTCCTCACAGCCGGTATCGGAACAACGAATTGCTCCGGGTCCCGAATAGCAGACATCGCCATAGGTGGCCACCACGCCCATTTACGACAGCGGTCCCATTTTCAGCGGACGCCCGCCTCCTCAGCGACCGTGCCATCGCTGATCGTGCCACCGCCACCGGTTGCGGCAGGTGTGGCCGCACGGTCATGGCAATCAACGCTCCTGCGATGCCGATCGCGGACGATGCGACGTAAAGCCATCCGTATCCGCCGAAGTGATCGAACAGCCAACCGCCGGCGGGCGGTCCCAGCGCCATGCCCAACGTTGAGACCATCGCGACGACCCCGAAAACGCTGCCCATGATCTTCGCCGGGAAGTTCCCCCGCACCAGGATCGCGTACAGTGGCATCGCGCCGCCGTAGGAAAATCCGAACAGCATTGACACGGCATAGAGGGTGTTCAGATCGCGGGCCGGCAAATAGAGTGCGATCGCCACGGCTTGCAGCGCGAGGCAGGCCACCAGCGTGCGTTTCGCGCCGGCGCGGTCAGCCAGCAACCCGCAGATGATGCGGCCCGACAGCGCCGCGAGCCCCGCCGCGCCGAGCACCGTGGCCGCCGTCAGAGGCGCCACCCCGCAGTCCGCGGCATAGGAGACCATGTGGAAGATCGGCCCGGAATGGGCGGCGCAGCAGGCGAAATTCGCCAACGCCAGGCTCCAGAACACCGGCGTTTTCAACGCCTGCGCCAAAGTCATGTCGGCCCGGTACGTATCAGTTGCGGATCGGACGCTGGGGGACCCAGCATCGATCGCAGGTGCTGGACGTAGCAGCAGCGCGGATCGGCAGAATGACGGCCCACGCGATAAGACCGAGCACGAGCATGGCAAAGCGCCAGTCATGGGTGACGATCAGCCACCGAGCGAGCGGCGCCATTAGCGTGGTGCCCAGCGCCAGACCGGCTGAGACCAGCGAGACCGCGAGGCTGCGATGGCGCGTGAACCAGCTTGCAGTGGCAGCGGTCAACGGGACGTAGAACGCACCGACGGCGAGCCCGGCGATCGCTCCGTAGGCTGCCAGAAACACCGGAAGGCTTTGCGCCTGGCTCGCCGCGACAAGACCGAGACCTTGCAGCAGTCCGCCGAGGATGACGACCACCCGCGCTCCGTAGCGGTCATACATCCGGCCCCAAAAAAACCCGCCGACGCCCATCGAGAGAAAGGCCAGGGTCGAACCGATGGAAATTCCCGCGCGAGACCAGCCGAGGGAGTTGGCCATCGGCTGCAGGAACACGCCGAACGACATCAGGCCACCCATCCCGATGCATCCAACGACGATGCCGACGGCGACAATCACCCAGCCGTAAAACAGTCTCATCCTGGACTTCCCATGCTCCCTGGGGAGAGACTAGCGCACATCACCAATTAACACGATGCCGCACGCATCCCGAGCCCGCCGCTACGCCACGGGACCGCTGCCTCGCAAGCCCCGCTATCCCCACTCTGAGCCAGACTTCGGGTTGAAACCGTAAACGCATCATGGTTGTGAGGCACAGCCCGGCATATTGGGGACCTGAGCGCTGTTTCGTCAGGCCGCGACAGAGGTTCAGGGCATGTTATATCGTGACACGGGTCGGCCGTCTGTGAGAGCCGCCATCGCAGTGCGACGTTACCCCGGCTGCACGTTTGCCCGTCCCTTGGGAAATTTCGCGACGATCGCGGGATCTAGGTTGAACGTCGCAGCCACCATTTCGGGCGGCGTTCCCGCCAGCCAGTCGGAGAACGACACTTCCTCGTAGAATGGTGCTCGGAACAGCGCGAGGAAAACGAGATCAGTCGTCCCCGTGTTCTCGACGTAGTGACCCAGACCCTTCTTCACATACCCGATGTCCCCGGGATGGAAGTTGGCGGTATTTGCGGCCGGTCCGGCATTGAACACGGTCATACGCGCCGAACCCCTGCATGTAGTACTGCCACTCGTCGGCATTCGGATGCCAGTGCATCGTCCGCAGACCGCCCGGCTTCACCGTGACCAGACCGGCCGCGACAGTCTTTGAAACCTTGAAATTGGAACTGTCGGCGATCTGTATGTAGCCACCCTCGGTTTCGCCGGCCTTCGGCGCCTCATACAACGAGAACACGAACGGATACTCCGGTGAACCGGCACTGCTAGCGACCGCCGCCTGCGCCTCGGCCAATGGTCCCGGCACCTTGCCCTGGAAGATCCACCGGTTCTGCAACGGAATATTTTTGAATGCGTTAGCTGGGACACCGAAGTTCTTGGCAAGGACTTCCGGCGGCGTGTGCGCCATCCAGTCGGTCGCCGGTAGTGTGTTGAACTCCGACGATGCGCCGTTGTCGAACGCCAAGACAAACTCCGCCCCGTCTGGCCCCAGTCCCTGCAGCGAGTGTGGCAGCCCGGCTGGGAAATACCAGAGATCGCCTTCCTTCACGTCCTGAACATAGGGGCGGCCCTGAGCGTCGAGCACCGTGATTCGGCAATTGCCGTAGGTCATAATCGACCACTCGGCTTGTTGGTGCCAGTGGAGTTCCCGGATACCACCGGCAGATAGTCGCATATTCACTCCGGAGATTTCGCTTGATATCGCGAAATCGGCCTGCGTGACCTGTCGGCCCCAACCGCCGTCCTGAATACGCCTGGCAGCCAGGTTAAACGAGGCCCAGAACTGCGGCATGCTGCCGACATCGGTGGCGGGAGGGTCGAGGAACGCAGGCATCTCGCCGGCCATGGCTGGATCGTTCGGACCGGGGATTTTGAGCGTGCTTGGGTTGGTGACGTTAACCGCACCTTGCGGTGGGAGATCCGGATTGCCGAAACTCGCGGCCTGCGTAACTCCCGCCGCCGCGGCAGCAGCCGCTGATGTGGCTGCGACGACGTTCCGCCGTGATATGAGCTTCAATCAATCCTCCCGCAGCAAATATGCCCAAGTCATTGCAAGGTTTGAGTTTTGCCGCCCATCGGGTGTTTTGTGATAAGCAGTCTCGCTATACGAAATCTTTGGTGCCAATGGCATACATCCGGTGCCAGCGCCATACATCTCAATCGACGTCGGAGTGTTCCGCTGGATTGAGTCGCGAAGCTTCCGGCCGGAACGCGGGGGTCGTGTGAGTGTAGTGTTGCGGTGCGTCAAAACGGAGCCCTGGACATGTCGAGCAATCTCATCAGCCTGCCCGCAACCCAGGCGGTGCGCCTGATCCATGACGGCAAGCTGCGCCCCGAGGCGCTGATCGACGCCTACCTGGACCACATCGCCGGCCGCGATCCCGCCGTCCGAGCCTTCGCTCACTTCGACCCCAGCCAGGCCCGCGCCGCGGCCGCCTAAGCCAGACCCGGCCCGCTGCAAGGCATCCCCATCGGCGTCAAGGACGTCCTCGACACCGCCGACATGCCCAGCCAGTACGGCTCCCCCATCTGGGCTAACCATGCAGCCCAAGGCCGACTCCGCCCCGGTCGCCTGGGCCCGCGACGCCGGCGCCGTCGTCCTCGGCAAAACCGTCACCACCGAGTTTGCCACCCGCAAGCCTGGCCCGACCATGAACCCTGCCAACCCGGCCCACACCCCCGGCGGATCGTCCTCCGGGTCCGCCGCCGGAGTCGCCGCTGGCCTGTTCCCCCTCGCCTACGGCACCCAAACCGCCGGCAGCGTCATCCGCCCGGCCGCCTACTGCGGCGTGGTCGGCTACAAGCCGACCTACGGCATGATTAGCCGCATCGGCATGAAGATCATGTCCGACAGCCTCGACACGATCGGCACCATGGCCCGTACCGTCGCCGATTGCGCGCTGTTCGCCAGCGCCGTCTCCGGCCGAACCTCGGCGATCCCGACACCAAGCCCGGCCACGCCCCGCGCATCGGCATCTGCCGCTCGCCAACCTGGGACGCCGCCGCCCCGGAAACCCAAGCCCTGCTGGCCCGCGTAACCGACGCCCTCGGCCGCGCCGGAGCATCGGTCACCCACCGCGAACTGCCGCTTAACTTCAATGCTCTGATCGACGCCCATCCCGTCGTCATGAACAGCGAGAGCGCCCGCGCCCTAGGCTGGGAACTCACCCACCACCCGGACCTAGATCAGCGAAGGCCTGCGCGAACGCCTGGCCTGGGGCCTGAACCAACCCCAGTCCGCCCTGGAAGACGCCTACGCAGTGTTCGCCTCAACCCAGCGCGCGTTCCCCGACGCCATGGACGGCCTCGACGTGCTGGTCACGCCGTCCGCGCCAGGCGAGGCACCAAAAGGCCTGGAATGGACCGGCGACCCCGCGTTCAATTTCATCTGGACATCGCTCCACGTTCCCTGCGTCACCGTCCCGGCGGGCACCGGCCCGAACGGCTTGCCGCTCGGTATTCAGATCGTCGGCCGCCAAGGTGATGACCGAGCGGTCCTGGCCTGGGCCCGCTGGGTACAAGCCGCGATTGAGTGACACGTCGAGGAATCCTCTTCGCCGGCGACCCGCACCGGAATTTCGCCCCCATCCTCCGCGCCTGCGCCGCCCGGCCGCCGGGCATGCTGATCCTGCTCGGCGACTGCGACCTGCCCGCGCCGCTGCACCAGATTTTTGCCGCGCCGATAAGCCAGGGCTGGGATCTCCGCTGGATCCTCGGCAACCACGACACGGAAACCGAGGCCTCCTACGACAATCTCACCACCCGCCCGGGGTGATCTCGGTCTGCGCGTAACCTCCATCGGCGGACTTCGCATCGCGGGATTGCCAGGCGTCTTCAAGCCGAGGATCTGGGACCCTGCCGACCGGACCGCCCCATCCTTCCAAACCCGTGCCGAATTCCAGGCGGCCCTGCGACCCGGCGAGGCCTGGCGCGGCGGCCTGCCGCTGTTCCACCGCGATACGATCTTTCCGGAAGACTTCGACCACCTGGCCGCTTCCCGCTTCGACGTCCTGGTGTCCCATGAGGCGCCATCCAGCCATCCGCACGGCTTCGCGGTGATCGACGCCCTCGCCGAGGCCTGCGGCGCCAGCCTGATCGTCCACGGCCATCACCACCAAGCCTACGAAGCGCTGCTTCCGAATGGCATCCGGGTCCGGGGATTGGGGCTTGCCGAACTTTGGCCACTTGATCGTCCGCCGCCGTCTCGCTCATAGTTGGCCGGTGGGAGGTAGCCGGCCATGTGTGCCCGCCGGCATTGGCGATCGCCGGTCAGGCGGAGCGTGGCGCCGCGACAGGTGCCCTCGCAGGAACTGGCTCCAGCCCTAGATCGGGCAGGTGCAGTTCCGCTTCTCGCGTCTCGGGTCCCATCATCGCGCCGGCGATCATCAGCACCGGGGCGAGCACCACCAGCACGATCGGCGCGAAGAGATAGGGCATCACATGCGCGAGCCAGAGCACATAGATGCCAGAAAACGAAGGGATCACTACCGCCAAACTATAGCCGATACCGTAGCCGCTGGCGCGGACATGGGTCGGAAAGCGCTCACAAATATACACCGTCGCGATGCCCCAGGGCGAAAGCGCAAGCACCTGGAAAGCGGCGGCAAGAACCGTGGTCATGACCGGGGATCCGCCAGAGAGGGCATTGCTGACCATGGCGTAATAGAGCACTGGGCACCCAACCAGGACGGCCGTCGCGGCGACCACGATGGCTCGGCGACGGCCAATCATCTGGCTCAGCAGGCCATAGCCGACGAACGCAAAGAACAGCGTGATGCTGGCGAACAGAAATCCGTTCGAAGTCATCTCGCTCGGCACGTGCAAATGCTGGATCATGATGCTTGGCAGCAGGTTCGAGGGCTGGGCGACGAACCAGAAGCCGGTCATCATCAGGAAGATTTGACCGAGCGTGCGGAGGTGTTTGCCTGACAGCACGTCCTTCAATGGCGCCTCGCTCTTTTCACTTGCTTCCCACATCGCTGATTCAGGCACTGTGCGGTAGTAAAGCAGAAAAGCGAAGGCGATGGCGAAGCCGATGAGAAACGGGATGCGCCAGCCCCATGCATAATACTGTTCTTTGGTGGTGATGCTCAGCATCACCGAGGTAACCAAGGTGGTCAGGGCGAAGCCGACCGGGTACGCACTTTGGATCAGGCCGCCGACGAAACCGCGGCGGTCTCGCGGCACCATCTCAAGCGCCAGGGTATTGTTCGACGTGTATTCGCCGCCCATGAACACGCCGCCCACGAAGCGGACCACGATCAGCAGGATCATCGACCAAACCCCCACAACGGCGTCGCTGGGGAGGAAAGCGATCACCGCGGTGAAGATGCCGAAGCCGGCGATACTGATCATTGTGGTCAAGCGGCGACCGATCTTGTCGGCCCAATGGCCGAAGATGACGGCACCACAGGGGCGGCCGAGCATGGTGGCGACGATGGTGAAATAGTACAACGTAGTGGTCGCCGCTGAGCTGAGGCCCTTAGGCTGGAAGTAGCTCATGACCGGGACCAGGACCAACGCTGGCAGGTAGATATCGAAGAAATCGACGGCAAAGCCGACGAAGCCGGCGATGATGGCGCGTCGCGCTGCCGGCGGCAGCGGCTCGCTGGCGAACAATCCAGATTTCATAGCGGTCCTTCCCGGAAGCGTGCCGTTTTTTAATGCGTAACACTGGTTTGCTTGGAGCGCCAAATTCGTGGAAAAGTCGCTGAACGGGCAACTACGAATCAGAAGCCGAACGCGAGCTCGCGCTGCGTTTCGGACAACGGCATGTCATTCCGATCTAGATCTGAAACTTCCTCGCACCGGCCACATCTTTTCCCGCACATCGGGCGCGGTCGGCTGCTACAACAAAGTCTTTCCGACGTTGCCTTGGTCAGTCTCGGCCCAGGTGCCGGTCGCCGCCAGCTCGCGGGCATAGTCAACTTCGGGCTTTGCTCGGAATGGCAACGCGCCCGGCAAGCGGATCACCTCGGTCAGGTGAAACCGCATCAGCCGTTGAGCGGCTGCAAACGCCTCTACCTCGGGACCATCCCAAATGATGTCCGCCCGCGCCGCGGCGAACAGCAGATCACCCGTGTCGAGGTCAGCGAACAGCAGACCGGCGCGTGGTTCCACCATCAGATTGCCGAGGGTGTTGAACATGAAGTTACCCACGAAGTCCGGCGTTATGATGGTCTTGTTGTCGTCGACGCGCACGAAGCCGGGACGGCCGCCGCGGTGCGACACGTCGGCGCCACCGGCAACTCCGTCGGCCGGGTTCGGATTGACGGTGGCGATGTAGAATGTGTCCGATCGTTCCAACAACGTCCGATCGGCTTGGTTCAGATCATCCGCGCGGATGATCTCCTGGCGTGGTCGTAGCGAATCCAGGAAATAGAGCACGCGAGATTGAATATATTGCGGGCAGTTACCGTAGCTTTGCACGACTTCCACAGTAAAGCCGAGCTCGTCGATCGCAGAGACGCGGCCCGAGATCCGGTTGCGCCGCCGCGTTGAAGGCTGAATGCCAAGAACGCCGAGGGGCACGCCAAGCGCCAACCCGGCTTTGATCGGGTCCCCATCGATCGGCGCCACGTCGAATTGCAGATGCTGGGCGTCCGGCGAATGTACGAAGCCCGGATGTCCTGCCAGCATGGAGGCCCAAGGTTGGCCGGTCGCATCGACGCTGCCGACGAGAATGAACGGCAGTTGCGGGTAGAAGTGCCTGTGCTGCTCGATGAGCACGCCCCGAACCGTCCGCCGGGCCCGGACCTCGAGCGCTTGGCGATGCCCGAACCGTTCCTGCAATGCGAACTCCGCCGGATGAAACGGAGACCGTTCATGCGGCCAGCCTGGAGGCGTTGGCGTGCTCATAGGTGGCGATCCAGACGTATCGGAACGAAGCTGGCAAGGCTTCGAGGCATGCGTTCCACAACGCCCTCGTCCTGTCCACTCCCCGTTTGAGCTTCGCTGCCGGATGCGGGCGGACGCCCGGGCCGTTCGCCGCGCTCGCTTCAATCAGGCGACGGGCGTCGCGGATATTCGGAAATCTACGGCATGCCCGATACCCACAACCTGCATTGGCCTTCGCTGTCATGATATCGTAGTGTCCGCCTCCGAGACGTCCCTTCCAGACAACGAGACACCAGTGAACCAGATCGCGATTACCCGGACCGCCACGCCAAAACCCACCCCAGCCGATGAGACGCTGGCGTTCGGAAAGGTCTTCTCCGACCACATGTTCCTGATGAACTACGAGGACGGGAAAGGCTGGCACAACCCCCGTATCGAGCCCTACGGGCCATTCACCATGGACCCCGCGTGCTGCGTCCTGCACTACGGCCAGTCGATCTTCGACGGCCTGAAAGCGTTTCGCGGCCCGGACGGAACCGTCCGCCTCTTCCGCCTCCCCGACCACGCCCGCCGCGTCAACCGCTCCGCGCACTACCTCTGCATCCCGGAGATCGATCCCGCCATGGTCGAGGAATCGATCCGCGCGCTGGTAGAGATCGACCAGCGCTGGGTGCCCTCGATGCCGGGGACCTCGCTGTATATCCGCCCCACCGTCATCGCCACCGAGACCTTCCTCGGCGTGCATCCATCGAACAGCTACCTGTACTACGTGATCGTCGGCCCGGTGGGCGCCTATTACAAGGAAGGCATGAACCCGGTCCGCATCCTGGCCTCCGACACCTACGTCCGCGCCGTCCAAGGCGGCCTCGGCGCGGCAAAAACCGCCGGCAACTACGCCGCCTCCCTGTTCGGCGCCGAGGTCGCGGCAAAAGCCGGCTACACCCAGGTGCTGTGGCTCGATGGCGTCGAGCACAAGTACCTCGACGAGGTCGGCACCATGAACATCATGCTGAAAATCGGCGACGAGGTGATCACGCCGCCGCTGAACGGCGCCATCCTCGCCGGCATCACCCGCGATTCCGTGCTGACCCTGTTGCACGACTGGGGCCTGCGCGTATCGGAACGCCCGATCGCCATCGACGACGTCCTCGCCGCCGCCCGCGCCGGCACGCTGGAGATGTGGGGCACCGGCACCGCCGCCGTGATCTCCCCGGTCGGCGAACTCGGCTACAAGGGCGAGCGCTACGTCATCAACGGCGGCAAAACCGGCGCGCTGACCCAGAAGCTGTACGACACCATCGTCGGCATCCAGTATGGCACCGCCCCGGACCCGCACGGCTGGGCGCGCCCGCTGGAAGGCCGCTAACTCTCCGCGAAAACTCACGTTCGACTGGCGTGCCCTGACGCGGTCCCTCGCTCTCGCGTCATGGCCGGGCGCCTTCATCGGTCGTCCACAGATGGGCGGAACCAGTCCGGCCACGCCGCGGGACCTATCCATGCTCCGTCTGACCGAACTCAAACTCCCCCTGGACCACCCGCCCGACGCCCTCCGCGACGCGGTGCTGACCCGTCTCGCCATCCCCGCCGACGACCTCCTCGGCCTCACCATCGCCCGCCGAGCCTACGACGCCCGCCGCCGCTCGGCGATCCACCTCGTCTACGCCGTCGACGTCTCCCTCCGCGACGAGGCCGCCGTTCTCGCGCGCTTCCCCAGCCTCCGCCCCACCCCCGACACCAGCTACCGCTTCCCCGTCCACGTTACCGCCCCGCGCAGCCGCCCCGTCATCATCGGCACCGGCCCCTGTGGCCTGATGGCCGCCCTCACCCTCGCCCAAATGGGTTTTCGGCCACTCATCCTCGAGCGCGGCCAGCCCGTCCGCCAACGCACCAAAGACACCTGGGCCTTCTGGCGCCGCGGCATCCTCAACCCCGAATCCAACGTCCAGTTCGGCGAGGGCGGTGCCGGCACCTTCTCCGACGGCAAGCTCTATTCCGGCATCAAGGATCCCCGCCACCTCACCCGCAAACTCCTCACCGAGTTCGTCGAAGCCGGCGCCCCGGAGGAAATCCTCACCGCCAGCAAACCCCACATCGGCACCTTCCGCCTCGTCACCGTCGTCGAGTCCATCCGCGCCAAAATCGAAGCCCTCGGCGGCGAATACCGCTTCTCGTCGCGCGTCGAGGACATCGAACTAGACGCCAACCGCCACATCCGCGGCCTGACCCTCGCCAACGGAGACCAAATCGACGCCGACGCCGTCATCCTCGCCATCGGCCACAGCGCCCGCGACACCTTCGCCATGCTGCACCGCCGCGGCGTCGCACATCGAAGCAAAGCCGTTCTCCATCGGCGCCCGGATCGAGCACCCCCAGTCCCTCATCGACCGCGCCCGCTTCGGCGCCTTCGCCGGCCACCCCACGCTCGGTCCCGCCGACTACAAGCTGGTGCACCACGCCAGCAACGGCCGCTCGGTCTACAGCTTCTGCATGTGCCCCGGCGGCCGGGTCGTCGCCGCAACGTCGGAAATCGGCTGCGTCGCCACCAACGGCATGAGCCAGTATTCGCGCGCCGAGTTCAACGCCAACGCCGGCATCGTCGTGGGCGTCAGCCCCGCGGACTATGCGACCGGCATCACCCAAGGCGACTACCCCGCAGGCCCGCTCGCCGGCATCGCCTTCCAGCAGGAATGGGAACGCCGCGCCTACCGCGCCGGCGGCAGCACCTACGCCGCACCGGCCCAACTGGTCGGCGACCTTCTCGAACGCCGAGCATCGCGGGCGCTGGCCGCGGTGGTGCCGTCCTACAAGCCGGCCGTGCAGCCCGCCGACCTCGCCGCCTGCCTGCCCGGCTTCGCCATCGAGGCGATCCGCGAGGCCTTGGGGCACTTCGCCCGCGACATCCCCGGTTTCGCGATGCACGACGCGGTGCTGACGGGTGTGGAGACGCGCACGTCCTCCCCCATCCGCATTTCTCGAAATGCCGATGGGCACAGCCTGAACACGCAAGGGCTTTTCCCGGCCGGGGAGGGCGCCGGATACGCCGGCGGGATCATGTCGGCCGGCGTGGACGGGATCAGGGTGGCGGAGGCTGTGGCTTCCAGTCTGACCGGGACCCCGCTGGTCGAGCGGATGACGCGAGGGGAGGGGGTCGGGGTGTATGGGTAGGCAGCTACTGTCAGAGGTCGACTTGGATATTAGCGACAAGTACCCTTTCCTTTTGGACTTCTACTTCTATGTCATGAGCGCTGACAATGGATAATAAACTCCTGGCATGCTCTGACATCTCCATCGCAACTTGCCAAGAAAAACAGAAACGGTTGGAGGGCGTAAGGATTTAATTTGGCCAGCGTTGCAGCTAATGCTAGATCCCAGACAGAGGCTGGGCGGCCACAGTCGACTGCATCGAATAATCGTCCGACAATATCGTTGGCACCGTCTGTCAATGTTATCTTGTCGATCTGCGCAAAAAGCGAATCGTCCAGTGAGCTCGCGAGACTGTCGAGAAGGAGTGCGGGATCGAGTGACCGCGCGACCTCAGCCACTCGGACGAAGCTCCCAAACTCGCGATTTCGCGAGGCCTTAAACATCTGCAGAGGGCTTACGCAGGGTAGATAGGGGGCTTTATTGCCGAAATCCTCGGAAAGCAAAGTCCCTTGGAGCCGCTCGAGCGCCAAAGAACGTTCTCCGTTCGCGTTGTCGCCTTTCGTCAGAAGCCTTTTAACCGAACTTACTATATCCAAAGCTACACCAATGCTAAAAGGGGAGTAGCCAGTTTCCGCGAAGCGGCGCAATCGTGTCAGCAACCGTTGCTTAGGATGTACCGATGCCGCCTCACGCCGAAAGAATGCTGATAGGAGCTGCAACTCCGGTTCACTAAGTCGAATGTTTTCTGGCAATTCGACCAGGTCGGAAATCGAAATTCCGAAATTTGACAGTTCATTCGCAATCGAGTTGGCTTGCTCTAGCGACAATCCTTCAGTTTGTGAAAAATAGGCCATCTCAACCCAGCTAAGTCGATTGCCAGAGGAAAGACTGCATAGTCGCCGATGTAATGGTCCAAGGTTACTGAGATTTTCCGGATCAAAACTTATTAGGCCAGGGAACTGACCTATTAGTTCTTTCATCGCATCGAGTATAGGGCCATGGTCTAAATCAGTCCACCGTAGGACTTCGCGTACACCGATGATACCAAAATTCTCCAGTTCAGCAACCAACGGTCCACACGCTCTCGGAAAGCTCAAGCGCCTGCCGCTCTGTTCGAATGCCACAGCGTGTCCGAGCCATCCAGGAAAGTCCAACCCCGTTTCCGAAAGCTCACTTGCTCGGGATGACATAATTGCAGACGTAACGGGGTGGAACGAACTCGTGGACCCCTAAGGCTCAGATTGAATAAAGCACGAACCTGCAGAGCAAATTTAGGCTCGGGTCGGTCCGCCAATCCCCAGACTTCATCGATGGCGAGGCCCGAAGCTACCAGCACATCCCAGGCGATGTCCGGGTCGATACTGGACAGTCCGGCATTCCGGATTGGCCATCTTACCTCGGATCCCGGCAGCATTACCGTTGGAGTGGCTTCCTCGCTGGCTCTGAGCGTGGCGTCCGCAACAGCGGCAGCATCGGGGTGAAGATCGTGCAGAGTACCAATGGAGCGCTGCAAAGTCCGGGTCATTCCACGTAGCGAGTCACTGACCCTGCCCTTTTTCGAACCCACCCTTCGACTGCCCGGATCGTTTCATCACTTGCGCCGACGGAACGACGATCAACCGTCAACGACTTAGGTAGGTCCTCGGTAAGATTGACAACAAGGGAATCTAGCCAGGGTTGATCCGCCAGTCTTGTTCTGATCCCATCAACTAACGCGAAGCTCGTAGGGATCTCACCCAGAGAACGGTAAGGGCAAAGAAAAACTCTCGCCGCACCGTTTATTCCTTCCGATCCGGGAATCGCCAGCAAGCTTTCGTTACACTCGGCTCTGAGAGATTGGGTGGGCTGGCCTGCGGCCAAATGCAGTGGTTCACCCCCATCTTGGCTGAGGACCACCGCCGTCTCAGGTAGCGCAAGCCAATCGAGAATTGAGTTGTGAAGAGCGTCATTCTCTGGTGCGTCCTCGCGAAGATAGAGTTCGAACGGACGTTCCATAGTCATCCGATAGACGCGTTGGATCAATCGTGGACTCCAGACGAAATAGACTACCGCTTCCAATAATGCGGGCCCGCACGGGGCCGGAAAGGGAAATCTGTCGGCGCGGCCCAGCGGCGCGAGACGATGTCGAGTTCCTCTGCCAACATGAAGTAGCTCAGAACTCCCACTCCAAAACGGCTGTTCGGATAAAATTTTATTTTCGCTACATCCCACCGTGCTTGATCGATATGAAATTCGTGGCTATCAACAAATCGCTGCCCTGCGTACGCGAACAGCCGACGTATGTGGCGGTCGGCCATCCCGACACCGTTGTCTACGCACTCGATGAAGCGGCGGCCCGCACTGGCCCCGAACCAAATCGCGATTTGTCCGACGTATATACTACCCCGCCGCCAACGCCCCTCGCTCACCGCGAGTTGTTCCGAAGCTCGGCGATAGCGACATGCGTCCAGCGCGTTTTGATATAGCTCGCGTAGCGCCGGCCATCTTTCGCCATACAGTTGCTGACCCATTAGTAGGTTGATGATACGGGTACGGTCCAACTCAAAGCGCAATGGCGGGCGGGTCGGATGCCAGCCGCTCGGCGCAGAATTCAATCGATTGGCCGTAAATCCTGCCGGAAGAAGGCTCCTCATCAACGTTGCGTGTATGTCTTGACGCTGCAACAATCGAGTCCTGTAGTTCTCCAGCGCATCCACTACCGACAACAACGCTGCGTCCACTGCGTCATTCGCGCAGTCGAGTTTGAGATCAAACCATCGCGCCTCCTGGCCGAGCTTGTCTCCCTCAGTCGTGCGCACCTGCCATTCAGCACCAGCCAAGTGTTTGCGGAGCCAGGCCGCCGATAGCACGTCGTCAGTGCCAACATGCTCGGCCATGAGCGGCGGCATTCGTCTTAAATCCAGTGCCAAGCGTGATCCGAGATTCAGAAGGTGCGCTAGCCTAACCTCGCTGATAGTAAGCTGCTCTGCCAGTTCGCCGCTGCTGACCTGCGCTTCAAGCAGCCGATGGCCACCAGCGGCATCGAGCGTCACATCATCGAAAGTAGTGTGCATTAGCCGTGCCAGCCGAAGTAGACGCGGCACGCTCAAAATCTCGCAAACACGATGATCTTGCGTGACCTCAGGTAGTGGAGCTGGAGCAACTACGGCGACGACTGTCTCCAATGCCCACCCACTACGATCCTGGGAATCGCGGTGCGCATCCCATAGTTCGCCAAAGGTGTGGCAAAAATTGACGAGTGACCAACAAGCCTGATCATCAGCCTCATCGTGCTTATTTCGGGCAAGAAGGCTACGCCTAATCTGCGCCGCATCGCTCTCACGCCAAGCATTGCGCCAGGCATTAACCAGATAGCCAGAGCCAGAAGCAACTTCGGGATCGGGCATTGCCCCAGCGGCTACGAGACGAATTTCCGCCGCCGCAAGCACGGCTTCGTAAACAAACGGTACGGCCAAAAGCACAGCAATCTCTTCAGCTGGCAAACCTCCCCCGTAAGCGTGAAGGAACACATATTGAACCCGCGCGGCCTGCCTGTACCAGGCATCCTCGTCGTGCCACCGCTAAATCGGCAACACGCGACCGGCCTCTGTCACCTGCTCTTCTGCCCGCATGGCAATCGCACGCAGTTGTGTCGCGAACGCCGGTAGGGTTGCTTCCAACTGGGGGAAGAGGTTCAACTGAGTGAAGCCGTACCGACCAACGAGACCGGGCGATCCGATCGCGGAACCGCGCTGCTTCGTCCTCCTTTATCACAAGCTGATGCCACGGCCCGCCTCGGCCGTGTCGCCCGGAAGCAGTGAACGTCTGCTCCCCCTTACCATAACTGTTAAGCCGGCGGCACGCCCTCGGCAGAAACGCCTTCCAGCTCTGCGGGGCCATTTTCGAGCTCGATCGCTTCGGCGAACGCGCGGGTGAAGGCGCTGCAATCGGCCCCCTGATGATCACGCCCACTACTCTCGCCCGATGCACAACTGTAAAGGAAACCGACTGTTGGGGCATCTGTTGCTTCCCCACCGTACTGGTTCTTTAGTGGGATGTCGTCGTCCGCCTCTTCGAACGACGTTGACTTGGTTGGCGCAAGTGTGTAGCGCGCGCCTTCTCGACACGCATCAACAAGTCACTACAACCGATCTGGCTTTGCAGGCTCGGGCATATACGGAAATCCAGCTATCGCTGACTAGGTCCGTTGCCGAACCGGGCCGCCTTGGCGTAAAGTCTTGGGGCAAAAATACACGCCGGCCTTCGATTTCAATTCCATGGCCCGAAAAGAACAGGAGCATATCGTCCTGCGTGTCGGCGTTGTCCAGAAAGTCCCCAATCGCCTCGCGCAGTCGAGTGGTGGTAAGCTCCCGAACTCGCGTCTCGCCGGCTCCAGCTCCCGCCGCGATGATATTCTTCGGTTCGAATCCTGCACGCGCCAACGCAGCACTCAGCCGCGGAACATCGTTACTTACGTAGCCTAGCGGCTGTAAGGGATCGTAGTCAGCGATCGCCAATAGTAGTGCACGACGGCTCATTAGTCGCGAACGAAAGTTAGCTTGAGCGAAGCAGTCCCACCTGCTTTGGCACTTCCTATCAAACTCACGCCGCCCTCAGCGGTGACCTCAATGCCAACCTCAAGCTCTTTGAGAGATAAGCCATCAGCCTTCGCGGCCAATTCTACAGTCGCAGCTCTCAACTTGGCCACCAAGTCAGATAGGCGGCTTTCAGCCGTTCCACGGGAATTTCGACAGACATCAAGGGGCCGGTGTCGAATATGCCCTTTGCAGGGTCGCTTTTCGTCACAATGACTGAAATCATGTTTGACACGGTTGCATTTCCATCCTGATTTTAACAGCAAACTAGACCGCCGGCGCGCGAGGAAACAAGAGTGATCTTTGCTGGGGTCGCCCCACCACCGAGGAAGAGGGCCCTGAGCGCACTCGCCCAGTGATCCACCCTAACTCAACCTCTGACGGCAGCACCCCACCTCCCGTCTTCGTGACCCCCACGCCCCCACCCAAAAGCGCACCCTCCCGCCGCTGGCCTCCGGGCCACCCCGGAACGCCCGCAGGGAGCGCAAAACCACACAACGAACCGGGAGAACAAAGCATGATCAAGCGTCGGACCATCCTAACCGCAACCGCCACCGCCGCCTTCGTCCCCACAGCAAAAGCCCAAACCCCAGGCGTCACCCCCACATCCATAAAAATCGGCAACACCATGCCCTACAGCGGGCCAGCCTCCTCCTACAGCGTCATCGGCCACACCGAGGCCGCCTTCTTCAACATGATCAACGACCAGGGCGGCGTCGACGGCCACAAGATCGACTTCATCTCCTACGACGACGGCTACAGCCCGCCCAAGACCGTCGAGCAGATCCGCCGCCTCGTCGAGGAAGACCAGGTCGACTTCACCTTCCAGACGCTCGGCACCCCCACCAACTCCGCCGTCGCCGAATACATGAACCACAAGCACGTGCCGCAACTGTTCGTCGGCTCCGGCGCCAGTAAATGGAGCGACTACAAGAAATATCCCTGGACCATGGGCTGGCAGCCGAACTACCGCACCGAGGCCCAGATCTACGCCAAATACATCCTCGCCAACGTCAAAAACCCGAAGCTCGGAATCCTCTACCAGAACGACGACTTCGGTAAGGACTACCCCATCGGCGTCAAAGATATCCTGGGCGATGACTGGGACAAGATCGTAGTAAAATCGGTCAGCTACGAAACCACCGACGCCACCATCGAGTCCCAGATCGCCGAGCTGCAAGGCTCCGGCGCCAACGTGCTGCTCGTCGCGGCCATCCCCAAATTCGCCGCCCAGGCGATCCGCAAGGTCTACGACCTGCAATGGAAGCCGACCTTCTTCATGACCAACGTGGCGATCTCGGTCGGCACGGTGATGCAGCCCGCCGGACCCGAAAAGGCCATCGGCCTGCTTGAGCACGCAACTATCTGAAGGATCCCACCGACCCGTCATGGCGAGACGATCCCGACATGAAGCAGTGGCGCGCCTTCATGGCCAAGTACCTGCCGGACGGCGACACCACCGACGCCGCCACGGTCTTCGCCTACGGCATCAGCACGACCATGCTGCAGGTGCTCAAGCAGTGCAAAGGCGACTTCTCGCGTACGAACGTCATGCGGCAGGCCGAGAACCTGCACGACATGGAAAACCCGATCCTGCTGCCCGGCATCAAGATCAACACCAGCCCAACCGACCATCGCCCGATCAAGGCGATGCAGTTCCAGAAATGGGACGGCAAGACCTGGGTGCGCTTCGGCGACCTGATCGAAGGCGCCAGCGTCTAAAGCCAACGACCAGAGAAAGCCCCCACGTCACCGCTGCTGGCCGCAACAGCACCATTCGAGTAAACCGATCCAGCCGAATCCAACGAAACAATAAGGAGACAGTCCCGTGCCACCTTGCGAACCCAACAAGCGTCGAGGCCTATGCCTCGAAGTTCCAAAGTGATGCTGCCCCTCGGACGGGACAGCATCATCCCGCCGCCCGCAACACGCGCCGTGGTGGGCTTCCTCGCGGCGGCGATCTCGGTTCTGACCTTCCACCAGGCCATGTGGGGAGTTTTGCACGTCCTCGACATTCCGGGGCTCGGAATGCCGCCGCCGTACCCCACAAGGCCGATCCCGCCGTGGGGCGTGCCTCAGATCCTCAACCTGTGCTTCTGGGGAGGCCTCTACGGTGCCGTCTTCGGCCTGCTGCTGCCAAGGTTGACCGCGCCCCCCTGGCTATGCGGCCTCGCGCTCGGTATTATCGCGGCCCTCGTCGGTATCTTGGTCGTGCCCGCCATCAAGGGGAATCCGATCGGCTACGGCTGGGTGCCGTTGAATTGGCTCCGTTCCCTCCTGATCAACGGCTTTTGGGGGTTAGGCGTCGGGATCATTCTACCCATTCTGCTGTCCCGAACCGCGCGTCGCGCCTGACGACAACGAAATGCGTCAGGTCACCGTGCAACTCCGCGCCGAAGCGGTGATCGCCCGCACCGACCCCCGTTTGTTCGGTGCCTTCGTCGAGCATCTGGGCCGCTGCGTCTACGGCGGCATTTTCGAGCCCGGCCATCCCACCGCCGACCGCCAACGGCTTTCGCCAGGACGTCCTGGAACTAGTGCGTGAACTGGGACCCACCATCATCCGCTACCCGGGTGGCAACTTCGTCAGCGGCTACAACTGGGAAGACGGCGTCGGCCCGGTCGAGCAGCGGCCTCGCCGGCTGGAACTGGCCTGGCTCTCAACCGAGACCAACCAGTTCGGCACCAACGAGTTCATCGATTGGTGCCGCGTCGCGGCTGTCGAACCGATGCTCGCGGTCAACCTCGGCACCCGCGGCGGCGATGCCGCCCGCAACCTGCTGGAATACTGCAACCATCCCGGCGGCACGACGCTGTCCGACCTCCGCCGCACCCATGGCTGGGACCAGCCGCACGGCATCAGATTTTGGTGCCTCGGCAACGAGATGGACGGCCCATGGCAGATGGAGGCGAAAACCGCCACCGAATACGGCCGCCTTGCCACCGAGGCCGCCAAAATGATGAAACTGATCGACAACTCGATCGAACTCGCCGCGTGCGGCTCCTCCAGCCGCAACATGCCGACATTCGGCGCCTGGGAAGATACCGTTCTGGAGCATTGTTTCGATCACGTCGACTACATCTCGCTGCACAGCTATCTGAACGACTATGCCCGCGACACCGCGGCATTTCTTGCCAGCCCTGATCTCATCGACAACTTCATCGAGGAAGTCACAGCCATCGCCGACGCCGTCGCGGCTCGGCGGCGCTCCTCGAAACGCATCATGCTGAGCTTCGACGAGTGGAATGTCTGGTACCGAACCCGCCGCAAACAGGCTGATCGGGTAAAGCCCGGCTGGCCCGTCGCGCCGGAGATCCTGGAGGAACTCTACACCATGGCCGATGCGCTGGCCTTCGGGGGCGCCTGTATCGCGCTGCTGAACCATGCCGACCGCGTCACAACAGCCTGCCTCGCGCAATTGGTGAATGTCATCGCCCCGATCATGACGCGGACCGGCGGACCGGCCTGGCGCCAAACCATCTTCTGGCCTTTCGCGCAATGGAGCCGCCACGGCCGCGGCCAGGTGCTGCGCGCCACGATCAACTCACCATGCTACAACGCCCGCTACTTCGACCCGCGCGGCGATATCGATCAATACTACCCGGTCACCGCCCCCTATCTGAAACTGGGCGCGGTGCGGACGGACGACGGCCACGTCACCATGTTTGCGATCAATCGCAGCCTGGACGAAGCGATGCCGCTGGAGGTCGCGCTGTCCGGCTTCGGCCCGCTCACATTGACCGAGGCACAGGTACTCCGGCACGACGACCTGGCCGCGGTCAACACCGCCGAATACCCAAACCGAGTGATTCCCGAACCTCTAGATGGCATCACGATGTTTGGTGACCGAGCCAAGGTGACGCTGCCGGCGGCGTCGTGGACCATGATCCGGCTGCGCGAGGACCCCCGAGGGTAGATCAGCCAGTAATGCAGTCCGCCTAAACATCATCGTTGCTCCACACGGCGGGCATAAGCGATGCCGGCGCAATGGATCGATGCCGGAACATGCGCCATATGCCGCTCGCGACGAGAAGGCCAGCCGTCACAACCCCAAGGCCCGCAATCTGGACCGGGCTCGGTTTCTCGCCGGTGAGCGGAATACCGACAAGAATCGCGAGTGCTGGGATCGTGGCAGGAAACAACACGGCCCGGCTCACGCCAAGCACGCGGATGGCATGCGAGTAGGCCGTCGTGCCGATCAAACCCTGCAGCACGCCCTGCACAAGCCCCTGTGTAACCAGCACGGGAGAGGAAGTGGCAAGCAATGACCGGAGCTCGCCGGAAATCGCATATACCGGCAGCAAGATGATGGTCGAGAGAACGGATACAACGGCGACCGCCCGAACGGCATTTAGCCGCCAGTAGCGGAGCAGCACGGTAAAGCAGGCCCAGAGCACCGCGGAGGCCAGAAACATCAGATCGCCAATCCATGAGCGCGGATTAGTGCTATTCGCCACGCTGTCCCACCCCAGGAGCACGATGCCACCAATGACCAAAGCCGCGCCGGCAATATGGTGACCGCTGATACGCTCCTCTAGAAAAACAGCCGCGGCAATGGTGCTGAGGATGGCCACAGTCGGTGGATTGATGATCGCGCCATGCGCTAGCGGTGCATACCGATACGCCGCGAACTGCAGCCAGGCGAACACCGGACCGCCCACCAGCAAAAGGGTCAGGCCGCGCGGCCAGCCGATACCGGCAAGCGAGAACAAACCCCATCGCACCAGGAAGGGAAGAAAGAACACGCTCGCGATCAGGAACCGCAGTAGTACGAGTTTGTCAGACGCCACGCCGCCCAACATCCCAAAGCGAGCCGCTGCGAATGAGAAAGCGGCGGCCAATGCCATCGTCACCCCGCAGGCCGCACCAAAGGTAATACTTTGTGAAGCCGCAAGGAGGCGATCTCGATCCATGAAGCCATCCTTGAACTGCGGGCTGATCGGGCGTGAAATGTCAATGTCGCGGTGGCATGCTCAGGCACATGCAATACGTCCAGTGGATCGGTACGTTCACGATAGGTGGCAAGTAAATCGGCAAATAGAATTAATCACTTCCAAAGTAGGTTGGTAAAAGCGGCCTTCATCCAGCAGCCCGTTCTTAATCGAGTAGCCGGTCATAGACCTGCCGCCCGTCGCCGGTGAAGACGTATACCAGGCTACGACTTTGTCAGGATCGCTGAGCAAACCCCTGGGAAGCCGGGCTGCAATGCCAGCCCTTGATAGGCCGCCATACCGTGGGAAGGATTGCGATATCGGCGATCGTGTGGCCGCAGCCGACAAGCCGTTCAGTGTCTGCAAGGCGCTTGCCGAAGCGGCCAAATCCCGACAAATCGCGATCGCACCTCGTAAATCACGCGTTCGTCCCACCGTCCACGGTCAGGTTCGCGCCCGTTATGTACGCCGCCTCCGGACCCGCGACGAACGCCACCATGGCGGCGATTTCTTCAACCCGGCCATAACGGTTGAGCGCCGTGAGGGCGATTTGTGGCGTCGCCCATTCGCCCGCGGCGGGATTCAAGTCCGTGTCGATAGGACCCGGTTGGATATTGTTGACTGTGATGCCACGGCTCCCAACCTCTCGGGCCAACCCCTGCGTGAACATCTTGATGGCGCCTTTCGTGGCCGCGTAAGCAACCAGGCCGGGCGTCATCATGCGCTCTCCCACGCAGGAGCCGATCATGATGATGCGACCCCCGTCCTCCATCTGCCGCAACGCCGCCTGGGTCGCGATCAAAGCGCCACGGAAATTGAGTTCGATCATGCGATCCAACTCCTCCAGCGTCGTCTCCAGGAATGGCTTCGGAATTGCCGTACCGGCATTGTTGACGAACACGTCAAGCCGGCCATACGCCGCGACGGTCCTCTCGACTGCGCCCACGACGGCTTTGGCATCGGTGGCATCGGCCTGAATCGCGATGGCTTTTCCGCCGTCACGTTCAATCTCGTTCACGACCGAGGCCGCCGCTTCCGCGCCTCTGGTGTAGGTGATCGCCACGCTCGCGCCGTCGGCCGCCAACCGCTTGGCAATTCCCGCGCCAATGCCTCGTGAACCGCCGGTGACAAGCGCTATCTTGTTGGTCAGGTTTGCCATTTTTAACTCCTCAAGCCCGGATCTTTCGAGGACAGATCTAAGCCACGCTGGCCGCGGTGAATAAGACTTTGTAAGGTGAAGGGTATGCTCAGGAGGCATAAAAGCGGTCATGGAGCTCCGGCATCTTCGCTATTTCATCGCCGTCGCCGAAGAGGGGAGCCTTAACCTCGCGGCCGAGAAAAGGTTGCACACTTCGCAGCCTTCACTCAGCCGACAGATCCGCGATCTCGAACTTGAGGTCGGCGCAAAGCTTTTTCAGCGCAGCGTGCGGGGTATCGAACTCACCCCGGCCGGCCGGGCTTTTCTCGATCACGCGCGGCTGTCGCTTGCGCAGGCGGAAGCCGCGGTCGCATCCGCTCGGCGCATCGCACATCCCGCAAAGCCGGTCTTTGCCGTCGGCTTTCTGACGGGCCACGAGGTCGACTGCATCCCGCCCACGACGAACACACTCCGGGACGAGTTGCCCAACCTCGAAGTCCGGGTTTTCAGCGGGTTCTCCGCCGATCTCGCCGACGATCTTCTGCGCGGGAAACTCGACATGGCATTCCTGCGGCGCGAACCAAACCCAAATCTCGAATACCGCTTAGTTGTCAGAGAACCGCTGGTCGCGATCCTGCCGCGCGATCACCGGCTTGCGGTGCGCGAGTCCATCGATCCACGCGACCTGATCGGCGAAACCTTTATCGGGATTTCATCTGTACCCCGCATACTGCGCAGTGTCGTCAGCGAGTATCTTGATCGATCGGCCGTGCGCATCACACCGCATCTCGAAATCGATAATTTCGCCATGGCGATTTCTCTGGTTGGATCTACGGGAGGCGTCGCGCTGTTGCCGGCTTCTATCGACAGCTACCTGCCGCCATCAATCGTCAGCCGTTCTCTGGCCGGAGAAAAGCCGATGATTGATCTGGTGCTAGGATTTCACAAGGCAAACAAATCGCCCATACTTGAGAGGTTTCTCTCACGACTTGTCGACCTCTCCACTCAGGTAGAAGCAAGGCTGGGCGGACCGCTGAACCCGTAGCGTTCTCCTGAACAGTCGATGGTCAGGCCTCTCTATCCGATTGTCATCAGACTCGCGTTGCCGCCCGCCGCCGCCGTGTTGATACTGACGCAGCGCTCCCGCACCAGAAAATCCAACGGGTAGCGCCCGTCGGGATCGGCGAGATAGATCGGCACGATAGGGCCCTCCCGGTCGGCCAGTCTCCGCGCGATCGCCAGCAAATCAACACGGCTCCCTGCAAACAGCACGGCGTCGCAACCCGTTTGCAGGACATCCGGCACCTCCAGGATATCGTCCAATGGGGGCGGCCCACCGAGCGCCCCCACGGCAATCAGCGCCCGGTTGCCCGTCGCCAGCGCCGCACCCACCTGGACCATAAGCTGTTCTCGATCCGGGGCGATGCAAACCACCGCCCCGCGCGGGATCGTGGAGTATTCATTGCGCTCTCCAACGGGACCCACCAGGTCCATCGCCACCCCGGCAGGCGTTCCCGCCAAGACCGACCGACCAAATTCCCGCCCCGCCTCGGAGCCGTCGCTAAGAGCCAGCCACGCACGCGCCGCCGCGGGCGGCCGCCCCTTCGGCAGTGGCATGGCAGCCGGTCCGTGCCGCATCAGCCGGCGGAGATAAAGCGGGCCGCCCGCCTTCGGCCCAGTTCCCGACAGGCCATGCCCGCCAAAAGGTTGCACCCCCACCACTGCGCCGATCAGATTGCGGTTGACGTAGACATTGCCCGCCGTGCTGCGAGCGGTAACCCGCCCGATCGTCTCATCGATCCGGCTATGCACCCCGAAGGTCAACCCATAGCCGGTGGCATTCACCGCTTCGACCGCCGCTTCCAGCCTGTCCCTGGGCACCCGAACCACGTGCAGCACTGGCCCGAACACCTCGCCTTGAAGCTCCGACAGGCTTTCGATCTCGATAATCGTCGGCGGCACGAACGTCCCGTGCAGCACAGCCTCGGGCGACAACGCGCACTGATGAACCGCTCGGCCCCTCCTTCGCATCGCCTCGACATGCCCGAGAATCCGGTCGCGCGCCGCCGGCGAAATAACCGGGCCCACATCGGTCGCCAGCCTGTCCGGGTTGCCCACCCTAAGTTCCTCCAGCGCGCCCTTCAGCATGGCCAGGACCCGATCCGCCACGTCCTCCTGCAGGCACAGCACGCGAAGCGCCGAGCAGCGCTGTCCGGCACTGTCGAACGCGGAAGTAATCACGTCGGTCACCACCTGTTCGACCAGCGCCGAGGAATCGACGACAAGGGCGTTTTGCCCCCCTGTCTCCGCGATCAAGGGCACCGGCGACCCATCCGCCGTCAGACGCAGGGCGAGTTGACGTTGGATCAGCCGGGCAACCTCCGTCGAGCCGGTGAACATCACCCCCTGAACCCGTGGATCAGCGACCAGCCGAGCGCCGACCTCGCCATCGCCGGGAAGAAGTTGAGCCGCACCGACGGGAACCCCCGCTTCGCGAAGGATCGCCATCGCCTGTGCGGCGATCAGCGGCGTCTCCTCGGCAGGCTTGGCAAGCGCGGCGTTGCCAGCCGCCAGCGCCGCCGCGACCTGCCCGGTGAAGATCGACAGAGGAAAGTTCCATGGCGAGATACACGCGACGATTCCAAGCGGCGTGTGGCTGCCCGCCGGGTAATGGTCACGCACCTGCGCCGCATAATAACGCAAGAAATCCACCGCCTCCCGCACCTCGGCAACCGCGCTCGCAAAGGTTTTGCCAGCCTCGCGCACAATCAGCCCGATCAATTGCGCCATCCGTGTTGCCAGCAGATCGGCGGCTCGAAACAAGCACGCGGCGCGATCGCCCGGCGCCGTCGCGTCCCACGCCCTGGCGGCGGCAACTGCTTGGTCCACCTGCTCCGCCACGGCCTCCGTAACATAGCCGACGAGGTCACGGTGATCCGCCGGGTTACGAACCTCCTTGCGCGGCCCCGAAGCCTCACCGGCGGCCTGCATGGGCGCCGCGCTCCAGGCTTGGGGGGCTGTCACGGCGCGCGCGAGATCCGCCAGGCATTGTTCGTTCGTCAGATCAACGCCCGCGGAGTTTGCCCGCTCGGCCCCAAACAACGCACGAGGCAGCACAATGCGGGGATGCGGCGCGCCAATCGGCGACCCCGAAGCGACCAACGCGACCGGATCGGCCACCAGCTCCTCGATTGAGACCGATGGATCTTGGATACGGTTGACAAACGACGAGTTGGCCCCGTTCTCCAGCAGCCGGCGCACCAGATAAGCCAGCAACGTCTCGTGCGAGCCAACCGGAGCGTAGATCCGGCAGGGCCGGTCAAGCTTGTCAGGTCCCACAACCTCCTCATACAGGGGCTCGCCCATGCCGTGCAGGCATTGGAATTCGTATTGGCCAAACTGGAAATCGCCGCCCGCCATGCTGTATATAGCGGCGGTTGTATAGGCGTTATGCGTCGCGAACTGCGGAAACACCTCTGCCGGAGCGGCCAGAAGCTTGCGGGCGCAAGCCAGATAGCAAACATCGGTATGTGCCTTGCGGGTGAACACCGGAAACCCCTCAAGCCCATCCACCTGCGCACGCTTGATCTCGCTGTCCCAATATGCGCCCTTCACCAGGCGTATCATCAACCGGTGGCCCGAGCGGCGCGCGAGGTCAATCAGAAAGTCGATCACGAACGGCGCACGCTTCTGATAGGCCTGAACCACAAAGCCCACGCCATCCCAGCCACCAAGCCGCCCGTCGAAACACAGCGCTTCCAGCAAGATCGAGCGAGAGCTCCAGCCGGTCCGCTTCCTCGGCATCGATATTGAGGCCGATGTCGTAACGGCGCGCCAGCACTGCCAGCGTCTGCAGACGCGGCAGCAGTTCAGCCATCACCCGGTCCCGCTGCGCTCGGCAATAGCGTGGGTGCAAAGCCGAAAGCTTGATCGAGATCCCCGGTCCCCTGTAGAGACCACGGCCGTCAGCCGATGCGCCGATCGCATGGATCGCCCGCTCATATTCGTTATAGTAACGAGAAGCATCAGTCGCCGTCAGCGCGGCTTCACCGAGCATGTCGTAGGAATAGCGGAAGCCACGGGCCTCGAGGCGGCGGCTGTTCGCCAACGCCTCGGCGATCGTTCGCCCGGAAACGAATTGTTCGCCCAGCATCCGCATCGCGATATCGACTCCCTTGCGAACCACCGGCTCGCCGCCACGCGCGATCAGCCGGGCCAGTGCGCCCGCAAGCCCAACCTCGCTGTTGGTGGCGACCAATTTGCCGGTCACGAGAAGCCCCCAAGTGGCGGCGTTGACAAACATCGACGGCGAGTGGCCAACGTGACTTTGCCAATCCCCCTTGGTGGTCTTGTCGCGGATCAAGGCGTCGCGCGTAGCCCGGTCGGGAATGCGGAGCAGCGCCTCGGCCAAACACATGAGCGCGACGCCCTCGTCGCTCGACAGCGCATATTCCCGCATCAGCCCTTCGACCGCCCCCTGGGTACCTTTCGCTCGGAGGGCAGTCACCAGACGGCGCGCCAATACTTCTGCTTGCACGACCGCAAGGCTCGGCAGGGTCGCCGTCTCAAGCAACCGCGCAACGCACTCGGCTTCGTCTACCCGGGTTTGGGCCGTGATGGCCGCGCGCAGTGGAGACTGCCCCATGATCGATGCCGCGAAGGCGGCGAAAGGCCCAGGAAAGGCAGGTGCTTCGATTGACATCGTCGCCACGGGTCCGCGGTAAAGGTCCGACACCGTAGCACGTGCGCGCGGTGTCGCGCAGCAAACGCCGGCATCAATCGTACCAGCAACATTCCCGCTGTAAGCGCCCGACGTGGGGGCCCAGCGGGGAGACCGCCGCAAGCACGGGTGTATCCTCGGGGCGCGGCTCAGTTCTTGAACGTGGCGCGCAGCGAGAACACCGCTGCCACGCTAGTGTTGGGGGCGAGCGCGGGATTCACATAGACCTGCACGTCCGGTGTCAACTGCATCGCCTTGAAGACCGTGTAATTGTAGCCTTGAGACCGTGTAATTGTAATAGAGTTCACCCACCCATTCCGAACCCCGCGCTGGCGTGGGGGCAGCCGATGTATTGGTCTTGTCCCAGGCGAGGCCGATGCCGGCTTGGTCGAGCCGGTTGCGCCCGAACGGGTTATTCACAATTCCACCGAACGCCACCGACGTCTCAATCGGGCTCGCGGCGCCCGACGCGTTATTCGCTCTCAGGAACAGCCCGTATCTCGCGTTCAGATTCTGCACGGCGTTGAAGGAGACCCCTTGGGACGCGCTCGGTTGCTGCGGCACCCCCGGCTGATCGTAATACAGAATGCCGTACGCGCCGCCGGCCAGATAGGTCGGCTTCCATTGTCCAAATAGGCCATAGGCGATTTTGCCGTCGCCGAAGCCATTGGTGGTCAGCGCGTGCCCAGTGACGTCGGTGGCGCTTTGCAGGCCACCTGCAAACTCCAGCACACTATTCGGCGTGATCTGCACATAGGCACCGGTGCCGGCATTGGCATGTGTCTGCGTGGCATTCTGGGCGAGCGCATAGTTGATGAAATTGGTCTGTGCATCGCCGGCGTATTGATTGCCGTCGCCCAACGCGAACGAATACTGGCCGACGGTGACGGCCAGCCAATCGCCGGGGAATGTTTGGGTGTAGGTGATCTGCGCGTACTGATAGCCGTTCGCTACCCAATCGTTCTGGGTCGTCAACAGGCCCATACTGACCTGCTGGGAGTTGGTGTTCGCGTGCGTCCAGAACTGGTTGCCCAGAAAGCTAAAGGTGAAGGCGCCCGAGCCCATCGCCGTATCGGTGAAAGGCGTCCAGGTGACTGTCGGGAAATAGACGATTTCGGCAACACCGGGACCACTTTTCGGAGATACCCGATTGGCCGAACATCGAAACCGGCATCGAGTACCTGGATGTTGAGGTCGCTCTCTGGATCTTGTCCTTGAAGGCAAGGTAATGGTCGTAGACGCGGTCCAGATCGACGGTGATCGCCTGCATGAAGCCGGACGAGTCGTCCGGCTCGGCAAGGTCGACCTGAGGCTGCGCGACGGGCGCCGCCCGCCCGCCCTCTCCCCCGCTCGTCCCTCTTCCCGCGGACTCCGCATGCGCGGCGCCGCTGACCGCCTGCAGCGCGGAACAGACGATCAGCGCCAAGCAAAGTCGGAACACGCGTGCTGGCGGTTCAGAGATGGCTGAACTCCTGTTTCCGAGGCCGATCGGCAATCGGTTTGTAGATTGGCTCCGGGGTGCCGATCCACTCCAGGCGATTTGCACGACGGGGAGGTTGGAGGGGGACTATCACGGCCGTGACAGGATCGCCCCGGCCGAGAAGGCCAACGTCGCAGCCGCAGTGAAAACGTTGGCGTGATCGTCCTTCTTCTCAGATTGGCCCCCTCTACCTGACCGCGGGCCGATACAGTTCATCGGTGAAATCGGGCGGAACATCGCCGACCATGCGATGGCGCAATGTGTCCAGGTCGTCGCGGAACAGATCGGCACTGATTCGGCCGACAATGACTGGAATATCACGTTTCATGCTCGGAACATCGCCGATCGGCAATCCGAAGCTCAGGAACCCAGCCGGGTTCTGCACATGAATATGCGCGAGAAGAGGCGAAGCGCCCTGGATTTTCTCCAGTAATTCGTGCCCTGCACCCAAATAAGGATAGCAACCGAGCATTTCATCCTGCTCGTCCCGAGACGGCGTATATCGATCGCGCCAGAGCAGGATCTGTCCGGCAAAATCAGCCAACTCCGGCCGCGATGCCAGATCTGGGGAATAGCCCGTGCCGGCGATCACGAAATCCATACGATAGGTCGTGCCGTTGATGGTCGTCTCAACTTTATCGCCGCGCTTCGCCGCGTTGGACCACGGCGCGGAGAGATGCAGATGAAAATTGGGGTATTTGACGGTGCGCTCGATCGCATCGGTCGTTGGGGTTGATCCAAAGCGGAAATACCGGATCGCCTGATGCCATTCGATCCGCGTCCGGAAGCTGATAGTAATTGTCATAGGCCCCAGGAAACGCCCGCGCTCGGGTCACCGGGATCGACGCAATCGTGTCGCGCCGCGCGAACAGGTGAACCTCGGCGGCACCATGCTCCAGCGCCACGCCCGCCGCGTCAAACGCAGCCGCCGCCGCGCCCACCACCCCCACAACCTTGCCCCGTAGGGCGGCGAAGTCGATCACGTCCTCGGTGTGCGCGTATGAGTCCGGGGTCAGGTTGCTCGTCAGCACATCCGGAATGAACTTGCCGCCGCCGCCGAAGAACCCCGTGGCCAAAACGATCTTTCTGGTCGTTTCTGTCCTGGCACCGCCGGACGTGTCCAGATGCAGCCGAAAATGATCACCCATCGGTTCAATCCGCGTCAGGCGCGTCGCGTAGCGTGGGTCGATCCCGAGAAATCGCCTGTACCAACCTAATATAATTCGCCCAATCAAGTGCGTTCGATACGATCGATCGCGGTATACGCCGCCTGCCCGTGGCGCGCTTCATACCACCCCTGGAAACTCAGCGCCGGAATCCCAAGCTCCGGCCCAGGCAGCGCCTTCGGTGTGCGCAAAAGGTTCATGCGCGCGGCATTCAGCCAGATGCCCGCGGCTTTCTCGTCCGGCGCCGCTTCCAGTATCGAGACCTTGCCGACGCCGGCGCGGCGCAATGCGAAAGCCAGCGCGCACCCGGTTTGCCCGCCGCCGACGATCGTGACGTTATGGTCGATGCCGGGACGATCCGGAACCCAGTTCGCGGGATCGGGGCCCATCAGGCGGAGCGCCGTCCGTCGCATCGGCGTCCAGGGTCGGATGGCTGATTCATCGGTGGTTCCTGTTCCTGAATTGCTCACCCCAGCCGCGGCAACACCTGGTCCGTCAGCATCACGAAACTCTCGTGGCTGAGCGGCGCGCACAGCAGGTAATCCAGCCTGGCCTCTTCCCGGAGCGCCAACACCTGGTCGACCACCCGATCGGGCGTGCCATGCAGGATCACCTGCCCGGCGTAGTGCTCCACCAGATCCCCGCCGCTATATACCCGCGCCTCCTGCACCACCGCGTTATGCCGCGGCCCGACATAGGACGCCGTCAGCCAGCCGGCGCCCCGCCGAGCCACGGCCTCGGCCTTGGCGTCGGTGTCGGCCAGTGCAACGAAACGCGCCATCGGAATGTCCCGGCCGGCAGGCGAGAACCCGCCGGCGACCAGTCCCTGCTCGTAATAACGCCGCTTTTCGGCAAGTTCCGCGAAGGTGGAATGCGGGTCCATCAGGATGGAGAAGCCGCGGCCCGCCGCCCAAATGATCGCCGGCCTGGAACTCGCGGCCATCCACACCGGCAGCGGAGTCTGTGCCGGCTTCGGCAAAACCTCGACATCCTCGAACCGGAAATACTCCCCCGCGTAGTTCAGCCGCTCTTCGCTCCACGCCCGCAGCACGATTTCCACGGTTTCCCGGAACCGAGACGTGCTTTCTTCCGGCGCCACCCCGAACGCGGTGAACTCCCCGCGCGAAAACCCGCGGCCGGCACCCCAATTCACCCGCCCTCCCGACAGCACGTCCAGAAGAGCCACTTCCTCGGCAAGCCGGAGCGGATGGTAGAACGCGGCCAGTGACACCGCGGTGCCGATCCGCAACCGCCGGGTCCGAGCCGCGGCAAGCGTTCCCATCATGTGGACCGACGGACACACGCTAAAGCTGGAGAAATGATGCTCAGCCAGCCAGACCGCGTCATAGCCGGACCGATCCATGATCTCGATCCGCTGGATCGCCCGATCATACACCGTGGCCAGATCGACCCGCCGTTCCGGCCAACTGAAGAACTGCAGGACGCCGAACTTCATCGGTCTGCAACTCCAACGCGCGGATCAGACGCCCGACGCCGTCCCTCTGCTCAAGCCGCCAGACGCACCGGAAGTTCCTTTATCCCACGCAGGAAGTTCGAATACGCATACACCGGCTTCCCAAGCACCTCGATCTCCAGGTTGCGCCGGATGACCTCCTCCCACAAAATCTTCAGCTGCAATTCCGCGAGCCGATTGCCCAGGCAGCGATGGATGCCGAAGCCAAACGACAGATGCTCGCGCGGCCGGCGGCGGTCGACGATGAACTCGTTGGGCCGCTCGATGACCGTGTCGTCACGGTTCCCCGAGATATACCAAACGACGACCTTGTCACCCTTCTTGATCACCTTGCCGCCGAAATCCACGTCCTCCAGCGCGGTCCGCCGCATGTGGATCACCGGGGTCTGCCAGCGAACGATCTCCGGCACCGTGTCGGTCACCAGCGCCGGGTTGGCGCGCAGTTTCCGCATCTGATCGGGGAACTGGCTCAATCCCCACAGCCCGCCGGACATCGAATTGCGCGTCGTGTCGTTGCCGCCGACCAGGAACAACGTCAGGATTCCCATCCGTTCCCGCAACGACAATCTTGTTCATGGTATCGCTGTGCGCAAGAATCGAGATGATGTCGAAGCTCGGCGGCAACTTCGCCCGCTCCTCCCAAAGCTCGTTCAAACGCTCGGTGTATTGCAGCTGGATCGCAAACCGCTCCGCTTCCGACTTCACCAGCGCCCCCGGCGCGTTGATGTCGGTAATCACCACCTCCGACCAGTAAACCAACTGCCGCCGGTCCTCGACGGGATAATCGAACAGCGTGCAAAGCATCATGGAGGTAAGTTCGATCGACACGCGGTCGACCCAGTTGAACGCCTCGCCGCGCGGAAGCGCTTCCAGAACCTGACCGGTCCGCTCCCGGATCAAGCTCTCCATCTTCGCCAGATTGATCGGATTGACCGTCGGACTGACAACCAACCGATGCTCATCGTGAACCGGCGGATCGAGCAAAATGAAGTTCGGCCGTTCATAGCCCGATGGGATGTCCTCGATCCTGATCCCGCCAAGCTCCCAACTGGACGAGAACGCCTTGTGATTCACCTCAAGGCGGATGATGTCCTTGTACTTGGTGATGGCCCAATACGGCCCGTAGGCGCTGTCCGCTACGTAGTGGACCGGATCATCGCGACGGAGCCGTTCGAAATATGGCTCCCAGACATCGTCGAAATAGAGTTGCGGATTGCTGACGTCGATCTGGTCAAGCGGCACGGTCGCGGCATGCAGGCGATGATCGAAGCTGACTGGAGCATCCACTAATTTTCTCCCTGTTGGTGTTTGTGCGCGACGGCAATCGGATTATTGGCGCTTTGGCCGACCATCGATCAGCGTGGCGCAGGATCGTCCAGCACTTCATAGGACGGTCCGGCCAATGTCAAACAATCCGGTTAATCAACCCTGAACGTTCCCCTGCAGATTTCCACGCTAGACGCATAGATCCAATGCCCCGGCGCCCGATTATCCCTTGGCGCCAGCGATACTACTTGTGCTCGCACTTGATGGAGGAGAGGGCGCCTATGAGTCAGGCAACGACGGTCGAGCGGATGGACGGCGGCTCCGCGGGCATTGGCATCCGCGCGGGCAACGCGTCCCGCCGCAAGGGCCTGCTGAAGCAGACCGCGCTCGGCACAATCGCGGTGCTTGGCTTGGCGGCCGGCGCCTATTACGGCACGGAATACTGGCAGACCGGCCGCTTCGAGGTATCCACCGACGACGCCTACGTCCAGGCGGACAACACCCTGATTGCCCCGCGGGTTTCCGGCTACCTCAGCCAGGTGCTGGTCACCGACAATCAGCCCGTCAAGGCGGGGCAATTACTCGCGCGGATCGACGACCAGGACTTTCAGACCGCGCTGCATCAGGCGATCGCCGATCGGGAAAGCGCCGCCAGCGAGATCCGCTCGATCGATGCCCAGTTGATCCTGCAGAATTCCACCATCGAACAGGCGAACCAGGAGGTCACGTCAGCCGAGGCTTCGCTGAAGTTCGCACAGCAGGATCATGCTCGATATGACCTGCTCTCCCGGACCGGTGCCGGGACCACCCAGTCCGCCCAGCAGACCGAGTCAACGCTGGTGCAGCGCACGGCCGGCCTGCTGCAGGCGCGTGCCGCCCTGGCCGCCGCCAAACAGCAGGTGGATGTGCTTCAGGCCGCCCGGGTTAAAGCCACCGCGCAGCTCGAGCATTACCGCGCCGCCGAACAGCAGGCTCGGTTGAACCTCGGCTATACCAGCATTATAGCCCCGATCGACGGCACGGTAGGCGCGCGCTCGCTGCGGGTCGGCCAATATGTCCAGGCAGGAACTCAGCTCATGGCAGTCGTTCCGCTGGACGCCGTCTACATCGTGGCAAACTTCAAAGAGACGCAGCTCACCGACGTCCATCCCGGTCAGCCGGTCGAGATCTCCGTCGACACGTTCCCGGATGCGAGGATCCACGGCCGGGTCGATAGCGTCGCCCCGGCGACCGGCCTGCAATTCGCGCTGCTGCCGCCAGATAACGCCACCGGCAACTTCACTAAGATCGTGCAGCGCTTGCCCGTCAAGATCGTGCTTGATCGCGATCCCTCAGGCCGTGCCGTGGCTTTCGGCCTGCTGCGTCCGGGCATGTCAGTCGAACCGACGATCGATACCAAGGCGGGTGACGCCAAAGCCGGCGGCCCCGACCTCTGTCGCTTCGCGCTGATCCATGATCCGGGAGATCCGCCGTGAGCAATCCTCGCGTTCGTACCGATAGCGAACCAAAAACCGATCTGAAGACCTGGATGGCGGTGGGCGGTTCCATCATCGGTGCCTTCATCGCGGTGCTTAACATCCAGATCACCAACGCCTCGCTACCCAATATCCAGGGCGCGATCGGCGCGGGCATCGACGATGGCGGCTGGATCTCGACCGCTTACCTGGTCGCCGAGATCGTCGTCATCCCGCTGACAGGATTTCTGACCCCGGTATTCTCGCTGCGCCGCTATCTCCTGGGCAACACGATCATGTTCCTGGTGATGTCGGTGGCCTGTGCCTACGCGCAGAATCTGAACCAGATGATCGCTCTTCGCGCGTTGCAGGGCTTTTTCGGCGGCGTGCTGATCCCGATGGCCTTCACCATCACTTTGACCATGCTACCAAAGTCCAAGCAGCCGGTCGGCCTTGCGATGTTCGCGGTGTCCGCCACGTTCGCGCCGGCAATCGGGCCGACGATCGGCGGCTACCTGACCGAAAACTTCGGCTGGCAGTATATCTTTTACGTCAACCTGATCCCCGGCGCGATCATGCTGGCGACGCTTTGGCCGTCGCTGCTGCCCTCGCCGATGAAACTGGCGATGCTTCGGGACGGTGACTGGCCCGGTATCGCCACGCTCGCGATCGGCCTCGCGTCGTTGCAGACGGTGCTGGAGGAAGGCAACAAGGACGACTGGTTCGGCTCGCCGTTCATCGTGCGGTTGTCGATCGTTGCTGTGGTGTCGCTGGCGCTGTTCTTCTGGATCGAGCTGACCAGCCACAACCCCCTGTTGAATTTGCGCCTGTTGCTGCGGCGGAATTTTGGCCTCGGCAGTTTGGCGAACGTCATTCTCGGCATGGCGCTCTATGGCTCGGTCTACTTGCTGCCCGTCTATCTGTCGCAGACACAGGGCTATAATTCCGAGCAGGTGGGGATGGTGCTGGCTTGGACTGGTTTGCCGCAACTGGTGTTGATCCCGTTCGTGCCGTTCCTGATGCGCCATATCGATACGCGCCTTCTGGTCGCTGTCGGGTTCGCACTGTTCGCGCTGAGCTGCTTTATGAACCTGGAAATTACGCCCGACTATGCCGGCGACCAGCTCTTCGTGCCGAACCTTGTTCGTGCCCTGGGTCAGGCGCTGGTTCTCACGCCGCTTTCAGCGCTCGCGACCGGTGGCATTGAACGGGAAAATGCCGGTTCGGCATCGGCGATGTTCAACATGATGCGCAACCTCGGCGGCTCCGTCGGCATCGCGGTGTTGCAAACGTTCGTGACCAAGCGGGAGCAGTTCCACTCCAGCATCATCACCGCGCGCGCTTCCCTGTTGGACCCGGCAACCAGAGATCGGATCGCATCCTTGCAAGAACATTTCCTCTCGGCTGGTGCAAGTGATCCGGCCACCGCCTGGCACGACGCGGTGGTGCAGATCGGCCGGATCGTTCGCGCGCAATCCTATCTGCTGGCCTACAGCGATGCTTTCTACCTGATGGGAGCGGCCTTACTGCTAGCCCTGATAACATCACTGGCGATGCGCAAGACAAGCGGCGGTGGAGCAGGCGCTCACTAGACAGTAGCGATCGAAGCCATCCGCGTGCCGATGTCGGGGTGCGTCGGCAGAAGATCGGTGAGTGATGCGCACCTGAATTGTCTTGGCGCCAATCCGACGACAAGCCTCCGTGTGGGGTCAAGAATCTGGGCGCTGCCGGCGTCCTGCCCAAGGCGACCTGGCCGATGTCCTTGAGCACGTCCACGCTGAAGAAGATGTGCTGTGACGCGGCATGCAGGTCACGCGAGCACCGCTGGATCGGGTTGTCAGCGTATACAGCGCTCGCGCCAGCGAGCGGTAATACCGCGTCGACGGCGGCGACGGCCGCGCGTTGCAGAACATGGGCGGCTGACATCACCCGAGCCCTCTGCCGCAGGCTGCAAGGGTCACCGCGTGTCACCTTCTCCCATGCCTCGCCCATCGCTTCGATGAAGAAGGCCCGCGCCGCTTGGAGGTCGCCATCGACGACGGCGAAGCGGTGCTGTACCACCGGGTCATCAGCGACCGAGGTCCGCGATACGCCCCGATGCTTGCGTTCGGCGGCCGCCACGAACTCGTCTAGCGCCCGCCGGCCCACTCCGGCCGAGAAGCCTGCGATGTGAGCGGAGATCAGGTTAAAGAACGATAGCCGGTACAGCGGACCGCCGTGGCGCGGGGGATCGAACATAGGGGAACAGGTCAGTTCCTCCGGCACGGTGATGCCATGCACAGCGACATCATGGCTGCCGGTCCCCTTGAGGCCGGCGGCATACCAGTTGTCGATGATCTCCCCGTCAGCGCACGGGACCCAGGCGAACCGCCAGTCCGGCCGCCCGGGCGGGACGACCCGCGGGCGATCCCCGTCCATGACGAGTACCCCGGCCACGAACCACTCGCTGTGAGGACAGCCGCTGTTACAAGGCCAGCGTCCATCCACCGTGAACGAGCCGTTGCCGTCGGGCACCGCCCGGCCGAGCGGCGCGAACACCCCGGTGGTGCAGATGTCGGGATTCCCGCCCAGCAGTTTGGCCGCGACGCTGGGGTCCAGCCAGGCCATGAACGCGGGGCTACAGCCGATCAGTGTTGTCCATCCAGCCGATCCGTCAGCGTGGCAAAGCTTCTCGATGACCTCGAAGATCGTGATCGGATCCGCTTCCCACCCCCCGAGAGCGGCGGGAAGCGACAGCCGAAACAAGCCTGCCTTTTTGACTTTGGCCGCCAAGTCCGCTGGCATGGTTCGGTTTGTCTCTCCCTCGGCCGCACGCGCCCGGAATTCCGGTGCAAGAGCGTCGGCTCGCGCGAGCAACTCCTCGCGCCTGTCACTCCGGCCAATGCCACTCACAAGATCACCCTTTCTGTACATCGCCGTGGAACTGAGCCGGTCGCCGCACCTTGATGAACCGGCATGGCAAATCGATGGCGTGCTGCCGTCTGATCAAAGACGCTTCACGCGCCGCCACCACCTGGCGAGCGCGTGAAGCTTGCCAGCCGAGGACCTATTCGGCGGCCTGGCGCTGCTCTTTCGGAGCCTCCCACGTCCGCGCCACGGGCAGCACTTCCGCGGCGAACAGGCGCATGCTGCGCTCGCTGACCTCGAACGGGCTGGCGCCAAAGCGGAACGCGCACAGGCAACCGACATCGCCCATCACCGCGCGGCGCCCCTCTAGCTTGCGCAGGATCTGATCCGGCGTGCCCCACAATTGCTGATCCACATAGCCGCGAACCATGTCGTCAAGCCCGGCCGCCCGCATCGCCTCGGCGCCGACACCATATTCCGCGTAGCCCTTCGTCGCGGCGAAATGCTCACTCATCATTTCGTAATGGTGCATCACGGAATGGAAGTACATCGCGCAGTACTTCTCTGCATTTTCGCGAGCGCGCGCGGCATCGCTGTCACAGACCGTCATAAGTGCCAGCAACGGCGGCTTCGGCATCTTGCCGTGCTGCTGCTGGAACGCCGCCCGATAGGTGTTGAATTCGGCAGCGTGCACCTCGTCGGGCTTATACAGGAATGACATCATCTGCACGCCCAGCCGGGCTGCCACCTGCACCGAATCGCTGCTCATCGCGACTTGCGCCGTGCGGTCGCGGAAGCTCTTGAACGGCTTCGGCCGCAGCACCGCCCGAGGCTGATTGAAGTAGCGCCCGTGATGCTCCTCCATCACGCCGGTTTCCAGCGCATCGAGGATCATTGGCGCCATCTCGTCAAACCGGTCGCGCAATTCATCCATGGCGACGCCGAACTGATTGAACTCACGCCGCGACAATCCGCGGCCAAGACCAAGGATAACGCGCCCATTGGACAGCGTGTCGAGCAGAGCGGCTTTCTCCGCGACCCGCAGCGGCTGAATGTTCCACGGCAGGATGACCGCGCCGGTTGCGAGACGGATGCGCTGCGTCTTCGCTGCTATATGCGCGAGATAGACGAAATTGTCAGGACAGAACGAGTAGTCCTCGAAGTGGTGCTCAACGACCCAAACATGATCATAATCAAGCGTGTCGGCAAGAACCGCCTGCCGAATTTCCTCGTCATAGACCTGCCGGTCGCTGACGTCCTGCAGGCCGAAGCCTGCCATGATCTGCACAATTCCGAGTTCCATCGTGTCCTCCTGGTTTTTGACTCTCCCGGATGATGTTGTGGCACGGCAGGACTTGCGAAAAGCACACGCCGCATCTGCCAGCGCGCCGGGATCGCCAAAGATGGCTAGCATGATTTCAGCCCGGTGCGAACACCCGAGCGAAAATGGACGGCGCATACTCGACTCGTCAGGTTGCCACCAAATTGGTCCGCCGGCGCACCACAGGACGTCTCCAACTGCGCCGGATGCGGGGGCTGATGTCCCTCAGGTCGGTGTCGGCCGGGTTGGCGTCGGTCAGAATAGCGGGCATCTGGACAGAGCCGCTGATTGATGCCGCCCACCGGTCGCGCTGCATCGCTTACGTTGTTTGAACCTTCGTTTGAATGGAGAGGAACCCGTGAACCAGGATATAAAAGCCGATGCGCCCTATCTCGGAGACTCGTTTCTCCATCGCGTCAGGCGCAGTTATCAGCTGACGGCACGCGACGAGGCAGCAACTAAGGATTCAATGTGGTCTACGATCGGCGCAATTCAGCGCCCTGTTCATGAGGCTTTGGCGTCAAAGGAAAATCACGCCCTGCGGGAGATTTTTTCTGATCCCTCAAGAACAGATCTCTATTTTGGGGTCGATTTTATTCGTATGACTGGACGGCCTGCCGATGACGACCTCGCTGGGATCGAAGCCTGGGAAAGAAAACACGCAACAATGTGCCGAGGCTTAGTCTTGCAACTGGCCGAAGCGATCGGCATTCGCCGATGGCTTCCGGGTAACTCGGAAATGAAGCCAAGCTACTATCCGGAGGGCCACGTCATCGATCCGGTTATAGATGATGTTCTATCTTCCATCCAGGCTGCGATTGGCTTCGATTTTTCATTTCCGAACCCGTTCGTGCGAGAACCTGGTGTTCAAACATCCCGAGGATTGGCCGCCTTTCGCGCCTTGAACGCCCTCTATCAGACTTACCGTATCAGGCAGGAACTCGGTGGTGCCGAAAGGAAGTCAGTCATTGAAATCGGACCAGGTATTGCGCGAACCGCCTACTATTCCTGGGTTTCTGGCATTCGCGATTATACGACGATTGATCTCCCGCTTGGCGTCGCGGCACAAGCTTGCTTTCTGGGAGCCGTGCTCGGGCCTGAAGCATTATGGATGACCGGCGATGATCCGGCGCTGGCACAGGGGCGCATCCGTTTACTCCCAAGCACCCTTCCACTGCTCTTGGATGCGCCAATTGGATTGGTTCTCAACGCCGATTCCATCACCGAGATGGGCGAACTGGAAAGCGCGCGCTATGCTGCCTGGATCGCAGACCATGCCGAGGTATTTCTGTCGATCAACCATGAGGCCAACCCGCCGACGACCGCGGCATTAGCCCAGCGCTTCTTCTCTCATGCCAAGGTATGGCGGTTTCCTTACTGGATGCGTCGAGGATGGATCGAGGAGGTGTTTGTCTTTGATAGAACGGCGCAGAGGCGTCTTGCGGTTGAGCAAGAGCGAGACGCTCTCAGACGCGAAGTTACGGCGCTTCGCGCCTCCTCCTCCTGGAGGATGACTGCCCCTCTTCGCGCCATATCCAGCGTATTCGGCAAGGGGTCGGGCGGGAATTGACGAGCCGGAGGCCGCCCAAACCCGACCTAAGCCTCCAGTCAAATGATGTGGCGCCTAAATCGAAATCCCCTGGGTTGTCAGCATCAAAATGACTGTTCAGGCGCCCAGTTACACGGCATCAATTCGTCGATGCGCTTTTTTGAGGCCAGCCGTTAACGAGGCGCGGCGGTGAATTTGGGCTTGACACATCGCCGCTTAGGAGCTATGTGGTTGGCCTATTTTCCGGGGCGCCACCGGGTTGTTTTCGCTAGGCCGGTGCCGTATCGATAAGCTGTTTTCGTTAGGCCGGTGCAGATATCGATAAAGGGACGTGGCCCCGCACTTAAAGGGCTCCGACTATCACAAAGTGCGGGATCGCGGGGAATCTGGCGAGTAAGAGCTGCGTCGTATAGCCTGCAGTCATATTTGACGAAGTCATGCATCACATCACGAATCCGCGGGTCGAGATAGTCAATTCGCCTTCCGGCTAAAGCCACGTTAGACTGCATGACCTGATAATTCGAGCCAAACCCCGATGCTCGGGCGATCTGGCCAACAAATTCGTCTATATTTTCGGTCGTTCCAATATAATCGAAACTTAATAAGCGTTGAATCGCATAATCTGTAACTTCTGCATTCAATGCTCTACTAATGAAAAGCGGCCGCGGCCCCGGATCATCGACCAAAAAACGAACCTGCGAATTGTCAAAAGCGAGCCTTGACCATGGCGACAGATCGGAAAAAAAGTCCTTCAGAGATTTCGGATTTTCAAAGTCTATCTCGGAGATATGGTCAACAACGTCCTTCAGATGCGGGAACAATAGCTCATAGCTTGTCCTGAACGCTGGCGTCGCGTAACGGTCCATAAACCTCAGATGCGAAGCCAATCGAGCGTAAGGCTCTCGCAAAAGCACCGACTGACGGAATTCAGCGGTGAAGGGCAGTCTTCTAATCTCGTCGAGAAAAAGATGGCCCGAAACAAATCTTCTATTCCCCAGTTTGAGTCTTTGGTCGTGATCAAGTCCCTCGATATAATTCGCCCGCGACTCGTTTGGGAAGAATGATGCTAAAGTATCAACGATGGTCGTTCCCGCGGTTTTCGGGATATGGAGAAAAAATAACTTGAGATCATCCATGAACTTCTTCTTTAAAGCAAATGGTTTGGCATTATCGGAGCTAGGATAGCTCCCGGCACCCGGCGCACCAAAACGATTCCGGCAACGGAGCAAAGCGTCCGGCAACCTCCTCGCCTTCCTGGGCAAAATTCCACCGGAAAAGTCTCATTTGGGATTGTCCAGCTTTCGCAGCATCAGCCTGATCGTTGTCGACGATGGCGTGGATCGCCTTGCTCTTTGGCACGCGGTCGCCCCGGTGACATTGAGAAAGCGGATAAACTCCTGATGCCGGTAACGCTGCATGCCGCGACCGATGACCGTGCGGTCCAGCACATTAAGCGATGCGAACAGCGTGGGCGTGCCATGGCGTATATAATTGTGCGTCATCGTGCCGCGGCGGCCTTCTTAATGGCAATCCCGCTTGGCCAGTCGGGCGATTTTGGCTTTATCGGTAAGCCCTGCTGTGCCAATCAGGTGATTTTAGCGTTATGGACATGCCAAATTGTTCCAGTCAAGCGATTCTCGGCGATTCTTTCATCAATCCACAGGAAAACGGCATGCCCCGGCGGACGCCGTGCGCGAAAATGAAACCCGATGGTTAGCTGGCCGCCGATACGAAGCTGCGCTCATCGAAGAACCTGACCGATAACTTCGGAAGGAGGCCACTGGGTGCAGTTCAAGCGTCGTTCAGGTCGCCGCCCCATTCGGCACCCCCCAGGCGCGCGCCGTCAACACCATACCGTGGCCAAACATGTCGGAGGCGGGCCGCCATTCAATGTAGCATTCCATCTCCAGCGTCTCATACGCGTGCAGCATCGTGTTCCAGCCGCTGCAGAGCTGCTCCGGCAGCGGGCGGAAAGACGGCACCCGGACGCCCGTGGCATCCGGCCCCCACGCGAATGGCGTCACGCAATGGGCTGACAAGCTGTGAAGTCAGCGTGTCCGCGCGAGACCGTCAAGCGGCAGACAGAATTAAGATTTGCACATAGTGCTTCATTGCCGTGTTTCAGCCAACTGCCGGATTTAGGATCAGCCGAGATCACATCGCCGCCGTGGTCGGCTGCTGGAACTCGGTATCCCGCAAATCCGTGCTGCCCGTATTCGAGGAACTCAACGGCCTGCTGTTTTGTCCGCCGGAGTACGAAGGCGAGGAACAGTCGCCGAACGTGTTCTACTGGCAGTTCCGTGCCCGACAACAAAGTGATCCCGGTTCTACAATACTTGATCAGCAACGAAAGCGGATCAGTAAAGCGATTTGTGTTGGATGGCACCGACTACGTCTATCCACGCACCAGCAACACGATCATGCACGCCTTCCTCAACGCGCATGGGGTTTCGACGACGACATCTTGGAGAACTATACGCCGTTCGGTTTCTCCGATTGGCAAACTGAGGTAGCCAAAACCAAGAAATTCGGCTCGGCCGGCAAGAGACCGCCGTGGTATCGACAATCAACGGCGATGCCAAATTCCATTCTACAGGAACTGGAAACAAGAACATCAAAGTAACGGATATCCCAGTAATCGCGTTTTCGGTCGGCGAGGAGGAACTGGCAGGCGTAGACACCAAATCGCTGGTCGGCCACATGGCCGCCTGCAGCTACTTCGAGTCCGTCCCCGGTTCCGACAACGCCGCGTTGATCAAGGAATGGCGGACCTATATCAAGGACCCGAAGGCGGTCACCAACGATCCAATGGAATCAGCCTACATCCTGTTCCACATGTGGGCACAGGCAGTCACCCAGGCTGGCACCACTGACGTCGCGGCCGTCAGCAAGGCAATGATCGGACAGAAGGTCCGCTCGCCATCAGGCTTCGACGTCGTGATGGGCGCCAACCACCACATGGCTAAGCCGGTGATGATCGGCGAGATCCAATCCAGCGGCCAGTTCGATATCGTCTACAAAAGCGGCTTAATGCAGCCAAACCCCTGGAGCCCCTATATCAAAGCCAACAAGGGTTAGTATACGGCGAAGTATCGACCTCCCCGACGTTTCAACGTGCGGGGAGGCCGGCGGACTTCTCAGGCCGTCCGGTCGGAAGCCGTCCCCAGCGCCGCCTGCGCCGCGGCCAACCGGGCCACAGGCACGCGGAACGGGCTGCAGGACACGTAATCAAGACCGGCGTGCTCGCAGAAGGCGATGGAGGCGGGATCGCCGCCGTGCTCCCCGCAAATCCCTAGCTTGAGGTGGTTCTTCGTCGCGCGGCCCTTTTCGGCGGCCATGCGGACCATCGCACCGACACCCTCGATATCGATCGAGACGAACGGGTCCTTCGGCAGAATTCCAGCCTCGACATATTTCGGCAGGAACTTGCCGGCGTCGTCGCGGGACAGGCCGAACACGGTCTGGGTCAGGTCGTTGGTGCCGAAGCTGAAGAAATCGGCGTCCTCCGCGATCTTGTCCGCCAATATCGCGGCGCGCGGCAGTTCGATCATAGTACCGACGCTGTATTCGATCTTGGTGCCAGTCTCGGCGAACACTTCCGCGGCGACCTTGTCCACCTGCGCCCGGGTGATTTCGAGTTCCTTCTTCATGCCGACCAGCGGGATCATGATCTCCGGATGCGGGGCCTTGCCGGTCTCCTTGGCGACGGCGATGGCGCCCTCAAAGATCGCTCGGGACTGCATTTCGTAGATTTCCGGGTAGGCGATCCCCAGGCGGCAGCCACGATGCCCGAGCATCGGGTTGGCCTCAGCGAGTTCGGCGGCGCGCTGGCGGATGGTGTTGAGGTCGGTGCCCAGACTGTCCGCTACAATCTGCATTTCCTGGTCTTCGTGCGGCAGGAATTCATGCAGCGGCGGATCCAGCAGGCGGATGGTCACCGGCAGGCCGGCCATGATGGTGAAGAGCTGCCGGAAATCCTCGCGCTGGAATGGCAGCAGGTGGGCGAGCGCGGTACGGCGGCCGGAATTCGTTGTTCGAGATGATCATCTGCCGAACCGCGAGGATGCGCTCGGGGTCGAAGAACATGTGTTCGGTGCGGCAGAGTCCGATGCCCTCGGCGCCGAACTTGCGCGCGGTTTCGGCATCCACCGGGGTTTCCGCGTTGGCGCGCACGCCCATGCGGCGGTGCTTGTCGGCCCATCCCATCAAAGTGCCGAAATCGCCCGACATCGCCGGCTCGATCATCGCGACGGAGCCGACGAAGACCTCGCCGGTGGCGCCGTCGAGGGTGATCGTCTCACCCGCACGGACGAATTTGCCGCCGGCGGCGAGGACCTGGCTGTTATAGTCGACGCTTATCCCGCCCGCACCGGCAACGCACGGGCGCCCCATGCCACGGGCGACCACGGCGGCGTGGCTGGTCATACCGCCGCGCGTCGTGAGGATGCCCTGGGCGGCATGCATGCCGTGGATGTCTTCCGGGCTGGTCTCGACCCGAACCAGAATAACCGCCTCGCCCTTGGCGGCTCGGGACTCGGCTTCGTCGGCATTGAATACGACGATGCCGCTCGCCGCGCCGGGACTGGCGGGCAGCCCCTTGCCGAGCAGAGTACGCGGAGCTTTCGGGTCGAGCATCGGGTGCAAGAGTTGGTCCAGCGACGACGGGTTGACCCGCATCACCGCCTCCGCTTCGTCGATCAGACCCTCGTGGGCCATATCCACCGCCATGCGCAGCGACGCCGCGGCGGTGCGCTTGCCGTTGCGCGTCTGCAGCATATACAGCTTGTGCTGCTGGACCGTGAACTCGAGGTCCTGCATGTCCTTGTAATGCGCTTCCAGCTTGGCACGGACTTCCATCAGTTCGCGGTAAGCGTCGGGCATCGCCGTCTCCAGCGGAATCTCGCCTGGCTTGGCGACCGCTTTCGACAGCGGCTGCGGGGTGCGGATGCCGGCCACCACGTCCTCGCCCTGAGCATTCACCAGATACTCGCCGTAGAACATGTTCTCCCCAGTCGAGGGATCGCGGGTGAAGCAGACGCCTGTGGCGCAGTCATTACCCATGTTGCCGTAGACCATGGCCTGGATGTTGACGGCGGTGCCCCATTGGGCCGGGATATCGTGCAGGCGGCGATAGGTAATCGCGCGCGGGTTCATCCAGGAGCCGAACACGGCGCCAATCGCGCCCCATAGCTGATCGTGTGGTTCCTGCGGGAACGGCTTGCTGGTTTCCTGGTGGACCAGGTCCTTGTAGCCCTCGGCCACCTGGCGCCAGTTGTCGGCGGTCAGGGCGGTATCCTCGATCACGTTGGCATCAAGCTTGGCGTGTTCGATGATTTCCTCGAACCGGTGATGATCGACGCCTAAAACCACCGAAGCATACATCTGAATGAAGCGGCGGTAGGAATCCCACGCGAACCGGGGATCATTGGAGGCTTTCGCCAGGCCCTCGACGGTGGTGTCGTTCAGGCCGAGGTTCAGAACGGTGTCCATCATGCCGGGCATTGAGACGCGCGCGCCGGAGCGCACGGATACGAGCAACGGATGCGCTTTGTCGCCGAAGCGGAGCCCGACCGCTTTTTCCATCAGGGCCAGGGCGGCATCGACTTGGCCCTTCAAATCGTCGGGGTATTTGCCGCTGTCGTGGAACGCCGTGCATACCTCGGTCGTGAGGGTGAAACCCGGCGGGACAGGGAGCCCGATCGAGGCCATTTCAGCCAGATTGGCTCCCTTTCCCCCGAGCAGGTTTTTCATGTCGGACCGGCCTTCGTTGTGACCGGCGCCGAAGCTGTAAACCCATTTGCTCATGGCGAACCCCTTCTAGCCTTCGATTCGGGAAAAATCGGCGATCTGATCCATCATGGATCGGACCTGGTTCAACAAACGCAGACGATTGCGGCGCAAAGTTGGCTCCGTGGCGTTTACGGTCACCTTTTCGAAGAACGCATCCAGCGGGGCGCGTAACCCTGCCATGGTGCTCATCGCGAGACCGTAGGCTTCCTCGTTGAGAAGACGGACTACGACATGGCAGGCTGCGAGCGCATGATCCAGATCAATCTCGGCGGCTTCTCGATAAAGCTCCGGATCGGGGAAGTCTTTGAACGGACCATCCTTGCGCTCCTCGATGCGCAGGATGTTGGCCGCGCGACGGTAGGCGGTCAGCAGGTTGGCGCCGTCATCGGCTTTGCAGCAGGGCTGGCGACCGCGTCGGCGCGCGCGAGCATAGCGACGAGATCGTCTTCCTGGTCGAGACCATCTGGCCGCGAACACGGCGTCGAGCACGTCATGCGCGCGCCTTCGGACGCGAAGTTGCACCCGCAGACGCTCCTGACGAATGCACACTTCGAACACCGCCTGGATGGTTCGCGGCGTCAGGCGGACGCGGCGGTCCGACGCACATGGCGCAGGTGCAACCGAAGCCTCAGACCGTTCTCGCGGATGATCCGGATCACCCCCAGCGCCGCCCGCCGCAGCGCATAGGGGTCACCCGAGCCGGTCGGCTTTTCGCCGATCGCGAAAAAGCCGGTCAGTTGATCGAGTTTGTCCGCCAGCGCAACGGCAACCGAGACCGGGGCCGACGGAGCGCGCTCGGCCGGGCCGCGCGGCGCGTAGTGGTCGCGGATGGCGTCGGCAACGTCGGAAGGTTCGCCGTCGTGCAGGGCATAGTAGCGCCCCATGACCCCCTGCAGTTCGGGGAACTCGCCGACCATGCCGGATACCAGGTCGGCCTTCGCCAGCGTGGCGGCGCGGGCGGATTGGGCCGGGCTGGCGCCGACCAGGGGGGCAATCGTTTTTGCCAGGCTGGCCAGCCGGCGAACGCGATCACCCTGGGTGCCCAGTTTGGCGTGGAAAGTGACGTTGTCCAAAGCGGGGACCCGGGTTTCCAGGTGAACCTTACGGTCGAGGTCCCAGAAGTGGCGGGCATCGGCGAAGCGGGCGCGGAGGACGCGCTCGTTGCCCGCGATGATGACCGCACCGTCGTCATCCGCCTGGATATTGGCGACGAAGGCGAACCAGGGCGCGGCAGCCCCGTCCGCCGTACGCAGCGCGAAATAGCGCTGATTGACCCGCATCGAGACCTGCATGACCTCGGGCGGCAGGTCCATGTGCTCGTCCGCGATGCGGCCGAGGTGAGGGACGGGCCACTCCACCAGGCCGGCGACTTCCTCGAGCAACCCCGGATCATCCACGACCGCCAGGGATTTCTCGGCGGCGAGTCCGGCAATGCGGTCGGCGATGACGCGCTTGCGATCATCCGCGTCGACCAGCACTTTGTGCGCAAGAAGTTGCTGTCGCCAGTTAGCGGCGCTTGGTGACGGCGAAGGCGCCGGGGGCATGGAAGCGGTGGCCCTCGGTAACGTCGCCGCTGACCAGGCCGTGGCCGTCATCGGATCCGTCCCGCAGATCGAATGGCACGACCACGCCGTCGAGCAGGCAGGTGATCCGGCGCAGCGGACGCACCCAGACAAAGGCGCTGGTGCCTGCCCCAGCGCATGGATTTGGGCCACGGAAAGCGGCGGAGCACGCCTGGGATTGCCCCGGCGATCAGCTCCGCGGCGGACACGGCCGGCCGCGGATTTCTCCAGCACCCAATAGTCGCCTTCCCGGCGAAGTTGCTCACGGTCGGCGTTATGCTTCCGCAGAAAACCGGTCAGGGCTTGCTCCGGAGCGTTGGCACGCGGGCCGCGTTCGATGGAGCTGGCGGCGGCGACGCCGGGCTCGACTTCGGCCCGAAGCGCGACGCGGCGGGGGCCGGAGAATGTCTCGATCAGGTGAGGACTGATTCGCGCTGAGCGCGGAATTGACCGCACGCTCAAGCTCAGCCGCCGCGCCGCGTTGCATGCGGGCGGGAATTTCCTCGCTGAACAATTCCAGGAAGAATTCGGGCATGTTCAGTCTTTCAGCGCCGGCTCGATGTCGGTTTGGGCGAAATCATTGCCCTTGAACAGCAGGGGTTCCCTCTCGGATTTGGCGACACCATAGACCAGGCAGTCGCCAAAATTCAGGCCGGCCGGGTGGGCCGGGCGCCCATTGAGACGCCGGCCTGCCCGAGCAACCTCGGCGTGCTGGACCGTGAACGGGATGATGTCGATTCCGAAGGTCCTTGGGACATCCTCGAACCGACTAACGGCAATAGCGTCGCCAGCCCATTCCACACGCATCGAGGCCTCAAACCAAGTGGCAGAGGGCATACGTGGGCGTGGATCGGCGGCGATCGCCCGTGCGTAGCTTTCAGCATCCGGCTCCCCAAGGACGATAGCCAGTAATGCGGAGGCATCGACGATCAACGTGGGAATCCGTCTTCGTCATACAGGCAGGTATGGTCCGAAGTGATCGGTACGCGCAGATGAGCACGTATTTCGCGCCCGAGGGCAAGCATGCGCTCGACCTTCTCCTCGACATCCCGCGCCCGCTCTTGCCGCTCCAACTCGGCCTTTAGGGCCTTTGTCACGACGGTGGTGAGACTTTCGCCGGTTAGTTCGGCAAGACGTGACGCGAGCCCGTAGGCCTCCTCACTCTTGATATTCAACTGCATGCCCATGCGGAAAACCCGGTAGAAATTAGATCATCAGGTAGAAATGGTGAGAAAGCCAGGATTGTCATTGATCAACCTAGCCTTGGCGATTGAGTGGATCATGCGGGCAACCCGGTCTCGTCATCGTAAAGCCAGCCGTGATCCGATGTAACACCGTCTTGCATGTTAGCTTTGATTTCGCCTGCGATCGCCCAAAGAAGCGCCCCCAGCCCCTCTTCTTCCATAAGCGACGGTGTTCGGCCCGCCGGAGGTGCCTCGGAGCTATCGTTCACGTAGCCTCTCCGGCCACCCAGGCTTCGCAGCAGCCTTTCGCCAACGTACGGACGCGGCCGATGTAGCTGGCGCGTTCGGTCACGCTGATAACGCCTCTGGCGTCGAGCAGGTTGAACAGATGGCTGGCCTTGATGCACTGGTCATAAGCCGGCAGCGCCAGCTTCCGTTCCAGCAGGGCGGCGCATTCGCCCTCCGCGTCGCTGAAGTGCCGGGACAACATCGCGGTGTCCGCGTGTTCAAAATTGTACGCGCTATATTCGCGCTCTGCGCGGAGGAAGACATCGCCGTAAGTGACGCGCTGATTCCCTTCGGCCCCGTTGAAGTCGATGTCGAAGACGTTGTCCCGGTCCTGGACATACATCGTCAGGCGTTCCAGGCCATAGGTCATCTCGAAGCTGGGATAGGTCACCGGGATGCCGCCCACCTGCTGAAAATAGGTGAACTGGCCCACCTCCATGCCGTCGCACCAGACCTCCCATCCCAGTCCCCAGGCGCCCAGGGTGGGGCTTTCCCAGTCGTCCTCGACGAAGCGGAAGTCGTGACGCAGAGGGTCCAGGCCAATTTCGCGGTAGGACGCCAGCAGCAGATCCTGCGCATCCGCTGGGCTGGGCTTCATGATCACCTGGTACTGGTAATAGTGCTGCAACCGGTTGGGGTTTTCGCCATAGCGGCCGTCGGTCGGACGGCGGCTGGGCTGCACGTAAGCGGCGCGCCACGGCTTAGGCCCAAGCGCCCGCAGCGTGGTGGCGGGGTGGAAGGTGCCCGCGCCCATCTCGACGTCATAGGGTTGCAGAATGACGCACCCCTGACGCGCCCAGAACCCGTGCAGGCGCAGAATAAGATCCTGGAAGCTGGGTATGGTGCGGGTCATCTTTCGGCCTGATGGCGATTGGTGGCGGGCGGCACTAACGCACTCGGCGGGTCGGTGGCAAGCGGTGCAACGGCTCGCGCAGGCGGGCGCCGCGTGGTGATGCTCGGGCGACCCAAATCTCGGTCTTCAGACCGGGTATATCCTGAAAATCGCCGGCATTATCGGTGACGAGCACCGATGAGGTTGCAATCGCATGAGCCGCGATCATTCGGTCAAAATCGCGCCCCTTCGCCCAGCCGCATTGCGCGATGATGCGACCATAGGCGAGCGCCGCAGCCAAATCGAAGGGCAGGACGGTCAGGCTGGGCAGCAACAAGGACAGCCTGGCTTGCCGGGTCGCCATGTGGGCTGGGTTCTTGTAAATCCCTCGCTGCAGTTCAGCGGCGCTAAGGGCTGATAGAAGAACACCTCCCTCAGTTTCCGCGAGACGATCAAGAACTGACTCGGTGCCATCACGGCGTGGATCGCGATATTGGTGTCGATCAGGTAGGCCACGAATTAATCGCGTTCGGGCAGATCGATCGATTCGTAGTTTTCGTCGTCGGGCGGCTTGGGCATCGCTCGAAGCGCGGCAACGGCGTCCTTCAGGCTCTTTCGCACGGGAAAGATGGTAATCACGTCGCCGAGGCGGGTGATCTGTAAATCCGTTCCCGTTTCGGAATAGGCCAACTCAGCCGGAATGCCGACCGCTTGGCTGTTGCCGGATTTGAATACGCGGGTGACATGCATCGAGGGCCCCTTAGGCTGCCGACTGGCGATGTAGTCCGCGTATATGCCTCGCGAGAGCTCGCCGGCAAGAGCGAGCCGGGAGGCAATGCCGTCTGTCGCGGACGGCCTCTCCGCAGAGGCCAGTAGGCAGACCGGCTGCACGTCGAATGGGCCTATGCAAATCGCGGTCTCACCATTCGCCAAGCACGGTCACGTTGATCACACCTACTCCGACCACGTGATATCCGCTTCGCGGGATCAAAGTGACGCGTTGTCAGTTCGGTGCGTCCGGCCAGAAATCAGGATCGGCAACCTGCTGATAACACTGTTTCGCCAGCTGCCAACAACATGGCTGAGGCGTATGAATCCCTCAATAAAGCAGGCAACTGCGCGGACAAGCTTGGGTTGTCAGCCAGATGGCGGGCAAGATCGCGCCGCTGAACCTTGATCCTGTAGCGCAACTGTTCCGCGCAAGCCTTGGCTGGAACTGCCATTTGAGCAAGTGCAGCAGCAAGCTGGTCAGCCTGCTGACCAGCTCGCGCTTCTCGCTTTTGCCCATGCTTTCGATTTCCTCAGCGATGTTCTCGATGTCCGCGCTGGAGAATTTACCGGCGCGCAGCAAGGAGGCTTGCTCGTTGGCCCAGGGCGAAGAAGTCCGTTTCATAAAGCAAGGTCACGGCACTGGTCGGGTGGATGGCGTGCGCGGCACAGCCTTTGAAGCCGTTGGTCAATGGCAATGCAATTGCTGCACATGTTTTGCGGCGGATTCAGCTTCAAGGGCGAACCCGGCGAGTAGCCACCCCTCGCGAAGACAGACTTCTGATCCAGCCGCAACGGATCCTCGTAACAGCCCCCATGACCCCACGTATCCGAACCGCCACAGCCGTCCTGGCAAGCCTGTTGGGCCTCTACGTATTGGCCGCCTGCTCGTCCGAATCCCCACCGCTAACGCTGGCCCCCAATGTTGATCTGAGCCGCTATTCCGGCCGCTGGTATGTCATCGCCAACATCCCGTATTTTGCCGAAAAAGGGAATGTCGGCAGTTACTTCGACATCACCTTTGGCCCCGCCGACAAGCTCACCGACGTCTACAATGCCCATCCCAAGACCTTCGACGCCCCCCTCAAGAGCTTCACCCTGAACGGCTATGTCGTACCCGGCACCGGCAATGCGCGCTGGCGGGAGAGCCCGTTCTGGCCGCTCTATCTGTCTTACCTGATCCTCTACGTCGATCCGGACTATCAGACCGCGCTGGTCGGGTACCCGGGCCGCGGTTACGGGTGGGTATTCGCCCGCAAGCCGGTCATCGACGACGTCACTTATCAGTCCCTGCTAAGCCGCATGAAGGACCAGGGCTACGACATCGGCCAATTCCGCCGCGTCCCGCAGACCGCGGATCAAATCGGGACTTCCGGCTTCCAATAGCAGCCTAAGGCGGTCTATGCCCACGGGACGCGGGCGCGATTCGGTCGACCGGTCGTGGCCCGAAGGTCATAGATAAAGGCTCAGGAATGATCGATTACCGGCGTCCCAACTGTCCGAGCGTGACACGCGCGTTCGCGTGGCTTGCTCTTCTGCTCACCGGCACGCTGCTTCAGGCTTGCGGACCGAATACAACGCCGGCGGGTTCCAGACTGCGTGTTTTCGCGGCAGACGTAACGGGCGCCGCGCAAACCTGCGAGGCGCACGAGATCGCCCCCGCCGCCGGTCAGACCACCGAGGCGGCGATGAAGTTAACCAACGATGGCGGCTGGTGCGGCCTGCCGGCGCATCAGGAGGGCCCGAAGCCGTTCGAGGCCGGCCTGCTCGCAGTTCGGCCCGGGCACGGCAGCGTGCTGATCCATGAGGTCGGCGACAACACGCGTATCGATTATACCCCCGATCGCGGGTTCTCCGGGACAGACAGCTTCGCCGTGACGCTGATTCCGGGCGACGCCAAGGTCAACGTCGCGGTGGTAGTGACGGCCCAGGCGAAGTAGGGGCCGGCCAACCGCCGAAAAGGGCTTGGTCGTGCCACCGCCGTGGCGATGCCGTGTCGAAAAGCGTCGATTTCGATCCATTGCATCTCGGGCGCTCGCGACGACATCCTGCGCTATCGCATAAGCGGGCGCCGGTCGCGCCCCGTGCACGGGGGACGCCGATGTCGCAGCTTGATCCGGTTTTACTCGCACGTATCCAATTCGGCTTTACAATCTCCTTCCATATCGTCTTCCCGGCGATCACCATCGGGCTCGGCAGCTACCTCGCGGTGCTCGAGGGTCTGTGGCTGCTCAAGAAGGACGAGGTCTACCTCGATCTATACCATTTCTGGTCCAAGGCCTTCGCGGTGAACTTCGCCATGGGCGTGGTCTCCGGCCTCGTCATGGCGTACGAATTCGGCACCAACTGGGGCGCGTTCTCCGCGTTCGCCGGCGGCGTCACCGGCCCGCTGCTGGCCTATGAAGTGTTAACGGCGTTCTTCCTCGAGGCCGGGTTCCTGGGCGTGATGCTGTTCGGCTGGCGCAAGGTCGGGCCTGGGCTGCACTTCTTCGCCACGCTCATGGTCGCGGCCGGAACAGTGGTCTCGATGACCTGGATCCTGGCTTCGAACAGCTGGATGCAAACCCCGCAGGGCTACGAAATAATCGACGGCCGCGTTGTGCCTACCGACTGGCTGGCGGTGATCTTCAACCCGTCGTTCCCCTATCGCCTGGTGCATATGGGACTCGCGGCCTACCTGTCGACGGCACTCTTCGTAGGGGCCGCGGGCGCCTGGCACCTGCTGAGATACCGCGACAACCCGCGCGTCAAGACGATGTTCTCCATGGCGATGTGGATGGTGCTGATCACCGCGCCGATCCAGATCCTGGCCGGTGACCAGCACGGCCTCAACACCCTGAAGTACCAGCCCGCCAAGGTTGCGGCAATGGAAGGCGACTGGTCGGCCAAGCCCGGCGAGGGCGAACCGCTGATCCTGTTCGGCTTGCCCGACATGGCGCTGCAGAAGACCCTGGACGCGATCGAGATCCCACGTGTCGGCAGCCTGATCCTGACCCACACCTGGGACGGCCAGATCAAGGGACTGGACGACTTTCCCGCTCAGGATCGGCCAAATTCGACAGTCATCTTCTGGACCTTTCGCGTCATGGTCGGATTGGGCATGCTGATGTTGCTGCTGGGCGTCGGCGGCGCATGGTTTCGCTGGCGCGGAGAGCTGTACCAACAGCGCCTGTTCCTGCGCTTCGCGGTAGCGATGGGGCCGGCGGGTATCATCGCCATGCTGTCCGGCTGGATGACCACCGAGATCGGACGGCAGCCATGGGTGGTCTATGGAGTGATGCGAACCGCCGACGCGGCGTCACACCACTCGGCATTGGTGCTCAGCGCCAGCCTGCTAATGTTCGTCCTGGTGTATTTCGCGGTGTTTGGCACCGGCATCATGTATTTGCTGAAGGTGGTCGCGGTCGGCCCTGACCGCAGCCCGCCCATATTCGACGCCGAGCACCCGCGGCAGCGCCCGGCTCGGCCGTTGTCGGCGGCGCCAGGGATCGATCCGTTGAGCGCGGGAGAATAATCATGGGAATCGACCTGTCGCTGATCTGGATAGTGATCATCGCGTTCGGCCTGATGATGTATGTCGTCATGGACGGGTGCGACCTTGGCATCGGCATCCTGTTCCCGTTCGTGCCGGCGACCCGCGACCGGGACATCATGGTCAACACTGTGGCGCCCGTATGGGACGGCAACGAGACTTGGCTGGTGTTGGGCGGCGCCGGCCTGCTGGCGGCGTTTCCCCTCGCTTACTCGGTGCTGTTAAGCGCGCTGTATATCCCGATCTTGCTGATGCTGATGGGACTGATCCTGCGCGGCGTGGCGTTCGAGTTCCGCTTCAAGGCGGACTCGGGCCACCGGCGGTTCTGGGATGTCGCGTTCGCCGGCGGGTCGTATCTGGCGGCATTCTGCCAGGGTGCGGCGTTGGGCGCGTTCATCGATGGGTTCCGCGTGACCGGAGCCTCCTACGACGGCGGCGCACTCGACTGGCTGACGCCGTTCAGCGGGTTCACCGGAATTGGCGTGATCGTCTCCTATGCGCTGCTGGGCGGCACCTGGCTGACGTTGAAGACCGAGGGCGCGCTGCAGGGGCGGATGATCGCCGTGTCCCGCCGGATCGTGCCGGTGCTGCTGGTGGGGATCGGGGTGGTCAGCCTGTGGACTCCGCTGGCCCATCATGACATCGCCGCGCGGTGGTTCTCGGTGCCGGAGATCTTTTACTTCGCGCCGGTGCCGATCCTGGTGGTGGCGACATGCTGGCAACTCATGCGATTGCTGACCGGCGGGGCGGACGGCGAGGTTCCTCGGGCGGCGCCGTTCCTGCTGTCGCTGTTCCTGTTGTTCCTGGGCTATAGCGGGCTGGCGATCAGCCTGTGGCCGAACATCGTTCCCCCGAGCATTTCATTCCGCGATGCGGCCGGGCCGGCACAGAGCCAGGGCTTCGCACTGGTCGGCGCGCTGCTGATCATCCCGGTCATCCTCGCTTACACGGCCTGGGCCTACTACGTGTTCCGCGGCAAAGTGACGGAGAGCGAGGGCTACCACTGATGTGGGTCCGGCGGCTCTTGTGGCTGTTTGCGATCTGGTCGGCGAGCGTGCTGGCTCTCGGGGTGGTGGCGTTGGCGATGCGTGGCCTGATGGGCCTGGCGGGGCTTACCGGGTGAAAGCTTGCCTGTCCCCCCGCTGCCGCGCCTGCGGCTGACCTTTGGCCCAGGCCCATACGATGGCTTACTTCAGCGACCAGCGTCCGGCCCTTTACCGCAACCAGCCTTCGCCGTACTGTCCGCCGTTGGAACGAACAAAACTTGGCCGCGATATCGAACCGGTGTCTCGGAAGGGGGGCCTCATGAAACCCAGGAACGCCGGGCTTCTCACTGGCTTGTTGGCCAGTGCGGCTATCAGCATGTCCGTGGCAGGCACGACAGTCGCCTTCGCTGCCACGCCGCCGAAGCCGGCGATCACCGAGGATGCAAGTTCCGCGATTGCTCGCATGGGTGCGACGCTGCGATCCAAGGAGTTCTCCTTCCAGGTGCGAACGATCAGGGTCTCCGCGAACAATAACGGGGAACTGCTGCATATCGGGCACACGTTCAAAGTCACGGTGGTCCGGCCGGACCACCTGCTGGTCGACGGCACGGGTGACGACGGACCCAGAAAACTGATTTATGACGGCAAGTCGGCCGTCGTGGTCCTGGAAAACGGCAAGAAGTATGCGAGCCTTCCCGTGCCGGACACGATAGACGGCATGATGCACGTGGTCATGGGCCATTTCGGCGTCGACTTTCCGCTCGCGGATTTCCTCACGGCAGCTCCCGATAAGGCTTTTCTGACAGGCGTCATCGCTGGCCGCGAGATTGGCTCCGCGACGATTGATGGCGTTCCATGCCGCCACCTGGTTTTTTCCCAACCGCCAGGGATCGAGCTAGAGCTTTGGCTCGAAGCAAATGACCAGTCGTTGCCACGCCGCTTGATCGTGATCTATCGCTCGCTTCCCGGTGAACCAAACTTTGTCGCCGAATTCTCCGACTGGAATTTCACGGTCCATCCGCCGGATGCGGAATTCAAGTTCGAGCCGCCGGAAGGGGCGGAGCAACTGCAACTTGGTGCTGCGCAGTCGACGGGAGCAAAGCAATGAACCGGCTGGCCGCCTTCGTTATCGCCGCTTCCTTGGGACTGGCAGCCGCACCGGACGCCTTCGGGTGGGGAGCGGTGAGCGGTCCTGCCGGCGGGGCCGCGTATCGTGGTCCTTATGGCGGCGCCGCGGTTCGTGGCCCTGCCGGTGGAGCCGCGGTTCGTGGTCCCTATGGCGGAGCCGCGGTGCGTGGCCCTGCCGGTGGAGCCGCGGTTCGTGCTCCCTATGGCGCTGCCGCCGTGCGCGCGCCCTATGGCGGAGCAGTCTATGTGCGCGGTGTCAGGCCGTGGACCCCAGCTCCCTATTATGGCGCTGTCGTAGCCGGTGTCGCGATCGGCACAATCATCGCCGCAACGGCACCGCCGCCGGCGCCGTCACCTCAGCTGTGCTGGTTCTGGTCCAGCCCGGCCCAGAACCAGGGCTACTGGGACTACTGTTCCTGACCGGGGATGTCGGTCCGTTAGACCCCTGCTCGCCTTCGCTCACCGGAATCTGGTCGACGATGCCCGAATCATCAGTCGACACCGTAAGCACGGTGAACTGCGCGCGGCTGGCGCGGTTCAACTCCCCGGGATCGACAAGGGAATGCGCGATGCGGCTGATTGTCGGAAGCACTATCTGACCGCTGCTGGCTCATCCCGGGAAGGAGGTCGTTGCCATGCGTTTCGCACTTCTGTCGCTTTCCGTGCTGACTGCGTTTGCAGCGGCACCAGCCTCGGCTCTTACAGTATACACCGGCGCCGGGAAGGTCGTCACCGGACCCCCCGACCTGCCGAGCGTCGAGCCCTCGTCGGCTCGGGCGAGCAACATCACCGCGTCGGATACGCGGTCGCTGATCGCGCCGGCGCTGCCTTCGGTGGATCTAGGCCCGAGGGCCACCGCGACCGAGTATCTGCTCGCCGCGCAAAGCGCGCTTGCCGCTAATCAGCCTGGTCGGGCTCAGTCGGCGCTTGAACATGCCGAAACGCTGCTGCTGACTTGCCCCGTTCCGATCGGCACGACGGGTGATCCCGATCAGAGCCCGGAGGTGCGTAACATCAGCGCGGCGCTGCGGTCGCTCGCAGCAGGCGACACCCAGAAAGCTATATGGCACTGGTGCAGCAAACCGTCCCGATGGCGCATCAAGATCGGGCGGCCAATCAAACCGAAGCAGAGCCAATGGGCTCGTCGCCGCCTGGGTAGCTCGTTCAGCGGTAATGTCAGGCCGGCCTCTCGCGGTAAGTCAGGTTCGCGTACGGTTGGACCGGGCCGATAGAACATCCTATCCGCCCTGCTGATAGATGCCTTTCGCCGCCACACGCCGCGCCCGCTGTAATCCCTGCCGGCTATTCCACGCATTCGACCGGGAAATTGGCTTTACGGATTGTCAGGGAAATTCAACTCGTAAGCCTGATACGACCATCTGGATGCCCTAGCGACGGTGAGAGGCGTCGACGACGAGCTACCCGGGGGGTGCGGCATGCGATGATCTGCTTGCGATGACCGCGTGCCGGTGACTGTAACAGTTGGAGCCCCCGGTGAATTTTCTGCATTACTTACCACTGACGCCGCACTTCTTTTTGATCCTGGTGGGGATATTCCTCGCGCTGGTCGCGCTGATGGAGTTCGGCGTCCTGAACTACGTCTATGCCAACATCGGGCTGCGGCCCCGCACGGCGCTACTTCTGCTGTTAGCCTCGTTGATCGGCAGTTACTTCAACATTGAGGTCGCTGCATTGCCCGGAGAGCAAATCCTCACCCGGCAGGAGGTCATGTTCTTCGGCGTAGGCTATGCGGTACCAGTCGTGGTCGACTGGCCGGGCACGATAGTTGCCGTGAATGTCGGTGGAGCGCTCATCCCAAGCGTCGTGTCGCTCTACTTGCTCATCAGACAGGACCTGTGGGTGCGTGGCATATTGGCGACGGCCTGCGTCACGGCGGTGTGCCACGCTGTGGCCCGCCCGGTTCCTGGCCTCGGCATCGCGCTGCCAACGATCGTTCCCTCGCTGACGGCGGCGATCGTGGCACTGCTGCTGTCACGCAACCGCCCTGCGCCGCTGGCATACATCAGCGGCAGCCTTGGAACGCTCATCGGGGCCGATTTGCTCAATCTGGGTTGGGGTACGGGGCTTGGGTGCGCCTGTTGCTTCGATCGGGGGCGCCGGGACGTTTGACGGAATTTTTCTCGTCGGCGTCATCGCGGTCGCCCTCACAAGTCTTTACCCGCGGGTGCGAGGCAGATCGATTTAGTATAGGTCGTAGGCGATTGCCTGCTAGTGGTCCGATTGCGACAGAAACATCTCCCCAATCCCATAAGAAGGATCTAGCGCCGATCCTGAACTTCATTGCCACCATCTCGTGGTCGCGGTGACGGATATGGACCGGGTTTCATCCGACGTGCCCTGCAACGTTCAGGTCGGGATCCAAAATAACAATTGCAACCGGCTTTCAGGTTGAATCCGATGGGCATATCAAGGAGCACTTCAATGACTGGTAGGTCGGTGATCATCGGTCTGGTTGGCGCACTGCTCGCTGGCGGCGGGGGCGTTGCCTTCGCAACCCAAGTCGGTACACAGTCACGGACCGACTGGCGGAGCCCGGATCAACAGGGACTGAGGGCAACCGCGGCCCTCAACCTCTTGGAGGCCAAGGGCGATGGGCAGTTCTCCAACTTTTCCCGATCGGGCCGTGACTTCACCGCCGTCGTGACGAAGGAGGGCAAAACAATGCAGGTCTTGATCAAGCCGGATTCCAGGCAAATTGTGCAGATGAGCCAGACCGGCTAGCGCGATGACCTTCGCGGCCGTTCCACAGGCCGGTGCGTTGCAGGTCTGGGTGCCATGTGTCCGCGAGTTCACGCGGCGACGCGCCGGCACAATGCCGTGAACCTGACGACACGGTTCAAATAGACTTCCTGGCTGGAAGCAGGTCCTTTTTTCCACCCCCTATTTGATGCGCCGCCGAAGCTTTCGGCGCTGCACAGTCGGGTGAACGGTTCTTCCTGCTTTTGGGCGCTGGTGAAACGCAGGACATCAGATAGTTAACGTCAAGGAAATCCGCATGTCATTACAATTTGTACCTCAGTGGATCGTGCTTTTCTCGAGGAAAACTTCGGACGATAACATCACTTAACATCACGCGGCGCACTCGATGCAGCCCGCATTTGCAAAAGGAGGACCCCATGTTCCGTAAGGTAGCGACTTTGGCTGGTGTCGCGCTCTGCCTTTCCTTGCCGGCAATGGCGCAGCAGACAACGCAGCCTTCATCTTCTAACACCACACCGACGATCGGCACCCCCACGCCCGGGATGAGCACGAGCTCGATCCGCCATCACCTCATGCAGGACCTTGAGAAAGCCGGATACACCGACGTGAAGATTGTGCCAGCTTCGTTTGTCGCTGAGGCCAAAGACAAGCAGGGTCATCCTGTGACGATGGTGATAAACCCTGATTCGGTCACCACCATCACTATGGTGCCAGAATCCAGTGCAAGCATGGGCAGTGGTTCGACATCGGCAAGCAATGCGCATGGGAGCGCAACTTCGACGGCGAGCAATAAATAAGCAGGCTTTGCGACTGAAGACCCAGCCGCCGGCGAGGCGCCCCCCTGGCCGGAGGCGCTGGCCGGTCCCTTCCCTCGTGTCCCGTCATGACTTTATCGGCATTCAATAGTTAACGTCATTTCACGCTCAGCGATCACCAGCGGGTCCATATATAGGCAAAGACCTGCTGCCATCGGCCTTTCCGATTTCGACGATCGGCGCGTTCAGGATTTAGGCCGGCGGGGCAAAAGCTTTCCGAGGGTCCAAATGTGCGCGGTCTGAAGTATTGCCTAAGGACAACAGGTTGCTCCAGGCCGAAAGCTGTTCGCGAGACGCTCGTACGTGCGGGTTGCGTCACCGCTGTGCTCGTGATCCGAGGCCGCAGGCTATTCGCCACGGGAGCCATAAACCGGGCCGCTAACCAGGGAGTGACACGAATGACCAGGTCATTGAATTCGTTTAGCCGCAGGAATGTAATGCGTCTTGGATTGGCTGCGGGCGCCTTGCCCCTGGTGCACATCCGCGGGGCCAAGGCGGCTGGCTCGTTAAAACTTGGCTTCTGGGATCATTGGGTTCCGGGCGGGAACGTCATCATGAAAAAGCAAATCGATGGCTGGGCCGCGAAGAATCATGTGGCGGTCGAAGTCGATTTCATCGGTGGGACCGCCAATCAACTGCAGACGGTCGCCGCCGCGGAAGCTGAGGCCAAGTTCGGCCATGATATCATGACGTTCATCACATGGGACGTGCATAACCACGCCCCCACACTGGAACCGATTGACGATGTCATGAAGGAGTTGACAGCGAAGAACGGAGCCGTCAACGACGTTTGCCACCGTATCTCGCGAAAGTGCAAGGACATTGGGCCGCGGTACCCACCAGCACCGGCACCCAGACCAAACCGCCTGCGCGCGTATCAGCGTCTTCAAGAAGGAACTCGGCCTCGATCTGCAGGCCATGTATCCGGTTAAGCCGGAGCATACTGCACTATCCGATACGTGGACCTATCAGACAACATTCCTGAAGGCCGCCGAGGCTTGCCACAAAGCGGGAACGACGTTCGGTCTGGGGCTCGGCAACACCACCGATTCGGTCGATTGGGCGGGCGCACTGTTCGCCGCGTTCGGGGCGGATTTCGTTGACCGGGAAGGCACGAGCCAGGTCAATTCCGACGCCATGCGGGAGGTGCTGGAATATGCCAAGCGACTGGTCCCGTTCCTGCCCGACGATACCGTCAGCTACGACGATGCTTCAAACAACCGGGCGCTGATCTCGGGCAAAAGCGCCCTGATCTTCAATCCGCCATCTGCTTGGGCGGTGGCGAAACGTGATGCCCCGCAGGTCGCGGCTGATTGCTGGACGTTCCCGAGCCCGGCGGGGCCAAAAGGCCGCATGGTTCCCACCCTGAGCTTTTTCTGGGGTGTTTGGCAGTTCAGTCCAAACAAAACGGCGGCCAAGGAATTGATCTCGTATCTTGATGCAACGCGAGCAGGTGGAGGCGCGATGCGATGCCGTTGATGGCTACGACATCCCACCCTACGCCGGCCTGACGGATTTCAAAATTTGGGAAGAGGTCGGACCACCGAAAGGCACTGTCTACAACTACCCTATTCGGCCGTGGCACCATTCCAAACCCAGCATCGCGTTCTCCTCCGCCGCGCCCGAGGTCGCTGTGCAATTGTACAATGCCGGCGTCAACACGAACATGCTGGCACGCCTCAGAGAAGGGCAGTCGGTCAAGCAGGTGGTGGATTGGGCCCAGGACCAAGTCGAAGGCGTCATGCGGTGAGCGCCGGAAGGTCCGGATGGAGACTGAGCGTCCTCAGGCTCGCTCGCATCGTGGATGAGCACGGGCACGCTGATGATTGTTGAGCCGACCGATCCCACTTTCCCGGGAAGGGCAAATGTCGTCACAGAGTGCTCATCATGCCTATCAGGCCAGTTCGGAACCCAAACGCCGTGACCTGCTGAGCCTGATCGCAACCGCCGGCGCGGCTATAGGACTGGGCGCTATCGCTTGGCCGTTGATCGACTTCATGAATCCCTCTGCCGACGTTGTTGCCGGAGGGGCGCCGATTGATATCGATCTGTCGAAGATTGAGCCCGGCCAGCAGATCGTCGTAATCTGGCGCGGCGCCCCGATCCTGATCGTCAATCGCACGCCGGCCGCGCTGAAGACGTTGCAAGCGCCAAATCTGGTCTCATTGCTGTCAGACCCAACCTCCACCGCGCATCAGCAGCCACCCTATGCGGACAATTGGCACCGTTCGATCAAGCCGACATACGCGGTGTTGGTCGGGATCTGTACCCATCTTGGATGCTTGCCGGAATATAAGCCAGCCCCCGACCCCACCACTCCGGCTCCGAACTGGCTCGGCGGCTATTTCTGCCCGTGCCACGGGTCAAAGTACCGATCTCGCCGGCCGGGTTTACAAAAGCGTGCCCGCGCCGTTGAACTTGCCTGTCCCACCTTACAATTTCGTCAACGACAAAACGTTGCGCCTTGGCGAGAACCCGCCCGGACAAACGTTCGAGTTATCGTCCGTCGTTCAGATGTAGCAACGCCTTACAACGCTCTAGGCTGGATTCCACTGAGCAACTGTCCAGTTGGAGCGCCATAACCTAGACCACCTTTCCGCCCCATTGAGCTTCGAAGCTGTGGACCGCCGGAAAGCCCATCATCGTGTTCATCTCCGAGAACAAAATTTGCGCCGGTCCCCCCATACTGGTGCCGTTACTTTGCAAATACGCATATCCCTCGCGCAGCGCGTTCGCCGCGGTCAGGAAACCGGTTCCGGGAAACAGCGCCACCTTGTAGCCCAGATCCTGCAACTCCCTGGCCGACAGGAATGGAGTCCGGCCGCCCTCAACCATGTTGGCGAGCAACGCGGCACCCCGCAGCGTCTCTCCGACGCGGCGAAGTTCCTCGGGCGATTCCGGGCTTTCGACGAACAGGATATCAGCCCCGGCTTCCAGGAACGCTTCGGCGCGACGCAGCGCCTCATCCAGCCCCTCGGAATAGCGCGCGTCAGTCCGAGCGACGATCAGGAAATCGGCATCAGGACGCGCCTGCACCGCCACGCGAATTTTCTGCACGGCATCGGCGAAGGGGACGACGCGGCGATATTCGGTGTGACCGCATTTCTTCGGGATCTCCTGGTCCTCGAGCTGAATCCCTGAGGCGCCCGCCGCGGCATAGGCCCGCACCGTGCGATCAACGTTCAGCAGTCCGCCATACCCGGTGTCGCCGTCTGCGATGAACGGCACGTCGATCGCCGCCGCGATGCAGCGCACCCGGTCCAGCATTTCGGTCACACTAGCCAGCCCCGCGTCCGGCACCCCGAGCGCCGAAGCAACCGCGCCATACCCGGTCATGTAAAGCGCGGGGAAGCCGAGGCTGTTAGCGACCCTCGCGGAGATGCCGTCATACACACCCGGTAAGGTCAGGATGCCGGGCCGGCTAAGAATGTCTCGGAGCGAAGTCATGGCTGCCCTCATCTATTCGTTCTCACCAACAAAGCTCGCATAGGTTTTCGCCAGTTCCGGTATGGCTGTCTCATAAAACCGCTGGCCTTTCTCCGGCGTGGCCAGCCCGGGATTCGACCCGATGCGGCCGTCCGGGAAACGTCTGCGGTAATCCGCCGGGACCATGGAACCGGCCGGTGGGCGCCCGAGGTGGATCGAGCTACGCCTGCTTGATCGTTTCGGGGAACGATACTGGGTCACCGCCACCTCACTGGCGGTGGCATGGCTGCCCTCCTCGTCGCCGAACACCTCCTTGCCCAGCTCGTGCATCACCTTGCCATCCCACCAGTTCGCCAGCCGGCAGCGCAGTTCGTCGTCCCGCCGGACCCCGATCGCGCCCTCGAACTCGGCATAGATCTCGGAGAAAGCCGCCTGGATGGTGGCGATATTGCCGCCATGGCCGTTGATGAAGAAGAACCGGCGAAAGCCATGGCGCGCCAGCGACAGCACGTAGTCGTGGATGATCGCGATCAGCGTCGAGGGCCGCACCGTCATCGACCCGGCGAACCCCATGTGATGCACCGCGATGCCAACACCGATCGTCGGTCCCACCATCGCGTCCGCCGCCTCGCCGACGCCTCGGGCAATCACCTCCGCGCAGATCGCGTCCGTGCCGATCAACCCGTTCGGCCCATGCTGCTCGGTGGAACCGATCGGCATGATGATGGCCTTGGACCGGCCAAGGTAGGCCTCGACTTCCTGCCAGGTCTGATGTTGCAAAAGCATGCGGTATCCTCCTGACCGCGGAGCGTAGCGCAGCGGCCACATTGACGATACCGTCGCGCCGCTTATCATGCTGCGTTCAACGAGACATCGGCAAGGGGAATGGAAATGGCTGCTATCGGCGATGCCAAGGGCGAATATCGCGGTCTCATCTACCGAAACGATGCCGACCTGAAGGCGTGGCTGGCCAAGCGCCCCACCGAGGCGGCGCTGGAGCCCGACCTGCCGATCATCGATCCGCATCATCACTTCTGGGACACGCCGCACCGCGGCCGCTACCTCCTGCCCGACCTGCTGGCCGATATCGGCGGCGGCCACAACATCGTCTCGACCGTGTTCATGGAATGCCAGGCGATGTACCGCAAGGACGGCCCCGCGCGAGATGGCGCCGGTCGGCGAGGTCGAGTTCGTCAACGGCATCGCCGCCATGAGCGCATCCGGCAACTACGGCCCCTGCCGCGTCGCCGAAGCCATCGTCGGCTATGCCGACCTGCGCCTTGGGCGCACGCGTGCGCGACGTGCTGGAGGCCGAGATCGCCGCCGGCGACGGCCGCTTCCGCGGCATCCGCCAGGGCGTGGCCTGGGACGGCAACGAGGCGGTCGGCAAATTCGCCTCCCGCGTCGTGCCGCCGCACCTGGTGCGCGATCCGACGTTCCGCGAGGGCTTCGCGCAGCTTGCGCAGCTGGGCCTGAGCTTCGAGTCGTGGCAGTATCATCCGCAACTACCGGATGCGATCGATCTGGCGCGGGCGTTCCCCGACACCACGATCATCCTGAACCATGTCGGCGGCGTGCTCGGTGTCGGGCCCTATGCCGGCCGCCGGCCGGAAATCCTGGCCGGCTGGCGCAAGGATATCAGGGAACTGGCGAAATGCCCGAACGTCAACGTCAAGCTGGGCGGCATCGGCATGACGTCGTTCGGCTTCGACTTCCATGAGCGCGACGTCCCGCCGTCGTCGGAAGACCTCGCCACCGCCTGGCGCCAGTATATCGAGCCCTGCATCGAGGCGTTCGGCGTCGATCGCTGCATGTTCGAAAGCAATTTCCCGCCCGACAAGCAGTCCGGCGGCTATACCGAACTGTGGAACGCGTTCAAGCGCATCACCGCCGGGCGCGTCGGCGGCGGAGAAGACCGCGCTGTACAGCGGCACCGCCGCGCGGGTCTACCGCATGATCGCGCCCTAACCAGGCGAGACTGGCGCTGGTGCATGCTCAGGCCAACCGCCTCGCCGACATCGGAGGGCAGACCCAACGAAGACCTCGATTGCGGCAAATTGGTCTAAATTAAGGTCCGCTATGCTGATCCCGCCAGTGCAGGAAATCGTGGAACAGCGACTCCCGGCGCTCACTGTCCATACCGGCGGTCGTCTGTCCTGACTGGTTCAAATACGCATCGAAGGACGTGCGCAGGGCCGGATCCACAGGGCCGTGAAGTAGGCCAAGCGCCTCCGGATAGCGTACCCAACCCTGAACCTGCGCCGACAGGTTCACCTCTCGCCACTTCGGATGAAACCCCGGCCGGCGAAACTGCTCGAACCGGTCAAACAGCGCGTCGACGAAACGATTTACCCGCTTTGCGCGCGCGCTGTCTGCTGGCGTGGACAGCGTGACCAGGACCGACCCGACGGCGACGGTATCGACCGGCGGACCGGGTGGCACCAGATCGGGATAGGACTGATGATTGAGGCTCGTCGGCAGATAGCTGTCCACCAACTGTGCGTTCAGCGGAATCGGTACGAAATGCAACTGGCTGCCCGCTTCTACGCCCTGCAGCATCGGCACGGGCATACCGCCGACGACGACCATAGCCACGATTTCGCCGTGACGCAGATGATCCAGCGCAGCCGCCGGGTCCTCGTGAATGAGGTTCGGGATGATATGACACATATCAAGCAGATTGGTGGCGGTAACTTCCGTTCCACTGCCAATGGCACCTATCGCGACCGGCTTGCCGATCAAGTCGTTCAGGCTTGTGATCTCCTTGCGAGCAAGGATGTGAACCTCTTCGGGAAACAACTTAGCGATGTATTGGACCGTGCCTTCTCGCGGGATCGCTCCGCTCTGCATCGTCTGCGTCAGGACGTCAGTATCAACAATCGCGACATCCACGCCTTTCAAGTAGATCAGGTCAGCAATATTCTGAACCGAACCGCGACCAAGCATAGGAAGTACGCGCAGTTTGTCGCTGTCATCCAGCGCCCGAGCGATGTCCGCGGCAATGCGGGTATCTGTACCTGCCGGCTCCATCGGCGATCAGCCCGATCGTTGCGTTCTGTGCGACAGAGACACGAACCGGATCAAAAGCCGTTGGCGCCTGATCGGCCATTGCCGGCCGGCCCAAACATCCGATCACCAGACACTCGATCACCAGGCATGCAATCATAAGTAGCATACCTAAGCGATTACTTAGCATTTATTAAACTCCCGGAATTGTTATGCAGTAACGGCTGTATTTTTCCTACCCCTACGCCAGTATCACCCGGCGCGACGCTGCTCCAACCCTTTTCGATTCGGCAAGACGCGCTATAGTCCATAGAAACTGCCAAATCCGTCGAGCTCAAGGAAAAGTGTATGGCTGACTCCGCGCTGCACCCCGCCCTGTTTCGCCAGAGTGCGATCGCGGAGGACACAACCAGGCTGAACGACGCCCTCGTCGACCTGATGACTGGTCTGCCGGACTGGTGGAACGTCGGCGCCGAAGCCACCCGAGAGGCTCGGAGGCAGGGCCGTGGTCCGTTCCCAGCCGCGATCAAATCCCCCCGCGCTCGCACCATCTTCATCCAAGGCCGCGACGGCAACGAGATCCCGCTGCGGCTGATCGCGCCCGCTCAACCGCGCGGCGTCTATTTGCACATCCACGGCGGCGGCTGGGTACTCGGTTCAGCTGACCTGCAAGACCCGATGCTGGAGCATATCGCCGACAATACCGGCCTGGTTGTTGTCAGTGTCGAATACCGGTTGGCTCCTGAAAATCCCTATCCTGCGGGACCTGACGACTGTGAATCCGCCGCCGCATGGCTGGCCACAAATGCCAAGGCCGAATTCGGCTCCAGCGTGCTGACCATCGGCGGCAAGTTCGGCCGGCGGCCACCTGGCGGCAGTGACGGTGTTACGGATGCGCGACCGATACGGCTACACCGGCTTTCGCGGCGCGAACTTTGTCTACGGCGCCTTCGACCTCAGCATGACACCAAGCCAACGCGCCTTCGGCGATCGGCGCCTCGTGCTGCGAACGATCGACATGCAGCAGTTCTACAACGCGTTCCTGCCGACCGTCGCGGATCGCCGGGTGCCCGATATTTCCCCTCTCTATGCGGACCTAAAGGGGCTGTGCCCAGCGCTGTTCACCGTCGGCACCTCCGATGCGCTGCTTGACGATACGTTGTTCATGCACGCCCGCTGGGTAGCCGCGGGAAACGAGACGGAACTGGCGATCTATCCGGGCGGAGCGCACGGATTCACGCTGTTCCCAAACCGCCTGGCGGACGAGGCGGCGATCCGATCCGAGGAATTCCTGCGAAAGGTAACGGCATAGCGTTCCGGCGCCCGCTGGGCTCCTCGTCATGACGAAGGAGTTATGTACCAAACGCATACCAGACCGCCAAAGTAAGTTACAATTTCGTTCTGTACAAACCCGGCAACATCGGGCAGCGTGCTCCCTGACGAGAGGGAGGCATTGCTATGCGCCTGGAACAACGGATTGATAACTACGTGCGTGAGACGCGCTTTCCGCGCAGTCTCTTTGTTTCCGAGGATGGTCGCATCGTCGGCACATGGATCATGGGTAATGATTACCGTGTGAAAACGGGGTATTATGGCGGCTATCCGGCCGGCTATCTGCGACGTATCCGCGCTCTATTTCCCGACAAGCAGCGGGTGCTTCACCTATTCAGTGGAAAGGTCGATCTAACGGCACTTCCGGGCGACACTGTGGATATAAACCCAAACCTCAACCCGACTTACGTGGACGATGCACAGACATTGCAACGCGTCCCGCTGGAGTCCTACGATCTGATCCTGGCTGACCCGCCCTATAGCATTGAAGATGCGGAACGCTATCAGACAACTATGGTTAAACGAAACACTGTCATGCGAGCCCTACAGAGAGCGCCAGCAGGTGCGCATATCGTGTGGTTGGATCAGGTGCTTCCAATGTACCGCAAAGACGTATTCGCCATAGGGGGAGTGATCGGGATGGTTAAGTCAACTAATCATCAATTCCGGGTTGTCACGGTATTTGAGAGGTTATCACTTTCGCTGCACTAGAGTATCCGTCTGCTCAAGCCACACCGCCAGCTTGCGGCAGCGGTCGCGCCATGGCGAAGACCGCCCCGCCGTCCGATCAGTCGTCGCGGTGCACCCGCTCCATCTTCTCGTGGCGCTCCTGCGCCTCGATCGACATCGTCGCAATCGGACGCGCCTCCAGCCGCCTGATGCCGATCGGTTCGTCGGTTTCCTCGCAGTAGCCGTAGCTGCCGACCTCGATCCGCACCAACGCCTGGTCGATCTTGGAGATCAGCTTGCGCGCCCGGTCCCGGGTCCGCAGTTCCAGTGCCCGGTCGGTCTCGACACTGGCCCGATCGGTGATATCGGCCTCGTGGATACCGCCCTCTGACAAACTGGCGAGCGTGCCGTCGGCCTCCCGCAGCAGATCCGCCCGCCAACGCAACAGCTTTTGGCGGAAATACTCGATCTGCAGGGAATTCATAAACTCCTCGTCCTCGGAGGGGCGATAATCAGGCGGCAAACTCACCATCATGCGCTTCAATCCTGGTTATCCATACGCTCGCCGCCCAGCCGAAACCGAAAGGCTCCGGAACCGAGAATTTGAGGCGCCCAGCCAATTCCGGGCCCGGAACGCGCGGACGTATAGCGGCCTGTCAACCGCACGCCAAGAGCGCACACGAAAACGTCAGCAAATTGCAACAAAACCGGTGCATATTTACATCAAACAGCGGCATTTTCTGCCGACCGGCAGGATCTGCCTGCCTTGATCCGACGCTGAACCGCCAAATCCGGCACCTCACGCCATGGCACAAGAGTTGCTGCAACGAAAGGGTACCGTCATCAGGATATCCCCTTGCGCACTATGCGCGTGATCGCCGCGCTGCTCCTTGGCCTGATCCTGCAATGCGGATCGGCGGGAGCCGAAGTGCGCATCAAAGACATCGCCGACGTGGAGGGCGTCCGCGAGAACCAGTTGATCGGCTACGGCCTGGTGGTGGGGCTAAACGGCACCGGCGATAAGCTGAACAACAACGTCTTCACCCGCAAATCACTGATCGGAATGCTTGAGCGCCTGGGCGTGAATACCCGCGACCAGGTGACCGCACTGTCCACCAAGAACCTCGCCGCCGTCATGGTGACCGCGGAACTGCCCGCCTTCGCCCGCGGTGGCAGCCGCGTCGACATCGCGGTCTCCGCCCTCGGCGACGCGACCAACCTGACCGGCGGCACGCTGCTGGTCACCCCGCTGCTCGCGGCAGATGGGGAAGTCTACGCGGTAGGGCAGGGCGCCCTGTCCACAGGCGCCATCGCCGCCCGCGGGGGCGCCGCCTCGGTGACACGCGGCGTGCCGACATCGGCGCGGATCGCCAACGGCGCGACCGTCGAAAAGGAGGTCCCCTACAACCTCGACAAAAGCAACGGTCTCTGGCTTGGTCTCCGCAACCCGGACCTCACCACCGCCGAGCGTATCGCGGCCATCATCAACAAAACCGCCGGCAGGATCGCCAGGGTGAGCGACCCACGCACCGTGCTGCTCGACCTGACCAACCGCGACCCCATCGAGACGCTGGCGATGATCGAGGACCTTCGGGTCGAACCGGACAACGCCGCGATCGTGATCATCGATGAGGCGAGTGGCACCATAGTGATGGGCGCCAACGTGCGCATCAGTACCGTCGCCATCGCCCAGGGCAACCTGACCATCCGGGTAACCGAGACGCCCGAGGTCAGCCAGCCGGAACCGTTCTCGAGGAACGGGACAACCGTGGTGGTTCCCCGAACCAAGATCGAGATCGACGACCAGCATGACAAAAAGCTGGGGATCCTGTCGTCCGGCGTCACCCTGCGCGATCTGGTCGCCAGCTTGAACGCGTTGGGCGTCGGCCCGCGCGACATGATCAGTATCCTGCAATCGATCAAGGCCGCCGGCGCGTTGCAAGCGGACCTGGAGGTGCGCTGATGGCCAAAACGTCCTCGCTGCCCCCCGCGGCGCTTCCCCCCGCGCCTCCGCCGGCCATCGCGCGTCCCATGCAATCCGCCGACCCTGCGAAGGTCGCCAAATCGGCGCATGATTTTGAGGCAATGGCGATCGGTCAGCTTCTCAAACCGATGTTCGACACCGTTGACACCTCGCATGGCACCTTTGGCGGCGGCCCCGGCGAGGAAGCCTGGAAGCCGATGCTGGTGCAGGAATTCGCCAAGCAGATCGCCAACCATGGCGGGCTGGGTCTGGCCAAGCCGGTCTACGACGCGATGATGCGGATGCAGGAGGCCAAGCCCAAATGATCGACCAGCATCAGGAAGCCGCGCAACATCTGGCGGATCTACTGGCGCAGGAGAACGCGGCGCTAAAGCGCCTTGATTTCCCCGCGGCGGTCGCGCTGGTTCCCGCCAAGGAAGCTGCCCTGGCGGAGTTGGAAAAAGCACCACGGGGCTCCACGAATCAGACTGGACTGGGGCAGCGGTTGACTGCGCTCGCGATGGAAAACCAGGCGCTGCTGGAACGTGCCATCGCCGTGCAGACGCGGATCGTCCGGATTGTCGCTCGCGCCTCCGCGCCGATGCCCGCTGCAACGCGATACAACGGTTATGGCGGCCAGGAGCCCCTGACCCGCGCTGCCGCCTTGGCCGTATCTACCAAAGCTTGATCATCCGCCGCTCCTACCACCCATTATCGCCGTCACGGCCGGGGTTGATAGCCGTCACCGACCTTGTCGCGGTCCAGTTACGGCAACTCCTCCTTCCAGGTTAAGACGAAGGCGGTGCCTCGCGCCGGCGGAGCACTTTCGACCCAAATCTTGCCGCCATGGGTGTGCACCTGTTTCTTAACGATCGCCAACCCGATGCCACTTGCCTCGGTATTATCACGCGTAGCCAAGGTTTCGAAGATCTGGAAAATGCGGTCATGGAATTGTGTCGGGATGCCCGGCCCGTCATCGCCGACGCGAAATTCAACCAATCCGTCCAGTCGCCGCATGGCGACGGTGACACGGCCGTTAGAGCGATCGTGGTGCTTCAACCCATTTGAGATGAGATTCTGCAGCACCGCCTGGATCGATGTGCGATGGGTGCGGATCGCCAACTCCTCTCCCACACACTCGACAACGAAGCCGGGCGGAGGCGCAAGCGCGACGATGATTTCGGCCACCATCCCCGCAATATCCACATCCCTTACATCGGCACGGGCGCGCCCGACACGCGAATAGGCCAGCAACCCGTCGAGCAGCGTTCGCATCCGATCGACCCGGCCGCACATTAGCTTGAGATTTTCGATCGTGTCCGGGCTTGCTGTCGCCCCAACATCTTCACCGATCCATTGCGCGAGATGGGAAATCGCCCGCAATGGCGCCTTCAGATCGTGCGAAGCGGTATACGCGAATTCCTCGAGATCGGCATTTGATCGCTCCAACTCCTGCCGCTGCTGCTCAATCTCCTTAACAAGCAGTGCCTGTTGCGCCTCAGCCAGCTTGCGGGTCGTCACGTCCAGCGACACCCCGATAAAGCGCAGCGGCGTCCCATCTTCGGCGTAGATGCCCTGGCCGCGAAATTGCGTCCAGGCAATATGGCCGTTAGGCCATACGGTACGGTATTCGATATCCAGTGGGAGTCCCGTCTGGATTGCCTCCAATACCGCGTGACCCCGCCGTTCGAGGTCGTCAGGGTGGACCCGGCACAGCAGGTCTTCGTGCGTCTCGACAACGTCGGATGCCTCAAGACCGAAATTCTCCCGGCAGATATCCGAAATGGAGACGCGGTTGGCCGCCAGGTCAAGCTCCCAACTACCGAGGCGGCCGGCCTTCAGTGCAAACTCCAGACGCTGCTCGCTCTGGCGCAAGGCGGCCCGGCCTCGTTCCACGGCGATTTCGGCGCGCAATTCCAGTTCTCGGGCGACAGCGGCGCGACGATGTCGAACCAGGGTGATCGCGCCGTCAATGCGGGCGCGCAACTCGCGCGCACTGAACGGCTTTATCAGGTAGTCGTCCGCCCCGGCCGCAAGCCCCTCGACGCGCGCCTCCTCCCCGGCTCGCGCCGAAAGCAGAATAACGAGAAGGCCCTCCAGGGCCGGATCGGCACGCAACTGTCGCAGCAGAGCGAAGCCATCGAGGCCCGGCATCATCACGTCAGTCAAGACGAGATCGGGAAGCGGCCCGCGCCGCACGGCCGCGAGGGCAGCCCAGCCGTCCTTGACGGCCTCCACCTCATAGCCGCCTTGCGCCAGAATCCCTGTGACGTAGGCACGCATGTCCCCGTTATCATCGGCGAGGACGATCCGTGGCCTGCCCGCAACCTGGGTTAGGTCAGTCCCACTCCCTGGGCCGGTCGGCTCTTGCCGGACCTGATCGGGCAACCAGCCGAGCGCTTCTCCGACAAAGGCGTCGGGCCCGATCCTGGCAGGTGCCAGGCTCGGCGCACTCTGGATGCGATCCGGCGGTAGGTGGGCGGTCCCGAGCGGGATGGTGATGCGGAACGCGGTGCCGTGCTGGAGCGTGCTGCTGGCGCTGATCGTGCCGCCGTGCAATTTCACCAATTCCTGCACCAGAGCGAGGCCAATGCCCGTGCCTTCGTGGGTGCGCCCCAGTTGGCCTTCAATGCGGTGGAACCGCTCGAAAACCCGTGTCAATTCATCCGCGGGAATGCCGACGCCGGTGTCGCGGACGATTAGTTCGACCGCCTCGCCGGCCCCGTGGAGAGCAACGGTAATGCTGCCATCCAGAGTGAATTTGAAGGCATTGGAGACCAGGTTGAGGACGATCTTTTCCCACATATCCGGGTCGACGTAGACGGGCGCATCGAGCGGCGGGCAATCGACCACCAACTCCAGTCCAGCGCGCTCGCAGGCAGAGCGGAAGTTGCTGGCCAGCGCGGCCGTGAGATCCGCGACGTCTGTGGGCTCATAGTGAGCCTGAGCACGCCCCGCCTCGATGCGCGAAAAGTCCAGCAGCGAGTTGACCAGTCGAAGCAGGCGCAGCGCATTCCGATGCGCGACTTCCAGCCGCTGAAGCTGCGAAGGCGGCAGGCTTTCCACCTCGGCGAGCGCGTCCTCCAGCGGCCCCAGCAGCAGCGTCAGGGGTGTGCGGAACTCGTGGCTGACATTGGAGAAGAATGCCGTCTTTGCCTTGTCGATGGCGGCCAGCGCTTCGGCCCGCCTACGCTCTTCCTCGAGTACCTGGGCGTTGGCGAAGCCGGCACCGACCGCGGCGGCGACGAGATCATAAAATCCGGTATAGGCATCGTTGATCGGCAGCCGGGGACTGGCGCCCGCGATCATGATCGCGGTCGGCAAGTCCGATCCCGGCGGCCCAATCGGCGCCATGAACGCCGCGTCGGGCGGCTCCTCATACGGCCCGCACGGCGCGGTACCGAACAGGCCAGTAAGTCCCTCCACCCGTACCGCGGCCGAGGAACGGATCAAATCGGCGATCGGCCAGGGGGTCGCGGCAGTCGGATCCAGTGCCACTGGACTTGCCGGAGTTCCTGCGGCGAGGCCGGTATGCGCCACCAGCCTGTAGCAGGGTCCCGCGCCGCTTTGCTGTTCCAACTTGTAGAACAGCACGAAGGGCAAGCAGACAGCGAACGATCCAAGGGTATCGGCGGCAAGGACGAAAACCTCATCAGCGGATTTCGCCGCGGTAAGGCGCGCGGTGAGGTCGCGAACGATGCGGGTCCGCCGTTCGCCCACCATGCTTACCGTCGTCTCGGTTACCGGATGGAACAGCCCGCTGATGTCGCTGGTCTCGTCGCGGATGGGGCTCAATGAGAAGGTGAAGAAGGCCTCCTCCAGATAGCCATTCCTATTAAGGAACATACGCTGATTTTCCAGGAACGATGTTTCGCCGGCCAGGGCACGCTCGAACGGGCCACCGATGGCGGGCCAGGCGGAGGCCCACGACACCGTATAGTCCATGCCAAGCACCGCCGGGTGCTTTTCCCCGCACACCACGCGATAGCCATCGTTGTAAATCTGGGTGTGCTGCGGACCCCAAACGATGTTGATCGGAAAGTTGGATCCGAGACACAGGCTGACCGTGGTGCGCAGGCTCTGTGGCCAGCCCGCGATCGGACCGAGCGGCGTGTTGGTCCAATCCGCCGACCGGATGAGTTTCGCCATCTCGCCGCCGCCGGCGAGGAAGTCCATATCTCCGTGAAGATCCGGTGGCTTCGAAATCAAACATGCGGCTGCCTTGGGACCCGGGTGGCACAGGACGTCAAAAATTGACCGGCCCGACGACGTTCCACGCCGGTGCCGGCGAGCCCTAAGCCCATCACAAACCTTCCCACTTCCGCCGGGAGTTTGTTACCAGATCGAGGTTAATTAAGTGTTAAGATGGTGTGTTCCAGGGGAACTCTTCCATGCTAGGGCGCCGATGAAGCACCGCGCCTGGAGCTTTTGCCTCGGCCGCGTCCAGTCGGTACGAACACGCGCGGACACCGCTCCCCCATCCAGATCATCTGGCGCCATTAACTGAATAGTAAGCTTTAGCCCCTACGCATGTCGTCCGAACCTTCCGGCGGTACGATCACTAGGGTGTCCATGCAAAATGGCTAAGGCGGCGCGCAGCCTGTCGGACGGGGAGATGTCCGGCCTACATAAGGCATCGATCCTGATGCTCGCGCTCGGCGAGGAGCATACCGGCAAGCTGTTCGGCATGATGCATGAGGATGAGATCAGGGCGATCTCCGCCACCATGGCCCAGCTTGGCGCCGTCCCCGCCGATGCCGTCGAAAATCTCTGCGTCGACTTCGTAAAGAACTTCGGTGCCGCCGGCGGCATCCTCGGCAGCTTCGAGAGCACCGAGGGCCTGCTGATGAAGGCCCTGCCCAGAGACCGCGTCTCCCAGATCATGGAGGAAATCCGCGGCCCGGCCGGCCGCACCATGTGGGACAAGCTCGGCAATGTCAGCGAGCAGATCCTCTCCAGCTACTTGAAGAACGAATATCCCCAGACCGTCGCCGTCGTGCTGTCGATGATCAAGCCCGACCATTCCGCCCGCGTGCTGATGCTGCTGCCGGACTCCTTCGCCATGGAAGTCGTCATGCGCATGCTGCGGATGGAATCGATCCAAAAAGACGTCCTCGACCGGGTGGAGCGCATCCTGCGCACCGAGTTCATGTCCAACCTCGCGCGCGCATCTCGTCGCGATTCCCATCAGTTGGTCGCCGAGATCTTCAACAACTTCGACCGCAAGGCGGAAACCCGCTTCCTCGGAGGCCTGGAAGAACGCAGCCGCGAAGTCGGCGGAGAAGGTCAGGTCGCAAATGTTCACCTTCATGGACCTGGTGCGACTGGCCCCGGTGGGCCTGCAAGTCCTGCTGCGGGCGATCGACAAGGAAACCCTGCCGCTCGCGCTCAAAGGCGCACCCGAGGCGATCCGCAACATGTTCCTCTCGCAACTATCCGAGCGGGCGGCAAAAATGTTGCGCGAGGACATGGCGGCCCTTGGCGCGGTCAAGCTGAAGGCCGTGGAGGAGGCGCAGGCCTCGATCGCCAATACCGCCAAGGAGTTGGCAGCCATCGGCGAAATCGAAATCAATACCAGCAACGACGACAGGACAATCGAATGAGCATGATCGCGACGGCGCGGAACGCCCAAACCACGTGAACCGCATGCCCGGGTTCCCAGGGAAGGTTGGCACTATGACGACCGATGCGCTGTTCGCGGTCTTCGCGAACTTCAACGACCAAATTGACGAACCTCCCGCACCGCTCGTCGAGGAGGAGGCGCCACCTGTTTTCGACGAGACCGTCCAGATCCGTCAGGAAGCCTGGACCGAGGGCTATCTGGCCGGGCGCCAAGAACCGGGCAATGAAATCGCTGACGGAAAGCTGACCGCGAAGCTGCTGACCGCGTTGGACGACCTGACCGCCAAAACTACAGACGCGGTTGATGCGGCGTCGCTTGCGGTCGCCGACCTGCTGATCAGCACTGTGATCTCCGTAGTCTCCGACGACTGGCCGGCCAAGCTGCTCGGCCGGGTGCGGATGATCGCCGATCGCGTCAAGCCCGCCCTGATCGTGGCCCCGGAATTCGTCCTGCGGGACGACGGTGGAACCGAGCGGCGCTTCGCCGATATCGACAGCCTGTCGCGCGCGCTCGACGAAGGTGTCGTCGGAGAGGACGTCACGATCAGGTGGCACCGCGGAGAGGCCAAAATCAGCCGCGAAGCCTTACTGGAAGACCTCCGGGAAGCGGTAATTCCGCTGTCGGCGGGTTTGGTAAACGAGCAAATCCCCAGGCATCCGTCATGAGCACCACCACCACGCCACCGCCGCCGCCGGACTTCCGCGAAACGACCGAGAGCGGCTCGGCCAAGGACCTCGAAGCGGTCTACGACATCTCGGTGACCGTCAGTGCCGTTCTGGGCAAGGCGACCATGCAGGTGTCGCAACTTCTCAAGCTCGGTCGCGGCGCCGTGGTCGAACTCGATCGCCGCCTGGGTGAGGCGATCGACATCTACGTCAACAATCGCCTGATCGCCCGCGGCGAAGTCGTGATGGTCGATAATACCAGGCTCGGTGTGACGATGACCGAAATCGTCAAGTCGGATCGCTGAGTGTGACCGCCTACTCCGCCCCGGACCTTCTGGTTCCAGACGACCTGGAAAGCAGCTTGCTGAAGGGCGAAGCTTACCCCAGGGTTCCCGCGCCCTTTGCGTCCGCTCGCCAACCCGCGCCGGCGGGTGATGGTCTGGTCTATCGCGATCCCACGATGGCAGCCGTGGTGCAACGCGCGCAACGTATTGCCCGATCCGACGCCTCCGTCCTTGTGCACGGCGAATCCGGCACAGGGAAGGAAGTGATCGCCCGCTTTATTCACCACACTTCGCAGCGGGCCAACGGTCCGTTCATCGCGGTCAATTGCGCCGCGATCCCGGAACAGTTGCTGGAATCCGAATTATTCGGCCACGAGCGCGGCGCCTTCTCCGGTGCGCTCGGGCAACGGATCGGCAAGTTGGAGGCTGCCCAGAACGGCACGATCCTGCTCGATGAAATCAGCGAGATGGACCGGCGGTTGCAGGCCAAATTGCTACGCGCGATTCAGGAACGGGAAGTCGATCGGGTCGGCGGCCGGGCGCCCGTACGGGTGAACGTTCGGATCATCGCAACGACAAACAAGGACCTGGAACAGGAGGTCACCCGCCAAACCTTTCGCGAAGATCTCTACTTCCGGCTGAACGTCGTCGCCATCCGTCTACCCAGCCTGCGGGACCGGCCGATGGACATTCCGGCGCTGGTCGAACACTTCCTGGAGAAATATCGCTGGGACAGCGGGCGCACCCGCCGTCAGGTTTCGCCCGCCGCGCTGGCTGTCCTGATGGCCCACGATTGGCCAGGCAACGTCAGGGAACTGGAAAACACCATCCACCGCGCGCTGGTCCTGACGGCGGACGCCGTGATCGACAGCAATGCGCTCGAAGTCGGGCAGCGAACTGCGCCTCGTTCAGCGCCGGACGCCGTGCGGCCGTTGGCGGACTTCGTCGGCCGGCCGCTGCATCTGATGGAGCGTGATGTCATCATTGGAACGCTTCAGATGACTGACGGCAACAGGACCCGAACCGCGTCACTGCTGGGTCTCTCGATCCGGGCACTGCGGAATAAAATAAGCCTGTACCTGTCCCAGGGTATCGCTGTGCCACCGAGCCAGGCCGCCAGGACTCCATGAAGGGACTGCTGGGTGGTCCGGGTGTGGACGCCCTGCTCAAGACGCTGGGCCCGCTCAGACGGATAATTCCCGGCGGCGACGTCGGACTGGCCCTATGCGTGCTGTTCCAGCTCTCCATCCTGATCCTCCCCATTCCGACGTTCCTGTTGGACATGGCGCTGGCGCTGTCGTTCATCGCATCGATCCTGATCCTGCTGATCTCGATATCGCTGGAGCGGCCACTCGATTTCTCCAGCTTGCCGACGCTGTTGCTGCTGACGACCATCCTGCGGCTGTCGCTGAACGTTGCCACCGCGCGGCTGATCCTGTCGCACGGCAACGAGGGTCCCAACGCTGCAGGCCATGTCGTCGCGGCCTTCGGCACGTTCCTGATGGGCGGGGATCTGGTGGTCGGGGCTATCATTTTCTCCATGCTGCTGATGGTGAATTTCGTCGTCATCACCAAGGGATCCAGCCGTATCGCGGAAGTCGCCGCCCGCTTTTACCTCGAACTCGATGCCCGGCAAGCAGATGGCAATCGACGCGGACCTTTCGTCCGGCACCATCGATGAACCCACCGCACGCATACGCCGCTCCGAACTGTCCGAGGAAAGCGGCTTTTACGGCGCGATGGACGGCGCCAGCAAGTTCGTCCGCGGCGACGCCATCAGCGCCTTGATCATCACGTTGATCAACATTTTCGGCGGTTTGGCGATGGGCCTTGTCAGGTCGCACATGTCCCTCGAAAGTGCGCTCTCGACCTACACGACCCTAACGGTCGGCGACGGGCTGGTGTCGCAGATCCCCGCGCTGCTGGTCTCCACCGCGGCCGGTATCGTCGTGTCCAAGGGCGCCATCGAAGGCCAGATGCATGGCAAGCTGGCCTCGCAACTTGGATCCAGCCCGAACCCCTTGATGATTGCTTCCGCCGCGGCCGGCGTCCTGGCGCTGCTGCCTGGCTTGCCCACCTTGCCGTTCTTGATGGTTTCGGGCCTTTCCGGCGCGGCCGCATGGCATCGGTTCAACGCGCGCAATGCCGAACTCCAAGCCGCAGTGCCGGTCGTTCCGCCGCCGGACAACTCAGCGCCGGTCTTGTCCATGCTGGACGTGGTGCGGGTGGAACTTGGATATGGACTGCTGGAGCTCGCCAGCGGCGGCCAACAGCAGCTTCCGGAACAGATCAAGCGGCTGCGGCGTGCGTTGGCGGCCGAACTCGGTTTTGTCCTGCCTTCGGTGCGCATTCAAGACAACGTCGAGCTCGAGCCCAACAATTACGTCTTCGCGCTGAAGGAGATCGCTGCCGGGAAGGGCGAACTTCGCCCGCTGATGATGCTGGCGATCAACCCGGGCGACGATACATTGGTACTTCCAGGCGAGACCACAGTCGAGCCGACGTTCGGGCTTCCCGCCCGCTGGATCGCCCCCGCGCTGGCGGATCAGGCTCGAATGGCGAACTGGACAGTGGTCGATCCCGCCACCGTGCTGACGACCCACCTCGCCGAGGTTGTGAAGGAAAACATCTCAGAGTTTTTGTCTTACACCGAGGCGCAGAAAATCCTCGCCGGACTGCCGCAGGACCAGCAGAAGCTGGTTTCCGATTTGGTACCCGCCACCATCACCGTCGGCGGCCTTCAGCGCGTGCTGCAAATGCTGCTGGCCGAGCGGATTTCGATCCGCGACATGCCGACGATCCTGGAGGCCGTGCAGGAGGCTTGCGCCAACAGCGCGAAATCCGTCGGAACGATCGTCGCCCATGTGCGGACACGGCTGTCCCGGCAGATTAGTGACAGCCTGATCGGAGCGGGCGGGTACGTTGCGGTGATCGTGCTGTCACCGGAATGGGAGGAGGCGTTGGGCAGCTCGCTCATCGGGCCGCAAGAAGATCGGCAGCTGGCCCTGGGCCAGGAAAAGCTGCGCGAATTCCTGGACCGGATCCGAACCGTTGTCGATTCCGCGGTTCAGCGCGGAGAAAAGCCGGCGTTGCTGACGAGCATGCAGATCCGTGTTCATGTGCATTCGATCGTCGATCGAATCAGATTGAATGTCCCGGTGATCGCCCAAGCCGAGATCCACCGCCGCGCTCAAGTGAAAGTCGTAGGAGTAATCTAGAACGTGTTCACTCTAGACCGAACTTTGCCCCATTTGTATCCTATCTACTTGACTAGGAAAGAAACCTGACGAACATGTAGTCAAGCGGAGCGCGCGATTTCGCTTGACACTGGCCGAATCGGTTTGATTCGATGGCTCATGCACATCGCCAAGGTCCCCAATCGCAACGCCCGCCCCTCGTTCCTGCTGCGCGAGACCTATCGCGAGGACGGCAAGGTCAAGAACCGCACGCTGGCCAACCTCTCGAAGCTGCCGCTCGAACGCATCGAGACCCTGCGCGCCGCGCTGCGTGGCGATCCGCTGGCCCCGATCGGCGAGACCGGCTTCGAGATCCGCCGGTCGCTGCCGCATGGCCACGTCCTCGCTGCTTTGGCCACCGTCCGGCGCATCGGCCTCGACGACCTGCTGCCCCGCCGCGCGCCCCAGCGCCGCCGCGACCTGGCGCTGGGGCTCATCGTCGCCCGGTTGCTCGACCCGGCTGCCAAACTGGCCACCGCGCGCATGCTCGACAGCGAAACCGCTGCCCACTCGCTGGGGGAAGCACTGGGCCTCGGCAGTGTCACCGCACGCGAAATCTACACCACCCTCGACTGGCTCGGCAGCGAGCAGGCGTTCATCGAGAACCAGCTCGCACGCCGTCACCTCAAGAACGGCGCACTGGTGCTCTACGACGTGACCTCCACCTATCTCGAGGGCCGCTGTTGTCCACTGGCCCGCTACGGTTACAGCCGAGACAGTCGCGGCGACCGGCGGCAACTGGTGATCGGCCTGCTGTGTGCCGCCGATGGTTGTCCGGTTGCGGTCGAGGTGTTTGAAGGCAACACCGCCGACCCAGCCACCGTGGCCGCCCAGATCACCAAGCTGAAGCAGCGCTTCCGGCTGCGCCACGTGGTGCTGGTCGGCGACCGCGGCATGCTGACCAGCGCGCGGATCGAGCAGGCGCTGCGCCCCGCCGGGTTGGACTGGATCACCGCCTTGCGGGGTCCCGCGATCCAGCAACTGGCGCAGACCGGGGCGTTGCAATTCTCGCTGTTCGACACACGTGACATGGCTGAGATCACCAGTCCGGATTACCCGGGCGAGCGGCTGGTGGTGTGCAAGAACCCGCTGCTGGCGGCGGAACGCCAGCGCAAGCGCGACGAGCTGCTGGCGCTGACCGAGGCCGACCTGCGCAAGATCCAGGTTCGGGTGACCCGGGAGAAAAATCCGCTGCGTGGCGCAGGTGAAATCGGCAAGGCGGTCGGTGCCGTCCTGGGCAAACGGAAGATGGGCAAGCACTTCGAGCAGACTATCACCGATCATTCATTCGAATTTGCGCGCAAGGCTGAGGCGATCGCCGAAGAAGCCCGCTTCGATGGCTTCTACGTGCTGCGCACCAGCCTCGCGGCGGAACAGATCGACACCGCGGGGACCGTGCGGGCCTACAAAAGTTTGGCCCAAGTGGAGCGCGCATTCCGCTGCATGAAGACCGTCGATCTGGAGCTGCGGCCGGTGTTCCACTGGACCGCGCCGCGGGTGCGCGCGCATGTACTGTTGTGTATGCTGGCGTATTACCTCGAGTGGAACATGCGCCAGACTTTGGCGCCGATGCTGTTCGACGATCATGACCGTGCCGCGGCCGATGCCGGGCGGACCTCGCCCGTCGCCAAGGCCAAGGTCTCCAAAGCAGCATACCGCAAGGCCTCTACCCAGCGGGTCGATGGGGACGACGGCGCGAGCCATCCGGTGCACAGCTTCCGTACCCTGCTGGTCGATCTGGCGACACTGACCCGCAACACGGTCTGCTTCGGCGGACAGAAGACGCTGACCGTTCCGTCAACCCCGACACCCGTCCAGCGTCGCGCGCTCAGTCTGCTGGGGGTTGAATTGGCAGCAGCGTAGACAGCGCCCCGAACCGAGCTCGAATCATATCAATGGCTTGCGTCAAAAAGGCGGCAAAGTTCGGTCTAGACAGAAATCATGTCCCAGGCGAAACGCCATCGGTGATGCCGTCATCCAGCGCCCCTTGAGCGCGGGCAATCTTTTCCCTGACAATACTTGTACATCAAAACTGTCTGTAAACAATCTCAGGCGCCGAAAGCTGCAGCACAAGCGCCGCCATCGTGATCGCCAGGATCATTGCCGAGGCGAAAGCCGTGCGGGAATAGCGCGACCTCAAGGCCTTCCCGATGCTGCCCCCGGCAGCGCCAAGCACATCCGGTATCGCAAGCACCACGCTCGCTGCGCACACCGTGGCCAGCAGCGCCTGCACCGATGCGGCCAAGCCCAACCGCTCCAACAGCCCACCGATTTGGCTCCAGGTGGCCCAAAACCACAACAGAGTGAAGGCGAACCAAGTGAAAGTCAGGCCTCGTGCCACCGTGCGATACACTGGGTTGGCGCTCAGGCGCCCGTATCCAGCCGGTGTCAGGAACTTTGTCATTGTCACTTGGTACAACCGGTTGCCCGCCACGCCGCCGCCCTGCAACAGGCCGAAGAAAAGGAACTCGGACGTCTGGCCGTGCCATGCGCCAACGAGGAAGAACGTCACGAAGAAGGCCACCAAGCTGGGATACTGCTTCGACCGCGCCGAGCGGTACCGGCGCAGCCACGTCATAAGCAGGGGGTTGAACACATAGCTGCGTAGCCATTGCGATAGCGAGATATGCCACCGGCCCCAGAACTCAATAAAATTGAGGGCGGCGAAGGGTTGATCAAAATTCTCGGGCAAACGTAAGCGGTATAGCCGTGCGATGCCGATGACGAAATCGGTGTAACCGGAAAAATTCGCGTATAAGAACAGCGGATAAAGTACGACGATCAATGCACCGCTCAGCAGCCGTTGTCCCATCGCCAGTTCCGGTGTCAGCGACGCCAGCAACTCTAACTGCCAGGCGTGCAGGGCAGCGGACAGGATCAGGACCTTGAAGGCTCCCAACACCATTCGCCACGCCGCCCAGCCGATGTCGGGTAACCCTAGCGCCAGTGAGTTATGTTCCTGATAGTCTTGCAGTCGCTGGATTGGACCGGAAATGAACGCCGGAAAGTTCAACGTGAAATTCAGATACTCGAGCACACCGATGCGCTCCTGCGCACCTTGGCCGGTATCGACGACCAAGTGCATTACACGAAAGAAGATGTAGGACAGGCCGATCGTCATGTAGCCGGGCGGAAGAAACAGCGCCTGCGGAATGAACGTGTATCGCTTCAACCAGATGAACACCGCCAGCACCAGGATGACGGAGACGGGTGCCGTCCAGCCACGCCTTACGCGGGTGGCTTCCATCGAAATATAGCCTAGCGCAAGGAAACCAGCGAGCGGCAGTAATGGCCCAATGGCGCGGGCAAAACTCCAGATGAATGTGAGGTTCAGGACCAGCCACACCGCGTTGCGCCACCGATTCGCCGACGAGATATTGAACGCTGCCGCGCCGGCCAACGCGAAGACCAGAAATTGCCACGAGGGAACGGTCAAGGGCGCGATACCACACGCGTGCAACGCGCGAAGGCTGGCTCCAACAGAAGCGCCTGCTCGACCGCGGCCGCCAGCACGGCATGGCCGGCCGGCCTTGGATGGCCGTCGGTCACAAAGTACAGCGACCGGAAATCCGGGGCCTCGGCAAACGCGCGAGTAGTGTCGAAGAAACGCACGCCATGCTTCGCCGCCTCGGCCTCAAGCGCCTCGCCCAACACCAGCGGATCGATGCCCGGTCGCGCGGACGTTTCCGCGGCCAGCGCCGCTTGCGGACGCTCCGGAGAATAGAACAGCAAGACCGGTACCTTGGCCGGGTCGCTCAGAGCGGTGATGCGGGCAAGCAAATCACCGAGATCCGTAACTCTCTGCCGCCACCGCTCGCTGAGCGGAGAGCGAACGTAATCCCCGGCATCGCCTCTCAGTAGAAATCCCCGTACATGAAAGGCCGGGTCCCGATAAAGTTGGCCTTCGATCACCAGAAACAGCCGGCTGTCCCGCAATGCGGTCAATACGGCGTGCAGATTGAACTGTCCCGGCCGCTCCTCCTGCGCCGGCGGCGGGTCCTCTTTGAGATGCATGAGGTCATAGACGCCGATCATCATGATGATAGCGGACGGCCGCAGCGCTAGCGCTTCCGGAATCCTTCAGGTCGATCCGATCCAAATACTCTCCGCTGGAGGCAAGGTTCTGGAAATCCACCGAAGCGCCACACTGGTTGGACAACGCTGCCGAGGATCGCGCGGCAAAGGATTCCGCGTAGTCCACTTTGCTGCCCTGTGCGATCGATGAACCCAGCACCACGACCCGTAACGCACCCGGTGGACGAGGCGCGCAAGGCTCGGCGGTGCGGTAGCCGCATGCGTTATACAGCTGGGTGACCCATGGACCGTCCCAGACCTTGTCGCGAGAGGAGCAGAACGGCCGGTGTCGAGGCCCGGAAGTCGTGTTGTACAGGCAAAGATCGACATCATCGGCCTGCACGTAGATTAGTCGAGCCGCTGTTTCGCCACCGACCAATAGCGCAACGATCGTCATGACGAATATCAAGGGCAGGAGCACGAAGTCCCGTCTCGGCAAATGCCACCCTCCTTCCGTGAGCCCTTCGCGGGTACTCGGCTCGTCGGCGATGGCAGGTTCTGCATGGGACATATTAGGGCCAGGCAATTTCGGAGTCAGCGCTATGAGAACGATCCGGGAGCTTATCTCACTTATCTGTGCCACGGATGGCGTTCTCTAATTTGTGACCACAACAAGAATTTTATAACCAAGCCGATCTCTAGAGCATTTTCACGGGACCGAAAATAGCCGGAATACGGAATGAAATCTTTTGCGCCCCTCGAGCGACCCGCGTCTAAGAGCCCATCTGCTCGATCAATTCAAGTTGGTTCTGTAAGCTGGCAGAAACCGTATATCTGCACCCGCACACTCAATCGCCTGCCGCACTGAGCCGAGACCGGCTCAATATCGGCCACGAACAAGTCGCAGTTGATCGCGCAGTCAAAGTGCGGGCTGGTATCGGTCAGCCAGGTGCCGCGTTCGAACCGACAATACGGCCGGGCCGCGTTCGTTTGGGTTCCAGCTCTCGTCAAGCAAGATCAGCTTTTTGTCTCCCACTCCGCATCCGACGATCGTTTCGATTGGACGAGCTTCCTCCCTCCGTCGAACCGCGGCGATCTGGCCGGTTACCTCACACGCCAACGCCCCCTACCTTTTTGTACCCTCATTTCGACTCCGCACTACATTCCGCCCGGATAGTTTGGTCCGCCACCACCTTCCGGTGGCACCCAGGTAATGTTCTGCGAAGGGTCCTTGATGTCGCAGGTCTTGCAGTGCACGCAGTTCTGCGCGTTGATCTGCAGTTTGGGCGCGCCTTCTTCCACCCCGACGAATTCGTACACCCCCGCTGGACAATACCGAGCCTCCGGACCTTTGTAGTGGTTCCAGTTGAGCTCGACCGCCTTCGCCGGGTCCGCTAGGACCAAGTGCGCCGGTTGATGTTCCTCATGATTGGTGTTGCTGATGAACACCGAGGACAGCTTGTCGAACGTCAGCACCCCGTCCGGCTTCGGGTAGGCGATCCGCGGCGCCGAATCGGCTTCAACCAGCGTCTCGTTGTCGGCGTGCGGATGGTGCAACGTCCAAGGCGCCTTGCCGCGCAGAACGTAGGTGTCCAAACCCGCATAGGCCAGACCGCCCCACATCCCCCACTTGGCGAACGCCGGCCGCACGTTGCGAACCGAGGACAGTTCTTCCCACAGCCAGCTCGACTGCAGCCGGTCAAGATACCCCGTCACCTCGGCCGGGTGATCGCCGGCCAGCGCCTCCGCCACCGCCTCCGCGGCCAGCATGCCGGACTTCATCGCCGTGTGGGTGCCCTTGATTTTCGGCACGTTCAGGAACCCCGCCGCATCGCCGATCAGCAGACCGCCAGGGAAACTGAGCTTCGGGATCGACTGCAGCCCGCCCTCGTTCACCGCCCGCGCGCCATAGGAAATCCGCCGTCCGCCCTCGAAATGCGGACGCATCGCCGGGTGGGTCTTGTAGCGCTGCGTCTCTTCAAACGGCGACAGCCATGGGTTGCTGTAGTCCAGGCCGATCACGACGCCGAACGACACCAGATTGACGCCGAAATGATACAGGAACGACCCGCCGTAGACCGTCCGCCCGAGCGGCCAGCCCATGCTGTGGATGATCAGCCCGGGCTTGTGGTTGGCGACCGGGATTTCCCATAGCTCCTTAATCCCGATCCCGTAGGTCTGCGGGTCGCGCCCGTCACGCAAATTGAAGCGTTGCATCAATTGCTTGGACAATGAGCCGCGGCACCCCTCGGCGAACAGCGTGTAGCGCGCCCGCAATTCCATGCCGCGCTGAAAGTTGCCCGTTGGCTGACCATCCTTGCCGATACCCATGTCGCCGGTGGCGATGCCCGCGATGCGGCCGTCTTCCTCCAGCAATTCCGCGGCGGCGAAACCGGGGTAGATCTCGACACCCAGTGCCTCGGCTTGCTGACCCAGCCAGCGGACGAAGTTGCCGAGCGAGACGATGTAGTTGCCGTGATTGTGCATCTGCGGCGGGGTCGGCATTTTGAACGACCGCTTGGTGGTCAGGAACAGGAACTGGTCTTCGCCCGCCGGTGTATCGAGCGGCGCACCCTTTTCCTTCCAGTCCGGAATCAGTTCGTTCAGCGCTCGCGGCTCCAGCACCGCCCCGGACAGGATATGGGCGCCGATCTCGCCGCCTTTTTCCACCAGGCAGACCGCCATGTCGGGGTTGAGCTGCTTCAACCGGATCGCCGCCGCCAAGCCCGATGGCCCGCCACCCACGATCACGACGTCGAATTCCATCGCTTCCCTTGGGGCTAGTTCCTCCGCCATCTTCGACTCCCTGCCGCTTATCAAACGTTCAATTCAGACTTTATCTGCGCCAGATGAGCTTCGGGGGCAAACCGGCGAGCCCTCTCGAACATTTAACAGTGAATTGTGGAGTGCCGGATTTGTCTTCGCACGAAGCCTTGTTGCTGGTCGGGCACGGTTCGGCGCGTTATCCGGATGCCGGGACCGCCATGCACCGGCACGCCAAGTCGCTCCGCACCGGGGGACAATTTGGACAGGTGGAGGTGGCGGTCCTGAACGGCGCCCCGTCCGTGAGCGACGCATTGTCCGCGATCAGCCAGCCAATCATCCGCGTCGTGCCCTTCTTTATGGAAGAAGGCTATTTCAGCCAGGTCGCCGTGCCGCGAGCGATCAACGCGGCCACGTCCGGCGACGCCGAGCAATCGCGCCGGGTCATTCTGTGTCCTCCGGTCGGGGTCCACGACGGCATGGCGGGGATTGTCGAGCGCCGGGCGCTGGCCGCCTGCGGCGATTGCGCCATTCCCTCGCGTTCTGCCGCGATTCTGGTCGCCGGGCATGGGTCTGCCAGTGAGCCCGGCCGCTCTCTGGCGCTGCATCGGCACGCTGCCCGCGTCGCCTCGACCACCCTGTTCGCTCGGGTGGAAGCCGCTTGCCTGGAGGAAGCCCCATTCGTGGCGGATACCCTGCACGGGCTGCGCGCTCATCCGGTGGTGGTGATCGGCTTCTTCGCCAACCAGGGCGGCCATGTCCGCGACGATATGCCGGCCCTCATCGCGGCGGAGCAGGCCAGCCGGGGCGAAGCCGGACTTCTGGTTCGATTTGACGGATCCGCCATCGACGATCCGGCGCTTGTGCTGATCATTCTGGATCAGGCGACCAGCGTGGGAGACTAAGATGTTCGCGTATGTCGGCAGTTACACCACTGTGGACCGGAACGGCCGTGGCAACGGCATCAACGTTTATCGGGTCAACCCAGTCAGCGGCGGTTGGCGCCCCATCCAGACTGTAGGCAACCTGGAAAACCCCTCACTCTTCACGCCAAACCGCGACGGCACCCGTCTTTACTGCGTCCACGGCGGCCGTCACTTGATCAGCGCTTTCGTCATTGACCGGCAAACCGGGATACTGACCCTGCTCAACCAGGCCGACTGCCAGGGCAATAACCCGGTCGATCTTGCCCTCGATCCCACCGAACGCTTCCTGGTGATCGCGAACTACGGAACCGGTGTCGTCGCGGTGATGCCGCTCAACGAGGACGGAGCGTTGCGGTCGGTCAGCCAATTGGTCCCATTGCATGGAACGCCCGGCCCCGACCCAAAGGAGCAGACCTCGTCGCATCCGCACGCGGTGATTTTCGATCCCACCGGAGCGTTCGTGATCGTCCCAGACAAAGGCCTCGACCGTACCTTCTTCTTCCGCTTCCGCGACGGCCGGCTGGCCGTGATTCCACAAGGTTTTGTAAACTCGGCGCCCGGAGCCGCGCCTCGGCACGCGACGTTCCATCCCACGTTATCGGTGCTGTACGTGAATAACGAGCTTAATTCGACGGTGACTGTGTTCGCCTGGTCAGCGGGAGGGGCAACCGAGCGGCAGGTGATCTCGACACTGGCGAGGGGTCATACGGGGCATAATACAACCGCGGAAATCGCGGCGTCGCCCTGTGGGCGCCGGCTATATGTCTCGAACCGCGGCCAGAACAGTATCGTGCAGTTCGACATTGCTCCGGGCAGCGGGTCGCTGACCTATGTGGGCACGGTTCCCACCGGCGGTCTGACGCCGCGGTTTTTCGCCCTCGGTCCGGATGCCAAGCACCTTTACGTGGCCAACCAGGACAGTGACGAAATAACGGTCTTCCATATCGATGACGCAGCCGGCACTCTGATCCCGACCGGCGTGCGAATTGGCGTCGGCAGCCCCTCGGCAATCAGTTTCGTAACGCCCTCTTGAAATACATGGGTCATCCCGTTGATACTGAATGCAACCAAAAAGTAACACGAGGAAGACGCCATGGCCAAGGCCGGCACCGGGCGCGTAGCCCCAGCAAAGGAGAAAGCAGCACCTCCCGCCGCCGCGCGCAAGACGGGGAAGGTAGCGGTGGTCGAGCCGAAGAAAAAGGCGGCCGCCAAGAAGAGCAAAGGGGCCGCGCCAAAGATGGCGGCCGCGCCGAAGAAGGCCGCCTCGGCCAAGCGTTCATCGGTAAAGGCTGTCGCGAAAGGCAAAGCTCGAGCCTCGAAAAAGGCGGTTCCCGCTCAAAAGGCGGCGGCGGCCAAGCGGGCGGTGTCATCGAAGAAGGCCGCCACCGCAAAAGTCGCCGCACCGGTCAAGAGCGCCGCGAAGACCGTGGCGGTGAAAAAGGCCGCGCCCCGCCGCCCCGCCACCCGCATCGCTGTTCCTACCCCGGCCGCTCGGCGGGGACGTGCACCCGCCGCGACACGAAAGCCGCCGCCCCGCAAATTGAGCGGCTCCGCTACAACCCAGGTCTTCACCGTCAGCCATCTGAACGAAGCCGACTTCAAACCGGACGGCCTGCGCGCCTATGCGCATTACCGAGATCTGGGGATCGCCGCGGCCACCGGAGGGCTGTGCCAGGCCCATGTGATCCGGCTGATACCGCCCTGCACCGACGAGGTCCGCAAGCGGCATCTGCACAAGACCGAACTACAGCTTGTCTATGTGCTGAAAGGCTGGATGAAGAACGAGTTCGAAGGCCACGGCGAGCAGATGATGTCGGCCGGAAGCTGCTGGCTGCAACCCTCGGGCATCGAGCACACCGTGCTGGACTATTCGCCAGACTGCGAAGTTCTGGAAGTCATCGTTCCGGCCGATTTTAGCACCGAGGATGTGGTCTGATACCAGCCGGCGATACGCCGAACGGCATCAGAGGCCCCATTCGCACTTCGCCGCTCGCCAATCCGTCCGCCGTTGCCGGGCCTTGCCGCCGCTCCCGACCAGTCGCAAAACGTCCGCCATGGTCTCGCATGAGCGTTTAGACTGCCTGAAATGTCCGGCCCTGTGCTGCCGGATGGCTGGCTACGTGCGGGTCAGCCGCGATGACATCAGGCGGTTGGCCAAACATCTGGATATTACCGTCGCTGAATTCGAGAAGCGCCACATCGTCGAGGTCACCAAGAAGGGCGAGAAGCGGATCAAGGAAGGCTTCAAGACCTGCCAGTTCCTCGACGACGACCACATGTGCAGCGTCTACGAGGCTCGGCCGCACGACTGCCGCGGCTACGTGTGCTGGAACCAGCCGGACGAGACCGTTTATGGATACGCGGTGTTCCTGCAGACCGGCGTTGCACGGTTACGGAGGCAGGAGGGTTAAGCGCGGTCGACTTATCCCGCCAATTCGCGCCGCACGATCGCCGCCCCCTCGGTCAGCGCCTTCAGTTTGCCAAAAGCCGTGTCGCGGGCCAGGTATTTCATTCCGCAATCGGGTGCCGGAACCAGTTTGTCGGCGGCGACAAAGCGTAACCCTTCCCGAATGCGGGCCGCGACGACCGCCGAGGTCTCGACCGTCGGGTCCCCCAGATCCAGCACGCCCAGCATGATCGTCTTGCCCGCCAGCTCGCGCAGCACGCCCAGATCCAATCGAGGCTGCGCCGCCTCGATGGATATCTGTTGCGCCACCGTATCCCCCAGCTCGGCCAGAAATCCATAGCCGCTGGGCTTTTCCGAGACCACGGCGGCATAGCCGAAACAAACATGCACGACGGTCGGTCCCTCGATCCCCTCCAGCGCCCGGTTGATCGCCCGCACGCCGTAACGAATTGCCTTGTCGGGCGCGGTGCGCACCCAGGGTTCGTCCAGTTGCACCACGTCGACGCCGGTCGCCTTCAGCGCACGCAGCTCTTCGTTCACCGCGATGGCATAATCCATCGCCAGTTCTTCCTCGTCCTGTGTAGAAATCGTTCTGCACCTGCCGAGACAGCGTGAACGGCCCAGGCAGCGTGATCTTCGTCGCCCGCGTTGCATTGTCCCGCAGGAACAGGGCGTCCCGGGTTTCCACCCCGGCGACCCGGCGGATCTTGCCGACCACGCGCGGCACCTTCGTCACCCGGCCGGCCTGCGTCCGCAACTCGCCGGGAGTTTCGGCATCCACGCCCTCCAGCGCCAGGGCAAAGCGATTGGAGTAGCTTTCGCGCCGGATCTCGCCGTCGGTGACGATGTCGATCCCGGCGCGCTCCATGTCGCGGATCGCCAGGATGGTGGCGTCGTCCTGCGCCTGCTCCAGCAGCGCCTCCGGCACCCGCCACATATCGTGCGCATGGGCGCGCGGCACGCCATGATGGTGCAGCGTCGCGCGATCCACCAGCCAATCCGGCTGCGGATAGCTGCCGACGACGGTGGTGGGCAGCAGATGCGTGGGATAGGGCATCGGACGGAACCTCCGCGCTCAGGATTGCACCCTAAGCCGCGTCCCCGCAAACTCCGGCTGAACCGTCCAAGGAGACAAGTGGCATGTGGCCCATCCGTTCCGCGCTGTTCGTGCCCGCGCATCGCCGCGACTGGGTGGCGAAGGCCATCCGCGTCTCCCCCGGCGCCGTCGTGCTGGACATTGAGGATTCCGTTCCGCCTCAGTTCAAGCCTGAGGCGATGGCGCATCTGAAGAGCGAGATCCATGAACTGCGCGCGGCTGGCGTCGGCGCCTTCGTCCGCATCCAGCCGCTGTTCGAGGGCACGCCGGCCGAAATCGAAGCAGCGGTCACCGAGGGTCTTACAGCGATCGTGCCGCCCAAGGTCGCGACGCCGGACGAGGTTCGCCGGCTGCACGATCTGCTGAGCTATGCCGAGGGGCGTGCCGGCATCCCCCATGGCAGCGTCGGCCTGCTGCCGCTGCCGGAGACCGCGCAGGGGATGTACGACGCCTACCACCTCGCCAAGGCCAGTCCGCGGGTGCGCGGCATCCACGGCGCTGTCAGCGGCCCGGTCGCCGGCGATTTCGCTCGGGCGTTCGGCTTCCGGGCGACATCGGGGGGCGAGGAGCAACTCTACCTCGCGTCGAAGTTGGTGCTGGACAGCCGAGCGGCCGGGGCGATGCATCCGATGGCGGGCATTTTCGGGACCGCGCAGGACGATCTGACGGCGGTCGAACGGCTGATCCGCAAGGCGCGCGATATCGGCTACTCGGGGGTGACGGTGATGCACCCGACCCATGTCGCAATCGCCAATGCGGTGTATCGTCCGACGGCAGAGGAAGTCGCCTACTACAAAGGCTTGCTGGAAGCGTTCAAGGCCGCCGAAAAAGCCGGGCTCGGCGCCGTCAGTTATCAGGGCGCGATGGTGGATTACGCGATGCTGCCTCTCGCTCGGGAGGTACTCGCCGAGGCCGCGCGGAACAGCTAGGCTGCTCGCCAAGCGAACGCCGGAGAAGACATGCCCGCCGATGCCATAAGCACCGATTCGACACCCCAGGAGATCAAGCTGGCGGATTACGCCCCGCCCGCCTTCCTGATCGATACCGTGGACCTCAGTTTCGAACTGGATGAGCTCGCGACGAAGGTCGTCTCCCGGCTGGCACTGCGGCGGAATCCGGCAGCGCCGGCCGAGGCCCCCTTGCATCTGGATGGCGAGGCGCTGACCCTGGTTCGCCTGATACGTGACGGGTCTCCACTGGCGCCGGGCGAGTACCACGAAACCGGTCACGGTCTGACAATTTCGGATATGCCGGATAAGTGCGTGCTGGAGATCGAGACCCGGATTTCGCCAGCGGCCAACACTGACTTCACCGGGCTGTATGTCTCGGGCGGGAACTACTTCACCCAGTGCGAGGCTCAGGGTTTCCGGCGGATCACCTTCTTCCCCGACCGCCCGGATGTGATGTCGCGCTATACCACGACGATCACCAGTGTCCTGCCCGGTGATGCTGTCGAACGGCAATCCCGGCCCGGTGAACGATCTCGGTGACGGCTGGCGCTCGGTCACCTGGACCGATCCGCATCCCAAACCCTGCTATCTGTTTGCTCTGGTTGCCGGCGATCTTGTTTCGGTCAAGGACAGTTTCGTCACGCGGTCCGGCCGGAAAGTTGATCTTGGGATCTATGTCCGGCGCGGCGACGAGGATCGCTGCCAGCATGCGATGCGGTCGCTGAAGACCTCGATGACCTGGGACGAGGAGGTCTTCGGCCTGGAATACGATCTGGACGTGTTCAACATCGCCGCCGTGTCTGACTTCAACATGGGGGCGATGGAGAACAAGGGGCTGAACGTTTTCAACACCAAATACGTTCTGGCGCGTCCGGAAACCGCGACGGACGGTGATTACCAAGGCATCGAAACGGTGATCGCGCACGAGTATTTCCACAACTGGACCGGCAATCGCGTGACCTGCCGCGACTGGTTCCAGTTGTCGCTGAAAGAAGGCCTGACGGTTTATCGCGACCAGGAGTTCTCCGCCGATCAGGGCAGCCGAGCGGTGAAGCGTATCGGGGATGTGCGGGGCTTGCGGGCGGCACAATTCCGGGAAGATGCAGGCCCGCTCGCGCATCCCGTGCAGCCCGCCAGCTACATGGCGATCGATAATTTCTATACGGCGACGGTGTATAACAAAGGCGCCGAGGTCATCCGCATGATGGCGACGATCATCGGCCGGCCCGCGTTCCGTCGCGGCATGGACCTGTATTTTGAGCGGCATGACAATCATGCAGTCACCATCGATGATTTCGTGCAGGCGATGGCGGATGCGTCCGGCGTCGATCTGACTGACTTCAAGCTGTGGTATCATCAGGCCGGCACCCCGGAAGTATCCATAGAAGACACTTACGATGCGGCTACAAAACGTTATTCCCTGACCATTCGCCAGAGCAGCAAACCGACGCCGGGACAGCCAGACAAGTATCCGCTGGTCATACCCGTTGCCATGGGTCTGCTGGACGGCAATGGCCAGGAACTCGCGACGCGGCTGGATGGAGAACCCGATCCGGTCGAGGGCACGCGCGTTCTGCTGGCGACCCAGGCGGAGAACCGTTTCGAATTCGTTGATGTCGCCAGTCCGCCGGTGCCGTCGCTGCTGCGCGAATTCTCGGCGCCGGTGAAACTGTCGGGGCTGTCGCCGGAGCGGTTGCGCTTCCTGGCGGCGCACGACACCGATCCGTTCGTGCGCTGGGAATCCGGCCAGCAATTCGCCGCCACGGCTCTGCTGGACATGGTGGCCGTTATCCAGGCTGGCGGCGAACCCGAAGGTGGACCCGGCGCTGATCGAAGCCGCCGCGTCCGCGCTCGATCAGGAGCCGGCGTTCGCGGCCGAGGCGCTGGCGCTGCCGGGCGAGGCGACGCTGGCGGACAAGATGGATATCGTCGATGTCGATGCGATCCATACCGCGCGTGACAAGGCTCGGGCGGCGATCGGGCAAGCGTTGAGTGACAGGCTGCGGGCGACCTATGACCGGCTGACGGATCGCGGGGGATACAGCATCGATGGCCCCGCAATCGGCCGGCGATCGCTGCGCAATACCTGCCTGAGCTATCTTGTCGTGGCAGGCGACGCATCGGCGACGGGGCTTGCCAAGGCACAGTTCGATGCCGGCGAGAACATGACGGATGTATTGGCGGCGCTGGGTATCCTGTCGAGCGTAGACTGTCCGGAGCGGCTGGATGCCCTGGCGGCGTTCTATCAGGCTTGGCGTCATGATCCTCTCGTGCTGGACAAGTGGTTTGCGATTCAGGCGTTGTCATCGTTGCCCGGCACACCGAGCGCGGTGGAGGCCTTGAAGACCCATCCGGACTTCGATCTGCGAAACCCAAACCGGATCCGTGCGCTGGTCAGCAGTTTCGCCGGTAACCAAGTCCGCTTCCATGATGCGTCCGGCGTGGGTTACCGGCTTTATGCCGACACCATTATCCAACTCGATCCGACCAATGGTCAGGTGGCGGCGCGGATGGTCTCGCCGCTCGGCCAATGGCGGCGGTTCGATGCCGGCCGGCAAGATCTTATGAAGCGGCAATTGCAGCGGATCCTGGATCTGCCGGGCCTGTCGCGGAACACGTTCGAGATGGCATCAAAGAGTATCGCATGACCGGCTTTTGCGACCATGCCTGGCAGCGGACAACCGTTCTGCGGGCGGCGATCCACGACTTGCCGTTCAACCGTGAACTTGCCGCCGGCACGTTGGATAAGGCGCGGTTTCAGTTCTACATCGAGCAGGATGCGCAGTATCTGGAGCAATATTCGCGTATCCTGGCGATGGCGGGTGCGCGGGGACCAGACGGGGCGACTCTGCGCCTGTTCGCCGAGTCCGCGCTGGAGGCGGTCGCGGTGGAGCAGGCGCTGCATGCTCAGTACCTCAGCGAATTTGGCGCGGAGGCGGCGGAGCCATCGCCGGATTGCCTGGGTTATACCAGCTTTCTGCTAGCCACGGCCTATCACGAGCCGTGGGAAGTATTGATGGCGGCGGTGCTCCCCTGCTTCTGGATTTACTGGGATGTCGGCAACGCCATCGCCCGCGAGGCCGCCGCCGAGAACCGGTATCGCGCCTGGATCGACACGTATTCCGACGAAGGCTTCGGCAATGCCGTGCGCGCGGTAATCGACGGCGACGGACACCGCCGCCGAGGGAGCATCGGCCGCGCTACGCGATCGGATGATGACCGCGTTCATCCGGTCCACCCAGTACCGAATACCTATTCTGGGAGGGTGCCTACCAGCTTCGACGTTGGCCGGTGGCGTGATTACCGAACTTTCCGGCGGGGACCGTAGCGCCGGCTACTCCTCTTTGTAGCCGGCCTCCAGGATCCCCTGCTCGTTTCCGTAGTACTTGTAGGGCAGGAACTTGCCCGACATGGTGATCTTCACTCGGTCGCCCTTTGGGTTCGCCTCCCGGTCAATCTGCATATCGAAGTCGATCGCCGACATGATGCCGTCGCCGAACTCTTCCTCGATCAGCGCCTTCCAGGCCGGCCCGTTCACCATCACCAGCTCGTAAAACCGGTACAAAAGCGGGTCGGTCGGGGGCATCGGGGCGCCTCGATAAGGCACCTCGTTCAACATCCGCTCTTCGGCCGCGGTCAGACTAAACAGCGCCGCTGCCTTCTTTGCCAGCGGCTTGACGAGCTTCATCTGGCCCAGCAACGCACCGACGATCAGAACTTCGGACATGCCGCCGATCTGTTCGCAAATGTAGGCCCAACTCCAATCGTTCGCACGTTTGGTGTCGAGGATCTTCTCCGTCAGGTCGGCTCGCTTCATTGTCTGCTCCGTCACCGTTGTCGTCACGGCAAGCACCGTAGCAACGCAGGCGGCCCGAACAACCCTTGCTCGTCCCGGCGGGGGAGGGTGACCGGTCTTAGGGCAGGTTTTTATGCGATCCGTCGCAACGAGGCTTATTGGCGCTGGTCTTGCAGCCGCAGAATGAGACGATCCCCGCCTGCTCGGCGTCGAACTTCAGCGGCGAAAATGTTGAACCTTTGTGCGAGCCATCGCAGAACGGCTGTTTGCCGCTTTTGCCGCAAGCGCACCACCAATAGGATTTCCCAGCCTCAACCTCGATCTTGTAGGACCCCTTTTGGGCAACGACCGCCACCGATTCAGACATCACATACCCCTTGTGTTACGCGAGCTTAGGCCCCGCGTGCTTCGCCGGACTACGATAGTCGCCGCGCAGGTCTTCGGAAAGCGCGATTACGCTTTGGGCGACGGCATCGGATGCCCTGGCTTCGGACGTTCCTGAATGGCGTTTGTGGAGTCGCGGCAGGTGCGCGGTAGCATCTGACCGGCTCGCGTCGGTGACGCTTCGATATCGCCGCCCGCGCCCGAAGTTCGACTATTCGCTCGGTGTCAGTACATCGCCCAACAGAACAAAATGATTTGTTCACGATCGCCCAACCTCTGCGGCAGATTAGCTGCGGCGGGTGGATCTGTGGGTGGTTTTGCGGTTGGAGAGCGAGAGCGAGAGGCCGATACAGACCAGCCCGACCGAGGCCGGGACCAGCCAGGCCGGGCGTTCCAACATTGGCTGGATGACGGTCAGCCACATCCAGTTGCCCAATGTCCGGCTGGACCACAGCGGCAGCTTGTCCAGAACATCGTGATCGAGAAGGTAGATTGCCTGCGCCAAGGTGATGCTTTCGGACCCGAACGTCGCGATGGCGACGGCGGCGACCAAGAGGATGGCGGCGATCACGGCGAGGGCGCGTTGGGCAATCACATGAACAGCTTCTCGGTTTTCCGGTCCGTATATAAGCCCGCGACCTGCTCAGCATAACCATTAAAAATGCGTGTGGGCACTCTTTCGTCACTACCCAGCAGCCGCTCCGACGCCTGGCTCCAGCGCGGATGCGGGAAAGCCGGGTTGACGTTCGCCCAAAAGCCATATTCCGACGGCCCGATCGATTCCCAGAAGGTCGAGGGCCGCTTTTCGACGAAGCTGATCTTGATCGGCGCTTTGGCGGATTTGAAGCCGTATTTCCACGGCAACGTCAACCGAATCGGGCCGCCGTTCTGCGGCGGCAGGGGCTTGCCGTACAGACCGGTGGAGATGAAGGCCAGATCGTTCGCTGCTTCGTCGATCGTCACACCTTCAATGTAGGGAAAGGGGTAGAAAGGTGCATTCAGGCCGTCCATCACTTTGTCCTGCGCGGTCTCGAACACAACGTATTTTGCGGAAGCCATCGGTTCGGCGATCTTCAAGAGTTGAGACAGCGGGAAGCCGGTCCACGGGACCGTCATGGCCCAGGCTTCCACGCAGCGGTGGCGATAGATCCGCTCCTCCAGGGTAACCTGCTTCAGCAGGTCGTCGATATCGACGGTGCGCGGCTTCGCCATCAGCCCGTCCAGCTTGATCGTCCAGGGCCGCTGAGGGCCTGAGCGCTGCGCCAGATGTTCTTGCTCTCGCCGAATTCGTAATAGTTGTTGTAGGTGGTCGCATATTTCTCGTCGGTCACGGCACGGTCCGGCTTGAACGCCGGTTGGCCGTCACGTCCGCTACGGCGAGCGACGGCAGGATGGTCATGGCGGTGCCGCCGGCGACCACGCTTCGCCGGTTCAACACCGCGTGCTCCGGTGTTACCTGCCGCTCAGCGATTTTCCAGCCGCGCCGCCGGACGATATGCATTTCAAGCTCCCTGCTGTTCTTCTAAAAGGGCAGGCGAGGCCGACCGATCGAAGCTACATTGCCGTATGTCAAGGAATGAACGAAATTAAAGCTTCTACATGCGGTTGAAAGAAAGGATCGGTCTGATGTTGACCAGCGAGACCCGTATCCTCACGACGCATACCGGCAGCTTGCCTCGACCCGCGGCGCTGACCGAATTGTATGCGCGCCGGGCTGCGGGGGAGGCGATCGACGAAGCCGAACTCGACGCCGCGGGCAAGGTCGCGACACGGCATGTCGTTCGGCAGCAAATCGCCTGCGGGATCGATGTCGGCAACAACGGGGAGCAGCAGCGAGAGGCATTCTTTCTTTATGTGCGCCGACGGATGAGCGGCTTCGGTGGAAGCTGGACCCGCAAGACGATGGCCGATGCGCTGAAATATCCCGGGTACCGGGCCTGGACCGCCGAGCATGAGGGGACGCGGCGGTCGGTGAGCAATCGGGACGCCGTGCCAAAAGCGATCGGTGCGGTGACCTATCTGGATCCGGCGCTCGTCAAAGCGGAATGTGACGAGTTCGCGGCCACCTTGAACGAGGTCGAGGGCGGCTTCGCGGAACCATTCATGACCGCGCCCTCGCCCGGCATCATCGCAGCCGCGCTGCTGAACGAATACTATAGTACCGAGGATGCCTACCTCCGTGCCTTGGGCCGGGCGCTGCAGGTGGAATATGAGGCGATCGTCGCGGCCGGGTTCCTGTTGCAAATCGACGCGCCGGATTTGGCGTTGGAGCGGCATGTCTCGTACCAGGACCGGCCGCTGGCGGATTTCATCGATTTCGCCGAACGCGTGGTGGGGACGATCAACGACGCGTTGGTCAATGTGCCTCGGGATCGGGTCCGCATCCACGCCTGCTGGGGAAATTATGAGGGGCCGCATGATTGCGACGTGGACCTGCATGATATTCTGCCGGTGATCGCCCAAGCGAAGGTTGGCGGGTGGGTGCTGCCGTTCGCCAATCCTCGGCATGCGCATGAATACCGGTGTCTGAAGGATTTGCCGCTGGGCGATGGTCAGGTGGTGGTTGCCGGGGTGATCGACCCGCTGACCAACTTCGTCGAACATCCGGAGGTCGTGGCGGATCGACTGGAGCGCGTGGCGCAGGTCGTGGGTGATCCGACGCGGGTGCTGGCGGGGACTGATTGCGGGTTCGATACCTCGGCCGGACGGGGACGCGTGGCTGAGGATGTGGTGTGGGCGAAGTTGCGCGCGATGGCTGATGGCGCTCGAATTGCATCACGGCGGTTGGGGATGCCGGGGTAGTTCGGTCTATCCGCCGGGATTTTGTCGAACCCGTAGCCCCATTTGCTTCAGGGTATCGATCATCTCGCCGGCCCAACGCTGGTTGTTTCCTGTGTCGTGATGGCCGGCCGATACGCGGTCGCGGTGAGCGTCGATGGCGGCGCGAGCGTGCTCAATGGCGGTTTTGAGGTCGCCGTCCGGGATGTCGTTAACTGGTTCCGCTTACATTTCGGGCGCCAGGGGGAAGGTCGGTCGTAAGCGAGGCGCTCGTCGAGGGCTTTTTCGGTCCGTTTGCCGGGGGCGCCGCGACGCGCTACTATTCGTCGTGCGTGCGAAACGGGTGTATCCCGACAGCACAGGCGGATGGAGACAAGGGCCAAGTGAAACCTCACTCACGCACAATGCCAGCGATCGTAATCCTGCTTGCTCTGGCGGCATGTTCTTCGCAGCCGCCGCCTGCCCCGCCGACACCAAAGGCAGCGTTTGTTTCGTTCGACGGCACCTATCGAGGTAGGATCCGGGTTACCTCACACACCTTGGGGGGACCGAACAGCAACTGGTGTGACACGCCCCAGACAATCTCCCTATCGATCCAGCACAACGCGTTCAGATACCTTCTGGCGCACCCCAACCTGCCGCCCGACCCGGACCTTTCTCCGACTATCGAAGTCACTGAGATTTCACCCGATGGGTCGTTTGATGGGTTTCCCACAAATGGCGGCCCAGAGATGGTTGGCAGCATTACCGGGTCGCACATGGAAGGCGAGATTCACGGATTGGGATGCGCTTACACATTCGTGGCCGAAAGGTCTTGAGCCCCGGGAAATCTCCAAGCGGTTCTGACGCGCCGAAGTATCAAATCCACCGCGGATGAGCATCGCCGTATCAGGGAACCCCGAACGCCTGCCGTAAGGTCGGCTTATGCACCTTCCCTGTCGCGTTGCGGGGAAGCGCGTCGGTGAACACCACGGAGTGCGGCAATTTGTAGCGGGCCAGATTGACGGCACAGTAAGCGACGATGTCGTCTTCGGTTAGTTCATGTCCGTTCTTCAGAACAACGACCGCCCGACCGACCTGGCCCCATCTTTTGTCCGGGATGCCGATCACCGCTGCCTCGGCGATCGATTCGTTCTGATAGAGGACATTTTCAACCTCGGCGGGATACACGTTCTCGCCACCTGAGATATACATGTCCTTCCAGCGGTCGACGATGAAGTAGTAGCCCTCATCATCGACCAGCGCGGCGTCGCCGGTGCGCAGCCAGCCATCGGTGAACGACGCCGCGGTGACCTCCGGTTGCCGCCAGTAGCCTTTGGTGATGTTCGGGCCTTTGACCCACACCTCGCCGATGGTGCCGGGCGGAGCGTCGGTGCCGTCGTCGGTGACCACGCGCATTTCCATGTTCAGCACGGGCTTGCCGGCGGAACCCGCTTTGCGAACCGCGTCTTCCTTGTCCAGGATGAGCACCAGGGGACTGGTCTCGGTCATGCCGTAGGCTTGCTGCAGCACCGCCCCGCGTTGTTGCCAGATTGCGAGGATGCTGTCCGGGGTCGGGGCGCCACCGACCCCGGCGTAAACCAAGCTGCTGACGTTGGTTTCGGCGAAGCTCGTATGCTGGGCCATGAACTGGAAGTTCGCCGGCACGCCGAAAATGTGGGTGATGCCGATCGCCGGATCGCCGATCAGCCGCAGCGCCTCGCCCGCATCGAACGCGCGGGTGATCATTACGGTTCCGCCGGCCTGGAACGTCGGATAGGAAAACACGTTGAGCCCGCCGCTATGGAACAGCGGGAGCATCCCGAGGAACACGGTCGAGCGCTGGATGCCGATCGAGGCCATGCAATGCACGGTGTTCCAGAAATTCATGCCATGCGAAATGATCGCACCCTTCGGCAGTCCTGTCGTGCCGGAGGTGTAAAGAATGGTCGCGGTGTCATCCAGGGTCACCGCGGCCGGCTGGTCCAGCCGGGGTCCGTCGAGGGCGATCCGTTCGAACGCCGGGCCGAGCGAAACCAGGTTGCCAATACCGCGGACCTGAGCGAGATCCTGCGCGCGCTCGGCGAATTCCGGATCGTAGATCAGCATCGCCGGGGTGCAATCGGCGAGGATGGCGAGCAATTCCGGGTTCGCCAGGCGCCAGTTCAACGGCACGAAAATCGCGCCGAGGCGACCGCAGGCAAATTGCACGTCGAACGTGTCGGTGGTGTTCGGTGCCAGGATCGCGACCCGGTCGCCGCCGGCGATTCCGTAATTTTGACGTAATGATCCGGCGAGACGAGTGATTCGCTCGTTGAAGGTTTGGTAGGTGTGGTGGCGTCCGGTTGCCAGGTCCACCGCGGCCAGCGAATCCGGGCGCCGCATCGCGTGATGAGCGATGCAGTCGTAATACGGGATCGACATGCCGGCGCTCCGTCAGGCGGCTGCAATACGGACGGGCAAGGAACCGATCGACCGCAGGATATTGGAGTATCCGCGGGTCGGCGGCCCGACGACCTCGATCGGTGGCAGCTTCCGCTTGAGGATTTCCTCCCACAGGATGGTCAGTTGCATTTCCGCCAGCCGGTTGCCGACACAGCGATGGATGCCGAAACCAAACGACAGATGCTGGCGCGGACGCGGGCGGTCGATGACGAACGCGTCCGGGTTCTCGATGGCGGTCTCGTCGCGGTTGCCGGACAAATACCACATGGCGACCTTGTCACCTTTGCGTATCGTCTTGCCGGCGACCTCGGTATCTGCCAGCGCGGTGCGCCGCATGTGGATCACCGGCGACTGCCAGCGGATGATCTCCGGCACCATGCCGGTCACCAGCGACGGATTCTCACGCAGTTTGCGATATTGGTCGGGGTATTGGTTCAGCGCCAGCACACCGCCGGAAATCGAGTTGCGCGTGGTGTCGTTGCCGCCGACGACCAGCAACATCAGGTTGCCCATGAACTCGTGCGGGCGCGACGGAAGATCGCGTGTCGCTTCGCCGTGCGCCAGCATCGAAATCAGGTCGGGGCGCGGCGGTTGCTTCTGGCGCAGGTGCCAGAGGTCGGTGAAGTAGGCGACGGCCTGGTCGAGCACGGCATTGCGCTTGGCTTCCGAATCGATCTCGGTGCCGGCTCGGGTATTCACCGACGCGACATTGGACCAGTAGGTAAGCTTGTTGCGCTCCTCAAACGGGAAGTCGAACAGTGTCGCCAGCATCTGAGTGGTCAGTTCGATCGAGACCCGCTCGACCCAGTCGAACGTTTCGCCGCGCGGCAGATTGTCCAGGATGCGGCCGGCGCGTTCGCGGATGGTATCCGACAGCTTGGCCAGATTGCCGGGGGCGACGATTGGGGCGACGATCTTCCGCTGCTCGTCGTGTTTCGGCGGGTCCATCGAGATGAAACTAGGCCGGCGGAAGTCCACCGGCAGGTCGCGCAGCACGATGCCGCCCATCAGCGCGTCGGATGAGAAGGCTTTGTGGTCGGTATCGACCGCCATGATGTCGCGGTAGCGGGTGACCGACCAGAAGGCTCCGTAGATGCCATTTTCGCACCAGTGCACCGGGTCTTCATGGCGCAGGCGTTCGAAATACGGACGCCAGGTATCGTCCTGGTACAGATGGGGGTTGCTGACGTCGATCCGCTCGATCGGCGTGGCGTAGGCGTCTTCACGCGGGTCGATAGTTACCGGTGCATCCATCGTCAGCCTCCCTGGTTCCGGGCGTCACGCGCCTGGAGTTTGCGGGCCGTGCTGTTTGGTCTGGTCCCGCCAGTGGATCATAGCTCCGATTTACCCGAACAGTGAAAGTCGAATATCTGCGACTGGTCTCGCTTATGGACGAGGGAGCAATGTATGGCCGCGCAGGACCGTGATGGTTCGTAGCACCCGGCCGTGGAATAGAACGGAAGTGGGGGCCAAGGTCTCGATCGTTTGAAACCATGCTTTGGCTTGCTCGGTTGCGCGTTCGGCTGGGTCCACCAGCAGCAGCAAAAAATCTTGTCCGGCGTGGTCGCGGGGCGGATCGGCGATGCCAAACTGGCGTGCGTCGGAGTTCAGGCACAACATGGTCGAGTCCGGTCCCAATGCGTAGCCGATCTTGCCTGCGTCGCGCCAATTGAGTGCGGCAACGAGGGCTCCCGGCGGCAGCAGGCCGCGCGAACGCAGGTCATGCTCGAGAGAGGTCCAGTCCAGGCCCTCGGCTGTCGGGTCGTTGCGCGTCACAGCGGTGAGGGAGCCGCCGAGCCAGTCGAACTGCAGTTGGCAGGCGATCGCCAGCATTGCCAGCAGAACCAGGGTTCCCGAAGCGGCCAGCATGTGGCGCATCCAGGCGCGGTCCAGCAGGCGCGCGATGGTATCACCGAGCAGCGGGAACAGCATGAGGTAGCCGGGGGCGGCCCAGTGATAGAGGATGCGCTGACTTGACCAGGCCGAAATCACGGCAAAGGCAACGATGGGCGGCGCGGCGAGGCAGGCGAGCAGACGGTGAGGCCAGACGGCGCCTCGGCTGAGCGCCGCCACGAAAGCGATCATCATCGGCACCCAGAACCATGGCAGAACGAACAGGGCCTCGCCGGCCAGGGTTTGGAGCGGCATCAGGGGGTGGAAGCGGAAGCCCATCGCGCGGTCGCCCTGGAACGCGAAGGACGCCCAGCCGTGGGCGGCGTTCCAGACCAGGACCGGTGAAAACACCAGGAGCGTGAGCACGGCCGCCAGGTAGGGTTGCGGGCGCCGCAGCCAGGGCCGATGGGCGGGGCTGATCGCGAGGTAAAGAAACGCTCCGCCTATGGTCAGTATGGCGGAGTATTTGGAACACAGGGCCAAGCCGGCGCAGACTGCCCGCGGCGGCCCACCAGGCTGTGGCGCGCCGTCCTTGCGCGGGCAGCGCGTAGAGCAGGCAGAGCGCGGCGCCGAGCAGGGCGGTGTCCAGCGGGCCGTCCGGCAGGACCCAGATCGCGGTGGTGACTCCGAAGACCGGCGAGATGTTCAGGGCTACGGCGGCCCAGAACCCGGCTTGGTGGTTGGCCACGACGCACCCGATCCGCCAGACCAGGAATTGCGACCAGGCGAACAACAAGATGAAGGGGAGGCGGACCGCGATCGGCGCCTCGGATCCCAGCAGATGGGCGGCGCCCCAGGAGAGCCACCAGCTGGCGGGGGGATGGTCGAAATAGCCGAGACTCAATGTGCGTCCGGCTGTCACCATATAGCTTTCGTCGACCCCGAGACCGGTTGTCGCGGCGAAGGCCAGCCGGATCAGGGTGGTCGCGGCGATCAATTGGAAGATTGGGAGCCGGAAGATTGGGGAAAGCCTCATGGAGTGCGGCTGCTTCTGTTGTCTGCAGACCTTCCCGGCGGTGGAGGTGATCGACTGGATCGATGACGGTGACACGCCTTTGTGCCCCTACTGTGGTATCGCCGCGGTGCTGCCGGGGGTGACCGACCTAGTCGAACTGCTTCGTCTGCAGGAACGACGCTTCGGCCCGGCCGAGGGCCTGGCATCGCCGGACGAGGAGGTGTAACGCGGGGCATCGGTCTGTGCGGTGGTATAGGCGGGAGACCGATGGCGGGATAGGCGACGGGGCTCCTGGGGGTTTGGTGTGGAGGTCGGGGACAGCCGTTGCGGGTATAAATGGGTCACGCCACGAGGTCCCAGAGACCTGCGCCGAACCGTTATCATTTTGCCTGTTCCTCCCCCGGGCGGGGATGACAGGCGGGACGCCCTCCGGAAAAGCACTGTCGGCCGTTATCCCCGAGCACGCACCCACCAGAAAGCGCCGAAGGGCTTGTGGATAACGACCTTCCGTTGGTGACTTACAACATCCCGAATTTCAACCGCATAACGTACAGCGTTTTTTGCTTGGCGGCGCGGCGCGCCGACTTCTGCGCTGAGGCTCCGCAGCTGGATCCGCGCCGGTAAGGGAAAAACGTGTTGGACTAAGCCGCTTCCCATGCCGCGAGGGCTATGGGCTTTGAATGGCACCGCTTCCTTTGCTGGTGCACCATTGGAGCATTCGGGCCTGCGGATTGGAGGTCTGCACCGAGGCAGTCGGGCCCGCTCGCCATCATCGCAGGCGGGGTCTGTCTGTTTTGGTCATGATCGAGCACCGGAGTGGCTGTCGCTGGACAAGCAGCTGCATTACGATCTGGCGGGTGCTTCGGGCTCATGCGGTTGGCGTGCTGATCCGGGGTCATGATGTGTCCGGAACCGGCTGACAGACTTTGGGTCGGGGGATGCAGTCGACGACCACCATGATGCCGGTGTGGCAGTGTGGGCATTCCCGCAACGACTGGCCGGTCATGGCTTCAAAGCGATCGCGGTAGTCGGCCGGCGGATCGGCTGCCGGTTTAGCCGGCGCCATCCCGAGCAGTTTTTGGCACAGCGCCAGCTTTTGGGCACGATGGCAGTTGCCGAGGAAGCCGAAGTAACGAATGCGGTGAAACCCGTCCGGCAGCACATGGATCAGGAATTGCCGGATGAATTCCGCGGCCGGGAGGGTCATCGTCTTCTGGCGGCTGTCGTCGCGGTAGTCCTTCCAGCGGAAGCGCACCTGGTCGTTGTCCATGGACAGCAATCTGTTGTTGGAGATGGCGACGCGATGGGTGTACCGCCCCACATACTCCAGAACCTGAGCCGGCCCGGCAAACGGCCGCTTGGCATAGACCACCCAATCGGTGTTCCAGGCCGGCTTCAAGCAGCGCCGGAATGCAGCGGGCTCATGCAGGTGACGATGCGCGGCAAAGAACTTTAAATCGCCGGCGTCGAACGCTTTCTGCAGATAGCGCAAGAATAATCCCCGGAACATGCGCGAAAGCACTCTGACCGGTAGAAAGAATCCCGGTCGGCAGGCGATCCAGCTTTCACCGTCTGGCGCGATCCCGCCGCCCGGAACGAGAAAATGAATGTGTGGGTGATGCAACAGGTTCTGTCC